>NZ_CP045404.1:2829592-4074389 GCF_009363715.1 Roseovarius sp. THAF9
ACGCTCTTTCATTTCGGCACCAGAAATCTATTCAGCTCGATACACACAGAAACTTCTTGACCGAACGAGCCGATCCGCAAGGATGGACCTCACATATTTTGGATTTGATCTTATGCGCCGATTTCTTGCTTTCGTCGTTTTTATTGCTTTCGCCCCTCAGCCACTGTTTGCGGAATGGCGTGTCGGACCGGGGTCGGATTTGTATGAGGGAACCGTATCGGCCTTCGGCGTAACCGAGCGTGGCGTTGGGGCCCTGGCCCTCATGTGCCGAGAGGGCAAGCCTTTGCTCTGGACCCAAGGTTGGGCGCTTTCGAAGGCGGGACCTGACCGGCAGGAAAACTTCGCGGTCATTGTCGACGGGCAGAGTTTCCCCGTGCGCGGCTTGCATCTGCCTGAAGAAGGGCTCTGGACCGGTGCGCCACCCGGTGCACTGATCGCGGCGCTCAGGGCAGGCTCGCGCGCCGTGGTGGCGGTGCCCGGCGAGGCGCAGGTAGGTGTCTCCCTTCGCGGGTCGTCGCGCGCTATCAGCCAAGTGCTTGATGGATGCGAGGGCGATGAGACGACCGCCGCCAGCGCACCTGAGCAGGGCCGCGTGGTACTGTTCGGTCAACTGATCGCGACCCAATGCGGCGGCGGCTACTCGATCACCGATGATGCCGAGATGACCGGACGGCTGGATGGCGACGACACACCGGATTTCGTGCTCGACTGGGGAGGTGTGACCTGCGACGACCGGTCCAAGGGTCGTGGGGCCGGGTTTTGCGGTGCCGCGCTGTGCACGATCGAGATCGCTTTCACCGAAACGCAAAGCCGCCAGCAAGTGCTGGGGGTCAATCCGGAACTGGTCGATCGAGCCTTTGGCCAGAAGGCCTTGAAAACGACCACGCAAGGCGCCACCTGCGGCGGCGCAACACAAGTCTGCGAAATCATCTGGGTCTGGAACGGCTCGAAACTGGAGCCGCTGCAGTGAGATCTATCCTGGCGCTCCTCTTGGCTCTGACGCCCGGTCTCGCCGCCGCACAGCTTGAGTACGAGCTTGGTATTTTCGCGGCTATGATCGAAGCGCCGGAGGGCACCCCGGTGGCCACCGCCACTGTCACCGGCGGCACTCCGGGCAACCTGACCTATCTGACCGTTTCGTCTGTTGGGGACCTCGACGGCGTCTGTGTTCGGATCTGGAACCAAGGTCCGTGTCATGCAGTCACCCGCAGCAGGCCCCTGCCCGGCTACGCCTGCTGATCCTCCTCGATGCACGGGTCAGCTCGGATGACATGATGGCCAAGATGAGCAACATGCAGATGACGCGTATGCCGCTTGTAAGCCAGTATGACCTGGCAAGCGGTGAAGGTTTGTCCTTCATGACGCAGAACGACTTTGGTGGATGGGAGATGCCGGTTGCGCCCGTCGCTCCCTCCGGGCAGAGCGCGGGCCTTGCGATCCTGCGAGATTCCGCGATCACGGCTTTGACGGCGGGCGCTCCGGTGGCGCATCCCGAGAACGGTCTTGTCGGAATCGTGGCGCGGGCAGGCGATGGTGCGGGCGCGGTAATGGCAATCGGGGATGCGTTCCAGGCCGCAGTGGCGGCGGGTGTCGAGATAGACGAAGCGCTGATGCCGCAGGCGGCCGGAGAAAGCGGTCTGCCGCCCCCGATCGAACGCGAGATAGGCAAGGTCTACTATTTTCACGACTACAGCGACCTGGGCTATATCAACGGCTTCTACGGGCCGGGCAAGGCGGGCGGGTTCGATCCGTCTTTCGTGACCACGATCGATTTCTCGGTTTGGTCCGTCGCCCTGTCGGGTGCGGGTGGCACGAAGATTGCGCAAGGCGACAAGAACGCGCCGCTCGTCCAGAACGGCATGTCGCTCGAGGCGCCGTTTCGGGGGCATGCGGATGACTACCTCGCCAGCTGCATCATCCATGCGACGCCGTCGTCGGAAGGCCAGCCGATCTTCCTGGTCCAGTTCTGGCGGAGTGCACCGGAACGCTACAATCCCAACACCGATAGCAAATCCTACGACGAGGCCGCCCCGGCGATGACCGGCTGGGCCGCAGGAGAGAGCACCTGCGGCGATGCGATCCGGCACATGGGATCGGAGCGGCTGGCGGCGCTGGCGAATTCCGAAGCTGCAACGGGGTCCGCCGCGCAACCAGCCGAAGGAGGCGGTGCCCCTGCCGCCCCGGCCACGCCACAGGTCACTTCTACGCAAGGCGAGTGGCGGCGCGTGGACACGTGGGCGGCAACGGGGCTTGAGGGTTTATTCCGGGATCTTCCCGAGGGCCGAATGCTGATGATCGGATGCACTGTCAGCGGGGAACTCGCTGTCGCGATATCGCCCGGACAGAATGTTCAGACCATCGACGGCGAGATGCCCGCGATCGCTCCTGACAAGACACGGTACATCCTGAGATCCGCCAAGATACCGGACATCATCAGCGTGGACATAAATGGCAGGATATTGGATGTCGCTGTGTCTGCGGATGCAGGACCGTGCAGTTAGCGGCGGCATCCAAGCGCACTCGGTCGCAATTCGCCTCCTGAAAAGGGCGGGTAAACTCATCGACGGCGGCAAGGTTCTTGTCCATGTATTCCGCCCCAGCGTGGCCTTGCGCTGCTCGAGACACTTGAGGAACAGGTCCTCACCGAACGCATCCATCAACTTACCCTTTCAATTTCAGTGCGACATTCTTGGTCTGCACGTAATTCCACAGCGCCTCCCGTCCCTTTTCCCGGCCATAGCCGGATTTGCCGAAACCGCCAAAGGGCGTCTCCACCCCGCCCGCGAACCATTCGTTGACAAAAACCTGCCCGGCGCGCATCTGCCGG
Organism: Roseovarius sp. THAF9; assembly: GCF_009363715.1. Taxonomy (NCBI): domain Bacteria; kingdom Pseudomonadati; phylum Pseudomonadota; class Alphaproteobacteria; order Rhodobacterales; family Roseobacteraceae; genus Roseovarius; species Roseovarius sp. THAF9. Next base: position 2,832,420 of record NZ_CP045404.1, read on the forward strand.
GCCGCGCGCGTGGCGCGATCCATATCCGCGGTAAAGACGCCACCGACGAGGCCATATTGCGTGCCATTGGCGATCTCCATCGCCTGCGCCTCGTCGCGGAACTTGAGCACCGACAGGACCGGGCCAAAGACCTCCTCCTGCGCGATGGTCATCTCTGGGGTGACATTCGCCATAACGGTGGGTTCAAGGAAGGCGCCGGGAATGTTCATCTTGCGCCCGCCCGTGGCCACCGTGGCTCCCTGCGCTTCGGCGTCCGAGACCATCCCGGCGGCGCGATCGCGCTGCCCTTCGCTGACCATGGCCCCCATGTTGGCCCCCGCCTCGGTCCGTTCCATCCCCGGCCCGACAGACAGGGATTTGGCCACTTTCACTGCCCGCTCGACCAGTTCATCGTGACGCGATTCATGCACGATCACCCGGCTCATCGCGCTGCACACTTGGCCCGCGTTGAAATAGATGCCCCAGCGGATGTCATTCTCAAACGCTTCCAGATCGGCGTCTTCATGCACGATGGCCGCCGATTTCCCGCCCAGTTCCAGAACGCAAGGCACCACGTTCTGCGCCGCCGCCGTGGCGATGGCGACACCCGTGGGCACCGAACCGGTAAAGACGATCTGATTGACATCCGGGTGGCCTGACAGGGCCGCACCCGCCTGACGGCCCCACCCGCACAGGATATTGACCGCCCCCTTGGGCAGGCCCACCGTCTCGGCGGCATGGGCGAAGATAAAATCACTCAGCGGCGTCAGTTCAGGGGTCTTGATCACGCAAGTATTGCCCGTGGCCAAAGCCGCCGACAGCGACCGCGCGGTCATCTCGACGGGATAGTTCCACGGGATGATCTGCGCCGATACCCCATAAGGCTCGCAATCGGTGAAATCGTAATAGCCCGCGCCCAGCGGGATCGACTTGCCTTCCACTGTTGAGGCCTGATTGCCGTAATACTCGAAGTAAAGCGCCGCGCCGCGCACCTCGATCTCGGCCTCCCACAGCGGCTTACCCTGTTCCTGGGTCAGGACATTGGCCACCTTGTCAAGGTTATCCAGCAGGTACTGCCCCATAGCCTGCACCATGCGCCCTCGCTCAAGCGGGCGCATGTCGCGCAGCGCCCCCGTTTGATGCACGCGTTTGGCGGCCTGCACGGCGCGGTCCACGTCGGCCTCATCCGCCAAAGCCTGCTCCGCCAGGTTCTCGCCGGTGCCCGGGTTGATCACGTCAATCCGCCCCGCGCCGCCATCACACCACGCACCGTCGATGTAGTTTTTCCAATACGCGCGCATCTTAGCTTTCGATTCCCTCGCGCATCCATTTTTGCAGGGTCAACACGGAGTGCTCCGAGTTCACGCCACATTCCGGATCGACAACCAGCGGACCCGGTATGTAGCCGCGTGATTTAAGCCCGCGCTGCACGGATTCGACGAGGTGGATGTCCTCCTCCACGGTTGTAGCCCGGTCCTGCACCGCCAGCCGGCGGATCACTTCGCTGTCCCAGCCGCCTTCGGTATACCAGCCGCGCCAGACAACCACATGATCGGGGTCGATCGCGCGCCAGTGGTAGGTGTTCAGCACGTTGCCCGGATAAACCTGAAAGCTGAACATCGGCCATAGGAACCAGCTTGAATATTCCTCGGAATGCGGCTTTGAGCGGTCGATGTCGTAGCTCATGTTCTCAAGGCTCTGACATTCCGTCGTGTGTCTCAGGCAATAGCCTTCTGGCTGGATGTCATAAGTTTCGGGCTTGATGACCCCTGTCGCGAAGGTCGGATGGTTGAGCGAGCAATGGTAGCATTCGGAGTAGTTCTCGACCGAGACCTTCCAGTTGCAGTTTTCCGGGATTTCCACCCATTCAAGCGGTTTCAGGCTTTCCCAGTGCGGCAGCCATTCCATCAACTCTTCGCGCACCCCCGGGAACCACGCGTCCATCGGGGCCGCGTCAGGATCGAGATTGACGAAGATGAAGCCCAGGAAAAGCTCGGTGCGCACCTCGGTCAGGCAGACAGCGGACTTGTCGAAGCCTGGAACGGACTTGGTGTTCGGCGCCGCGCGCAGTTCGCCGGTCAGCTCGTAAGTCCAGGCGTGGTAGGGGCAGACAACGACGCGGGTGGAGCCTTCGCCATTGACGAGCTGATGCGCCCGGTGCTGACAGACATTGTAGAACGTGCGGATCTCGCCGTCGCGTCCCTTGATACAGAACAGGCTTTCGCCCGCCATTTCGAAAGCGAAGTAATCGCCGGGGTACTCCAGTTGGCTGCCGTGGCCGGCGAACTGCCATGTCCGGGCCAAAACACCCTTTCGTTCCGCCTCGAAGATGGCTGGATCGGTGTAGTAACGCGCATCAAGCGAATGTGTGAGCGGTGCGTTCATTCGGGCTCCTCCTGATAGAGGCCGAGCTGGTGCCGGCGACGGTGGAATTTCTCGACCCGTTCCACGATCTCATCGCTGGCAACGGAAATGACGAAGCTGAGCATGGTTTCGAGCAGGGCAACGGTTGCCACGGATGACGGAAAGAACTGCGGCGTGTCGGCCGCCACGGTGAAGCTGTGATTGGCGGCAAGGCTGATCGGGCTGGCCGGGCTGTCAGAGATGGCGATGACGGTGACGCCCTGATCGCGGGCGATGCGCACCGCGTCGATGACTTCGGTACGGTAGGGCTTCATCGTCATCGCGATCAATACATCGCGGCCATCAGCCCAGGCCAGGTCGTCCACCGGGGTGGAGCCGGGGCGCGGTATGGCGTGGAACTGGGTCATGCCGGTGGAAGCAAGATAGGTGAAGTTGCGCGCGTTCGAATTGTGAACGCCCACGCCAAGAGTGAAGACTTGGCGTGATGCCCAGATCGCTTCAGCGGCTGCCTTGAGCGCCTCTTCGGATATCCCCGCGAAGGTCTCATCTATATTGCGCACGGCGGCACCGATCATATCGGCGTAAAGCCCGCCAATCTCACCGGACTTGCGAATATCCTGAAGCCAGCGGGCGCGGTCAGGAAAACTGACGCCGCCCCGCCGGATCGCCTCGCGGAAGGGCGCGCGAAAATCCTCGTAGCCTTCGAACCCGACCTGCCGGGCCATGCGAACAAAGGTGTTGGGTTTGACATTCGCCGCAACGGCGATCTCGCGCACGGTGGAAACGCCTACATCTGCAGGGTTTTCCAGTACGTAGCGCGCAGCCTTCTGCGCCTCGGGAGTCAGCTTGTCCCATTCGGCCGTAAGGCGATCAAGGATCGTATTTGATACATATGTGTCATTCATGATTGACGATGGTACAAATGTCCTTTTAATCTGTCCACAGAAAATGCGACTCTGCGAACAGGAAAACCGCCATGTCCGAATCCAACTTCCCCACACAGGCCCGCGTCGTCATCGTCGGGGGTGGCGTCATGGGCGTTGGCCTGGCCTATCATCTGGGCCACGAGGGCTGGGGGCCTGACACCGTCCTTTTGGAAAAGGCGGAACTGACCAGCGGGTCGACATGGCACGCGGCGGGACAGATCACGCATTCGACATCGAGCTTCAGCCTCGGCAAATGCGTGGATTACAACATCGAACTTTATTCCGGCGCCCTGGAGGCCGAGACGGGGCAGGCTGTCACGTGGCATGGCTGCGGCTCTTTCAGGCTGGCCTATACCGAGGACGAGATGGACTGGCTGCGCCATACCCTATCGGTCGGTCGCACTCTGGGGTTCAACATCGAGCTTGTCGGCCCCGACCGCGTGGCCGAACTGCATCCGTTCTACAATCTCGATGGGGTCCTTGGCGCGCTGCACACGCCCGACGACGGGCATGTCGATCCGACCAACGTGACCATGGCCATGGCCGCCGGTGCGCGCCAGAAAGGCGTGCGGATCATCCGCCGCTGCCGCGCCACCAACATCACCCGGCAGGGCGAGGACTGGGTGGTTGAAACCGAGAAAGGCACGATTCGCTGCGAGCATGTGGTCAACGCGGGCGGCACCTATGCCCGCCAGATGGGCGAATGGTCGGGCCTGCAACTGCCCATGACCTCCATGACCCACCACTATTTCGTGACCGATACTGTACCGGAATTCGAGCAACTGGACCGCGAATTACCCGTGATCCGCGATGACAAGCTGGTGTCCGGCTATATCCGGATGGAGCAGAAGAAAGGCCTGATCGGGATTTATGAAAAGGAGAACCCCAATACCGTTTGGGAGGATCATTGCCCCTGGGACGCCGAGAATGAGTTGTTCGAGGCCGATTACGACCGGGTCATGCCGTGGCTGCAAAACGCGCTGGACCGGATGCCAATATTCGCCGAGCTGGGCATCACCCGCGATGTGCACGGCGCCATCAGCCATCCGCCCGACGGCAACCCGCTGATCGGCCCCGCACCCGGCGTGCGCAATTACTGGTGCTGCTGCGGAACGCAGATCGGCATCGGATGGGGGCCGGGGCTCACGCGCGAATTGGCCCGCTGGATGGTGCATGGCGCGGCCGATATCTCGATGCGCGACTATGACCCGCGCCGCTTCGGCAATTACGCCACCAAAGAATGGCAAGTCATCAAGGCCAAAGAAGATTACTGCCTGCGCCACGAAATCCCCTTTCCACATTTCAACCGTTTGGCGGGGCGGCCGGTGAAACCCTCCCCGCTCTATGAGCGCCTCAAGGCCAAGGGCGCGGTCTTTGAAGAGGTCTATGGACACGAACGCCCCCGCTGGTTTGCCCGCGATGGCGTAGCGCAGGAAGATCACTACTCCTTCCGCCGCAACGCGGTACACGATGTGGTGGGTGCCGAGTGTAAAACCGTGCGCGAGGCGGTGGGCATCATGGACATTTCCGCTTTCACCAAGGTCGAGGTTGCAGGGCCCGGCGCCGAGGCGTTGCTGGATCGTCTGGTCGCGAACCGCCTGCCAAAGAAGGTGGGCGGTATCGCGTTGACCCACATGCTCAACCGGCGTGGGCGGATCGAGTTGGAAACCACGGTCGTCCGGTTGGCCGAGAACCGCTTCTATCTCGTCTGCGCCGCGTTTTTCGAGCAGCGCCTGCTGGACCATCTCGAACAGAACCGCGCCGGCGAGGACGCGCGGGTCATCCTGCGCTCCAACGACTGGGCTGCTCTTGCTCTCAACGGCCCGGCCTCCCGCGCGGTTTTGGCCCAATGCACCGATGCCGACCTGTCGAATACCGGGTTCCGCTGGCTGACGGCACAACAGATCACCGTGGCCGGTGCGCCGGTCTGGGCCTTCCGCATGTCCTACGCCGGTGAGTTGGGGTGGGAATTCCACATCCCCCGCGAACATGCTCTGGCCGTTTACGACGCGCTTTGGGCGGCGGGTGAGGCGCATGGCATCGCCGACTATGGCAGCTTTGCGATGAACGCCCTGCGGATGGAAAAGGGCTTCAAAGGCGCGGGGGAGTTGACCAACGAAGTCACCCTGCCCGAGGCCGATGTCATGCGCTTTGCAAAGCTCGACAAAGAGTACCTGGGGGTTGAGGCCACCCGAGAAAGCGCTGCTCAGGCCGAGGCCGGGCAGCACCCCTGGACCTGCGCCTACCTCGAGATCGAGCCGGATGGCGAGATTGACGGACATGGCGGCGAAGCCGTGCTGCTGAATGGGGAAGTTGTCGGGTCTACCGCCTCGGTGGCCTATGGCCACACCGTCGGCAAGATCCTCGCCTTCGCTTACGTCAAACCGCGCGCCGCCAGTCCCGGCACCGAATTGCAGGTGTTGATCCATGGAGCGCCCCGCTCCGCCCATGTTCTGGGTGAACCGGCCTACGACCCTCAGAGCCTCCTGCCGCGCACCGACGCCGTAGCAGAGCCCGCCGAATGAAGATCACGCGCCTCTCGATATGGCATGTGCCGCTGACCAGTCACACGACCTATTACATGGCCGACGGCAAAACCTGCGACACGGTGGAAACCGTGGTGATCGCGGTCGAGACTGACACCGGACTGACCGGCTGGGGCGAGGTTTGCCCGATCCCCCATTACCTGCCTGCCTACGCTCGCGGGGTTGCCCCTGCCCTGAGCGAACTGGCACCCGTCATCCTTGGCGGTGACCCTCTGGGGGCCGAGGCCCTGATGGCCCGCGCCAATACCTGGCTCACCGGCCACGCCTATGCCAAGTCCGCGCTGGATATCGCGCTTTGGGATATCACCGGTAGAGCCGCAGGGTTGCCGCTTTATGCGCTTCTGGGTGGCAGGCAAGTGGCCGACCTGCCGCTTTATCATTCGATCACCTGCGTCGCGCCCGATGAAATGGCGCGTATCGCCCGCGACGCGCAGGCCGGAGGCATCACCCAGTTTCAGGCCAAGCTGGGCGCCTCGGGCGATTGGCAAACGGATGTTGAACGCTTGACCAAGGTCCGCGAGGCCGTAGGCCCCGGCCCGCTGGTCTACGGAGACTGGAACTGCGGCGCGACGACACTCTGGGCCACGCGAGTCGGACGGGCGGTGGCCGACCTTGACGTCATGCTGGAACAGCCCTGCGCCACGCTCGCCGAATGCGCCCAGGTGCGCGCCGCCACGGGCCTGCCCATGAAACTGGATGAACTGGCGCATGATACGGCCACGCTTTTGCAGGCGCATAGCCTTGGCATCATGGATGCGGTGGCGCTGAAGCTGTCGAAATTTGGCGGGCTTTCGGCCCTGAGACGGGCGCGCGACCTCTGCCTGCACCTCGGCGCCAAAATGTGCATCGAATGCACTTGGGGCTCGGATATCGCCACAGCCGCCGCACTTCACCTTGCTGCAGCCACAAATCCCGCGCGGGTGCTCAATGTGTGCGACCTCTCGGGCTATGTCAGTCCGCGCATTGCACCCGACGGCCCCGTCCGGGCCAATGGGCGCATCCCCCCGCCCAACGGCCCGGGCCTTGGCGTCACGCCCGATCGCGCCGTTCTGGGCACGCCTGACCTGATACTGGATTGAACACATGAACAGACAGCACACCCAAGCCGAATGGGCCGAGCGCGCCCGCGCCGTGCTTCCCGCCGGGGGCTTTGGCAATTTCGACCCCTCGATCGTGATCCGCGAAGGCCGCGGGTCTCGGGTCTGGGACGAGGACGGCAAAGAGTACGTCGATTACCTCATCGGATCGGGCCCCATGCTTTTGGGCCATGGCCACCCCGAGGTGTTGGACGCGGTGTTCGAACAACTCCCTAAAGGCCAGACATTCTTCGCCAACAACGTGCTCGGCATCGAACTGGCCGAGGAAATCTGCCGCGCCGTCCCCTGTGCCGAACAACTTCGCTATGTCTCGTCGGGCGGCGAGGCGGATATGTACGCAATGCGCCTCGCCCGCGCCTTCACCGGGCGCGACAAGATCGTTAAATTCGAGGGCGGTTACCACGGCATGTCAGCCGAGGCGCAGATGAGCCTTGCCCCCTCACGGCGTGAGAATTTTCCACAGGCCATTCCCGACAGCGCCGGTATCCCCCGAAGCGTGGCCGACGAGATGCTGATCGCGCCGTTCAACGATTTCGACTACATCCGCTCGCTTCTCGCCGAGTATGAGGGGCAGATTGCCGGTCTGATCGTAGAGCCGCTGCAGCGCATCATCCCGCCCGCGCCGGGCTTTCTTGAATTGCTGCGCGAGGAGTGCACGCGATACGGCATCGTCCTGATCTTTGACGAGGTCGTAACGGGTTTTCGTTTCGCCTATGGCGGCGCACAGGAACACTACGGCGTCACGCCGGACCTGTGTACCTTGGGCAAAGTGATCGGGGGCGGCTTTCCCCTCGCGGCGACAGTGGGGCGGGCCGACATCATGGGGCATTTCGACAAGGCCGCCGTGGGCGAGGAAGGCTGGTTGATGCAGCTCGGGACGCTCTCGGGCAACCCGGTGGCGGCAGCGGCAGGGCTCAAAAGCCTCGAAATCCTGCGCCGCGACGGACAATATGCGCGGCTTCGCGAACTTGGTGACAGGGTCGGGGGCATGATCCGCGACGCGCTTGAGCCAACGGGTATTCCCTATCGCATCGTGGGCGATGCGACGCTGTTTGAAGTTGTCTTCACTGCGCAGGATGCGCGGGACTACAGGGCCGTGCAAGCAGGCGACGCCGGCCGCGCAAAACTCTGGAACGACGCGTTGCGACACCACGGGATCTTCAAATCTCCCGGCAAGACATATCCAAGCCTCGCCCTGACCGAGGACGACCTTGCCGTGACGCTTGAAGCGATCCAATCTGCGGCTGCGGCGATTGAAGCAAAGGCCTGACCGCGCCGTCTAAACGGGGTCGGCTATTGCTTTGGCATCGGGTCAGAAGGCACAGACACTGGGCGAAAGATGCAGCAGATCCAACCGAAGCGGATGTTGGCAGGTTCCGCAGCGAATGATCGCTGCCCGCCTTCCCTGTCAAGCATGCCGAACGGCCCGTATGTATGTACCGGCTGCTGTTCGCAATTGATTTCTCGCATGTTCTCGAAAGTCGCTCATATGTATCTGGCCTGTTGATCGACATGCGGGTCGTGGCCTTATTGGGATTACGTACGCGCCGTGAGCTCATTACCGGCAAGGTCCAATTTGACCGAATGGGCCGTCAGACTCTGGGGGCGTAATTGTTGCGTTCCATGCTTTCTTTCAGTCGCGAACTCTTCTGGGTCGATCCGGCTTATACGCCGATAGCGACTTCGTCCCTGGGAGCGTCAGACGCCGTTTTGTATCTCAAGATACTCCACGCCACTCGCGCCAGATTGTTGGCCGCTGCGACAGCAGGCTTATTGCGCATCACCAACTGCCCGTAAGGCTCGAAGGCCACGATATGAAATGTGTCTTTGCCGATATCGATGCCAACTTACATCAGCTCATCAAAATCGTTCTTCGGCATGCTACTTCTCCTATCTGCAGGTGAAATGGGCCAAGCCTAACCTGCCGGGTGAAGCAGCCGGTACATCCCATTGGCTGACATTCAATGGATCAAGAATTCCGTACCGCAGCGAGCACTAATCTGAACCTTCTGTCATAAGAAACAATTCATCCAACTACACACTCGCTTCACGGGTGAAGCTCTCGGCCGATGATTTTGTTGAATGGAAACCGATGTGGTGGGCGATCAATCGTGACCAAGCAAACGCGAAAGTTCTTTCGCAATCGCAGGCCCGCTCGGGGCTCCGGATTGCCGGATTGACCTCGAATGCGGCAGCAAGCGCTTTCGCCCAAGCGGTTTCACTATGACCCGCGACAAACGTGGCTTCGGCGCCTGCGCTTGTTTTCAGGCCATCGATGTTCGAGCAGATGACAGGACGACCGGCGGCGCGTGCTTCCAGTGCCACCAGTCCGAAGGCTTCCCAGCGCGACGGGATGGCGACGAAATCGACCGACCGCATCTCGCGGTCCGGGCTATCAGAATGGCCGAAGAACCGGATGCGCCGATCACCGGCGGCAAGTGCGCGCAGTTCCGTTTCTTCCGGGCCGGTGCCGTGAATGTGCAGCGACGCATCCTTGTTCGGCAATTTGCGAAAGGCACGGATCAGAATGTCGAACCCTTTCTGGCGATGAAGGCGACCGATTGCGCCGATCACTTGCGGCTTGCGTGTTGCAGCTTCGATCGAGCGAAAGTCTTGCAGATCGACCACCGGTGCGATGATGCGAAGCGCGTCAGGTGAAACGAGGCGGCGGCGCTTCATCCATTCTGCCTGCGCATGGCTTACAGCGACGACACTGTCGAACAGAGCCAGCGATGTCCGCAACATCGTGAAGAACCTCAGCTTGGAGGGAACGTTCAAAGCGGTGAACGCCTCTGTGTAGCTGTGTTCCACATGTACGAGCGGTTTGCTGGCATGACGGGCGCGGAACGCGATAAGTGCTGGAAGTCTGCGCCAGCTGAGGCTGAGGTGCGAGACGATCATATCCGCATCGCAAATCGGCAAAGCGCCCTTGCGCGATACGACGTGCAAGCTGTGGCGGGCAGATCGGGCCATCATGGGACAGGTCCGGATATGCTGAAGAACACGGTTCACGCCGCCCGGGGTGGCATCATCGACAAGGTGCAGGACGTGGGGAAGGTCGGTCATTGATCTCTCTCTTTCTTTTTTGAGGTCACGCGCGGGCGGCGCGCAATACAGAGCGGGCAAGCGTCATCGGCAGGTCGCCGAACCGCGCCGTGGCGTGGGCCGCCAGCAGGGTCGACACGCTCCGCAGCGGCTCTTCGAAGATCGGGCGGGCAGACTCACGGTATGCGCGGGCAATCAAGGTACATGCGGTTTCTCCGTCCCCGCTGCTGACCGCGCGACGGGCAAGATAGCGCAGTTGATAGGCGCGGGCCGCGGCTTCGTATCTCGCGAAAAACTCCGATGCCGTTGGGCGCAGCTTGCTCACCATGCGCTCCCATGATGCGAGTTGGGCGTCCACATTGGCCGAGAGCCCGGTGGAATTGACACGGTATTCCGTCAGCAGGCCGGGAACGCCCGCAATGATCCAATCGGTACAAAGGCACAAACGCATCCAGCACTCGATATCCTCGGACTGACGAAATGTTTCGTCGAAGATCCAGTCGCGTTTCATCTCAGAAGCGGGTCGCCAAGCAATCTCTGCAAGCGCCTCGCGACGAATGACCGGGGCGGATCCGTTTCCGATGGGGTTGCGTTTGAAGACATGGGCTGGCGACACGTCGTAAAGGCGGGGGCGCTGCGCATGCCCTATGCGTTGGCCTGCCTCATCGATCATCGCCGAGCCGGAATAGCTGATACCCACCTCAGGCTTTCCAAGCAGGTGATCTACATGAGTGGCGAGCTTTTCGGGCATCCAAAGGTCATCGGCGTCGCAAAACCCGATGACTTCACCCTGCGCCTCTGCAATGCCGCTGTTGCGTGCGCCTGCAAGCCCACGGTTGAACTGATGGAGAAGCCGAAACCGGCTGTCCGAGGCGGCGTGGATACTGGCGATCAGGGCCGTGTCGTCGATCGATCCGTCATCGATGATAACGACCTCGAAATCACGGAATGTCTGTGCACTGAGCGAGGCAAGCGTCGCAGGGAGTGTGGCGGCGGCATTGTAGGCGGGTACGATGATCGTAGCGTAGGGCATGGGACAGATCCTCAATTGGCAAAAAGATATTGGCGGGTGGGTTCGGGCAGACACGGCAGCAGCAGCGCGGCGAGCGCGATCAGCCCGCCGCGGCGGGCCGGCAGAAGAAAGGCGGCGGCATGCTGGTAGCATCCTTCGAGGACAAGACGCTGCACGGTGGCGGCGGGAGCACCCACGCGAAGGGCCCGGCGCGCGAGATAGCGCAGGTGCACGGCCTCCGCCCGCGGATCGGTGCGAAAGCCGAACCGGGCCGCGGTTTCGAGCGCAGCACACCGTCCGGCACGCATTCTGTCGATATCCGCAGACAGGCCACGCGGGCTGAGCCGGTAGAGCACATGATCCGCATCAAGTCCCAAAAGGCGGTGGCCGGATCCCACGAGATGGACCAGGAACTCCAGATCTTCGTTGTGAACGAGGTCTTCGCGGAAACCGCCGAGGATTTCGAATGTGTCGCGGCGCAGAGATAGGTTGGACAGCGTGCAGACCGGGTTCTCGCCGAGCAACGATGGGACGGTCACGTCGCCTGCCGGCACGTGCGAGCGGGTGCGGACGTGGCCGGGGTCTTCATTGAAAAAACCCACCCGCCCGAAGACGGCCTGAACCTGACCCCTGCCGAGATGTTGCGCAACATCACGCAGCTTGTGACGCTTCCAGATGTCATCGGCGTCGCAAAAGGCTATGATGTCGCCGGTGGACTGCACGATCGCACCATGGTTGCGAGCGGCACTGGGGCCTTTGCGCGGATTGCGCACCAACTTAAGGCGAGGGTCGCCTTGCACCAAGGATTTGGCGACGCTCCAGCTGCTGTCGGCCGATCCGTCCTCCACAAGTACCGCCTCCCAATCGTTGAAGCTTTGGTCCTGCAATGCTGCGATGGTGGCTGGCAGTGTGTGGGCGGCGTTGAAAACAGGAATGACAATGGAAATGCGGGTCATGACAGGGCGCTCTCGGGGATCGAAGTAAAGGCGAATTTCAGGGCCGGACGGGAGAGCAGCAGCATGATGATGCTGGCCGTCACCAAGTAGCCCCAGGCGATGGCGTCGAGGCCGAAAGGAGCAGCGATCACGACGTTCAGCATGACCGCCGCCGTCAACAGCACTGTACCTTTGAGTTCCAGCATCGGGCGGTTCTCGGCCCGGTGCCAGCCGGCGGTCGCCGTCCAGAGCATTGTGGGGATGGCGACAAGGCAAAGGATGGATACCGGTTTCGCCAAGGCGTCCCAGCCCTCGCCAAGCAGCAGCGGCACATACCACTCGGCGAGCAGGGCCTGCAGGATGACTGCGGGTGCCACGATGCCGATGGACAGGGCGAACCCCTGGCGCATGGCCGCGGAACGGTCGGAGTGCGCGCAGAGATGCGGGAAAAGCACCGCGGCGAAAGCGGCTGAAAAGGAGGAGGCAAGGCTGAGGCCGGCGTTGAAGGCCATGAAGTAAAGGCCGAGAATTTCCGGGCCAAGCAGCGCGCCGACGATGAGCTTGTCGGCATGCAGCCGCGCGGTCATGATCATTTCGGTGCCCAGGATCGGCCAGCCGAACCGAATGAACGGGCGGGTCGCGGCCTTGCCTTGCTCTGGAATACTGTGCCACGGGTGCAGGCGGCGCATCGCCACGAGCCAGAAGGGCGCGGTCAGAAGCCGTGGCAAGACAAGCGCCAAGGCCGACGGCCACACCATTGCGAGAGCCACCGAGATCAGGTTCGCCAGCACGGTCTGCCCACCGGCGATGGCGGCAGTCTGCTTTAGCTTGCCTGCCCTCATGGCCAGCCCCGCCTGGACCAGCCCGCCGGGCATGAACAGGTACTCGCCAGCCAGGACAAGGATCAGTGTGGCCATTGCAATGTTGCCGGTCAGCGCCCATACACCACCGGCGATGACGCATTGGATTGCGAAAAGACCAAGGCACCAGACCCAGAAGAGGTCACGCGCCCGGTTGCAGGTTGGTGCAAGCTCGGATGCCGGGGCGGCGATGATGCGCTGCCCGATGCCGTTCTGGGTCAGCGACTTCAACAGGTCCCCGATCGCCAGCGCGGCGGCGGCCACGCCTATCTCTGCCACGTCGAGCGTGCGGGCCACGGCAATGACGACACCGAGGCGCGACAGCTTGGTCGCGATCTCGGAGGCACCGTAGGCAATCAGGTGACTGAACATGGAGGAAGGTCTGGGCACGGTCGCTTGGCTTTCATTAAGGTTGGCTATTCCTACCCGCCAATGACACGCCCGTCGCGGGCGCGGCGGGAGAGCAAGACGCCGCTATCGAGTGGTCACCTATCCTTTCGGGTCACACTTCCACCCGATTGAACGCGTGGAGCGAACAAAACCCTGCATTAGAAAACGCTAAGTTGTACTTAGGAAGAATCATGACTGCTGTTCGCACACGCCTGCTCGGCTCTTGCCTGAGCCTCGCCCTCACCGCCGCTTGCGGCGATGCCCCCGCGCCCGAGAACCTCGCGCCCGTCAAGAGCGGAGGCGCGTATCAGGCGCAGTACCGCGAGCCACTTCGCAGGTCCGAGGACCAGCCCATTCTGCGGTCAGAGCAGATGAACGCCCGCAAATGCAGACCGGGTCAGGGCGCAGGGGGCAAGGGCGGCAGCGTCGCCGCCGGATTGCGCGGTGAACGCCTGTCGCGGAATGACCTTGTCGATATCAGAATTTCCGACGATGAGACCTTCAACGGTGATTACGTCGTGTCGCGCGACGGTGACCTGAAACTCCCCTTCCTCCCACCGGTGCGCGCGCAAGGGCGTACCACCGGAGACATTGAAGTGCAGATCGCGCGGCTTCTCGTGCGGGAAGGTTTCTACGACGAGGCACCGCGCATCTCTGCGCGTGTCTCTGATTTCGCAAGCGTCAACGTGGCAGTGTCCGGAGCGGTTTTTGAGCCGCACGCGGTAGAGATCGGCACCCGTGTCGCCGACGACATCGACCGGGCGCGGCAGGCGGCACTCGGCGCGTCCACCGAGGCGCGCAATCTTTCGGCAGCGCTGCGCGCGGTTGGCGGCATTCGCCCGGATGCCGACCTTTCCGCTGTGGAACTGCGCCGTAACGGCACCCGGCATGTCCTCGACATGCGCGGCGTCTTCAAAGGCCGCAACGCGGTCGACGTTATGCTGCTGACCGGCGACGAGATCAGGGTGCCCTCACGCCAGTGTTTCCAGGACGACCTGATGCGTCCCAGCCCGATCAGCCCGCCCGGCATATCCCTGTTCCTGTCCAACCTGACCCAGCCGGCGACCGGAAATGCCCCATCGGCCGTGGGCCGAGAGGTCCGCGAAGTTCCCTACGGAACGCGGTTCATGCAGGCAGTGATCAATACCAACTGCGTCGGTGGCGCGCGAGCGACCAGCGCCAAGCGTTCAGCCGTCCTGTTCACGCGCGACCCGATCACGGGCGTCTCGACGGTGATCGAGCGCAAGATCGAGGACATGCTGCGCCGCGCGGATCGGGACGATTACGACCCCTATCTGCTGCCGGGTGACGCGATCGCCTGCTACGACAGCAGCGTCACGAATTTTACCGAGGTTGCAAAGATCGTCGGTGCGGTTGTGGCCACAGGCGCAATCATCGACTGATGGTCAGGAAAGCGAAGGGTCGGGCAGATGCTCTCGGGTCTGCCTTGCTGTTTCGATTGCCCGCTCCACAAGGTCGCGATCACCGCTTTCTGCCGCCATTTCAACAGCGACCAGCGCGTCGCGCAGGTCCGGTTGACCGAATGCGGCGGCGCTGCCGGCCACCTTGTGCGCTTCTGCGGCAATCTCGGACATGTCGTCCGGTCCGGTGTCAAGCCAGTCGAAGAGCGCGTTCATCTGTGACACGTAGCGGGCAGTCAGGCGATCCAAGGTATTCTGTTCCTTTTGCGGAGCGACCGATGCTTCGACTGCCGATTGCTCGCCAGACGTGAATTGGTTGATAACCCGCACGAGTTCTTCCTCGACAAGCGGTTTTGGAAGAAAGCCAGACATACCAGCCGCGATAAAACGGTCCTTGGCCTCTGGCAAAACGTTGGCCGAGAACGCCACAATCGGCGCATCTCGGTTAGGACCGTTGCCAGCGCGGATGGCGCGTGTTGCACCCAGCCCGTCAAGCACGGGCATCCGTATGTCCATCAAGATAAGATCGAAACGTCCCTTTTCGGCGGCTTCTACAGCCTCCTGGCCGTTGCGTGCCTCTGTCACCCGGTGGCCGAGGCCAAACAGTGTTTCCCCTGCCAGTTCGAGGTTGATCTCGTTATCCTCGACCAACAGGATATTGTGACCTTGAGCTTCGGGACACGAGCGTTGCGGGTCATCATCTTCTTCGGGACCATCGACGCAGGTCAATGGCAAGCGCACCCAGAATACACTGCCCTCGTCTTCTGTGCTTTCGACCCCGATCTCTCCGTCCATCGCCTCGACAAACCGGCGGGCAATGCCAAGGCCCAGGCCGGTCCCTGCGGTCGCGCCTTCGCCGGTGTTGTCGATCGTCTGAAAGTCGCCGAATATCCGCTCTTGGTCAGCTTCGGGAATACCAACACCCGTGTCGATCACACGCAGATCCAATCCGCTTTCGCTGCATTCCGCTTCAACTACGATACGTCCGTCGCGCGTGAACTTGATGGCGTTGCCGACGAGATTCAGCAGCACCTGTTGCAGACGCGAAGCGTCAATGCGCACCCATGTCGCCGGATCTCCGATCCAACCCCATTGAATATGGTTGCCGTTTGCCTCGGCCGCACTGGCCTGCGAGTCCACGATATCCTGCATGAGACGCCCGAGATGCACGACCTCCTCGCGCGGCTCGGCGGCGCCGGCTTCGAAACGCGCGACATCGAGGACGGCATCGACATGATGCATCAACACGCCCCCCGATATGTCCATGTTGCGCACGTATCGGTCCTGTGTCACCGAGAGCGGTGTCTTCTCGAGAAGAGCGAGGTTGCCAAGAAGCCCGTTCAGCGGCGTTCTGATTTCATGTGTCATCATGGCCAGGAAGTCGGCTTTGGCCTTCTCTCCTGCAAGCGCCTTGTCGCGGGCCTCGACCAGTTCGGTTTCAGCCGCAACACGGTGAGAAATATCACGCAGAAATGCGACAATCATCTCGTCCTCGCCCGACTCCGCCATTTCCAATGCCAGCTCGACGGGGAATATCTCACCATTGCGCCGTTTGGCTTCAAGCCGAACCCGGCCCTGGCCCACCACGCGCTGCTCACCCGAGATGCGCATGCGTTGCATTCCGGCGTCATGGGCTGCGCGGTGGTGGTCCGGCACGACAATGTCCGCGATGTTCTTTCCTAGAACCTCATCGGTGGAATACTGAAAGATGCGTTCCGCAGCCTTGTTGAAATTCAGAATCCGCCCGTCCAGATCCGCGACTATGACGGCATCCAGGGAGGTTTCGAGAATGGTATTGAGTCGGGAGTAGGCATCGGCCAGTTCATGCCCCCGGGTTTCCGTTTGCTTGCCCACCCGCCGGGTATGACCCAGCAATACGATCAACGCCAGTACGAGCGCCGCAGCAATAAGCGCCAGGCGCAAAAGCGTGGAGGCGAAGTTTTCACGGCTTTGGTCCGACCGTTCCACAAAATACTGAAGCCCCGTGGTTGCGGCCGTGCGCAGCAGCGGCCTTATTTCATCGGCGGCCTCGCTCAAGGCGGGGAGTGCGGCGCGCAATTGATCGCGAGGTCCGTCGATGATCGGGATCACGGCATCAAGCCTGTTTCGGATCGTCGCGATCGATTGCCCGAAAGGCTCAATCTGTCGTAACTCCGTATAGAGCGCGCCGGTGTGCAGAGTGTCTATTCGGCTGTAGAATACGTCGAACTCGACGATCAACTCCTCCAGTGCGTCTGGATCTGTGCTTGACTGCGCGCTCTGTACGGCGTTTCGAAAATCAAGGAACTCAACCTCCGCCTGCGACAGCACCCAGTGAACGTTGTCGGACCGAGCAGAGTTCAGAAAGCGCAGGTCGCGGATGATCTCGGAAATCAGAAACGTGATGGACAGCACGCACAACAAACCGACCAGGACCAGCAAAAGCTGGCCCCGGCGCCATAGTGCGGTATCGCGTGATCGCTGTTGCGATGTGGCTTCAATCATTCCTTGATGGTGATCCGATCGAGTTGCCAGATACTGCGAGAGTAGATGACTTCGGTCCGGTAGTCACTGGAAGACGAGAAGGGATAGATCACCCAGAGCGGTCCCTTGTCACGGCGCGACAATTCCTTGCCGTCCATCGCATAGGCAACGATCGGCCCGCCCTCTGTCGCGTCGGACATCGGTATCGTCACGCTGTAGTCGTTGATCGCGGTCGCCTCGATCGTGCTGCCTTCGGCGCCGAGGTGATCGAGCAGAGTCTTGAGCCGCACGCCCGTGAAAACGTGGTCTCCGGGGGTCCAGATGGTATCGGTTTTGATTTCGCTCTCGCCAAGTGCGCGCAGCATTTCCAAATCGAAAGTCGCGGCTTCGCCATCATTGGTCATTTCGATATCGCCGGAAACAGTCAGCAAGACGCGACCCTCAGGCAATGGCAGGCTTTCGGCTGTAGCCTGCAGCGCCCACAGGCTGACTGCAACGACAACGGCCGGGACGACGCGGAAGAGGTTCATGTGATGCTCCTGTATCTTGGTTAATCAGTTTCTCGCATTTCTGCGCGAAGCTGTATGCTGGTCATACGGATCAGCCTTGTATCCGTTCGAATAGTTCGCCGTCCGACCGGATAGTTCAGTAGGCTCCCCGCCCGGACAGGACGGCCCGCACCGTCAGGGAAAGCAGCATCAGGTCGAGGATCATGCTATTCGATCGGACATAGGCAACATCCATGTCGATCATCTTGTCGAACCCGATATCGGCGCGACCAGAGACTTGCCACAGTCCGGTAATACCTGGCCGGACCTTCAGCCGCTCCAGCGCCGCTGCAGGGTAAGCTGCAACCTCGCGCGGCAGTGCCGGGCGTGGCCCGACCACTGACATGTGGCCCAAAAAGACATTCAGGATTTGCGGCAGTTCATCTACCGAATAGCGACGCAGGAATCGACCAACACGGGTCACACGCGGATCGTGGCGCGACTTGAAGCAGATACCCTCGCGATCGGACTGCAACCGTATTGCGGCCAGTCGTTCCTCGGCATCGGTATGCATTGTGCGGAACTTGTAGATGGTAAAAAGAGCCCCGTCGCGACCGACGCGCGTCTGCTTGAAAAGGGCGGGCCCCTTGCTGTCGAGCCTGATAAGAGCCGCGACACAGAGCAGTATGGGCGAAAGAGCCAGTAGAGCCAAGCCACTCGTGACCATGTCGAAGCATCGCTTGCCAATCGCTTCCGGGCCGGCCATCCGCACCGCATGGACGGCAGCGCGACCCAGGAATGCGGCGTTGCCGAGCAGATATCGCTTGGCCAGGCGCCGCGGTTCTTGCGCGAGACGCCAGATCCATTCCATCCGTGCAGCCCGGACCAGCCTTGGTGCCCGGGTGACATTCCCGGCCAGAAAGTCGAACAGGGCCCCTACGCCAAGGACCACGCGCGGAGACAGGCCCGGCAGATGCCTGTCTATCCAGATTTCCTGCCGAGGTACGCCCATTGCGACAAGAAGTATATCGGCGCCGGAGGCATTGATCCGGGCCACGGCGGCGTCTTCGTCGGCGGCGCCATCATAGCCATCGAGCGTACCGGCGACGCGCAAACCGGGAATGGTCGTCACAAGTTTCTTTGCCGCTTTGTCTGCCGTGCCGGGGGTCGCTCCGAACAGGAACACGGATAGCCCCCTCCGTGCTGCCTCGGCCAGAAGAGCCGGCGTGAAATCCGTACCGTTAAGGTTCTGGGTCAAACCCGCACCGCTCATGCGGGCGGCCAGTTCGACCCCAATGCCGTCCGGTAGGATCAGGTCGGCTCGGCCAAGCGCGGCGGCATAGCCGCGGTCGCCTGCACGGACATTCGCGCAATGCGCGTTCAGAAAGAATACGCTCCGCACAGAACCAGAAAGAACGTGCTCCACAGTCTGTTCAGTCGTCGCATCGACGAGCGGCAAGCCAAGGATGGTTCTGCGGGCGAGCGACGGCGAAACAGGCGTTGCAGCGGTTTCGAACGTTGCGAAAGGGTGGTGTCGGGTCATGTCGGGTCTCCGGGATGAAATTGAGCTTTCCCGGTTCATGCCCTCGCCACCTGTCGCACCGCAATTTCCCGGCCGTATAACCGGGGAACGCATTCGATACATCGCGCATCCGGACGCGTATCTCACGCTCGAAAGGCTGTGCGACGCGCTGCAGGCGGGATCGATGCTACCCGGATGGATACATCAGGTAGCCGGTTTCCCCGTTAAATGTTCTACCCAATGCCGTAATCTTGTCTTAAGTCGCGTTTAGATTGCATTAACCGATTCACCGAGGACCAGTTCGAAATGAGAGTTCTGATTGCCGACGACCATGATCTGCTGCGTGATACGCTCATCGCGTTTCTCAGCGCGGACAATGATATGGAACTGGGAAGCGCGTCGAACTTCGAAGAGGCGAAACGGCGGATTCGCGAGGATGCGCATTACGATCTTGTTCTGCTCGACTACAAGATGCCGGGCATGAAAGGGCTTGAAAGCCTGTCGGAGGCGATTGGACTGGAAGGCGGACAACGGGTCGCGCTGATCTCCGGGCAGGCCACCCGCGAAATCGCGGAAGAAGCACTCGGCCTGGGAGCTGCCGGTTTCGTGCCCAAGACCTTGCCGGCCAAGTCTCTCGTGAATGCGGTCAAGTTCATGGCCATGGGTGAGCAATACGCCCCCATCGATTTCATGAAAGCTCAGGAAGAGGACGAACCGCACGCCATGGCAGAGCAGCTGACCAAGCGCGAGCAGGAAGTTCTGAAAGGACTGACCGAAGGCAAGTCGAACAAGGCCATCGCGCGTGACCTCGATCTGACCGAGCCGACGATCAAGCTTCACATGAAGACCCTCTTCCGCAAGCTGGAGGTCAACAACCGAACGCAAGCGGCCATCGTGGCCCGGGATGCCGGTCTCTTCTGATGGCACACCTGTCCGGAAGGATATAAGGCGGGGCAAAAGCCCCACGTGACCCACCAGTCGCGCAGGCGAATTGCAACAAGATCCGGGATAGGGATTTCGGCGAAGGAGATCGCCGATGACCACCCCGAGCATTGCCTCGACAGATATGCAGAAACCGCGCCGCGCCCCGGGCGCCATGCGCAAGCTGGTGCGCCGTGCGCTTATCGGTGGCGCGCCTAGCGACAGCAGGCGTATTCCCCGCTACGTCTGGATCTGCACTTTGGGTCTTGCCGCGATCTGGGCGCCGATCACGGGGTATCTGAAAACCGCCGCGCCCAGCTTTGCCAGCCACATGTCACTTATCCTGCCCGGCTCGGGGTCGGCTTCGTCGGTTAACCTTGCCGAAATCGGGCAGGCCTCCAGCCATGCAAATTCCGCCTTCTCCAGCAATTCGATCAGCCCGACGGAAACCTACAAGCGGCTTCTCGCCGCGGACCGCGTGATCAGGGATGCCGCCGATCGTCTTGGCATCAAGACCAGAGATTTCGGAAAGCCCCAGGTCAAGCTGGTCGATCAGACGGCATTTATCCACGTCAAGGTAACCGGGCCGGCCCCCGAAACGGCGCAGGCGCGCAATTCCGCACTGCTCAGCGCCTTTTTCGACGAGATTGACCGCCTGCGCAGTGACGAAATGGACAGCCGTCAGACTGGCGGCCTCGATGCGATAACCGAGTACAAGGACTCAGTGGCCGCGACGCGCGTGGAAATCGAGAAGTTGCGCGCCGAGACCGGTCTTCATTCAGCCGAGCAATACAATCGCCAGGTCGACGAACTCGATCTGCTGCGCGCAAAAATCGACACTGCCACCGCGGAATACGAGCGTAGCGCGGCGGCTGTTACCGGGCTGGAAGCCCAGCTGGGAACAGATGCGGAAACGGCCGCACGCATCCTGCGGCTGAATGGCGATGGCGCCTATACTGCACTCATCGATGCGATGGCAGAGGCCGAGACAGAATTGGCGCGGGCCAAATCACGATACGGCAAACGCCACCCCGAAGTGCTCAAAGCACTTGCCGCAATGGAGACTGCCCGGTCCGAGGCCACTGCACGTGCCGTGTCCCTCACCGGTGACGCAAGCGCGCTTGAGCGGTCCCTCGATGGTGCCCGGGACGCACTTCTGACCGAACTCGTCAGACAGGACGCTGCTCGCGCCGGTTTACTGGCCGAGTTGACCGAGCTGCGCGAACTCGTATCGACCCAGGCCGGTCGAATTGAGGCGCTTGCGCCGAAAGCGGCCCGCCTCGAGGATCTGCAGCGCGATTTCAACGTGGCCGAAGCCGTTTTCGCGTCGGCGATCGCCCGCACTCAGTCCAGCAAAGCCGACGTGTTCGCCTCTTACCCGCTTGTTCAGGTGCTCGAAGATCCGACCCTACCCGAAGCCCCCTCTTCCCCACGCAAGAAACTGGCCATTGCCGCCGGTGCCGCAGCCAGCATCCTTCTGATCTTCGCTCTTTCGCTCGCCTGGATCCGGCGCACCCTGATCGAAAAGCTGATCTCCGAAAAGGGCCGCATGGCATGATGCGGCCTGAAAACCCGGCCGAGGGCATGGTCTGGAAGGCGATCCTCTGGACCTGGCCCTTCTATGCACTTGGGGCGCTCTATGTGGTTGGGCCGGTGCTGGCGTGGCTCATCGCGGGGTTGGCCGTATTGTCATTATACCTTGGGCCGGCGATACGGTCTGACCTGCGGGCCACGGGCCCGATCCCGCCTGTTGTCTGGGCATGGATCATCGGGATGCTGGTGATGCTCGTAGCCTTGTGGGCCGGGCATCTGAACTGGGATCTTGGGCTGAAACAAACCATTAAATCCTCGATCGGCTGGGCAAAAGGATGGGCGCTTCTCGCGTTGTTCCCGCTGGCGGGCGCCGTTCTCCCGATACGAAGAGAATTGCTGATCCGTGCGCAGTGCCGCCTCGGCTTCTGGACGCTCTGCATCGCGCCAGTACTGCTTGTCGCCCCCTATATCGGTTTGCCTGAGCGCATCTGGACCTCGCCCCTGAAGGCTGTTGGCGGTCCGGGGCCCGAATACTTTACGGTCTTCCTGTTTACGTTCGATCCCGCGTCATGGACGCCCAGATGGCAATTCTATGCGCCTTGGTCGCCGTTCGCCGCGCTTCTCGGCGTCGTCATGGTGCTGTTTGCCCTGGAAGAGAAAGAGGGTCGTTGGCGCGCGGCCGGCATCGCCGCGGGCACTTTGATGATCCTCGCGTCGAAATCCCGTATGGGGCTCGTAGGGCTGGTGGCTTGTACGGTCGGCCCTCGCCTCGTGCCTCTGGTGCTTCGTAGCTGGGCGTGGGCTGGACTTGCGGCCTTCACGGCATCCCTTGCCGTCACTGGACCGTGGCTATTGGAAAAGATCGGCGCAGGCGTCGATGGCTTCAAATCTGCCCGTGCCGACAGCACGCGCGTTCGAGCGACACTCCAACGTATCGCCCAAGAGCGTTGGCAGGAGGATGCACCGTGGTTCGGACACGGCACCGTTCAACCAGGTCCACACTTGGTGGAATACATGCCGATCGGCACGCACCATACTTGGTTTGGGCTCCTGTTCGTCAAGGGATTGGTAGGGTTTATAGCCTTGGCGTGTCCGTTGATCTGGCAAACTTCGCTCGCATTCAAAGATGCAGCCCTCAGTCCGCGCGGGCGCTTACCGCTCGGGTTATGTATGGTCGTCGTCTTGCTCTCCTTCGGAGAGAACATAGAAATCGAGGCATATTTGCTCTGGCCTGCCCTGTTGTGCCTTGGAATACATGCCCGTGAATGCAGTCATTCGTTTGTTCGAGGAGTGCCGTAACTGCTTCTGGTGGCAGTTTGGATCGCCTATTGAGCATATCTATAACCCAATGTCTGAATTCGCCCTCTGCGCCGGTCTCACCGACAAAGCCGAGCAATTTGACAACCTGCCGCGCAGGACTGCAAGCCGCCATCGGGCCCGTTTCTCGCAGCTTACAGCCAATGATCATAAACCGCCTCGAGCGCGCGCAGTCCCCGACCCAGAGCCTCTGCGCAGTGCCGCGCGTCACAGGCTGGAGGATCATCTGGGTGGACGGCCGCGAAGCGTCTGGCCTCGACACTGCTGATGTAGTTGGTGAGTTCGAGATGAAGCAGGCGGCAAAGCGCGAGAATTTCGCCGCGGCGGGCAGCCAGATCGTTGCCAGTTTTCGCTGCCTCGACGACGGAGCGGGCCCGTGCGGCCCATTTTCGTCCGCCAAGCAGATCGGCCGAGGCCACAAGCCTGTCACCCTCTGCGCGCAGCCAGCGAATAAATTCGCTGGCCTTGTTCATGTGCCGGAGCAAGGCACGAATATCGGGAATGTGTTTCATGGGATCACCTTTCTTGGTGGAATGCACGACCCGCCGTGGGTCGCTTCAGAAGATCCCTGCTCCGGTCAATTGATTTCTTTTCCGGCGCCCGTGCTACCGCCGGCAAGGGGTTGCTCGGCGCGGCCTCATCAAGAGGGCCGCGCCGGACACACCCCTGACGGTATTGGCGCACAAACTCACTCTAAAAGGCCGTATTCTGGTGCCTTCAAGTCGCTTCGGGAAAAGCCTAAACGTCACAGCGCCTTACAGGCGCCGGCAAAACTTTAGCTGACGCATGGCAGTAAAATCCGCCAATTTGGCATAACTACGCCCGCAACGACACAGGACAACCCAACACCCTCACGCGCACTTCGAATGCCCGCAGGACGCACAGGTCAGGCACCCCTCGACCTTGCGCATGTCATAGCTGCCGCAGGACGGACAGGCCGGCCCGCGCGGCGCGTCCAGGTTGACCACGTTCGCCGTCGGGTCTTCCTTCAGGCCCAGCCCCTCGCCTTCCAGGAACCCGATATTGATCATGTGGTTCTCCAGCACGCCGCCGATCGCGGCCAGCATCGAGGGGATGTATTTCCCGTTCATCCACGCGCCGCCGCGCGGGTCGAAAACCGCCTTCAGCTCCTCAACCACGAAAGACACGTCGCCGCCCCGCCGGAAGACCGCACTGATCATCCGCGTCAACGCCACGGTCCAGGCGAAATGCTCCATGTTCTTGGAGTTGATGAACACCTCGAAGGGCCGCCGCCGTCCCTCCAGCACGATATCGTTCACCGTCACGTAAATCGCGTGGCTGCTGTCCGGCCATTTCAGCTTGTATGTCGCGCCTTCCAGTTCCGTCGGCCGGTCCAGCGGCTCGGACATGTAAACCACCTCGCCGCCTTCCACGGGCATCGGCACCTTGTCCTCGGACTCCACGCTCAGCACGCTGCCAGTGATGTCGTTGGGCCGGTAGGTCGTGCACCCCTTGCAGCCCGTGTCCCAGGCTTGCATGTAGACTTCCTTGAACGCCTCGAAGCCAATGTCGGCGGGCACGTTGATCGTCTTGGAAATGCTGCTGTCGACCCATCTTTGCGCCGCCGCCTGCATCTTCACATGCGCCTCGGGCTCCAGCGTCTGGGCATTGACGAAATAGTCCGGCAAGTCCCTGTCGCCGAACCGCTCGCGCCACATCTGCACGGCGTAATCCACCACCTCTTCCTCGGTGCGGCTGCCATCTTTCTGCAACACCTTGCGCGTATAGGAATAGGCAAAGACCGGCTCGATCCCGCTGCTGACGTTGCCGGCATAAAGGCTGATCGTCCCGGTGGGCGCGACGCTGGTCAGCAGAGCGTTGCGGATGCCATGTTCGGCCACCGCCGCACGCACATCCTCGTCCATCGCCTGCATCATGCCACTCTGCAAATAGGGCTCCGCCTCGAAGAGCGGAAATGCCCCCTTCTCCTTTGCCAGTTCCACAGACGCCAGGTAAGCCGCCCGCGCAATCGCCTTCATCCAGGCCTCGCACTGCGCCGCCGCCGCGTCGTCGCCATAGCGCAGCCCGCACATCAACAGCGCATCGGCCAGCCCCGTCACCCCCAACCCGATCCGCCGCTTGGCCTGCGCCTCGGCGCGTTGCTCGGGCAGCGGAAATTTCGACACGTCCACAACGTTGTCCATCATCCGCACCGCCGTCGCCACCAGCTCGGCCAGCGCAGCCTCGTCGATCCCTGCACTCTCCTCGAACGGCTCCATCACCAGCCGCGCCAAATTGATCGATCCCAACAGGCACGCACCATAGGGCGGCAACGGCTGCTCGCCACAGGGGTTGGTCGCCGCGATCGTCTCGCAGTAATGCAGGTTGTTGGCTTTGTTGATCCGGTCGATGAAAATCACGCCGGGTTCCGCGAAATCATAGGTCGCCTGCATGATCCGGTTCCACAGGTCCCGCGCCTCGACCGTTTTGTAAACCTTGTCGCCGAAGACCAGCTCCCACGGCCCGTCCGCTTTCACGGCCTCCATGAAATCATCTGTCACCAGCACACTCAGGTTGAACATCCGCAGCCGCGCCGCGTCGCTCTTCACCGCGATGAAATCCTCGATATCCGGGTGATCGCACCGCATGGTCGCCATCATCGCCCCGCGCCGGCTGCCGGCACTCATGATCGTGCGGCACATCGCGTCCCACACATCCATGAAGCTCAATGGCCCGCTGGCATCCGCCGCCACCCCCTCGACCAGCGCGCCCTTGGGCCGGATGGTCGAGAAGTCATACCCGATCCCGCCCCCCTGCTGCATGGTCAGCGCGGCTTCGCGCAGGCCCTCGAAAATGCCGCTCATGCTGTCGGGGATCGTCCCCATCACGAAACAGTTGAACAGCGTCACCGCCCGCCCCGTCCCGGCCCCCGCCGTGATCCGACCGGCGGGCAGAAACTTGAAATCTTCCAACGCGTGATAGAACCGCTCTTCCCACGCATCAGGCTCGGCTTCCGCCTGCGCCACAGCCCGCGCGATCCGCCGCCAGCTGTCCTCCACCGTGCCGTCGATGGCCGTGCCATCTGCCTCTTTCAGGCGATATTTCATATCCCAGATGGCCTCGGCGATGGGGGCAGCGAATCGAGTCATGGCAGCACACTTCTGGTAGAGGAACAGACCGAAGACACTACAGATTGCGCCCGCCCCGGTCAATCCGGCCATGCGGCACAATCCCCCGCCCACCGGCTTTTTCTTGCACCATACACTCCGGGGGTTTGGGGGCAGCGCCCCCAAGGCCTGCGTGGCCCGAACGCAATCAAAGCTGTGTGTCGCGGGCACCCTACACGGTCGCACCCGCTTGAAATCCCCCGCCCCGGGCATAGGATAAGACGCGGTGAAAGTGGGAACAGTCGTGACAGATCCGAAAACACATCTCGTCAAGCTCTCGGTCGGTTCGGAAACCGTCGAAAGTCTCATCGCTTGGCAATCCAGCAAACAGGCGCAGGGACCCGACGGCCTGCCCCGCCACGTCACCCGTATGTGGCCCCGGCGCGAGGCCGAACTGCTGATGGGCGGCTCGATCTACTGGGTCATCCAGGGCCTGATCCAGTGCCGCCAGCGCATCCTTCGCCTAGACGAGGTGATCCGCGCCGACGGCATCCGCCGCTGCGGCATCGTGCTGGAGCCGGAAATCATCCGAACCACCACCGCCCGCAAGCGCCCGTTCCAGGGCTGGCGCTATCTCGCCCCCGCCGACGCGCCGGCCGACCTTCCTGCAAACCGCCAGAACGAAGACGCGCTGCCCGCGGATCTCAGCGCGGCGCTGGCCGATATCGGCGTGCTCTGACCACCCCTATTCCCGCGAAGCGTCCGGGCGCGGCCTGCACGGCCCTGCACCAGCGCACACCTCCCTGAACATCCCCGCACCGCACACCCTCTGAATCGGCGAATTTCCGCGCTTACATCTTGAAAAGCCGACATTATTCAGCGGCTTTCCGCCAGAAAGCCGACCCGTTTTCAGCGCCGCGCCGCCATTCACGCGCAGGTGATCGCCCGTGTCCCGACACCCCCCTTGCGACAGTTTTCGTCCAGACCATATCAGCCCAACACAGCGCAAACGACAACGCGCTGCGGAACGAAACAGACATGCCGAAAGGACAGCATGATGAAACGAGCAACACCGATCCTCGCGGCCGCCCTCGCCGTTGGCGCCGCCCCCGCATTCGCAGGCAACACATCGGCCCCGGTCGACGACACGATCGTCGCCACGCCGCAACCCGCGCCTGCGCCGACCAATTTCGGCCCCGACTGGACCGGCGCCTATGGCGGTGTCCAACTGGGCTACGGTGACGTCGACACGGACGTGTCGGGCAGTGACGATGGCGTGATCGGCGGTCTGACCGCAGGCTACGACTACGACCTCGGCAATTTCGTCGTCGGTGGCGGTCTTGATTACGATTTCGCCGATATCGGCGTCGCCAACAACGCGGCAACCCTCGAAAACGTGTTCCGCGCCAAGGTACGCGGCGGCTACAAGCTGGGCGATGGCCTGCTCTATGCTACCGGCGGGTATGCCCAGGCCGAAACCGACAACCTCGGCAGCGACGATGGCTACTTCATCGGTGGCGGCTACGAGCACATGATCACCCAGAACTTCTCGATGGGCGGCGAACTGCTCTACCACGAGTTCGACAATTACAACAGCACCGCTGTCGATGTCGAAGCGACCACGCTTCAGGTCCGCGGCACCTTCCGCTTCTAAGGCGCGCGCCCAACGGCGCCGCTCATGGACCTGACGATGACACAGCCCGGGCCTGCATTTTGCCGGCCCGGGCTTAATTTTTTTGAACTCCTTTCGAACAGAAAAGTTCCAACTTTCCGAAGAGGCGAGTGGATGAAAGCGGATTTCCGCCCAAGGTGTATCCCCCATGCATCGCCCTTTAAAATAACGCGGCCCGGACACTGCCAAACACACACCGTCTATTGCACAATCGCGGTCACGAGCCATATGACCGGCTTAACGGCGTGCGCCCCCGCGCTCTGCCTCTCTTGCGCAAGTAAACGGTCCTGAAAGGATAGTAATATGAAACGAGCAGCCCCCCTTCTTGCGGCCGCTTTTGCACTTGGCGCCGCGCCCGCATTCGCCGGCAACCTCACGCCGGTGCAAGACGACGTCGTGACGCCGCCCCCGCCGCCTCCGGTTGCCGCAACCCCGAACTGGACCGGCCTCTACGGCGGTGTGCAACTGGGCTACAACAACCTTGATTCCAACATCTCCGGCAGCGATGACACTGTGATCGGCGGTCTCTTCGTCGGCTACGACTACGACTTCGGCAACTTCGTACTGGGCAGCAGCCTCGACTACGATTTCACCGATGCCGAAATCGCGGCCGGGCCGAACCTGCCCGTCGATCTGGAAAATATCTTCCGCGCCAAGCTGCGCGCCGGCTACAAGCTGGGCGACGGCCTGATCTACGGCACCGGCGGCTACGCCAAGGCGTTCACTGACAACCTGGGCGACGATGACGGCTACTTCGTCGGCGCAGGCTACGAGACGATGGTCACGGACAGCTTCTCGCTCGGCGGCGAACTGCTCTATCACGAGTTCGACAACTTCAACGGCAGCAACGCCGATGTCGAACCGACCACGGTTCAGCTTCGCGGCACGTTCCGCTTCTGATCCGCGATACCGGGTCTTGCCGTCCGGCGCGCCCCGGGCGGACGGATTGCAGGCGGGTTCCCGAAATGCCGGGGACCCGCTTTTTTAATGCTGGATGTCCGGGGCGCCGGGTGCGGGTATCGCACGGTCTCTTCATAAATGGTCCTCCGACCACGGCACCGTCGCGATTCCACCCGAATACCGACGCGATACCGACGCGGTTTTCGGGCTTTTGTCCGGATTAACGATTGGGTCGAAAAACGACGGCTACAGGATGTCCAGAACCGCTTCGGGTGGTCGTCCGATGGCGGCCTTGTCCCCGGCGAAAACGATGGGCCGCTCGATCAGGATCGGATGCGCCGCCATGGCCGCCAGCAGCGTCGCCTCGTCGCTTTCCTTGCCCAGGCCCAGCTCGCGATACGTCGACTCCTTGTTTCGGATCAATGCGCTAGCTGTCATACCCAAAGCCGTCAGCACCGCGCGCAACTCTGCCTCGTCCGGCGCCTCCTCCAAGTAGCGCCGCACCTTCGGTGCAATCCCACGCTCTTCCAGCAGGGTCAGCGTCTGCCGCGATTTCGAACAGCGCGGATTGTGCCATATCTCGATCACAGCCATGCGTCCCGCCCCGTGCCAACCGCCTCGCTCACGTTAGTAAAACCCTTTTCTTCCAAGAGCTTGTCCAGGCCTCGCGCAATCCGCTCAACAAGGCCGATCCCCTCGAAAACCATCGCCGAATAAAGCTGCACCGCGCTTGCACCGGCCCGTATTTTCTCCAGCGCCTGCTCGGCGTTTGCCACACCGCCCACACCGATCAAGGGCATCGTCCCCCCGGTCAGCTGCGCCAGCCGCGCCAGCACCCTTGTCGACCGCTCGAACAGCGGCGCCCCCGACAGCCCGCCCGCCTGCTTTCTCATCGGGCTTTGCAGCCCATCCCGGTTGAGCGTGGTGTTTGTCGCGATGATCGCCGCAACGCCGCCCGCCTGCGCGACATCCGCCAGCTCTGACAGCTCCAAGTCACTGAGATCAGGCGCGATTTTCAAAAAGACCGGGATCGGTCTTTCCAGCCAGCTCCGTGCCTCCATCACGCCTTTCAGCAGCGCCGCCAGCGCCTCGGGACCTTGCAGGTCGCGCAGCTTTTCAGTGTTGGGGCTCGAGACATTCACGGTCGCGAAATCAAGGTGCGGCCCGCACCGCGCCAGCACGCGGGCAAAATCCTCGGCCCGGTCCGCGCTGTCCTTGTTGGCGCCAAGGTTCAGCCCGATCACCGCGTCCCTGGGACGTGTAGCCAGCCTTCGCACCACGTCCTCCATCCCATTGTTGTTAAAGCCGAAACGGTTGATTACCGCGCGATCTTCCGACAACCGAAACAGTCGTGGCTTCGGGTTGCCCGCCTGCGGCTTCGGCGTCACCGCACCGGCCTCGATGAACCCGAAACCCGCTCTCGACAGAGCGGACAACGCCACCGCGTTCTTGTCGAACCCCGCCGCCAGCCCGATCGGATTGGCCAGCCGAAGACCCGCCACCTCACAGCGCAATCGGTCCGACGTGACCAACCCCGGCAACGGCACCAGCCCCGCACGCAACGCCTGCAACGCAAGCCCGTGGGCCCGTTCCGGCTCCAGCCGGTGCATCAGGCCCAGACCGATCCTGTCGGCCAGTCTCATACCGCGCCAGCCGGAAACTGATGCACCCCGTCAACCAGCGGCAGCGGCTGTGCCCAGACGACATCGTCCAGTCGCAAAACCCTGTAAAGATGTGGGAATTTATCGCCGCCGCGCGACACCTCCCATGCGAGGTCATCGCCCAGCCGGTCAGTTTCCACCGCCACAATAACAAGGTCCTCCACACCCTCGAAATGCTTCGCCGCCGTTTCAGGCGCCTGCATCGGCGTCGAGAAATGGATATAGCCGTCGGCCACGTCCACCAGCGCGCCGCGCGTTTCCTCTTCGGACCGCAGCGCGGCCCACTCCTCTGCCCGGAAAATCTTGTAAATCAACATGGCTTGGTGATGCCCCGCCACACGCGCTTGGTCAAGCGGATTGCCTTTGACGCATCGCGCGCCTTCCTGCAATCTTCCCGCATTCGTCAGGAGGCACATCCATGAGAGTCATTGCCCTTACCCTTTCCGGCCTGTTGACGGCCACTGCGGCACAGGCCGACTACACGCTCAACATATTGCACACGAACGATTTTCACGCCCGGTTCGAGCCGATCAACAAGTACAACTCGACCTGCGCGCCCGAAGATAACGATGCCGGCGAATGCTTCGGCGGGTCCGCGCGTCTCGCCACGGCCATCGAAGAGGCCCGCGCCGACGCTCTCAACCCGGTGTTGTTCGACGGCGGCGACCAGTTCCAGGGCACGCTTTTTTACAACTATTACAAGGGCAAGCTGGCCGCCGAAATGATGAACCGGCTGGGCTATGACGCGATGACCGTGGGCAACCACGAGTTCGATGACGGCCCCGAGGTGCTGCGCGGCTTCATGGACGCCGTCGAGTTTCCTGTGCTGATGTCCAACGCCGATACCAGCCGCGAACCCCTGCTTGCCGACGTCATCCAGAAATCAACCGTCATTGAACGTGACGGCGAAAAGATCGGCCTGATCGGCCTGACCCCGCAGAACACCGACGAACTGGCCAGCCCGGGACCCAACATCATCTTCACCCCACCCGCCGATGCCGTGCAGCACGAGGTCGACAAGCTAACCGAACAGGGCGTCAACAAGATCATCGTGCTCTCCCATTCCGGCTACGGCGTTGATCGGAAAGTGGCCGAGAATACCACCGGCGTCGACGTGATCGTGGGCGGGCATTCCAACACCTACCTGGCCAATGATGACCCCGACGCCTTCGGCCCCTACCCCACGATGGTGGGCAACACGGCCATCGTTCAGGCCTATGCCTATGGCAAGTTTCTGGGCCGGCTCGACGTTGTTTTCAATGACGCGGGCGAGGTCACCACCGCCACCGGCAATCCGCTGATCATGGACGCCGCCGTAGTCGAAGATGCCGAAATCGTCTCGCGCATCCAGGAGGCCGCCAAGCCGCTGGACGAAATCCGCAACAAGGTCGTGGCCGAGGCGACGGAGGCGATCAATGGCGACCGCGACACGTGCCGCGCGGGGGAATGCGCCATGGGCAATGCCGTGGCCGAGGCGATGCTGGCCCGCGTGGCCGATCAAGGCGTCGAGATCGCGCTGATGAACGGCGGCGGCGTGCGCGCGTCGATCAACGCGGGGCCCGTCACAATGGGCGAGGTGCTGACCGTACTGCCCTTCCAGAACACGCTTTCCACTTTCCGTATCGACGGCGCCACGCTGAAAGAGGCGCTGGAGAACGGCGTCAGCCAGTTCGGCGAGGGTGCGGGCCGTTTCCCGCAGGTGGCCGGAATGACTTTCGTGTTCGACCCCTCTGCCGAGGTTGGCAGCCGTATCACCGAGGTAACTGTCGGGGGCGAACCTCTTGATCCCGAACGCGATTATCTGGCCGTGTCGAACGATTATCTGCGCAATGGCGGTGACGGCTATTCCATGCTGCGCGATGCCGCGGACGCTTATGATTTCGGCCCCGACGTGGCCGATGTGCTGGCCGAGTACCTTGCGCAGAACTCATCCTACATGCCCGAGACGGATGGGCGCATTCGCCAGGCCGGGCAATAGTCCTCACCCCGCCGCTTCGGCTTTGCAATCCGGGCGGCGCGCGGCATAAAGGCGCCATGAATACGGTGCGCGACCAATACGAGGCCTATCCCTATCCCGAACGGGATCCGAGGGACGAGAAAAAGCGGCTTATCCTCGGCTCGCCTTCCTTGCCGCAGGAAATCGACCATTACGTCTTCGGCGGTCAGCGGGACTGGTCTCAACCGCTGCGCATCCTCGTGGCGGGTGGCGGCACCGGCGACGGGCTCATTCAGGTGACCGCCCTTCTCACCCAGTACGGCAAGCCATACGAGGCCACCTATATCGACCTCTCCACCGCCTCGCGTAAGGTGGCCGAGGCGCGGGCGAAAACCCGTGGACTGAAGAGTATCACCTTTGTCACTGGCAGCCTTCTGGATGCTCCCGACCATGGACCGTTCGACTATATCGATTGCTGTGGCGTGCTGCACCACTTGCCCGACCCGGATGCCGGGTTCAGCGCCCTGCGAGCCGCCCTCGCGCCCGACGGCGGCATGGGCTTCATGGTCTACGCACCCTATGGCCGGTCCGGTGTCTATCCCTTGCAGGAGGCATTTACCGCGCTCTACGGCGAAAAGCCACCGAAAGACCGGCTCAAGGCTGCAAAGCATATCGTCGACGGTCTGCCCGAAGGCCATCCCTTCAAATCCAACCCAAATCTCAATGATCACAAGAGCGGCGACGCGGGTTTTTACGACCTGCTCTTGCACAGCACAGACCGCGCTTACGACGTGCAGTCGCTGGCCGAAACGCTCGACCGCACCGGCTGGTCCTTCGCGGGCTTCACTGTCCCGATCCTCTATGACCTCGCACGTCTGGCCCCCGTTCCCGACGGAATGAGCCCTGTTGAGGCGATGGCAGTGGCCGAGAAACTGAACGGCACGATCCGCACGCACACCGGCTATGCCACCGACACGCCGCGCCCCACAGCCTCCGGCAAGACCCGCACGCTGGTGCCGCATATTAAGGGCCTGCAAGCCCCGCAGTTGGCCCGCGCCGTGGCGCAGGGACAAACGCCTGCGCTCGACACGGACGGCATCAAGGGCAAGCTCGCCCTGCCAAAACAAGCCGCGCCTGTGATTGCCGCCATTGATGGGCGCCGCAACCTTCAGGAGATCGCCGCGCAGACCGGCCTTGATCCGATCAGCTTTGGCGGGCTCTGGACCCAGGTCGAGAAGGCACTGCTGCCCTGGGGCTTGCTGATCTACTCGAACGTGCTGAGGTAACCCCATGTGCGGACGTTTCGCCGTCACCCTGCCGCAGGACGCCATGGCACAGCTTTTTGCCGCGCGCCCCGTTAACGATTTGCCGACGGTTCCCAATTACAACGTCTGTCCGACCAACGATGTGCACGTGGTGACCTCGGACAGCGCCGACCGGCAACTTGGGTCGATGCGCTGGGGCTTCATCCCGCACTGGTACAAGACGCCCGCTGACGGCCCGCTGCTGATCAACGCCCGGGCCGAAACCATCGCGGAAAAGCCCGCCTTCCGGTCGGCCGCCCGCAACCGGCGCTGCCTGATCCCGGCCAGTGGTTTCTACGAATGGACCAAGGACGAAGACGGCAATCGCCTGCCATGGTTCATCCATCCGGCCGAAGGCGACGCGCTGGCCTTCGCCGGGATCTACCAGTCCTGGGACAAGGGTGATGCGCCGATGACCACCTGCGCCATCGTCACGACCGGGGCGAATGAGCCGATGGGAAAGATTCATCACCGGATGCCGGTGATCCTGGCCGAAACGGACTGGCCGCTCTGGCTGGGCGAGGCGGGCCACGGTGCGGCCACGTTGATGACCGCGGCACCGGACGATGCGCTGCGGTTCTACCGCGTGGACCCGAAGGTCAATTCCAACCGGGCCTCGGGACCCGACTTGATCGAACCGCTCGGCAACTGATTATTCGTACGAATAATCAGCATGTTACACGACGCGCCCCGTGCCCGAGATTATTCGTACAAATAATCTCGTCACCGCGCCGCCATCAGCCGCGCCATGTCGAGCATGCGGCAGGAAAAGCCCCACTCGTTGTCGTACCAGCCGAAGACGCGCAGAAGGCCGCCCGCAGACACGCTCGTCTCGGGCCCGACGAGGATCAGGGATTCCGGCCGTCCCCGCAGGTCGGAGCTGACCAGCGGTTGCTCGGTCCAGCCGAATACACCGCCGGGCCGCACCGCCCCTTGCAGGACGGAATTTACCGTTGCAGCGTTTACCCTCTCGCGCGTCTGCACGGTCAGGTCGATGCAGGACACGCTAGCCGTGGGCACGCGGATCGCCCGCGCCTCGATCCGGCCTTTCAGATGCGGCAGCACAAGCCCGGTCTGATTCTGCGCACTGGTCGTCGTGGGCACCATCGACAGGGCCGCCGCGCGGCTGCGCTCGGGCGCGGCACGGGGTTTGTCCACCGTGGGCTGGCTGCCGGTATAGCAGTGCACCGTGGTCATCTGCCCGCTGACCAATCCGAACGCCTCGTCCAGCAGCCGCGCCAGCGGGGCCAGCGCGTTTGTCGTGCACGAGGCATTGGACACGATCCGGTGATTGGACAGATCGTCTTCGTTGGCACCCATCACCAGCGTCACATCCGCCTCCGCCGACGGACCGGACACCAGCACATTTCGCGCGCCCGCCTCCAATCCGCGTTCCGCCACGGCGCGTTTGCCCCCCATGCCGGTGCAGTCCAGCACGATGTCCACCCCCCGCAAGTCAATCTGGCGCAGGTCCGGCTGCGCGTGAAACGGAATTCGGCGCCCGCCCACGATCAGGGTTTGTTCCTCGGTGTGCACGTCCTCCGGCCACGGGCCGAACACACTATCGTACTGAAAGAGATATGCGCAGGTGCTCAGCGGTTCGATATCGTTGATCGCGACCAGTTCGAAATCCCGGGCGTCACGCAGCAGGATCCGCAGCAGGGTCCGGCCAATACGACCGAAGCCGTTTATCGCGACACGGATCGGCGGGTTCGACATATCGGTGTCTCCTAGGACGTCATTTCGTTTCGGACAATTGCCGCGACCGGGGACGTTTGCCAGCCGTGAAACAAAATTTGATCAAATTATGCACCCGCCTCCGTGGTGTCCGTCTGTGCACCCGGAGCAACCGAAGACTCGAGCGCGGGATACCGCAGCCAGAGCGTCACACCCCGCGCCACGAAGCTGATCAGAAGCGCCAGCCACAGCCCGTGATTGCCCAGCCACGGCACCAACACCAAGACGGCGGCGACGTAGATCGCAAGGCTCAGCGCCATCATGTTCCGCATGTCCCCGGCCCGTGTCGCGCCGATGAATATCCCGTCCAGCATGAAAGGTGCCACGCCGACCACCGGCGCGATACAGACGTAGATCAGAAAGTTTCGCGCTTCGATCTGAACCTCAGGCGCCTTCGCCATCAGGTCAATGATCGCCCCGCCCCATAGGGCAAAGCCAACCGCCATCAGAACCACGATTGTCAGGGCCCAGACACTGGCCAAGATCGCGCCACGGCGCAGACGCGCGACACTGCGCCGTCCGAACGCTTGCCCTACCAGCGCCTCGGCTGCGAATGCGAAGCCATCCAGCGCATGCGCCGAGATGTTCAGGAACTGCAACAGGACCTGGTTCGCGGCCAGCGTGACGTCGCCAAAGTCACCGCCAATCAGCAGGAAGGAAATGAAAATCGCCTGCAGCATCAGGGACCGCAGCAGGATGTCGCGGTTCACCGACATCATTCGGGCCAGCTGCACCCTGTCAAACACCCGGCCCCAGTCGCGCCACGCGGCCACACGCCAGACGTCGCGGCATAGCCACAGGCCAAGGATCAGGCCCGACCATTCGGCAACGAAAGTCGCCCAGGCCACCCCGGTCACGCCCAGGTCCAGGCCCAGTACGAACCAAAGGTCCAACAGGATGTTGATCCCGTTCATCGCGACTTGAAGCACCAGCACCGCGCGGGTCCGCTCCAACGCGATCAACCAGCCGGTGACACCATACAGGGCGATCAAGGCAGGCGCGCTCCAGACCCGGATGGCCATGTAGTCCCGCGCCAGCACCTCGACCTCCGCGCTGGCGGGTGACACGAGAAATGCCCCCGCAAACAACGGCAGCTGCAGAAAGATTATGCCCACGCCTGCCATGACGCCGATCATCAGCGACCGGGTCAGCATGGCGGCCACCTCGCCGGTCTGTCCCGCCCCGTGCGCCTGGCTGGTGAGGCCCGTTGTGCCCATCCGCAGAAAACCGAAGACCCAGTAAAGCCCGGTCAGGATGATCGCGCCGATACCGACTGCGCCGATGGGCACGGCCTCGCCCAACTGACCCACGACGCCTGTATCCACCGCACCCAGGATCGGGACTGTGGCATTCGACAGCACGATCGGAATGGCGATGTTGAGCACGCGTTTATGCGTGATCTCCGCCGGTGTCTCAGCCATCGCGGCGCGGCATCAGGAAGTGACCGGTTGCCTGTGCAAAGGGGCGTGCGCGGTTGTCTTGCCACGCCTCGGCTCGAACGGAGGCATAGCGCCGGCCCGAGCGGGTCACCACCGAGCGGGCATAGGCATCCCGCGGCAGGCCCGAGCGCAGGTAATCCACGGTGAAATCAATCGTCTTGGGCAGGCGCGGCAGGTCGCCGGCTTCGAAGGTTTCCAAAGCCAGCTCGCCGGATTCCATCTCGTCCCACAGCATCGCCCAGCTCAGCGTTATGATCGATGTTACCTCGAGAAACGCCGAGGTGGCCCCGCCATGCAAGGCCGGCAAGAGCGGGTTGCCGATCAGCTTTTCCTCGAAGGGCATCACCCCGGTCAGCTCGTCGCCGCGACGGTCGAATTGGATCCCCATGAAACGGATATAGGGCACGTGATCCACCAGAGCATGAAGCGCCGCGTCGCGGCGTTGCTTGATGACTTGCACGGGTTCGGGACGCGACCGGCTCATGATTTGCTCGCCACTGTGAAGGTGCCGGTGGCCTGCGCGACGGGCCGGTCCGCATCGTCGTCCAGCGTCTGCGCCCGGACGAAGGCAACCGAGCGGGTGATGTGATAGCACTCGGCCCGCGCCCGTATTGCCTGGCCGGGCTTGGCCGGGCGCATGTAATCGATACGCAGGTCTATCGTGGCCGTGGCCCCGGGCGACTCCGGATGGCTCATCACCGCCGCGCCGCAACAGGTGTCCATTAGCGCCGACACGGCACCGCCGTGGATCACCCCGGTTTCCGGGTCGCCGACAAGATGATCAGCATAGTCCATCTTCATCTCGGCCACACCGTCGCCGACATGCGTGATCTCCATCCCCAGCGCCTTGGCATGCGGAATGGCGCCCATGAACTGCGCGGCGATCTTGTTATTGTCGGTCATGAAAAATCCTGCGGCTTGGTCGCCTCTTTATGGTCCCGAATGTCGGCGCGCTGCAAGGGTGCCTGTTGCGCGATCCGCCCTAAGTCTCTTAAGTAGACGTCAGGAGGGTCCGCGATGCCAGAGCAACGCCTGTCATTCAAGGAGATGTGCGCCAAG
Organism: Roseovarius sp. THAF9; assembly: GCF_009363715.1. Classification (NCBI taxonomy): domain Bacteria; kingdom Pseudomonadati; phylum Pseudomonadota; class Alphaproteobacteria; order Rhodobacterales; family Roseobacteraceae; genus Roseovarius; species Roseovarius sp. THAF9. Next base: position 2,870,015 of record NZ_CP045404.1, read on the forward strand.
TTTGACGTGACGCCGCGCACGCTGCGCTACTATGAGTATATCGAGTTGCTCAGTCCGACACGCGAAGGGCGCTCGCGCTATTACGGTCCGCGCGAAGTGGCCCGCATGACACTGATCCTGCGCGGTCGTCGCTGGGGTTTCGCACTGGAAGACATTCGGCAGTGGCTGGAAATCTATGAGGAAAAGGGCACCGAGACGCAGTTGCGTACCTGGATAGACCTTGCCGACCGCCAGTTGGAAGAGCTGCGCAGCCAGAAGGAACAGCTGGAACAGTCCATCGCGGAGCTGAAAGAGGCCCGCGATTCGACCGAAAAGTCGCTCGGCTAGACCTTCGGCCGTCCGGCCACCCTCTACGTTTCCGCAAAATAATTGCGCGGGCCGCAGGTTGACCTTGCCTGATCTTACGTAAAGCACAAAGTGACGTTACGTAGTGGTTACGTAAACCTGCTTACGTGTTGTACCGATAGCCATCGCCTCACATGTTCCGGCCACGCAACGAGATTTACGGAAACCGACATGACCGATGAAACGATGACCATTCGCGAGATGTGCGACGCGTACAACGTGACGCCGCGAACCTTGCGTTTCTACGAGGCGAAAGAGCTGCTCTTCCCGCGCAGGGAAGGTCAAAAGCGTCTGTTCACGAAAAGCGACCGCGCCCGGCTCAAGCTGATCCTGCGCGGCAAGCGCTTCGGCTTCAGCCTTGAGGAAATCCGCCAGCTTTTGAACCTTTATGACCGGGGCGACCAGCAGCTGACGCAGCTGGAAAGCACATATGAAATCGCCAAGGACCGGCTGGAAGAGCTTGAGCGCCAACGCGACGAGCTGACCGCGGCCATCGACGACCTGCGCGACCAGATGAAATGGGGCGAGAGGATGATCTCCTCGCTCCGCCAGACACCCAAAGCCGCGGAATGATCCCCGGCCCGACACTGTGATGATGTAGGGAGACCACCACATGCCGAGCTACACCCCGCCCACCAAGGACATGCAGTTCATTCTCCATGACGTCCTGAAGGTCAGCACCACCGACACCCCCGGCTATGCCGAGCTAGACCGTGACTTCACCGGCGCCGTTCTGGAAGAGGCTGGGAAGATCTCGTCCGAGGTTCTGGCGCCTTTGAACGTCGTCGGCGACACTGAGGGCTGCAAGCTGGAAAACGGCGTCGTGCGCACGCCTACCGGTTTCAAGGACGCGTTCGACCAGGTGCGCGAAGGCGGCTGGACCGCGCTCGACCTGCCCGAGGAATTTGGCGGGCAGAACATGCCCTATATCCTCGGCACCGCAGTGGGCGAGATGTTCTCGGCCGCGAACCAGGCCTTTACCATGTACCAAGGCCTGACCCACGGCGCGGCCTCGGCGATCCTGGCGCACGGGTCCGAGGATCAAAAGGCGACCTACCTGCCCAAGATGGCGTCCTGCGACTGGACCGGCACCATGAACCTGACCGAGCCACATTGCGGCACCGATCTAGGCCTGATGCGCACCAAGGCGGACCCGCGGGGCGACGGCAGCTACAAGATCACCGGCCAGAAGATCTTCATTTCGTCGGGCGAACACGACATGGCCGACAACATCATCCACCTGGTGCTTGCCAAGATCCCCGGCGGCCCCGAGGGCATCAAGGGCGTCAGCCTCTTCATTGTGCCGAAATTCATGGTCAAGGAAGACGGCTCGCTGGGTGAGCGCAACGGCGTCGCCTGCGGCAAGATCGAGGAGAAGATGGGCATCCACGGCAACTCGACCTGCGTCATGAACTATGACGAGGCGACGGGTTACCTGCTGGGCGAAGAGCACAAGGGCATGCGCGCCATGTTCACCATGATGAACGAGGCCCGTATCGGTGTCGGCATGCAGGGCCTCGCGCAGGCCGACGTGGCCTACCAGAACGCACTGGAATACGCCAAGGACCGCCTGCAGGGCCGCGACGTGACCGGCGTCAAGAACCCCGATGGCCCCGCCGACCCGCTGATCGTCCACCCGGACATCCGCCGCGCGCTACTCGACCAGAAAAGCTTTGTCGAAGGTGCGCGCGCCTTCCTTCTGTGGGGCAGCCAGATGATCGACCAGTCGCATCGCGGCAATGACGAGGCCGCCGAGGGCATGGTCAGCCTGCTGACCCCGATCATCAAGGGCTTTCTGACCGACGAGGGCTTCGACATGACGATCCTCGCCCAGCAGGTCTATGGCGGCCATGGCTATATCGAGGAATGGGGCATGTCCCAGTTTGCTCGCGACGCCCGGATCGCCATGATCTATGAAGGTGCCAACGGCGTTCAGGCGCTCGACCTCGTCGGCCGCAAGCTGGCGCAGGACGGAGGCAAGCACGTCATGGCGTTCTTCGACATGGTCAAGGCGTTCATCAAGGAGAACGAAGGCCACCCGGCGCTGAAGCAGGACTTCCTCGACCCGCTCAAGGAAAGTTCCAAGCACCTGCAACAGGCCGGGATGTTCTTCATGCAGAACGGCATGAAGAACCCCAATGCCGCGCTGTCGGGCTCGTACGACTTCATGCACCTCTTCGGCCATGTCTGCCTTGGCCTGATGTGGGCACAGATGGCCAAAGCCGCGCATGAGGCGATCGAGGCAGGTGACGGCGACACTGCGTTCTACAAGACCAAGATCGCCACGGGCCGCTTCTACATGAAGCGCCGCCTGCCCGCGACGGGGATGCACCTGGCGCGCATCGAATCCGGCGCCGAGCCCGTGATGGAGCTTGAAGCCGAGGCATTCTGAAGACCGTGGGGTGGGTTTGAAACCCACCCTACGCACGCCACGATGACTGGGAGGACATCATGCCGAAACGCTTTCGCCTGACCCGCCGCTTCAACGCCGCGATGACCGAAGACGGCTATCGCCGCTTGCGAAAATTCGCGCAGGATGCGGGGCTCGACGAGGGCGAGGCACTGTCCTTCCTCTTCGAAAATTTCGACAGCGTGATCGACGAGGATACGTTCGGTCACCGCTTGCGGATCTTCAACTCAGAACTCGACGCCCGCAAACGCTAGGGAGGCACCTCATGTCCGCATGGATGACCGACGAGCACGAAATGCTCACCGAGATGACGGCCAAGTTCATCACCGAGGAATGGGGCCCACATTTCGAGCGCTGGCGCAAGGCCGGCATCATGGACCGCGAGATATGGCAGCAGGCCGGTGAGCTTGGCCTGCTCTGCCCCTCGATCCCCGAGGAATACGGTGGCGCGGGTGGCGATTTCGGCCACGAGGCGGTGATCTGCATCGAGCAGTCCCGCGCCAACCTTGCCAGCTGGGGCAATCCGATCCACTCCGGGATCGTGGCGCACTATCTGCTGGCCTATGGCAGCGAAGAGCAAAAGAAGCGCTGGCTGCCCAAGATGGTTTCGGGCGATCTGGTGGGGGCGCTTGCCATGACCGAACCCGGCGCGGGCTCGGACCTGCAAGGCATGAAAACCAAGGCCCTGCGCGAGGGCAATTCCTATCGCCTCACGGGGCAAAAGACGTTCATCACCAACGGCCAGCACGCCGACCTGATCATCGTCGCCGCTAAGACCGATCCCAAGCAAGGCGCCAAGGGCATTTCGCTCGTGGTGGTCGAAACCGAGGGCGCCGAGGGGTTCACTCGCGGTCGCAACCTTGAAAAGAACGGTCTGAAGGCGGGCGACACCTCCGAACTCTTCTTCGACAATGTCGAAATTCCGCCGGAAAACATCCTTGGCGGCGAAGAGGGCCGCGGATTCTACCAGATGATGGAACAACTGCCCCAGGAACGCCTGATCATCGCCTGCGGCGCTCAAGGCGCGCTGGAAGGCGCCGTCGCCCGCACCATCGCCTATACCAAGGAACGCGAAGCCTTCGGCGCACCGATCTTCGACAAGTTCCAGACCATCCGCTTCACCCTGACCGAGTGCCTGACCAAGACCAAGGTCTGTCGCGCCTTTCTTGACGAGTGCATCGAGGAACACCTTCACGGCAAGCTGAGCGTCGAGAAGGCCGCGATGGCGAAGTACTGGCTGACCGACACGCAGTTCGAGGTGCTGGACGCCTGCGTTCAACTGCATGGCGGCTACGGCTACATGGCCGAGTACGACATCGCCGAGATGTGGGCCGACGCGCGGGTGCAACGCATCTACGGTGGCACCAACGAGATCATGAAAGAACTGATTTCGAGGTCGCTATGAAAATTCGGCCCGCGCGTCTGCCGCAAATTGCGGGGCGCCTTCGGCGAGAGCATTTGGAGAACAGTGAAAGCGCGCCCCGCCTTTCATCGTTCCAGAAATACTCAAATCCAACGCCTGCCAAGAGAACGAAACTGGGAGTGAGGACATGACGATCAAGCTGCACTGCTTCGGCGAAAGCGGCAACGCCTACAAGGCGGCGCTGGCACTAGAGCTGTCCGGCCTCGACTGGGAACCGGTGAAGGTCGACTTCTTCGGCGGCGAGACTCGCGGCGACGTATATCGCAAGAGCGTCAACGAGATGGGCGAAGCGCCGGTTTTGATCGACGGCGATATTCGCCTGACCCAGTCCGGCGTGATTCAGCAATACGTCACCGATAAGACCGGCAAATTCGGCGGCCGCGACCAAGAAGAGAAGTACGAGGTTCTCCGCTGGGTCCTGTGGGACAATCACAAGCTTTCCAGCCAGGCCGGAATGACCCGGTTCCTGATGAACTTCCTGCCTGAGGACAAGCGCCCGGCGGAGGTCATCACCTTTACCCAAGGCCGTTTGAAGGCCGCCTACGCCACCCTGAACACCCGGCTCGAGGGGCGCGACTGGATCGTCGGCGACGGGCTGACCAACGCCGACATTTCCTGCTGCGCCTACCTCTTTTACCCCGAGCCTTTTGGCTTTGGCCGCGCCGACTGGCCCAATATCGACCGCTGGCTTTCCAATATCGAGGCGCTGCCCTGCTGGAAACATCCCTATGACTTGATGCCGGGCTCCCCGGCGGACCGCGCCTGAGCTGGCCTCAGCGCGCACACAAACCAAAACAGACACGACAGGACAACCAAAGGAGTCCGAACATGACCGAAGCCTATATCTATGACGCGGTCCGCACGCCGCGCGGCAAGGGCCGCAAGGACGGCGCGCTGCACGAGGTGACCGCAGTGCGCCTCAGCACCCATGTGCTGAACGCGCTGAAAGATCGCAACGGCCTTGATGGTCACGCGGTCGAGGACGTGATCTGGGGCAACGTCACGCAGGTGATGGAACAAGGCGGCTGCCTTGCACGGACCGCCGTGCTGGCCTCGGACCTCGATGAATCCATACCCGGCCTGGCCATCAACCGCTTTTGTGCGTCGGGCATGGAAGCCGTGAACCTGGCTGCGAACCAGGTCAAGGGCGGCGCGGGCGAGGCCTATATCGCCGGCGGCGTCGAGATGATGGGCCGCGTGGCCATGGGCAGCGACGGTGCGGCGATTGCCGTGGATCCCAGCGTGGCCATGGACAGCTATTTCGTCCCGCAGGGCATCAGCGCCGACATCATCGCCACCGAGTACGGCTTCAACCGCGACCAGGCCGATGCGCTGGCGGTTGAGAGCCAGAACCGCGCCGCAGCGGCGTGGAAAGATAACCGCTTCGAAAAGTCTATCATCGAGGTGAAGGACCAGAACGGCCTGACCATCCTCGATCATGACGAATATATGCGCCCCGGTACCGACATGCAGGCGCTGGGTGCGCTCAATGCCAGCTTCCAGCAGATGGGTGAGGTGATGCCCGGCTTCGACGCCGTGGCGAAGCTGAAATACCCGCACCTTGAGAAGATCAACCACATCCACCACGCCGGCAACAGCTCCGGCATCGTGGACGGCTCGGCCGGTGTACTGATTGGCTCCAAGGAATTCGGCGAGAAATGGGGCCTGAAGCCCCGCGCCCGCATCCGCCAGACCTGCAAGATCGGGACCGATCCGACGATCATGCTGACCGGCCCCGTACCTGCGACGCAGAAGATCCTGGCCGACAGCGGCATGAACATCGGCGACATCGACCTTTTCGAGGTGAACGAGGCCTTCGCCTCGGTCGTGTTGCGCTTCATGCAGGCCTTTGATGTCGATCCCGAGCTGGTCAACGTCAACGGCGGCTCCATCGCCATGGGCCACCCGCTGGGCGCCACTGGCGCGATCATCATCGGCACGCTGCTGGATGAACTGGAGCGCTCGGACAAGGAAGTCGGGCTGGCCACGCTTTGCATCGCGTCCGGCATGGGCGCGGCCACGATCATCGAACGCGTGTAACCCGGGATACGAGGATTAGAAACATGACTGATTTCACGATGGAAAAAGGCGCCGACGGCGTCGCGATCATCACCTGGGACACCCAAGGCAAGTCCATGAACGTGATGAACATGGAAGGCTGGCCCCTGCTGGAAAGCCTGGTTGACGACGCGCTGGCCGATGACGCGGTCAAAGGCATCGTCATCACCTCGGGCAAGGAGGGCACCTTTGCCGGGGGCATGGACCTCAACGTCATCGCCAAGATGAAGGAAATGGCCGGCGACAACCCGGCGCAGGGCTTGATGGACGGTCTGATGAACATGCACTCGATCCTGCGCAAGATCGAGCGCGGCGGCATGGACGACAAGAACAAGGGCGGCAAGCCCATCGCCGCCGCCCTGCCCGGCACGGCGCTTGGCATCGGGCTGGAGATTCCGCTCGCCTGCCACCGCATCTTTGCCGCCGACAACCCCAAGGCCAAGATCGGCCTGCCCGAGATCATGGTCGGCATCTTTCCCGGCGCGGGCGGCACCACCCGCCTTGTCCGCAAGCTGGGCGCAATGGGCGCCTCGCCCCTGCTTCTCGAAGGCAAGCTGAACGACCCCAAGAAAGCCAAGTCCGCCGGAGTGGTGGATGAGGTCGTGCCCGCCGACGAGCTGATCGCCAAGGCCAGGGAATGGGTCCTTTCCGAGCCCAGCTTCGTAAAGCCGTGGGACGAGAAAGGCTACAAGATGCCCGGCGGCGCGCCCTATCACCCGGCGGGCTTCATGACTTTCGTTGGCGCCTCGGCCATGGTCAACGGCAAGACGCAAGGTGCCTTCCCGGCGGCGAAGGCGCTGCTCTCTGCGGTCTATGAAGGTGCGCTCGTGCCCTTCGACACCGCGCTCAAGATCGAGGCGCGCTGGTTCACCAACGTCCTGATGAACCCCTCCTCGGCGGCCATGATCCGCAGTCTATTCATCAACAAGGAAGCGCTGGAAAAAGGCGCCAACCGCCCCGACGTGCCCGACCAGAAGGTCAAGAAGGTCGGCGTCATGGGTGCCGGCATGATGGGCGCGGGCATCGCGCTGGTCTCGGCCATGGCGGGGATGGAGGTCGTGTTGATCGACCAGAAACAGGAAGCCGCCGACAAGGGCAAAGCCTATACCGCCGACTACATGGACAAGGGCATCAAGCGCGGCAAGGCCACCGAAGAGAAGAAGGCCGCGACGCTGGACCTTATCACCGCGACCACCGATTACACCGCGCTGAAAGGCGCGGACCTGATCATCGAGGCCGTGTTCGAGGATCCGGGGGTCAAGGCCGAGGTCACCAAGGAAGTTCTGAAAGTCGTGGGCGACGATTGCATCTTCGCCACCAACACCTCGACCCTGCCCATCACGGAACTGGCCAAGGCATCGGACAATCCCGAGCAGTTCATCGGCATCCACTTCTTCTCGCCCGTCGAGAAGATGATGCTGGTCGAGATCATCAAGGGTGCGGAAACCGGCCCACGGGCAGTGGCGAAAGCACTGGATTACGTGCGGCAAATCCGCAAGACGCCCATCGTCGTGAATGACGCGCGGTTCTTCTACTGCAACCGCTGCATCATCCCCTACATCAACGAGGGCATCCGCATGGTGGCCGAGGGCGTGACGCCCGCGCTGATCGACAACGCCGCGCGTCAGCTGGGCTTCCCGGTGGGGCCGCTGCAACTGGTCGACGAGACCTCGATCGACCTTGGCGCCAAGATTGCCCGCGCCACCAAGGCCGCGATGGGCGACAACTACCCGGATGCCGCCGTGGACGAGGTGATCTTCTGGATGGAAGAAGAGGGCCGCCTAGGACGCAAGTCCAACGCGGGCTTCTTCGACTATGACGAGAAGGGCAAGCGGCAGGGCTACTGGCACGGGCTGGAGGAGAAATACCCCCATGCCGAAGACCAGCCCGACCTGATCGAAGTGCAGCATCGCCTGATGTTCGCACAGGTGCTGGAAGCGGTGCGTGCGCTGGAAGAAGGCGTTCTGGAAGACATCCGCGAAGGCGATGTCGGCGCGATCCTCGCCTGGGGCTTCGCGCCCTGGTCGGGCGGTCCGTTCTCGTGGCTCGACATCATCGGCACGCCCTACGCGGCCGAGCGATGCGACGAGTTGACGGCCAAGTTCGGCGACCGCTTCGCGACGCCGGATCTGCTGCGCGAGATGGCCGGCAAGAACCAGTCCTTCTACGGACGTTTCGGCACGCAGGCAGAAGCCGCATAGCGGCAATCTTTCGAGCAAGAAAGCAAAACCCGCGCGGCCAGGCAACCGCGCGGGTTTCTTCGTTCCGGTGCGAAAAGCTGCGAGCCGCTACGCCGGAACAGCCGCTGCCCAAACGTCCTGGGGCGAATTGGAGCAAGCTGCGGCAATCTCTTCTTCGATCTGCACCGCCAGGAACCGCGCCTCGTCCATCGACAGGACCGAGTAGAACGGGCGCGCCTCTTCGGCGAAGGCCGCATCGACCATGTCGGCAAAGGCGGGGCAGAAGAAGAGCGCCCCGTTTTCCGCGAACACCACCTGGTCGGCGGCGAAATGCAAGACCACAACTTCGACATCGCCCTCGGGCGGGGTGCGGGCGACACCGTAAAGCCCCTCGATCGCCTCGGCGGGCATCAGGGTGAAGGGGTCGCCGTAGAGGTCCTCGGCCGCATCGCTTTCCACCATGATATTCTGGCCCGGCAAGACCCGCATCACCTCGCGGTTGCCCAGCGCATCCGCGGGCACCTCCAGCGGCCAGAACTGACGCGGGCAGTGGTCCTGCCCGCTCCACAGACGGACGCGGCTCACTTTCGTGATCGTCTGAAGCCCGCCGTCAAAGGTCAGCACCTTGTCGCCCTCCGCAATCGCCTCGACCGGGCGCCAGCCCATGCCGGTCGCCACTTTCGTGCCGGAAATCAGCCCCGATTTGACTGCTGTTGCGTTCGCATTCCCAAAGCTTTCGCGCTTTCCAAGCGTGGACGTCCATCCGAACATTGATCTTTTCCCCTCTTGTGCCGTTGGCAGACGGCGTCAGCAGACAAGGCCCATGTGGCGTGATTCTCAGGACGCTCCTTGGTCGGAAAAGTGTCACGATTTGGGCATTGTTTCGGCAACGTGACCATTTGCGGACTATTCGAAAAATAAACCTGAAACTTGAAACGAAAGGCGTTCAGAATTGATAGCCGAACCTTTCGATATCCGGCGCGCACAGCCGCGACAACAGTTCGGCATCGGTCTCATTGTAATACACGCGATAGTCCTGCCCGCGGTCCGACCGGTTCTCATGCGGCAGGTCCAAGCGGAACCCAAGGTGATCCCACAGCGGCTCGGCCTCGTCTTCGAAATGCTCCAGCCGGATGAAAAGCCCGGCCTGATCCTGCCCATCCGCCCTGCGCATATAGCGGGCATAATCCCAGGTGCGGATTGCGGCCTGCATGTCCGCCGCATTGAGAAATCCGGTGAAATCGGCGGTCTTGGCCCTGGAGACGGCGGGATGGTCGAATGTCTGGGTCCGCAACCAGTGATAGTAGCTGACCATCCTGTCCCACGGGTTGCGCACCAAGGTGAAGCACAAGCCCTGCGCCACGAAACCGGGCGTCACCAGCCCGTCGAGATCGGCCAGCGTGGAATGTTTCCACAACCGACCGGCGCTTTGCACATCCTTGATCCGCCTCCGCCGCTTTTTCGCTTTCGGCGTGTCACCGATCAGGATGTCGTCCCGCATTGCGCGTCCTTCCAGCGCCAGCGCCAGGGAGGTGCCTCCCGTCTTGGGGATGTGCACGAAGATATAGTTTCTTCCGGGCGAGATGATCATGAAAGAACGCTAGGCTATCGCGTCGGGCTTGGAAAGATTGCCGCAAGTGCGAAACAGCTTTGCGTTCGGCCTCGAAATACGCGATACCTCCTGCCGATCAGGACATACGCTTTCACGAAAGGACATCGTGCATGGGTTGGATGAAGGATGAAACCGGTCTCGAAAGAACCGCCGCGAACTACGTGCCGCTGACGCCCCTGTCGCACCTGCGGCGCGCGTCACATGTATTTCCCGATCACGAGGCCCTGGTCTACGGCAGCTTCCGCAAGACCTATGCGGAGTATTACGAGCGCGTCACCCGCCTCGCCTCTGCCTTGCAGAAGATCGGTATCGAACCCGGCGACGTCGTGGCGACAATCCTGCCCAATATTCCCGCCCATGCCGAGGCGCATTTCGGCGTGCCTGCTTGCGGGGCAGTGCTGAACGCCATAAACACCCGGGTCGAGGCCGACACGATCGCGTACATCCTCGATCATGGCGAGGCCAAGGTGGTGATGGTCGACCCGCAATTCCTGTCCACGACGCTCGAGGCGATCGACAAAATGGACGGCCCCGCGCCCAAGATCATCGAGGTGCCCGACGATCTGGCCGGCGTGAAGCCCTATGGCGACCATCAGCTCTACGAGGATTTCCTGGAAACCGGCGACCCCGATTTTCAGTGGATCATGCCACAGGACGAATGGGAAAGCCTCGCGCTGAACTACACCTCCGGCACCACCGGGCGGCCCAAGGGCGTGGTCTATCACCACCGCGGCGCCTACCTGCTGACCATGGGTAGCGTGGTGACATGGCCCCTGCCGCGCCACGCGCGCTACCTCACCATCGTTCCCCTATTCCATTGCAACAACTGGAACCACACTTGGGCGATCCCGATGGTCGGCGGCACAGTGGTCTGCTGTCGCGACATCACCGCGGCCAATATCTATAACGCCATCGCGGACGAGGGCGTCACCCACTTCGGCGCGGCCCCCATCGTGCTGAACATGATCGTCAACGCCAAAGATGAAGAACGGCGCGAGTTCGATCACGCGGTCAATGTCTTCACCGCGGGCGCTCCGCCCCCTGCCGCCACCCTGCGCGCGATCGAGCCGTTGGGCTTTGACGTTTCGCAGGTCTACGGCCTGACCGAAACCTACGGTCACGTCACCGAATGCATGTGGCATGATCGCTGGGACGACCTGCCCGAGGAAGAACGCTATGCCATCAAGGCGCGGACCGGCATCCTCATGCCCTTCATGGACGATATCACCGCGCTCGATCCCGACACCATGGAACAGGTTCCGATGGATGGCGAAACGCAGGGTGAGGTCATGATCCGCGGCAATGCAGTGATGAAAGGCTACCTCAAGAACCCCAAGGCCACCGAGGAAGCGTTCCGCGGCGGCTACTTCCACTCCGGCGACATCGCCTATCAGCACGAGGACGGCTATCTCAAGATCGCCGACCGCGCCAAGGACATCATTATTTCCGGGGGCGAGAACATCAGCTCGGTCGAGATCGAAGGCGCGTTGATGATGCACCCAGCGGTCCTCCTATGCGCCGTGGTGGCCATGCCGGACGAGAAGTGGGGTGAGGTGCCCTGCGCCTTCGTCGAGGTCAAGGAAACCGCCACCGTTACTGAACAGGACCTCATTGCCTTCTGTCGCGAGCGGCTGGCCGGGTTCAAATGCCCCAAGAAGGTCGTGTTCGAGGAACTGCCCAAGACGTCCACCGGCAAAATTCAGAAGTTCGAATTGCGAAAGGCTTTCAAATAAAGCGTTTCGCCTTTAACCTAAGGCATCAATTAAAGGCGAAGCGCGTGCAACGGTTGTCTGTTGCACGGAGCTTCACGACAAGCTGTGATTCAGGGTTATCGCGAAACGCTTTAGGCGCCGTGCCATCGGCAATTGCCCGTTCGCAGCTCGTCGTGATACACTGGCCCGAACGCGCTAACGAGGCAGAGCAGGCCCACGCGACATGACGGCGTTAAGCGAATACGAACGGCTGGAGGCATCCGGCCTGTGGCGGGCGTCCCCGGACACGCAGCGCGTTGATGTCTACGTTTCCCTCGGTGACGCCACCCTGACCATTCTCGACCGGCGCGAACAGCCGCTGACCCATTGGTCGCTTGCCGCCATCGCCAGGGCCAATCCGGGCAAGCGCCCGGCGCTCTACCATCCCGACGGCGACGCAGGCGAGACGCTGGAACTGGGCGACGACGCGTCCGAGGTGATCGATGCCATCGAAAAGCTGCGCACCGCCGTCGACCGGGCCCGCCCGCATCCGGGGCGGCTTCGGCTGGTGATGTTCCTGGGCAGTCTTGCCGCTGTCGCCGCTCTGGCAACCCTGTGGCTGCCAGGGGCGTTGCGCGATCACGCCACCAAGGTCCTGCCAGACGTGAAACGTGACGAAATCGGCCAGGCCCTGCGCCGCCATATCGAGCGGGTCACCGGCCCGGCCTGTGACGGCCCCGACGGGCGCCGCGCCCTGTCGGAACTGGCCAGCCGGCTTCCGGCCAGGGGCGATCCTGGCTCGCTCGACGTGATGCGCGACGGCGTGAAGGGCGCGGTCGCCCTCCCCGGCAAGACCATCCTGCTGGACCGCGCCTTGGTCGAAGATTTCGAAGAGCCCGACGTGCTGGCCGGCTTCGTCATCGAACAGCGCCTTCGCGCCAGTGTCCAAGACCCGATCGACGCACTTCTGCAATACGCCGGCACCTGGGACAGCATTCGCCTGCTGACCACTGGCGCGTTGTCCGAGGATGTTTTGTCGAACTATGCCCGTCACCTGCTGACGCAAGACGAAGAGCCGCTACCGGACGAAACGCTGCTGAACGGTTTCGAAAGCTGGTCGGTGCGCTCCACGCCCTATGCCTACGCGCTGGATGTGACCGGCGAGTCCACGCTTGGGCTGATCGAGGCCGACCCCTTCGCGAGCGAAGCGCCACCGCCGATCCTCAGCGATGCGGACTGGCTGCGGCTGCAAGGCATCTGCGGCGGCTGACGCCGCAGATCTGCCCTATCACTTGCGGAAATAGGCGTTGGGATAACCCGCGCGGCGCACGGCCTGCATCCCCGATTGAAGCTGTGATTGCGTTCCGAACGGACCGACGACAACCGAAGTGTAGGGTTGCCCCTTATGCGTCGTCTTGCCCATCCGCGCGGGAAGCCCGGCATTGGCAAGCCGCTGCGCCGCGCTGCGGGCCAGCTCCGGCGCACTGAAGATCCCGACCTGCACATAGCGATGGCTGGCAGCCTTGGCCGGTGCCTTGGGCGCAGAGGACCGTGTCGACACCGTTGGTTTCACGGTCTGCCTGCGGAGGGCGGTCTTGGCGACATTGCGGGTCCGCTTGACGGTGCGGACCTGCCCGTCGCGGCCACGCACGACGGTGATCGGGTCGGGCACCATCTGGCCCCGTGTGGCGATGATAACGCCCGCCGCTCGCTGCTGTTCGAAGCTGGTATAGGGATACTGCAACCCGGGATAGTTATGCGTCACCTCGCGCCCCGTGCGCCGGTTGATCAGGCGGCGCGGCACGGTCTTGGTCCAGGCGACATCCATCATCGCCTTGCCGGCAAAAGTCTGGTGCGCGCGTTGCGGGTTCAAACGGCCGTCTTCCCAGACAGGCTGATAGCCTTCGGGCACGTAAACGCCGCGCGTGCTGTTGACCTGCCGCTCGTAGACATGGCGCGGTGCCACGCGCACGGGCGGCGACTGCACCTCCCGCGGGGTCACCACTTGCCCGGGCTGTACCACAGAGGCGGGCGCAGGCTGCGTCTGCGCCGCAGGGGTTGCCGTGGCGACGCGGATGGCAGTGCCGGTGCCGGACCCGCCGGAAATCACGTTGGCATGCGGCGTGGTTTGCGGACCGCACCGCACCGCGAGGCCCGGCCTGCTCTGGACGTAGCGCTGCGAGACCGCGCTCGCGCCCTGACAGGCAGGCAGGCTCTGCACCGCGCGCCGGGTCTTCGGGGCCGGCTTCGGCGCAGGTTTCGGCGCGGCCACCGTTCTGGGCGAGACCGTGATGATCTTGGGCGAGGTTGCAGCAGTGCGGGGCGCGGCGGGCTTCGACGCCGGGGCCGGGCGCACGACTTTCTTCGGCGCAGTCGCCACGCGCCTGGTCGTCGGGGCCGGCTTCGGCGCCGCGGCGGACTGTTGCGGTACGGTAATGACCTCGGGTTGTCGTGCGGCGGTTTGCGCCGGCGCGGGGCGCGCCGATGCGGTCGCGGTACCAGCACCCAAAGACGGCTTGAATCCGCAGATCACCTTGCGTCCCCGCGTCACACGCGGCACCCAGGTAACGTCTCCGTCGATCCCGGCGCGGATGAATACGCATCCCCTGCTGTCGACATATTGGCGTCCGGTGTAACTCGACGGTGGAAACTCCGCCGGAACCCTTGCACCTGAATCACTCTGCGCCACGGCTCCGCCGTGGACGACAGTTGTGGCGATTGCAGCTATCGCCAGAACACGCGTCAGTTTCATGTTGCCCCCAAGACAATTGGGGAAAGATTGCCTTATTATTTTTGCTGAGTAAACAGCATTTGGCCTATTTGGTACCGAACATCCGGTCGCCCGCATCACCTAGGCCAGGCAGGATGTATCCGATGTCGTTAAGCCGCTCGTCCAGCGCCGCCGTCACGATCGGCACGTCCGGGTGCGCTTCCTTCATCCGGGCCACGCCTTCGGGCGCGGCCAGCAAGCACAGGAACCGGATATCGGTCGCGCCCGCCTCTTTCACCATTTCGACCGCAGCCGCCGAGGAGTTGCCTGTGGCCAGCATCGGATCGACGAGGATGGTCAGCCGTTTGTCCAACTGCTCGGGCACCTTGAAATAATACTTCACTGGCTTCAGCGTCTCTTCATCGCGGTACAGCCCAACGAATCCGACCCGGGCGGAGGGTATCAGCTCCAGCATCCCGTCGAGCAATCCATTCCCAGCCCGCAGGATCGAGATCAGCGCCAGCTTGCGCCCCGCCAGAACCGGTGCGTCCATCTCCTGCAACGGTGTCTCGATCGTCTGCGTGGTCATCTTCAACTCATGCGTGACCTCGTAGGCCAGCAATTGGCTGATTTCCCGCAGAAGCTGCCGGAAAACGGCGGTCGGGGTATGCTTGTCGCGCATGAGTGTCAGCTTGTGCTGCACCAGCGGGTGGGTCACAACGGTCAGGTGCTCTTTCATCTCGGCTCCGTTCGGCAAGGCAGGCATGGACTGACCCGTTCTTTCCAGAAAAACCCGCGAAGGGCAACGCAGAGCTCAAGGAAGGAAGGACCGCCCCGGCCCGCGCTCGGCAAGCCCAAGATGGGCGGCCACGCTCGCGGCCACATCGACGAAATCCACGATCCCGGCCTCATGCGGTACGACCCCGGCCGCCAGCACCGGCACCCGCTCGCGCGTGTGGTCGGTGCCGGGCCAGGTGGGGTCGTTGCCATGGTCGGCGGTGATCAGCATCAGGTCCCCGGGCCTCAGACGCGCAAGGCACCGGCCGATGCCGGCATCGAACCGCTCCAGCGCCTCCGCGTAGCCCTTCACATCCCGCCGGTGCCCGTATTTGCTGTCGAACTCGACGAAATTGGCGAATGTCAGGCTGCCCTCTTCGGCCCCGGCCACCGCCTGTTCCAGCGCCTCCATCAGTTCCGCATCGCTGCCAGTCACAGCGTCGTCGATCCCCTGCATCGAGAAGATGTCGCCGATCTTGCCGATCCCGTGTACATTTCGGCCCTCGGCGCGGGCCCAATCGCACAAGGTAGGCGCTGGCGGGGCCATGGCGTAGTCCCTGCGCCTGCCGGTGCGCTCGAACCCTTCGGAGGCGGAGCCGACGAAGGGCCGCGCGATCACCCGTCCGACGCCCATCTCGTGCAAGAGCGGTGCGATATTGCGGCAAAGGTCCAGCAACCGATCCAGCCCGAACCGCTCTTCGTGGGCGGCCACCTGGAACACGCTGTCGGTCGAGGTATAGCAAATCGGCCAGCCCGTGCGCACGTGCTCTGCACCGAGCGCCTTCAGGATTTCGGTACCCGAGGCGTGGCAGTTCCCAAGGATCCCATCGACCCCAGCCGCCTGCTGGACCGCCGCCACCAGCGCCTGAGGAAAGGCCGGCACCGTCTGGGGAAAGACGTGCCAGACAAACGGCACCGGCACCCCGGCCAGCTCCCAATGACCCATCGGCGTATCCTTGCCCGGCGAGATTTCCTGTGCCGCACCCCAGCACCCTTCGGGCGCCGCGCCAAGCCCCGGCGCCCTTTCACCCGAGGCCAGCGTCACCGCCGCACCAAGCCCCAGCCTGTCAAGATTGGGCAGGCTCAGCCCTCCGGGCCGCGTCTGCGCGATATGGGCCAGCGTGTTGGCGCCGGTATCAGGAACAGGTCCGTTGAAGAACCTGTCGGCATCCGGCGCGCCGCCGATGCCCACCGAGTCCATGACCACCAGAAACGCCCGACTCATGGCCCGACATTCTCGATCACCAGGGGTTTTTCGGCAGGGGCCGCCGGACCGATGACCATCGCGTCGCGGATGATGGCCTCGGCAGCGTCGGCATGGGCCGCACGGCTGGCGTGAATGCGCAACAGGGGCTGCCCCGCGATCACCTCCGCGCCAAGGGGCAGGATATCGGACAAGCCCACGGCCGGGTCGATCCGGTCGCTTTCCACCTTCCGCCCGCCGCCCAGCGCGATCACCGCATGGCCCAGCGCCTCGCCGTCAATCGCGGCGACAAAACCGGGCGCCTGCGCCGGCACCTCGCGGATAATCGTCGCCTCGGGCAAAAACCGCTGCCACGTTTCGACGAACTGCACCGGCCCGCCCAGCGCACGCAGCATCCTTCCAAAGACCTCTGCCGCCTGCCCGTTCTTCAACACGTTCAGCACCTGGCGCGTGCCGCTTTCCGGGCTGTCGCAAAGCCCGCCATGATAAAGCGCCTCGCCGCCCAGATAACAGGTCAGCTTCGCCAGCCGTCCCTCGACCGTTCCGGTCAGGACGCGCATCGCCTCGGCCACTTCCACGGCATTGCCCGCCGACGAGGCGAGCGGTTGGTTCATATCGGTGATCAACGCGCTGCACCGGCATCCGGCCGCATTCGCCGTCTCCACCAGCGATTCCGCCAGCGCCCGCGCCGCGCCAATGTCCTTCATGAACGCGCCCGAGCCCTGCTTGACGTCCAGAACCAAGCCTGTCAGCCCCGCCGCCAGCTTCTTGGACAGGATCGAGGCTGTGATCAGATCGACACTTTCCACCGTTCCCGAGACGTCCCGCACCGCGTAAAGCCTCCGGTCGGCCGGTGCGATCTCGGCGCTGGCGGCGGCGATCACGACCCCGAGTTCCTCGACAATCCTTTGCAACCGTGCGGTCTCCAACTCGGTCGAAACGCCCGGGATGGCCTCCATCTTGTCCAGCGTGCCCCCGGTATGGCCCAGGCCGCGCCCCGAGATCATTGGCACGGCTGCGCCGCAGGCCGCCAACGCCGGGGCCAGTACCAGGCTAATGCAATCCCCGATACCGCCGGTCGAATGCTTGTCGAGAACAGGACGATCAGTGCGCCACTGCAAGATCTGCCCACTGTCGCGCATCGCCAGCGTCAGGGCGCGGCGGCTTTCGGGTGCAAGCGATTTCAGCAAAACCGCCATGGCAAAAGCCCCGGCCTGCGCGTCACTCACGCCGCCATCGGCCAGCCCCTTCACGAAACCGCCGAGCGACGCGTCGGACACCGAGTCGCCATCGCGTATGGCCGCTATGACACCGCGCGTCTCCAACTCTCAGCCTCTCACCATGTGATGCGTCGCAAAAGCGCCGGGCAATAGCTCTTTCAGGGTCCGCGTAACCGTCGTGCCGCCCAGCGTGGCCATCGTGACCGGCATATCCCCGCCACCGAATTCCGCCAGTTTCTGCCGGCAGCCGCCGCAGGGCGTCACCGGCTCCGGGCTGTCGGCAATGACCAGTATTTCTGCAATCTCGGTCTCGCCCGCCGCCACCATCGCGGCGATGGCCCCGGCCTCGGCGCATGTGCCTTCGGGATAGGCCACGTTCTCCACGTTGCATCCGGCAAATATCCGGCCCGTCTGGGTTTTCAGCGCCGCCCCGACCTTGAAGCCCGAATAGGGCGCGTAGGCGTTTTCCCGGACGCGCCGCGCCTCTTCCAGCAAACTCATCCCGCCTCCCGGCTTTCTGCCCATGTCGTCGCCGTTTAAAGATTGCGTCGCCAAGCTTCGATATGCAAGCTAACTGTGACCCGGTATCATCAGGGCTGGAACATCCGGCGGATACAATATAGTTTAGCCTTAAACTAATTTTCTCAGAGGGACCTCATGGCAGACAACTCGAACGAAACCTTGCGCCAGGCGGCACTGACCTACCACGAGTTCCCCAAGCCCGGTAAACTGGAAATCCGGGCGACGAAACCGCTGGCGAATGGCCGCGACCTTGCCCGCGCCTACTCGCCCGGCGTGGCCGAAGCCTGCCTTGAAATCAAGGCCAACCCCTCCGATGCCAGCCGCTACACCAGCCGCGCCAACCAGGTGGCCGTGGTCACCAACGGCACTGCCGTGCTGGGCCTTGGCAATATCGGCGCGCTCGCCGCCAAACCGGTGATGGAAGGCAAGGCGGTTCTCTTCAAGAAATTCGCCAATATCGACTGTTTCGACTTGGAACTAGACGAGCAGGACCCCGAGCGCCTGGCCGAGATCGTCTGCGCGCTGGAGCCGTCCTTCGGCGCCATCAACCTCGAGGATATCAAGGCGCCCGACTGTTTCATCGTCGAAAAAATCTGTCGCGAGCACATGAACATCCCCGTTTTCCACGACGACCAGCATGGCACCGCCATTGTCGTCGGCGCCGCCGCCACGAACGCGCTGCACGTGGCCGGCAAGTCCTTTGAGGATATCAAGATCGTCTCGACCGGGGGCGGGGCCGCCGGCATCGCCTGCCTCAACCTGCTGCTGAAACTCGGCGTGAAACGTGAAAACATCTGGCTTTGCGACATTCACGGCCTCGTTTACGAAGGCCGTACCGAAGACATGAACCCGCAAAAGGCCGCCTTTGCCCAGAAAACCGATCTGCGCACGCTTGGCGATGTGATCGAGGGCGCAGATCTCTTCCTTGGCCTCTCGGGCGCAGGCGTGCTGCAGCCCGATCATGTCGCCCAAATGTCCAACAGCCCCATCATCCTCGCGCTGGCGAACCCGATGCCGGAAATCATGCCCGACGAAGTGCGCAAGGTTGCGCCCAATGCGATCATCGCGACGGGCCGAAGCGATTTTCCCAACCAGGTCAACAACGTGCTCTGCTTCCCGTTCATCTTCCGCGGGGCGCTCGACGTGGGTGCCACGGACATAAACGACGCCATGCAGATCGCCTGCGTCGAGGCCATCGCCGAGCTGGCCCGCGCCACCACCTCGGCCGAGGCTGCCGCCGCCTACCAGGGCGAGCCGATGAATTTCGGGCCCGACTACCTGATCCCGAAACCTTTCGATCCGCGCCTTTCCAGCGTCGTGCCCACCGCCGTGGCCAAGGCCGCGATGGACTCGGGCGTGGCCGCGCGGCCCATCGTGGATCTCAACGCCTATTCGGCCAACCTTCAGGCGTCGGTCTTCAAGTCGGCCCTTCTGATGCGCCCGGTCTTCGAGGCCGCGGCCACGGCCGCCCGCCGGATCGTTTTTGCAGAGGGCGAGGACGAGCGCGTATTGCGCGCCGCTCAGGCCATTCTCGAGGAAACGACCGAGCTGCCGATCCTTATTGGCCGCCCCGACGTGATCGCCGCCCGGTGCGAGCGCATTGGTCTGGAGATCCGCCCCGACAAGGATTTCAGCATCGTGAACCCCGAACGCGACCACCGGTACCGCGACTATTGGGCCACCTATCATGACATCATGAAACGCCGCGGCGTCACGCCCGACCTCGCCAAGGCGATCATGCGCACCAACACCACCGCCATCGGCGCGATCATGGTGTACCGCGAAGAGGCGGACTCGCTCATCTGCGGCACGTTCGGCGAATACCGCTGGCACATGAACTACGTAAACCAGGTGCTGGGCGACGCCGAGCATCACCCGCACGGCGCCCTTTCGATGATGATCCTCGAGGACGGCCCGCTGTTCATTGCCGACACCCATGTGCGCACCCGGCCCACGCCCGAGGAACTGGCAGAAACCGCCATCGGCGCCGCCCGCCACGTCAAGCGGTTCGGCCTCGAGCCCAATGTCGCCTTCTGCTCGCAGTCGCAATTCGGCAATCAGGGCAGCGATTCCGGCAACCGCCTGCGAGAGGCGCTCAGCATCCTTGACCGGGAGCCGCGCAATTTCTGCTACGAGGGCGAGATGAACCTTGACGCCGCGCTTGATCCGGACTTGCGCCAGCGGCTCCTGCCCGACAACCGCATGGAAGGGGCAGCCAATGTGCTGCTTTTCTCCAACGGAGATACCGCATCGGGCGTGCGCAACATCCTGAAAATGAAGTCTGGCGGACTGGAGGTCGGGCCGATCCTGATGGGCATGGGCAACCGGGCGCATATCGTGACCCCCTCGATCACCGCACGCGGATTGCTCAACATGGCGGCCATCGCCGGCACTCCGGTGGCGCACTACGGCTGACGCGTCCGGGATATTCCTCACCGCGGCGGCTTGCGGTATTGTGCCACGGGCCGCCCGGACAGTCTTGTCTTGGCGCATTGCCCTGGCGTAAACGAGGCGCGAGGACCGTGGAGGGGATACAATGGCATACAATGACATTTACGAAGGCTGGAAGAACGACCCGGAAGGCTTTTGGATGCAGGCCGCCGAGGCGATCGACTGGGACGAGAAACCCACCAAGGCGCTCTTCGACGACAAAGCTCCCTTCTATGAGTGGTACAGCGACGGCAAGGTGAACGGCTGCTACAACGCCGTCGACCGCCACGTCGAGGCCGGGCGCGGCGACCAGGTGGCGATCATCCATGACAGCCCGATCACCGACAGTATTACCAAGATCACCTATGCGGAGTTGCGTGACCGGGTCGCCAGCCTCGCCGGGGCGCTAAAGGCCAAGGGCGTGCAAAAGGGTGACCGCGTCATCATCTACATGCCCATGGTCCCCGAAGCGCTTGAGGCGATGCTGGCCTGCGCCCGGATCGGCGCCATACACTCGGTCGTCTTCGGCGGGTTTGCAGCACACGAGCTGGCCGTACGCATCGACGACGCCAAGCCGAAATGCATCATCGCCGCCTCCTGCGGGTTGGAGCCGGGCCGCGTCGTTCACTACAAACCCCTGCTTGACGGCGCCGTGGACCAGGCCACGCACAAGCCCGACTTCTGCGTGATCTTCCAACGCGAGCAGGAGACAGCCACCCTGACCCAAGGTCGCGATGTCGACTGGCACGATTTCCAGAAAGGCATCGAACCCGCCGACTGCCTGCCGGTCGAGGGCAATCATCCCGCCTACATCCTCTACACCTCCGGCACCACGGGCGCGCCCAAGGGGGTCGTCCGGGCCACGGGCGGCCATCTCGTGGCACTGAACTGGACCATGAAGAACATCTACAATGTCGATCCGGGCGACGTGTTCTGGGCCGCGTCCGATGTGGGTTGGGTCGTCGGCCACAGCTATATTTGCTATGGGCCGCTCATCCACGGCAACACCACCATCGTGTTCGAGGGCAAGCCCGTCGGCACCCCGGATGCGGGCACGTTCTGGCGTGTGATCGAACAGCACAAAGTGAAGTCCTTCTTCACCGCGCCCACCGCCTTCCGCGCGGTCAAGCGCGAAGACCCGCATGGCGAATACCTCAAGAAATACGACCTGTCGGGCCTCAATGCCATCTATCTGGCTGGCGAACGCGCCGACCCCGACACCATCGAGTGGACACAAAAGATGACCGGAAAGCCAGTCTATGACCACTGGTGGCAAACCGAAACTGGCTGGACCATCGCGGGCAACCCCGTCGGGGTCGAGGCGCTGCCGGTCAAGATCGGCTCGCCCACCGTGGCGATGCCCGGCTACGACATCCAGATTCTCGACGATGCCGGCCACCCCGTGGCCCCCGGCACGCTGGGCGCCATCGCGATCAAGCTGCCCCTGCCCCCGGGCACCCTGCCCACGCTCTGGAACGCCGAGGACCGTTTCCGCAAAAGCTATCTCGATCACTTCCCGGGCTACTACGAAACCGGCGACGCCGGCATGGTCGACGAGGATGGCTATGTCTGGATCATGGCGCGCACCGATGACGTGATCAACGTCGCGGGCCATCGCCTATCTACTGGCGGGATGGAAGAAGTGCTCGCCAGCCACCCGGACGTGGCCGAATGCGCCGTCATCGGCGTCAGCGATCAACTCAAGGGACAACTGCCCGTGGGCTTCGTCTGCCTGACCAAAGGCGTCGACCGCCCACACGAGGAAATTACCGCCGAGTGCGTCAAGCTGGTGCGCGACCAGATCGGCCCGGTCGCGGCTTTCAAGCTGGCCGTGGTCGTGGACCGCCTGCCCAAGACCCGCTCGGGCAAGATCCTGCGCGCCACCATGGTCAAGATCGCCGACAATCAGGACTTCAAGATGCCCGCCACGATCGACGATCCCGCGATCCTGGACGAAATCAAGGATGCGCTTCGCACCATCGGCCTCGCCAAGTGAACGGAGGGCCTGCCGCAAAGCCCAAGCGCGCCATTGTCGCCGTGGCCTGTCTGCTCTGGCCCATGGCCAGCCAAGCCCAGGAGGCTCTCATGCGCCTGCCCCTGAACGAGCCCGGCCGCTGGACATATGTCGGTGACACGGTCATGGGCGGCGTCAGCGAAGGCGCGGCCCGCGTCGAAACCCAAAGTGGACAGCCTGTGCTGCGCCTGACAGGCCAGGTCAGTACCGCCAACAACGGCGGCTTCATCCAAACCCGCACCAAGCTCGACACAGCGCCGTCCGCCGATGCCTACGGTGTCGTGATAGAGGCCCGCGGCAACGATCAACGTTATTTCGTGCACCTTCGCACCACCGGCACCTCCCTGCCCTGGCAATACTACCAAGCGGCCTTCGACGTCACATCAGACTGGCGCGAATACAGGCTGCCTTTCGAGGCTTTCAAGCCGTCCGGCAACCTCCTGCGCGCGGTGCCCGACGCGGACAGCATCCGCAGCGTCGGGATCGTCGCCTTCGGGCGCAACCACCAGGCCGATATCAGCGTCCGCCTAGTTGGATTCTATTAAAGCGTTTCACCTTTCGCTGATGGCTCAGGTTAGGCGCGAAACGCCTTGATCAGCTGAACTGCTCTCGCAGCAGCCGTTCCTCCAGCCCGTGCCCCGGATCGAATAATATCCGGTGTTCAATGGTAGGATCGGACCGCACTTCGACCGACAGGACATTTCGGATGGAACTGCTGTCCGCATCCGCCATCACCGGCCGCTTATCGGGGTCCAAAACGTCGAACCGCACATGCGCGTTCTTGGGCAAGAGCGCCCCGCGCCACCGCCTGGGCCGGAACGCCGCCACCGCCGTCAGCGCCAGCACGTCCGATCCAATCGGCAGGATTGGTCCGTGTGCGCTGTAGTTATAGGCCGTGGACCCGGCAGGCGTCGCCAAAAGGCAGCCGTCGCAGCTCAGTTCTTCCAAGCGCAACCGCCCATCCACCGTGATCCGCAGCTTGGCCGCCTGCGGCCCCGCCCGCAGCAAAGACACCTCGTTGATCGCGAGCGCCTCGTGCGTTTGTCCGTCCTTGTCCGTGGCTGACATGAACAGCGGGTTTATGACTTCTTCCTCGGCCTCGTCCAGCCGCTCCAACAGATCCGATTCGCTGTACTCGTTCATCAGGAAGCCGACCGTACCGCGATTCATTCCGTAGACCGGCTTTCCCAGCTTCTGAACCGCGTGCAGCGTCTCGAGCATGAACCCGTCGCCGCCCAGCGCCACGATCAGATCCGCGTCCTCGGGCGTCGCATCGCCGAACCGCGCAGCAAGCGCCGCTCGGGCGGTCTGTGCAATGGGCACGTTGCTGGCGACAAAGGCGATTTTCTGCGGATTGCCCATTTTGGCTACCTTGATTTGTTCTGGAAGTTGATCGAAGCATAAATTGCGCCTTCGTACCAGCGATGCCGGTCCGCGGGTGACATGTGTCGCATTACCGCCTTTCAAAAAGCCGGTGTTTCCGATACGAAATCGCTTGGCTCGCAATGTGGAGGACATCAACAATGGCGCACGACGGAAATCAAGAATTTGTTTCAGAAGGCTTTTTCACGGAATCGCTTACGTCTCGCGACCCCGATATCGCCGAAGCTATCCAAAAGGAACTCGGCCGCCAGCGCGACGAGATCGAGCTGATCGCTTCGGAAAACATCGTCTCTGCCGCCGTGATGGAAGCGCAAGGCAGCGTGATGACCAACAAATACGCCGAAGGCTATGCCGGCCGGCGTTACTATGGCGGCTGCCAGTTCGTCGACATTGCCGAGAATCTGGCCATCGAGCGTGCGTGCAAACTCTTCGACTGCGGTTTTGCCAACGTGCAGCCCAATTCGGGCAGCCAGGCCAACCAAGGTGTGTTTACCGCCCTGCTGCAACCAGGCGACACGATCCTGGGCATGAGCCTCGACGCAGGCGGCCACCTGACCCACGGCGCCGCCCCCAACCAATCGGGCAAATGGTTTAACGCCGTGCAATACGGCGTCCGCAAGGAAGACAACCTGATCGACTACGACCAGGTCGAGGCGCTTGCGAAGGAACATCAGCCCAAGCTGCTGATCGCCGGCGGCTCCGCCGTGCCGCGCCAGATCGACTTCGCCCGCATGCGCGAGATTGCCGACATGGTTGGCGCCTATCTGCACGTGGATATGGCCCACTTTGCGGGTCTAGTGGCTGCGGGTCTGCACCCCTCGCCCTTCCCGCACGCGCATGTCGCAACCACGACCACGCACAAAACCCTGCGGGGCCCGCGTGGCGGCATGATCCTCACAAATGACGAGGCGCTGGCGAAGAAGTTCAACTCGGCCATCTTCCCCGGCATCCAGGGCGGGCCGCTGATGCATGTGATCGCCGCGAAGGCCGTCGCCTTTGGCGAAGCACTGCGGCCCGAGTTCAAGTCCTATATCCAGCAGGTCATCACCAACGCGCAGGCGATGAGCGACCAACTGATCAAGGGCGGGCTGGATACCGTGACCCACGGCACCGACACCCACGTCCTGCTGGTCGACCTGCGGCCCAAGGGCGTCAAAGGCAACGCGACAGAGAAGTCGCTGGGCCGTGCCCACATCACCTGCAACAAGAACGGCGTGCCCTTCGACCCCGAGAAACCCACCGTCACCAGCGGCATCCGTCTCGGCTCGCCCGCCGGAACGACCCGTGGTTTCGGCGAGGAGGAATTCCGCCAGATCGCCGACTGGATCGTCGAGGTGGTCGACGGGCTTGCAGCCAATGGTGAGGACGGCAACGGCGATGCCGAGGCGAAAGTGAAAACCGAGGTCGCGGACCTTTGCGCTCGCTTCCCGCTTTACCCGAACCTCTGATCTCGGCCTGACCGATCCTGGAACCCGCGTAAGCCTTTGCTTGCGCGGGTTCTTATATGACGCCCTGCCAGCGCAGCGCGATCAGTACAACTGCGGCCAGAATCAATAGGTTGAATACCAAACCGGCCAGCCAGTGGATCAGCCGGCTGCGCCGCCGGTCCGCCGCGTCGATGGATTTCAGGTGGGTCTCCAAAGCCTCGAACGCCTTCTCTACACGCGCCTCATCCACCTGGGTGGCCAAGCGCGGATGCGCCAATTTCCGCTCTGCTTCCACCAGGTACCGGCCTTCGTCCCGAAGCCGCTTGGGCAACAGCCGCCCGGCGCGGCGCAGCCGCGTGCCAAGGGTCTTGCCACGAAGCCCCAGCTTTTCGTGAAGCTGCTTTTCAAGCGCCTCGCGCCGTGTGCCAAATTGTTTGCGATCAATCACTTAAGCCACTCCTCGGCGGCGCACACTAGGCGCAATTGATTGCGGGGGCAATGGCGTGTATTGGCTTGTGCCATGCTGAACGTCATTCACCACGCCTCGGACGGCGATGCACCGCCGCTTCTTATCGCCCACGGCCTTTATGGTTCGGGCCGCAATTGGGGCGTCATCGCCAAACGACTGTCCGACAGGGGCGCGGTCATGGCCGTCGACATGCGCAATCATGGCACAAGCCCTTGGTTTTCCGAGCATTCTTACGAGGACATGGCCGCTGACCTCGCCGAGGTGATCGAGGCCGAAGCTGACGGTCCGATCGACGTGCTCGGCCATTCCATGGGCGGCAAGGCGGCGATGGTGCTGGCGTTGACCCGGCCCGACCTTGTGCACCGGCTGATCGTGGCCGACATCGCGCCCGTCAGCTATGGCCACAGCCAGGCGCAGTATATCGACGCGATGCGCCGCGTGGATCTGTCGGCGATCACCAAGCGATCAGACGCCGAGGCGCAGTTGAAAGGCGTCGTCGATGACCCGGCGCTCATTCCCTTCTTCACGCAATCGCTTGACGTGAAAGAGAAAAAATGGCGCCTCAACCTCGACACGCTCGAGGCGGAGATGCCGAAAATCCTCAGCTTTCCCGACTTGGACAACCGGTTCGACGGCAAGACGCTGTTTCTGTCCGGTGCGAATTCCGACTACGTCGCGCGAGAGTATCGCGCCCATATCAAGGACCTGTTCCCCGACGCGACCTTCATCAAGATCAAGGACGCGGGCCACTGGCTGCATGCCGAGCGGCCGCGCGAGTTTGAATCCGCCGTGCGGGGATGGCTGGAAAATACCGCGTCGGTATAGCGTCGGTATCCGGGTGGCATCGCGTCGGTGCGAAATCCCCGGCGTCAGCGGGCCTGATACAGCTGTTTCGCCACGATCCACGACACCGGGAAAGCCACTACGAACCCCGCCGTGGCGGTGACAAGGATCGGCGTCAGCGTGTCATAGCCCATGGCCAGGGCGGCGATGACGAACGAGCCTGCCAGGGTGGATCCGATAAAAACATGCAAGATAACCATCAACCAGATCATGGTGTGTCTCCGAGTGGAAATGTTGCGCGTGCCCTGCATAGCGCCCCGCGCGCCCACGCGCCTTGATCTGGGTCACATGCCCTGTGGCCGAATTACGAAGATATGGTGAAATCTGCCATCCCCGCCACCAGACCTGGTTGACCGATGGCACAGCGCGCTATATCGCAATGGCACAGGTGTTAGACGCGGTAGCATCACTGACAGCGGGGTCCGGCGGCCATTGGCCACGGACCCCGTTCGCGTTCCGACCTACTGCCATCCGGCGCATCGGAAGAAGTTAAGGCGCCAGGTGCTCAGACGCGGTCTTTGCATCGCGGGGGTCACCCCGCACCCTGACGCCTTTGCCGAACTGACCACCCCAAGGGGCATCCGGCCCAGCTTTGCCGCCGGCCTCGAAGAGGCCCTTGGCGATCTCGTCACCCGAGGGCAACGACATCGTTCCACATCCGTCGCCGGACATGGCCGCCTTGGCGCCCGAAAGCACCTTGGCCGCGAACACGGGACAGGCCCGCGTTCGTTTGCATCGACCCGGCGATACGCAGGTCAACCTTGCCTCGAAAGGCGCGGCATCCCCGAGCATCGGCCTGAACTGACTTGAGCGGTCGTTAAGGTCTTGCGGCCCCCGGTTCCGCCCGCGCCGGTCCCGAGGGGCCTTTGCGGCGCTGCGTCGGATCTGTGACCCGCTGCAGTCATTGGAATGACACACCTGAAACTACCGTCGGGCAAGAAAAAAGCACTGCGGCATCGAAATTTCTTGGGGATAACCTGTTGATATCGCCGGTGGATTTCCGGTGGATAAGTACAGAAAGTCAAATGTTCCGGCCCCTTTAAGTCGGGATAACCGCAATTCTGACGAGAGCGGGCGCGGCGGCCCAGATTCTGCAGTTGCAAATTAACCTCTTTACTAAAATTGACTCAGATGAGCGCGACTCACGTGGTATCGTCGGAGTATTCATCACCTTGGTGGGGACCCATGCTTAAAACAACTTTATGCGCCGCTGCCGCGGCCTTTCTCGTTATGGCCGATACTGCAAAGGCCGATACTTACATCCTCGTCAGCTGCTATCGTGGACCGTGGAACGAAGTGATCTGGGACAAGGCGAACCCGAACTTCGTCAACTCGCTGGTTCAGGCGGGCTACAGCTAGCAGGAGGCGACCAGTATCGCCAACTACATCTGCCGCGATCCGCGGCTGGTGGACAACCCGATCGCGCTGGCGAAGGAAGTGCGGGCCGCGATGAGAGCCGCGCCGCGGGGTTAAGCATTCAGATCGGACGGCCGGGTTCGTCCGATAACTTCAAAACATGCAGAGCGCGCCGGATGGTGCGATTTGTGCTTTCAGGCGAGCAAAGCGACGCTCACCCGCACATCGTGCGCCGTCACTTCCGAGGCGGTTTCTCCGGCCAACGCCGTTAAAGATTGAAATTTCCCGCGTTTTCACCTATAAATTGTCTTTGCAAGACGAACTTCCTTTTCAAGCGAGGTTTCTAATGCGTATTGTTTTGATTTGTTTGATTACCGCTCTCCATTTCCCACAAGTCGCAGCCTCGCAAGAGTGCGATGCGGCCTGTCTTGAGAAAGTCGAAGCCTACCAGAAGTGGCGCAAGCGCAAGGACGACCCTGCTAAGCAGAGCCTCGAAGTCATGCGCCCCCTGCAGTCTGTGGACGATTTCTACGACATGAATTCCGACGACCTGTTCTCGGACCAGATCAAGAAGGGACATGAAGAACGTAAATTCGAAGCTATCGAGAAACTGAAAAGCCCTTGATCGATACACATCCGTATTACGAAAGGCCCGACCATGTTTTCAAAAGAAAATTTCAAATTCAACACGTTAACCTGGCTGCTCGTCCTTTTCATGTGCATTGGTGCGACCTACTTCCTGCCATACTTCCTGCAGTTTCACACCTCGTACAAGGTTATCGAACACGATCTGGAACAAGCCAACACACTGACCGTGGACGGCTCCAAAAGGTCGATCATCGTCAAGGACGGCTTCATGTGCGCCGAGCCGTCGCCGGACGCGGCATCGACCATCGCGACCAGCCTCGTTGCGGACGTCGCATTCAAATCCGGCCAGAACAACGGCGATGCGGGCATAGGCATCCTGACCGATCCGCGGACCCAGGCCCTGTTTCGCCGGACGCAAGGAATCCAGGCCATCCGGGACGGCATGTTCAGGCTGTGCGAAGCGCGGATGAACAGCGCGGTGGACGAGGATTTCTACGAAGAACAGATGACGGACCTGCTGCTGACGCTGAACTTCATCGTGCCGCTGGAGCTATGCATCAACGCTAGCACGAAGATGGGCGAGTACTACACCAGTTCAAACGGCGAAGACGTGCTGCAGGTCTCGGCGCAGGAGCAAGGCAGCTCGCAATTCTCGGTGCTCGAATACATGTCCTATTGCATGAACATTTCCAAGGATTACGGATTGACGCTCGCCGAAAGCGCCTCGCGCACCCGCCACAATCGCCGGCTGCTCGAACATGAACGCTGGAAAGAAGAGTTTCAGATCAACGCGTTCAAGAGCGAACAAAGCGCCGGGCAGGGTGTGAGCGAGTGAGGTTGACCGCGAAGGCAGACATTCAATTATCCATCTTCAGCGCTTTATTTTATCTTTTCACCGGGGTGGGCACGCAATTGGCTGCGCCAATCGCTTCCGCACACTCGCATCAAAAACGGTCAGCCTCAGCTGTCCATTTTTAATGCGCTAATGAACGCCTCCTGCGGGATATCCACCTTCCCGAACTGGCGCATCTTCTTCTTGCCCGCCTTCTGCTTGTCCAGCAGCTTGCGTTTCCGGCTGGCGTCGCCGCCATAGCACTTCGCCGTCACGTCCTTGCGCAGGGCCGACAAAGTTTCTCGCGCGATCACCTTGCCGCCGATGGCCGCCTGGATCGGGATCTTGAACATGTGGCGCGGGATCAGGTCCTTCAGCTTTTCGCACATCGCCCGCCCGCGCATCTCGGCCCTGTCGCGGTGGACCATCATCGACAGCGCGTCGACAGGCTCGTCATTCACCAACACGGACATCTTCACCAGGTTGTCCTCGCGGTAGCCTTCAAGCTGATAATCGAAAGAGGCATAGCCCCGCGTCACGGATTTCAGCCGGTCGTAGAAGTCGAACACCACCTCGTTCAGCGGAAGGTCATAGACCGCCATCGCACGGCTGCCGGCATAGGTCAGGTCAAGCTGGATGCCCCGCCGGTCCTGGCAGAGCTTCAGCACGTCGCCCAGAAACTCGTCGGGCACCAGGATCGTCGCCTTGATGCGCGGCTCCTCCACATGGGCCACGACCGACGGGTCGGGCATGTCGGCGGGGTTGTGCAGGTCGATCTGCGTGCCGTCCTTCATATAGACGTGGTAGATCACCGAGGGCGCCGTGGTAATGAGCTCGATATCGTATTCCCGCTCAATCCGGTCGCGGACGACCTCTAGGTGCAAAAGCCCCAGGAACCCGCAGCGGAACCCGAAGCCCAGCGCGGTGGAGCTTTCCATCTCGTAGCTGAACGACGCGTCGTTGAGCGCCAGTTTCTCGATGGCATCGCGCAAATCCTCGAACTCCGCCGAATCCACGGGGAAAAGCCCGCAGAAGACCACCGGCTGTGACGGGTTGAAGCCGGGCAAGGGCTCGGGCGTCTGGTTCTTCTCCAGCGTGATCGTGTCACCCACGCGGGTGTCGCGCACCTGCTTGATGGAAGCGTTGAGATAGCCGATCTCGCCCGGCCCCAGCTCCTTGACCGCCTTCATCGACGGGCGGTAGACGCCGATATCGTCCACGTCATAGGTGCCGCCGGTCTTCATCATGCGGATGCGGTCGCCCTTCTTCAGGACACCGTCGATGATCCGTATGATACAGATCACGCCCAGGTACTGGTCGTACTTGCTGTCCACCAACATCGCCTTCAGCGGCGCGTCACGGGTGCCCGTGGGCGGCGGCAGCAGGGTGACGATGGCTTCCAGCACCTCGCGGATGCCCTCGCCCGTCTTGGCCGACACCGGGATCGCGCCCGAGGCGTCGATGCCGATCACGTCCTCGACCTGCTCGGCCACGCGGCTGATATCCGAGGCCGGCAGGTCGATCTTGTTGAAAACGGGGACGATCTCGTGATCGGCGTCGATCGCCTGGTAGACATTGGCCAGGGTCTGCGCCTCGACCCCTTGGGTGGAATCCACGACCAGCAGCGAGCCCTCGACCGCCCGCATGGAGCGCGAGACCTCGTAGGCGAAATCGACGTGGCCGGGCGTGTCGATCAGGTTCAGCACGTAATCCTCGCCATCGAGCGCGGTATACTCGATGCGCACGGTGTTGGCCTTGATGGTGATGCCGCGCTCGCGCTCGATATCCATCGCGTCCAGAAGCTGTTCCTTCATGTCCCGGTCGGGCACCGTATCGGTGGCCTGGATCAGCCTGTCGGCCAGCGTCGATTTGCCGTGGTCGATATGCGCCACGATGGAGAAATTGCGGATATGCGAAAGCGGTGTCATGCGGTTGGTATGTAGGGGATTTGGGGGGTGGTCAAGGTGGCTTGAGCACGCGGGACATGAGCGCGAAACGCCCTATGTCATTTCCCAGAACAGGAGGCGACCATGCATAACGAAACGACACTGACCGGCGTTCTGGTGACCGGCAAGGTGCAGGGCGTGAACTACCGCGCCTGGACGCAGGAAGAGGCGAAGTCGCGCGGTCTGCGCGGCTGGGTCCGCAACGAGGCCGATGGGTCGGTCCGGGCCGCTCTGACGGGGCCGGAAGAGGCAGTGGCAGATATGCTGCGCGCGATGGAAAAAGGCCCACCGGCGGCCAAGGTCGCGCGGGTGGAGCCGGAACCCGCCGAGGCGCCGGAGCAGGACGGGTTCGAGATCCTGCGATGAGGGGCGTACTTGGCGCGACGTCATCCCGGACTTGATCCGGGATCTCCTGCTCGTGGGCACGCCGCCACGGACAACGCGCCATCTATATGCTTCTGAAACAGGCATCGCGCGGCTCGGCGTTACCGCCGCGCTGGCGCAAAGCTGACTTTCGCGCGCCATGCGCTACACTTCTCGGCAGGAGGTACTGCCGATGGTCCGTCTCGCCCTTTTGCTCGCCGCTCTCACCACCCCTGCCGTGGCGCAGGAGGCCGAGCGCAAGCCCAGCCATTGCCTGTCCATCGCGCAATCCGCACCGGGGCTCGAATATATTCAAAAGGCCAGTTTTCGGGATCCGGTGCCGCAGGACAGGGTGCGCATTCATTACATCGCCCACGCGTCATTCCTGATCCAGGCCCATAACGGAACCAGCGCGGTCACCGATTTCACCGGCTTTATCGGCAACGTGGATTTCCTGCCCGATGTCGTGACGATGAACCACGCGCACGAAACCCACTGGACGCCCTTCCCCGATCCCGGCATCCCCAACGTCCTGCCCGGCTGGGGGGAAGAGCATGGCGAAGGGATCGATCATTATGTCGATCTGGGCGACATGGTGATCCGCAATGTCTCGACCGATATTCGCTCGCGCTATGGCGCGCCGGCGGAGCCCGAGGGCAACTCGATCTTCGTCTTCGAGACGGCGGGGTTGTGCATCGGCCATCTGGGTCACCTGCACCACATGCCAACGGACGAGCAATTCGCGGCCCTGGGCCGGGTCGATGTGTTGCTGGCGCCGGTCGACGGGGGCTACACGCTGCCCCTGCCGCGGATGATCGAGACGGTCAAACGCCTGCGGTCGTCCATCGTCATTCCGATGCACTGGTTCGGCGACGGCACGCTTCAGGCGTTTCTGGCAGCGATGGAAGAGGAATTCGCCGTCGTGCGCACCGAGAACAGTGCACTGACCGTGTCGCTCGATACGCTTCCGGGCCAGCCCACCGTCATGGTGCTGCGGCCCCGGTGGCTGCGCGAGCCGGACTGAGCCCTACCGTTTGCGGTCGCGGCGCGAGCTCATGGGCTGGAACGCGACGCCGACATGGGCCTCGCAATAGGGCTTGCCGGATTTCACCGGCAGACCGCAGAACCAGAAATCCGACGTCGCCGGGTCGCCCACGGGCCACTTGCAGGTCCGCTCGGTCAATTCCATAAGCGACAGCTTCTTCGCCTTCTTCTCGATCTCGCTGACCTTGGCCAACGCCTCGGGGTCGATCTCGTTCGCAGACGGCTGCGGCGGCAAGGGTTGGCCCGCGGGGATGATCGCCTTGACGCGGCTCGCCGCGGCTGTGGGCGCCGGCTCTTCCTTGGGCTCGGGCTGCTTCGCCTCGGGCTTCGGCGCAGCAGGCTTGGCTTTGGGAGCGGGCTTGGCCTTGGGCGCGGGTTTGGGCTTGGCCGTGCTTTCCGAGGCCGCAGCCCCGTTGCCCGATCCGCTGCGGTTCGACAGGCCAAGGCGGTGCACCTTGCCGATCACCGCGTTGCGGGTCACGCCACCCAGTTCCTTGGCGATCTGGCTGGCCGACTGGCCCTCGCTCCACATCTTCTTCAGCAGTTCGACGCGCTCGTCACTCCAGGACATGAGCCACCTTTCATTGGTTCAACACGCCGCCGGTGCACCGAGGGCGTGGTCTTTTTTCCAGTTGCCCTATTCTAATCACTGGGCGTTGAGTTACAAGGCACCGCGAGACGACAATCGAGGCAGAGATGCAGGAATTCCACGAAATGGGCAGCCGCCGCTTCGGGCGGGTCAACTGGCTTGGGCTGGCCACGCTGGCCAAGCGCGAAACACAGCGCTTTCTGGCCGTCTGGACGCAGACGCTGATGGCGCCGCTGGCGACGGCGGGGCTTTTCATGGTAATCTTTTCCATCGCCATCGGAGAGCGACGGGGCGACGTGATGGGCGTGGATTTCACCACCTTCATCGCGCCCGGCATCCTGATGATGACGGTGATCCAGAACAGTTTCGCCAACACGTCCTCGTCCATCGTGATTTCAAAGGTGCAGGGCAATATCGTCGATACGCTTATGCCGCCCCTGTCGCCGGCCGAGTTGGTACTGGGCTACCTCGCAGGGGCCGTGGCGCGGGGCGTGCTGGTGGCGCTGGCCATCGCCGTGGGGCTGGCGCTGTTTTTGGGGATCGTGCCGGCGCATCCGTTGATCTGGCTGGGCTTCGTGACGCTGGGCGCGGCGTTTCTGGGCGCGCTTGGCATGGTCGCGGGCATCTTCGCACAGAAATTCGACCAGATGGCCGCGATCACCAACTTCATCGTCACGCCGCTCGCGTTCCTGTCGGGCACGTTCTACTCGGTCGAGGCGCTGCCCGGTGCGCTCTACACGATCAGCCACGTGAACCCCGTCTTCTACCTGATGGACGGCGGGCGCTATGGCATGATCGGCGTCTCGGACAGCAGCGTGTCGCTGGGCGCGGCGATCGTGCTGGGCTCGACAGTGGCGGTGTCTCTGCTGGCCTGGGCGCTGTTCCGCAAGGGCTATCGGCTGAAGGCGTGAGCGAGCCCATCTTCTGCGCAGAGAATGGCGGCAAAAATGCGCATTTTCGCGCGCCCCGCGGTGCCGGTCAGCCCTGCTCCGCCGGGCTCAGCGCGCAGACATGACGCACCTTGCGCCCGTCGCGGAAATAGTCGTGCATCCCGCGCCGGTCCTCGCCCAGAATAAGGTCGTGGTTGATCCATGTGGCCTCGTAATTCAACGCCTCGGCCATGAAGTCGGTGGCCTTGCGTGACGGCACGCCAACAACAGTGTGGCTGCGCCCCTCGACCTCGGTCACCGCGTTAAGCTGGTTGGACACTTCTTCCTTCAGAACCTGGATCATGGCGTTGTCTAGCACGATGAACTCGCTGTCGATGATCACCAGTTCGGGCTGCAACGCCCGGATGAGTGACAGCAGGCGGAAGTGATCCATCACGTGGTAGAAGATGCCGTAAAGCGCCACCACGTCGAACCGTTCGCCCGCCGCGCCCCGCGCTTCGAGATCGGCGAAAAGATCGCCGCAGGTCAGCCGCACGCGCGGTGTGAACTCCGTGTCCGGGAAAGCATCGAACCGCGCCACCAGCTCGGGCCGGGCCTCGACCCCCACGACCTCGGACGCGCCGGCGGCCGCCAGCGCGTAGGACCACCGCCCGTCATGGGCGGCGATGTCCAGAACGCGGGCGCCTTCTATCTGCGGTAGAAACGGGTCGATGATCAGCTTGTGCCGCTGGTTCAGCCGATAGATCGTGGTCGCGTTGTCGTCATAGGGGGGAAGTTCGGTCAGAAAGTCGAACAACCCGCTCATCGGCACAGCCGCTCGGCGCGTTCGCCATAGGCGCGATAGGCTTTCCAGAAGCTTTCATCCCGGCTCCGGTCCGACTGGCGAATTTCCTGGGCCTTGTGCGGGTCGCGATAGAACGCCGCCGCGCGGCGCTGGTCGGACGGGTTCAGCGTCTGGTCCGCCGCTGCCTGGATACAGCCGCAGAGCGCGCGCGACCGCGACTTGCGGTCCGACGCAATGCAAGCGTTGGAAATGGGGCCCGACGCCATCGGCGCGGCCCGACTGACCGATCCGCTGCGCCCGTCGAAGCGGTCTGGCTGGCCACAACCGGCAAGGCCGACGGCCACGAACGTCATCAATAGCTTTTTCATCAGGACTGTCCTGCTCTGTCCTCGAGGTGGCGGCGGGATCGCGGGTTTGCCCCGTCTTGGCCGCACCGTTTCGTTAACCTTCAATACGGGTGATATTGCCCCATCGCCCAGGGTTTTTCAATCGGGATGACGCGGGTCGCGACGCTCAGTCCTGCGACGGGTTCTCTTCGGGGCGCGTGGTGTCGTACTGATTGCCGGGCGAGGTAAAGCGCGTCCAGCGTGCCGGCAGAATAGAGCCGGAGGTCAGCGCGAGGTTCTCGCCCGTCGCCGGCATGAACCAGATCTCGGCTCCGGTGCCGTCGCTGTCGCGCTCGCGCACCACCGCACGGCGCGGAATGCGGATTTCAACGCTGGCCGCGGCTCGATACGGCAGGCCCGTGCCCATGCAGGTGGCCGGGGCGCCGACATAGCTCTCGGCAGGCGCAACCTCGTTGAACACCCTGAGATCGTGCAGCACCACCTCCCCATCCACGGCCAGCGATCCGGGTGCCAGAAGGTCGCGCACATGCGGGCGCACATAGGCTGTCAGCCGCTCGCTTTGCGCCCAGACGCCGCAGAGCGCCAGCTGCCCGTCGATGGCACGGCGCGGCTCGACCGCCACGGTGATCCCGCCGCCGGTGCTGAAATCGCCGCCGCCCAACGTGATATCGCCGGTCAACGGCACGGTATCGGGCGCGGCCATGGCGTGGCCTGACAGGCTGAACACGGCCAGCGTGGCAGTCATAAAGGCGCGGAATGACATGATGCAGCTCTCCGTTGTGAGTTGCCCAAGGCTACACAGCCTTCCCATGCGCTTCAACAGGACCGCCAACACCTCTGTGTGAAACCGCGAACGTGTAGTGAGGAAATAAATCCGAGCGCTCTGAAACTTCTCTCGCTCACCATCCGTGTTTCTGGTCAAGCGCCGGCCAAAAGGACTGGTTGCGTAAGCTAAAAAAGAGAGAGAGGAACACCATGTATACTCGTACCATTACCGCTGTTTCCGCCCTGTCTATGCTGGGGGGCGCCGCCCTCGCGCAAAGCGACAGTGCAGATATGGGCTTTGCCCTTGCCAATGACGGCATGACCCTTGTTTCCATGGCCGACATCACGTCGCCCACCGACGTGCAGACCATGGACCTGAGCGAGTCGCTGGATGCCATCGCATGGCGCCCGGTCACCGGCGAACTGCTGGGCTTCAAGAACGGCATGGTCGTCACCATCGACCCCGCGAGCGGTGAAATGACCGATCTCGAAGCGTCGTTCAACGAAGACGCGATGGTGGCCGACGGCTCGAAGGTCGCGTTCGACTTCAACAACAAGATCGACGCCGTCCGCGCCGTCTCGTCGGAAGAAGACAACCTGGTCTATTTCCCCAAGGATTTCAGCGCCGAGGACAAGGCCGGCAAGGTCGTGCGCGTCAATGATCTGGCCTATGCCGAGGGCGATGCCAATGCCAGCGCCGACCCGGTGATCTATGCCAACGCCTATACCAACGCAATCAATGGCGAGACCGCCGGCAGCACGTTTCAATACGCGCTCGACGCCGAGACGGACTCGCTGGTCAGCCTGGCCAATAACGAAGGCACGCTGGAAACCATCGCCGAAATCACCGTCGACGGCGAAGCCGTGGACCTGAGCGACTGGGGCGGGTTCGACATCATGTCACCGTCCGAGGGCGAAGACATGGCCTATGCCATCCTGCAGATGGAAGGCGCAGACAGCGCCGGCTTCTACACCATCAACCTGGAAACGGGTGAGGCGATGATGCAGGCCGATCTGGGCATGGGCGGTTTCACCGCGCTGGCCATCGCACAGGCGCGCTAAGGCGACGATTACGTAACGAGTATCCCTGTTGTCCAGTTGGGTAACGAGTGTATTGGGGATGTAACGAGTGATGAGGGGGGCCTTTGGGCGCCCCTCTTTTTGTGCGTAGCAGGCGAATGTTGCGACCGCGCGGGACAGAGGCGCTGCAAAGCAGCGCCGCCGCGCGATCGCCCGCTGACCGAAAGGCGATTGCACGCAATCGCCGAAAGGGGGGCCGCCCCCCCTTGGCTGGCATTCGCGCGGCTATCAGAGCCTGGCCGCCCTACCCCACATCCGTGCGCCCGCGCCGATCCCCGCGCAGCGCGGCGTAAAGAACATGTGTCCGCCAGCGCCCGGCAATCTGCAGGTAACTCTGCGCCACGCCCTCATACTTGAACCCGCAGCTTTCCAGCAGTCGCCGCGAGGGCGCGTTTTCCGGCAGGCAGGCCGCCTCCAGCCGCGACAGGTCCAGCCGCTCGAACGCGTGATGCGACACCGCCTGCAAGGCCTCGCGCATGTAGCCCTTTCGCGCATAGGGCTGGCCGGTCCAGTACCCCAGCGTGCCCGCCTGTGCCGGGCCGCGGCGGATATTGTCCAGCGTGATCGCCCCCACCAGCGCGTCGTCCTCGCGCCGGAACAGGAAGAGCGGCACCGCCGAGCCTGACGAGATCGACCGCTGCGACCAGTAGACCCTGTTGGCGAAGCCCTTGCGCGACAGGTGGTCGGCCGCCCATTGCGGCTCCCACGGGGTCAGGAAATCGGCACTGCTTTCGCGCAGGGTTGACCAGTCGCGGAAGTCGGTCAGGACGGGCTGACGCAGGGTCAGGCGTTCCGTCTCGATCCGGATCTTCCGGCGCGGCAGGAACATCAGGCCGCGCGCCTTTCCTGCAAGGTCTGCAAGGACGGCGCATGGCTCACGGGCCCGTAAAGCGCCAGCGCAGCGGGTGCTTGCGTTGCGATCACCTCGGCATGCGATTTGAGATCTGCAAGCGTGACCGCGTCGATCCGCTCCACCACCTCGTCAAGGTCCGGCACCCGGCCCCAGATCTGCATCATCCGCGCCGAGCGTTCGGCCCGGTTCGACGGGCTTTCCAGCCCCATCAGCAACCCGGCCTTCATCTGCGCCCGCGCGCGGTCCAGCTCGGCCTGGCTGAAATCTTCGGCGGCGCGCTTCATCTCGTCCACCGTCAGCCGGCCAAGGCTTTCCATCTCGTCCGCCGAAGTGCCGGCATAGATCGTAAGCATCCCGGTATCCGCATAGGCCCCGGCCTGCGCAAAGATCGTATAGCACAGCCCCCGCCGCTCGCGAATTTCCTGGAACAGGCGCGAGGACATCGAACCGCCCAGCGCCGAGGCATAGATCTGCGCGGTGTGAATGTCGGGGCTGGAGTAGTTCGAGCTTTCGAACGCCATGGCGAAATGCGCCTGTTCCAACGTGCGCACGGTGCGCGTCTCGCCCCCGGCGAACTTGGCCGCCGGTGGCGCGACGGTGTTGGAGGGCTGCATGTCGCCGAACGCCTCTTCGGCCAGCTTGACCAGCGCATCGTGATCCACGGCACCGGCAGCGGACAGGATCATCTGCCCCGGGCGATAGCGCTGATCGACGAAGCGCGTCAGGTCATCGCGCGAAAAGCTGCGCACGCGGTCCTCGGGGCCCAGGATCGTGCGGCCCAGCGGGTGGTTGGGATAGGCCTGCTCCTGCAACCAGTCGAAGATGATGTCGTCGGGCGTATCCAGCGCCTGCCCGATCTCCTGCAGGATCACCCCGCGCTCGACCTCGATCTCGCGCGCATCGAAAACCGGGTTGCGCAGGATATCGGCCACCACGTCCAGCGCCAGCGGCACGTCATCGGCCAGCACGCGGGCGTAATAGGCCGTCACCTCGCGGCTGGTATAGGCGTTTATATAGCCGCCCACATCCTCTATCGCCTCGGCAATCTCCAACGCGTTGCGCCGCTCGGTGCCCTTGAAGGCCATGTGTTCGAGAAAATGCGCGATACCGTTCTGCGCGGCGTCCTCGTGCCGGGCCCCGGCCAGAACCCACACGCCGATGGCGGCCGATTGCAGGCCCGGCATGTGTTCGGTGACGATGCGAAATCCGTTGTCGAGAGTGGTCAGGTTGACGGTCAATTCGGGATGCGGTCCTTGATGAGGGTTTCGATGGCGGCAAGGTCGTTCTCGACCCGCGTCACGCGTTCCGACCGCTCATACAGGTCGGCCATGCGGTCCGGCAAGGGGGGATGTTGGCCGCTGGCCTCTTCCACCGCCGCCGGAAATTTCGCCGGGTGCGCCGTGGCCAGCGTGATCATCGGCGTGGCCGCGTCGCGCATCTCCTCGGCCACCTTCACGCCGACGGCGGAATGCGGGCACAGAAGTTCCCCGGCGGCGTTCCACGTCTCCAGGATCGTCGCGCGGGTCTCGTCCTCGGCGCAACGGCCCGAGGCGAAGATTTCCCGCAGCGCCTCAAGCGCGCCCTGGCTGACCGAAAAACCGCCGGCTTTCAACTCGTCCATCAGCTGCGCCACGGCGGCGCCATCCTGATCATAGGCATAGTAGAGCGCCCGCTCGAAATTCGAGCTGACCTGGATATCCATCGATGGGCTGATCGAGGGGATCACGCCGTCAGGCTTGTACTCGCTCGTTGTAAGGCAGCGATGCAGGATGTCGTTCTGGTTGGTGGCGACGATCAGCTGGTCAATGGGCAAGCCCATGCGCTTGGCGATGTAGCCCGCGAAGATATCCCCGAAATTGCCCGTGGGCACGGTGAAGCTCACCTTGCGCTCCGGCGCGCCCAGCGACACGGCGGAGGTGAAGTAATAGACCACCTGCGCCAACACCCGCGCCCAGTTGATCGAGTTCACGCCGGCCAGACGGACCGCATCGCGGAACTGGAAATCGTTGAACATGTCCTTCACCCGCGCCTGGCAGGCGTCGAAATCGCCGTCGACGGCGATGGCGTGCACGTTGTCCTCGGCGGGCGTGGTCATCTGCCGGCGCTGCACCTCGCTGACCCGGCCATGGGGGTAGAGGATGAACACATCCACCTTGTCCAGCCCCCGGAACGCCTCGATCGCGGCCGAGCCAGTGTCGCCCGAGGTGGCGCCCACGATGCAAACCCGGTCGCCCGAGCGCTTTAGCGACGCCTCGAACAGCTGGCCGATCAGCTGCATCGCGAAATCCTTGAACGCGAGCGTCGGCCCATTGAACAGTTCCAGCAGGAAGTGCCCGGCATCCAGCTGTTTTAGCGGCGCGCGGGCGGCGTGTCCGAAGCCCGCATAGGTGCGCGCGATGATTTCGCGGAACTCATCGTCGGTAAAGGCGTCGCCGATGAAAGGCCGCATGATGCGAAACGCCGCCTCTTCGTAACTGGCCCCGTGCAGCGCCTTGATGTCGTCCGCCGAAAGCGTCGGGATGCTCTCGGGCAGATACAGCCCTCCGTCCCGCGCCAGCCCGGTCAGCATGGCTTCCTCGAAACTCAAGACGGGCGCGTTGCCCCGGGTCGAGATGTATTTCATCGGTCCAGTCCTTTTGCGGCGCCACGGCCGCGGAAGATATAGAAGGCGGTCATCGCCAGCCAGATGGCGGCCAGCGAGAACCACGTGATCGCGTATTGCAAGTGATCGTTCGGAATGTGCGCGGTGTCCACCGGCAAGGGCGTCACGGAATCCTCTGGTTGCGACAATTCACGCGCCACCAACAGTACCGGCTCGGTGTCCAGCACGTCGCCCATCTGGCCCAGGTCCCGCGCGAACCACGTGTTGCCCTCGATATCGTTTTCGGGCGTCGAACTGTTGCGGTCGTCGGGCCAGTGCAGGTTGCCGGTGACGGTCACCTCATCACCCGGCGCAGCCTCTAGCGTTTCACTTTGCCGGATAAAGCCGCGATCCACGAGGATGCGCCGCCCCGCCTCGGTCTCGAAGGGCGAGATCACCAGGTATCCCGCGCCGACCTGCTTGCGGCTCACCAGCACGCGCAGCGCACCTTCGCCGAATTGCCCGGTCACGGTAACCGGCAGGTACCTGTCGGCCTCGGGATCGAAACTTGCGGGCAGCGCCACAGGCTCGGCGGCGATGCGCGTCTCGATCCGGGACAGGATGCCTTCCTTCCACTCCAGCCGCTGCATTTGCCACACGCCCAACCAGACCAGCACGGCCGCACCGGCCAGGCCGAAGATCAGCGGAAGGAGCAGGTTTCTTTGCATGACACCCCATCTGACGCGAAAATGCGGAAGGCACCCCCTCCGCATCTTCCTCTGGCTTTAAATATCCCCGCCGGAGGTAGAGAATTTTCGTACGAAAATTCTTCAGCCGCCCCAGATGTAGACCGCGGCGAACAGGAACAGCCACACCACGTCGACGAAGTGCCAGTACCAGGCGGCAGCCTCGAAGCCGATGTGTTTTTCGGGCGTAAAGTGCCCCCGCATCAGCCGCATCAGGCAAACGAACAGGAAGATCGTGCCGATCACCACATGCGCGCCATGAAAGCCCGTCGCCATGAAGAAGTTGGCGCCGTAGATATTGCCCGAGAACCCAAAGGCGGCATGGCTGTATTCATAAGCCTGCAACCCGGTGAAGATCACACCGAGGGCGATGGCGATGGTCAAGCCCCATTTAACATCGTTCCGGTTGTTTTCATGCACCAGCGCGTGGTGCGCCCAGGTCGCCGCCATGCCCGAGCAAAGCAGGATCAACGTGTTAATCAGCGGCAGGTGCCAGGGGTCGAACGTCTCGATACCCGCCGGCGGCCAGACCCCATCGGTGATCGGAGACATCTCGCCCATCGGGTAGATCGCGTGCTTGAAGAAGCTCCAGAACCACGCCGCGAAGAACATGACCTCGGACATGATGAACATGATGAAGCCATAGCGCAGGCCGATCCGCACCACCGGCGTGTGATCGCCGGCATGGCTTTCCTTGATCGTGTCGGCCCACCAGCCGAACATCACGTAGGCAACGCCCACGAAGCCGGCCAGCAGCATCCACGGCCCGCTGCCGTGGAAGAAAAGGACCGCGCCGAACAGCATGACGAACCCGGCCAATGCGCCCAGCAGGGGCCAGATTGAGGGGTTCAGAATGTGGTAGTCGTGATTTTTTTCATGTGCCATCTGGCTTGGTCCCTCGTCGGTGGCTCTCAGTTCACGGTATTATCAGGTGTCTCGCTCTTGTCGAGCGCGGCCTGCGTTTCGTCTTCGGGCAGGTCGATCTCGTAGAACGTATAACCCAATGTGATGGTCTTGGTGTACTTCGCATCACGGTCGTCGACAATCTCGGGATCGACGAAAAACGTCACCGGCATCTGCACACGCTCGCCCGGTTGCAGCACCTGCTGCTCGAAGCAGAAGCAATCGATCTTGGTGAAGAACCCGCCCGCCTCGAACGGGGTGACGTTGTAGCTGGCCGACCCTGCGACAGGTTTGTCCGTCGGGTTGTAAGCCTCATAGAACGCCAGCCCGGTCTCGCCGATTCGGATCTCCATCTCGCGCTGCACCGGCTTGAACTCCCACGGAAAGCCGCGCTCGTTGCTGGCGTCGAAGCGCACCTTGATCGTCCGGTCCAGGATCTCGTCCGAGCCGAGATCGGCCACGTTGGTCTCGCCGCCATAGCCGGTGACCCGGCAGAACCAGTCGTAAAGCGGCACCGACGCCCAGGCCAGCGCGCCCATGGTGACGCCCACCGCCACCAGCCGCATCACCGTCTTGGTATTCCGGTCCATCGCCATCAGCTTGCCTCCTCTGTCGTCACCGCGAAATCGTCGTCAGAGACCTTGGCAATGGTC
Source organism: Roseovarius sp. THAF9 (assembly GCF_009363715.1). Lineage (NCBI taxonomy): Bacteria > Pseudomonadati > Pseudomonadota > Alphaproteobacteria > Rhodobacterales > Roseobacteraceae > Roseovarius > Roseovarius sp. THAF9. The sequence goes on from NZ_CP045404.1 coordinate 2,913,053, forward strand.
AGCCCGAAGACAAGTGCGACAAAAGCGGCCAGTACCAGGCCAAGGCCAAGGTTGCGCGAAAACCGGCGCTTGTGCATTTCGTGTTGGCGCGACAGGGACATGGTTTACCAGCCTCCCAAACCGTAGGGCGCCAGCAGCGCCTCGGCGGCAATCGCGCCGAAATGGGCGAAAAGGTACAGCAGCGACGCCTTGAAGAACTTGCGCTCGGCAAGGTACTTGTCGGCTTCCGACGCGGCCTCGTCCCGGCGCCAGATATCCACGGCCCCTTTCAGGAAGTTGAGGTTCAGCACCACGGCAATTGCGAGGTATAGCGGCCCGCCCACGCTCGTGAACCCCAGCCCGATGGCCAGTGCGGCCAGCAGCACGGTATAGACCAGGATGTGCACGCGGGTCGACCGGCGGCCGTGGGTCACGGTCAGCATCGGCACCTGCGCGTTGTCGTAATCCATCTTGGTGAACAGCGCCAAGGCCCAGAAATGCGGCGGCGTCCACATGAAGGTCAGGCAGAACATCAGCACCGCCTCGATCGAGACCGAGCCGGTGGCCGCGGCCCAGCCGATCATCGGGGGGAAGGCGCCCGCCGCGCCGCCAATCACGATGTTCTGCGGCGTCCAGCGTTTCAGCCACATGGTGTAGATCACAATGTAGAAGAAGATGGTGAAGGCCAAGAGCCCTGCCGCCAGCAGATTCGTCGCCAGCCCCAGCATCACGACCGAGAAGCCCGACAACGCCATGCCGAAGGCGAACGCCTCGTCCCGCGTGACTTTGCCCGCCGGAATGGGGCGTTTGGCGGTGCGCTTCATCACCGAGTCTATATCGGCGTCCCACCACATGTTGAGCGCGCCCGACGCGCCCCCGCCCACGGCGATGAACAGGATCGCGGCAAAACCCACCACCGGGTGCACAGACACGGGCGCGGCGATCAGGCCGACAAAGGCCGTGAACACCACCAGCGTCATCACGCGCGGCTTCAACAGCGCGAAGAAATCGCCGAAGGTGGCTTCGCCCTCGAAGCCCTGAACCTTGGTCGTGTTGAGACTTGCGTCGCTCATGGTGTCTCCGAAACACGGGATGCGCCCGGGGGCGCATCCTGCGGGGGATGGCATGGGGCGCGCGTGCTGCGCGCCCCGGCTGTCTTTTACTCGGCGGAGGCCAGTTTCACGCGATCAGGCAGCGTCGACGGGTCGCCGGCATATTCGTCGATCGCGCCTTCAAGCCACGCGTCGTAGTCTTCCTGGCTGACGACCTTGACGGTGATCGGCATGTAGGCATGCGCCTGGCCACACAATTCGGAACATTGACCGAAATAAACGCCTTCCTTCTCGGCGTTGAACCACAGCTGCGCAATCCGGCCCGGAACGGCATCCTGCTTTACACCGAAGGCGGGGATGGTCCAGCTGTGGATCACGTCCGCGCCGGTGACCTGCATCACGACCGTCTTGCCCACGGGCACGACGACGGCGGTGTCTGTGGCCAGCAGGAACTCGTCCTCGGAATAGCCGGCCTCTTGCAACTGCGCGCGGACGTCGTCGGTCAGGCGGTTGTCGCCGCCGGTGGCGGGCGCGCCGATCATGTAGCTGTCGAACGCGAAATCGTGGTCCATGTATTCATAGCCCCAGTACCACTGATAGCCGGTGACCTTGATGTTGACGTCGCCCTCAGGGATTTCCTGTTGCTTGAACAGCACCGGAAGCGAGAACGCCGCGATAAAGACCAGGATCACGATCGGCACGACCGTCCACGCCACCTCGATCGGCGAGTTGTGGGTAAAGCTGGCCGGTGTTGGGTTGGCCTTCTTGTTGTAGCGCACAATGCAATAGACCAGCAGCGCACAGACGAAGATGGTGATCGCGGTGATGATCACCAGCACCATGCCGTCGAGCCATTGCAGGTCGCGGGCCAGCTCCGTGGCGGCCGGTTGAAAGCCCATCGCGCCTTGTTCAGGCTTGCCGATGATTTCCAGATTGTCCTGTGCCATCGCCGGAAGCGCCGTTGCGGCGGCCATCATGGACGCCAGAAAGCTGGTGAATTTGCGCATGTTGCACCCTGATCCCGTTAGTTCGGTTTTGTCTTTAGCAGAACGTTCCAAGGCGCATGCCATGGAATCCCGTTGTTCGCGATGTAAATAACAATATTCTTACGGGGCGTACAAGGAAATGCGTTGCGGCAAACGGACGCTTTTGAAACCGTTAAAATATTGGCGTTTCCACCGCCCGGAGCAGGAGCAACAAGATGACTTCAGACGTTTTTCGCCCTTTCGAGACCCAGATCGAGCGCGAGGCGGCGCTGGGCAAGCTGCGCGAAGCGGTGGCCGGGGCGGATGATGGCGAGCTCTTCCTTGAGCGCCGCCGGGCGGAATCGCTCGTGTTCGACGATGGCCGGGTCAAGACCGCCTCCTATGACGCGGGCCAAGGCTTTGGCCTGCGCGCCGTGCGGGGCGAGGTGGCCGGCTATGCGCATTCGTCCGAGATTTCAGAGGCCGCGATGGGCCGCGCCGTCGAAACCGCGCGCCTCGCCGTGGGAGATGGCGGCGGGACGATGGCCGACGCCCCTTCGCCCACCAACAAGCGGCTCTATTCCGACGCCGACCCCATTGCCGGTCATGAATTCCCGGTAAAACTCGACACCCTGCGCGAGATCGACGCCTACCTGCGCGACATGGACCCGCGCGTGGTGCAGGTCACCGCCACCATCGCCGCCTCTCTGCAAGAGGTCGTGATCCTTCGGGCCGACGGGCACGAGGTCTCCGATACCCGGCCCATGACTCGTCTCAATATAAGTGTCATCGTCGAAAAGGACGGCCGCCGGGAAACCGGCAGCGTCGGCGGCGGCGGGCGCGTCATGCTCGACGGGCTGATCGCACCCGAAGACTGGCAGGCCAAGGCCCGCGAGGCGCTGCGCGTGGCACTGGTGAACCTCGAGGCCGAGGCGGCGCCTGCCGGCGTGATGGACGTGGTCCTCGGCCCCGGCTGGCCGGGCATCCTGCTGCACGAGGCCATCGGCCACGGGCTGGAAGGCGATTTTAACCGCAAGGGCAGTTCGGCCTTTGCCGGTCTGATGGGCCAGCGCATCGCCGCACCCGGCGTAACGGTTCTGGACGACGGCACCATTCCCGACCGGCGCGGCAGCATCACCGTGGATGACGAGGGAACGCCCTCGGGCAAGAACGTGTTGATCGAAGACGGTATCCTCGTGGGCTACATGCAGGATCGCCAGAACGCCCGCCTGATGGGCGTCGAGGCCACCGGCAACGGACGCCGCCAAAGCTATGCCCACGCGCCGATGCCGCGCATGACGAACACCTACATGCTGGGCGGCGAGGCGACGCGGGACGAGATCGTGGCCGACCTTAAGGACGGCATCTATGCCGTGGGCTTCGGCGGCGGGCAGGTGGACATCACCAATGGCAAGTTCGTCTTTTCCTGCACCGAGGCCTACCGCGTGAAGAACGGCAAGATCGGCGCGCCGGTGAAGGGCGCCACGCTGATCGGCGACGGGGCAACGGCGCTGCAACAGATCCGGGCGCTTGGCAACGACATGGCGCTTGATCCCGGCATGGGCAATTGCGGCAAGCAGGGGCAATGGGTGCCCGTGGGTGTGGGCCAGCCGACGGTGATGATCGGCGGTCTGACAGTGGGCGGCTCGCAGGCGGGGAGTTGAGCGAGGCGCCTGCAAGGAGCTGCGCGATCGCCAGACCGCGGGCTGGCGGCCCAACAGTGGTTTAGCGAGCTTTATGGCAGCCACATCCGCAAGACTTCCAATCGAAGCGCCGACATTCCCAAATCGCCAGCTCGGGGGGCGGTCTGGCGATCGCGCGGCGGCCTCCGGCCTTTATTCCGCGCGATCCAAGTTTCAAAAGCACGTACTAATATGACAGACCCGACCCAGAACCTCGACACCGACGCCCTGCGCACCTTCGGCGAAAACGTCGATTTCGGCCGCACCGCCTCCGATTATGCGACCCACCGCGCCGGCTTCCCGCTTGCCTTCTTCGACCTTCTCGCAGAGCGCGGCTGGGCCAGCCCCGGCCAGACGGCCGTCGATCTGGGCTGCGGCACCGGCACTGTCGCGCGTGGACTGGCGACGCGCAGGCTTCGAGTCACCGGCATAGACCCGGCGCAGCCGCTCTTGGATGAGGCCGTGAGGCTCGACCATGCGACAGGCGTCGAGGTCATCTACAAGAACGGGACCGCCGAGGCGACGGGCCTTGCCGCCGCCACGGCAGACCTTGTTACTGCGGGTCAATGCTGGCACTGGTTCGACCGCCCTGCCGCGGCCGCAGAGGTCGCGCGCCTGCTGCGCCCCGGCGGGCGGGTCGTGATTGCACATTTCGACTGGCTGCCGCTGCCCGGCAACGTGGTGGCGACGACCGAGGCGCTAATCCTGCACTACAATCCCGACTGGGCCGGGGCGGGCGGCACCGGTCTCTATCCTGCGTGGCTAACGGGTCTTGCCAACGCCGGTTTCACCGCGTTGGAAACCGCGTCCTTCGACGTCTTGCAGCCCTACACGCATGCCGCCTGGCGTGGGCGCATCCGGGCCAGCGCCGGCGTCGCCGCGTCGCTCGACGCCGAGGCAACGGCGCGATTCGACGCCGACCTCGCGGCCATGCTGGTGCGCGACTTCCCAGACGATCCCTTGGAGGTGCCGCACCGGGTCTGGATGGCAACAGGTACCCTAGCCGGTGAATGAACTTTGATCCGTCTACATGCAAAATTTCTTCAACCGGAAGGGGTTTGGTTTACTCCCTATTAACCAACCGCGCGTATCACTGACCCTGCAACTAGGCGAAGTCACGATGTCCGAGGAAACACATCCTTCCACTCACCCCCCACTCCCACCCACCACGGAAGATGATCGGGTGTCGTGGCTTCGTCTGTTGCGCTCTCGCCGGGTCGGCCCGGCGACATTTTACCGGCTGATGAACGAACACGGCACCGCGCAGGCCGCGCTGGAGGCCTTGCCCGAGGTCGCCCGTGCCGCAGGCGTCGAGAAATATTCCTCCTGCCCCGTAGGCGTGGCCGAGGCTGAACTGAAAGCCGGCGCCGCCATCGGCGCGCGGTTGATCTTCATGGGCAGCCCCGACTATCCCGATTTTCTGGCAGGCATACCCGATGCGCCGCCCTTCCTGTGGGCCGCCGGAGAGGGAACGCACCTGCTGCACCGCCCCATGGTGGCGCTTGTCGGCGCACGCAACGCGTCTTCGCTGGGTCTGCGCATGGCCAAGGCGCTGGCCGGTGCGCTCTCTGAGCAGGGTCATGTCGTTGTCTCCGGCCTCGCCCGGGGAATCGACGCGGCATCGCATCTGGCCGCGCTGGATCACGGCACGATCGCGGTCGTCGCCGGTGGCGTCGACGTCATGTATCCCGCCGAGAACACAAAACTGGCAGAGGATATCGCGCGGACAGGCCTGCGCCTGTCGGAACAGCCCATCGGCATGACCCCGCAGGCGCGGCACTTTCCGGCCCGCAACCGCATCATCAGCGGCATGGCGCAGGCCGTCGTCGTGGTCGAGGCCGCGGCCAAGTCCGGCTCGCTCATCACCGCGCGCAATGCGCTGGATCAGGGGCGCGACGTGCTGGCGGTGCCGGGCCATCCGTTCGACGCCCGCGCCGCAGGCTGCAACATGCTGATCCGCGACGGTGCCACGCTGGTGCGCAACGCCGAAGACGTGCTCGCCGCCCTGCCCGCCCGCTCGGACACGGCGCCACCACCGCAGCCCGAACTGCGGCTGGCCCCGCCGCCGGAACAGCGCAGCCTGAAAGAAACCGCCCGGCTTCATACCGACATCCTGAACCGCCTCGGCCCCGCACCGCTGGCCGAGGATCAACTGATCCGCGACCTCTCCGCCCCCGCCGCGCAGGTGTCGCCGGTTCTCACCGATCTCGAGGTCGACGGCAAGATCCGGCGCCATCCCGGCGGGCTCGTCTCGCTCAACTGAGGCGACGCGCCCGACGACCACGCGTTCCGCGCCGCATTGACAATACCCATACACACACCACATGTTGCGCCGCCATGGGGCCGGGCCGAGTCGTCCGCCCCCGTTTTCAGATCGTAGGAGTGTTCATGCCAGTCGTTGTTGTCGAATCCCCGGCCAAGGCCAAGACGATCAACAAGTACCTGGGCAAGGACTATACCGTGTTGGCCTCCTACGGGCATGTGCGCGACCTTCCGGCCAAGAACGGCTCGGTCGATCCCGACCAGGATTTCGAGATGACCTGGGAGGTCGGCAATGACAGCAAGAAACATATCAAGGCCATCGCTGACGCGCTGAAGGACGACAATTCCCTGATCCTCGCCACTGACCCCGACCGCGAAGGCGAGGCGATCAGTTGGCACCTGGAAGAAGCGTTGCGCAAGCGCCGCGCCATCAAGAAGGACACCGACGTCAAGCGCGTGGTGTTCAACGCCATCACCAAGACCGCTGTCACCGAGGCGATGCAGAACCCGCGCGACGTGGACGGCCCGCTGGTCGAGGCCTATCTGGCCCGCCGCGCGCTGGACTACCTCGTGGGCTTCAACCTGTCGCCCGTCCTGTGGCGCAAACTGCCCGGCGCACGCAGCGCGGGCCGGGTGCAATCGGTCTGCCTGCGCCTGATCGTCGAGCGCGAGATGGAGATCGAGGCGTTCAACCCGCGCGAATACTGGAGCGTCAAGGCGCTCCTGACCACGCCCCGGGGCCAGGAGTTCGAGGCGCGTCTGGTCAGCCTGGCCGGTGACAAGCTCGACAAGTACGACCTTGAGAACGCCACGCAGGCCGAAATGGCGCAACAGGCGATCGAGAGCCGCGACCTCAGCGTCACCAGCGTCGAGGCCAAGCCCGGCAGCCGCAACCCCAGCCCGCCCTTCATGACCTCCACGTTGCAACAAGAGGCCAGCCGCAAGTTCGGCATGGGCGCCCGGCAATGCATGAGCGCGGCCCAGCGCCTTTATGAGGCCGGACACATTACATATATGCGGACAGACGGCATCGACATGGCCCCCGAGGCCGTCGAGGCCGCCCGCGATGCGATCGGCGAGCGCTTCGGCAAGGACTACGTGCCGTCCTCTCCCCGCATCTACAAGAACAAGGCCAAGAACGCTCAGGAAGCGCATGAATGCATCCGGCCCACCGAGATGACGCGCGATGTCGACAGCCTGAAACTGTCAGAGCCCGACCAGCGCAAGCTCTATGACCTCATCTGGAAGCGCACGCTGGCCTGCCAGATGGAAGGCGCGCGGCTGGAACGTACCACGGTCGAGATCGGCTCGAAGGACGGGCAGGTCGGCCTGCGCGCCACGGGCCAGGTCGTGCTCTTCGACGGGTTCCTGCGGATCTACGAGGAGGGCCGCGACGATGCGGTCGTGGATGACGATGACAAGCGCCTGCCGCAACTGGCCGAGGGCGACAAGACCGACAAGCGCTCGGTCACCCCCGAACAGCATTTCACCCAGCCGCCGCCCCGCTATACCGAGGCGACGCTGGTCAAGCAGATGGAAGAGCTGGGCATCGGCCGCCCCTCGACCTATGCCAGCATTGTCACCACGATCCAGGAACGTGAATATGTCCGCAAGGACAAGAACCGCCTGATCCCCGAGGACAAGGGCCGGATCGTCACGATCTTCCTGCTCAACTTCTTTCGCAAATACGTGGGCTACGAGTTCACCGCCAACCTCGAGGAAGAACTGGACGTCATTTCGGCCGGCGACGCGGACTATAAAAAGGTGCTGGCCGAGTTCTGGCGCGATTTCCACGCCGCGGTCGAGGAAGCGTCGGAATTGCGCATCGCCGAAGTGCTCGACAAGCTGGACGAAGCGCTGGCGCCGCAGCTTTACCCCCCGCGCGAGGACGGGTCAGATCCGCGCATCTGCCCCAAATGCGGCGAGGGGCGGCTGCATCTGAAGACCTCGCGCACGGGCGGCTTCGTGGGCTGCGGCAATTACCCCGAATGCACCTATACCCGCCCCATCGCGGGCGAAGGCGCCGAGGGCGACGAGCGTGTGCTGGGCGAGGATCAGGGAGACGAGATCTGGCTGAAGTCGGGCCGCTTCGGGCCCTACGTGCAGCGGGGCGAGCCCACGCCCGAGAACAAGAAACCGCCCCGCGCGTCGCTGCCCAAGGGTTGGGACAAGGACGAGATGACGCTGGAAAAGGCGCTGACGTTGCTGAGCCTGCCGCGCATCGTGGGCGAGCATCCCGATGGCGGCGAGGTGAAATCCAATTTCGGGCGGTTCGGACCTTATGTCATGCACCAGGCCGAGGACGAGGCGAAACCCGTTTACGTGAACCTCAAGGATCCCGCCGATGTCTTCGAGATCGGCATGAACCGCGCGGTCGAACTTTTGGCCGAAAAGCGCGCCAACCCGGGGCGCGGACGCGGGCGCACCGCCGCCAAGCCGCTCAAGGAACTGGGCGAGCACCCCGAAAGCGGCGGGCCGGTCAATGTCATGGAAGGCCGCTATGGGCCTTACGTGAAATGGGACAAGGTCAATGCCACCCTGCCCAAGGATGTGGAACCGGCCAACGTCACCATGGATATGGCGGTGGAACTGATCGCCGAGAAGGCCGCGAAGAAAGGTAAAGGCCGCGCCAAGAAGAAGGCGTGAACCCGGTTCTCAGTAAGACGCCAGCGTCAGCGCGCAGGCATCGGTGATCAGTTCGGGCTGCGTCTTGCACAACCCGCTGGCCACCTTGAAGGCCGCCAGAACCTTGGGCACGTAATCGCGGGTCTCGGCATAGGGCGGCACGCCTTCATGCTTCTTCACCGCGTTCTCGCCAGCGTTGTAACCCGCCAGCGCCAGCACGGCGTCGCCGCCGAATTCCTTCATCAGCCAGTCTAGGTAGGCCACCCCGCCCTTGATATTCTGCCCCGCCTGCAGCGAGTCGCTCACGCCGAAACGCTCCGCCGTGGCCGGGATCAGCTGCATCAGCCCCTGCGCGCCGGCGCCGCTGACCGCATCCGTCCGCCCGCCCGATTCAACAGAGATCACCGCCAGCACCAACGCCGGTGACACCTCGGTCCCGATCGTGGCGCGCAGGATGTCGGCGCCATGAACGCGGGCGATCTCCTGCATGTGCTGCAACCGTGGCCCCTTGACCGACGCACCGCCCGGCCCATCCCGCAGGTTTTCGAACGCCAGGCGCAGGCGGTCCGGCCCGCTGGTCTTGTCGTCGGTGGGCACTTTCGTCCAGAACCAGCCATAGGCGGCGGTCACGCTCGGCACCACGGGAATGTCCGCCGCCGCGTCGTCGCCGCTCTTGCTTTTGCCGGTGGGTTTCAGATGGGCCTGGTCTTCGGGGTCGATCTGCACCGTGATAAGCTTGCCGCCGCCTTTCTTGGGCGGCTTGCCTTTCTTGAAGGTGAATTCGGGAAACGGCGGCGGATCGCCCGCGTGAACGGGGAATGCACACGCCAGGCACACGCCAAGGGCGAGAAGTCGTTTGAATCGCATGGTCGGGCCTGCTCTGCCTCGGTTGGTTTTTCGACAGTATGACACCAATCGCGTCTTTTGCCTACAATTGTAGTGCTTTTGCGAACGCCCAACTTGGCCCTTCGGCAGGGGAACCCACTCGAAAAGCGAAAAAACCAATAAATTTATACTTTTTAAATCATTCAAAATCAACACCTTAACTGAATTCTTTGCGGAAACGTTAACACGAACCAAAAACGCTCAAATGCCGCCCAATTCTTGCCGGATTCGGACGGCTATATGCTCCTCATACCGCAACGCAGCGGGCCAAAGAGAGAGGCGGCCCACTCACCTGCTAGCGGTTGTAACCTGAGTAAAACTGATCCTTTGGAGGGACCAACCATGATCAAATTCATCAAAAATTTCCGCAAGGACGAAGAAGGTGCCGTGACTGTTGACTGGGTCGTTCTGACCGCAGCCATCGTGGGCCTGGGCGTTGCAGGCGTTGCCACCGTTTCGAACGGTGTGAACACCCTGGCAAGCAACATCCAAACCGGTGTTGAAGCGCAAGAAGTTGACGGCGCCGGCGATTGATCCAAGCGCACGTCTTGAAGAGCGCCGCACGTCCATCGGGCGTGCGGCGCTTTTCTTTTGCCGGGGGCCGATCACCAATTTTACCCTGATCAGGCCTCACTGGCGCCATAATTCGCAAGCACATTTCATTTGAACAGCTGCACGAGGTTTCACATGTTTAAGATCTTAGAGCGCTTCGCAAAATCGGAAGAAGGCGCGGTCACTGTCGACTGGGTCGTTCTGACGGCCGGAATCGTTGGTATGGCGGTGGGAGCCATTCAGACCGTGGGCGATGCGAACGAGGCGCTGGGCAACAGTGCGTCTACGGCAATCGCGACCCAGTCTGTCAAAGGCGTCGACTAGACCCCGACCACGTTCCCCGCCACGACTTTGCCGAGAGGCACGGTTCAATCTTTGACATCCACGAACGTCTTCCACAAAGCGCCACGCCGTCACCTTTGTGCAGCCACAATATCACGGCACCTTTACAGATAAGGCGTCAAAAGCGCCAACAGAGCAGCAGTAACGAAAGGACACGCCATGCGTTTGGTGTTTGGACTTGTACTTATTCTCGGCCTCGGACTGGCAGGTTTTGCAGTCTATATGGCCAAGAACTACATCCAGGGCTACCAGGCCCAACTCGAACAGGAACGCGCCAAAAGCGCCCCGGCCTTTGAAACGGTCGACGTCTATGTCGCAAAGCAGAAACTGGAATACGGCCAGCGCCTGCTGAAGGAGCACGTGTCGATGGTCGCCTATCCCGCCGGGTCATTGCCCGCGGGCACCTTTTCCACCGAGGAAGAGCTTTTCCCCGAGGGCGAGGACGAACCCCGCACGATTCTGCGTACGATGGAACCCAAAGAGGCGATTCTGGACGTGAAGGTCACCGGACCGGGCGAAGATGCCGGCATCACTTCGCAACTCGCGCGCGGCATGCGCGCCTTTGCGATCGAGGTCGACGTGTCCAGCGGCGTCTCTGGCTTTCTGCGCCCAGGCGACCGCGTGGATGTCTACTGGACCGGCAGAGACGCTTCCGCCAAGGGAATTGATGGCCGCCGCGGTGGCCGCGAGGTTACCAAGCTGATCGAAACCGGTGTACGTCTGATCGCGGTCGACCAGGTGGCCAACGGCGACACGACCGAGGCGATCATCGCCCGCACCGTGACGGTGGCCATCAAGCCGCAGCAGGTGGCGGCGCTTGCCCAGGCCCAATCCACCGGCAGCCTGTCGCTGTCGCTGGTCGGCGCCGACGACGAAACCGTGGCCGAAGCCATCGAGGTCGACCAGAACATGCTGCTGGGGATCGAACAGGCCGCGGCCCCCGCGCCGGAGGTCCAGGAAGAGATCTGCACGATCAAGACCCGCCGCGGCGGCGAGGTGATCTCGACACCGATCCCCTGCACAACGAACTGACACACACAACATATTGTGTTCACGAGGCGCCCCTACCACAGGGCGCCTCGTTTCTTTCTGGCAACTGTCCCCAAAAATCCACAATAACAGCGCGTCGAAAGTGGTTGATTCTTGAAAAAATTTTTGAATTGGCCCACAGTCCTCTCAATTCCGGGCGAAAAGACCCGATTAATGAGGCGTGATCGGAAAGGCAGGTCACATGAAAAATTCGAGCGTGTTCAAGGCTGCCCTTGTAGGGCTGGCTGTCATATTCTCCCCTGTTGCCGAAATGGCAATGGCGGAAAACATCACGGTGATCCGCAAGGGCGCGAACCGTGATCTCAGCATCCCGATGAACCGGGCCGTCGTTATCGAAAGCGACACACCCTTCGCGGAGCTGAGTATCGCAAACCCCTCTATCGCGGACTTTTCGACATTGTCGGACCGCACCGTATACGTGCTGGGCAAGGCGCCCGGGCGCACCACCCTGACCCTTCTGGATGCGACGGGCCGGCTGATCACCAACGTGGAGGTGCATGTCAGCCCCGATATTTCGGAGTTCAAGGAACGGCTGCAACAGATCATGCCGAGCGAAAAGATCGAGGTTCGCTCGGCCAATGACGGCATCGTTTTGTCGGGCACCGTTTCCAGCGCCGGCAAGATGGACCGCGCACTGGAGTTGGCCAATCGCTACGCGCCCGAACGGGTGTCGAACCTGCTTTCGGTCTCCGGCAAGCAGCAGGTGATGCTGAAAGTCCGCTTTGCCGAGATGCAGCGCACCGTCTCCAAGGCCCTTGGCACCTCGTTGTCTCTGGATGCACGGTCGGCGGGCAGCGCCGGCTTCATCGGCGGCTCGGGCACCACCAACACCCAGGGCGGCGTTCTGGGCACATTGGCGGGCGCGATCCCGACCGTTCAGAACAATTTCGGCGCGCTTGCCATCGGTTTCGACATCGGCTCCACCGAGGTTGGCATCCTGTTGGAAGCACTGGAAGAAAAAGGTGCCGTGCGCACTCTGGCGGAACCCAACCTGACCGCCCTTTCCGGCCAGGAGGCAAAGTTCCTCGCAGGCGGCGAATTCCCGATCCCGGTGGCGCAGGAAAACGGCACCACCACGATCGAGTTCAAGCCCTTCGGCGTCGAGCTCAACTTCACCCCGCGCGTGCTGGACGACGAGGTCATCAACCTGGAAATGGCCGCGGCCGTCTCCTCGCTTGACCCCGCAAACGGCATCCAGGCCGACGGTCTGAACGTGGCCGCCTTCCGGCGCCGCGACGCCTCGACCACCGTGGTGATGCGTGACGGGCAGAGCTTTGCGATTGCCGGCCTGCTGCAGGATGACTTCCGAGACACTGCGGGCCAGATCCCGTGGCTGGGTGATATCCCGATCCTCGGCGCGCTTTTCCGCAGCGCGGAATACGAACGCGCCCAGACCGAGCTGGTGATCATCGTCACCGCGCACCTCGTGACTCCGACCAGCGGCACGGTTCTTGCCCTGCCGACCGACCGGGTCAAGCTGCCGACAGAAAAAGACCTGTTCCTGAATGGACGCGTCGCCAAGGACGTGCGCCGGTCAGGCGGTTCGGCCGGCGAAGTCGCCCGGCAGGATTTCAACGGGTCCTACGGCTACGTGATGGACTGAGGAGAGACGAGGCCATGAAATATCATCTTCTGATTACCGCGTCGGTTCTCGCCCTCGCCGGGTGTTCGCAGCAGGGGCAGGTCTACAAGTCCTACTTCGGCGAAGCGGGCGGCCTCGTGGACGGCGGCAATTTCGGCAACGCCAACATGCACAACCAATTGGTGATGCGGGGCGAGAAAGGCTATGTCTACGATCTGGCCAACCGCTTCTCGAACGAGGTTCTGAGCACGGTCAACTTCGCCTTCAACAGCGCCCAGCTCGATGCCGGCGCCCGTGACACGCTGCGCGAACAGGCCCGCTGGATCAAGCAGTTCCCCGAGGTCCGCTTCCGGGTCTACGGCCACACCGACCTCGTCGGGTCCGCCGGGTATAACAAGAGCCTCGGACAGCAACGCGCCAACGCGGTCGTCAACTACCTCGTATCCCAGGGCATCAGCCGCAGCCGCCTCGAGGCCGTCGTGTCCTTCGGCGAGGCACAGCCACTGGTCGTGACGCAGGGCCGCGAACGCCGCAACCGCCGCACGGTGACCGAGGTCACCGGCTTTGTCGCGTCGCATCCCATCGTCATGGACGGCAAATATGCCGAGGTGGTCTATCGCGAATATGTCGAAAGCGCCGAGTCAAAGTCGACCCTGGTCATGGTCGAAGAAGGCTCTGACGTCGCCGGCGGCGACGAATGATCTGAATTCTCCCTGTCCGGCCACAGGCCGGGCCACCTGAAGAACCCGCCCGAAACAATCTGTTGGGGCGGGTTTTTTTTGTCCCGAGATATCGCACAATTACGATCTTTTGGCCCCATTATCGCCCAGATTTTCCAGCAGTTTCTGAGCATGGCAATGGGTCCGTCGCGTGTATGCGCATGGCCCAACAGCTTTAAAATAACGGTTTCCGACGCATCGACGTCGCAACAAATATGGGGCCGACCAGAGATGAGTAGTGTGCAAAAACAACCCGAATCCAGCCCGATCACGGCGTGCACCATCAGCCGTGACGTGCAGGATTTCGACCTGTTGATCGAGGACATGGAAACCGCCCTGGGTGAGGCATGGGGCGATCTTGGCTTCGCCGAGGCGCTGGCCTTTCTCAACCAGCCCGAGGCCGACGGTCTCGAGTTCGTGGCGCTGGCCATCGACGCCAGCGACGAGGACGAGATCGGACTGCTCAGCGAGATCATCACCATGGCCAAGGCGCGCGGGATCAAGGTGATCCTCATCGCCGAGGATGTCAGCCCAGCGTCGCTGCACCAGCTTCTGCGCCAGGGCGCGGATGAATTCGTCCCCTACCCTCTGCCCGAGAACGAGCTGCAGGCCGCGATCGACCGCCTGCATCGCAGCGAAACCACCGCACCCGCCGCCACCGCCGCCGCCCCATTCGGCGATTCGAGCAGTCCGGGCGACGGGGTTCTGCTGGCGGTTCAGGGCCTTGCCGGCGGCACCGGCGCCACGACCCTGGCGGTGAACCTGGCCTGGGAACTGGCCTCTGTCTCCAAGACCGACGCCCCGCGCGTCTGCATTCTCGACCTCGGCCTGCAAACCGGCTCGGTCGCCACCTATCTCGACCTGCCGCGCAAGGATGTGGTCTACGAAATGTGGGCCGACACCGACTCGATGGACGAGGATATCTTCAAGCAGGCGCTGGTCTCCTTCGACGAAAAGCTATGGGTTCTGACCGCGCCCACCGACATCCTGCCGCTCGACATGATCACGCCCGAGGACGTGCAGCGTGTTCTCGACATGGCCCGGGCCAAGTTCGACTATGTCATCGTCGACATGCCCAGCACCTTGGTCCAATGGACAGAAACGGTGCTGCATTCCGCGCAGATCTACTTCGCCACGCTGGAGCTCGACATGCGCTCGGCCCAGAACGCGCTGCGCCTGAAACGCGCCCTGCGCTCCGAGGACCTGCCGATCGAGAAATTGCGTTTCTGCCTCAACCGCGCGCCGAAATTCACCGATCTGAATGGCAAGAGCCGCGTCAAACGCATGGCCGAAAGCCTGGAAATCAGCATCGAGGTGCAACTGCCCGACGGCGGCAAGCCGGTGATGCAGGCCGGCGACCACGGCACGCCGCTGGCAAGCGCCGCCGGAAAGAACCCGCTGCGCAAGGAAATCGCCAAGCTGGCGGTCTCGCTGCACGCGCTTGGCCAGAGCGACGCCGATCAGGCCGCATAAAGGAAGTTAACCAATGTTCTCGCGATACAAGAAGACGACCGAAGGCGCCCAGCCGGTCAAGGCCGCCAAGGCCGCGGCGACCGTTGAGGCGCCCAAGACAGCCCCGGTGGAACAGGCCCAAAGCGTTTCGCTGCGCAAGCCGCTCCAGAAAGCGGCGGCGACCGCCGCGCCGCAGGACAAGGACCGCAAGCGCAAGGAACGTCTGTCCGAAATCAAGATCGAACTGCACCGCGCGCTTCTGGACAACCTGAATCTCGGTGCGCTGGAAAGTGCGACAGAGGCCGACCTGCGCGCGGAGATCGCGTCGATTGCAGGCGAGGCGCTGGAAGAACGCAGCATCGTTCTGAACCGCGAGGATCGGACCACGCTGACGCAGGACCTCTATGACGAGGTGCGCGGCCTTGGCCCGCTGGAACCGCTGCTCAAGGACGACACCGTCAACGATATTCTGGTCAACGGACCACAGCAGGTGTTCGTGGAACGCGCGGGCAAGCTGGAACTGACCGACACGACCTTCAAGGACGAAAAGCACCTTCTGCGGATCATCGACAAGATCGTGTCGGCCGTGGGCCGGCGCGTCGACGAATCCAACCCCTACGTCGACGCCCGTCTGCAGGACGGCTCGCGTTTCAACGCCATGGTCCCGCCTGTCGCGGTGGATGGCAGCCTGGTGTCCATTCGTAAGTTCAAGAAGGACAAGCTGGGTATCGACGACCTCGTGAATTTCGGCGCCTTTTCCGAGGAAATGGCCGCCTATCTTCAGGCCGCTGTCGCCACCCGCCTCAACGTGATCGTCTCGGGCGGCACGGGTTCGGGTAAGACGACCACGCTCAACGCCCTGTCGTCCTTTATCGACAATTCCGAACGCATCCTGACCATCGAGGATACCGCGGAACTTCAGCTGCAACAGATCCACGTGGGCCGGATGGAAAGCCGCCCGCCCAACGTCGAGGGCAAGGGCGAGGTCAGTCCCCGCGACTGTCTGAAAAACGCCCTGCGGATGCGCCCCGACCGCATCATCGTGGGTGAGACGCGCGGCGAGGAAGTGATCGACATGCTTCAGGCCATGAACACCGGCCACGACGGATCCATGACCACGATCCACGCCAACAACCCGCGCGACGGCATCAGCCGTCTGGAAAACATGGTTGCCATGGCCGGTATCGAGATGCCGCTCAAGGCCGTGCGCAGCCAGATCGCGTCGGCCGTGAACCTTCTGGTGCAGGCCAGCCGCTTGCAGGATGGCTCGCGCCGGATGACCTCGATCACCGAGATCACCGGGATGGAAGGCGACGTGATTTCCATGCAGGAGATTTTCCGCTTCCAGCGCGTCGGCCTGACACCGGAAAACAAGATCATCGGCCATTTCACCGGCACCGGTGTGCGGTCGAACTATTCAGAACGGTTCCGCTTGTGGGGGTATGACCTGCCGCCCAGCATCTATGAACCCGTGGGAGAGTAAACGCCATGTCTATCAGTGCAGAGCCAATCATTTACGGCCTAATCTTCATCGGGATCATGGTCCTGGTGCAGGGTCTTTACCTGACCGTCTTCGGACGCTCTATCAGCCTCAACAATCGCGTGAACCGCCGGCTGGAAATGCTCGACAAGAGCGGCAACCGCGAAGAGGTGATGGAAAAGCTGCGCAAGGAGATGGAACAGCATCTCAAGGCGCGCAAGATCCCGCTTTACTCGATCCTCGCGACCAAGGCCCAGATGGGGGCCATCGCGTTTTCGCCCAAGCAGTTGATGATGCTGATGGTGGCCTGTGCCTTCATCGCTTTCATCGGCCTGTCGGTCGGCACCAGCACGGCCTTGCCCGTGCGTGTCCTCGTTTCTCTTGCGATGGGCGTGGGCGGCATTTTCGTCTGGGTCAACATGAAGGCCGGCAAACGCATGGCCATGCTGGAAGAGCAGTTGCCCGACGCCATTGAACTCATGGTTCGCTCGCTTCGCGTCGGCCATCCCTTCACCTCGGCCATTTCCATTGTCGCCAACGAGGTCGCCGACCCGCTGGCCACCGAGTTCGGCGTCATCGCCGACGAGGCCGCCTATGGTCGCGACATCGGCGAGGCGCTCAAGGACATGGCCGAACGTCTGGACATGCAGGATTTGCGCTTTCTTGCCGTGGCCGTGACCATCCAGCAGCAATCGGGCGGTAACCTGGCCGAGATCCTGGATGGCCTGGCCAAGGTGATCCGCGCCCGCTTCCGCCTGTTCCGCCGCGTCAAGGCCATCACCGCCGAGGCGAAATGGTCCGGCAAGTTCCTGTCGGGTTTCCCGATCCTCGCGCTGATCGCGATCCAGATGATCAAGCCGGACTATTACGACGAGGCGATGGAACACCCCTACTTCATCCCGGCCTGCCTGGCCGTGGGCGGCTTCCTCATCGCGAACCTGTTCGTGATGCGCGCCCTCGTGAACATCAAAGTGTAAAGGCCACGACCATGTTGGACACGATTTCACAGTTCATGACCGATACGCTGGGCCCATTCGGCCCGCTGATCGCGGTGGGCACACTGGGCCTGCTTCTGGTCATCATGACGATCCCGATCCTGATCCGCGAGTCGAACGATCCGCTGGACAAGATCAAGAAGCAGTCGCGCAGCGGCCTGTCGACAGAGGACCAGAAGAAAAAGCTGCGCACCGGTCAGCGCAACGAGAAGCTGGACAAGTATGCGAAGTTCCTCGAACCCGAGGATGAAAAGCAGCTCAGCCAGATCCGCCTGACCCTGATGCAGGCCGGCTATCGCGGTCGCGACGCCGTGCGCTATTTCCACTTCGCGCAGTTTGCGCTCGGCATCGGCTTTCTGATCCTAGGCGTGCTCTACTTCATCGTGTTCCTCGCGGGCAACGACGATACCACGACCCAGCAGACGCTGATGTACATCCTTGGCCCCGGCGGCATCGGCTACATGATCCCCAAGTACTGGGTGACCAAGCGCCAGCAGCAGCGCCAGCAGGAAATCGAGGAGGGCTTTCCCGACAGCCTCGACATGATGCTGACCTGCGTCGAGGCGGGCCAGTCGCTCGACCAGGCGATCATCCGGGTGTCCAAAGAAATCCGCGCCTCCTACCCCGCGCTCTCCGAGGAATTCGAGATCGTCTCGCACCAGATCAAGGCCGGCCGCGACAAGCCCTCGGTCCTGAACGAGATGGCCGAACGCTGCGGCGTGCAGGATATTTCCAGCTTTGTAACCGTGCTTGTGCAATCACAATCCTTCGGCACCTCGATCGCCGACGCCCTGCGCGTCTATGCCGGCGAGATGCGTGACAAACGGGTCATGCGGGCCGAAGAAAAGGCCAACAAGCTGCCGACGAAGATGACATTGGCCACGATGATGCTTACAGTGCCACCATTGCTGATCATTCTGGTCGGCCCGTCGGTGTTGGGTATCATGGAACTCTTCTCGATGTCGGCCCAGTAACTACCGGACCAAAGATAGGCAGGCCCTCAGGGGCCTGTTAACACGAATAAGAGGCGGCAAAACCGGCATGGCACGAGCAGGGGTCTGGCTCCTTGTTTCCTTCGCTCTCGTCGCGGGCTGCGGCGCGGGCGCTTCGCGTGACCCTGACAATCCCTACGCCCCCGGCGTTGCAAAGGATGGCGAAGCCGTGGATTCCAAGCTGGTGGGTCACCGCCTCGTGGCCGCGGGCGAATTCGAGCTGGCGATCGACGCCTTTTCCCGCGCCGCGCTCGACGAAGGCATGAGCGCCGATGTGCTCGCGGGGCTGGGCACCGCCAATCTCGGCCTGGGGCGTCTGCACACCGCCGAACGCCTGCTGCGACAGGCCATCGAAAAGGACGAATTCTCGCCCGAAGTCTGGAACAACCTTGGCGTCGTCCTGCTGGAAAAGGGCGAAAACGGCGAGGCCGAACAGGTTTTCAAGAAGGCCTACGCGCTCGACAATGGCCAAAGTGACTCAATCCGCGACAATTTGCGGTTAGTTCTCGCAAAATCGGAAAATTCTCTTTATAGTGAAGAGTTAGAACAAGATTATAAGCTGGTGCGGCGCGGGAGCAGCGACTACCTGATCCGCAGTATACCAGGTTGAGGCAAAGGCAGTAAAAGGACGCAAAAAAATGCGCCATCCTATTCTTATGTGCATCTGCGTGGGCAGCGCATTTGCCCTTTCCGCTTGTGATGATAAGGCCGGCAAGGCCGATGTGGACCGGGCCTTGTCCGATCTCAACGTCGTCGACGAAAGCAACCTCGGCGATGTCATGCTGACCGTGGCAGACCCAAACGAGTCCGTGAAATATTTCCAGCGCACGCTGGGCGAAAAGCCTGACCGCATCGACGTGCGCCGCGGCCTCGCGCAATCTCTCATTCGCGCCAAGCGCCACACCGAGGCCGTCGCGGCCTGGAAAAACGTGGTCGAGCATGAAAAATCCACCAATGACGACCAGGTGGAATACGCCGACGCACTCATTCGCAACAACGAATGGAAACGCGCCGACGAGGTGCTGGATTCCGTCCCGCCCACCCACGAGACGTTCAAGCGCTACCGGCTCGAGGCGATGATCGCCGACAGCAACCAGAACTGGAAAAAGGCCGACAGCTTCTACGAGACCGCCATCGGCCTGACGACCACGCCCGCCAGTGTGATGAACAACTGGGGCTATTCCAAGCTGACCCGCGGCGATTTCCCCGCCGCCGAGCGCCTGTTCACCGACGCGATCCGGCAGGATGACAGCCTGTTCACCGCCAAGAACAACCTTGTGCTGGCCCGCGGCGCACAAAAGAAATATTCGCTGCCCGTCCTGCAGACCAGCCAGGAAGAGCGCGCGCAACTGCTCTACACGCTGGGCCTGTCGGCCATCAAGCAGGGCGACACCAGTATCGGCAAGGGCCTGCTGCGCGACGCCATCGACACCCATCCCCAGCATTTCGAGGCCGCCGCGCGCAGCCTGCAAGCGTTGGAAAATAACGTCGAGTAACCGGCAGACGAGGCGCGGGCCATGCCCTTTGATATCACCAGCTGGGCGGCGCTCTGGTTCCTGCCTTTCGTCACCCCGGTCTGTCTCTGGGTGATGTGGAGCGACCTCAAGGCCATGCGCATTCCCAATACTTCGGTGCTGACGCTGGCGGGGATCTTCGTGATCGTGGGCCTCTGGGCCGTCACCCCCTTCTGGCCGGACTACGCATGGCGCATTGCGATCATGGTCTTCGCGCTGGTGATCGGTTTCATCGCCAATGCCGGCGGGCTGATGGGCGCGGGTGACAGCAAGTTCATCGCCGCCGCGGCCTCCTTCATCGCCCCCGCCGACTGGCGGATCATTATGTTTCTCTTTGCCGCCAACCTCCTGGCCTGTTTCGTCACGCACCGCCTCGCGAAACACACGCCGCTGCGCCGGCTCGCCCCCGACTGGGTCAGCTGGGACCGCGGCAAGAAGTTCCCCATGGGCTTTGCCCTGGGTGCGACACTGGTGATCTATCTCGGCCTCGGCGCCGCCTACGGCGCCTGAGGCGCCTGCCCCAACGACGCCCGCGAGAGACCAC
This sequence comes from Roseovarius sp. THAF9, assembly GCF_009363715.1. Taxonomy (NCBI): domain Bacteria; kingdom Pseudomonadati; phylum Pseudomonadota; class Alphaproteobacteria; order Rhodobacterales; family Roseobacteraceae; genus Roseovarius; species Roseovarius sp. THAF9. The sequence goes on from NZ_CP045404.1 coordinate 2,933,725, forward strand.
AATTTCCGCATGATTTGATGCCATCCTGCCCCGGATTGCGCCGCTCAACGCGGTGCCTGAGACATGTCAACTTGTTGAAGAAAACGGGCAGAAAACCATGAACATGCAAGTGACCAGCGGCGTCCAGCCGCCCCCGCCGCCTTCCGGGCTCGACGAAATGCAGCTTCCCATCGTGATGATGCGGGACATCCTGCTGAAAACCATGTTCCGCAAGAACCTGGACATGGTCAGCGAAATCTCCGAGGCGATCTGCCTGCCCCGCGCCGTCACGCAGGAACTGGTGGACATGGCCCGCCAGCAACGCCTGCTCGAGGCGACCGGCACGCTCAACGCCAATTCGGGCGGCGAAATGGGCTTTCAGTTGACCGATGCGGGCAAGTCCCGTGCGCTCGACGCCCTGTCGCAATCGGAATATTTCGGCGCCATGCCGGTGCCGCTGGCCGTCTACCGCGAACAGGTCAAGCGCCAGTCGATCCGCAACATCCAGATCACCCGGGACGAACTGACCGGCGCGATGGGGCACCTGGTGCTGCCCGACGACCTGCTCGATCACCTCGGCCCCGCGGTGTCGGCCGGCCGCTCGATCCTGATGTATGGCCCGCCCGGCAACGGGAAATCCTCGATCTCGAACGGCATCCGCGACGCGATGGGCGACAAGATCTATGTCCCCCGCGCCATCGAATACGCGGGCCAGGTCATCACCGTCTACGACCCCATCGTGCATTCCAAGGCCGAGGTCGAGGTCGATGACCCCAACTCCCTGCGCCGCAAGCGCACCTTCGACACCCGCTACGTACGCTGCGAGCGGCCCACGGTCATCACCGGGGGTGAGCTGTCGCTCTCGATGCTTGACCTGGTCTACAACCCGACCGCACGGACCTACCAGGCGCCGCTGCAGCTCAAATCAACGGGGGGCATCTTCATCGTCGACGACCTTGGCCGCCAGGCCGAGCCGCCGCAAAGCCTCGTCAACCGCTGGATCGTCCCGCTGGAGGAATCCAAGGACATCCTCGCCCTGCAATCGGGCGAGAAATTCGAGGTGCCGTTCGACACGCTGGTCATTTTCTCGACCAACTTCCACCCCAACGAGATCTTCGACCAGGCCGCCCTGCGCCGGATCTTCTTCAAGATCAAGATCGACGGGCCGAACCAGCAGGATTTCCTCAAGATCTTCGCGATGGTGGCCAAGAAGCGCGGCATGCCGCTGGACGAGGACACCCTGCTGCACCTTCTGAAGGTCAAGTACCCGACCATCGACAACGTCTACGCCAACTACCAGCCGATCTTCCTCATCGACCAGATGATCTCGATCTGCGAATTCGAGGGCATCCCCTATCAGATGCGCCCCGACCTGCTCGATCGCGCCTGGGCGAACATGTTCGTCAAGAACGAAAAGATCGTGAAGTAAGCGCCGCCCGGAGTTTTCCAAAAACTCCGGGCAAAACTTTTCCTGAAAAGTTTTGCGGTTCCGCCTACATCTGGCGGATGACGTCGTTACCCCCTGTTTTCACCGAATGGTTCGCTTCGCGCGGCTGGTCCATCCACCCGCACCAGCAGGCGATGCTGGACCGTGCCGATGACCCCGCCCTTCTGCTCATTGCCCCCACCGGCGGCGGCAAGACGCTGGCCGGGTTCCTGCCCACGCTGGTCGATATCGCAGAGCACGGCCACGACGGGCTGCACACCCTCTACATCTCCCCGCTCAAGGCGCTCGCTGCTGACATCAAGCGCAACCTGACCACGCCTGTGTCAGAGATGGACCTGCCCATCCGCATCGAGGACCGCACCGGCGACACGTCCTCGTCGGCCAAGCGCCGCCAGCGCGCCGACCCGCCGCATATCCTGCTGACGACGCCCGAAAGCCTGGCGCTCCTCACCTCCTACGAAGACGCCCCCCGCATCTTCAAAGGGCTGAAACGGATCGTCGTCGACGAGATCCACGCACTGGCCGAGTCCAAGCGCGGCGATCAGCTTTTCCTCGCCCTCAGCCGCCTTCAGGCCATGTGCCCCGGCCTGCGCCGCGTGGGCCTCTCGGCCACGGTCGAGGACCCTCAGGCAATCGCCAAACTCCTCGCCCGCCACCCCGATCCGTGCGAGATCCTCATGGCCGATCCCGGCCCCGAGCCCGATATCGCCATGCTGCAAACCGATGCCACTCCACCGTGGTCCGGGGGCGGCGCGGCCTATGCGATCCCCGCCGTTCTGGAAGAGGTGAAACGCCACCGCATCACCCTCATCTTTCACAACACGCGCGCCCAGGCCGAGATTTTCTTTCACAACCTCTGGCTCGCCAACGAGGACGCCCTGCCCATCGGCATCCACCACGGCTCTCTCGACCGGGCGCAGCGCGAACGGGTCGAGGCCGCCATGCAACGCGGCGAGCTGCGCGCCGTTGTCTGCACCGGCAGTCTGGACCTTGGCATCGACTGGGGCGATGTGGACCTCGTGATCCAGGTCGGCGCGCCCAAGAACGTCAAGCGTCTGGTCCAGCGCATCGGGCGCGCCAACCACCGCTACAACGCGCCGTCAAAGGCGCTGCTCGTGCCCGCCAACCGCTTCGAGGTCATCGAATGCGTCGCAGCGTTGCAGGCCGTGCGCGACCACGATCTCGACGGCGAGCCACGCGGTCCCGGCCCCCGCGACGTGCTCTGCCAACATATCCTTATCCGCGCCTGCGCCGGGCCGTTCGATGCAGATGCATTGTTCGAGGAGGTCAAGACCGTCGGTGCCTACGCCTCCCTGACCCGCGCCCAGTTCGACGCCTGTCTCGATTTCTGCGCCACCGGTGGCTATGCCCTTCGCGCATATGACCAATGGCAGCGCCTGCTCAACCGCGACGGGCTGTGGCAGCTGCGCGACCCGCGCAGCGCCCGCCTGATCCGGATGAATATCGGCACCATTCAGGATGCCGATTTGCTCAAGGTTCGCATGCGCCGCAACCGCGGCGGCAAGCCCCTGGGCGAGGTCGAGGAAGGCTTCGCAGCCTCCCTCACCCCCGGCGACACGTTTCTGATCGGCGGGCAGATCGTGAAATACGAGGGCCTGCGCGAAACCGTGGTCGAGGTCAGCCGCGACGCCGCGAAGAAACCCAAGATCGCCACCTTCGCCGGCACCAAGTTCGCCACCTCCACCCAGCTCAGCCAGCGCATCCTGTCGCTCCTGCACTCGGGCGACCACTCCGCCCTGCCCGCCCACACCGCCGACTGGATTGCGTTACAACAGGACGTGTCGCACCTCCCACAAGCGGGCCGCCTGCTCATCGAAAGCTTCCCCCATGACGGGCGCGAACACGCCTGCATCTACGGCTTCGCTGGCCGCAACGCGCAACAGACGCTGGGCCTGATCCTCAGCAAACGGATGGAGGAGATGCGTCTCGCCCCCATGGGGTTCGTCTCGACCGATTACGCCACGCTGATCTGGGGGCTGGAGCCGCTGACCGACGCCACCGGCCTTCTGGACCGCGCCGCGCTGCGCGAAGGCCTCGACAAGTGGCTGGCCGGTAACCAGCTGATAAAGCGTACCTTTCGCGCTTCGGCCACCATTGCGGGCCTGATCCAGCGCAACCTGCCCCAAGTCCGCAAATCCGGGCGGCAGGCGACGTTTTCCTCCGATATCCTCTACGACACGCTGGCCAAATATGACCCCGATCACCTGCTTCTGGACATCACGCGGCAAGAGGCGATGCGCGGCCTGATCGACTTTGGCCGGATCGAGGAAATGCTCGACCGCATCGGCGACCGCGTCGACCTGATCCGCCTGCCCCGCGTCACGCCCTTCGCCGCGCCCTTGTTCCTCGAAGCGGGGCGCACCCCTGTCGAAGGCAGCGCACAGGACCGGCTGCTCGAGGAAGAGACACAACGCCTGATGCAGGCTGCGGGCCTCGCCTGACCCTCCGAAAACCGCTTGCAAAATCAGTCGCCCCGCGTGATGAACGAAGCATGAACGGCTACGAGTTCACATTGGCAGGCGCCCGCCTCACCGCCCTCGGCTCCGGCGCGCTCTACTGGCGTGACCAGAACCTGCTTTGCGTGTCGGACATGCACCTTGGCAAGACCGAACGCCGCGCTCGGCTGGGCGAGGCGCAACTGCCCCCCTACGAGACGCACGATACGCTGTCGCGGCTTCAGGCCGACCTGGAAGCCACCGGTGCCCATACCGTCATCTGCCTCGGCGACAGCTTCGACGATGCGCTCGCCGCCCGCGCCTTGCTGGAGGCAGAAAAACTCTGGATCAGCCGCCTTCAGGCCGGCCGCCGCTGGGTCTGGATCGAGGGCAACCACGATCCCGGCCCCGTCGACCTCGGCGGCGCGCACCTGTTCGAGTTGCCCGTGCCGCCGCTGACCTTCCGCCACATCGCGCAACCGGGCTATTCCGGCGAGGTGTCGGGGCACTACCACCCCAAGGTCACGCTGCCCGTCCGGGGCCGCGCCATCACCCGCCCCGCCTTCCTGCTCGACAGCGACCGCCTGATCATGCCCGCCTACGGCACCTATACCGGAGGCCTGCGCAGCCACGACACCGCGCTCTGCGACCTCATGCGCCCCGAGGCGCTGGCGATCCTGACGGGCAAGACGCCCCATCCCGCGCCCATGCCGCGCGGCGCCAAGGCATGACCGGCACTGTTCCTATTCACACGCGCACGGCCTAGACCGTCTAAAGACCCCACGGAGACCACAGCCCCATGTCTGCCCCCTTCGAGACCCGCATCCGCGACAGCTTCGCCCGGCAATCCATGATGCAAACGCTGGGCGCCACGCTCACCGGCATCGCCGAGGGGCGGGTCGAGATCACCGCCCCCATCCTCGAGGGCAGCCGCCAGCAGCAGGGCGTCGCCCATGCCGGCCTGACCTTCGCCATCGGCGACAGTGCTGCGGGCTATTCCGCGCTGACCCTGGTTCCCGAGGGGATGGAAGTGATGACCACTGAGATGAAGATCAACCTGCTGGCCCCCGGCGCGGGCGACGCCCTCGTCGCCCGGGGTCGGGTGATCAAACCCGGTCGCCGCCTGATGGTGGTGCAATCGGATATTTTTGCCGTGACCGATGGCGCGGAGCGCCACATCGCCATGATGGTCGGCACCATGATTCCAGTGGACCTGTAGCGGCGCGCGCCCCGGATAATCTGCGACCAAGTCTACCAAAAAATGAGGGAAGTCCCCGCCCGTGGGGGCGGTGGGGGGCTGCCCGGCGGAGGCCACCGGGCAAGAGGTCTCAGGCCGTCAGCCCTTCGGGCTCCGACAACCCGTTGGCGCGGCAGCAGGCCGTCACCGTGTTGGCCAGCAGGCACGCGATGGTCATCGGCCCCACGCCGCCCGGCACCGGGGTGATCGCCCCAGCACGCGCCGCGCAGGACTCATAATCCGCATCGCCCACCAGCTTGTTCTTGCCGTCGCGCTCGATCCGGTTGATGCCCACGTCGATCACGGTGGCCCCTTCCTTGATCCAGTCGCCCGGCACCATCTCGGGCCGGCCCACGGCGGCCACCACGATATCTGCGCGGCGCACGACCTCGGGAAGATCTTTTGTGCGGCTATGCGCGATGGTCACGGTGCAGCTGTCGCCCAGCAAAAGCTGCGCCATCGGCTTGCCCACGATGTTCGAGCGCCCGACAACCACCGCGTCCATGCCGGAAAGGCTCCCATGGTGTTCACGCAGCATCATCAGACAGCCCAGCGGCGTGCAGGGCACCATGCTTTTCTGTCCCGTGCCCAGCAGGCCCACGTTCGAGATATGAAACCCGTCCACGTCCTTGGCCGGGTCGATCGAGTTGATCACCAGGTCGGAATCCAGATGATCCGGCAGCGGCAGTTGCACAAGGATGCCATGCACGTCCTTGTCGTTGTTCAGCTTGTCGATCAGCGCCAGCAGATCCTCCTCCGAGGTGTCCGCCTCCAGCTTGTGCTCGTAGGAATTCATGCCGACCTCGACGGTCTGCTTGCCCTTCGAACGCACGTAAACCTGACTCGCCGGGTCCTCGCCCACCAGCACCACGGCCAGCCCCGGCGTGATGCCATGCTCTTCCTTCAGGCGGTCCACGTGTCCCGCCACCTTCTCGCGCACTTTTGCGGCAAACGCCTTGCCGTCGATAATCTCTGCCGTCATGTCTTTCCTCCCGGCCCGAAAATGGTCCCCCACCCTATACCTTTGGCACGGGGCGGGGGAAACCGGTCCTTTAGAACAATCCTTCGATTTCGCCCTGGTCGTTCAGGCGGATGGATTCGGACGCCGGTCGGCTGGGCAGGCCCGGCATGGTCATGATCTCGCCGCAGACGACGACGACGAAGCCCGCACCCGCCGACAGGCGCACTTCGCGCACCGGGACCGAGTGGCCCGTGGGCGCGCCGCGCTGCGTGGGATCGGTCGAGAAGCTGTATTGCGTTTTCGCCATGCACACCGGCAGGTTGCCATAGCCCTGCTCTTCCCAGCTCTTCAGCTGGTCTCGCACCTTCTTGTCCGCGATCACCTCGTCGGCGCGGTAGATCTTCTTGGCGATCGTTTCGACCTTCTCGAACAGGCCCATCTCGTCGGGGTAGATCGGCTTGAAGTCCGCCTCGCCCTTCTCGATCGTCTCGACCACTTTCGTCGCCAGATCCGCCGAGCCTTCCGAGCCCAGCTCCCAGTGGCGGCTCAGCACCGCCTCGGCGCCGTTTTCGGCCACGAAGTCCTTCACCGCCTGCACCTCGGCATCGGTGTCGGTCACGAAGTGGTTGATCGCCACCACCACCGGTACACCGAAAGACTTAACATTCTCGATATGCCGGCCCAGGTTCGGGCAGCCCGCCTTCACCGCGTCCACGTTCTCGGCGCCAAGGTCCGCCTTGGCCACGCCGCCGTTCATCTTCATCGCCCGCACCGTGGCGACCAGAACCACCGCCGACGGCGCGATCCCGGCCTTGCGGCACTTGATGTTCATGAACTTCTCGGCGCCCAGGTCCGCGCCGAAGCCAGCTTCCGTCACCACGTAATCGGCGAGTTTCAGCGCCGTCTTCGTGGCGATGACCGAGTTGCAGCCATGCGCGATGTTGGCGAACGGGCCGCCATGCACGAAGGCCGGGTTGTTTTCCAGCGTCTGCACCAGGTTGGGCTGCATCGCGTCCTTCAGAAGAACGGTCATCGCGCCCTCGGCCTTGATGTCGCGGCAATAGACCGGGCTGCGGTCGCGGCGATAGGCCACGATCATCGCGCCCAGCCGCTCCTCGAGGTCCTTGAGGTCCTTGGCCAGGCACAGGATCGCCATGACCTCCGAGGCCACGGTGATGTCGAAGCCATCCTCGCGGGCAAAGCCGTTGGCCACGCCGCCCAAGCTGGACGTGATCTGACGCAGCGAGCGGTCGTTCATGTCCACGACCCGGCGCCAGACGATCCGGCGGGTGTCGATCTCGGCGTCGTTGCCCCAGTAGACGTGGTTGTCGATCATCGCGCTCAAGAGCGCGTGGGCCGAGGTGATCGCGTGGAAGTCGCCGGTGAAGTGCAGGTTCATGTCCTCCATCGGCACGACCTGGGCATAGCCGCCACCCGCGGCGCCGCCCTTCATCCCGAAGTTCGGGCCCAGGGACGCTTCGCGGATGCAGATCATCGCCTTCTTGCCGATGTGATTGAGGCCGTCGCCCAGGCCCACGGTCGTGGTGGTCTTGCCCTCGCCCGCCGGCGTCGGGTTGATCGCGGTCACCAGGATCAGCTTGCCGTCCTCGTTGCCCTGGACCGAGTTGATATATTCCTGGCTCACCTTCGCCTTGTCATGCCCGTAAGGCAGCAGATGTTCGCCCGGAATCCCAAGCTTGTCGCCAATCTCCTGGATCGGCTTCTTCGATGCCGCACGCGCAATCTCGATGTCTGATTTGTGGCTCATTGTGTCTTCCCTTTGGACATAAGCGATGATGCTTCGGGAACAGCCATACAAACTAGAGGGGCCTCACCCGGTCAGGAATCCGACATTTCCGAGGGCTGATGCGGCAGCCTGTCGCGCCCGCGTTTCACATCGGAAACAGCTCGCGCTCAGAAGGACTTGCCGCTCAGGCAGGCCTCCAGATGCAACCAAGGCCGCTGGTCCGGCACGTGCAGGCGCATCCGGTCGCCCACGCGCAGCGGGCCGGGCCGTTCCACCCAAGCCGTGACGCCCCGCCGGTGCGCCGCGGCGGGTTTGAAGAGCTTGCCCAGACCGGGATGGTCTTTTTCCAACTCCTTGGCGGGCCAGATGCAGGGCCGGTTCTCCATGTCCACGATCAGCGCCGTGCCGCTGTCGGTCTGCAAGCGCGACGAGGGCGGCAGGCGACTGAAATCGTCGATGCCTTTCAGCACCAGCGACGCGCCCAGCCATTCCGGGCGCAGGCTGTCGATCCCGATCTCCTGCGCGATCGCCGCCATCTCTTCGGCGGACACGATGGACAACTGCCGCACATTGGCAATCTCGGTGCCTTCCGCGTGCTGGTCCTTTACCCGCACACAGGCGGGCCGCGTCCGCCCACCGTGGAACTCGCCGGGCACGCCGTCCCAAGTCAGATCCACCTGCTCCATCGGGGCCGAGCGGATATCGCTCTCCTGGTCCGCAACGCACCCGATCCAGGTGATTTCGGCATAGTGGTCAGTGGGTATCAATGCGGGCATGGTGTTTTCCGGGACGTCGGACACAGTTTCGACCTGTCACACCGGCAGGTCAATCGTGGGACGCACCGGAATTTTCCGAAAATTCCGACCCGTTTTCTTTGCAAGAAAACGGCCTTGCTCAAACCGACAGGGTAAAGAACATCCGGCGGAACGGAAACAGGACAGAGCCATCCGCGCGCACCGGGTAGGCCGCGTGCATCGCTTCCTCGTAGCGCTTGATCAGCGCCGCCTTCTCGTCCTCGTCCAGCGCCTCCAGCACGGGGCGGGCATAGGTGCTTTCGGTGAAGCGGCGCACCGGGTGACTGCCCGGTTCGGCCATCAGGCGCTGGTAATACTCGGTTTCCCACAAACGGAACTGGCCCATGCCGGACAAAAGCTCGTCGTATTTCACCGGGGCCATGACGCCGGGCGTGCCCATCTTCTCGACCCGGCCCGGGAACATTTCCTCGACCAGGCTCAGCCACACGCGGTGCGACGGCGCCTTGTTCTGATGCGGCATCTGTACCGCCAGCGTACCGCCCTTGGACAGCATCCGCGCCAGCCGGGGCAGCAATTGCTCGTGGTTGCCCACCCAGTGCAGCGCAGCGTTGGAAAAGATCAGTCCGGGCGTTCGCGAGGGCGTCCACTCCGCGATGTCAGCCTGGCTGAAACTGTCGTAACCCTTGGCGGCGCGGGCCTTTTCCAGCATCGCGGGGCTGGCATCGACCCCGATCACCTTGCGGCTGCCGGCCCGCGCCCGCAGCGCATCGCCCAAGGCACCGTTGCCACAGCCAAGGTCGTAGATGTCGCCCGCGCCCATGCTGCTGATCGTGTTGACCAGGTCCAGGCCCGGACGCAGCCGCAGATCATGGAACCGGGCGTAGGCGCCCGGGTTCCAGTCGGTCTTCGCGTTGGTCGTCGTCGTCACGCTGTCGGTTCCGGCTCCATGCCGCCATCCGGCGGTGTCGACTTCGGCTTGGTCTTGGGAATGGCCGTCAGCGACGGCTTGTCGTCCTTCTGAGGCGTGCCGCCCCGATCGTCATCCGCCTCGGGCGGATCGCCATTGATCACGCGCTCGATCTCCTCGCCGGTCAGGGTCTCGTATTCCAGCAGGCCCTGTGCCAGACGCTCCCACTCTTCCTGCTTGTCAGTCAGGATGTCATGGGCCCGCTGGTAAGCGTCGTCGATCATGCGCTTCACCTCGTCCTCGATCAGCTCTTTCGTGTGAGCCGAGATCGAGAAACCGCCGGCGCTGTTGCCCATGTAACCTTCGTGCGCCTGCTCGTAATCAACGTTGCCCACCTTGTCGGACATCCCCCAGCGCAGCACCATCGCACGGGCCAGCGAGGACGCCTGCTGGATATCGCCCGCGGGGCCGTTCGATACCGCGTCGGGGCCGTACTTGATGATCTCGGCCGCCTTGCCGGCCATGGTCATCGCCAGCTTTTCCTCGCATTCCGACTTGTGCCAGTTCAGGCGGTCGATCTCGGGCAGGCTGACCACCATGCCCAACGCACCGCCGCGCGGGATGATCGTCGCCTTGTAGACCGGATCGCATTGCGGCAGCGCGAGGCCCACGATGGCATGACCGGCCTCGTGATAGGCGGTCTTTTCCTTCTGCTCGGGCGTCAGGACCATGGATCGCCGCTCGGCGCCCATCATGACTTTGTCTTTGGCCTGCTCGAAATCGACCATCGACACGAACCGCCGGCCGACACGGGCGGCCATCAGCGCCGCCTCGTTCACAAGGTTGGCCAGATCCGCACCCGAGAAACCGGGCGTACCGCGCGCGATGATGCGCAGGTCCACGTCGGGGCCCAGCGGAGTCTTTCGGGCGTGTACGCCCAGAATCTTCTCGCGGCCCTTGATGTCGGGGTTGGGCACCGTCACCTGGCGGTCGAACCGGCCCGGACGCAGCAGCGCGGGGTCCAGCACGTCCTTGCGGTTGGTGGCCGCGACGATGATCACGCCTTCATTGGCCTCGAACCCGTCCATCTCGACCAGCAACTGGTTGAGGGTCTGTTCGCGCTCGTCATTGCCGCCGCCATAGCCGGCGCCACGGTGCCGGCCCACGGCGTCGATCTCGTCGATGAAAACAATACAGGGCGCATTCTTCTTGGCCTGTTCGAACATGTCGCGCACGCGGGACGCACCGACACCCACGAACATCTCGACGAAGTCCGAACCCGAAATGGTGAAGAATGGCACGCCCGCCTCGCCCGCAATCGCACGGGCCAGCAGTGTCTTACCGGTACCCGGAGGCCCGACCAGCAGCGCGCCCTTGGGGATCTTGCCACCCAGGCGCGAGAATTTCTGCGGGTTACGCAGGAATTCGACGATCTCTTCCAGCTCTTCCTTGGCCTCGTCGATGCCGGCCACGTCGTCAAACGTCACGCGGCCATGCTTTTCGGTCAGCATCTTGGCCTTGGACTTGCCAAAGCCCATGGCGCCGCCCTTGCCGCCGCCTTGCATGCGGTTCATGAAGTAGATCCACACACCGATCAGCAGCACGAAAGGCAGAAGCGAAATCAGGAAGGTCTGAAAGCCGGATTGTTCCTGCGATTCCGCCTTGATCGGTATATCCTGCTCCAAAAGCAGCGACGTCACCTCGGCATCTTCGGGCTTGATGGTCGAGTAATTGTTGCCGTCCTCGCCCCTGAACCGCACGTTTTCACCGTCCAGCGTGACCTCGGACACCTCGCCGTCCTCGACCGCCTCGACGAATTCCGAATAGGGAATTGCCTGACTTTGCAATGTGTTGCCGGATCCGTTGAACAGGCTGAACAGCGCCATGATCAACAGGAACAGGACCAACCAAAAGGCGAAGTTTCTCGCGTTGCCCAAGGGCTTTCTCCTCACGTGATGCCGGGCCTGACCTACCACAGGGCCCGTGTATGATAAATAGAGATCGTTAAGTGATGTTCAATGCGCAAGGATGCTGGCAAAGAACATGTCTTCATCCCGCAAAAGTGTTGCAGTCCAGCCCTCTGAAAACCCCGCAAGCGGCGCCGCGACCAAATGCCCGCCCCGCCAGACCGCCGGACTGGCCAAGAGCGACGCCCGTGGCAACCCCGGCTGCACCCGCTCTGCGCACTGCGCCAGACCCGCCTCGCCGAGCGCGGCCACCTCGGCCCCATCGGGCCACGGCCCGTCCAGTTGCCAGCGGCCGTCCCACGCCTCACCCGGCGCGGTCCGCACCTGCGCCACCGCCTTCGGCTCGCGCGAGAACCGCAGTTGATCCGCCCCCACGCTCATCATCACCCCGTGCAAGGTCATGCCGTTGCCACCGCTAATCGCCTCCAGCATCAGGTCCACCGCCTTGCCGCGCGGACCGTAATCCGCGCCGCTGATCCAGCGCAGGATCTCCTGCACCATGCGGCGGCAGATGTCGCGTGGCAGGGTCCGGAAGCCCTTGCACTCGACCATCACGTCGCCCCGGTCGAAACTGACGAGGTTGCGCGCCGCCAGAAAAACATACCAATACAGCGTGCTGCGCACCTCGCCCAGGTGGCGGGCGACATTGCCCAGCCCCCGCGCGGTCACGCCAAGGTCTTCCAGCGCGGTCAGCGCCTTGCGCACCCGCGCCCGTTCAAAGGCGTCGTCCTCGTTGGTCGGATCGTCGACCCAAGCCAGACCCTCGTATTCCACCAGCACACGCAGCTCGGCGCGCGACACCTGCAACAGCGGGCGGCGGAACTCCACCGCGCCCTGCCGCCAGCTTGGCGCCATTGCCGCCAGCCCATCGACCCCCGCCTCGCGCATCAGCCGCATGACAAAGGTCTCGGCCACGTCGTTCAGCGTATGGCCCAGCGCCACGTCGGTGATCTGCTCCGTCTCGGCCCAGTCCGCGATCAGGCCGTACCGCGCGCGCCGCGCCTGGTCGGGCAGGTTTCCCGCACCGTCCCAGCCGCGCCATTCCAGCGTCTTGTGCGGAACGTCCAGCCGGGCACAGAGCTCCGCCACGCCCGCCGCCTCATCGCGCGACGCCGCGCGCAGACCGTGATCCACCGTCACCGCGTAAGGGTCCGGCCCGTCCTGCGCCGCCCACTGCCGGGCCAGCAGCAGCAAGCCCAGCGAATCGCTGCCTCCGGACACGGCAATGCCCAGCCGCTTGGGCCGGGCAGTCCCGAATGTCGCCACGAATTGATCAAGAATATGCGCCGTGGGGCTGTTCACGAACACCCAAGGTTCTGCATCGCCGAGGCCGCTTGCCCCACCGCGGGCGATTGCGGAAAGCGCTGCGCCACCTCTCCCAGGGTCAGGCAAGCCTCGTTGGTCTGGCCCAGCGCGCCCAGCGACCGGCCAAGCAGGAACAGCGCCTGCGGCGCTTGCGGGCCGTCCGGCGCGGTGCTGAACGTGTCCAGATAGGCGCGCGCCGCACCCGTCATGTCATTGGCCTGCTCCAGCGCCTCGCCACGCTTCAGCCCGGCCTGCGCCTCCATCGGGCTGCCGGGATAGTTGGTGGTGAAACGCTCGAACTGCTCGGCCGCGGCGGCGTACTCGCCCGCCTCGAACGCCGCCATGGCCGTGTCGAAATCGGCCTGCTCGGCCGCGGCCATCTGAACGCCGCTGTCGTTGCCCGTGGTGCCGCCCGTGGTCGCTGTGCCAGTCGTGTCGGTGGCCGGCGCGGTGCTCGTCGTGCCTTGCCCGGACGTCGACGGCTCGACCCCGCCCAGCGTGTCGCCGGGCTCGATGCTGCCGATATCACAGGAAGGCTCCAACTCGCAGATCCGGAATTCCAGGTCGCCCACGCGGTTGGTTCCGTCGGTCACCACGCTGTCGATACGAAACTCCAGTTCCTCGGTCTTCGAGGTCAGGCGCTGCAACTCGGACTCAATGGTGTTCACCCGGTCCAGCACGCTTCCGCCTACGGTCGCGTTGCCGCTGGCGCCGGTGGTGTTCAGCTCTCGCTTCAGCTTCTGCAATTCGACATAGAGCACCGATAGCTCCTGCCGGATATCCGCCAGAGTTTCGGTATTGGCCTGGGCCGAGGCCGCAACCGGCCCCATCCCGAACGCGGCCACCACGAGGCCCAGTATTACACGACGCATGTTCACCCCACCATTCGTCCTAGCTTGTCGGCACCGCCGAGATCACCGTCACGGCGCGGCGGTTCTTGGCATAGCACGCTTCGTTACTGCAGATCTCCAGCGGGCGTTCCTTGCCATAGCTGATGACCTTCAGACGCGCCGGGCTGACCCCCTTCGAGATCAGGTATTCCTGTACCGCGTTGGCGCGGCGTGCGCCCAGCGCGATGTTGTATTGCCGCGTGCCCTGCTCGTCGGCGTGGCCTTCGATGATGGCGTTGTATGCCGTGTTCGTGGCCAGCCATTGCGCCTGCCCGTCCAGCGTCGCCGTCGCCGTGGGCGACAGGGTGGACTGGTCCACGGCGAACAGAACGCGGTCGCCAATCGTCTGCTGGAAATAGAGCGGCGATTGCGGATCCTGCGCGGTGCCCGCGACGCCGCTTGCCGTGCCGCTGGTGCCCGCGCCGTTGTTGTATTGATCGCCGAACCGGTCGGGATTGCTGCAGGCGCTCACCGCCAGCCCCGCCACCACGATCAGTGCCTTGCTCAGATGTTTCATTTCAGTGCCCCACTCGATGCTTTGTTGCTCTTGAATTGGTTAATATCATAGGCCCGTAACGGATGCATGTCCCTTTTGCGGCCTCAGTTCTGCAGCGGCCCCCAGGACGGATCCGACGCGCCGGTCTCGGTGCGGACCTGCTTGAGGTTGCGCCCGGTGATGTCCACCGACCACAGGCTCGACGTGCCCTGCGCGCCTTGGGTTTCGCGGGTGAACATGATGACCCGGCCATTGGGGGCCCAAGTCGGGCTCTCGTCCAGGAAGGACGCGGTCAACAGGCGCTCCTCGCTGCCATCGGTGCGCATCACGCCGATATGGAACCGGCCTTTGGATTGCTTGGTAAAGGCAATCAGATCGCCGCGCGGCGACCAGACCGGCGTGCCATAACGGCCCTGGCCGAAGCTGATCCGCGTTGCCTCGCCGCCACTGGCGGGCATCACGTAAAGCTGCGGCGTGCCCGAGCGGTCGGATTCGAACACGATCTTGCTGCCATCCGGGCTAAAACTCGGCGCGGTCTCGATCGACGGCGTCGTGGTCAGGCGCGAGGTTTGCCCGGACGCGATATTCAACTGGTAAAGGTCGGTGTTGCCGCCCGTGGTCAGGCTATAGACGATGGTCTGCCCGTTGGGCGCAAAGCGCGGCGCGAAACTCATCTCGCCATCGGCGGCATTCAGCACGTTGCGGCCCGCCGTGGCCACGTCCAGCACGTAGATCTTGGGAAAGCCGCTTTCATAACTGGTATATAGCACCCGGTCCCCATTGGGCGAGAACCGCGGCGCCAGCACGATCGACGCGCTGTCGGTCAGGTAGGTCACATTGGCGCCGTCGTAATCCATGATCGCCAGCCGCTTTTGCCGCGCATCCTTTGGCCCGGTTTCGGAGACAAACACGACGCGGCTGTCGAAATACGGGTCTTCGCCCGTCAGCCGTGAATACACCTGGTCCGAGACCTTGTGCGCAATGCGCCGCCAGCCATCCACGGTGCCCACGAATTGCAGGCCATCGCCCATCTGCTGCCCCGCGAACACGTCATAAAGCCGGAACTTCACGACGACCTTGCCGCTGTCATCCACATTGACGCCACCCACGATCAGCGCCTGCGCGTTGATCGCCTTCCAGTCGGCGAACTGCACCGGGCTGGAAAACGCGGTGACGCGCGCGATATGCGCGTCCTGCGGAATTTCGCGGAAAAGACCCGTGCCGGTCAGGTCGGCGGCGATAACCCGCGTGATATTGGCCGCCATCTCCTGCGCCTGGGCGCTCTCGGCCACGAAATTCGGCACGGCAAAGGGCAAGGGCTCGATCACGCCCTCGGTGATTTCGATCCTCAGCGGCCCGCTGCGCTCTTCCTGCGCCATCACCGGCGCCGCAAGGCCTGCAAGGATCGCCACAAGGGCCAGAAATACTCTCATGTCACTGCTCCCCTTCGACACCTGGGTCGAATGTCATTTCTATCTCGCGCCACGCCTCGTACTGATCGGCTGGCAGGTCATACCCGTCGCGCCCGCATCTCAGGATGGCACGTGGCGCCACCATGAAAGAGTCCGTGTCGGACATTTCACGGGGAATTGAGCGCAGGCTTTCGTCAATCACGGTGCCATCCCGGTCCATCTTGAACGCTACGGTGACAACCGCGCCGCCCTCGGCCGGGTTCCAGCAGCGCTGTACGTCCTCGCGAAACCCGTCGATCCAGTCGGATGCCTGCGCCCCGGACACCGCCGCCGGGGCCAAAAGACCCGCCAGCACCGCCCCACCAATGATACCGTGCCGTTTCATCGGATCCGCATGTTCTCCGGGTTGAAGGTCATTTCGATCTCGCGCCATGTCGCGTATTTCTCGACCGGCAGGTCATATCCCCGCGCCCCGCAACGGATGATCGCCCGCCGCGCGGCCTCGAACGCTTGCTGTGCCGAGGAATTGCTGCCCCCCTCGCTGCTGATCATGCGGATCGAGTTCGTGACCGGGCGGCCATCCTCGGACATCGACACCGCCACCGTCACCGTGGTCGCCAGCGCGTCGGAACTCAGCGAGCCGACGTTCCAGCATTCCTGCACCGCCACGCGCAGCCCGTCCTTTTCCCCGGCGGTCAGCGGCGGGCCCTGCGGCGTGCCCTGCGATTGCGTGTCGGCGCCCAGCGCCTCGGCCAGCGCGTCGTTCACGGCCGAGCTGTCGGGGCTGGTGGCCTGCTGCGTCTCTGGTTCGGGGTCGGCCTGCTGCGCAGGCTCCTCGCGCGGCTCCGGGTCCGGGTCGGGCTGTGCCGCCGGTGTCGGCTGTTCGGGCCGCGTGCGCGGCCGGACCGAGCGTGTCGGCGCCGCAGAAGCGACTTCCTCGGCCTCGGTCACGATCTCGGTCGTGGCCTCCTGCCGGGCGGTTTCCTCCTGCTCAGGCGTCGGCTCCTCGGCCTGCTCCGAGGGCTCGGGGGCCTCTTGGTCCACGTCAGCGATCTCGACATCCGGCTCGGGCTGTTCCACCGCCTCGGGAGCGACACGCGGCGCGGGCCGGGGCTGCGGGCGATCCGACTGTTCGGGCGCCAGAACGGCGGTATCTTCCTGCGGCGGCGTCGGCTCCTGCGGCGCGTCGGCGATCTCGGCCTCCGGAACGGGCACCGGCTCGGGCTCGACGGCCTCGGGCACCGGGTCCGGCTCGGTACTCTCGGTCACTTCGGGCTGGTCCTGCTCGGGGGCCGTATCGGGCTCGGATGACAGTTCCGGCGCCTGCCCTTCCTCGGGCGGCTCGGGCGTGTCGACATTGGCGACCGCATCCGGCGACGGCTCGGCAACCATCGCGGCGTATTCCTCTTCCGAGACCGCCGTCACCTCGGTCACCTCGAACGGCAACGGCTCGGACTGAAACGCCCCGCCGAAGATGGCAAAGACGATCAGGCCCGTATGGGCCACACCGGAAATGATCTGCCCGGTGTCCAGCCGCATCTCAGCCGCCCTGCTCGTCAAGCGTGGGACCGCCGGTATCCGTCACCAGCCCGATATTGGCGAACCCGCCGCGATTGAGCGCGCCCATCACCTGCATCACGTCTGAATAGGGCACCGCCCCGTCCGCCCGCAGGAACACCCGCGTGCTGTCACGCTCCGTCGCGATGGCGCGCAGCCGGTTCACCAGCTCGCCGCGCTGCACCTCGGTGGTCTGAATCATCACGACTCCCTCGGCGGTCAGCGTCACGGTCAGCGGCTCTTCTTCCTCGCCCGGCAGCGCATTGGCCGCGGTCTCGGGCAGTTGCACCGGCACGCCCACGGTCATCAGCGGCGCGGCCACCATAAAGATGATCAGCAGCACCAGCATCACGTCCACAAAGGGCGTGACGTTGATCTCGGCCATCGGCCGGCTGCGGCCCCGGCCTCTGCGCCTGCGGCCCGTGTCACCTGATTTCTGAACGACGCCCGCACCCATGTCAGCTGTCCAATTGCCGACTTAGGATCGTCGCGAATTCGTCGGCAAACGCTTCGTAGCTGGCCACGATCCGATCGGCATCCGCACTCAGCTTGTTGTAGAACACCACCGCCGGAATGGCCGCCAGCAGGCCCAGACCCGTCGCCAGAAGCGCCTCCGCGATGCCCGGCGCCACGACAGCGAGGTTGGTGTTCTGCTGCTCGGCGATCTCGATAAAGGCGTTCATGATCCCCCAGACCGTGCCAAAGAGGCCCACAAAAGGCGACACCGACCCGATCGAGGCCAGAATTGTCAGTCCGCTCTGCAACTTCTCGCTTTCCTTCACGATGGCCACGTCCATGCTGCGGTCGATCCGCGCCGTGGCCCCCGCGATCAGCGCCCCGTCGGTGCGGTGCGACCGCCGCCATTCGCTCATGCCGGCGGCAAAAACGCGCTCGGATTGTCCCGCCGGGTCGGGTCCGATCTCGTCGAAGAGCTCATCCAACGGCTCACCCGACCAGAAGCGCCGGTCGAACGCCTCCGCCTCGGCGCGCGCCTTGCGATAGGTGATGGTCTTCTGGATGATGATCGACCACGCCCAGAAGGACGCCACGATCAGCATCAGCATCACCAGTTTCACGATAAGCGTCGCGCGTGCGAACAATCCCCACAGCGAGAAATCAATCTCCTGTGCCATTGCCAGGGTTTCTGCTTCCATCTGCCTGCTCTTTGCTCTGCCGGGCCTTGTTGACTGGCCGTACTGAGCGCGAAACTAGACGATTTCCAAGGGGAAAGCCAACCTCAACCGCATCCGCGCGGTCAATTGCAGGTGATCAATGCAGCATCAGGCGGATATTTGCCGGTAGCCGCGCCGGGTGGCCGGTCTCGTTGATGCACACGATGGTCACCTGCGCCGAAAAGATCAGCTCTTCACCGCGCAGGACATGCTGATCCATGACAAGCCGGGCGCCAGTGACCGTGGTCACGCTGGTCCGCACCTCAAGCTCGTCGTCGAACTTGGCCGGGTGATGATAGTCCGCCTCGACCCGCCGCACGGCGAACACCACGCCATCGTCGCGCCGCATCGCATTCTGGTCGACGCCAAGGCCCCGCACCCAGTCGCTGCGCGCACGTTCTATGTACCTGAGGTAATTGGCATAATAGACGATCCCTGCCATGTCGGTATCTTCGTAATATACGCGGATGGGAAACGTATGGACCATGCCTGACTTTTACGGTGCACGGGCGGCGGCGGCAATCCCAAAGAGGGGCTCTGCCCCACGGCGAACCTGCGGTTCACCGCTCCCCGGGATATTTCTGGCCAGAGGAAGATAGTGCCGCTACAGCGGATAGTCGGCCAGCACGTCATAGACCGGGCCATCCGGCGTCAGGGTCGAGCCACAAAGGCAGAACCGATCCACCGCGAACGGCCCCGCGCGAAACTCGGCCCAAGCGCCAAGGAACGCGGTCAGCCGGCCCATGTCCACCGGCCTTGACCTCGGGAACCGGGCCAGCGTGACATGTGGGCGAAACCGCTCGCGCGGCAGGTCGATCCCCGCCAGCCGGGCCGCGCCGCGCACCTTGTCATGCAATTGCCGCAGCGGCTCCACCTTGGCCACATCGGCCCAGACCAGCGCCGGACGCCGCCCGCCTTTCACCTCGACACCCGTGAATTCCATCTCCCAATCCGGCACGCGGATCTCGCCCAGCGCCGTGTCCAACTCTTCCAGCACCGCCCCGGGCTGATCGTCGAGAAAGGTCAGCGTCATGTGAAGGTTCTCCTCGTCCACGAGCCGCCCTTGCCGCAGCGCCTCCTGCACCGGCAAGAGCGCCTCTATCGCCGCGTCGTCCAGCGGGACACCGACAAAGGTCCGCAACTGCTACATCTGCCCCAGCCGCGCACTCAGACGCAGTGCGTGGCTGGAATCCTGCGCCACGGCGGGCATGACCGGATCGTACCCCGCCCGGATCACCGCGCCGATATCGGGCCGCAGGATCACCTGCCCCTCGCCCGCCTGCGCCAGAACCGAGCGGTCGGTGAATGCCGTGTCGGACCACAGCAGGATCGTCTGCGCCACCTGCGCCAGCGCCAGCGTGTCGGCAGGCACTTTCGACAATTGCGCATCCATCCGCAGGAAAACGAAGCTGGCCTTGATCGCGCCCGCCTCGTCAAAGCGGAAAATGCGGTACTGGTTGGCATCCGCCGCCTTCAGCCGCGCCACCAGCGGGCCAAGGTCCGGGATCATCCGGTCCATATCCGGCACCTCCAGCAACTCGCCCCACTCCCGGAAGAAAAAGAACATCAGGTTCACGCCCAATTCCGGGTCGGTCTCGGCCATCTGGTGGCCCGCCATCATCACCACGGCCTCGACCGCGCCCTTGACGACCTCCAGCGTCTTGTCGTCGGTGCCAAAGACCACCGGCACGATGGGCCGCCCCCAACGCGCAAAGAGGTAAGAGCCATCGGCACGCGTGAACAGCGCCTCGACGTCTTCGGGAGAGATCAGATCAGCCATGGCCTTTCCCTACCAAAGCGGCCAGTCCATGCAAGTCAAAGCCCCCTTCCTCTGGCGACAAATATCCTCGCCGATGGCACAAAACTCTTCTGGCGCTACCTCTCGAACAGGTCACCCGACCCCGCCGCCTTGGGCGCGGCCATCCCCAGATGCGTCCAGGCCCGCGCCGCCAGCATCCGCCCCCGCGGCGTGCGCTGGATCAGTCCCTGCTGCAACAAAAACGGCTCGATCACCTCTTCCAGCGCATCGCGGCTCTCGCTGAGCGCGGCGCTCAGCGTCTCGATGCCGACGGGCCCGCCTTGGTAGGCCTCGGCAATGAGGCGCAGGTAGCGCCGGTCGGCCCCGTCAAGGCCCAGCCCATCCACGCCCAGCCGGGTCAGCGCGCTATCGGCCAGCCCTTGCGTGATCCGCCCGTCGCCCTCGACCACAGCGAAATCCACGACACGCCTCAGCAGCCGCCCGGCCACCCGTGGCGTGCCCCGCGCCCGCCGCGCGATCTCCAGCGCGCCCTGCGCCTCTGCCGGAACGCCCAGCTTCTGCGCATTGCGCGTCACGATCTCGTTCAACTCGTCCTCTGTGTAGAACTGCAACCGCGTGGGTATCCCGAACCGGTCGCGCAAGGGCGTCGTCAGCAGCCCCAGCCGCGTCGTCGCCCCCACCAGCGTGAAGGGCTGCAACTCGATCCGTACCGTCCGCGCCGCCGGCCCCTCGCCGATCACAAGGTCCAGCTCGAAATCCTCCATCGCGGGGTAAAGCACCTCTTCCACCGCCGGGTTGAGCCGGTGAATCTCGTCGATGAACAGAACGTCATTGGCCTCCAGGTTCGTCAGGATCGCGGCCAGGTCACCCGCCTTGGCCAGAACCGGACCCGAGGTCATCCGAAACCCCACGCCCAGCTCGCGCGCCATGATCTGCGCCAGCGTCGTCTTGCCAAGGCCGGGGGGGCCGTGAAACAGCGTGTGGTCCATCGCCTCGCCCCGCTGCCGGGCCGACTGGATGAACACCTTCAGGTTCGCCCGCGCCTCCGCCTGCCCGATGAAATCCGCCAGCGCCTGCGGCCGCAAAGCGCGGTCCACATCCTCGGGCAAGGCCTCGGGGCGCAGGGTTGGGTCAGGCTCGGTCATGCGTCAATCGTCCCACGTCCACGCGGCAGGTCGCAAGACCTCTCGAGCACCGCTTGCCTCATCCCTTCGGCGCCAACAGCTTCAGCGCGGCGCGGATGAGGTCGGCGGTCGCAGCCTCGGGCGCCTCGCCCGCGGCCTGCGCCACCGCGCCCGCCGCCTCGGAGGGGCCGTAGCCAAGGTTCGTCAGCGCCGACAGCGCCTCGGCCTGTGCCGCGCCGTCCGGGGCCTTGGCGGGCGCGGGCTTGACCACCGGCGCCTCGATCACCTCGCCCTCGTCCGCGACCACCTCCGGCGCGGCGGCCTGCGCGCTCGCGCCCATCGCCATCACCTCCGGCGCCTTGTCCTTCAATTCGATCACCACGCGCTGCGCCGTCTTGGGGCCGATCCCCTTGGCCGCCTTCACCGCGTTCACGTCGCCCAAGGCAATCGCCCGGCCCACGCCCTCCGGTCCCAGCGTCCCCAGGATCGCCAGCGACGCCTTCGCCCCGATCCCCTGCACGCTCATCAGCAACCGGTGCCATTCCTTCTCGATCAGCGAGGTAAAGCCATAAAGCTGCAACAGGTCCTCACGCACCAACAGATCGGTATAAAGCGCCACATGCTCGCCCGCCCCCGGCAGCGCCGCAAGCGTCCGGTCCGAGCAATAGATGAGATAGCCCACACCCTTCACGTCAATCAGAACGTGATCGGCGGCGCGATAGTCGATGCGTCCCGCGATCCGCCCGATCATGCGCGCACCTTCTCTTTCAGCACCCGTGCAGGCCCGTGATGCGCGTGGCAGATGGCAATCGCCAGCGCGTCGGCGGCGTCCGCCCCCGCCAGCTCGACCCCCGGCAATTGCACGCGCACCATATGCGCCACCTGGTCCTTGCCGGCATGGCCCACGCCCACCACCGTCTTCTTCACCGTGTTGGGCGCGTACTCGCCCACGTCCAGCCCGAACTGCGCCGGCACCAGCAGCGCGATACCCCGCGCCTGTCCCAGCTTCAGTGTGCCCGCCCCGTCCTTGTTGACGAAGGTCTGCTCCACCGCTGCCGCCCCGGGCGCGTATTGTCCAATGATATCCGTAAGTTGTCCATGCAGCGACAGCAGCCGCGCCGCCAGCGTGCCCCCGTCCCCATGGCAAATCCCGTTCGCCACATGGCTCAGGCGGCTGCCTTCCATGTCGATCACGCCCCACCCGAGGTTGCGTAGGCCCGGATCGATCCCGATGACCCGCATCTGCACTGCCCGCCCTTGCTTGTTTTTCAACGCCCTAGCACGAAAGGGGAACAAACGCCAAGCACTTCCACGCGGAAAACCACCCTTCGGCGTCATGCGCCGCGCGCGGATCACACCGCCTCGACATCCCTCCGCACAATATATGAACATGAAAAATAAAGCATTAACATGACGTTAAGTAAAAATGACCCATGCAATGCCTGCATACTGACTATGCGGAAAATGCGTGTTGTCCGACTCTGCCGAAGCTCCTAACTCCAGCCTCAGAACA
The DNA here is from genome assembly GCF_009363715.1 of Roseovarius sp. THAF9. Taxonomy (NCBI): domain Bacteria; kingdom Pseudomonadati; phylum Pseudomonadota; class Alphaproteobacteria; order Rhodobacterales; family Roseobacteraceae; genus Roseovarius; species Roseovarius sp. THAF9. The sequence goes on from NZ_CP045404.1 coordinate 2,956,409, forward strand.
ACGAATGTACCGACTGACATCAAGGACCATGACAATGGCTGCAATCGACACCACCCGCAGCGTGCACCACGGCGCCCATTTCGGCTCCATCTTCGCACGCATTCTCGCAACCGTTTCCGCCTGGAACGACGCCCGCGTCACCCGCAACGCACTCAGCCGCCTGAGCGACCGCGAGCTGGACGACATCGGCCTGTCGCGTGGCGATATCGAACGCGCGATCCGCTAATCCCGGATCTCGCCCGCCCGGCGTCCTCTCCCTGCGCCGGACAGCAAAAAGCCCTGCACGGGACCAACGTGCAGGGCTTTTCGTATGAATAACTTGTCTTGAAATGAGAGGCGTCTTTGGAGGGCTGAGAGGCCGAACGTTACAACTCGTTACTTGACGAAGGGACGCAGATACTGCGCGATGAAGCTGGACACCTGGTCCTTCTGCATCACGAAGGCGCCGGCCTGTTCGACCACGGTGCCGGATTTCAGCGCGTCGACCCGCTGGTCGTAGATCGCGCTGCCCAGATGCGCCAGGATCATCGCTTTGAACAGGAATACGCCCAGAATCAGGAACGCCAGACCGCGGACCGAAAAGCCCTGCGCGCGGCGCTTGGGGCGGAAAACGATCAGGCCGTCGCGCGTCACCTTGGCGGAATAACCGTTGGCCAGGCGGGCGCGGTTGCGGTCGATCTTTTTCAGGCGGGCATCGAAGCCCTGATAGGTGTTGGTCGCGTTGGTCATGGCAGCGTCCTAAACTCTGTTCATCCCCGTTCCCTTGATGATGAAACTAGGTTTGAAATGTGGCAAAAGTGGGGCGCCCGCCTTTAAATAACTTTTTTTCCAAGCCTTTTCAGACACTTTTACGGGTCATTATCGTTGTCCACTCACCAATCTGGTCCCGCGATACGACACTGTTTCCAGCCTCGGTATAAACCGCCGCAACCTCGTCGGCCTGTTCATTTAAAATGCCAGATAGAATCACTTGGCCCCCGGGCTTCAATGCCGCGGTGATTCCCGGCGCCAGCGCGATCAGCGGCGCTTTCAGGATATTCGCGAACACCAGATCGAACGGCGCGGCCCCGGCGATTCCCGGATGGTCCAGCCCCTCGGCCTCCAGGCAGGTCACCCGGCCCACAAGGTCATTGGCCGCCACGTTGGCCTCCGCCACCTCGACCGCGACCGCGTCGATATCGCTAGCCAGGATCGTCGCCTCGGGCCAGACCCGCGCCGCCGCCATGGCCAGCACCGCGGTGCCACATCCCAGATCCAGCACGCTGTCCTGAGGCCCTTGCTCGGCGTTCAGACGGTCCAGCGCCTTCAGACAGCCCAGCGTCGTGCCGTGATGCCCGGTGCCGAACGCCATAGACGCCTCGATCAACAGCGGCAGCGCATCCTCGGGCACCTTGTCGGCATCGTGACTGCCGTAGACAAAGAACCGCCCCGCCACCACCGGCGTCAGTTCCCGCTTCACCTTGGCGACCCAATCCGTCTCGGGCAATTCGGATACCGTGAAATCGCGTGCCCCGTGCATCGACGCCAGCAGCGCCAGCCCCGCCGCATCCGGCGCATCCTCGAAATAGCCGCCCACTTCCCACAGGCCGGACCCGTCCTCCAGCTCGAACACGCCCACGCCCGTGGGCTCGGGGGTCAGACGTTCCAGCGCCTCGCCCAGGGCTTCGGCCTCGGTTTTGCCGGGCAGCGTCGTCAAAGCGGTGAATGTGGGCATGCAGCCTCCCTTGGCGATGAAATCACTCCGCCGGGGCGGGCGCCCGGGCGGTCAGAACCGTCTCATACCCCGGTTCGGGGTGACGGGGAATAAGCATCGCAAGGATAAATGACACGCCCGCCATCGCGGCGGCCATCACGAACACCGCCACCGGCGACACCAGCCACAGATAGCCCAGCGCGGCGGGCAGAAAGACGGCCGCGATGTGGTTGATCGTGAACGCCACCGCGGCGGTGGGCGCGATGTCACCCGGATCGGCGATCTTCTGGAAATAGGTCTTCAGCGCCAGCGCCAGCGCGAAGAGCAGGTGGTCGATCACGTAAAGCGTCGCCGCCAGAACCACGCCCCAGCTGAAAAAGTAGAGCCCGCCGTAAAGCAGGAACACAATCGCCAACCCGGCATATTCGAACAGAAGCGTTGCGCGCTCCCCGAACACATGCACCGCGCGGCCCATCAATGGCGCGAACACCATGTTGGCCACAAGGTTGATCAAGTAAAGCGCCGTGACCTCGTGCACCTCAAAGCCGAATTTCTCGACCATCATGAAGCCCGCGAAGACGATGAAGATCTGCCGCCGCGCCCCCGACATGAACTGCAACGCGTAATAGAGCCAGTACCGCCGCCGCAGCACCATCTTCTTGATCTGCGGATTGGGCGCCTCGAACTGCGGAAAGGCAAAGACGCAATACAATGCGATCAGCACCGTCGCCCCGCCCGCGATCATGTAGACGGTGTTATAGCTCAGATCGAGAGTCTCCCACGTCATCACGATCAGCACGTAAGCCACCAGCGTCGTGCCCGACCCGGCGGCCAGCAGCCAGCCCAGCATTTGCGGCGCGCGCTCCTTCTTCAGCCATTGCAGCTGCAAGGACTGGTTCACTGTTTCGAAATAGTGAAACCCGATGGAACTCAGCATGGTGATCGTCAGGATTCCGCCCAAACTGGGAAACCAAGCCGTGATCGCGGTCGCCACGCCCAAGAGGATCAGCGACACCAACGCCAGCGTCTGCTCGCGCATGAAAATGATGATCGCGATCACGCCGATGGCCAGGAAGCCGGGGATTTCCCGCACCGTGTGCAGCCAGCCGATATCCGAGCCATCGAACCCTGCCGCCTCGATGACGAAATTGTTGAGCAGCGCCGACCACGTGGCAAAGGCCAGCGGCATCGCCGCGGCCATCAGGAACAAGAGCGCCACCGGCCGCCGCCAGATCGGCAACTCCCGCGCCAGTTCAAGGGGGTATGTCCTCGCCATGAACACGCTTTACGCCGATCTTTCCGCTTTGACCATTGCTTCGGCTGCAAAGCGACTGTGCAAAAATACGCGGCCTGATCTGGATCAAGGCCGACCGCCCGGCGCGATGGCATGACCCGATACGAAGGAAAGGCAAGGGTCATGGACGTTCTCGCCCTCGTGGAATGGATCGGCGAAGCCCCGGCAGCGGCGCTCCTGGGTCTGCTCACCGGCGTGATCTTCGGCGTCGCGGCACAACGCTCGCGCTTTTGCCTGCGTGCGGCGTCGGTGGAATTCGCCCGGGGCCGCATGGGCGACCGCATCGCGGTGTGGTTCCTGACCTTCTCGACCGCCGTCGTCTGGGTGCAAGGCGCGCAACTCTTGGGCCTCTTCCGCGCCTCCGACGCCCGCATGATGGCCATCCCCGGCAGCTGGTCCGGCGCGGTGATCGGCGGGCTCATCTTCGGCGCGGGCATGGTGCTGGCGCGCGGCTGTCCCGGACGCCTTCTGGTGCTCGCGGCCACCGGCAACCTGCGGGCCATCACCACCGGCCTCGTCTTCGCCGTCGCGGCACAAATGAGCCTGTCGGGAATGCTCTCGGACCTGCGAACCCAACTGGCCGCGCTCTGGACCACCCAGGGCGGTCACAACATGGCCCTGCTCAGCACGCTTGGCCTGCCGTCTTATAGTGGCCTGCTGATCGGCCTTGCCTTCGCTGTTTTGGCCCTCGTCGTGGCGCGCCGCAACCGCATCGGCGCCGCTCGCCTTGTCTTCGCCTCCGGCGTGGGCTTCGCCGTCGCGGTGGGGTGGGTGTCGACCTTCGCGCTGGCGCAGGTCAGCTTCGATCCCGTCGCTGTGACAAGTGCCACGTTCAGCGGCCCATCGGCCAACACGCTGATGTTCTTTCTGGTCTCCGACCCGGTGCTGAACTTCGATATCGGCATGGTCCCGGGCGTGTTCCTCGGCTCCTTTCTCGCGTCCTCCTTCGCCCGAGAGTTCCGTTTTCAAGGCTTCGAAGACGCGGCCAACATGCGCCGCATGATGACCGGCGCGGTGATGATGGGCTTCGGCGCGATGCTGGCAGGGGGCTGCTCCATCGGCAATGGCGTCACGGGGGCCTCGATCTTCGCCGGGACCGCCTGGCTCGCGCTCTTTTCCATGTGGATCGGCGCGATGATCACCGATTTGCTTGTGGATCAGGGCCGCGTTGGCGCAAAAACGGCCTGATCTCCACCGTCCGGTTGCCGCGCCGCCTGCTCATGTACGCCATCTCGCTCACCTCCATCCCGCCACGGTTCTCCCGGCTTGGCCCCGTCCTTGCCGCACTCCTCGCCCAGCGCCCCGCACCGGCGCGCGTCTTTCTCGCCCTGCCCGCGCAGTACAGCCGATATCCCGGGCCGGTCGCGCCACCGCCCCTACCGGACGGCGTCACCCTGTTGCACAGCAACACCGACCTCGGCCCGGCCACCAAGGCCCTGCCCGCCGCCGGCGCCCTCGCCGGAACCGACCTGCGCCTGATCTACTGCGATGACGACTGGCTCTATGCACCCGGCTGGGCCGCGCAGCTTCTGACCCGGGGCGAAGAGGCCACCACCGGCCAGGCCTGGGACATCGCCAGGCTCGGCCGCACCGGCACCGGCACCGACATCGCCCAGGGCTTTGCCGGTGTCTGCATCCGCCCCGCCTGGCTGGCCGCGCCGGATATGACCCCTCCGCCCGAAGCGCGCCCCGTCGATGACATTTGGCTCTCTGGTCAACTCGCGCGCCACGGCATACCGCTGCGCGCCCGGCCATCGGCCCGCCAGCAGATGCGCCCGGCCTATGACGACGCCCACGCCCTGCAACACACCACGGCCCGCGACACCGCCAACCGCGCCTGCGCGGCACGGCTTCACGCGCTTTACGGCATCTGGCCCGAGCCCCCCGCGCCCAGGACCGCCCGCGCCGCCCGCTCGTAGAACTCGGCATAAACCGCCGCCTGCGGGATCGCCGCCTCCAGCTTGGGCAACAGCGCGGCATAGCGCGCCTCCGACAGGTCCTGCACCGCGGCCTTCATCTCAGCCTCGCTTTCGCAGACGATCATCCCGGCGGGGTCGATGAACTCGGCGATATTGGGACACCCCCAGTAGATCGGCACGCATTTGCACAGCACCGCGTCGATCAGCTTCTCGGTGAAGTAATTCACCTCCCGCACGTTCTCGATCACCAGCGAAAAGCGATACGGCGCCAGCCCGTCGGCCTTGTGCTCGAACGGCTGATAGCCCCCGCCCATCACATCGACGTCCAGCCCCTCGGCACGGGCGTGATCCGCCATCTCGTGGCGCAGCGCATGTCCCTCCTGCGACCGCTTGGCCGAGGCGATGAGGCTGCACGCCCTGGTCTTCGTCAGGTCCAGCGCCGTCCAGTCCCCGACCCAGGTACAGCCCAACGGAAACAGCACGCCGTTCGGGATCGCCGCCAGCAGGCCGGCATTGGAGCACAGCACCTTGTGAAACCGCGCATATTGCCGCCGCAGCTTTTGCATGTGGTCGCCGTGAATGGCCTCGGGTTCCAGCACCATCACCGACACTTTCGCCCGCGTGCCCAGCCACGGCCGCCGATAGAGCAGGCTCGACGTGTAGACCACCAGGTGATCGTCCCGTCCCAGGTCGCGCAGCGTCTTGTCCGCCCCTGCCAGCCGCGCGGGGCGTCCCCTTGGCCAGACCAGCGCATCAAGGCGCACGCGCCCCGGCCGCAGGCCCGGCCGGACATCGTAAGGCATGATCGCAATGGCGTCGGAAACAGCGTTCATAGCCGCTCTGATAGGGCCAAACCAAGGGGCGTGCAATTGTCCGCATCCGCCTTCCGCCATTGACATCCCCGCTCGGGATGCCAGCATAAGGGCCACTCGGGGGGAACGGGTTCGGCCACAAGGGCATCTAATGACCAACGCGCGCGACGCATTCATCGGGGCCATGCGACAGGTGGCCGCCACGGTCACCGTCGTCACCACCGACGGCGCCGCCGGCCGCGCGGGGGCGACGGTCAGCGCGTTCACCTCGCTGTCGGCCGATCCCCCTTCGGTGCTGGTCTGCCTCAAGGCCGACAGCACCATCGCCCGCGCGGTGGCATCGAACGGCGTTTTCTGCGTCAACATCCTGCCCGAGGACGCCGATCACCTCGCGCAGCGCTTCGCCGGCCTGTTCGACGCCGACACGCCCGACCGCTTCGAAGGGGTCGAGGTTTCGGAAACCGAATATGGCCCGCTTCTGCCCCGCGCCACGGCGTTTTCCTGCGCCCTCACGGACCGCCACGTTCACGGCAGCCACGCCATCTGCATCGGCGAAGTCACCGGCATCTCGGACGCCGGGGAAAAACCGCTGACCTACATGAGTGGCACCTACCACATCGTCCGCCCCAAATCGCCGGTCTGACCTCTCGCGCCTCTTCCCTTCGCCCCGCGCGACGCCACAACCAAAACGCGATTTCCCCGCTTTTGGCACCATCTCGCTTTGCAGACGCCGCAATATGGCCCGGATTCGCGGTTAATACTTGGTCGACGACAGAGAAGAGGAACCGGGACATGGCCTATCTGGACTCCAACACCAAAGCGGGCTTGCACACCGTTGACATGACAGCCACCGCGCAGGGCCTCGTGGCCGGCGAGCGGTTCGAACGCTTCAAGGTCGAGGCGATGACCGAAATGGCCTTGCGTATCGCGGGCATCGTGATGGTCATGGGCTCGGTCACCATGTGGTTCTTCCTGCCGGTCGATCCCGAAACCGGCCGCCTGGCCGCGCACGGAATGATGGCCTCGCTCATGGCGCTGGCCGGCCTCGGCGTCTTCGTCTACGGCACCCGTGGCTTTCGCCGGCGCATGACGCTGGACATGCAGGCCGGCAAGCTGACCCTGACCAAGATCAACATGCACGACCAGGCCCGCGTCAGCCGCGTGCTCGACCTCGGCGCGATCGAAAGCATTTTCCTGCGCCGTCCGGCCCATGCCGGCGGCATGGCCACCCTGCTGGTGCGCGTCGCGGGCAAGTCGGCACCCGCCATAGCACTTTCCGGCGAAATCCACGAGATCGAGGAAGTCCACGCCGAGCTTTGCGCCGTGCTCAAGGGAACCAGCGCATGCGCCGTTCGCAAGCCCTCGCTGCGCATCTCGGACGGACCGGAACGCCCCAGGCGCATCGCCGCCTGAAACGGCAACCGGCACCGACCCGCACGACCGGCACCGCCCCATAACAGGCCGGGGCTCCTCCGGATTGCCCTGGGACGGTCTTTGCCGCATTCTGATCCCGTTAACCAATTCGGGATTTGAATGATGAAGCCTTTTTCGACGTTCCTGACGCTGGCCCTCGCCCTTTGCCTTTTCACCGCTGAAGCCGCATCCGCGCAGGACAACCCTGTTCAGGCCGCCCGCGCTGCTGGGCTTTACGGGATCACCCCCGACCTCAGCCGCCAGACCGGAAACGCACGCGCCCAAGAGGGGCAGGAGATCGCCTGGACCCGTTTCGGCATCCACTTCGAGGAATACAATAATCGCGCCTTTGTCGCCGCCCTCAAACCCGGCGGAGCCGCCGCATCGCAAGGCGCCAAGGTCGGCGATGTGTTGCGCGGCACCGATATCATGGGCGGCAGCGCGGGATTGACGGGCGTTCTGCAGGCCTTCGCCAGCGCGGCCTCCCGCGATACCCCCTCGGTCCTGCTTTACGTCTTCGATACCGACAGCGGCTGGCAGCGCGAATACCGCCTGACCGCCGCGGCGCCGGACGGAACCGTCGTCAGTATTCCGCCTGCATTGCGCGGGGCCGCCACCTCTCATGCCGGGCTGATGGCGATCCTGCGCGCCGACCCGGGTTTTGCCGATCCGGCCGATATCGCCTATGACGCGATGCTGGCGCTTCAGGCAATATCGAAACACGTCAAGGCCTGCTACGGTCCGAACGCCGTTGCGATCCCCGTCCAGATCACCACCACCACCACGACGCGCGACGGCTTCGGCATCATCAAGGATACCGAAACCGACCAGTACGGAGAGTTACTGCGCGTCCGGCCGGAATTCGCGTCCTGGGCCCGGTCCAATCTGCGCATCTACCAGACCCAGCCGATCTCGACCGTGCGCAGCGCGGTTCTGGAACTCATCTCGCAACAGGGCTGCGACGGCGAAGGCGTCCGCCAGCTTGAGGCCGGTCTGGCCAAGGTGATGAACGTCGCCCTGCCCGAGCCTGCGCCCGCGCCGCAAACTGGCGGCATCCCGGACACGGCCGATGCCTTCATCGCGCAATGCTACCCGCTGATGATCCAGCGGATGCAAAGCAAGGGCCATATGGCGTCAGAGCGGTCGACGGCGCAGATCTGCCTTTGCCAGGAACATGCCGCGCGCGCCCTCGACGACGCGGCGCTTTATGCCAGTCTCAAGAATGCCGATGACAGCTACTACATCGCGAATCCCGACCTGCACGGCCGTTTCGACCGGTCCTTCATGGAATGCTTCCGCGCCCCCGAAGGCTCCGCGCTGCGCGACAGGGTCGAGGCGCTCTGGCGCGAGATGAATATCTGAAACCGGCCCCTACCGGCCGACAAAAAAGGGCCGCCCCGAACGGGACGGCCCTCTTTTTTTCTGCGGCACCCTCTCGGCATTTGACTGCGCCAAAGGCCTACAGGGGGCGTCACTTGCGTAACCGCAAGTGACGTTTCTTACATCATGCCGCCCATGCCGCCCATGTCGGGCATGCCGCCGCCTGCACCGGCGCCAGCGCCTTCTTTCTGCGGCTTGTCGGCAACCATCGCTTCGGTCGTGATCAGCAGACCGGCGATCGAAGAGGCGTCTTCCAGCGCAGTGCGCACGACCTTCGCGGGGTCGATCACGCCGAACTTGAACATGTCGCCATATTCTTCGGTCTGCGCGTTGAAGCCGAACTTCAGGTCGTCCGATTCACGGATCTTGCCCGCAACAACCGAACCGTCGACACCGGCGTTCTCCGCGATCTGGCGCAGCGGCGATTCAAGCGCCTTGCGGACGATGGCGATGCCGTTGTTCTGGTCGCTGTTGGCACCCTCGACACCGTCCAGCGCCTTCGCACCTTGGACAAGCGCGACACCGCCGCCCACGACGATACCTTCCTGAACGGCCGCGCGGGTCGCGTTCAGCGCGTCATCGACACGGTCCTTGCGCTCTTTCACTTCGACCTCGGTCATGCCGCCCACGCGGATGACGGCAACGCCACCTGCGAGTTTCGCAACGCGCTCTTGCAGCTTCTCGCGGTCGTAGTCGCTGGTGGTTTCCTCGATCTGCGTGCGGATCTGGCTGACCCGTGCTTCGATCTCGGCTTTTTCGCCCGCACCGTCGACGATGGTGGTTTCGTCCTTGGTGATCGACACCTTCTTGGCTTGGCCAAGCATGTCCATCGTGACGTTGTCCAGCTTCATGCCCAGATCTTCGGAAATCACCTGGCCGCCGGTCAGGATCGCGATGTCCTGCAGCATGGCCTTGCGACGGTCACCAAAGCCCGGCGCCTTGACGGCGGCGATCTTCAGGCCACCGCGCAGCTTGTTGACCACGAGGGTCGCCAGCGCTTCGCCTTCGACGTCTTCGGCGATGATCAGCAGCGGTTTCTGCGACTGGATGACTTGCTCCAGCAGCGGCACCATCGGCTGCAGCGACGAGAGTTTCTTCTCGTGCAGCAGGATCATGCAGTCTTCCAGCTCGGTGGTCATCTTGTCGGCGTTGGTCACGAAGTACGGGCTCAGGTAGCCACGGTCGAACTGCATGCCCTCGACGACGTCGGTCTCGGTGACGAGGCCCTTGTTTTCCTCTACGGTGATGACACCCTCGTTGCCGACCTTCTGCATCGCGTCCGCGATCATCTGGCCGATCTCGGCTTCGCCGTTGGCCGACACGGTGCCAACTTGCGCCACTTCGGCCGAGTCGTTGACTTCACGTGCGGCGGATTTGATCGCTTCAACGACTTTGCTGGTCGCAAGGTCGATGCCGCGCTTGAGGTCCATCGGGTTCATGCCCGCGGCCACGGCCTTCATGCCTTCTTTCACGATGGCTTGGGCCAGAACGGTCGCGGTGGTGGTGCCGTCGCCGGCTTCGTCATTGGTGCGGCTGGCGACTTCTTTCACCATTTGCGCGCCCATGTTCTCGAACTTATCTTCCAGTTCGATTTCCTTGGCAACCGACACACCGTCCTTGGTGATGCGCGGCGCGCCGAAGGATTTGTCCAGAACCACGTTACGGCCTTTGGGGCCAAGGGTTACCTTGACCGCATCGGCCAGGACGTTGACGCCGCGCAGCATCTTGTTGCGGGCATCGGTATCGAATTTCACGTCTTTTGCAGACATTTAAGTCGCTCCTGATGTTTTTGGTTGATGTTCAGCTTAGGATACGATCCGTGGCGTTCAGGCGGCTTGCGCGGCCTTCGCGTCGGTCGTCACACCCAGGATGTCGCTCTCTTTCATGATCAGCAGCTCTTCGCCGTCGATCGTGATTTCCGTGCCCGACCATTTGCCGAACAGGATGCGGTCGCCGACGGAAACGGCCATCTCGATCAGCTCGCCGTTATCCTTGCGGGCGCCATCGCCAACAGCAACGACTTCACCTTCGCTGGGTTTTTCCTTGGCACTGTCGGGGATAATCAGCCCACCAGCGGTTTTTTCTTCGCTCTCAACGCGGCGTACAAGCACGCGGTCATGCAGCGGTTTGAATGCCATAGCTTTTGCTCCTTGGCTATCAAGTTTCCCTCAAGCCTCCCTGCGGAGGCCGTTATCACTCACCGTAGTCGAGTGCTAACGGCGCATAGCTAAGGAGCGATCACGAAGCTGTCAACATGAGTCTGACAAAATTTTGTGCCGCCAGGCACGGGGCGTTGTTGCACGCATCGCCTTGCCCCTCTACATCTTGTTTGAGCCACGTAAAACAAGGGGTCAGATGATGAAAACTTTCCGCATTGCTCTGCTGGCTCCCTTATGTTTCGCGCTGGGCTTCGCCCTGCCCGCCGCCGCGCAAGAAACCCAAGGCAACAACTGCGGCGGCGCCGACCTGATCGACGCGCTGGACCCCGGCACGCGCAAAAAGCTGGAGCGCGAAGCCGCGGCGATGCCCCATTCCGAGGGGATCCAGTGGCAGGCCAAGCGCGGCGACACGGTGATCGACATTTTCGGCACCTATCACTTCGAACACCGCCTGACCGACGCGCATCTTCAGCGGCTGGAGCCGATCATCACCGCTGCCGACAAGATATACCTTGAAATCTCCAACGACGACCAGATGGCGATGCAGCGGGCGATGGCCGAAAACCCGTCGCTCATGTTCATCACCGAGGGCCCCACCCTGCCCGACCTTCTGGGCGAGGAAGACTGGCAGCAGTACCGCGAAGAGATGCAGGCCCGCATGATCCCCGGCTTCATGGCCGCCAAGTTCAAGCCGCTCTGGGCCGGGATGATGCTGGGCATCGGCCCGTGCGAGGCGCAGGCCGGCGCATTCGAGGCCAAGGGCATCGACATGCTGGTCGGCGACCGCGCCGCCGAGGTGGGCAATCCCAGCCGCTCGCTCGAAGAGTTCGACGCCCTTCTGACCCTGCTCGACAGCTTCCCGATGGACGACCAGATCGAGATGATCCGCATGTCGCTCGCCTGGCCCGGCGACATGAACGATCTCTCCTACACGATCCGCGAACGCTACCTTTCCGAAGAGATCGCGATGACGCTGGTGTTCTCGCGCTACGTGTCCGAGGAATATGGCGGCGAGGCCGGGGCCGAGGGCTTCGCCATGGTCGAGGACCTGCTGCTTGAAAAACGCAACCTCGGCTGGATCGACCGGCTGGAGGCGCAGGTCGCCCCGGGCGACCACGTCCTCATCGCCGTGGGCGCCGGACACCTGCCCGGCGAGGTCGGCATCCTCAAGCTGCTGGAAGACAAGGGCTACACCGTCACACGCATGGAACAACTCTAAGCCCTACCGCCCTTCCCGCCCCGGACGTGATCCGGGACCTCGTAGGGTGGGCGAAAACCCAAGCGCCCTGCGTTAACCACCCCTTAACCATGCACCCTCCGTTCACGGGCGTTCCCGCGCCCGCCGCACCGCCGCAATACCACCCGAACACCGACGCGATACCGACGCGGGTTTCGCCGCTCCGGTCCGATTAACCCTTTGATTCGGAGAGCTGATCCAACACCCGCTGCGCCGCCACGCTGGGCACCGTGCGCCCCGCCGCCACGTCCTCGGCGCCCTCTTCCATCAGCGCCCGCGCCTCGGGTGTGTCCAGTTGCGCCATCAGGCCCCGCTTCACTTCCTCGCCGAACCAGTACCGCGCCTGCGCCTCGCGCCGTGCATCGAAATGCCCGTTCTCACGGCGCCAGTCGACCAGCGCAGTCATCTCGTCCCAAGCCGCTTTCAGCCCCTCGTCCTGCAAGGCCGACACCATCATCGCCTTGGGAAACCCCTCCGGGTCCTGCGGCCGTTTGCGCAGCAACCGCAACGCCCCGGAATAGTCGCTGCAGGTCCGCGTCGCCGCCGACTTCAGCTCGCCATCGGCCTTGTTTACAAGGATCAGATCGGCAATCTCCATGATCCCGCGCTTCACCCCTTGCAACTCGTCGCCGCCCGCCGGGGCCAGCAGCAGCAGGAACAGATCGCACATCTCCGACACCACCGTCTCGGACTGCCCCACGCCCACCGTCTCGATCAGCACCACGTCAAAGCCTGCCGCCTCGCACAGCGTCACCGCCTCGCGCGTGCGCCGCGCCACGCCACCCAGATGCGTCTGGCTGGGCGACGGGCGGATGAACGCGCCGGGCTCGCGGCTCAGCCGCTCCATCCGCGTCTTGTCGCCCAGGATCGACCCGCCCGACCGCGCCGAACTCGGGTCCACCGCTAGCACCGCCACGCGCAGCCCCATGCCGGTCAGCATCATGCCAAACGCCTCGATAAACGTGCTTTTTCCCACTCCGGGCGTGCCCGACAGACCAATGCGGATCGCCTGCTTGCCATGCCCCGCGACCCGGTCCAGCAGGGCCTGCGCTGCCTCGCGATGATCGGCACGCCCGCTTTCCACCAGCGTGATCGCACGCGCCAGCGCCCGGCGTTCCCGCGCCACCAACTGTTCGGCAAGCTTTTCAGTATCGGTCATCGCGAGTCGTCTCCTCCGGTCCGGATCGCCGCATTGCGATCCCTGTCAGGGCCTTCCGCCTTGTGCCCCAGCCGGGCCGGAAATGTCCAGCAACCGCGGCAGGCCTCGGCACCGCCGGGCCGGTTTACGAATTCCTAACCACTTGTGAACCACACTCCCCCACGGACCCACTGCAGATGCCGGGATGAAATCCGGGCTGACTGTGCTACGCTAAGCCTTGCGCCATGCCCTTTCACGGATGCAATGCAAGAGGCCCGCACGTGACAGTTAAGACCCGGTTAACCAATATCGCCCTCGCGGCGCTTCTTACCGCGCTCGGCACGACCACCGCGCTCGCGGACAGCAGCCAGGCCCGCTACGACGTACGCCTGATCGGCGCCAAGGTCGGCGAAATGGCCATGGCCAGCAACGAAACGGCCAGCGCCTACAGCACCCGCGCCCGCTTCGCCACCACGGGTGCTGTGTCCGCTCTCAAGCGGGCCAGCTTCGACCTCTCCGCCAAGGGCCGCAAGTCCGGCAATCGCCTTGTCCCCACCCGCTATTCCGAGGTGACGTCCGAGGGCCGCCGTTCGACCAACCTCAAGATCGCCTTTTCCGGCGGCGTCGCCACCCGCGTCACCGGCGACACCGGCAGCAGCGCACCCGCCGTCAATCCACGCTCCCTGCCCGGCGCCTACGACCCGTTGACGGCGCTCTATGCCGCCCTGCGCGATCAGGCCCCGAGCGAGCTTTGTTCTTTGAATTCAGATGTTTACGACGGCCACCGCCACGCCCGCCTCAGCCTCACCAGCCGCAAGGCACTGGGTGGCGGTCGCATCCAATGCTCGGGCCAGTACCGACGCATCGCCGGCTATTCCGAGCGCGAGCTACGCCACAGCACGGCGCCCGTGTCGATCATCTATGTCCCGAAGGGGAACGCCATGCGCGCCGACACCGTGATCGTGCGCACCCGCTATGGCAAAGTGTCGATGCATCGCCGATAAGGCGGTCATGACCCGGCAGAAACTTCCCATAGACGACGCCATCCCGGCGCTTCTGACCGCGCTGCGTGACACCGGGCGCGCTGTGCTGCAAGCGCCCCCCGGCGCGGGCAAGACCACCGTCGTCCCCCTTGAAATGCTGGCCGCAAACCTCACCACCGGCTGCATCGTCATGCTGGAGCCCCGCCGCCTCGCCGCCCGCGCCGCGGCCGAGCGCATGGCGGCGACCTTGGGCGAAAAGGCAGGCGAAACAGTGGGCTACCGAGTCCGCGGCGACGCCAAAGTCTCCGAGGCGACCCGCATCGAGGTCGTCACCGAAGGCATCCTCACCCGCCGCATCCAATCCGACCCCGAACTCACCGGCATCGGCGCGGTGATCTTCGACGAGTTCCACGAACGCTCCCTCAACGCCGATCTGGGCCTTGCCCTCTGCCTCGAAGTTGCCGGCGCCCTGCGCGACGACCTGCTGCTCTTGGCCATGTCCGCAACGCTCGACGCCGCCCCGGTGGCCGAGCTGATGCAGGCCCCCATAGTCACCTCCGAAGGCCGCAGCTTCCCGGTCGAGACCCGCCATCTCGACGCGCCAACGCTCAAGAAAACAAGGTGGGACGCGGCCCTCGCCGACCTTGTGACGAAAGCCGTCTCCGAGACCACTGGCGGCGTTCTCGTTTTCCTCCCCGGCGAAGGCGAGATCCGCCGGACCGACGCACTCCTGAAAGACCGCCTTCCGCCCGACTGTCACATCCGCCCCCTCTTCGGTGCGATGGACTTCGCCGCCCAACGCGCCGCCATCGCTCCCGCAATCGAAGGCCGCAAGGTGGTCCTCGCGACCTCCATCGCCGAAACCTCGCTGACCATCGAGGATATCCGCGTGGTGGTCGACGGCGGCAAGTCCCGCCGCGCCCGGTTCGACCCCGGCTCCGGCATGTCGCGGCTGGTGACCGAGCCCGTCACCCGCGCCGAGGCCACGCAACGCGCAGGCCGCGCGGGGCGCGTCGCGGAAGGCACCTGCTACCGCCTGTGGACCAAGGGAGAGGAAGGCGCTCTGCCCGCCTATCCCCCTGCCGAAATCGAGGCGACCGACCTTTCGGGCCTCGCCCTCGAACTGGCGCTCTGGGGCGCCACCCCGGACGACCTGCCCTTCCTCACCCCGCCTAATCCCGGCAGCTATGCCGAGGCGCAGGCGCTGCTGCACATGCTGGGTGCTCTGGACGCGACCCACCGCATTACCGAGCATGGCAAGGCATTGGCCAAGCTTCCCCTGCATCCCCGCCTTGCCCATATGCTGGGCACCGCCGGGCCCGACGCGGCCCTGCTCGCTGCATTGCTGGCCGGCCGCGACCCCCTGCCGCGCGGCGCCCCAGTAGACCTCACCCTGCGCATGGCCGCCCTGCGAGACCTCAAGGGCCGCCACCCGCATCCCGCCAACCACGGCGCGGTGATGCGCATCCGTGCGGAAGCCAAGCGCTTGGCCGCACAGGCAAAATCGACACCGAAAGGCTGGATGAGCGACGCCGAATGCGCGGCCCTCGCCTACCCTGACCGCATCGGTCTGCGCCGCAAGGGCGACGCCCCCCGCTTCGTTCTGTCGGGCGGCAAGGGCGCGCTTTTGCCCGACGAAGACCCCCTCGCCGGTCAACGCCTGCTGGTCGCCACCGACCTCGACGGCAACCCGCGCGAGGCCCGCATCCGGCAGGCCATCGCGCTTTCCGAGTCCGAACTTCGCGCGCTTTTTGCAGACCAGATCGCTTGGCAGGATGTCTGCCAATGGGACCGACGCGAGCGCCGTGTGTTGGCCCGCAAACAGGAACGCTTCGGCGCGCTGGTTCTGGACGACCGCATGTGGAAGGACGCCCCCGACGACGCCGTAGCCCTTGCCATGCTGGACGGTATCCGCGACCTCGGCCTCAAATGGTCCGACCCCGCCCGCCGCTTCGCCGCCCGCGTCGCCCTCTTGCGCGAGGCGGGCGAGGACCTGCCCGATATGTCCGACGCCGCCCTTCTGGACGAGCTTGAGACTTGGCTCTTGCCCTATATCACCGGCCTCAAGACCGCCGCTGACTGGAAATCATTCGACATGCTGGACGCCCTGCGCGCCCGGCTCTCCTACGACCAGATGCAGCGCGTCGATGCTGCCGCCCCGGCGCATTTCACCACGCCCCTCGGCCGCCGCATCCCCATCGACTATTCCGGCGACCATCCCGAGATCTCGCTGCGGCTGCAGGAAATGTTCGGCCAGACCACGCACCCCACCGTGGGCCGCACGCCCTTGCGCGTCACGCTCCTGTCGCCCGCAGGCCGCCCGGTGCAGACCACGCTCGACATTCCCGGCTTCTGGGACAGTTCCTATGCAGACGTGCGAAAGGATATGCGCGGGCATTATCCCAAGCACCCCTGGCCCGAAAACCCGCGCGAGGCCGACCCGACCCTGCGCGCCAAACGCCGCAACTCCTGACTAATTCAGGAAAATTAAACGCAAAGTTTGATTTTCGGCGCAAGAAACGTATATACTTTTTTGAAAAGACGTAAGACGCGAGCAGAACCATGACAACCTCGATGAAGAGGGCTTGGACGGAATACGTCCAGCCGATCCTACGCCGCCCGCCTGAACTGCAGGTCGCGGCTCTGTGCTACCGCGAAATCGCGTCGGGCGAGAAACAGGTCCTGCTCGTCACCAGTCGCGGCACCGGCCGCTGGATCGTGCCCAAAGGATGGCCGATGGACGGCAAGAAAGCCGCCGAAGCCGCGCTTCAGGAAGCGTGGGAAGAGGCCGGCGTTGCCGATTGCGCCGCGATCGAGGGCCATGTCGGCAGCTACGCCTACGACAAGCATCTCGATGATGGCTACGATGCCCCGGTCGAGGTCGAGGTGTTCAAGGTCCGCGTCAAGCAACTGGCCGACATCTACCCCGAACATGACGAACGCACGCGCCGCTGGGTCAGCCCCGCCGATGCGGCTGAAATGGTACAGGAACCGGGTCTGAAGGCCATTCTGCTGGAAATGTAACGGTTTTATGACAGTGCGGCATTGAACCGCCGCGCCAGACCGGCTAGCGCTCTGCCCCGAACCGGACCGGGAGGGGACCGTTGGCCGACAACCCGCAGAACAACCAGTGGAAGACGCTCGACAAGGATCTCGGGCGGATCTCCCAGATCGAATACGCGACGGCTTACGTCTCGCGGCCCCTGGTCTCGCTCGGCATCGCCTTGGCCTTCATGGTCATCGCGGGGCTTGGCGCGGCGCTCTTTTTCGGGGCCTTTCCCAGCAATACGGTGGTCATCGTCGCAGCCATCTTCGGTGCCTACATGGCGCTCAATATCGGCGCCAACGACGTGGCGAACAACATGGGCCCCGCCGTGGGGGCCAACGCCCTCACCATGGGCGGCGCCATCGTCATCGCGGCCATTTGCGAAAGCGCGGGGGCCCTGCTGGCGGGCGGCGACGTGGTGTCGACCATTTCCAAGGGCATCATCGACCCTAGCGGCATGCAGAACACCCAGACCTTCATCTGGGCGATGATGGCCGCCCTCATCTCCGCCGCGCTCTGGGTCAACCTCGCCACCAAGGTCGGTGCGCCCGTGTCAACCACGCATTCGGTCGTGGGCGGCGTCATGGGCGCCGGCATCGCCGCCGCGGGGCTAGCCACGGTGAACTGGCCCACCATGGGCGCCATCGCCGCCAGCTGGGTGATCTCGCCCGTGCTGGGCGGGGTCATCGCCGCGGCTTTCCTGGCTCTGATCAAGACCCGGATCGTCTACCGCGACGACAAGATCGCCGCCGCCCGCCGCTGGGTGCCGATCCTCGTGGGGCTGATGGCCGGCACCTTCGCCACCTACCTTGCCATGAAGGGCCTCAAACGCATCGTCAAGATCGACATCGGCACTGCCCTCGTGATCGGCGCGGCGGCCGGGGCGGCGATCTATGCCCTGACCATCCCCTTGATCCGGCGCCAGTCGGAGGGTTTGGAAAACCGCCGCCGCTCGCTCAAGGCGCTCTTCGGCCTGCCGCTCATCATTTCAGCGGCGCTACTGTCCTTCGCTCACGGCGCGAATGACGTCGCCAACGCCGTGGGCCCCCTCGCGGCCATCGTCTACGCCTCCGAGGCCGGCGGCTTTGCCGGCGAGGTGGCGATCCCGCTCTGGGTCATGATCATCGGCGCCTTCGGCATTTCCTTCGGCCTGTTCCTCTTTGGCCCCAAGCTCATCCGCATGGTCGGCAGCCAGATCACCAAGCTCGATCCGATGCGCGCCTATTGCGTCGCCCTGTCGGCGGCCGTCACCGTCATCGTCGCCAGCTGGCTGGGCCTGCCGGTCAGTTCCACGCATATCGCGGTGGGCGGCGTCTTCGGCGTCGGCTTTTTCCGCGAATGGTACATGGAACGCCGCCTTCAGAAAGGCCTGACAACCGGCGGCACGGGCAAGCGCCTCGCCCCCGAGGAACGCCGCCGCCGCAAGCTGGTGCGCCGCAGCCACTTCATGACCATCGTCGCCGCTTGGGTCATCACCGTGCCCGCCGCCGCGGTGATGTCAGCGGTCATCTTCTTCGTGCTCAACAGCCTGACAGGCTGACCCTCAGGCCCGCCGCCCGCGCCGGTCCTTCAGCGCCTCGTGCGCTTCGACCGTACCATCGTGGAAGGTCCCGAACCACTTGTCCCACGGAACCTCCAGGTTGCCGTAATTCACCTCGAAATAGCGGTGATGCATCTGGTGATGGAACGTCCCCAGCGCCAGTGACTTGCGGTCCTTCACCAGCAGGCTTTCGTACCCGGTATGCGAGGTCGCCGCCGTCAGTGCCTGATGCTGCATATGGAACAGGATATGCAGCGGATGCGCCGGCACCACCAGGTGGATCAGGATCGAGCTGAAGAAGATCACGTGCTCGACGGGGTGCATCGACAGGCCCGACCACGGCCCCACATTGACGTTTCGATGATGCAAGCTGTGTGCGATCCGGTACAGCGGCCCCCAGTGCAGTGCCCGATGCACCCAGTAGAAATGAAACGATATCCACACCGGCGTCAGCAGAAACAGCAGCACGAACGACACCGGGCTGTCGGCCCATGCCAAGGCTGGCATCCATCCGTTGCCCATCGCCCAGAACATCCCCACCTCGTAGGCCGTCCAGAACCCGACACCGCTGGTCAGCGTCCAGAACATGTTGTCCCGCACCTGCCCGCCCAAGCTGAATTGCCGCCCCTTGCGCATCAGGTCGCGCGGGTCGAACTTCAACCGCACGCCTTGCCCGCGTCGCATGTAGAAGAACCAGTGCAATCCTCCCGCGACCAGCGTCATCAGCACCATGTTCCGCAGCCAGATCCCGGCGATCCAGTCCAGGCTCAGCGTCTTCGTTGCCTCCAGCGAGGGCTGGAAAAACGCCCAGACGACCAGCGCGATGCCGACAAGCATCAGGTTCTCCGCCACCGCAAACCACCGCGCCGCGATCCATGACACCATCCGCCGCGGCTCCGGCGGCCAGCTGAAGAAAGGCGACACGGCAATCGGCACTTCCGGCACGTGGTGCCACCCGGGAAGGGTTTCGCGCCCTCCTCCGCCGGTGCTCATGCCTCGTCCCACCACGGCCCGTGAAACTTGCCGTCCCGGCCCAGTCGCTCGAACCCGTGATACCCGAAGAAATCCCGCTGCGCCTGGATGATGTTCGCGGTGCCATAGCCCTGCCGCATGCTGTCATACCATTGCAGCGCCGCCGACAGCGCCGGGATCGCGTGGCCATGCGCCACGGCCTCCGCTACGACCTTGCGCAACGCCGGCACGGTCCGCTTCAGGATCTCCGCGAAACGCGGCGACAGGAACAACTGCCCGTGCGGCAGATCCTCGCGGAACGCCTCCGAGATATCGTCCAGCAGCACCGATCTGATTATGCAGCCCGCCCGCCAGACCTCGGCAATCCGCGCATGGTCGAGCGCCCACTCATACTCTTGCGACGCCGCCTCCAGCACGCGAAACCCCTGCGCATAGCACAGAACCCGCGCCGCCATGAACGCCTCCGCCAGGGTGTCCTCATCCAGGGACAGCAGACCGCGTGCGCCGCCCAGCAGGTCCTGTGCCTTGACGCGCGTGTCCTTCTCAGACGACCACGCGCGCGCGGCCACCGCTGCCTCGATCATGGTCGCGGCCTGCCCCATGCGCACCGCCTCCACCACTGCCCAGCGCCCCGTGCCCTTTTGTCCCGCGGCGTCCTTGATGACATCCACCACCGGATGCCCCGTCGCCGGATCGGTATAGGCCAACAGTTCGCCGGTGATCTCCACCAGGTAGGATTTCAGCGCGCCGTCGTTCCAACTGGAAAACAGCGCCCCGATCTGCGCCGGCGACCAGACACAGCCGTAATGCAGCAGGCCATAGATCTCGGCGATCACCTGCATGTCGGCATATTCGATGCCGTTATGCACAGTCTTGATGAAATGCCCCGCCCCGTCCGGGCCAAGGTGATCGACGCACGGGTCATCCTCGTACCGCGCTGCGATTGCCCGCAGAACATCACGCAACTGATCCCAGCTGTGATCGCTGCCGCCGACCATCATCGACGGCCCGTGCCGCGCGCCCTGCTCGCCACCCGACACGCCCATCCCGACGAAATGCAGACCTTTCTCCGAAAGCGCCTTCGACCGCCGCCGCGTGTCATGGAAATCGGCATTGCCGCCGTCGATGATCGTGTCGCCCTCCGCCAGCAAGGGCGCCACCTCCTCGATCATCGCATCCATGGGCTTGCCGGACGGGATCATGAACAGCATCAATCTCGGCGTCTTCAGCCCGGCCACGAAATCGCGCAAGTTTTCATGCGGATGCAAGCGCGCGGCCAGCGGCCCGGCCTCATCGACAAACGCACCGATCCAGTCGGCTTCGCGGTTGGTCACCGCCACCTCGAACCCTTTCTCGGCCATGTTCAGCGCCAGCGCGCTGCCCATCGTGCCCAGCCCGTAAACCCCGATCTGTGCGATACCGCCTGCCATGTCCGCTCCTATGCTTCCCGGCCAGCGTAGACCGCACCGCGCCGGATGCCAAGAAACCCGACCATGCGGTCCGAGGGGGTTCCTGCGGCGCGCCCTTTTTCTTGGCAGAAATACTCTCGCCGAAGGCCGTCACAGCATTAGCCTAGCCAAGACACCCAGCGCGCACGCGTCACGCCCGCCAAGCATCCGAGGAGGCGCCCGCAGGGCAACGACGAGACAAACCTGCGCGCGTGCAACGCGCTCCTGCAGGTCAGGCTCAGACGCCCAGACACCAGCGCATGATCGCTTTCTGTGCGTGCAGGCGGTTCTCGGCCTCGTCGAATACGACCGAGTGCGGCCCGTCCATCACCGGGCTCGTCACCTCTTCCTCGCGATGCGCGGGCAGGCAATGCATGAACAGCGCGTCGTCCTTGGCGTGCTTCATCAACTCCGCATTCACCTGGTAGGGGCGCAGCATGTTGTGGCGCCGTTCCTTGCTGGACTGGCTGTCATGCATGCTGACCCACGTATCCGTCACCACCAGATCCGCGCCCTCAACGGCCTTGGCCGCGTCGCGCTCGATGGTGATCGTGCTGCCCGCCTTGCGCGCCAGCCCGACGAATTCGTCCTCCGGGTCCAGCTGCGCCGGCCCGGTGAATGTCATGTCGAATCCGAACTGTCCCGCCGCGTGCAGGAAGGATGAACAAACGTTGTTGCCGTCTCCGGCCCAGACCACCTTCTTGCCCTTGATCGGCCCGCGATGTTCTTCATAGGTCATCACGTCGGCCATGATCTGGCAGGGATGCGTGCGGTCGGTCAGCCCGTTGATCACGGGCACGTCGGCATACTCGGCCATCTCCTGCAGCACGCTTTCATCGAAGGTCCGGATCATGATCAGGTCGACATAGCGGCTCATCACCCGCGCGGTGTCGGCAATGGTCTCGCCGTGGCCCAGCTGCATGTCCGCGCCCGACAGCACCATCGTCTCGCCGCCCATCTGGCGCACCCCCACGTCAAAGCTGGTGCGCGTCCGCGTCGACGGCTTCTCGAAGATCAGCGCGACCATCCGGCCCGCAAGCGGCTGCTCGTCATCGGCCGCGCCGCGCGGACGGCCCTCGCGCGCGGTTTTCATGTGCCGCGCGCCTTCGATGATCCCGCGCAACTCGCCCGCATCGGTGGTGTGAATATCCAGAAAATGCTGCATCGTCCCGCTCCTCATGCCTCGGCCAGGGCCGTCTTCACCGCAGTCGCGGCCTTGTCCAGCCGCGCCACCGCGTCGCCGATCTCGTCGTCCGAGATGATCAACGGCGGCAACAGGCGCACCACATTCTCCGCCGCCGGTACCACGGCCACTTCGGCGTCATAGCCCGCGGCCACGACGTCGGTATTGGTCGCCACGCATTCCAGCCCCAGCATCAGGCCCGATCCGCGCACGCCCTTGAAGACCTCGGGATGCGCCGCCACCAGCCCTTCCAGCTTCTGCCGGAACAGGCCCGCCTTGCGGTTCACCTCGGCCAGGAATGCAGGGTCCGACACGATATCCATCACCGCGCACCCCACCGCACAGCCCAGCGGGTTGCCGCCATAGGTCGAGCCATGCGTGCCCGCCGTCATACCGCTGGCCGCATCCTCGGTGGCCAGCACGGCCCCCAGCGGAAAGCCCCCGCCGATGCCCTTCGCGACCATCATGATATCTGGGGTGGCCCCGGACCACTCATGGGCAAAAAGCCTGCCGGTCCGACCCATCCCGCATTGCACCTCGTCGAATATCAGCAGGATGCCCTTCTCGTCGCACAGATCGCGCAGCCCTTTCAGGCACTGGTCCGGCACCGGCTTGATCCCGCCCTCGCCCAGCACCGGCTCCAACAGGATCGCCGCCGTATTTTCGTCGATGGCGGCGTGCAGCGCGTCGTGATCGCCGAACGGCACATGCTTGAATCCCGGCAAGAGCGGCCCGAACCCCTTGGTCATCTTCTCCGACCCGGCGGCGGCAATCCCCGCGCTCGACCGGCCATGAAACGAGCCGTCGAATGCGATGATGTCAGTCCGCTCCGGCTGGCCCTTGTCGTGGAAATACTTGCGGCACATCTTCACCGCCAACTCGCAGGCCTCGGTGCCCGAATTGCAGAAGAAGGCCGTGTCGGCAAAGGTCTCGGCCACCAGCTTGTCGGCCAGCTCCTGCTGCTTGGGAATCTGGTAGAGGTTCGAGGTGTGCCAAAGCGCCCCCGCCTGCTCGGTCAGGGCCGCCACCAGCGCCGGGTGCGCATGGCCCAGCGCGTTCACCGCGATGCCCGCGCCAAGGTCCAGGAAACGTCGACCATCCGCCTCGATCAGCCAGGCGCCCTCGCCTTTGACAAAGCTGAGCGGTGCACGATTATACGTCGGCAGAACGGAGGGGATCATCAGTGGTATCCTCAAACATGGAAGCCCTTTGAGTGCCGTATGGCAGGGCGTTCGTCAATGGTGGAAAGGGTTTGGTGCGCTCCGGCACCGGGGGATCGAACAGGCGAACGGGACGTCAGGCGCAGGTGCGGCGGCGTCGGCTTTGAATATATGTGCGGCGTTCGATCATGGGCGCTGACATAGCCGGTTCCGCGCCCCGCGCAAAGCGTTTTCTTCCGGCGCTTACATGACGCTTGAGTTTCCCCCGTCCGCCTGCCACTGGACAGGCGATGACACCGCCCACCCAGAACCCCGGCGCAGCCGCGCTTTTGACCCTTGCCGCCGCCGCCTTCATCGCCGGTTGTACACTGCTGGCCAAGGCGCTCGGCACCGACGCGCTCGGCCCAGCTCTGCACCCGCTGCAAATCAGCCAGGGCCGGTTCCTCTTCGCGCTCATCGCCATATCGACCTTCGCCGCCGTCACGCGGTTTCGCATTGTGCGCCCGGCGCTGCACCTGCACCTTTTGCGCTCAGGCCTCGGCTGGGGCGGCGTCACGCTGATGTTCGCCGCCGCCGCGTTCATCCCGCTCTCCGACGCCACCGCGATCAGCTTCCTGAACCCGGTATTTGGCATGATGCTCGCCATTCCGATACTGGCCGAGCGTGTCGGCCCCGTCCGCTGGACTGCCGCCGCCATCGCCCTGCTGGGTGCACTGATCCTGACCCGCCCCGGCGGCGGCACGATCGAGCCCGGCGCGCTTTTGGCGCTGGCCGCCGCCGCCTGCCTCGGCGCGGAACTCATCGCGATCAAGTTTCTCTCTGGCCGCGAACGCCCGCTGCAAATCCTGCTGATCAACAACGGTTTCGGCTGCCTCATCGCCAGCGCGGCCGCGTTCTTCGTCTGGACCGCACCCACGCCTGCGCAATGGGCGGCGCTGGCCGGGATCGGCCTCCTGATGGCCACCGCGCAAACCTGCTTCGTCAACGCGCTGGCCCGCGCCGATGCCAGCTTCGTCGCCCCTTTCTTCTATGCCACGCTGGTCTTCGCCGCGCTCTACGATGCCGCCGTGTTCTCGGTTCTGCCCGATGCGATATCCGTTCTCGGCGCGCTGACGGTCCTGTCCGGCGCAGCCCTCCTCGCGTGGCGCGAAGCCCGGCTCAAGGCGCCAACTACTCCACCCGCGCGCCCGCTCTGACCCGGCTTGCCATTGCAGGCCAAATGCCTACGGTCTGCCCCGACGCTGAAAGGAACTCGCCCCATGGCCCATCGCCCCAACCGCCCGCTCTCGCCCGCCACCAAACTGGCGCAGGCCCTGCGCTATCTCGATCCCGCCACCGGCGCGATCGTGCCGCAGATTCAAACCGCCGCCACCTACGCGCGGGATGAAAACTACGAACTGCGGCAAAGCTACATGTACCGCCGCGACAGCAACGTCACCACCGAACAGGCCGAGGCGATCATCGCCGACCTCGAAGGCGCGACGGAAAGCCTGCTCTTTTCGTCGGGCATGGGCGCGGCCACGGCGGTGATCGAACATTTGCCCGCCGACGCGCATGTGGTGGTGCCCGAGGTGATGTATCACGGCGTCCTCGCCCAGTTCAAAACCTACGAGGCTAAGAACCGCCTGCGGGTCAGCTACTATCCCGCCGGCGATCTCGATGCGATGCAGGCCGCAACGCTCAAGGGCAACACCGCGCTGGTCTGGGTCGAGACCCCCAACAACCCCAACTGGGACACGACCGACATCGCCGCCGCCGCCAAGATCGCCCATGCCGCCGGCGCAAAACTGGTCACCGACTGCACCGGCACGCCCCCCTGCGCCACCCGCGCGCTCGATCTCGGCGCGGACATCTCGTTCCACTCTGCCACCAAGTACCTCAACGGCCATTCCGACGTGACCGCAGGCGTGCTTTCGGTCCGTGAAACCGGCGCCTTTTGCGACGAGATCTTCCACGTCCGCATGATCCAGGGCACCGTCCTGCACTCCTTCGACGCCTTTCTGCTGATCCGCGGGATGCGCACGCTGATGCTGCGCTTTGAGCGCGCGACCGAAAACGCCTTGGCCGTGGCGCAACATTTCGAAGGACATCCCGGCATCGACGCCGTCATGTATCCCGGCCTGCCCTCGCATCCCGACCATGAGATCGCCAAGTGCCAGACCGGCGGCCTCTACGGCGGGATGCTCTCGATCCTCGTCAAGGGCACCGAGCAGACCGCCATCGACGTCAGCCGCTATTGCGAGGTTTTCTACCCCGCCACGTCGCTGGGCGGCGTCGAAAGCCTGATCGAACACCGCAAGACCGTCTCGGGCGAAGGCTTCCCCGTCCATCCCCGCCTCCTGCGCTTGTCCATCGGGATCGAGGACGCGGACGACCTCATCGCCGACCTAGAGCAGGCACTGGAACGCGCCGGGGCGGCCACGTCGTAACGTCACCCTTGATCGCTGCCCCCCTTCCCGGGCTAGATGTGACCCGAGGGAAGAGGACATGCCGCTCAGCATCTTGTTACCGATGGTCGTGCTCGGCATCGCAGGGATTGCGGTGCTGCTGCACCTGCTCGGCCTCTCGAAACCCGCGACATTCGAGGATGAGGCCGCCGCCCGCCGCGCCTGGCTGCGCGAATTCCCCGAGGATACGCCGACCCGCGTGATCCTCAGCCACAACCGCCACGCCGCCCTCATCGAAACCGCGAACGGCCCCGGCGTCGTCTGGCCCATGGGTGCCGACACCACCGCGCGGCACCTCGACGGCGCGCGGATCACGCAGACCGACACGGGCCTGCGCATCGACCTGCCGGACTACACCGCGCCGCGCATCACCCTGACACTCGACCCCGACGAGGCCAGCCTCTGGCCCGGCCTGATGGAGGCATCCCGATGACCGATCAACTGACCTATCCCGACGTGGTGAACTTCGCCGTGCCGGTCTTCATCGCGCTCATCCTGATCGAACTCACCTGGATCGTTCTCAAGCGCCGCGGTGGCCGGTACGAGACCTACGACGCGCTGACATCGCTCGTGATGGGCGCCGGCAACGTGGCCTCCGGCATCCTTTTGGGCTTCGTCGCTTACGGGTTCTTCATGGCGCTCTGGGCGATGACGCCACTGGACCTCGGCACGTCGGTCTGGGTGGTGATCCTGTGCTTCGTGCTGGATGACCTGCGCTACTACTGGGTCCACCGTTTCGGCCACCGCATCCGCTGGGTCTGGGCCAGCCACGTCAACCACCACTCGTCGCAGCACTACAACCTCACGACCGCGCTGCGCCAGACATGGACCGGCACCTTCACCTTCATGATGCTGGTCCGCGCGCCGCTTATCCTCTTTGGCTTTCACCCCGCGATGGTGCTCTTATGCGGCGGTCTGAACCTGATCTACCAGTTCTGGATCCACACCGAGGCGATCACCCGCCTGCCCCGCTGGTTCGAGGCGGTGATGAACACGCCCTCGCATCACCGCGTCCACCACGGCCGCAACGCGCGCTATCTCGATGCCAACTATGCCGGTGTCTTCATCATCTGGGACAAGATGTTCGGTACCTTCGTCCCGGAACAGGACAGCGAAAAGGTCGACTACGGCCTCGTGCGCAACCTCGGCACTTTTAATCCGATCCGCGTGGCCTTCCACGAATGGGTCGGCATTTTCAAGGACGTGACTCAACCCGGCATCACCTGGCGCGACCGGCTGAACTATTGCATCCAGCCCCCGGGCTGGAGCCATGACGGCAGCCGCGACACCTCGGAAACGATCAAGCGCAAGCACCTTGCCAAGCATCCCGAGGATGCGAACACGCCGGGCTTCAATACCCTCGGCTGACGCAGGCGCGGGAATTTTCTTGAAAAGAAAATTGCCCGGAATTTTTTCAAAATTCCGCCCCCGCCAAAGTGAATTCCCTTTCGCCCAGCCCCGCGCTAGGCATGACCTCATGCGCCTTTTCCTGCTCACCGCCCTGACGATGGTGGCGTTCGCCGCCAATTCCATCCTTAACCGCCTTGCCCTCGCGGGCGGGCATATCGACGCCGTTTCCTTCGGCGCGATCCGTCTCGTCGCGGGTGCCGCGATGCTGGCCGGGCTCTGCATCGTCCTGCGCGGCGGCCTGCGCCTTGGCGGTCCCGCGCGGGTTTCGGGCGTGCTCTCGCTGCTGGTTTACATGTACGGTTTCTCGCTCGCCTACACCGCCCTCGACGCTGGGCTTGGCGCACTCATCCTCTTCGGTATGGTGCAAATCACCATGTTCGCCGCCGCTCTTCTAACGCGCGAGGCCCTGCCCGCCCTACGCTGGATCGGCGCAGGTCTGGCGCTCGCCGGCCTCGCCTGGCTGATGTGGCCCGGGGCCGGCACGGCCGTCAGCCCGTGGCACGGTGCCCTCATGGCTCTCGCAGGCATCGGCTGGGGCGTCTACTCTCTCGCGGGCCGCAAATCCAAGGACGCGTTGCAGGCCACCGCCGCCAATTTCACCCTTGCCGCGCCCGTCGGCCTGCTGGCCTGGCTCGTCCTGCCCAGCCCGGCCGAAGCCGCGGCACTTTCCGGCTACGGCATCTTCCTCGCGATTCTCGCCGGCGCCGTCACCTCGGGGCTGGGATATGCGCTCTGGTACAGTGTCCTGCCCACGCTCGCCGCCTCCGTCGCCGCCGTGGCCCAGCTCACCGTGCCGATCATCGCGCTTCTGGGGGGCATCCTCCTTTTGGGCGAGTCGCTCACCGTGCAGATCGTGCTCTCCTCTGCCCTCGTTCTGGGCGGTGTTGCGCTTTCCATGCCGCGCCGCCGCAATTCCTGACGCAGGGGGCTGTATCTGGACGAGCGGAAGGCTTATCTCCCTATCCATGAAAGCCGCGATCACCGCCCTTGCCCTTCTGCTCCCTGCCCCGGCCCTGGCCGACTGCGTGGTGCTGCTGCACGGCCTGGCGCGGACCGAAACCTCCTTCATCGTGATGGAGGAAGTGTTGCAAAACGAAGGCTTCACCACCTTCCGCCCCGATTATCCCTCGACCGAACTTGATATTGCCGAACTGGCCGAGGAAACCCTGCCTTTCGCCGCCCGCGTCTGCGGCGAGGACAAGATCCATTTCGTCACCCATTCCATGGGCGGAATCCTTCTGCGCCACTGGCTGCGCGACAACCGCCCCGACGACATGGGCCGCGTCGTCATGCTTGGCCCGCCCAACCACGGCTCGGAACTGGTCGATCAACTCGGCGGGCTGGAGCTGTTCGAGTGGATCAACGGCCCCGCCGGAATGCAGCTCGAAACCGGCAAGGACGGCTTTGCCAACAGCCTTCCGCCGATTGATTTCGAGCTTGGCGTCATCGCCGGCACCCGCTCGCTCAACCCCTATTATTCCACGCTGATCGAGGGCGCCGATGACGGCAAGGTCTCGGTCGAGTCCACCAAGGTCGAGGGCATGGCCGACCATATCGAACTGCCCGTCAGCCACACCTTCATGATGAACAACCCTTACGTCATCGCACAGGTACTTGCCTTCCTGAAGGATGGCGCCTTCGACCACGACATGAATATCACCGACATGTTCATGGGCCTCACGGAATGAGCCTGTCACTGTGCCTGACCGGGGCCGAGGTGCTGACGCCCTCGGGCCTCGCAGACACGCCGCTCTGCCTGTCGGACGGTGTCATCATTGACGAGGCGCCAGCGCGCGAGGTTGACCTCTCGGGCTATCTCATCCTGCCCGGCCTGGTCGATGCCCATGGCGATGCGTTCGAAAAACACCTCGCCCCCCGGCGCGGCGCCATGAAGGACCTCGACCAGGGCCTGATCGTGGCCGAGGCCGAGCTGGCCGCGAACGGCATCACCACCGCCACGCTGGCGCAATTCTACAGCTGGGAAGGCGGGATGCGCGGGCCGGACTTCGCGCGGCGCGTGCTGGAAAGCCTCGACGACATACGCCCCCGCGTCGGCACCGACCTGCGCGTGCAGCTGCGCTTCGAGATCTCGATGCTGGACGACTACGCCACGATAGCGGATTGGATCACCCGCTACGCCATCCCCTATCTGGTATTCAACGACCACCTGCCGCATGACCTGCTGGCCAAGGGCAAGACACCGCCGGGCCATGTGGGCAAATCCCTCAGGATCGGAAAGAACCCCGACAGGCACCTCGAAGACATTCACGCACTGCACGCCGGAATGGAGGCCGTGCCTGCCGCGCTCGACGCGCTTTGCACGCAGCTTGCGGACATGCCCGTGCGCCTAGGCAGCCATGACGACAGCACCGCCGCCCAGCGCGCCGCATGGACCGCGCGCGGCGTCCACATCGCCGAGTTTCCGGAAACCGCCGAGGCTGCAGAGGCCGCCCGTGCCAGCGGCGCGCCAATCGTTCTGGGGGCCCCCAACGTGGTGCGCGGCGGCTCGCACAAGGGCAATGCCAGCGCGCTCGACCTGATCGCGATGGGGCTGTGCGATGCACTCGCCTCGGATTACCACTACCCGTCCATGCGCCGCGCCGCGTTCCTGCTGGCAGATGGCGGCCTGATGGACTTCGCCGCCACCTGGGGGATGATCTCGTCGGGTCCGGCACAGCTTCTGGGTCTGTCCGATCGCGGCACGCTCACTCCCGGCCAGCGCGCCGACCTCGTCATTCTCGACGCGACCACGCGCGATATCTGCGCCACGCTCTCGGGCGGGCAGGTGACCTACATGAAGGGCAAGGTCGCAGACCGCTTCATCGCAGCCTAGAGCGTTTCGCCTTTAACCTGAGCCATCAGCTAAAGGCGAAACGCGTGCAATCATTGTCTGCTGCGCGACGTCTGGTGATAACCGGTAATCCTGGTTTGTCGCGAAACGCTTTAGGCTGGCCCCGCCGCCGCGAACTGGCGCTGCAAACGGCGAAACACCCCCCAAAGCACCGCGCAAAGCGCCATGATCAGCGCCGCCAGTATCAGTGGGCTTCCCGCCATGTCCGTGGCCGCCCGAACACCGCCAAGCGCCGTCGGCGCCAGCCCCATCAACCCATAGTAAAACGCCCAGTAGACCCCCATGCCCGAGGCGCGGACAGACGGGCGCGTGGCCTCGACCGGCAAGGTCATGATCATCGCCGCCGCCGGGCCGATCACGACGCCGACCAGCATCAGGACCCACATGTTGCCGATCCACCCGCCGCCCATAGCGAAGGCCAGCAACACCGCGAAGGACAGCGCGAAACACCCCAACGCGGCCCCGTCCGGTCGGGGCAGGGAACGCGCCAGAACACCCCCCGCCGCGACCTAAATGACAGCGGCCCAACCGATCACGCTGGCACCCGCGGCCGCCGCCACCACCGTGGCGCCCGTGTCAGACAGCTTGTCGGCGCTCCACGTGATCACGGCAATGAAGGCCACGTTGTACAGCCCCCAAATGACACCCGCCAATCCGATCAGGATCCATTCGGTCCGCATCACCCGGTCTTTCTGCACGCTTGCCGCCCCCGTCGCGGACGCGCCGAAGGGCGATCGCCAGACCAGCGCCAGAAGCACACCTGCCCCCACGCTGACCACAGCCGGCACCATTAGCAAGGTCTCAAGGGGCAGCGACAGGCCGAGATAGGGCAGGATCAACATCGCAAGGGCCAGTCCCGCGGGCCAACTGGACACCAGGATGCCCATGGCAACCGGAAGATCGCTGCGCCCCTGGAACCAGTCACCCGCCATCTTCGTCAGCATCACGTTCAGCGCCACAGCACCCACGCCCGCCACCAGTCGCGCCGCAAGCTGCGCTTCGAATCCGGCCAGCATCGCCCCGGCAAACCCGCCTGCCGCCATCAGCGTCAGGCCCGCCAGCGCTGTGCGGATATCGCCGATGACCTGCCCGGCCCAGCCGCCAAACAGCGCCGCCACGACACCCGGCAAAAGGTAGATGCCCACAAGCGTTCCGATGGCGGCAAAGCCAAGGCTCATCTGGTCGGATATCTGCGGGGCCAGGGCCGCGATGGATTGAAACTGCAACGCCATGGCGACACGCGCCAGCGTCAGTGCCGCAAGAATCGTCCATCGTCTCATGCCGCCTCCGAACCGCCCCGCCGGAGGCGTATGCTCAATCGCGCGTGATGCGGTTCACGTGCCCCATCTTGCGCCCCGGCTTGGCCTCGGCCTTGCCGTACAGATGCAGGCTGGTGCCCGCTTCCCCGGCAATCGCCGGAACGCGGGTAATATCGTCACCGATCAGGTTCTCCATCACCACATCGGCATAGCGCGACCCGTCGCCCAGCGCCCATCCCGCCACCGCCCGGATATGCTGCTCGAACTGGTCCACCGCACAACCCTGCTGCGTCCAGTGGCCCGAGTTGTGCACCCTTGGCGCAATCTCGTTCACGATCAGGCCCTCACGCGTCACGAACAACTCCACCCCAATGACGCCCACGTAATCCAGTTCGTTCAGTATCCGCCCGGCCAGCAGCACTGCATCCGTGCGTTGCGCCGTGCTCAGCGTCGCCGGAACCGTGGTCGTGTGCAAGATCCCGTCCCGATGCACGTTCTCGCCCGGGTCGAAACAGGCCACCTGCCCGTCCACACCCCGGGCCCCGATCACCGACACCTCTTGGCTGAAGTCCACGAACCCTTCCAGAATAGCCGGTGCGCCGTTCATCTCACCCAGCGCCGTTTCGGCCTCGGACGCATCGTTAATCCGCACCTGGCCCTTGCCGTCATAGCCAAAGCGGCGCGTTTTCAGGATCGCCGGTGTGCCCATCTCTTCCAGCGCCGCCTCGAGGCTCGCCAGATCGGTGATGTCGGCGTAAGGCGCGGTGCTCAGCCCCAGCCCGGTCAGGAATTCCTTCTCGGTCAGCCGGTCCTGGCTCACCCGCAGCGCCTCGCGCGCCGGACGGATCGGGCGGGCGGCTTCCAGCACGTCCAGCGCCGACGTCGGGATATTCTCGAACTCGTAGGTCACCACGTCCACCGCGTCCGCAAACTGGCGCAAGGCGTCTTCGTCGTCGTAGGGCTTCTGCAGGTGAAAGTTCGACACGTGGCTGGCCGGGCAATCGCCCCCCGGCTCGAAAATGCAGGTCTTGAACCCCAGCCGGCTGGCGGCGACGGACAACATCCGGCCCAGTTGCCCACCGCCCAGGATCCCGATCACCGCCCCCTGCGGCAAAGGCTCAGTCATCCGATGGCTCCTCCGGGATCGAGGTCGACAGCGCCTCGCGCCACCTGTCCAGCCGCTCCGCCAACGACGCATCTTCATTGGCCAGAATCGCCGCGGCCATCAGGCCCGCATTGGCCGCGCCCGCCGCGCCGATCGCCATGGTGGCCACGGGAAAGCCCTTGGGCATCTGCACGATGGAATAAAGGCTGTCCACACCGCTCAGCGCCTTGGTCTGCACCGGCACGCCGATCACGGGCACGCGCGTCTTGCTGGCCATCATACCCGGCAGATGCGCGGCACCGCCCGCACCCGCGATGATCGCCTTCAGGCCCCGGCCCACCGCGCTTTTGCCATAGTCCCACAAGCGGTCCGGCGTACGATGCGCCGAGACGATCTTCGTCTCGTACGCCACGCCCAGCTCGTCCAGGATCAACGCGGCTTCCTTCATGGTGGCCCAGTCCGACTGACTGCCCATGATGATGCCGATCTGCGGATTGCCCATGTCTCGCTCCCCTTTGCGGAGCGCGAACTATACCGATCAGGGGTGCCTACGCAATGATATCCGGCAGCAGCCGGTCCTCGATCCACTGGATCCGGTCTTTCAGCCGCAATTTTTGCTGTTTGAAGCGTTTCACGGTCAGAAAATCGCTGGTGCCTTTTTCCTCCAGCGCGCGGATCGCCTCGTCAAGATCGCGGTGCTGTCGGCGGAACTCCTCCAACTCCACCCGCAGCACTTCGTCCGACTTCATCGAAAGGTCGTTGAACTTGTTCATTCGGCCCGATTCTCCGAAAAATGCCCCGCGTCGCGACAGAATAGCGCCAAACCCTCTCGCAGCATAGCCCTTGCAGGCCCCACCCCGCGCCCCCATATTCATTCCAAGAGGTCGCCGCGAAAGGGGCCTTCACATACGGACTGTCGCTTGACTGCATAAGGACACGCCCATGACGAAGCACACGATGGGATCGCACCCCTACATGCTCGGCTTCGAGCAACTGGAACGCCTGCTGGAACGCAGCGCCAAGTCGGGAAACGAAGGCTACCCGCCTTTCAACATCGAACAGACCTCCGACAATTCCTACCGGATCACGCTGGCCGTGGCCGGGTTTGCCGAGGGCGATCTTTCGATCACGCTGGAAGACCGCCAATTGGTGATCCGCGGACGCCAGCGGGACGATGCGGATGGCCGCGTCTACCTGCATCGCGGCATCGCCGCCCGCCAGTTCCAGCGCAGCTTCGTGCTGGCCGATGGCGTCGAAGTGGGCGAGGCGATCATGGAAAACGGGCTGTTGCACGTCGACCTGACCCGCGCCGCACCAGAAACGGTGGTTCAGACCATCAAGATAAACAAGGGGTAAACAGTATGGAAACGCAGTACGAATTCGATCACGAGGCCGAGCGTCCCATCGTCTATGTCCGCCAGGTCAACGCCGAGGATCTGCCCGAGGACATGCGCGAACAGGTGGGCGAGCTGGAAACGCTCTACGCCGTGCACAACGAGGAAGGCGAGCGCCTGGCGCTTGTCGCCGACCGCAAGATGGCCTTCGTTCTGGCCCGCCAGAACGACCTCGATCCGGTCGCCGTGCATTAAAAACTGCAATCCCGTTTCGGCCCTTATCCCGGGCCGAAACGCCGGCTGGTCAAACAGCCCCTTCGCTGGCATATGGGTTTTCGACGCTCTCCCGACGCGAAAGGCCAGTACCCCAGTGACCCAGATCATCAATTCCCTCTCCGACATCTCCGGCAATTACGACGCGCTTTTCGTCGATCTGTGGGGCTGTGTGCATAACGGCGTCTCCGCCTACCCGGACGCGGTCGAGGCATTGATGACCTATCGCGCCGAGGGCGGAACGGTGGTGCTGGTCACCAACTCCCCCAAGCCCCGCGCAGGCGTCGAATCCCAACTCGAAAGCTTCGGCGTGCCCGCGTCCTGCTATGACGCCATTGCCACCTCCGGCGACAGCGCCCGCGCCGCGATGTATCGCGGTATGGTGGGCCGCAAGGTGTGGTTCATGGGCGAATGGGCGCGTGACGCCGGCTTTTTCGAGCCGCTGGAGGTCATCGACGATCCCGTCGAGATCGAGCGTGTCGACCTAAAAGACGCCGAGGGCATCGTCTGCTGCGGCCCCAACGACCCTATGGCCGACCTCGACACAAATCGCGCCGATTTCCTGTTCGCCAAGCAGAAGGGCCTGAAACTCCTTTGCGCCAACCCCGACATCATCGTCGACCGCGGCGATGTGCGCGAATGGTGTGCTGGGGCGCTGGCGCGGCTTTACACCGAAATGGGCGGCGAAAGCCTCTATTTCGGCAAACCGCATCCTCCGATCTACGACCTTGCTCGCCGCCGCCTTTCGGCACTGGGCAAGGATATCTCCAGCGACGGCATTCTTGCCATCGGTGACGGCATCGCCACAGACATCCAGGGCGCGACGGGCGAGGATATCGATTCTCTCTTCATCACCGGCGGGCTGGCGGCAGACGAGACCAAAACGTCGCACCAGCCCGATCCGGACGCGCTAAACGCTTACCTGCAAAAGGAAATGTCCTCTCCGACCTACGCCATCGGCAAACTGCGCTAACAAAATAACCCTTGATTTTCTGCGCCTGCAAAGTAATAAAGTTGCATCCTTACCTATCGTATGGTGTTATTTATTGCGCACCCGATGCTGGCGCAGGTGGAAATGGAGGGTCTGATGTTGGACAACATGCCGCGCGGAACGATCACGATCGAAGAGATCGAAATGGGAATGACCCGGTCGCTGCGCAAAGTGGTGACCGACGAGGACATTCGCATGTTCGCCGAGGTCTCGACCGACCATAACCCGGTGCACATGGACGACGACTACGCCAACGACACGATCTTCGAGGGCCGCATCGCCCACGGGATGCTCACGGCCGGGCTGATCTCTGCGGTGATCGGCGAACAGCTTCCGGGGCACGGCACCGTCTACATGGGCCAGACCCTGAAATTCCTTGGCCCCGTGCGCCCCGGCGACATGGTCGAGGCCGAGGTCGAGGTGACCGCCATCGACTACGCCAAGCGCCGCGTGACGCTCGAAACCCGCTGCCTCGTGGACGGCAAGAAAGTCCTCGTGGGCGAGGCGACAGTGCTGGCACCGACCGGCAAATTCGACTGAGCCGCGCACAACCGCTTGGCGATAGACCGCCGCGCGTCACACGCCCGGAACGCGAATCGTGTATGATGCGTTTCGTAAGTGGACAACCAGAGGGAGGACCCAACCGATGGATGCAATCCAGACAGCCGAATACGCCCGCGCCCTGCTCAATGCCCACGGCCCCAAGGCCGAGGCCGAAGCAGCGCGCAAGATGCGTGAATCGCAAGAGGCCGGGCGCAAATCAGAGGCCGAAAACTGGGCGGCCATCCGCCAGGCCGTGATGCAGCGGCGCGGCCCTAGCCAGACCTGAGGCACGCGCCAAGGGCGATCAGCCCATATCGGGCTCGGTCGCCTTGAAGCTTTCGATCTCCTGCACGGCGGCCCACCAGCGCGCCAGCTTGCCGGTAATGATATTGTCGGCCTCCGGCGTCAGCGACACGTAATAAATCATCGGCGCCAGCATGTAGTCCGCCAGCGTCGGCTCCTTGCCGCAGATGAACGGGTCGGCCCAGTCCATCAGCAGCGCGTTCAGCGTTTGTGAATCCGCAAGGCTCTTCGACAGGGCATCGTCATTCTTGCCGCCGATCAGCTCGGGGAACAGGTGATAGCCCGCCGCCCCCATCAGGGCGTCGTACCCATAGCTGGTGAAAACGCTGATCGCCTCGTTCATCTTCGCCCGCGCCTTGGGGTCGTCCGGCACAAGGCTCGGCCCCTTGCCCGTCTCGTTGATGTAGCGGCAGATCGCGTCGCACTCGCGCAGGCGCATATCGTCGATATCCATGACCGGCACCTTGCCGAAGGGATGCCGCATCAGGTGCTCCGGCTGCTTGGGCTCGCCTTCCAGCACGTTCACATGCACCTGATCGTAATCAATATCGTTGTCCATCAGGACCATGCGCGCCGTCCGCACATAGGTCGATCCATTGAAACCGTAGAGCACGGGTATGTCGGCCATTCTTTCTCTCCAATCATCTCGTTGCTGCTGCATGAACGCATCAGAACGGTTTACGTTTCTTTCAAAACCGAATGCGCGGCACCGCCTCTTGATCACCCCCCCGCATCCGGCTACCCCTGCGCCATGCGCATCATCCGCGATTACACCTTCATTGATCCTCAGGACCGGGGCGCCTCCGTCGCCATCGGAAACTTCGATGGTGTGCATCTCGGCCACCAATCGGTGATCGACCTTGCCCGCAAGGGCGACGGTCCCCTCGGCGTGCTAACGTTCGAGCCGCACCCGCGCGAGTATTTCGCCCCCGACGCGTCCCCCTTTCGCCTGATGGGCCACGAGGCGCGCGCCAACCGCCTCGCCAAGCTGGGCGTCGAACGGCTCTACGAGCTCAATTTCAACGCCGCCCTCGCCAGCCTCACACCCGAGGAGTTCGCCCGCAACGTAATCGCCGACGGTCTCGGACTGACACACGTGGTCGTCGGCGCCGATTTCTGCTTCGGCAAGGGCCGCGCCGGCAATTCCGCCGACCTGCACCGGTTCGGGCAGGAAATGGGATTCGACGTCACCATCGCCACGCTGCTCGAAGGCGACGACGGCCAGGTCTCCTCCACCGCCATCCGCGAGGCGCTCAGCGAGGGCCGCCCCCGCGACGCCGCCGCCATGCTGGGCCACTGGCACCGCATCGACGGGCCTGTCATCGGCGGCGAACAGCGCGGGCGCGATCTTGGCTATCCCACCGCCAACATGTCCATCGAGGGGCTGCATCCGCCGCGCTTCGGCGTCTATGCCGTGCTGGTCGACGTGCTCGACGGCCCGCACTCGGGCCACTACCACGGCGCCGCCTCTCTCGGTACGCGCCCGATGTTCCAAGGTGAAGTCCCCAATATCGAAACCTTCCTCTTCGATTTCTCCGGCGACCTCTACGGCGCCGACCTCTCGGTCGCCCTCGTCGAATACCTCCGCCCCGAGGAAACCTTCGACAGCTTGGAGGCCTTCATCGCCCAGATGGACGCCGACTGCGACCGCGCCCGCGCGGTGCTGGCCGCCACATGACCGACGCCTCCGATCCCATCGACCGCTCCGGCCTGCGCCCGCGCTACTGGGAAACCGTGTCGCTGGACCGCATGACACAGAAAGAGTGGGAGGCGCTCTGCGACGGCTGCGGCAAATGCTGCCTCAACAAGCTCGAGGACGAGGACACCGGCGAGGTCGCCCTGACCCGCATCGCCTGCCGCCTCTTCGACGACAGCACCTGCCGCTGCGCCAATTACGACATCCGACACCAGTTCGTGCCCGAATGCATCTCGCTCTCGCCCGAGAATATCGAAGGGAGCCTCTATTGGCTGCCCGAAACCTGCGCCTACAAGCTTCTCTGGACCGGCAAGCCGCTCTACGACTGGCACCCGCTCATCTCCGGCACACCCGACAGTGTGCACGCCGCCGGGGTTTCGGTGCAGAACGCCACCCTGCCCGAGTTCGAGATTTCAGAGGACGAGTGGGAAGAGCATCTGATAGAGGAACCGCTGGGATGCGACTAGCCTCCGACAACACCGGCCCTGCCCTGCCCCAGGTGATGGAGGCGCTGGCCCGCGCCAATGACGGCCACGCCACGCCCTACGGCGCCGACACGCTGACCGACGCCGCCCGCGACAAGGTGCGCGCGGTCTTCGCCGCCCCCGACGCCGCGGTCGAGTTCGTCACCACGGGCACCGCGGCCAACGTCCTCGCGCTCGCCACCCTGACCCAGCCGTGGCAGACCATCTTCTGCACGCCCCGCGCACACATCCTGGTCGACGAATGCCACGCGCCCGAGTTCTACACCGGCGGCGCGCGCCTGACCCTGACGGGGCATGAGGACAAGATGACGGCCGATGATCTCGCAGCCGCTATCTCAGCCCTGCCCCGCCGCGACGTCCACGCCTCCGAGGCGGGAACGGTCGCCCTCACCCAGGTCACCGAGATGGGCCAACTCTACACACTGGAAGAATTGCGCAGCCTCTCGAACGTCGCCCATGCCCACGGCCTTTCGGTGCATCTCGACGGCGCCCGCTTTGCCAATGCCTGCGCCGCCCTCGGCTGTACGCCCGCGCAAATGAGCCATGAGGCCGGCATCGACGCCGTCTCCTTCGGCGCCTCCAAGAACGGTTGCCTGAATGTCGAGGCTGTCGTCATGTTCGACCCGGCTAAGGCGTGGGAACTGGAACGCCGCCGCAAGCGTGGCGGGCATCTGGTTTCCAAGGGTCGCTTTCTTGCCGCGCAGATGCTGGGCTATCTCGAAGACGACGTCTGGCTCACCTCGGCAC
This sequence comes from Roseovarius sp. THAF9, assembly GCF_009363715.1. Lineage (NCBI taxonomy): Bacteria > Pseudomonadati > Pseudomonadota > Alphaproteobacteria > Rhodobacterales > Roseobacteraceae > Roseovarius > Roseovarius sp. THAF9. The sequence continues at coordinate 2,995,230 of NZ_CP045404.1, forward strand.
GCCGCGCCAACGCCAACGCCGCCCGCCTTGTCGCGGGCCTGCGCGCCCTGCCGGACTGCACCTTCCTTGCCGAACCGCAGGCCAACATGATCTTCGCCCGCCTGCGCCGCGCCACGCACCAGCGCTTGCACGCGGGCGGCGCGGTCTATGGCCTCTACGAAGGTCCTCTGGAAGATGGCGACCCGGACGAACCACTCCTGATGCGCTGCGTTTGCGACTGGTCCCTCACCGAGACCCAGATCGACGACTTCCTGGCACTCGCCAAAGGCTGAGCCGCCGCCTCAGGCCCACCACCGCGCCACCGCGACACCCACCGTGGCTGACGTGCCCGTCAGCAGCGTGCCCCAGGTAAAGTCCGTCGCAACCATCCGCCACGTCCAATCCTTCAGCGTCGCAAGGTTGGTGAACTCGTAGGTGCCATAGCCCATCGCCCCGATCAGCGCCGCGGTGCCGAACACCCACAGCAGCGTCCGCTCATGCTGCATCGCGGGCCAGCTGACGAACCACAGCACGCAGAAGATATAGAAGGCATAGAACACCACCGCCGGGCCCATGCGCGGGCTGTCCAGCAGCAGGCCCTTGATGTCCTTCTCGAAGGTCGGCTTGATCAGGTAACTCAGGCCCAGGTAGTCCAGCCCGAGGAAGACCGCGAAGGTCACGACGTAAAGAATGGCGATGGTCATGCTTGGCCTCCTGACCGATTGAACGCAGGCCGGACCGCGCCGGTTCCTGCCGCCCTTCAAGAGCTAGCGTGAAACCCGTCAGGACAACGCTTCCGTGTCACACGTTGCGCAGAAATCGCAGTATTTCCGCACTCACCTGCCGCGCATGGGTCAGCGGCACCATGTGCCCCGCCCCGGCCATGACCGCGCGCTCGGCCTTGGGCAATCGCGCTGCCAGCCCTTCGTTGATCGCACCGATGATGGCCGGCGAGGCGCTGCCCTCGATCAGCAGAGCGGGCTGCGTCACGCCCTGCAGGACACCGGGCGCCAGCAGCCCCCCCACATCATCGTAAAGCGCGGCATGCCCCGCCTCGATCAGCGGCATCTGCGCCGCCAGTCGGTCGCGCTCCGGCGCGCTCAGGCTCTCCCATTCCGCGCCATTGCCCCAGACCGACAGGAAGGCCCGCGCCGCCGCATATCCGTCACCGGCTTCCATGCCGTCGGTGAACCCGGCCATCTGCGCCGCGAAGCCGTCCCGCATCTGCGGATGATCGGCCAGCGCCACGGCAAAGAAAACCGGTTCGATCAACACCAGAGACCGCACCAGCTCGGGCCGCATGACCGCCAACCGCAACGCCACCGTCGCACCGAAGGAATGCCCGATGATATGCGCAGGGCCGTCCAGAAGATCAGCGGCAATCTTCGCCGTCACCTCCTGGATCTCGCCGCGTTCGTCCCAATCGCCGCTGCGCCCATGCCCCGGCATATCGAACGCCGTCAGGGTCAGCGCCCCCGACAAGTGCCGCGCCAGCGCGCCCCAAGTCCCCGAGTGTGCCAGCGAACAATGGATGGCCAACGCCGGTTGCGGCCCTTGCCCGAACGTCGTCCAATACGTCGGAAACCCGGCTTTCAACGCCTCAGGCATCGCTCCTCACGGGGGCATCTGCGGGGAAATGCGGCAGGGTGCGTCTCATTTTCATGGCCTTTCGCGGCATTCGGCACCCTCGCCCAATGCATGTCTTTGCCAGACGTGCCACCCATGCTAATCGGTGTCAACGTCACGAATCTGTCAAGATCGACCACCCGGGGACCCTTTCACATGTCAGTCACTCACGAGCCGAAGCTCATTTCCGGCAACGCCAACATGCCGTTGGCCACAGCCGTCTCGCGCCGCATGTCCATGCATCGCGGCGTCAATGTCGGGCTCGTCGATGCCCGCGTCGAACGTTTCAACGACGGCGAGATCTTCGTCGAGGTGTTCGAGAACGTGCGCGGCGAGGACATGTTCATCATCCAGCCGACGTCCAATCCGGCCAACGACAACCTGATGGAACTGCTCATCATGTCCGACGCGCTGCGCCGCTCCTCGGCCAAGCGCATCACCGCCGTGATCCCCTATTTCGGCTACGCCCGGCAGGACCGCCGCACCAAGGCGCGGACGCCCATTTCGGCCAAGCTGGTGGCCAACATGATCGTTGAAGCCGGCATCGAACGGGTCCTGACCATGGACCTGCACGCCGCCCAGATCCAAGGCTTCTTCGACATCCCCGTCGACAACCTCTATGCCTCGCCGGTCTTCGCGCTGGACGTGATGACCCAGTTCCGCGACCACCTCGACGACGTGATGATTGTCTCGCCCGATGTCGGCGGCGTGGCCCGCGCCCGCGAACTCGCCAAGCGGATCAACGCTCCCCTCAGCATCGTCGACAAGCGCCGCGAGAAAGCCGGCGAAGTGGCCGAGATGACCGTGATCGGTGAAGTCACCGACAAAATCTGCGTGATTGTCGACGACATGTGCGACACCGCCGGCACCATGTGCAAAGCTGCCCAGCACCTGATGGACAACGGCGCGCGCGAGGTGCACGCCTACACGACCCACGGCGTCATGTCCGGCCCGGCGGTCGAGCGGATCACGGGCTCGGTGCTGAAATCCATGGTCATCACCGACACGATCCAGCCCACAGAGGCTGTCAAGAACACACCCAACATCCGCATCATCCCCACCGCCCCGGTCTTTGCCCAGGCGATCTTGAACATCTGGAACGGAACCTCGGTGTCGTCGCTCTTCGAGACCCCGACGCTGGAGCCTATCTACGAAGGCCAGTTCGGCACCTGATCGCAGTCAAATCGAGTGGCTGCGCCACCCACTATTGATTGATTGAGGCCAAAGGAAGAACCAAGCCTGCGCGTCTTCCTCTGGCGTAAAATATCCCCGCCGGAGGCAAAGAACTCTTCAGTAGAGCTGCCAGTCGTCCTCGTGCGGCACGGCGCCGATCGCCATCCACCGGATGCGGGCGCGGGCGACGCGCGTGTCTCCCCATGTGCGAAAGACCACATCGAACCCCGTTGCCCCCACGTTCTCGGCGGTCACGTCGGCGCGGGCGTTCGTCGCGCTGTCCATGTCCCACATCGACAGGCTGACATGCACCGAAGGCGGCTCTTTGAAAGCCTTGCCGAACGTCACCTTGCGGCGGCGTTCGCGGGCGCCGGTGCCGGTCCACATCTCGCCGCCATCCTCGTAGTCGGAAAACAGGACGTCGTCGCCCTGTTCGATCCCGATGGTCTGATTGACAAGATACTTCATCTACCGCCACACGCCGTCACGCCACTGCTCCTACTATCGCTTTTCGGCGAAATTGAGAAACAAAAAGGAAAAGGGCCCGACATTTGTGGGCCCTTTCCGAAATATGTCGTCTGCCCGACCGTGCTCAGGGAGCGGGGGCCTTGGACGAGGTCGAAAGACCGATCTGGTCGCCCATCGCCACCATGTCGGACAACAGTTTCGCGGCGTCATCCACCGGCCCAGGCTCGTTGACGAAGGTCTCCTGCGCCTTTGCCAGCCGGTCCGTGGCCTCGTCGACCATCTTCTGAAACTCGTCCTGGGTCATGTCCTCGCGCGGCAGCGCGCGTTCGGCCAGCACCGAGATCGAGTCGGCGTTGATCTCGGCGAAACCACCGGTGACGACGTACTCCTTGTCGCCCTCCGGGCCGGACACGCTGACGACACCTGGGCGCAGCGTAGTGATCAGCGGCGCGTGGTTGGCCATCGCCGTCATGTCGCCGTCGCTGCCGGGGATCTGCACCTGCGTCACCTCGATCGACGCCAGCAGGCGCTCGGGGCTCACCAGGTCGAATTGCACTGTATCAGCCATATTGGCCTCCGTTTCTGTCGCGCCAGGCTTTACCCACCCCGCGGACCGATCCGTAGGGTGGGTGAAAACCCACGCTTATGCGGCGTCCGCGGCCATCTTCTCGGCCTTGGCCTTCACGTCGTCGATGCCGCCCACCATGTAGAACGCCCCTTCGGGCAGGTGGTCGTACTCGCCGGCCACAACCGCCTTGAAGGACGCGATCGTGTCTTCCAGCGGCACCTGGATGCCGTCCGAACCGGTGAACACCTTGGCCACGTCGAAGGGCTGCGAAAGGAAACGCTGGATCTTCCGGGCGCGGGCCACGGTCAGCTTGTCCTCTTCACTGAGTTCGTCCATGCCGAGGATCGCGATGATGTCCTGCAGCGACTTGTAGCGTTGCAGGATACCCTGCACGTCACGCGCGACCTTGTAATGCTCCTCGCCCACGATCTGCGGGTCCATCAGGCGCGAGTTGGAGTCGAGCGGGTCCACGGCCGGGTAGATGCCCAGCTCGGAAATCGCCCGGCTCAGAACGGTCGTGGCGTCGAGGTGGGCAAAGGTCGTGGCCGGCGCGGGGTCGGTCAGGTCGTCCGCGGGCACGTACACGGCCTGGATCGAGGTGATCGACCCCTGCTTCGTCGAGGTGATGCGCTCCTGCATCGCGCCCATGTCGGTGGCCAGCGTCGGCTGGTAACCCACAGCTGAGGGGATACGGCCGAGCAGAGCCGACACCTCGGAGCCCGCCTGCGTGAAGCGGAAGATGTTGTCGACGAAGAACAGAACGTCGGTCCCCGACGCGTCGCGGAACTGTTCGGCCAGCGTCAGGCCGGTCAGGGCAACACGGGCACGGGCACCCGGCGGTTCGTTCATCTGGCCGTAGACCAGCGCCACCTGGGAGTTCTCCAGGTTCTCGGGGTCGATCACGTTCGACTCGATCATCTCGTGGTAGAGGTCGTTACCCTCACGGGTCCGCTCGCCCACACCGGCGAAGACCGAGTAGCCCGAGTGCACCTTGGCGATGTTGTTGATCAGCTCCATGATGAGAACCGTCTTGCCCACACCGGCGCCGCCGAAGAGGCCGATCTTGCCGCCCTTGGCGTAGGGCGCCAGCAGGTCGACGACCTTGATGCCGGTGACCAGGATTTCCGACTCGGTCGACTGCGCCTCGAACTCGGGCGCGGGCTGGTGGATCGCGCGGGTCTCTTTCGCCTTGATCGGCGCGCCCTCGTCCACCGGCTCGCCGATGACGTTCAGGATCCGGCCAAGGGTGGCGTCGCCCACCGGCACGCTGATCGGGCCGTCGGTGTCGGTCACGTCCTGGCCGCGCACCAGACCCTCGGTGGAGTCCATGGCGATCGTGCGCACGGTACTTTCCCCAAGGTGCTGCGCCACTTCGAGGACCAGCCGCTTGCCGTTGTTGTCGGTTTCCAGCGCGTTCAGGATCTCGGGCAGGTGGTCGGTGAACTGCACGTCCACCACGGCGCCGATCACCTGCGTGATTTTGCCTTTTGCTTTGGCCATTGTCGTCTCTCCGGTTGTTCTTAAAGCGCCTCGGCGCCCGAAATAATTTCAATCAGCTCGTTGGTGATCACGGCCTGACGCGAGCGGTTGTACTCGATGGTCAGGTCCTCGATCATCTCGCCGGCGTTGCGCGTCGCGTTGTCCATGGCCGACATCCGTGCGCCCTGTTCGCTGGCACCGTTCTCCAGCAGGCCGCTGAAGATCGCGGTCGCCACGCCACGGGGCAGCAGGTCGCGCAGGATCGCTTCCTCGTCCGGCTCGTAATCGTAGACCGTGCCGGCCTCGTCCGAGTCTTCGGCGGCCTCTTCGTCGATCTCGAAGGGGATCACCTGCTTCATCGTCGGCTTCTGGCTGACGACGTTCTCGAACTCCGAGAAGAAGATCTTGCAGACGTCGAACTCGCCCTGATCAAACAGGTCCAGCACCTTCTGCGCGATCGCCTGCGCGTCGGCGTAGCCCACGTTCTTGACGTCCGACAGATCGACATGGTCGATGAACAGATCCGCAAAGTCACGCTTCAGCGCATCACGGCCCTTCTTGCCGACGGTGATGACCTTCACGGTCTTGCCGTCCGACTGCAGCTTGTTGATCTCGCCCCGCGCCAGCTTGGCGATGTTGGCGTTGAAACCGCCGCACAGACCACGCTCGGCGGTCATGACCACCAGCAGATGCACGTCGTCCTTGCCCGTCCCGCGCAGCAGCGGCGGCGCGTTCTCGGCGTCGCCCGCCGCGGCGGCCAGCTTGGACATCACGGCGTTGAACCGCTCGGCATAGGGGCGGGCCATTTCGGCCGCATCCTGGGCCCGCCGCAGTTTCGCGGCGGCCACCATCTGCATGGCCTTGGTGATCTTGCGGGTCGATTTGACCGACTCGATCCTGTTTTTTAGGTCCTTCAGACTCGGCATTGCCTCGTCACCCCCTTATCCGAAGTCGGCTGCGAACTCTTCGATGGCCGACTTGAGCTTGTCTTCGGCGTCGCCCTTGATCTTGGGATCCTCGTTGGTGATCCAGTCCAGGACATCCTTGCGCTTGGAACGCATGTGGTTCAGCAGACCGTCCTCGAACCGGCCGACCTGATCGACGCTGATCTTGTCGAGGTAACCGTTGGTGCCCGCATAGATGACGCAGACGATCTCGGCGTTGGTCAGCGGCGAATACTGCGGCTGTTTCATCAGCTCGGTCAGACGCTCACCCCGGTTCAGCAGCTGCTGAGTCGAGGCGTCGAGGTCAGAGCCGAACTGGGCGAAGGCCGCCATTTCGCGATACTGAGCCAGTGACAATTTCACCGGACCGGCGACCGATTTCATCGCATTGGTCTGGGCCGAAGAGCCCACGCGCGACACCGACAGACCGGTGTTCACGGCGGGACGGATGCCCTGATAGAACAGTTCCGTTTCAAGGAAGATCTGGCCGTCGGTGATCGAGATCACGTTGGTCGGAATAAACGCCGACACGTCGCCGCCTTGCGTCTCGATGATCGGCAGCGCCGTCAGCGAGCCCGAGCCGTTGTCCTCGTTCAGCTTGGCCGACCGCTCCAGCAGCCGGGAGTGCAGGTAGAAAACGTCACCCGGATAGGCTTCGCGGCCCGGCGGGCGGCGCAGCAGCAGCGACATCTGGCGATAGGCCACGGCCTGTTTCGACAGGTCATCGTAAACGATCAGCGCGTGACGGCCATTGTCGCGGAAATGCTCCGCCATGGCGGTCGCCGAATAGGGCGCCAGGAACTGCATCGGCGCGGGGTCGGATGCGGTGGCGGCCACGACGATGGAATATTCCATCGCGCCGGCTTCTTCCAGCTTCTTCACCAGCTGCGCCACGGTCGAGCGTTTCTGGCCGACGGCGACGTAGACGCAGTAAAGCTTCTTGTTCTCGTCGTCGCCAGCCGCGTCGTTATACGACTTCTGGTTCAGCATCGCGTCCAGCGCCACGGCGGTCTTGCCGGTCTGACGGTCGCCGATGATCAGCTCGCGCTGGCCACGGCCAATCGGGATCATGGCGTCGACCGATTTCAGGCCCGTCGCCATCGGCTCGTGCACCGATTTACGCGGGATGATGCCCGGCGCCTTGACGTCTGCGACACCGCGCTTTTCCGCCTTGATCGGGCCCTTGCCGTCCAGCGGGTTGCCAAGGCCGTCCACGACCCGGCCCAGCAGCTCGTCACCGATCGGAACGTCCACGATCGACTTGGTGCGCTTGACGGTGTCGCCTTCCTTGATGTCCCGGTCAGAGCCGAAGATCACGACACCGACGTTGTCGTTTTCCAGGTTCAGCGCCATGCCCATGATGTTGCCGGGGAACTCCACCAGCTCACCGGCCTGGACGTTGTCAAGGCCGTGCACACGGGCAATCCCGTCACCGACTGACAGCACGCGACCCACCTCGGCAACTTCGGCTTCCTGGCCGAAATTCTTGATCTGGTCCTTAAGGATCGCAGAAATCTCTGCAGCTTGGATACCCATTTATCCGACCTCTTTCATTGCATTCTGTAGGGAATTGAGGCGCGAGCGGATCGACGTGTCGATCATCTTCGAGCCCACCTTTACGACAAGACCGCCAATGAGGCTTTCATCGACGGTCGCATTGATCTTCACGTCTTTTCCGACGGTGCTTTTCAGCGTTTCGGCCAGCTTCTTCGACTGCGCGTCGGTCAGCTTGACGGCGCTGGTCACATCGGCGGTCACCTCGCCCTTGTGATCCGCGATGCGCTCGTTCAGCTGGCGCACCAGTTGCGGCACCGCGAACAGGCGCCGTTTCTGCGCCATCAGCGCAAGGCCGTTCTTCAGTTCGGGCACAAGCCCCATCTTATCCGCAATTGCCGCGATGGCGCGCTCCTGGTCTTCCCGGCTGACGACCGGGCTGCTGAGCAGGTCGCGCAGATCGGCACTGTCATCAAGAGCGGCGGAAAGATCGGCGAGGTTCGTTTCAAGCTTGTCCAGCGAGTTTGCATCTTTGGAAAGCTCGAAAATGGCAGTGGCATAGCGTTCGGCAATGCCGGAGGAGATCGAAGCTGGTTCGGACACGTCCACCCTTCCGATAGTTCTGACCCCGGCTCGACAAAAGACGGCGCAAAGGCCGTCTTTACCAGGGTGGTTAGAGACGATGAAACTCGCGAGACATCGATTTTCGTGGGCGGTTTAGCAGACCGTTGTGAAGCTCGCAAGCCAGCAGGACGGACTAAGACCCAAGCAGGGGGCTTTTGATATCAATGACTTACGGGCTATGCGACCGAATGCGCAATTTTATTGCGACAAAAATCGTAACTTTTCGTCGCTTTTTTGCGATTCCTTCCTGCGCCACCTGCACAGAAGTCAGGCATGACAGGGATTTGGCGCATCAAATGCCGTTAACGCTACCACCCTCCAAGCCCGCGCATGTGGGCCCACTTTCTTCCACGTTGCACAGCGCACTCCATCTCCCTAAGGACCCCTGATGACCCGTCCCGCCGCCTCCCGTGTTCGTCTCGCTCGCGTCCTGACGCTTGCGCTGGCGCTCGGCATCCTTGTCACCACGCTTTGGCCGTCGCACGCGCCGCCCGTGCCGGTCACAATCCGCGACAAGGTTCTGCACACTCTGGCCTTCGCGGCCCTGATCCTGCCCATGGCCGTGACCGAGCCGCACCGCGCCCTGCGCCTCGCGCCCCTCTGCATCGCCTTTGGCGCGGCCATCGAGGTGATCCAGCCCGCCGTCGGGCGCGGCGCCGAATGGCTGGACCTGCTGGCCGATGCGCTCGGCGTCGGGCTGGGCCTCGCTCTGGGGTGGAGTTTTCGCGCAGCCTTCCGACGCCGTTAAACCGGCTTGGCCTCCGGTTTCGGCTTCGGCGCCAGAACGCCCAGCGGGCTGCGCACCGTATCGCGGATGGCCGAGCCGCGATCGGTGGGCGCATGCACCCGCTTGGTGGCCTGCACGATCAGCACGCCGCCTTTCAGCACCACCGACAGCTTGCCGCCCATGTTCTCCCACATGCCTGCCGTCTTGCGCCAGAATTTCCGGTGCGACGGCGGCTGATAAAGCGCCGTCACATGCCGCTCGGGCAGGAAATTCCGGGTCTTCAGCTGCGCCTCCAGCTGGCTCTGGCTGTAGGGTCGCCCGTAGCCGAACGGCGTCCGGTCGCTGCGCGACCACAGGCCCGCGCGGTTCGGCACCACGAAGAGCGCCGATCCCCCCGGCCCCAGCACCCGCCAGCATTCCTCCAAAAGCTCGCCGGGCCGCTCGCAGGTCTCCAGCCCGTGCACTAGCATCAGCTTGTCGACCCGCCCCGTTTCCAGCGGCCACAGGGTTTCCTCGCACAGAACGCTGATATTGGGCTTGTCGGCGGGCCAGTGGATCACCCCCTGCGGCGCGGGCATCAGCGCGATCACGCGCCGGCTGTCCTTCAGGTAGGGCCGCAGAAACGGCACGGCAAAGCCGTAACCGGCCACCGTCTGCCCCTTCGCCTCGGGCCACAACGCCCTGATTTCGGCGCCCACGGTTTTCTGCACCGCACGCCCCAGCTGGTTGCGGTAATAGAAATTCCTCAGGTCCTGCACGTCCAGATGCATTGCAGCCCGCGCCTCGATCCGTCACTCTCGGGGCAAACATAACCACGAATTCAAGGATGGACCAATGACATTGCAGATCGAAACCGTCCCGTGCCTTTCGGACAACTACGCCTTTCTCGCCCACGACTCTGAGACCGGCGAAACGGCTGTTGTGGACGTCCCTGAGGCCGCGCCGATCCTCGCCGCACTCGCCGACAAGGGCTGGACCGCCACGCATGTGCTGATCACCCACCACCACGCCGACCACGTGCAGGGCCTGGACGAGCTTCTGGCCAAACATGACGCAAAGGTCGTCGGCCACGCCGCCGACGCCTCCCGCCTGCCAAAACTGGATATTGCGCTCAATGACGGCGATACGATCACCATTGGCTCGGACACCGGCACCGTCATGGATGTCTCGGGCCACACCATCGGCCACATCGCCTTTCATTTCCCCGACAGCAAAGTCGCCTTCACCGCCGACAGCCTGATGGCCCTTGGCTGTGGCCGCGTCTTCGAGGGCACCATGCCGCAGATGTGGGACAGCCTGTCGAAACTCGCCGCCCTGCCGCCCGAGACGACCATCTGCTCAGGCCATGAATACACCGCCGCCAACGGGCGTTTCGCGGTCACTATTGATCCCGACAATCCGGCGCTTATATCAAGGGTGAAGGCGGTCGAAGCCGCCCGCGATCAAGGGAAACCCACCGTTCCCTCCACCCTGTCCGAAGAACTGGCCACCAACCCGTTCCTGCGTGCCACCGATCCCGCCGTTCAGGCGCATCTGGGCATGACGGGCGCAGACGCCGCCGACGTGTTCGCCGAAATCCGCACCCGAAAGGACAATTTCTAGGCACGCTGCCGGGGCGGCCAAATTGTCACGGGAGGGCCTGCAAAAGCAGCTTTTGTAAGATCGGAAAGGGAAAAGTGAACGGGTTTAGGAAAAAAGTCCTTGAAGGCTGGCCTGTATCGACCAAACTTTAATCATATAAGGCGAAGGTCGCGGGACCGGCCCTAGCCCAAGCAGAGGGAGCACACCGTGCCGTCATTCTCGAACACCCTTGAACAGGCAATCCACGCCGCTCTGGCCCTCGCCAATGCGCGGCAACATGAATTCGCGACGCTGGAACACCTCCTGCTCGCCCTGATCGACGAGCCCGACGCGGCCCGCGTGATGAAGGCGTGCAGTGTCGATACCGAGGAACTGCGCACCACGCTGGTCGAATTCATCGACGACGACCTGTCCAACCTCGTCACCGACATCGAAGGTTCCGAGGCGGTTCCGACCGCCGCCTTCCAGCGCGTGATCCAGCGCGCCGCCATCCACGTGCAATCCTCCGGCCGCACCGAGGTGACGGGCGCCAACGTCCTCGTCGCCATCTTTGCCGAGCGTGAATCGAACGCCGCCTACTTCCTTCAGGAACAGGACATGACCCGCTACGACGCGGTCAACTTCATCGCCCATGGCGTCGCCAAGGACCCCGCCTATGGCGAATCCCGCCCGGTGCAGGGCGTGGGCGAGGAAGACGCCGACTCCGCCAAGTCCTCGACCGAGGGCGAGCAGGTGGAGAACGGCGAATCCGCCCTTGCGAAATACTGTGTCGACCTGAACGAGAAATCCCGTCAGGGCGATGTCGACCCCCTGATCGGTCGCGACAGCGAGGTTGAGCGCTGCATCCAGGTGCTCTGCCGCCGCCGCAAGAACAACCCGCTTCTGGTGGGCGATCCCGGTGTGGGCAAAACCGCCATCGCCGAGGGTCTCGCGCACAAGATCGTCGAGGGCCAGACGCCCAAGGTTCTGTCGAAAACGACCATCTTCTCGCTGGACATGGGCGCGCTTCTCGCCGGCACGCGCTATCGCGGTGACTTCGAAGAACGGCTCAAGGCCGTCGTGACCGAGCTGGAAGAACATCCCGACGCTGTGCTCTTCATCGACGAGATTCACACCGTCATCGGCGCCGGCGCCACGTCGGGCGGCGCGATGGACGCCTCCAATCTGTTGAAGCCTGCGCTTCAGGGCGGCAAGCTGCGCTGCATGGGCTCCACCACCTTCAAGGAGTTCCGCCAGCACTTCGAAAAGGACCGCGCCCTGTCCCGCAGGTTCCAGAAAATCGACGTGGTCGAACCCACGGTCGATGACGCGGTCAAGATCCTCAAGGGCCTCAAGCCCTATTTCGAAGAGCATCACAGCGTGAAATACACCGCCGAGGCCATCAAGTCCGCGGTGGACCTCTCGGCACGCTACATCAACGACCGCAAGCTGCCCGACAAGGCCATCGACGTGATCGACGAGGCCGGTGCGGCACAGCATCTCGTGGCCGCCTCCAAGCGGCGCAAGTCCATCGGTCCCAAGGAAATCGAGAATGTCGTGGCCAAGATCGCCCGCATTCCCCCGAAGAATGTCTCCAAGGACGATGCCGCGGTGCTTAAGGATCTCGAAGGCTCGCTCAAGCGCGTCGTCTTCGGCCAGGACACCGCGATCGAGGCGCTGTCGGCGGCGATCAAGCTGTCCCGGGCCGGCCTGCGCGAGCCGGAAAAGCCCATCGGCAACTACCTCTTCGCCGGCCCCACCGGCGTGGGCAAGACCGAGGTCGCCCAACAGCTGGCCGATACGCTGGGAGTGGAACTGCTGCGCTTCGACATGTCGGAGTACATGGAGAAACACGCGGTCTCGCGCCTCATTGGCGCGCCTCCGGGCTATGTCGGCTTCGACCAGGGCGGTCTGCTGACCGACGGCGTCGACCAGCACCCGCATTGCGTGCTGCTGCTCGATGAGATCGAAAAGGCCCACCCGGACGTGTTCAACATCCTTCTGCAGGTGATGGACCACGGCAACCTGACCGATCACAACGGCCGCACGGTGAACTTCCGCAACGTGGTCCTGATCATGACCTCGAACGCGGGGGCGACCGAGCTTGCCAAGTCGGCCATCGGCTTTGGCCGCGACAGCCGCGAGGGCGAGGATACCGCCGCGATCGAACGCACCTTCACGCCGGAATTCCGCAATCGGCTGGATGCCGTCATCTCCTTCGGCGCCCTGCCCAAGGATGTCATCCTGCAAGTGGTCGAGAAGTTCGTACTGCAACTTGAGGCGCAGCTGATGGACCGCAACGTGACCATCGAACTCACGAAGCCCGCCGCCGAATGGCTGGCCGACAAGGGCTACGACGACAAGATGGGCGCGCGACCGCTTGGCCGCGTGATCCAGGAGCACATCAAGAAGCCGCTGGCCGAGGAACTGCTCTTCGGCAAGCTCGCCAAGGGCGGTGTCGTCAAGGTCGGCGTCAAGGACGGCCAGATCGACCTGCGCATCGAAGGGCCGGAACATCCGCGCCTCTCGGGCAAGAAGCCGCCGTTACTCACGGCAGAGTGACGCGGACGCAGCCTTTGCGCTAGACTACATGACGGGCGGCATCCCATGCCGCCCGTTTTCCGTTCGACCAACCTGCGAGACGACCCCGTGCCGACACGCCTCCCCCTTGCCGCCCTTGCCGCCGCCCTGCTGGCCGCCCCCGCGCTGGCCGAGCCGCCAACCCTTTCGCTGCCCATCGACTGCGCCCTGGGCCAGACCTGCTATATCGAGGATTACGTCGATCTCGATCCCGGCCCGGGCCAGCACGACTTCATGTGCAGCCTCAAAAGCCGCGACGGCCACCGCGGCACCGACATTCACCTGCTCTCTTTCGAGGCGATGGACAAGGGCGTCAACGTCCTCGCCGCCGCCCCCGGCCGCGTCGCCGCCCTGCGCGACGGCATGAAAGACATCCCCGTGACCGAGAAGACCCGCGAAGCCATCGCAGGCCGGGAATGCGGCAACGCCGTGCGCATCGACCACGGCAGCGGCTGGCAGACACTCTATTGCCACATGAAAAAGGGCTCCATCGCCGTGACCGAAGGACAGGAGGTCGACAGCGGCACGCCCCTGGGCCAAGTCGGCCTCAGCGGTCTGACCAACGCGCCCCACATCCACCTTTCAGTCCTCAAGGACGGCGCCGTGATCGACCCCTTCCTGCCCGACGCCGAGCTGGGAACCTGCGGCACTGCGACCGGCCCGGGCCTTTGGGAAAGCGCCCTGCCCTATGACCGTGCAGGCCTCTTCACCGCCGCCTTCTCCACCGCCGTGCCGGAATTCGACGCGGTGAAATCCGGCGACGCCCGCGTGTCCGAGACCACCCCCGACACGCCGCTGGTGCTCTACGGTCACGTCTTCTACGCCCAACCCGGGGATGCTCTGCGCGTCACCGCTTCAGGTCCCGAAGGCGAAATTTTCACCCATTCCGAAACGCTGGAGGCCCCGCAGGCCCAGCTTTTCCGCGCCTATGGCCGCCGCGCGCCCGACGGCGGCTGGCCCCCCGGCGCCTATCGCGGCTACGTGACGCTGGAACGGGACGGCCAGGTGCTGGCCAACCGCCACGCCGACATCATCGTGCTGGCAGATTAGCGCCACCGCGCGCGCCCGGCAATCGCCGCGCCTACTTCTCCGTCAGCTTCAGCTCGATCCGCCGGTTCTGCGCCCGCGCCTCGGGCGTGTCGGCGGGGTTGACCGGCTGGTACTGCCCGAACCCGTTGGCCGACAAACGCTCCGGCGGCAGCCCCAGGAAATCGACAAGATAGCGCACCACCGACAGGGCCCGCTGCTGGCTGAGCTCCCAGTTATCCTCGAACCGCGCGCCCGCACGCACCGGCACGTCGTCGGTATGCCCATCCACCTGGATCACCCAGTCGATATCCTCGGGAATATTCTCGGCCACCGTTCGCAGGATGTCGGCCACCTTCGCTAACTCCCCTTCGCCCGCGTCCGACAGCCGCGCTTCACCTTGCGCGAACAGCACTTCGGACGAAAAGACGAACCGATCGCCCACAATCCGCACGCCTTCCTGCTCCTCCAGCAACTGCCGCAACCGGCCAAAAAACTCTGACCGGAACTTCTCCAGATCCGCGCGCTCCGCCTCCAGCCGCTTGCGCTCCGCTTCCTCCAGCTCGCGCCGCCGCCGTTCCTCGGCCGCCACCCGGGCCAGCGCGGTGTTCAGCTCGTTGCCCAGCGATTGCAACCGCACGTCTGCCGCCGCCTCTCGCGCCTTGGCATCGTCCAGAAGGGCCTGCAACTGTCCTAGCTGTTCACGCAATGCGCGGACCTGCTGGTTCAGCAGAGCCTCTTCCTCTTGCGCCTCGTCGGCCAGCGCGCGCTGGCGGTCCAGCTCCGCCTGCACCTGCCCCAGCATCGCCGCGCGCTGTTCGGATTCCGTCAGCCGCGCCTCGGCCTCCTCTTCGGCGGCCAGCTTCGCCGCCAGGGCCGCGGCCAGCTGCGCGCGCACATCCTCCGCCGACATCGCCTGGGCCGTGGCCGCCTCGTTCGCCGCCATCAACGACGCGATCCGCTTGTCGCGCGCCTGCACATCGGCCTCCAGCGCCGTGACCTGCCGCTGCAAATCCGCAATCAGATCGGCATTTTCCACTGCCTCGTTCTCGGCGGCGGTCTTCGCCGCCAGCGCCTCGGCCAGCCGTTCTTCCAGGCTCGCCGCCGTCTCCGCCACTTGCCCGCTTTCCTCCTGCAAGGCCGCCAGCTCCGCTTCGGTCTCGCTCAGCCGAACCTGCAACTCCTCGGCCCGCACCGTCTCGGCCTCGGCATCCGCCAGCGCCTGCGCCAGTTCTGCCTCGACAGAGTTCAACTGCGAGCGCGTCACCTCCTGTCCGCTCTCGGCCTCCGCCAGCGCCGCCTCGGCCTCCTCTTGCGCCATCAGCGCCGCGGCCAGCCGCACATCCAGATCCTCCTGCGCGTCCTGCGCGGCGGCCAGCATTGCCAGCGTTTCCTCGGCTTTCCTGCGCTGTTCCTCCAGCGCCAGCGTCATCGCGGTCAGCTCGGCATCCGCATTCTCCAGCCGATCACGCAGCGCCTGCGCCGCCGCCGCCTCGGCCAGCCGCGCCTTCTCTTCGTCCGACAACTGCGCCTGCAAATCCTCCACCTGCGCGGTCAGCTCAGCCTGCGCGGCCTCATCCGCCTCGGCCTCGCTGCGCAAGTCGGCGATCATCGCCTCCAGCGCATCGGCCTGCGCCGCCGCCAGCCGCGCGGCTTCTTCCTGCGCATCGATCTCGTCGCGCAGACCCGCCAATGCAAGCTGCAACTGCTCCTGCTCGCTCAGCAACTCTTCGCGCTGGCCTTCCAGATCCGCAATCGTCCCAAGGTTCTCGTCGCGCTGCGCCAGAAGCCCTGCCACCTGTTCCTCGAAACTGGCGATCCGGGCCTCTGCCTCGGCGATCTGCGATTCCTGCGCCGCGATCAGCGCCGCTTGCTGTTCCTGCCGTTCGCGCGCATCGCCCAGCGTCGCGGTCAGCGCGCCCACCCGCTCGGTCAGTGTCGCATTGCGGTCCTGTTCCAGCCCCAGCGCCCGGCTCAGCGCCGCCACCTCGGACGACAGCGCGTCCAGCCGGCTTTCCTGTCCGCTGATCGTCTCGCGCAGCACGAACTGCACCACCATAAAGATGGTCAGCACGAACATCAGCACCAGCAGAAGGCCCGTCATCGCATCCACGAAACCGGGCCATATCGAGGCCTGGAACCGTGCGCCGGTGCGCCGTGACAGGGCCATCGCCTAGCTCCCCTGCTCCCGCTCGGTGCGCCGCAGCGCCCGTGGCGCCGCATCGCCCCGGCCGTGGCTCGATGCCAACTGCCCGATCGCCCGCGACAGCGAATTCAGATCGGTGCGCAACTCGCTCATGCTTTCCTGCCGCCCGGCGCTGATTTCCTCAAGAATGCGCAGCATTTGCACGTCGATCGACCGCAGCCGCATCCGGCTTTCCGCGTCGATCCCACCGCTTTCACCCTCGTGGCTCGCCATCTGCCGGATCAGCTCTTCCTGCCCGTCCGCCACCCGCGTCAACGCGTCATGCAAGGGCGCGGTATCGGTCAACCGCTCCGTCAGTTTCTCCATAGAATCCGCCAGCAGGCTCAGCTTTTCATCCACCATCGCGCGGCTCACATCGGATTGCGTCAGCATCAGCTGCAGGCTCTCCATCTGCTCGCCCATGTGGTCGATGACGCCCGCCATCACCCCGGCCTCGCTGCCGCCCTCACCGTCACCCGACGCAAGACCGACCCGCGTGATCGTCGACATCCATTCTTCCAATTCGCGGTAGAACCGGTTCTGCCCGTGCCCCGCGAAGAGCTCCAGAAGGCCCACCACCAACGACCCGGCCAGACCCAAGAGCGAACTGGCAAAGGCCACGCCCATGCCGCCCAGCTGCGACTCCAGCCCGGTCATCAGGCGGTTGAACACGTCCACGCCTTCCTCGCCATCCTGCGGGGCCAGGCTGCGGATCGTGTCCACCACCGCCGGCACCGTCGTGGCCAGACCATAGAACGTGCCCAGCAGGCCAAGGAAAATCAACATGCTGGTGATATAGCGCGTGATCTCCCGCGCCTCGTCGATCCGCTGCGCCACCGAGTCGAGGATCGACCGCGCCGAGCCCGACGCGATCTTCATCCGCTTGCCGCGCTGCTTCAGCAGGGTCGCCAACGGCGCCAGCAGCAGCGGCGCCTTGATATCCTGGGGGGTTTCGCGCTCGTGGACAAACCCCTCGATCCATCGCACCGAACCGATCAGTTGGTACATCTGCCAGAAACAGGCCACCACGCCGATCACGAACACGAACAGGATGAACCCGTTCAGGTACGGGTTCGCCTGGAACACCGGCAACACCCGCGGCAACGCGAAGAACGCGCCAAGCCCCGTCAGGGCCAGCACGATCAGCATCAGCGTGATCTGCCTCACGGGGTGTGAAAAGTTGGGCTCGACCTCACGGTCCGGCTGGTCCATCTGGACGGCTCCCGGCGCGGTTATTGTTTGGCGACACCCTACGCGTTAACCACTTTGAAGCCAAGGTTTTAAAGCGTTTCCGGCGCGTCTGCCGCGCGCCTTGCTCAAACCCCGATCCCCTTCACCCGCCGCACCAGCCAGTCCAGCTCGGGATCAACGATCCCCAGCTCTTCCAGGTGCGCGACGGTCTGGAAAAGATACTCATGGTTCGGCCCCCGCCCGCCGTGGGCGCGTGCAATGATCCGCGCCTGTTCCTCCAGGTCCAGCCCGCCGCAATACTGCACGTGATCGGCGTCGATCACATAGGTCAGCGCCCGCACCTGCCGCCCGTCGCGCAGCATGATGTCCAGCTCTTTCTCAAGGTAAGCCGCCGACACCAGTTCGCGCTCGCGCAGATAGGCCAGCACCTTGTCCTCTTCGTCCTCGTGCACCGCCAGCGCCACCCCCCGGCACAGCGCATCGGGGCTTTCGTCCAGCGCCAGCACAAGGCCGGGGTTCTCCTCGGTGCCGCGATGGTGGATCGACCGCATGCAGAAACTGCGGTGATAGCCCGGCAAGGCGGCCAGCACCCGCTGCACCGGCGTGAACCCGGGGTTCCACACCAGCGACCCATAGCCGAAAACCCACATCGTCATTTTTCCGCTCCTTGCGCTTTCCCCTGCCCCCTAATCACTTTAGATACCACTCGGCAAGGGCTCGGAAGAAGGCTGATAGGCAGATGCGCGGCATGTTGATCCTCATCGTGGTGGCGGCTTTGGCGTGGTCCGTCTACTGGGCCGTTGGCTCCACCGGCGCGACCAAGGCGTTCGAAGCGTGGTTCGAGGGCCGCCGCGCCGATGGCTGGGTCGCCGAATATTCCGATCTCACGACCCGCGGCTTTCCCAACCGCTTCGACACCACCTTCACCGATGTCAGCCTCGCCGACCCCGACACCGGCCTGGCCTGGGAGGCACCGTTCTTTCAGGTCTTCGCGCTCAGCTACAAGCCAAACCACATCATCGCCGTCTGGCCCGATCATCAGCTGATCGCGACGCCCCAAGCCAAGTACGACGTGACCAGCACCGACATGCGCGCTAGCCTTGTCACGCGCCCCGCACCCGGCCTGCCTCTGGATCGGCTGACCCTGACCGCCGAAGATCTCGCCATTCAGCCCGACACCACCGTCCAGCCGACCACCGCCGACAGCCTGAGGCTCGCCGCAGAACGCACCACCGCCTCGGAAAGCAGCTATCGCCTTGGCCTCACCGCCGACGGGTTCACCCCCGCGCTGGACTGGCGGGTCAAGGTCGACCCGGGCGATACTCTGCCCGACGCGCTTGAGGCGCTGTCGCTGGACATGACTGTGGACTTCGACAAGCCTTGGGACCTCTCGGCGATCGAGGACGCCCGCCCACAGCCCCGCCGTATCGACCTCAAGCTGGCCGAGGCCCGCTGGGGCCGGCTGGAACTACAGGCCGCAGGCGAGGTGACTGTCGACGCTGCCGGCATTCCCACGGGCGAGATCACGATCAAAGCCCGCAATTGGCGCGACATCCTGCGCTTGGCCGTAGACAGCGGCGCGCTGCCGCAGGGCTTCGCCGGCACGCTCGAAGACGGCCTCGCGCTGGTGTCGCAAATGGCCGGCAACCCCAAGACGCTCGACATTCCGCTGGGCCTGCGCGATGGCCGCGTCCTTCTGGGCCCGGTGCCCCTCGGCCCCGCGCCAGTGCTGCGCCTGCGATAGCGTTTCCGGGTCAGCCTGAAAATGCATCGCTTTTTGCGTTTGAAAAGGCAGCGAAAAGCGGTTCAATTTTTTCCCGGAAACGCGCTAGAGCGCCAAAAGATTTCAGAAATCTTTTGGCAAATCTTTTCTCGAAAGATTTGCCCCGCCCTACCGGCAGTACGACCCGCTCCGGTAATCCGCCGTGTCGAAATGGAAGTGATCGCGGTGATACCCGTCGGATCCCGGCCCCAGAACCGTACCGAACGGCCCGCAAGCCGAGCCATGCAACTGCCGCAAAATCTTGCCGCGCTTGCCTGTCCCCCAGTCGTTCAGCACCGAGATATCCGTGCCGTCCCGCAAAAGAAACGCCGAGATGTCGATCGCGTTGCCCTTGGCATGCTCCGACAGCCGTGCGCCGCGCTTGTGATTGCGCGTCCGGCACACGTAATGCGCCGCGACCTTCAGGCTTCTGACGCCGCCGCCCGTGTCCCCGACAATGGGCTTCATGTCGTTCTGCACCCAGGCGTTCAGCGTGCGCGCCGTCTTGCAATTCATCTTCGCGGGCTGGCTCAGCAGAACCCCGCCGACGGCATCCACCTCGACCGCGTTGGCTATCCCGCAGGCGCCGTTCCCGGGCACCTCGCCCACCACGACGCCCTGGATCGACGGGTCGCCGCAGACAGCCCCGCGCGTGACCAGCTCTGGGTCATCCCCATCGCCGCCCCCAAACGAACAACTTGCCAGAAACACTGGAAAAACCCACGCCAAACGCATCCTGCTCAACCCTTTTTCACGCGCCCGAAATCCGGCGCATCCGTATCTTGCCCGGCCTCGATGATACCACGCCGAATGCTGCGCGTCCGCGTGAAATAATCATGCAGCAAGTCACCGTCCCCGGTGCGGATCGCCCGTTGCAGCGCAAACAGTTCCTCGGTGAAGCGCCCCAGCACTTCCAGCGTCGCTTCCTTGTTGGTCAGGAACACGTCGCGCCACATGGTGGGGTCGCTGGCGGCAATCCGGGTAAAGTCGCGGAAACCGGCGGCGGAATACTTGATGACCTCGCTGTCGGTCACCCGGCGCAGGTCGTCGGCCACGCCAACCATCGTATAGGCAATCAGGTGCGGCGTGTGGCTGGTCACGGCGCAGACAAGGTCGTGGTGGTCTGCATCCATCTCGTCTGTCCTGGCGCCCATCGCCTGCCACAACGCCTCCAGCCGCTCCACCGCATCGCGGTCGCTGCCCTCTACCGGCACGATCAGGCAGTACTTGTTCTCGAACAGCTCGGCAAAGCCCGAGCGGGGCCCGGAATGCTCGGTGCCCGCCATCGGGTGGGCCGGCACGAAGTGCACGCCTTGCGGCAGATGCGGACCGACCGCCTCGATCACCGCCTTCTTGACCGAGCCGACGTCGCTGACCGTGGCGCCAGCCTTCAGCGACGGCGCGATCTCTTCCGCCAGCGTGCCCATCACGCCCACCGGAACGCACAGCACCACAAGGTCCGCGCCCTCCACAGCCTCGGCGGCGCTGTCACAGACCCGGTCGCACAGCCCGATCTCGCGCGCCACGTCGCGCGTCTCCAGCGACCGCGCGAACCCTGTGACTTCGCCCGCCAGACCGGCGCGCTTCATCGCCCAGAACATCGACGAGGCAATCAGGCCCAGCCCGATCAGCGCAACCCGGTCATAGATCACGCTCATTCCGCGTCTCCCATGAACTGGCCCACCGCGTGCGCGACCCGGCGACAACTGGCCTCGTCACCCACGGTAATCCGCAGGCAATGCGGCAGGTTATACCCCCCGACCCGGCGCACGATCAGACCCTCGGATTTCAGGTAGTCGTCACAGGCCTCGGCCTGTTCCTGATCGGCAAAGCGGGCGAGAACGAAATTCGCCAGCGACGTGTCCGACGGGACGCCATGCCCGGCCAGCGCCTCTGCCAGCCACGCCCGCATCCGCGCATTGTCCGCACGGCATTTGTCGACCCAGGCCTGATCGCGCACCGCGGCCTCGGCCGTGACCAGCGCCGCCTGGCTCAGGTTGAACGGCCCGCGCACGCGGTTCAGAACATCCACGACATGCGCCGGACCATATCCCCACCCCACGCGCAGCCCGCCCAGCCCGTAGATCTTGGAAAAGGTTCGCGTCATCACCACGTTCTCGCGCGCATCGACCAGCGCCGCGCCACCGTCGAACCCCTCGACATACTCGGCATAGGCGCCATCCAGCACCAGCAGCACGTCCTCCGGCACCCCCTCGGCCAGCCGGGCGATCTCGCCGTCGCCTATCATCGTGCCGGTCGGGTTGTTGGGGTTGGCGAGGAACACCAGCCGCGTTCGTTTGGTAACCGCTGACAGGATCGCATCCACATCCGTCACCCGCTCGCGCTCGGGCACCTCGACCGGCGTCGCGCCGTTGGACAACGCCGCGATCTTGTAAATGGCAAAGCCATGCTCGGTATGAATGACCTCATCGCCCGGCCCGGCATAGCACTGGCACAGCAGCGACAGGATCTCGTCACTGCCCACGCCACAGACGATCCGGTCCGGATCCAGCCCGTGCACCTCGGCAATTGCGCCCCGCAGGCCGGCATGGTCGGTCGACGGATAGCGGTGCAGATCATACGCCGTCTTGCGAAACGCGTCCTTCGCCGCCTCGCTCGGCCCAAACGGGTTTTCGTTCGAGCTGAGCTTGACCACGTTGCTTATCCCCTCCACATGGCTCGACCCGCCCACATATGGGGCGATGTCCAGTATTCCGGGCTGTGGGGTGATTTTGGTCATGTGATGTCTTTCCTCCCGGGGGCAGCGGCACACACCGCCCGGGGCCGCAGCGGCCGTGGACAGGCGGTTTTGTTCCGCATTACCGAGACGCGCACGTCCTGACCAGCCCCACCAAGGTCAAATCGCACGAGATGCGGCGCGAAGACCACGCCGCGGGCATCAAAAAACCAGCGTCGATGTCAACGTTCCAGCCCCCAGCGCGGAATCAAGGCCGCAGGCCGCCGCGCAATCGACGGGCCGCCTCCACGGCACGTCGATACCTCAACATCAGCGCGCCGATCCAAGACTTTGCGGGAACTCTGAGATAAAGCACGCCCGCTCAGACCTCGGATCGACGCACCGCGGCCCGTCGATGGCGCGGCTCAGCGCTTATCGCCCGGCCCCTCACGACGCCAGCACGTTCCGGAAAAGCCACGGATCGCTCTCGTCGATATCCTCGGGGAAATGCTCCCAGCGGTCCTGCAGGGGCGTCCAGTCGGTGTAATGCGCCTCGACCGGACCCAGATACGGGCGCTGCACCTCAAGGCACCGGGCGTGGTCCATCTCGTCGGTCTCCACGATCCCCGCCTCCGGGTTCTCCAGCGCCCAGACCATGCCCGCCAGCACCGCGCTCGTCACCTGCAACCCGGTGGCGTTCTGGTAGGGCGCCAAATCCTTGGTTTCCTCGTTCGACAGGCGCGAACCATACCACATCGCGTTCTTCTCATGCCCGTAAAGCAGCACGCCCAACTCGTCGATGCCGGTCACGATCTCGTCCACGTCCAGAATCTCGTGCGTGGTCTGCTGCCGCCCCGCGCCGAACATCTCGTGCAGCGACAACACCGCGTCGTCGCAGGGGTGATAGGCATAATGGCAGGTGGGCCGGAACTCCGGCGCCTCCGGCGCGCCCACGGTGTAGAAATCGGAAATCGAGATCGCCTCGTTATGCGTCACCAGGAACCCGAATTGCGGCCCCGGCGTCGGGCACCACGTGTGCACACGGGTGATCGCGCCGGGCCGTTCCAGCCAGATCCCTGCCCGACAGCCGGTCTCGTGGCTGTGCCCGTTTTCCGGGAACCACGTCTCATGCGTGCCCCAGCCCAGCTCGGCGGGCTGGAACCCTTCCGCGATGAACCCCTCGACGGACCACGTATTCACGAAGGTCCCCCGTGGCCGTGGCAGGGCGCGCGCCTGCGTGTCCCGCTCAGCGATATGCACGCCTTTGACGCCCAGCCCTTGCATCAACCTGGCCCAGCCGTCTCGATCTCCGGGCGCGGCGGCATCCTTGCCTGTATCGCGGGCCAGCGTCAGCAACGCCTCTTTCACGAACCAGCTGACCATCCCGGGGTTGGCCCCGCAACAGCTCACCGCCGTGGTCCCGCCCGGATTGGCCGCCTTCTCGTCCCGCACCGCCTGTCGCAGCGCATAGTTCGTCCGCGCCGCGTTGTCTGCCGTGTCGAAGTAATAGCCCGCCCACGGCTCCACCACCGTGTCGATATACAGCACACCCTGCTCACGGCAGAACTTCATCAGGTCGAGCGACGATGTATCCACGCTCAGGTTCACCACGAACCCCTTGCCCGGCTCAATGAGCCCGCCCAGCAATTCGCGGTAATTCTCCTGCGTCACCGCCTCGGGCACGAAGCGCAGTCCCAGTTCGCGCAAAGCCTCGTGATTGGCCGCGTTCGGCTCGATCACCACGAACTTGTCCGCATCATAATCGAAATGCCGCTCGATCAGCGGCCACGTTCCCTTCGCGATCGACCCGAAGCCGATCATCACGATGGTCCCGTCGATGCGCCCGTACTTGGGAAAATCCTGTACCATGCTCTGCGTCTCCTCCACTTACAAATGCCTTACAAATGCAAAAGGCCGCGCCCAGCGGCACGGCCTTCCGGATCACGGGCTGCAGACCTAAAAACTTAGTTCTGCGCGTAGAATTCGATGACGAGGTTCGGTTCCATCATCACCGGGTACGGCACGTCGCCCAGGCTCGGTGTCCGCACGAAAGTGGCGGTCATCTTCGAGTGGTCGGCGTCGATATAGTCCGGCACGTCGCGCTCGGGCAGCTGCGTGGCTTCCAGGATAGCGGCCATCTGCTTCGAACGGTCACGAACCTCGATCACGTCGCCCTCTTTAACACGATAAGAGGGGATGTTCACCAGCTTGCCGTTCACGCGAACGTGACGGTGGTTCACGAACTGACGCGCGGCAAAGATGGTCGGCACGAACTTGGCGCGGTAGACGACCGCGTCCAGACGGCGCTCCAGCAGGCCGATCAGCAGTTCGCCGGTGTCGCCTTTCAGACGCTCGGCCTCACTGAAGATGCGGCGGAATTGCTTCTCGGTCAGGTCGCCGTAATAACCCTTCAGCTTCTGCTTGGCACGCAGCTGCAGGCCGAAGTCGGAAATTTTTGCCTTGCGGCGCTGGCCGTGCTGGCCGGGGCCGTATTCGCGGCGGTTGACCGGGGATTTCGGACGCCCCCAGATGTTTTCGCCCATCCGGCGGTCGATCTTGTATTTGGCAGCCGTTCTCTTTGTCATCGACTGATCTCCTTCTCAATGTGCTTCCACGCCTTGATCCGAAAACCGGTTTCCACTTTTCGGGGCGTGGACAGGAAGGGCGTTGTCCTTTCCGTGGATTTTGCCACGGCGACAGGCTTCCCCTTGCGGGGGCCACCAACACCAATGAAGCCGCGCTTATATAAGGGTTCGTGGCGGAGTCAACACCGTCATCGCCAGCCCTTGGGTTTTCTTTAGTGCGCAACGATTCAAGAGGGCGACCAAGCAATCGCACCGCAGCATCATTGACTTTCCGTAACTACATTGTATATACAATGCATCTACAATAATACTGGCGTCCCGCCATCCTCTCAGGAGTAAATGAAATGTCCCTTATTCACGCCCGCAGCGTTCTGGTACGCAACCGTCTCGACTGGTCCACCCCTCATCTAGGCTGGCTGCCCCGCCGCGTGTATCAGCGTTTCTTCAAGCCTCAGGTTTGAATGAAGCTGGCGAACGCGTTGTGCCATGCTCTTGTAAGCCGCGCGATCGCCAAACCGTGGGATCGCGACGCAACGAGACTTCGGCGCGCATTATTCCAGCCAGACCAGAACAACCTTCAGTCGACGCGCCAACTCCAGCCAATCGCCAGCCCGATGGTGCAGTCTGGCAATCGCGCGGCGGCGCGGCAAGCCGCGCCTTTATTCCGCGCGTGCACACTTGGAAAACCGCGGTCCCGAACCTGATCCGGGACCTCTCGCCGCTTTCGTAGGGTGGGTGAAAACCCACGCATCTCAAGCCAGAAAGGGCGCGCCCTACTCTTGCGCCTTCGCCGCGTCCGCCTCGGCCTCTCTTTCTAGGTCCGGGTCCTTCAGCGTCGACCACGTGTCGTCACGCGGCGGTGCGGGCGGCGTATCGCAGGCCCGTTTGTGGATGTTCACCTTGGCGATGAAATGCGCCGAGATGGGCGCCGTCACGAACAGGAACGCCATGATCAGCGGCTCGTGATAGGACGTGTCGCCGATCAGGAACGAGTGTATCATCGACGCCAGCAGGAACATCCCGATCCCGAGCGTGCCCACCTTCGTGGGCGCGTGCAGGCGCGTCATCGGGTCGTTGAACTTCAGCAGGCCGAACACACCGACCAGCACGAAGCCCGAACCCACCAGCAGGCAGAACGCGACGGCAAGATTTCCGATCTCCAACCAGCTCATTCGATGATGTCCCCCCTCAGGATGAACCGCGCCAGCGCCACCGTGGACACGAAACCCAGCATCGCGATCAACAGCGTGACCTCGAAATAGACCTGGACGCCTTGGTAGATGCCCACCATCACCACCAGCCCCAGCGCGTTGATTACCATCGTGTCCAGCGCAAGGATCCGGTCGCCCGGTGTCGGCCCCATCACCAGCCGCACCATCGACAAAAGCTGCCCCAGCGCCAGCGCGACAAAGGAAATGACGATGGCAATATCCATGATGTCAGCAGGGTTGCTCATGCGAAAATCTCCTCCAGCCGGGCCTCGTAGCGGGTCTTGATCTCGTCGCGCACCGCGTCCGGGTCATCGGTGTGCAACACATGCACCAGCAGGCTGTGCCCCTCGTCGGACAAATCCGACGACACGGTGCCGGGCGTCAGCGTGATCGTCCCCGCGAGGATGGTAATCGCCTCGGGCTTCACCAGGTCCAGCGGCACCACGATCCACGCGGGTTTCAGCTTGTCGTTCGGCACCGTCAGCACGATCCACGCCACCTCCAGGTTGGCGATTATGATATCCTTGATCACGATCATGCTGTAGGTGAACATCTTGAACAGGCGGAACCCCTCGGGCGTGTCCGGCCACCAGATCGACGTTATCCACGGGATGATGATGCCCAGGATCAACCCGAAAACCGCCATCCCCGCCGAGAATTCGTTCTGCAACAGGATCCAGACAAGTGTCAGCAGCAGGGTTAGATATGGATGCGGGAACACCCAGTAGAACGCGCGTGTCATGTCAGTGCCCCCCGTTCTCTTGCTTGTCCGCGCCATAGGCCGCGTCGCTGTCGCCATGGTCGTCATCGCCATAGCCACCCTTGGCCTTGTCCTCGGGCCGGCCCAGCTTGCCCGGCGTCTCCAGCACTGTCGAGATGTATGGCTCCGGCGCGAACAGCTGCGCCGAGATTGCCCGCGTGTAGCCATGCACCTGCCCGGCAAAGACCGTGTGCGCGATCAGCAGCGCGATCAGCCCGCCCACGGCGGAATAGCTCAGCACCGACGGTGCCGCCACCACCGGCGCCCCCTCGGGCGGCGCGATACTGCGCGCCTTCCAGAAGACATTGCTGCCCGCCCGGGCAAACCCGACTATGCTTATCAGGCTGGACACCAGCACCACCGCCCAGATCCACGGCATCTGCGCACTGTCATAGGCCGCGTCCAGCACCAGCAGCTTGCCCAGGAAGCCCGACAACGGCGGCAGCCCCGCCATGGCAATCGCGCCAACGAAGAACATCCCCGCGGTCAACGCCGCGCCCGACACTGGCGGCTGCGCCGTCAGGGTCGGGTTGTCGCGCCCCGCCCGCGCCAGATCGGTGATCAGGAACAGGATCGCGCCCGCCAGCGTCGAATGTACGATATAATAAAGCGCCGCGGCGATCCCGGCCTCGGTGAACAGCGCAATCGCCACCATCACCATGCCCATCGACCCGATGATCGAAAAGGCCACCAGCCGGTCCAGCTTCTTCGCCGCCAGCACACCGATCATCCCGATCGCCAGCGAGATCAACGCGGCCGGCATCAGCCACACCACGTGCAGCCCCGCCGTCGCCTCAAGGTCGGGCGGGAAGATCATCGTATAGACCCGGATGATGGCATAGGCCCCCACCTTGGTCATGATCGCAAAGAGGGCCGCCACGGGTGCGGGCGCCTCGGCATAGCTCGACGGCAGCCAGAAATGCAGCGGCACCAGCGCCGCCTTGATCGCAAAGACCAGCAAGAGCAGCACGGCAGCCACGCGAATCCCCACGGTCTCCTCCGCGCCGATCCGTGTCACCCGCTCGGCCAGGTCCGCCATGTTCAGTGTCCCCGCCTCGGCATAGATCGAGCCCAGCGCGAACAGAAACAGCGTGGAGCCGATCAGGTTATACAGAACATACTGCACCCCGGCCCGCAGCCGCGCGTTGCCGCCGGCGTGGATCATCAGGCCGTAGGAGGCAATCAGCAGCACCTCGAAAAACACGAACAGGTTGAACAGGTCGCCCGTCAGGAACGCCCCCATGATCCCCATCAGCTGGAACTGAAAGAGGGCGTGGAAATGCCACCCCCGCTCGTCCCATCTCGACCCGATGGCGTATAGCAGCACGAACAGCGCCAGCACGGAGGTCAGCAGCACCATCAGCGTCGACAGCCTGTCGCCCACCAAAACGATGCCAAAGGGCGCGGCCCAGTCGCTCAACTGATAGAGGATCACGTCGCCGCCCGACACGGACCACGCCAGACTGGCCGAAATGGCGATCAGCGCCACGACACCCGCGACAGAAAATGCCCGCTGAATCCCGAAATGAAACCGTGCGGCCAGCACGATGAACGGCGCCAGCAGCGCCGGCAGCACGACGGGCGCGATAATCCAATGGGTCATTGCTGGCCCTCCGCCTGCGCGTCGTCTTCTTCGTCCGGCTGGTCGTCCACATGGTCGTCATCCGCGCCCAGGAACGACCCAAGCGCGATCATCACCACGACCGCGGTCATCCCGAACGAGATCACAATGGCCGTCAGCACCAGCGCCTGCGGCAGCGGGTCGGTATAGGTCTCCACCCCGTCAACCAGAACCGGCGGCGCCCCCACGGTCAGCCGCCCCGAGGCGAACAGGAACACGTTGACCGCATAGGTCAGCAGCGAGATCCCAAGGATCACCGGGAACGTCCTCAGCCGCAGCACAAGGTAAAGCCCGCCCGCCGTCATGACGCCGATGGCCGATGCAACAAGAAACTCCATCAGACAGGCCCCCCGCTCGCGCCCACCGTTTTCGGCGGATCATCCCGTGACGGGTCGATATCCATCGGATGCTCTGTATCCGGCGTATGCGCCCGCCGCGCCAGCCGCGAAAAGCTCTCCAGCGACAGCATCACTGCGCCCACAACCGCCAGGAAAACGCCCAGATCGAACAGCGCCGCCGTCGCCAGCTCGAACTTCTCGAAGGGCGGAATGCGCACATAGGTGAAATCCGAGGTCAGGAACGGTTTGCCCACGAACCACGAGCCGATGCCGGTGAGACCGGCGATCAGCACGCCCGCACCGATCACCCCGTGATAGGGGTATCGCAACCGCTGCGAGGTCCAGGCAAAGCCGCTGGCCATGTACTGCATCACCACGGCGATCGACACGACCAGCCCGGCGATGAAACCGCCGCCCGGCTCGTTATGGCCGCGCAGGAAGATGTAGAAGCCCACCATCAAAACCACCGGCATGATCACGCGGGTCAGCACCACCATCATCATCGGATGCATGTCCCCCGCCCGCGACTGGTCCGGTTTGCGGTTCAGCAGCCGCGCCCGCACCTTGCTGTTCAGCAGAGTCTCGGTCAGCGCATAGATCAGTAGCGCCGCGATCCCCAGCACGATGATCTCGCCATAGGTGTCAAAGCCCCGGAAATCGACAAGGATCACGTTCACCACGTTGGTGCCGCCGCCACCCTTATAGGAATTGGCCAGGTGATACTCGGAAATCGGGCTGCTGACCGCGTCGCGCAGGAGGTAGTGATAGGACAGCGCAAAGGTCGCGAGCCCGCCGACGATCCCCACACCCGCGTCGCGCACCCGGCGCAGCAGGCTGCTTTCCACGGGCGTCGTCTTGGGCAGGAAGTTCAGCGCCAGAAGCAGCAGGATGATCGTCACCACCTCGACGGTGAACTGTGTCATCGCCAGGTCCGGCGCGCTGAAAAAGATGAAGCCCACCGACACCATCAGCCCCACGATCCCTATCAGGATCAGCGAGAAGAAGCGGTTGCGATGCAACAGCACCAGCGCCCCCGTGGCCGCCACCAGCATCACCCACCCGGCGATGGTCACCGCCGTCGCTGGCTGCAGCTCGCGCGTGGCTTCGGCCACCGTGCCCGTGGCCCAGGCATAGTATCCCACCACGATAATCGCCGCCGACCCCACGGCGGCATAGCGCGTGAAGGACCCGTTGTGGATCGGATGGATCAGCGCCCGCGCCCCCGCCGCCGCCGTCTCGACAATCCACTCGAAAATCACTTTGGCCTCGGGGCGCGGTGCGGCGTCCCACAGCTTCAGCAGCGGTTTGAACAGCAGCAGCACGATCAGCCCGCCCACCACGGCGGCGATCGACATGTAAAGCGCCGGCACCAGCCCGTGCCAGATCTTGATGTATTTCACCTCCAGCGGCTCGACCCCGCCAATCACGGCCTTGGCCACAAGGAACACGAAATCCTGCACAAGGAACGGCGCGACCCCGATCACCACCACAAGCACGACCAGGATCGCGGGCGGCAGCCACATGCCCGCCGGCGGATCATGCGGCTTGGCCGGATAGTCGTCGCGCACCGGCCCAAGGAAGGTGTGCGAAATGAAGCGGAAGCAGTACGCCGCCGAAAAGAGCGAGCCTATGACGGCCAGCGCCGGCACGAACCACCACGTATCGAACAGCACCGTGTGGTTGGCCTCCTCCAGCATCATTTCCTTCGACAAAAAGCCGTTCAGGAACGGTATGCCCGCCATCGACAGCGCCGCCAGCGTGGCGATGACGAACGTCACCGGCATCAGCTTTCGCAACCCACCGAGCAGTCGGATATCGCGCGTATGCGCCTCATGGTCGATGATGCCTGCGGACATGAACAGCGCCGCCTTGAATGTCGCGTGGTTCAGGATGTGAAACACCGCCGCCATCGCCCCGAACGCCGTGCCCGTGCCCAGCAGCATCGTGATCAGCCCGAGGTGACTGACCGTCGAGAACGCCAGCAGCGCTTTCAGGTCATGCTTGAAGAGCGCGATCACCGCGCCCAGCACCATCGTGATCAGCCCTGCCGTCGTGACGATCACGAACCATTCCGGCGTGCCCGACAAGACCGGCCACATCCGCGCCATCAGGAAGATGCCCGCCTTCACCATGGTGGCCGAGTGCAGATAGGCGCTGACCGGCGTGGGCGCCGCCATCGCGTGCGGCAACCAGAAATGGAACGGGAACTGCGCCGACTTGGTGAAGCACCCCAGCAGGATCAGGATCAGCGCCGGCACGTACATCGGATCGGCCTGGATCATCTCGCGCTCGGACAGGATCACGCTCAGGTCGTAGCTGCCCACGATCTGGCCCAGGATCAGCATCCCCCCGATCATCGCAAGGCCACCCATGCCCGTCACCGCCAGCGCCATCCGCGCGCCCTGTCGGCCCTCGGGCAGATGCTTCCAATAGCCGATCAGCAGGAAGGACGACAACGACGTCAGCTCCCAGAATACCAGCAAAAGCAATATGTTATCACTCAGAACAATCCCCACCATCGCGCCTTGGAACAGCAGCAGATAGGTGAAAAACTCGCCCATATGGTCTTCGCGGCTCAGGTATTGCCGGCCATAGGCGATGATCAGCATCCCGATGCCAAGGATCAGGAACGCAAAGAAGAACCCCAGCCCGTCCAGCATCAGCGTGAAGTTCAGCCCCAGCGCCGGCATCCAGTCGATCTGCGCCATCACCGTCCCGCCGGCCAGAACCGTCGGAAGGTTGGTCAAAAGCCCGATGAAAGCGGCCAGCGACACCGTGAACGTGACGCCCGCACAGGACGACCGCCCCGCCGAATTCATCAAGCCCGGCAGAAGGGCGCCGAAGAACGGAAGTGCTACGATAAAGAAGAGGGACACGCGAACTCCTTGGCGTAACAGTTTCGTAAATTCCGACCTAAACTGCATTCCAGCGACGAAAGCGCAAGGGAAAACGACCGAAATAGTCGGTTATAATCCTGCGTTATCGCGCCATAAAAATAGATAGATGCGTCACGGCACGCCCCGCCGGGCGACGCCGTGACAAACTGTCCGGGCGGCTCAGGCCGCCTCGTGCTGAAGGATCGCCGCCTCCGACGCGCTCAGGTTGCGCCGCGCGAACCCGCCATAGGTCTGCGGCTCGAACTCCAGCGTCGGATTGTACTCCAACAGCCGCTTGCGATCCGCGTCATCCAGCGCCTGCAGCGAGGCCGAGGCAGGGTGAAAGCTCTCGGTTTCCACCCCGTTGGCCCACAAGACCTGGTGGCGCGGCAACAGCAGATGCACGTAGGTCACTTCCCGCACCGCAAGGTCGATGGCGATGTTGCCGCCATTGACCAGGTCCTTTGCCGACACCAGCACCTCGGGCGTGTTGTACAGCGCCTGCGCGACCTCACCCTGGACCAGCATCCGGTGCTCGGGACTGACCAGCAGTTCCTCGTCCGGCCGCTCGACACCCAGCGCCCCGGCGCGAATTCGCACCGGCCGCAGATGCGGCATCGCGAAAAGGCGCGCGCCGCTCATCCGGCGGCTGCCGATCCACTGGATCTCCTCCGCGCCGTTGTCCTTGGTCTGCACATAGTCGCCTTCGCGCAGTTCCTCGACCAACCGCGGCCCGTCCGGCGTCTCGATCCGCGTGCCGGGGGTGAAACAGATCACCCCGCCGCTTTCCACGTCGGTCGTCTGGCTACGATGCGCCCCCAGCGACTGGTGCACGATCCACATCTCGGTGTTCCTCGGGGGAATATCATCGAGGAACATCACCAGCGGTGGTGCGCCATGCCCCACCTCGATCACGGTGATTGTGTAACTTCGGACCCCGTTGGTCACCACGAACCCGCTGTCCATCAACGGCTCGTGCACCTCAACCTCGTCCAGTTTCGTCGTACCCGTGCGTGCCGCCGTCACCAGCCGCCGCACCAGCTTTGCCGCGCATTTGCGGCTCATTGCGTCCCGTTCCGTCCGCTCAAGGCGCAGTACTTCATTGGGCCCGTCCACCCGCACCAGATCCCCGCGCCAGGACCATGCGGCCCCCACGTTAAGAGACTGGACAGGAGCGGCTTCCAAACCGTCCACTTCCGTCTGCGACCAGGAGATGACGAACGCGCCCCGAAAGGTCGTTCCCATTGCCTGTATGCCTGCCTTTTTTAGTCTTTTTTTGTCTTTTTTTGTCTTTTTGTAGCGGCAGGCTAGCAAAAACGAATCAGTCTGCAAAGTGTTAACAAAGGGTTACCGTCAAAATCTCAAGCGCAGTCGCAGCGATCCCACAAGCTGACTTTCCTTCTGGGCCTCGAATTCCTCGCCCAGCCAAGTCAAACCGTAAAAAATCGTTCTGCCGCCTTTGCCCTGCCAGTTGACCCCGCCGCGCACCCGCGTTCGCGCATCGGTCAGCTGAAAACCCCGGTCGCGGTTCAACAGCTGGCTGCTGTCCACATAGGCCACGTCGGCCCCGAAGACAAAGCTCGCACCGGGCGCCTCGACGCCCTGCACGGCCACGTATCGCTGCCCCGTCACCGTGTCGCGCACCAGCAATCCGTCGCGCCCGCGCTGGCCAATCGTCAGGTCGAACCCAACCCGCGCCAGCGTCTCGAACCCCCAGCGCCCCTCGACAAAAGGCCGGAACTCGGCATTGCCGCCCATGTCAAAGCTGCGGCCGGCCTCCATTACTAGTTCCGGGTTCACGTCGTTGCTGACCTGGTTGCGGCGCACCCGGCCCGAAATGTCCCGTCCGCCAAGGATGTCGTGCAGGTTGCGCTGGAAATCGTCCAGCCCGGTCTGCGGCCCGGTCACGTTCACGTCGACGCCCACGGCGAAATCCATGGGTCCGCGCGCGAAATGCGTGTGCAGCCCGACCGAAAGAACTCCGGCAAAGGGCCGGTCGCCCGGCGCGGGGTTGGTCAGGTTCTGCGGCGACACGATGCGCCCGCCCAGCCGCAGCTCCAGCACTTCACCAAACCCTTGCGGCAAACGCCCGCTCCAGCCCGGCCCCCAGACCCGGCTGGTCGTCAGCGATCCGGTCTGCCAGCGGTCGTGAAAATCACCGCCAATATCGTTGGTAGTCAGCCAGCCGAATCCGATGCGCTCCCGCGGGGTCGCCTCGGCGGCATGCCCGGTCAGAAGCACGGCAAAAACGGCAAGAAACGCTGCAAGAAGGCGCGTCATGTTCATCGTCAATTTCCCTTCGCCCCCCGGCCCTGAACTGGTACAATGAAAGCGCTGCACGGGGCTATCGTGCAACACCCGAATTTCCGCACCGTGGGCTTCGCGCAACATTTTGGCAAACCACGGATCCGCCGCGAGCATGGACATCGCGAAGGGCGACTGTGCGGACTTTGCTTCAGTGCGGGTAGCAAGCCGTGCGATTGCCAGACCGCCGGCTGGCGTTCTGCCGGATGTTCAAGGCGCTTTATGGCCGACATATCCGCGAGACCTCAGTTCGAAACGCCAACGTCACCCAATCGCCAGCCCGTCCAGGCGGTCTGGCGATCGCGCGGTGGCCTGCGGCCTAGATTCCGCGCGGCACAAGATCAGCGACAGAACTAAGGGCTCGAAGCGGACAATTGCAAAGGTTTCGGTTAAGCTATGAAGGAACACACCTTCCTTGCATCTGCAAAGGTCCCCACGCATGACCCACGCCGCCCCCCTCTCCGACACCGCCCGCGACGCCATCCTGTCCGCGCCGCGTTTCGACAGCGGCGTGCATCACCGCGCCCGCATCGGCTTTGTCGTGATCCCCAACGAACAGACGATCGAGCACGAGATGCTCCGCCACCTGCCCGCCGGCGTCGGCGGCTTCTTTGCCCGTGCCTCCATGCCGCGCGAGATCTCCACCGACAGCCTCGCGCAGGTCCGCGACACGCTCGCCACCGCCGCCGCCCGCATCCTGCCCGATGACGGGCTCGACGTGGTCGCCTTCGCCTGCACCTCCGGAACCGTCGCCGTGGGCGAGGCGGAAACCTGCGCCGAACTCGCAAGGGGCGCTCCGGGTGCGCGGGCCACGTCCCTCGCCGGGTCGGTCCGCAAGGCCCTTACCGCAATGGACCTCCGCCGCGTCGTTCTGGGCAGCCCCTACATTCCCGAACTCAACGACAACGTCGCCCGCTTTCTCTCCGATGCGGGCATCGAGGTGCTCGCCACCCACGGCATGGGCCTTAACTACGACACCGAGATGATCCGCGTCGCGCCCGACTACATCTTCGACTTCGCCGGCGCCATCGACCGCCCGGATGCCGACGCCGTCCTGCTCAGTTGCGGTGCCCTGCGCAGCATCGAGGTGGTCGACCGGCTGGAACAGCACTTGGGCAAACCGGTGATCTGCTCGAACCAAGCGATGCTGTGGGATGTGCTGCGGCTGGCCGGGATCGAGGACCGGCTGCCGGGTCTCGGCCAGCTTTTGCAGGACCACTGAGCGCGCGGCCTCGTAACCCGGTCAAACCGTGAAAATCGCACCGTCGGCGTACCACCCAAATACCGACGCAATACCGACGTCCCGATTTCCGGGTGTGTCCCGCTGTTAATCTTCGAGTCGCCGCATCCAGAATTGCAACGGGTGGTCGGTCTCTTGCGGCTGGTCGATATCCTTCCAGCGATAGGTTGCAACGGCCCCCTCGACCGGGGCATATCCGCGCTTGTGCCAGAACCCGTCCAGTGGCTGGTAGGCCTCTGGACGCAAAGGATGATCCTGTGGCCTGACCACCCCGCAAAAGGCCACGTAATCGCGCCCCAGCGCCCGCACATGGGCCTCCCGCGCGTCAAAGAACGCATGTCCCAGCCCGCGACCGCGGTACTCGGGCAGCAGAACACTCTCGGCGCAATAAAAGATATCTTTCATATCAATATCTTGCCCCGAAAACGCTGCCGCGAAATCCTCGGCATGATCCTCCATCGGTGTCCCCGTCGAGGCCCCGACGAGGCGTTCCCCGTCGAACGCCGCCACCAGTATTGCGTCCTCGCTCTGCCGGTACGGCTCCAGATACGCCCGTTCATAGGCGACATCGCCATCGTAAAGGTAGGGAAAGTCACGGAAAACCGTGATCCGCAGCTGCGCCACGTCATCCAACGCCGCTACAAGGTCCTGCCCCGTCAGCCGCTCAACCCGCATCAGGCAGTGACCTGTTTGGTCCAGTCCGCAAGGTTGTAATACGTCACGACCCGCGTTATCTTGTTGTTTTCCAAAGAGAAAAACGACCCCGCCGGCAGCTTGTAGGTCTGTCAGTTCGCCTCCGGCAGCCCTTCGTCGGTGGCCAGGTAGGTGCCGTTCACCACGAACTCCGCCGCACCCCGCCTGCCGCCTTCGGCCTCAAAAATCACCATGTTATCAAGGTGTTCGCGGTAGCATCGGTTCATGTGCTCGCAGAACGCGGCAAAGGCCGCCTTGCCTGTCCGCACCTGCCCTTCATTGACGTGGTGCGCCACATCCTCGCTCAGGCATTCCAGCATGCCATCCACGTCGCCGTTGTTGAACGCCTGAAAGTAAGCCTCAATCACGTTTTTCGCAGTCATTTCATATCCTTGGGGTCGCCCCACCGTCGTTTGAGATGTTCCACGATCTGGTCCCGGGTCTGTCGGTAAGCGTTCAGTTTCGCCTCCCGCGACTCGCCCAGTCCGGTCGGGTCCAGGATCGGCCAATAGACCACGTCGAGATGGAAAACCCGTGTCAGATCAAGGGCTTTGCGCTGGCTCGCCGGGCTCAATGCCACCACCAGATCGAACGAGGACAGGTCGTCACCCCACTGCTCCATCTCGTCAAAGCTGCGGGTGCGGTGCCGGGCAAGCTCGACACCGATCTCGTCGCAGACCGCGATCGAGAACCCGTCTATGTCCATATCTCCCTTCACTCCGGCAGACTGGACATAAGTGTCTGTTCCATAGAGTTTTTTCATGATGCCCTCAGCCATGGGCGAGCGCGCGGAATTGTGGTCGCAGCAAAACAAAACGGACTGAGGAAGCTCCTCGACCATCTGCGTCAGCTCCCGAAATGCAGCACGCAGATCAGCGTGAACAGGCGCCGCGCGGTATCGTTGTCGACCTTCGCCTTGCCTTCCAGCCGCTCTTCCAGCACCCGGGCACCTTCGTTGTGAATGCCGCGGCGGGCCATGTCGATGGTCTCGATCTGGCTCGGCGGCATGTTCTTCACCGCGTCAAAATAGCTTTCGCAGATTGCCCAATAATCCTTTACGACCTGTCTAAACGGCGACAAAGAAAGGTGAAATTCCGCTGCGGGCGCATCATCCTCGGTGCGAATGTCGAACACCAGCCGCTTTTCACGGATCGACAACCCGACCCGGTAAGGCCCATCCGGCGCAACCCGGTCGTCGCGAATGGGCAGGCTGAACGAGTTCTCCTCGATAAGATCGAACATCGCCACCTTCCGCTCCTGCTCGATCTCGGGCGTGGGCGGCGGCAGGTTGGCATCATCCAATTCGATATGACAGATACGGCTCATGGGTCTTCTCTTCGGCAGTCTCGATCCTGCGTACCCCACCAATCGTAAACGGGCAATGCAGCCAAGCGTCAATATAGGTTTTTCTGGGGAACTTGTGGCCATTCGGATCAACGGACGCTTGGCACATATTCGCTGTGTTTGGCACGTGTAGACGCGGACTCAATCTTCGCTCAAGCGCCGCGAAACCCTCGCGTTTAGCATGGTTTTTCTCGGGTTTCCTTGATGACCGTCAAAGACGGCCTTTGAAACCATTGAGAGAATCGTGCGCCGGCAAAACACCGGCAAAGTTCGTGAACCAAACTTTCGAAACGGAGGATACGATGGCTTGTCTCAACAAACCTTTATCCATTGCCGTAACGAGTTTACTGCTTGCAGCGCCCACGCATGCAGACGATTTCGGGCACGACGAGTACATGAGCGCCTGTGCGTCATGTCACGGCGAAAGCGGTGCCGGTGACGGGCCGCTCGCCGAACTCATGACTGTGCCGGTACCCAGCCTGACAGGGCTGTCCGCCGGGAATGATGGCGCATTTCCGATGCTGCGCGTGATCCAGACGATCGACGGTCGCCAAGGGATCAAAGGTCACGGCTACCCGATGCCCGTCTGGGGAAAACGCTTCCAGGAGGATATCGAGACGCCCGGTCCTTACGGAGCGGAAGCGATCGTTCGAGGGCGAATCCTTTCGCTGGCCTATTATCTGGAGTCAATCCAGGAGTAATGCGCCCCTGACATTAAGGTCTTGCGCCCATTGGTTTTAACACGAAGGGCGCAAGGCGCTAGCTTTCGTTCAGCTTGTCCAGACGCGCGCGGACGCTCAGCCCATGAGCTTCCAGGCTTTCCGAAGTTGCCAATGTTTCGGCTGCGGGACCGATTGCCTTCAACGCGCCAGGCGTCATCTTTGCCATCGTGGTTTTCTTCATGAAATCCAACACGTTGAGACCACTGGAAAACCGTGCCGAGCGTGCCGTTGGCAGCACGTGATTGGGCCCGCCGACGTAGTCGCCAATCGCTTCGGGCGTCCACGCACCAAGGAACATCGCGCCCGCATGCGTGATCTTCCCGGCAAGCATTTCCGCCTCGGACACACACAATTCCAGATGCTCGGGTGCGATCCTGTCGGCCAGCTGCGCGGCCTCGTCCATGTCACTGACCACGATCACCGCGCCAAAATCGCGCCAGCTTGCCCCGGCAATCGCCTTCCGGTCCAGCGTCTCCAACCGCGTCTCGATCGCCGTCTCCACCGCATCGGCGAATGCCGGGTCATCCGTGATTAGCAGCGCCTGCGCACTTTCGTCGTGTTCCGCCTGGCTCAGCATGTCCAGCGCAATCCAGTCCGGTTCGTTGTCGCGGTCCGCGATCACCAGGATTTCCGAAGGTCCGGCAATCATGTCGATGCCGACCCGGCCGAACACCCGCCGCTTGGCCGCCGCGACATAGGCGTTGCCCGGCCCGGTGATCTTGTCGACCGCCGCGATCGTCTCGGTGCCATAGGCCAGCGCCGCGATGGCCTGCGCCCCGCCCACTCGATAGATCTCGTCAACACCGGCGATCTGTGCGGCGGCTAGGACGGCGGGATTTGCCACGCCGTCCGGCGTCGGCACCACGATGGCCAGCCGATCCACCCCCGCCACCTTGGCAGGGATCGCGTTCATCAGAACCGAGGACGGGTAGGACGCCAGCCCGCCGGGCACGTAAAGCCCTGCCGCGCTGACCGCCGACCAGCGCCAGCCCAGCGTCGCGCCGCATTCATCCTGCCATGATGCATCCGCGGGCAACTGGCGTTCGTGATAGGACCGGATGCGGGCAGCCGCCAGTTCCAGCGCCGCCATCTCATCCGGCGGCACATCTGCCACCAGCGCAGCGACCTCTTCTGTCGTGAACCGCAATCTCTCCGACGTCAATTCCAGCCTGTCGAACTTCGCCGTCAGCTCGATCAACGCCGCATCGCCCTGCGCCCTGACATCGGCGATGATGCTGGCAACGGTGTCGTCCACGTCTGGGCTGTCCTCGCGCTTGGCGCTCAACAGCGCAGCAAACCGCGCTTCGAAATCGTCATCCTTGGTGGTCAGTCGCACCGGCATGGGCATTCTCCTGTTGCCGCGCAGACTTAGACCGACGCCTGCCGCGCCTCAAGTGCCTTCGCTTTTCAAAACGGGCGCCCCTATCGCGCAAGGCTGGCCGTGTAATCGGCCAGGATACGCAGGCCCGAAGGTGTGGTGTCTGCGATCAGTCGCCGGGCGAACCCGATGGCCCCTTCGCAGTAAAGGCCGGGATCCTCTTCATTCGACCACAGATAGGCTTGCATGGCCGGCGTCGTCTCGCCCTCCGCGTCGCGCCAGCCTTTCAGGAAAATACGCCAGTCTTCTTCCGACGGCTTCTCGAAGGCCTCCGGCATATCCCGCCCTGCCGCCATCGCCGCGAACTGCGCGGTCAGCCAACGGCCATGCAGGTTTGGCTCGATCCGGCTCAATTCGACACGGCTCAGCTCGCTCAATCCGCCCTTGGCGACAGCAAGGCACAGCTTCGGCGTTTCCGACAGACCTTTCAGAAGCGCCAGCTGCGCCCGCTGGATTTCAAGCAGCGGATCGCGACCCGCATTGCGGATATGTACTGCGTTCTCGGCGCGCAACTCGGCCACGAAGGCATCGCTTTCGGCCAAAAGCTCGGGGCCTAGATCGTACCGCGACACGTCGGTATCAAGCGCAATTTCCTCGATTTCGTCGACATGCTTGCCATATTCTTCGGGAAAGCCGGCCTCGATAGCCTCGTAGAGGCCCGGGAACGAGCGCTTGCGTAGATCCTCCATCAGCTTGCCGTCTTCCACCAGGTCACGGTGCGCGGCCTCGTCGACGGTCAGCGATTGCATGACGAAGTAGATGAGAACAACGCCCAGCGGGACGGCTATCATGACGAAACGCGCGATATTCATGACTGGCGGTCCCGTTTGCGGCAATGATGCGTCATGCGTCGTGGTCCGGCGCCTTGCCGGACGGTGCGCGGTAAGGGCGCGTGACATCCCGCAGCGTGACTTCCAGCGCCTCGATCCGTGCCCGCACGGCGCCGTCACCCGCCAGCGTCAGCGTCACGTAGCCCGCGACGTCTTCGGCACTGTCTGGTTCGAACCGCACGGAGAGCACCGACAGGATCACATCAAGGTCGTCGCGGTCCAGCCCTTGGCTGGAGACGCCTTCGACATTGTCGATTACCAAGAGCGCGCGCACGCGCTCGGCCCCGTGCCGCGCCCGCGCGCCGTCTTCCCAGCGAAACCGGTTGATCAACAGCGCCAGTCGGCGCTCGCGGGGGCGCCACGCCATGTCTTGCAGGGTAAAGACCGCATCCTGCACCAGGCTCGATACCACGTCGAGATCTTCGGCATCGAAGGCCCCCAGGTTCAGCGGCGCCTCGCGCCCGTCTTCGAAACGTGCGTCTTCGGTCATTCGCCCTGCACCCGCTCTATCTTGGCACCGACATTGCCCAGCTTTTCCTCGACCCGCTCATAGCCGCGGTCCAGGTGATAGACCCGGTTGACCAGGGTCTCGCCCTCGGCGGCCAGCCCCGCCAGGATCAGTGAGACGCTCGCCCGCAGATCTGTCGCCATGACCGGCGCGCCTTTCAATCGCTCTACGCCGGTCACTGTGGCTGTACCACCGTGAACGTCGATCCGCGCGCCCATCCGCATCAGTTCGGGGGCGTGCATGAAACGATTCTCGAAAATCTTCTCTTCCAAAACGCTGGTGCCCTCGGCGGTGCACATCAGCGCCATCATCTGCGCCTGAAGGTCGGTGGGAAAGCCAGGAAACGGCTCGGTCACCACGTCGACGGCGCGCACCCGGCCATTCTTCCGCGCGACCTTGAGGCCCACGTCGGTCTCTTCAACGGAAACTCCGGCGGCGTCCAACTTTTCGCAGAACGCCTCGACCAAGTCGATCCGCCCGCCCAGGCATTCCACCTCGCCGCCGCAAATCGCGGGGGCCAGCATGAACGTGCCCAGCTCGATCCGGTCGGTCACCACCGGATGGGTCGCCCCATGCAGGCGGTCTACCCCCTGGATGGTGATCTCGCTCGTGCCTTCGCCCTCGATCTGCGCGCCCATCTTTCTCAGGCACTGCGCCAGGTCGACGATCTCGGGCTCGCGCGCCGCATTCTTCAGTACCGTGCTGCCCTTGGCCAGAGTGGCCGCCATCAGCGCGTTTTCCGTCGCCCCGACCGACACCAGCGGAAAGTCCACGACACCACCTTGAAGGCCACCGGGGGCCTTTGCATGCACATAGCCTTCCTTCAGCTCAAGCTCCGCGCCCATCGCCTCCAATGCCTTGAGGTGCAAATCCACCGGCCGTGCCCCGATGGCGCATCCGCCCGGCAGCGACACCACCGCGTGGCCATCCCGCGCCAGCATCGGCCCCAGCACAAGGATCGAGGCCCGCATCTTGCGCACGATATCGTAATCGGCCACGTGGCTGTCCAGATCATGGCTCGACAGCGCCAGAACCTGGCCGTCCTGAAGCGTCGTCACCTCCGCGCCCAGCGATTGCAAGAGCTCGGTCATCGTCTTGATATCCGACAGGCGCGGCGCGTTGGTCAGCGTCAAGGGCTCCTCGCTCAGCAGAGTCGCCGGCATCAGCGTCAGGCACGCGTTCTTCGCCCCGGCAATCGGGATTTGCCCCTGAAGTGGGCCATTGCCCGTCACGAGTATCGAATCCATGTCGTTTTATCCGCCCTTTTTCTTGTCCTGGCCTGCCTCCGGCCCCTCCTGTCCCGACGCCTTTCCGCGCGCCTGTGCCTTTCGGCGGGCCAGGTTCGCTTTCAGCGCAGCCTTCAGCCGGTCCTCGCGACTTTGCTGGGATTTGGCGCCTGATTTGGGCGGGGGGTTCGTGCTCATGCCGCCTGTCTACAGCAGTCGCCAAAAACCGTCTAGATTACGCTTGCACGAATGCACGGAACGGTCTAATCACCCCGCCACGAACCGGCGCTGCTGTAGCTCAGTGGTAGAGCGCACCCTTGGTAAGGGTGAGGTCGGGAGTTCAATCCTCCCCAGCAGCACCATAATCACCGAAAGGTGATCGTCTCAATCCAATTCCTGCAGCACTGGAACGGCGCGCCCACGAGCGCTTACCTTGCCCGTTCATCGCCGGTTTGGGCGTGTCCGCGGCCGCACAGGACTGGCGCATTGCGATCACGCCCGGCAATTTGACGCTTAACAGGCCCGAAACCACTCTTTCACCCGACAATCGCGCACTCTATAAGAGC
Organism: Roseovarius sp. THAF9; assembly: GCF_009363715.1. NCBI lineage: Bacteria > Pseudomonadati > Pseudomonadota > Alphaproteobacteria > Rhodobacterales > Roseobacteraceae > Roseovarius > Roseovarius sp. THAF9. Next base: position 3,037,495 of record NZ_CP045404.1, read on the forward strand.
GAACGGTGTCCGGCGGTCGAGTCGGGGGCCATATCACTATTAAAACCACGGGACGCACCACCTCATGTCCATCTTCGACAAAATTCCCGGCCTTTTCACGGCCGACATGGCGATCGACCTCGGCACCGCCAACACGCTGGTCTACGTCAAGGGGCGGGGCGTCATCCTGTCGGAACCGTCCGTGGTGGCCTATCACGTCAAGGACGGCGTCAAGAAGGTGCTGGCCGTGGGCGAGGATGCCAAGCTTATGCTGGGCCGCACGCCGGGGTCCATCGAGGCGATCCGTCCGATGCGCGAAGGAGTCATAGCCGATTTCGACACCGCCGAGGCGATGATCAAGCATTTCATCCGCAAGGTGCACAAGCGTTCGACCTTCTCCAAGCCCAAGATCATCGTCTGCGTGCCTCACGGCGCGACGCCCGTTGAAAAACGCGCCATCCGTCAGTCTGTGCTCAGCGCCGGTGCACGGCGCGCGGGTCTCGTGGCCGAACCCATCGCGGCGGCCATCGGTGCCGGCATGCCCATCACCGACCCCACCGGGAACATGGTCGTGGATATCGGCGGCGGCACCACCGAGGTTGCGGTTCTGAGCTTGGGCGACATCGTCTATGCCCGCTCGATCCGCGTGGGTGGCGACCGGATGGACGAAGCGATCATCAACTACCTGCGCCGCCAGCAGAACCTGCTGGTGGGCGAATCCACCGCCGAGCGCATCAAAACCTCCATCGGCACCGCTCGGATGCCCGACGACGGGCGTGGCAGCTCGATGCAGATCCGCGGCCGCGATCTGCTCAATGGCGTACCTAAGGAGACCGAGATCAGCCAGGCCCAGGTGGCCGAAGCGCTGGCCGAACCCGTGCAGCAGATCTGCGAAGCGGTGATGACCGCGCTGGAAGCCACCCCGCCGGATCTGGCCGCCGACATTGTCGACCGCGGTGTCATGCTGACCGGCGGCGGCGCACTTCTGGGCGACCTGGACCTCGCGCTGCGCGAGCAAACCGGGCTGGCCGTGTCCATCGCCGATGACAGCCTGAACTGCGTGGCGCTCGGCACCGGCAAGGCCTTGGAATTCGAAAAACAACTCCGCCACGCCATCGACTACGACAGCTGAAACGCCCACCCTTTGAGGTTGCGGCGCGCGGTGGTATTCGTGGTGGTAGTTCACCGCCAAGGCCTTTTGCAATCCGGGGACGCCATTGGCCCGAGAAAGAGGACAAAGCAGCGACTACACCGCCCCCCTGAAGCGTCTGCTTCTGGGGTTGGTGGTATTCTGCCTGATCGGTCTCTTTGTGTTGTGGCGGATCGACAGCCCCCGCGTGGAACGCTTCCGGGCGCAGGTGATCGACCGGGTCGTGCCCAGCTTCGACTGGGCCATGGCGCCGGTCACCGGCGCCGTAAACATCCTGCGCGATTTCCAAAGCTACCAGCGTATCTATCAGCAGAACCAGGAATTGCGGCGCGAATTGCAGCAGATGAAAGCCTGGAAAGAGGCCGCCCTTCAACTGGAACAGGAGAATGCGCGCCTGCTCGACCTGAACAACGTCCAGCTTGACCCGCGACTGACCTTCGTCACCGGCGTCGTTCTGGCCGACAGCGGTTCGCCTTTCCGGCAATCCGTTCTGATCAACGTCGGCGCCCGCGACGGCATCGTCGACGGCTGGGCGGCCATGGATGGGCTGGGGTTGGTGGGCCGTATCTCGGGCGTGGGCAACAACACGGCACGGGTGATCCTGTTGACCGATACCTCCAGCCGCATCCCAGTCACGATTCAGCCTTCGGGCCAGCAGGCACTGCTGATCGGCGACAACACACCCTCGCCGCCCATCGATTTCATCGAAGCGCCGGACAAGGTGCGCCCTGGCGACCGCGTGCTGACCTCGGGCGATGGCGAGGTCTTTCCGGCCGGCCTCCTGGTCGGACAGTTGGCCGAGGACCCGGGCGGGCGTATGCGTGTCCGGCTGGCCGCCGATTACGAGCGGCTGGAATTCCTGCGCGTTCTGCGCAACTACGGGCATGAGCGCGTGCTCGATCCAGGCAGCCTGATCCAGCCGTCCGTCCCGGTCGTGCAGGGGGCCGATCCCGATCCGGAACCGCAACTGCCCGCCGAGGCGCAGACCAGCGAGGCCACCGATGGGTGAAAACGCCACCTTGCAGATGTGGACGATGCGCGCGCTCTATCTAGGGCTCGCACTGTTCGTGATGTTCTTCAGCCTGCTGCCGCTGCAGACCCTGCCACGTGGCTGGGCCGGGCCGGAACTGATCGTCGCGCTGACCTTTGCCTGGATCCTGCGCCGTCCAGAATACGTGCCGCCCCTTCTGGTAGCGGGCGTGATGTTGTTGGGAGACCTAATGTTCCATCGCCCGCCCGGCCTTTGGGCCGCGCTGGTGCTGATCGCGGCGGAAACCCTGCGCGCCCGCCATATCGGCCTTCGGGACCTGACCTTTGCCGTGGAATGGGTCTCGGTTGCCACGACACTGGTCGTCATGACCTTGGCCTACCGCACAATCCTCGCCGTTTTGCTTGTCGATCAGGCGCCGCTGGGCCTCAGCTTTATCCAGCTCCTGATGACAATGATTTGTTATCCACTGGTCGTGCTGGTCTCGCAATCTGTCTTCGGGGTGCGTAAACTGGCCCCCGGTGACATCGACGCACTCGGAGGCCGGACATGAAGCGCCCCACCCGCGACAATACCGAAAGCCAGCGCCGCATCACCCGGCGCGGCCTGGTGCTGGGCGGCGGCATGGCGGGCTTCGTGGGGCTTCTGGGTCTGCGCATGCGCTACCTTCAGGTCGATCAGGCCGACCAGTTCCGTCTGCTGGCAGACGAGAACCGGATCAATATCCACCTGATCCCGCCATCCCGTGGCCGCATCTTCGACCGCGAGGGGCGCGTGATCGCCGAGAACATCCCCTCCTACCGGATCAACATCATTCGCGAACAGGCCGGCGACCTTGAGGACGTGATCGCGCGCCTGTCCAAGCTTGTGCGGCTGAACCCCGAAGAACTGAAAAAGGCCCGCGAAGATCTGGCCAAGCTGCGCGGTGACACGCCGGTGACAGTGGCAGATCGCGTCAGCTGGGAGGATATCAGCCGCGTCGCCGTGAATGCACCCGCCCTGCCAGGCGTCACGCCGGAGGTTGGCCTGTCGCGGCACTATCCCATGGGCGAGGATTACGCGCATGTTGTAGGCTACGTCGGGCCGGTCAGCGACCGCGATCTGGAACGCATCGACGCGCCCGACGCGCTGTTGCTGATCCCGCGCTTCCAGATCGGCAAGATCGGGCTTGAACGCCGGCGCGAGGATACGCTGCGTGGCAAAGCCGGCACCAAGCGGGTCGAAGTCAACGCCGCGGGCCGCGTGATGCGCGAACTGGACCGGGTCGAGGGCGAGGCCGGCGCGGACATCCAGCTGACGCTCGACAATGCGCTGCAATCCTACATCACTGCCCGTCTGGAAGGCGAAAGCGCCGCCGCCGTGGTCATGGATTGCGACACCGGAGACCTTCTGGCCTGTTCGTCCACCCCCGGCTATGACCCCAACCTGTTCGTGCGCGGAATTTCCCAGGCTGACTACTCGGAGCTCTTGAACAACAAGTACCGCCCCTTGCCGAACAAGACCGTGCAAGGCGTCTATCCGCCGGGTTCGACCTTCAAGATGGTCACTGCGCTGGCGGCACTCGAGGATGGACAGGTCGATCCGAACGAGACCGTCTATTGCCCCGGGTTCCTGAAGGTCGCGAACCGACGCTTCCATTGCTGGAAACGCGCGGGGCACGGCAATGTGGACCTGCACCGCTCGCTGCGCGAAAGCTGCGATGTCTATTATTACGACCTCGCCCTGCGTGTCGGCATCGACAAGATCGCGGAAATGGCCAAACGCCTCGGTCTCGGTATCGAACACGATCTGCCGATGACGTCCGTCGCCGACGGCCTCATCCCCAACAAGCTGTGGAAGGCGACCTCGCGCGGCGAGGACTGGCGCATCGGCGACACGGCGAACGCCGCCATCGGCCAGGGCTACGTGCTCAGTTCACCCTTGCAGCTTGCGGTGATGACCGCCCGGCTGGCCACCGGGCGCTCGGTGTCGCCCCGTTTGGTGCGGTCCGTCGATGGCGTCGAGGAGCCGCCCAACCGGGGCGAGCCGCTTGGCCTGAACGAAAACACCCTACGCGAGATCCGGCAAGCGATGTATGCCGTGTCCAACAACCGGCGCGGCACGGCCTATGGCAGCCGCATCATCGAAGACGCATTCCGCATGGCCGGCAAGACCGGCACCAGCCAGGTCCGGAACATCACCGCCGCCGAACGCGCCAGAGGCGTTTTCCGCAACGAGGATCTGCCCTGGGAACGCCGGGACCACGCGCTCTATGTCAACTTTGCTCCCTTCGATGCACCGAAGGTCGCCGTGGCGGTGATCGTCGAACATGGCGGCGGCGGCTCCAGGGCGGCGGCCCCGATCGCCCGCGACATCACCCTTCAAGCGCTCTACGGCGATGATCCCCCGCTTGACGCCTACCCGTCCAAGGACCGTGGCCGCATCAAGACGCAGCAGGAACAGTTGCGCTCACGCCTCGACCGTCGCGGCGACGACGACAGCGACCGGGCATAAGGGGCGCTGCATGAGCTATCTTGAATATACCGTCAAACACACGCCCTCGGGCCTGCGCAAGGTGCTGTATCTCAACTGGCCTCTGGCGCTCTTGCTGACGGCAGTCGCCGCCATCGGAATCCTGATGCTCTACTCCGTCGCAGGCGGCGCGTTCAACCCCTGGGCCGAACCGCAGGCGAAACGCTACGCGCTCGGCTTTGCCGTGATGCTGTTCGTGGCCATGGTCCCGATCTGGTTCTGGCGCAACATGTCGGTGCTGGCCTACACGGTCTCCGTCCTTCTGCTGGTCGCGGTCGAACTGGTCGGCGTCGAGGGCAAGGGTGCGCAGCGCTGGATCGACCTGGGAGTCATGCGGCTGCAACCGTCCGAGCTGATGAAGATCACGCTGGTCATGTTTCTGGCGGCCTATTACGACTGGTTACCGCTGAAGAAAACGTCGCGCCCGCTCTGGGTTCTGCTGCCCGTGGTCCTGATCCTCCTTCCTGTGGCGTTGGTCCTGCGTCAGCCCGATCTTGGCACCTCCATCCTGTTGATCACGGGCGGCGGGCTTATCATGTTCCTCGCAGGCGTGCATTGGGCGTATTTCGCCGTGGTTATCGCGGCCACCGGCGGGCTCGTTACGGCAGTTTTCAAGAGCCGCGGCACCGACTGGCAATTGCTGGCAGACTATCAATACCGCCGCATCGACACGTTCCTGGACCCGGCGTCAGATCCTTTGGGCGCCGGCTATCACATTACCCAGTCCAAGATCGCGCTCGGATCCGGTGGCTGGACAGGGCGGGGCTTCATGCAAGGCACCCAGTCGCGTCTCAATTTCCTACCCGAGAAGCACACCGATTTCATCTTCACGACGCTGGCCGAGGAATTCGGATTCGTCGGAGCCATTTCGCTGCTGGCGCTGTACGCGCTCATCATCGTCTTTTGCGTCATTTCGGCGCTGGCGAACCGCGACCGCTTCTCGTCGCTTCTGACGCTGGGGGTCGCCGTCACGTTCTTTCTGTTCTTCGCGGTGAACATGTCGATGGTCATGGGCCTTGCGCCCGTCGTCGGCGTGCCATTGCCGCTGGTCAGCTACGGCGGTTCGGCCATGCTCATCCTCATGCTGGGCTTCGGCCTGGTGCAAAGCGCTCATATCCATCGCCCCCGGTAGGTTTCATGTCTCTCAATATTCTATTCGCCGCCAGCGCCGAACGCTGGGCGGACTACGAAGCCCCGCTGCGCAAGTCGCTCCACGACGCCGGGATCACCGAATACATCCTCTCCACCGACCTGCCCCCGGACGAGGTCGACTATATCGTGTATGCGCCCAACAGCGACGTGCAAGACTTCACGCCGTTCACCCGTGCGAAGGCGGTGCTCAACCTTTGGGCCGGGGTCGAAGGCATTGTGCGAAACGACACCTTGACCCAACCGCTGACGCGCATGGTCGATGACGGCCTGGAACGCGGCATGGTGGAATGGGTGACCGGCCATACCCTGCGCCATCACCTGGGCACCGATACCCATGTACTGGGGCAGGACGGCACGTGGCGTCACGACGTGCCGCCGCTGGCCAAGGACCGATCGGTGACGATCCTCGGCCTCGGCGCCCTTGGCCAGGCCTGTGCCGAAGCCCTGGTGCATCTGGGCTTTCCTGTAACCGGCTGGTCGCGCAGCCAGAAGTCCATCGACGGGATTACCTGCCTGTCCGGCGACGACGGTCTCGCGCAGGCGCTCTCAACCGCGCAAATCGTCGTGCTCCTGTTGCCCGACACGCCGCAGACCGAGAACGTGATTGACGCCGAAACACTGGCGCAGATGCCGTCCGGCGCCGTCGTGATCAACCCCGGGCGCGGCCCTCTGATTGACGATGACGCTCTTTTGGCCGCGCTTGATAACGGTCACATCGCCCATGCGACCCTCGACGTCTTCCGCACCGAACCGCTACCGCCCGAGCATCCTTACTGGGCTCATCCGAAGGTTACCGTCACGCCGCATATTGCCTCGGAAACCCGTCCCGACACCGCGGCGCAGGTGATCGTGGAAAACATCCGCCGTGGCGAGGCGGGCGAGCCGCTGCTTCACCTCGTCGACCGCGATCTGGGCTACTGACCCACGCTGTCACTGTCCGAGCGAGGCCGGAATAAGGTCGTGGAATTTTCGGAAATTCCAGCTCGTCCTGTCTAAAAAAACTTCCTTACCGCAGCTTTGGCGGCTGCTCCGGATCGGTCCCCGGTGCCGACGGTCTCGCCTCTTCAGGCTTGGGCAAGTCGAATCGCAGCCCCACCAATGCCATCCGCGCCCCCGCCGGGTCCGAGCTATGGAAAAATCCCACGTCCAGCAATCCGGCCTCCAGTCCCGAAAGCGCCAGCACCTCCGACACGGCCCGCGCAATGGCCGGCTCTGCCCCGGGCACTGCATCCACCACACCCAGCAGGTGGCCTTTGGCCCCGCTGTCGTAAGTTACACCCACGAGATACGCCAGTTCCGCCAGACCGCCCGCCGCCGCCAACCGTGCGTCAAGCGAGGTAACAAGCTCTTCGGGCAATCCCTTGGGCGGGTGAAAGGAATCCGGCTGCGCCTCCACCTCTTCGGGACCCTCGGCCAGCGTTTCGGCCAGCCAGACCATCGCCGCGTTCGGCAACAGCGCCGCCTGTGGCCCGGCCTCAAGGTTCAATCCCAGCCCCAGCCCCGCCTCGGCCAGCATCTCGGCCACTGCCCGACCCGATAGCGCGACGTAATGCGCCTCAGCCCCGGCAAATCCCGCCAGCCGCTCTTCGGTATCAAAGGCCAGCACAAAGGTTTGACCGTCCACCTCGAAGGCTTGCGGCACAACAGCATCCTCTTCGGCCTCGGCCTCCAGCAGCAGAAACAGTTCCGCCGCCGCTAACGTCTGGTAGTAGCGCAGTCGCTCGGCCTCGCCGCCCTCATCCTTCGCCGCATGAGCCCGGTCCAAATGTGTCGCTTCAGTCATCCAGTGCGCGCCTCACTTCTTCCCGTAGTGCTGGCAGCACTTCCGCCTCGAACCACGGGTTTTTCTTCAGCCACCCGGTATTGCGCCACGACGGATGCGGCAAGGGGAAAACCCCCGGTGCATGGTCGCGCCAGTTGCGCACCGTCTCGGTCACCGGTCCCTTCTCGCCCAGGTGGTAGCGATGCGAATAGCCGCCCACGATCACCCGTAACTTGACGGCGCCCAAGGCCGCCATCACCCGGTCATGCCAAGTTTGACCGCAGATCTTCGGCGGTGGCAGATCTGACCCCTTGGCGTCATATCCCGGAAAACAAAACGCCATCGGGATCACCGCAACCCGGCGCATGTCATAGAATTCTTCCGCCGTCATGCCCAGCCAGTCGCGCAGCCGGTCGCCCGACGGATCGTCGAACGGCTTGCCCGACTGGTGGACCCGCATGCCCGGCGCCTGGCCCGCGATCAGGATTCGTGCCCCGGGACGGAACCACACGACAGGGCGCGGCGCATGGGCCGTCTGCGTTAGGGCAAAACGGTCAGCGCATATCCGGCAGGCTTCGATTTCCCGGATCAGGCCCTCAGGCAAGCGTCACACCCGCCGCGCGCATGTCCGTCAGCGCGATCTCCAATGACCCGTCCAGATCGATCCCTCGGCACAGATCGCGTAGGACAGTCACCGGATAGCCCAGCCGTGCTGCATCCACCGCCGAGTAATTTACGCAGAAATCCGTGGCCAGCCCGACCATCACCAACTCGGTGATTCCGCGGGTCCGCAAGTAGCCATGCAGGCCGGTGGGTGTCTCGTGATCATTCTCGTAGAAGGCGGAATAACTGTCGATCGCCGGATTGTATCCCTTCCGCACGATCATGTCGGCCCGGTCGGTCTCCAGGTCGGGATGAAAAGCGGCGCCTTTCGTGCCCTGCACACAATGGTCCGGCCACAGAACCTGCGAGCCATAGGGCATGTCGATAACCTCGAACGGCGCTTTTCCCTCATGGCTCGACGCGAACGACGAATGGCCCGCCGGGTGCCAGTCCTGCGTCAGGATCACGGCGCCCGCATCCCGCATCATCGTGTTGATCCCGGCCACGATCCGGTCTCCGCCTTCGACGGCCAGCGCCCCCCCGGGGCAGAAATCGTTCTGCACATCGATGACGATCAGGGCCTTTGGCATGAGTCTCTCCTGTTGCGAACACGCGGCGGACCCTGAAGCAGCGATGCGCAATGGTCAACGCCAGCCTCACTTCTGTGCGCCAATGCAGAGAACGCCTGCGAACCTTTCTGTTTCCTTCATCCACAAACCGATTATGTCTGGCGTCAAAGGAGACATGACCATGACCAAAACACTGAATTTCGCCACCATCAGCGGCTCGCTTCGCAAGGGCAGCCACAGCACGTCCGTGGCCGATACCCTGCAAGAGCTTGTGCCCGAGGGCGTTACCGTCACCCGGCACGACATTGCCGATATCCCGCTTTACAATGAGGACATCAAAGACGGCGATACCGCGCCCCAGCCCGTCCGCGACCTGGCCGAGAACCTGGCCGCTGCGGATGCCATCATCGTGGTCTCACCGGAATATAACCGCGGCACCTCGGGCGTTCTGAAGAATACCATCGACTGGATGTCCAAAGAGCCGAACGCTCCCTTCTCGGGCAAGCCCACGCTGATCATCACCCAGTCGCCGGGTGCCACGGCAGGCCTCACCGCACATTACGACCTGCGCCAAGTGCTTTCGGTTATCAATGCGAACGTTCAGGCCGGGTTCGAGATCGCGATCGGCGGTTCGGCCGGCAAGATCGAAGGCGGCAAGCTGACCGACGGCGACACACGGGACTTCATCACCAAGCAGCTGAAACGCCTGACGAGCACCGCGTCAAGCTGACCTTGCGGGTCTTGCCGAATTCTACCGAAGGGCGTAGATCGCGGCGCATGTACACCATCGCCGCGCTCTACCACTTTACCCGGTTCAAAGACCCCGCCGCCATTCAAGGGCCGCTGCTTGCGCTCTGCGAGGCGGAAAAGATATCGGGTTCCCTTCTGCTGGCGCATGAGGGCATCAACGGCACCATCGCCGGGCCACGCGGCGGGATCGACACTGTAATCGCCCATATCCGCGCGCTTCCGGGCTGTGACGACCTGGAATGGAAAGAAAGCATCGCCTCTTCGCAGCCCTTCCGCCGTCTCAAGGTGCGCCTGAAGAAAGAGATCGTCACGATGGGTCAACCCGATGTCGACCCAATCGCAAAGGTCGGGCACTACGTCGACCCGGCCGACTGGAACGACCTGATCCAATCCCCCGACGTGGCCGTGATCGACACGCGCAACGACTATGAGGTGGCGATCGGCACCTTCGACGGCGCCATCGACCCCAAAACCGACAGCTTTCGCGACTTCCCCGCCTGGTGGGATGAGAACAAGCACCGCTTTCACAACAAGCGGATCGCGATGTTCTGCACAGGCGGCATCCGCTGCGAGAAATCGACCAACTATCTCTTGGGCCAGGGTGTAGAAGACGTCTACCACCTCAAGGGCGGAATTTTGAAATACCTGGAGGAAGTCGCGCCGGAGCACAGCACCTGGCAGGGCGAATGCTTCGTCTTCGACGGCCGCGTCTCGGTGGGTCATGGGCTGAAGGAAGGAGCGCACCTACTATGCCACGCCTGCCGTCGCCCAATCCTGCCCGAAGACACCAAGCGCCCCGAGTACGAACAGGGCGTCGCCTGCCACCTCTGTGCGCATGAGACCACCGAGGCGGACAAGAACCGCTTCCGCGAGCGCCAGAAACAAATGGCCCTGGCCGAAGCCCGCGGCACGACCCACATCAAGATAGTCCACGAGGACGAGGCTTGACCGGCCCCGCCTGCTCGGACAGGCTCGGCGCATCTTAGCAAAGCGATCCACATGACGGACACTCCGACCCCCACCGACATTGCGCGTGACGTGCTGACCATCGAACGCGATGCGCTCGACCTGATGCGCGACACCCTGCCAGAGACGTTCGACGCCGTGGTCGACCGCCTGCTTGAGGTGCCGGGCCGGGTGATCGTCTCTGGCATGGGCAAGTCCGGCCACGTGGCGGCCAAGATCGCGGCGACCTTCGCCTCCACCGGCACGCCGGCGCAATACGTTCACCCGGGCGAAGCGAGCCATGGCGATCTCGGCATGGTCACGCGACAGGACGCCGTGATCCTGATTTCCAATTCCGGCGAAACGCGCGAACTGGCCGACATCATCGCCCACTGCGCACGGTTCTCGATCCCGCTTGTGGCGATTACCAAGAAACCCGACAGCGCACTGGCGCGACAGGCCGATTACGTCCTAGCGCTGCCCGACGCACCCGAGGCCTGCGGCATCGGCATGGCGCCCACCACCTCGACCACCTGCACCATGGCGATGGGCGACGCGCTGGCCGTCGCCATGATGAAGCTGCGCGGATTCGAGCGCGAGAACTTTCTTACTTTCCACCCCGGCGGCACTTTGGGCGCACAGCTGCTGAAGGTCTCGGCGGTCATGCATACAGGCGACGCGCTTCCCACGGTGCTTCCGGATACACCGATGTCCGAAACACTGATCGAGATGACGGCCAAAGGGTTCGGCGTCGCCGCATTGGTCGAAGATGGACGCCTGACCGGGATCATCACCGACGGTGACCTCCGGCGCAACCTTGACAGCTTGATGTCCCGCAGCGCAGGCGAAGTCGCCACGCGCGACCCCCGTACGATCGCGCCCGAAGCGCTTTTGATCGAAGCCTTGGGCGTTATGAACACCAACAAGATCAGCGCACTTTTCGCGGTGGACGACACCGGCCAACTGCGCGGCCTCGTCCACATCCACGATGCTCTGCGCGCTGGCGTCGCCTGAGAAAATTCGAGCGAATTTTCTCAGGCCCAGATTATTCGCAGAATAATCTGGGCGATCCGCACACTATTGTGTCACTTCATCCAGCGCCGCGCGCAGAAGGTCCCATTGATTTGTGAGTGGATAATGGTGATTGCCGATGAAAAGGCCATTGGCATCAATCTCGTCGGCATTAGTCAAACTGCCATGGATCACGTGATCCATGTGCTTCGAGACAACCTCGTTCTTGGCGAAATTGCCCGCCACGACGGGCCGGCATTCCACGCCTTGCCGACCGAGGGATTCAATTAGATCCGCACGTGAAAACCCTGCATCCGGTTTGACCACCATGGAAAAGCCGAACCAACTCGACGCGCCGATTTCGCGCTGGATACGGATCTGCGGATAGCCCTGCATCAGACCGCGGAACGCCTCAGCATTCTTACGCCGCTCGCCGACGATCATCGGCAGCTTCGCGATCTGCTCCTGCCCGATCGCCCCGCTCATCTCCAGTGGGCGCAGGTTATAGCCCGGAAGCACGAATTTGAAACTTTCCTCGAACGGGTCTTCGCTCTTCTCGCCGGTAACGTGATTGAACTTTGGCAAATGCCGCGTCCAGCCGTGGCTCCGCACCGACAGCATGATGTGATGAAGTTCCTCGTCATCGGTCACCACCAGCCCACCTTCCATCGTGGCGATGTGATGCGAGAAAAACGAGGAATAGCTGCCCGCGATCCCGAAAGTACCCGCCTGCCGTCCCTGGAACGTGGCTCCGAGGCTTTCGCAATTGTCCTCCATCACCACGATGTCGCGCCCCGCGACAATAGCCTCGATCCGGGCGAAATCGTTAGGGTTGCCCAGAAGGTTCACCACCATGATCGCTTTCGTCTCCGGCCCGATCGCTTCCTCCAGCGCGTCAAGATCGTAGTTCAGCGTATCGGCGTCGATATCCACGAACTTCAGGCGCAGGCCGTATTGGTGCAGCGGGTAATACGTCGTTGACCAGCTGACCGCCGGCACGATCACCTCTGCCCCGGCGGGAAGGTCGATCGTCGAGTGATACCGCAGCGCTGCCACCATCAACAGGTTCGCCGACGACCCCGAATTCACCATCACTGCATGGGCCGACCCCATCGCCGCCGCGAACTGCTCCTCGAAGGCCTTAACCTCCGCGCCCATCGAGAACATGCCCGACTGCACCACCCGGTCGATGGCCGCGTATTCCTTCTCGTCCCAACTGGTCGTCGCCAGCGGAAAACCCTTGGCCTCGCTCATGCCGCCCCCCGTTCCAACAGGTCCTGAAAATGCGCATAGGTCTGCGCGATCCCATCGGCCAGCGAGGTTTGGGCCTCCCAGCCAAAATCCTTCTGCGCGCTCACGTCCAGCAGCTTCTGCTTCATGCCGGTGGGCCGGGTCAGGTCATGTACGAATGCACCCTCCCAGCCGATCACGCGGGCGGCCTCGGCGTAGTACTCGTTGATAGAATAATCATAGCCCAGGCCGATATTCATTCGTCCCGGCAGCGCGTCGAACCGCTCGACTGCCGCCCAGACTCCGTCCGCCAGGTCGCCAGAATACATGAACTCGCGCCGCGCCGTCCCGTCGCCCCAGATCTCCACGGTTTCGTCACCGCTTTCCTTCGCCTCGTGCACCTTGCGGATGATCGCCGGCACAAGGTGTGAGATCTTGGGATCGAATTTATCGTTCAGCCCATAAAGGTTGCACGGGATCAAGGTCTTGTAAGCCAGGTCGTCGCGTTCCTGGCTGACGAAGGCACACAGCCGTGCCACCGCCACCTTGGCCAGCCCGTAGCCTTCGTTCGTCGGCTCCAATTCGCCTTTGCCGAGGCTGTCTTCGTGCAGCGGATTGGGCGCATCATGCGGGTACATACAGCTCGAGCCGAGGTTCAGCGTACGCGGCACGCCCGCCTCGCGCGCGGCCATCACCACGTTGAAACCCATGTCCATGTTTTCGGTCAGGAACGCCGCCGGGTTGGCCATGTTGGCCTGTATGCCGCCGACGCGGCCAGCCGAATGGACGATGATATCGGGCGCGGTGTCGGCTACGAACGCCATCACTGCAACCCGGTCCGTCAAGTCCACCTCGGCACTGGTCGGAGCAACGATCTGATGCGCCGCAGCCCCCGGGTGGTCCTGGATGGCGCGGCCCACCATGCCGCGCCCGCCGGTCAGCAGTACCTTCATCCCTGCTCCTGCGCCCGCTTCTGCGCCGCCGCTTCCTCAAAATCCGAAAGCGCCATTTCCTCGACCAGCGTCTCGAACGGCGTCTCCGGCGTCCAGCCAAGCTGTTGCCGTGCCTTGCTGGCATCGCCCAGCAGCGTCTCCACCTCGGCGGGACGGAAATAGGCCGGATCGACCCGCACGATCACGCGGCCGGTCTCGTCACGACCCACCTCATCCACACCTTCGCCTTCGAAAGTCACGCTCATGCCAAGCACGTCGGCCGCGCGTTTTACGAACTCGCGCACTGAATACTGCTGTCCCGTGGCGATCACATAATCCTCGGGTTTGTCCTGTTGCAACATCAGATGCATCATCTTGACGTAATCGCGCGCATGACCCCAGTCGCGCAGCGCATCCATATTGCCAAGGCGCAGGTCCTCTTGCGTACCCAGCTTGATCCGCGCCAGCGCCCGCGTGATCTTGCGCGTCACGAAGGTCTCGCCGCGAATGGGGCTCTCGTGGTTGAACAGGATGCCGTTGCAGGCATAGATGTCATAGGCCTCACGATAATTCACCGTGATCCAGTAGGCATAGAGCTTGGCCACCGCATAAGGGCTGCGCGGGTAGAACGGCGTCGTCTCGCGCTGCGGGGTCTCCTGCACCAGACCGTAAAGCTCGGAGGTCGAGGCCTGATAGAACCGCGTCTTGTCGCCCAGGCCCAGGAACCGGATCGCTTCCAGCAGGCGCAGCGCGCCCATCGCGTCGGAGTTCGCCGTGTATTCCGGCTCTTCAAAACTCACCGCCACGTGGCTTTGCGCAGCAAGGTTATAAACCTCGTCCGGCCGCACCGCTTGAAGGATCCGGGTCAGGGACGAGCTGTCGGTCATATCCCCGTGATGCAGCTGGAACTGGCCTGTCCGTCCCGGCTCGCCCTCGAACAGGTGGTCGATCCGCGCCGTGTTGAACAACGACGTGCGCCGCTTGATGCCGTGCACCTCGTAGCCTTGGGCCAGCAGATGCTCCGACAGGTACGCCCCGTCCTGTCCCGTCACGCCTGTGATAAGTGCTTTCTTCATGGGCCTTGCCCCCGCAATCCTGTCTCTCGCATGTCCGTAATGCCTCGCGCGGAAAATGAACAGGCCCTATGCCGCCGGGCGCGTCTGGAACTGCGCGGATAATGCTCTCGCTCAGATGCAGCGCCCGCCATCGACCTCCATGCAGACGCCCGTGATCATACTGGCCTCGTCGCTGCACAGGAAAGCCGCAGCGTTGCCCATGTCCTCAGGCGTGGAAAACCGCCCCAACGGGATCGTGCTCAGGAACTTGGCGCGCATCTCGGGCGTGTCCTCGCCCATGAAGGATTTCAAGAGGGGCGTTTCGCCCGCCACCGGGTTCAGCGCGTTCACCCTTATGCCCTCGGGTGCCAGTTCCACCGCCAGGGCCCGTGTCGCCGTAATCATCCACCCCTTGGAGGCGTTGTACCAGTTGAGCTTTGGTCGCGGGCTGACGCCGGCGGTGGAGGCGACGTTCAGGAACACGCCCGATCCCCGCGCCTTCATTCCTGCCACGAAATTCTGCACCGAAAGGTAGACCGACTTGCAATTAACCGCGAAGACCCGGTCGAAATCCTCCTCGGCCACCTCTTCCGCCGGCGTCGGCAGATGGGTAACTCCGGCATTGTTCACCACGATATCCGGCAGGCCGAACGTCATCTCGGTGGCCAGCGTCAACGCCTTCATGCTCGCCGGATCCGCCACTTCCACCGGACAGGCCGCTGCGCCCAGTTCCTCGGCCAAGGCCATTGCGCCCGGGCCATTCAGGTCGGCGATCATCACCTGCGCACCCTCGGCGATGAACTTGCGCACGATCCCTGCGCCAAAGCCGCTTGCCCCGCCGGTCACTACCGCGGTCTTTCCTTGCAATCGCATCTGAAACCTCCCTTGCCGTCTTTTGGCGCATGGCACCTTGCCTTGGCCCTCGGCGCAAGCCCTATCTGACGGATCACACCGGGCGCGGCACGCTCCAGCCCACGTCCCGGATCCCGGCCAGACGTGCGAAGCGCTCCAATTCACGCTCCAGCTTGGCCAGCCGCTGCGCGGTCCACTTGACCCGCGGTTCGGGCCAGAAGCCCGTCACCCGCATCCAGCCCGCCGCCCGGTCGGCTTTCAGTTCCAGCCGCCCGACAAACCGATCGCCCTCCAGCAGCGGGTAAACGTAGTATCCCCAGATCCTTTGATCTTTCGGCACGAACATCTCGTTGCGGTAGGCAAACCCGAACAGCCGCTCCAGCCGCACGCGGTCGCGGATCGCCGGATCGAACGGGTTGAGCAGACGCAGATGCGACGAGACGCCCTGCGCTGCCGCCAGTCGGGCTTCGATATCGGCCACGCCCCAGGCTTGCCGCCATGTCCCATCCGCGCCTTCCACTTCCAGCGGCACCAACGCGCGACGCTCGGACCAGGCTTTTGCCTCAGGGGCGGTCATCGCATCCCAGAACCGCTGCACTTCGCCCACCGTGGCAATACCCAGGCGGTCGAGCGCGGCATCACACAGCCAGTCCGCCCCCACCTCCTCGCCCGGGCAGCGCCGCAGATCCGCAGGGAACACGCGCTCGCCAAGATCATAGAACTTCACGAAATTCTCGCGGTGGCAGGTCGCCAAGTCGCCGGCATACCACATCTGGTCCAGCGCCTTCTTGTGCGGCGGGCGTGCCCACATTTCCCGGCTCTCCGCCTTGGTGTCGAACGCGTGGGTCGACAACGGCCCCTCCTGCGCGATGCGCTCACGGATCCGTTGCACCTGGTCCTGCCCCAGCCCCGAACGGTACCAATCGGACCGCGACACTTTCGCGCCCAGCCGCCGGAACTGACGCTGCCAATAGGGCAACACTTCCATCGGGATCAGCGAGGCGTCATGCGTAAAATGTTCGAACAACTGCCGGTTTTTCAGAAGCGGCCACAATTGCCGTTCGTGATAGTTCCGGTTGCGGCTCCACAGGATGTGGTGATGGGCGCGGGTGACGTTGCGGATCGTGTCGATCTGTACGAAGCCCAAACGCCGGATGATGCCCATCACGTCCACCGGCCCGCCGGGCGCATCGGCCAACCCGTTGGCATGCAGCCAAAGCCGCCTTGCCGCCCGGTTGCCGATCCGCAGCGCCGCGGTCATGGCCGGCTCATATATACCAGCGTGTCGCGTAGGGCGCGGCCCTCGAACTGAAGAACCGTGTTCATGAAAAGCCGCCCGATGGCGCAAGCTTCGGTGTTGCTGGCGTGGTCGAGATTCATCATCGCGACCATCAAGTCCCCGGCCCGGTCAGTGGCCTGGATACTGCGCGTCATGCTGGCCTGTATGCGCGCCTCGACCCGTTGCGTCGTCGCATCGCTCAACCTGACCGGCGCACGACGCGCCCCAACCCGGGCGGCTTTTGCCTGGATGCGGTAATACTCCTGCAACGCCTCGGTGTTCAGCCGTGCCGCCACGCGCGAGGTCAGTTCGGCAAACCTTGCAGGGCGCATCCGGTTGCTCACTGCCATACCGCATTGCCGGATCGTCAGCGTCTCCATGATCTTGCGCTCGACGGTGTAATAGAACTTCAAATCCCGCGTCGGCAGATGGCCCAACCCCCGCTCGATCAGTGGCCACATCAACCCGTCCGAAACCCGCACGGCGGTCGGGTCCTCGAACGCCGCGATGACCTGGTCCGCAACATAGCCCGCGATCACAGGATCACGGTAAAGCAGTTCCGCCTGCGCCACCGCCAGCTCGAGGTTCTCGCCGCTGAACCCCAGCAGGCGCAAATCCTCGCGGATCGGCGCGATATCGGGAAGTTGCCCCAACAGCCGGATCACCTCTTGCCGCTCGGACGCCGTGGCCCTTTCCTGGGCCATGGCAAGTCCTGTGCCGGCCAGGGTCAGCCAGGCGAGAACGGCAAGAAAGCGCAAGAGATGTCTCCTATCCGGGGCGGCAGGGCGTGATCGGCGCGTGCCGCCGTCACTTGCGCTCAACCTAAGGATTCTGCGACGGTTTGAAAGCCCCTTCCGGACCCCGTACCTCGAATTGCCGCGCCAGTGCCGCGCAAGCACCCGAAGATATCGTCCAATACTCCCGGATATCAGGGCCTTGCCCCAGTGCGCTTCGATGCTGGATTCGCTGTCACTTACCTGTTAGGTCATCTCGCACGAAGCCATTGCCGGAGCGTCCCATGAGCGCCACAGCCCGCAAATCAGCCCACCTGCCCGACGATATCCGCGCCATGAAAGGCGGCACGCCCATCGTGTCGCTGACCGCTTATACGACACCGATGGCGCAGCTGATGGATGCCCATTGCGACTTCGTCCTCGTGGGCGACAGCGTCGGCATGGTCCTGCATGGCATGCAAAATACGCTCGCCGTGTCCATGGAAATGATGATCATGCACGGCCAGGCCGTGGCCCGGGGGCTCAAGTCCGCGATGCTGGTCGTGGACATGCCCTTCGGCTCCTACGAGGAAAGCCCGGCACAGGCCTTTCGCAATGCCGCGCGCATGATGGCCGAAACCGGCTGCGCTGCGGTCAAGCTCGAGGGCGGCGTGCACATGGCTGAAACCATCGCCTTTCTTGTGGCCCGCGGGGTGCCGGTCATGGCGCATATCGGGCTGACGCCGCAATCAATCAACACGCTGGGCGGCTACAAGGTTCAGGGCCGTGACGCCGGCGCGGGACAGGTCCTGCGCGATGCCCGCGCGGTCGCTGATGCCGGCGCCTTCTCGGTGGTCCTGGAAAAGCTGCCCGCAAGCCTCTCGGACGAGATCACCGAGGAAATACCGATTCCGACCATCGGCATCGGCGCCTCGGCGGGGTGCGACGGCCAGATCCTGGTGCATTACGACATGCTGGGCCTCTTCACCGCTTTCAAGCCGAAATTCGTCAAGCGCTACGCCAACTTGGGCGAGGATGCGGAAAAGGCCATCGCCGCCTATGCCGAAGAGGTCCGCGCCCGTGCTTTCCCGGCCGAAGAGCACATGTTCGCGGACAAGGCCCCCAAAAAATGACGGCGCCGATCCTGCGGCAACTGGACGATCTTCGCGCCACCACCGCGCCATGGCTGCGGGCAGGGGCCCGTATCGGCGTGGTGCCAACGATGGGCGCACTACATGACGGGCACCTCTCGCTGGTGGCAGCGGCGAAAAAGACCTGCGACCACGTCATCGTGACGATCTTCGTGAATCCCAAGCAGTTCAACAACCCCGAGGACCTGGCCAACTACCCCCGGACCGAGACCGACGACGCGAAGAAGCTCGCCCGCTTCGACATCGACGCGCTCTGGGTACCGGACGGCGACCAGGTTTACCCGGACGGTTTTGCGACCAGCGTGTCGGTCTCCGGGCTGACCGACGTGATGGACGGCGCCTATCGCCCGGGCCATTTCGACGGGGTCGCCACCGTGGTGACCAAGCTGTTCACCCAGACCTCCGCCACCGACGCATACTTTGGCGAGAAGGACTTTCAGCAACTCCTCGTGGTGCGCCGCCTCGCCGCCGACCTCGACCTTGGCGTGACCGTGCATGGCTGCCCCACGATCCGCGACATCGACGGGCTGGCGCTCAGTTCGCGCAACCTGCTGCTGTCGGACCGGGCCCGCACCACGGCCCCCCGCCTGCACGAGGAAATGGAAGAAATCGCCGCGGGCCTCTCCCGCGGAGACGCGTTCGAACCGCTGCGCGAGGCTGCAACGGCCCGCCTGCTCAAGGCTGGCTTCACCAAGGTCGATTATCTCGACCTGCGTGCCCAATCCGACCTGCGCAGCGTCTCTGAGACCGCGCAGCCCGCGCGCCTGTTCGCCGCGGCGCATCTTGCCGGCGTGCGGCTCATCGACAATATCGCGGTCTGATACACCCTGCTGCCGACCCCGCCACGCGGCAAGCTTTGTCAGTACTCGTTGGGATTTCCTTCCAGGATCGTGCCTGTGCCGTCGGCTGTGTCGCCGTTCATCCAGCTGACATTCTCTCCGTCCAGCGCGACGCTCCAGCAATTCTCGCCCTCACCGTAGTCAAAGCACATCTGGTCGTCCGACACCCGCCATTCCCCGGTGTACTCGGCGCCCAGGATCGTTCCGTCGGTATCGTAGAACTCGGTATAGGCCGTCCCGTTCGACATGTCGCCCTGAACTGTATTCCCGGAGATCGCTGCCTTGATCTCTTCGCCCGACGCAAGTTCGCCCGCCGCCAGCGGTCCCGCTGCAAATGCCGCCACCGCGGTAAAAACGAAATGTTTCATGAGTGTCCTCCTGTTGGATCAACCCATCGAACTGCGCCGAACAGGCAGGAAATCAAGTGATCCTCTGGGATGGTGGGCGATAGGTGCAACGGGCGTGGGTTGTCACCCGCCCTACGCCTTTAACAACGCGTGCAACGCCAACGCCATGACTTGCGCGCTTTCCACCATATCATCGATCCCGACATACTCGTCGGGCTTATGCGCCAGGTCCAGGATGCCCGGCCCATAGGCGATGCAGTTTTTCAGCCGCCCGATCCGGTCGATATGCTTCTGGTCATAGGTGCCGGGGCTGACCACGTATTGCGCTTCGCGTCCGAACACCGTTTCGACAGCATCCGACACCGCGCCCACGACCGGCGCATCCCGCTCGGTCATCGTCGGCTCGACACTGTGGATACCCTTGATCGTATAGTCGAACCCGGCCCGGCCTGCGCGCACCCGCTCCAGCACCTCGCGGACCTCCTGCTCGACCTCGCGAATATCCTCCTCGATCAGGAAACGCCGGTCGATCACCATCCGGCAGCGGTCGGGCACGCAGGGGCTGGGCAAGCCGGTATAATCCATGTCCTGCTCCGGCTCGCCGCCATGGATCGAATTGATGTTCAGTGTCGACTGCTTTGCCCCTTCCGGCACCACCGGCATGTCCGTGCGCTTCTGCGCCAATGCAGGGAACAGGCTTTTTTCCATCTCGGCCATGACAGCCCCCATGTGCCGCACCGCGCAATCAC
Organism: Roseovarius sp. THAF9; assembly: GCF_009363715.1. Lineage (NCBI taxonomy): Bacteria > Pseudomonadati > Pseudomonadota > Alphaproteobacteria > Rhodobacterales > Roseobacteraceae > Roseovarius > Roseovarius sp. THAF9. The sequence goes on from NZ_CP045404.1 coordinate 3,058,062, forward strand.
CAAGGAACGGCATCGAGCCATGGGCAATCTCGCCCAGCGTCTCGATCTCGGCCCACCACACGCCGCGATGCCCCAGACAGATACGGTCCTTGTTCAGCGGTTCGGGGATGATCACATGCTGCACCCGGTCGGGGCTGAAATATCCCTTCTCGGCCAGGTAGGCGACGCCACCGAATCCGCCCGATTCCTCGTCGGCCGTGCCACTGATCTCGATGGCACCGGCATATTCGGGGCATATCGCGATGAAAGCCTCGGCGGCCACGATACTGGCCGCCAACCCGCCTTTCATGTCACAGGCACCCCGGCCATAGACCCGGCCGTCTTTCACCTCGCCGCCGAACGGGTCGACCGTCCAGCCATGGCCCACCTCGACCACGTCGATATGGCTGTTGAAATGCACGCATTGTCCCGGGCCGCATCCCTCGCGCCGCGCCACGATGTTCCAGCGCGGATGCCGGTCACTGTCGCCCACGGCACCCTCGGCCCGGATCAGTTCGGTGTGAAACCCGGATTTGAGCAACCGCCGGTCCAGCAGATCACAGATCTCGCGGTAGAGTGCCCCGGGCGGGTTCAGCGTCGGGATGCGGATCAATTCCTGTGTCAGTGCCACCAGGTCGTCGCGCCGCGCCGTTACCTCGGCCAGCAATCTTGCGGTCAGGTCTGCGCTCATCCCCCTGCCCCGCTGACCCGGGTCTCGACACCGTTTCTGCAAGTTGCAAATTTCGACGGGAACACATAGCCGCGCAGGTCTTCGACAAGCGATGTAATCGACAGTTTCCGCATCTTCCCCGCTCGCTCCGTTCGGACGCCCCCGCTTTGGCACAGCCTAGCAGCGCCACCGCGAATTGAAAGCGCTCAGCCTACGCCCAGCAACCGCCTTACGATGGCAGGCAGATCGTCGAACGCGTCGAACCGCGCGTCATGAGGCAACTCCTCTGCCGAGGTTCTGCGATACCCTTGGGTGTATAGCGCGAAGGGCACCTCAGCCCGCGCAGCGGTTTCGGCATCGACTTCGCTGTCGCCGACGAACAACACACTAGCTGCCCCGAGGCGCGCTGTGACCTCGTGCAGCGGCGCAGGGTCGGGTTTGCGCACCGTCAGGGTATCGCCACCGACCACCACGCCGAAATACCGATCCAGTCCCAGATGCGTCAGCACCGCGGCGGTCGGCCCTTCCGGCTTGTTGGTGCAAACTGCCAGTTTCAGCCCCTCGGCCGCCAATGCGTCAAGGCAAGCCACCACCCCTGGGTAGGGCCGCGTCAAATGAACCGCACCCTCGTAAAGCGCCAGAAAATCATCCAGAACCTCCGTTTGCAACCCCGTGTCCGCGGCCAACCCACGCGCCGACAAGCAGCGTTCAACGAACACCGCCGCGCCGTGGCCCACGAAGTCGCGCGCCTCGGCCAGCGTGAAGGGCGCGATATCCCGACGCTCCAGCACCGTGTTGGCGGCGGCATGAATGTCCGGTGCGCTGTCGATCAGCGTCCCGTCCAAGTCAAAGACGACTGCCTGCTTCATGCCTCTTGCACCTCCAACACCCTCAGCCCTCAACCATCGTCATGTCCCCGAACCCGGCGCCGGGAATACCCGGCCACATCCGGATCAGGCGCGAATCCGCGACTGCGGCCTGCCGATGCAGCACGGCCTTGCGATACATAGGGTCGCGCAACATGCCGACAAAGGCGGACACGCTGGGATACTCAGCGATAAAGGCAATGTCCCACGCCTGATCCGCCGGCCCGATCAGCATCAATTCCGGCTGGCCCGCCCAGACGATCCGCCCGCCCAACTCGCGCAGCACCGGCGCACTCTCGTGTCCATAGGTGGCATAGGCCTCGGCCCCCGTCGCCTGCGTCCCGTCGTCGTATTCCGCGACCTGCCGCAGTCTTATGAGGTTCAGCATATGCACCGGACCCGGCCTCTCCATCTCGCGGAATCGGGCGAAACGCTCTTTCGTGGGGTCAATATGGCCGGGCATCTGTGCTCTCCTGTCGTGCCGCCACCCTGCCCGGCGCGCGCCGGAAAGGAAAGCATGGTTGAACCCCGGCACCCTCTGGACCGACGCACATCCATCAACCTTTAAAAGGAGCAATCGTCATGAAACGCCTTCTCACCCTGACATTCCTCGCGATTACCACCGCCATCCCCGCCGCTTTCGCCGAAGAGGGCACCATCGCCCTGGACGACCTGACGGACGACATCGTGCCCACCGTTGCCCGGCCCGGCGCCGACCGCGATTTCGACGGCAACGGTCCGATCATGACGCTGGGCACCGAACTGACCATCGGACGGAACGGGCGGGCCGTCTTCGCATCGGTAATCTTCTCTGCTCGCGAGGACGGCGGCGACGGCACCGCCACCTCGATCCGCACCGCGCCTACCGAAGTCTGGCGCTGGCGACCCTCCGACGGGGCCCGCTTCGTCAGCCGTATCATCACCAACCCCACCGTTACCACGCGCCTGCGGTCCGTGCCCGGCTGCGCGCCCATCGGCTGTGCCACGATCGGCCCGGCCGAGGATGGCGGGCTTATCCTGACCCAGCGCAACCTGCCGGGGTATCTGAATGCGGTCACCTATCTCAGTGACACCATGGGCGACGACATTTCGACTGACCAGAATCCCCACGGCGACACATCAATCCGCAACATCAGCTTCGACCCGATCGTGGTGGAATTCTCCAGCCAGCTCGGCGGCTGACCGAAGCGCCCGGCCTCCTCTCGCTCGCCCCCCATTCAACATCGGGCCGGGCGGGCGGAGCCAGTTCACCCTTTCAGGATCTCCTCCACCCAAAGCGGCACCACCTCGCTGGCCGGCCCACGGCGGTGCTCATCAAAGTCGCGCGAAGCAGTGGAGACCTCCAGGTTCAGCTCCACCGTATGCGCGCCCATCCGCCGTGCATGCTGACCATAAGCCGCCGCAGGATAGACGTTCCCCGAGGTGCCGATCGCGGCAAAGATATCCGCCTCGGCCAGCGCCGGGTCGATCCGGTCCATCCCATAAGGGATCTCGCCAAACCAAACGACATCGGGCCGTGTCTGGCATCGCCCGCATTCGGGGCACGCATCCTCGATGCGCATCTCGTCGGGCGCGGGCCAGCGATGGCCACAGGCGTGGCACAACGCCTGGTCCAGCTGACCGTGCATATGCAGCACGTTGCGGCTTCCGGCGGCCTCGTGCAGACCATCGACATTCTGCGTGATCACCAGCACATCGCCATCATGCTCGGCTTCCAGCCGCGCCAGCGCCTGATGGGCCGGATTGGGTCGCGCGCCGGCGGCTTGCGCCCTTCGCGCATTGTAGAATGCCTGCACCAGCGCGGGATTACGGGCAAACCCCTCCGGCGTCGCCACGTCTTCGATCCGGTGCTGCGCCCACAGACCGTCCTCATCGCGGAACGTGCCCAAGCCGCTTTCGGCGGATATCCCGGCCCCGGTTAGGATCACAATCTTCGTCATGACAATTCCATCACCTCGCCGCCGCCTGCCATAGTTCTGCTCACATTAACCTCTACAAACTCTTTTGAAACCATCCAGCGCCAGAAGACGACTGCCAGATATCGGCATAAGGAAGAAAAATTTGTTCCAGGATACCAACCCCGTTTTCGAATTTCGCGGCCCCTTTGGCGTTCCTGTGCAAATCGGCGGCTCGATCTTCTTTCTGCTGGCGTTCTTTGCCTACACGGGCAGCGGTGACATCGCGTGGACGGCGGCGTTCGTCGGCATGCTCATGGCCTCGATCTTCCTCCACGAAATGGGCCACGCCTGGGCCTGCCTCGTGCAGGGCGTGCCCGTGCGCCGGGTCATGCTCTATGGCGGTGGCGGTTTCTGCGAACGCGCCCGCTCGGCGACGGCGCATCAGCAGGAACTGATCGTGGCGATGGGACCGATCGTGAACCTCGTGCTTTGGGCACTGGCCTCGCTGGCCTCGGACGCGCTTTGGGACAGCGTTTTCGCAAATGCATCGGCCTACACCGATCCGACGCTGATCCTGTCCTCACCGCAGGCCCGGCTCGCGGAATATCTCGGGCTTTTCGCCCATATCAACGGCTTCTTGGCCATCTTCAACCTCTTGCCGGTGCAGCCACTGGACGGCGGCAAACTGTTGCATCTTCTGATGCTGCGTCTGGCGCCTCAACAGGTCGCAACGACAGTCACGGGTGGCATCGGCCTCGTGCTGTCGATCCTGTGGATCCCCGGAATACTGATCGCGTTCGGTATGGGATGGTGGCTGTTGTTCTTCATTCCCTCGATCCCACAGCATTTCGCCATGCTGCGCGGCCGTCCCGCCTGACACGAAAATTCGTACGAATTTTCGCGGCGAAGATTATTCGTATGAATAATCTTCTGCCCCGGACGCAGTTTCGCCTTTCCCGAAAACGCTCTTCCGGCCTTGGAAAAACAGGGGCGCACAAGGATCACGCCCCTTGCTTGAAAGCTACAATCGGCGCAGTCGGGATAGGGACAGGAGATTTGCCATGCCCCTTACCCATCTCAAGACCGCTCCCGGTCAGCCCCCCCAAACCGCCGCCGACATCGCGGACACCGTTCAGGTCATGCTCGGCCGGCTAAGGGCCGGCGGAGCCCAAACAGCCCTGGAATATGCCCGCCAGCTTGACGGCTGGACCGGCGAGGTCGCCGTGCCCGCCGCCACGATCGAGGCTGCTATCGCGCGCGTCCCGCAAGACCTGCGCGACCATATCCGCTGGGCCCACGACAACATCTCGCGCTTTGCCGCCGCGCAACGCGCCACCGTGCAGGATATGCAGATCGAGCTGCGCCCCGGCTTGATCGCCGGACAGCGACAAATACCCGTGCAGGCCGCCGGATGCTACGTGCCCGGGGGGCGCTACACCCATATCGCCTCGGCGCTCATGTCCATTGCAACCGCCCGCGAGGCGGGCGTGCCCGATATCACCGCTTGCTCGCCTCCCAACGGTGACGCGGGCATTCCCGACGCGATGCTTTATGCCATGCATCTTGCCGGCGCCACGCGCATCCTGTGCATCGGCGGCGTGCAGGGCATCGCCGCCATGGCCTTCGGCATGTTCGGGGCTCCCGCCGCGGATATCCTTGTCGGTCCCGGCAACGCGTATGTCGCCGAAGCCAAGCGCCAGTTGTTCGGCCCCATCGGCATCGACATGTTCGCCGGCCCCACCGACAGCCTCATCCTCGCCGATCACACCGCCGATGCCGAGGTCGTCGCGGTCGATCTGGTCAGCCAGGCCGAGCATGGCACGACCAGCCCCGTCTGGCTTGCCACCACCGACCGCATGCTGGCCGAGACGGTCCTCGCCCGCGTGCCCGAGCTGATCGAAACGCTTCCGGGGCCAAACCGCGCCGCCGCTAGCCAGGCGTGGGCCGACCAAGCCGAAATCGTGCTTTGCGACACGCCCGAGGACATGGCGCAATATGCCGACGCCAAGGCACCCGAACATCTTCAGGTGATGGCCGAGGACCTTGATTGGTGGCGCGAGCGGCTCACCGCTTACGGCTCGCTCTTTCTGGGCGAAAACACAACCGTCAGCTTCGGCGACAAGGCGTCGGGCCCCAATCACGTGCTGCCCACATCCGGTGCGGCCCGCTATACCGGGGGGCTGTCCGTGCACAAGTTTCTCAAGACCGTGACCTGGCAAACCGCCTCGGACGAGGCCGTGCACGACCTTGCCCGCGCCACCGCCGCCATCAGCCGCGCCGAACGCATGGAAGGCCACGCGCTGGCCGCCGACATCCGGCTGGACAAACTGGCCGGACCTGCGAAACTCACTGCAAATTTCAAAGGATAAGACAAAGATGAACCTCGCTAAGTTTCCCCGCGTGCGCCTAGCGCATCTGGCCACTCCACTCGAACCCATGCCGCGCCTCAGCGAGGCGCTTGGCGGGCCCGAGATCTGGATCAAGCGGGACGACTGCACGGGGCTCTCCACGGGCGGCAACAAAACGCGCAAGCTGGAGTTCCTGATGGCCGAAGCGCAGGAACAAGGCGCCGCGATGGTCATGACCCAGGGCGCGACCCAGTCGAACCACGCCCGCCAGACCGCGGCGGCGGCGGCCAAGCTTGGCCTTGCCTGCCATATCCTGCTCGAGGACCGGACCGGCTACAATTACGATAACTACAAATACAACGGCAACGTCCTCTTGGATCACCTGCACGGCGCGACGATGGAACATCGCGGCCCCGACCTCGACATGAATGCCGAAATGGAAGCCGTGGCCGACAAGTTTCGCGAAGAGGGCAAAAAGGTCTACACCATTCCGGGCGGCGGCTCTAACGCCACCGGCGCGCTGGGATACGTCAACTGCGCCTTCGAGATGCTGAACCAGTTCGTCACCATGGGCCTCGAAGTCGACCACATCGTTCACGCAACCGGCTCGGCGGGCACGCAGGCGGGCCTGATCACCGGCCTCAAGGCGATGAACGCGCAGATCCCGCTCTTGGGCATCGGCGTCCGCGCACCCAAACCCAAGCAGGAGGAAAACGTCTACAACCTCGCCCTCAAGACCGCCGAGAAACTGGGTTGTCCCGGCGTCGTCGCGCGCGAGGACGTGGTCGCCAACACCGACTACGTCGGCCCCGGCTACGGCATTCCCGCCGAGGACACACTGGAGGCGATCGACCTCTTCGCCCGGACCGAGGCGATCCTGCTCGACCCGGTCTATTCGGCCAAGGGCGCCGCTGGCCTCATCGACCTCTGCCGCAACGGGCACTTCAAGAAAGGTGAGCGCGTTGTCTTTCTGCATACCGGCGGGGCCATCGGCCTGACCGGGTACAGCCATTGCTTCGACGTGCCTAAGTAACCCTGCGATGAAGCCGGTCGGAATACTGGGCGGGATGGGGCCAGAGGCCACCATCCTGCTCATGCAGAAGGTTCTCGCCGCCGTACCGGCACGGGACGACGCCGACCACATTCCGCTGATCGTGCACCAGAACTCGCAGGTGCCCTCCCGGATAAAGGCATTGATCGAGGGCGGCGGCTCCGACCCCATGCCGGTTCTGATTTCCATGGCGCAGGATCTTGAACGTGCAGGCGCACAGGCGCTGGCGATGCCGTGCAACACCGCGCATCACTACGCCGTCGCGGTGACCCACGCCACCAGCCTGCCGTTTCTGAACATGATCAACCTGACCGCCGCGCGCCTCGCCACAGCGGGAGCCCGCACGGTCGGCATGCTCGCGTCCCCGGCCACACGCAAGGCCGGCGTGTTCGAGACCGCCTTCGCAGCGCATGACCTCACCTTGCTGTGGGCCGAAGACGAAGAAGCGCTCTTGTCCATTATCCGCGCGGTCAAGGCAGGCGAGGCGCTCGATACGCTTGCTCCCAGGCTGGGGCATATTGCGGCGCGAATGACCGCGGACGGTGCGGATCACCTGCTGATCGCCTGTACGGAACTCTCGCTGATGGCCCACGCGCTTCCCCCCGGCACACCGCACACCGACAGTTTGGACTGCCTCGTGGAGGCGATCGTCAGTTTCGCCAAGGCTTGACGGACGAGTACGCCCGAGAAGCCTCACGCCTGCATTTTTTCGGACCCCTTGCAGAAAATGTATATACAATGTGTTCCCCGGAACAATACATTGAGCTCACGTACGGAGCATCAAAATGACTGACCTCACCCGCGTCACCGGCATCGACCCTGGGCTTGCCGCGCAATTAGTCGCGGCCGGAATCTCCGACGCCGAGGCACTGGCAGAGGCAAGACCGGACGACTTCCTGTCCGTCCGGGGGATCGGCGCGGGCACCGCGCCTATCCTGATCGCACGCGCAAAACATCTCATGGCGCACACGCACGCGCAGGCCTCTCCCGCCACGCCTGACAGCGCGGAAAAATCGACGAAAGATACGAAACGGTCCAAGACGTCCACGACGGAAAAAAACCGGCAAGAAAGACGCCAAGAAAAAAGACAAAAAGCCCAAGGCCGCGCCCTCAAAGGCGGACATGGAAAAGGCGGAAAAAACCGCCGAAAAGATTCAGGCGAAGGCGAAAAAGAAGGCCAAAAAGGCCAAAAAGAAAGCTGCCAAGGCCGAAGAAAAGGCCAAGAAGAAATCGGGCAAGACCAAGGCCAAGGCAAAAAAGAACGCCAGCAAGCTGAAGTCCAAGGCTAAGTCAATCAAGGCCAAAGCCGGCAAGAAGGCCGAGAAGACCAGGAAGAAGGCTTTGAAAGCTTCAAATTGACCGAGTGCCGGGTCTCAGATTATTCGCATGAATAATCTGAGACTGAAAATTCGGACGAATTTTCATGCCCCACCGCGAAAGCTGGCCACCTCTGGCGATACCGGCTGGCGGAGAAGGGCCAAGCCCCTCAACGGTTGCGATAGACGAAGACCAGCTTCTCGGGCTGGCCGCTCGGTGGACGCGGGAAGGGGGCGGCACTGCGAACCTGCGCCTGGGCGGCGCTGCGGATCCCGGACGCGCCGGAACTGTCGAGAATGCGTATCCATCCCAGCGATCCGTCCGGATTTATCTGAAAATAGACCCGCGCCATCCCCGTGGCCTTATTGTCCACCCGCGGACCGCGGTTGAGCTGCATCAAGACCCGTCCGGCATAATTCGTCGTGCCGGCATTGCCCTGCCCCCCGGAACCACCGAAATCGCCTGGGCTGGCATTGCCGACGCGACCGAGCGCAGTAAGATCGGTGCCGTCGCGCTTATAGGCGGTCAGGGGCGATTCGTAGGTAGGCGCGCGACTCGCCTGCGCCGGAGGCTTGTTCGGAACCCCAAGCTGTTCCGCGGTGGGCCGTGTCGCCGGCGGGCGCAGCGACCGTGTGACGGCCGAGGCCGCCAGGTCCGGCTCTTCGGCAGCGATCACGTTCTCCGGTGCCTCTGGCGTCGGGGCCAGCGCAGCTTCGTCGGTTTCTGGCGTGATCGTCGCGGGCTCTGGCGGCGTCTCGGTCTCAGCGGTCTCTTCGGCGGGCTCCGGCGCGGCATCCTCGGTACCTTCAGGCGGCTGCGGGGTGGCCTCCGGCGCGTCAGGCGCAATCATGGCGATGTCCGACGTGCTGCTGTCCTCGCCGCTGTCCTCTGCCGTCTCCTCGGCCGGGCGATCGGCCCCCTCATCAGGGCTTCCGGTATCGCCCGCAGGGCCATCAGGAGCAGTGACGTTCTCGGGATTGTCCGAGGCCACCATAGCCCGGCTTGTCGGCATCTGATCCGGTTGTTGCGCATCGGGTGGCTGGGGCGCCGCTGCCGGCTCTGGCGCGGGCGGCTCCGGTAGCGGTTCGACAAGATCCTCGAAATTGCGTCCGGTCTCAGGCGGTGGCGGCACCTCTTGCGTCTCCGGCGGCTCCTCGGGCGCGTCCAGGATCTGCCGCCAGCCAAAGCCTGCGACGTGCAGGAAAAGCGATACCAGGATCGCCACCACGGCCACGGGAAGGGAACGTCGTATCATACGAAGGCTCGCATGGTCATCGCACGCAGCGCCGGGCAAGGCAACCCGCCGCACTGCCCGACGGGATCATCCGGCAAACTAGGCGTTTCAGCGACAGGAACAAGCGTTACGGCTCCTCAATGCATCGGGGTTCGCCCCCGCACTGGCCGCAGGTTACGCCAAGCTGTCGCGGTGCGAAACCATGCCCTACGCTATCGTGAACCCTGCCGGATCGTCCCGAGGCCGTTATGCCTCAGGCGCGGCTTTTCTCCAGCGCGTTGCGCAATTCCTCGGCTTCGTGCCGCGCCTCGCGCAGTCCGTCCATCGTCGCCGACAATTCCGCCTCGGTCTGGCTCAGTTGGTTGGTCAACTCCGCCTCGCGCTGTTGCAGGTAGGTGATCGCCTGATCGCGGGTTTCCTCTGCCTCGTGCAACTCCTGCGCCATGCGTTCCAACTCGCCCACATCCGACCCCGAGACACGGATGAACCGATGTACCAGCCAATTGGCGAACCACCCCATGCAGAACGCCACGAACAGGACAATCGCCGTGGCTATGATAAATTCAGTTCTGTTCATCCGTCCCAGATTCCTGCTCGGCGTCCCCATCCGCCGCATCGGTCTCGTTTAGCGCTTCTTCTTCCAGCGCTTCAAGCGTTGTTTGCTGTTCCTTGATCGGTTCCGGACGGATAACCCGGAATTCGATCCGGCGGTTGGCCTCGCGGCCTTCCTCGCTGTCATTCTCGGCGATGGGGTCGCTTTCGCCATACCCCTTGGCGCGGATGGCCGAGGTCAGCACCCGCCGCGCCCGCAATTCGTTCAGCACCGACTGCGCCCGCGCCTGGCTCAGCTGCTGGTTCATCACTTCGCGCCCCTGGCTATCGGTATGGCCCTGGATTTCCATCCGGATTTCGCCGCAGGCTTTCAGGATCTCGGCGATCCGGTCCATGATCTCTGCACCGTTGGCGTCAACATCGGTCTCGCCCGGCTCGAACGTGATCTTGTTCTCGGTCTGCACCTCGGCGATCTGCGCCTCGCATTCCTCGGGCGTGGGCTTGCTGGCCACAGGGTCCAGCTCCTCCCGGTAGGCGACGTCGATGTCGAACTCCGCCGCCTCGCCAAGCTTGGCGGCAAACATCGCCGAGATTTCCGCACTGGCTTCCTCCTGCCCGGTCAGGCCCGACACGACGATATCATCCGGGCCAACCGTCACGGCGCCGTTGGACAGGTAGGCCAGCGCCTCAAGCCCCGTCAGTACTCGCACCGTCCAGTCCGCAGGCAGGTTTTCGGCCACGCGTGCAGTGGTGCTCACCACGTCCGAGCTGAACTTGGCCTTTGCGAAACTGTCGACCATCTCGCGGGCCTGCGCGCTTTCGACTCGGCCGCGGATCTGCACCAGCCCCTCGGGCGACAGCGTGGCGACGAATTCCGGCGGCGCCTGCTCGGCGTCATCCTTGGGCTCGGGCAGCACAGCCTTCAGCGCAAAGACATCGGGCAGGCTCGTCTCCAACTGCCCGATCACCGTGTCATAAAGCTTCTCGTCAGTCCCTTCCGCTGCCACGAGCGCGATATCGGCGTCCGAGAACGTCACACTACCGCCGCCCAGTTCGCCCAGCGCCCCGATCGCAAGCTCCGCCGCACGGCCCCATTGCGGCGACGGCACACCCAGCGCCAGCGTGCATGGTGCCTTCTGCCGCAAGCCGGCCTGACCGGCCGCCGCCAGGATACGGTCCCGCGCAGCCTCGGTATCGGCCGCACAGGCGTCAAAGCTGCCTTCTCCATCCTCCAGCAAAAAGCGCAGGGTGAACGGCGTGACAACCGGGCGCGGAGCCGAAATGTCCAGCGACAGGCGCACACCGTCGGGCACCCGACGCGCCAGCTGGGTTTCGAGGTTGCGCTTATCCTCGTCGCTGTCAGCCATCGTCACCACGCTGACCCTGCGGGCCTCGACCGATATCTTGGTGCGCGGCATACGTTCCAGGACACCCACGGCATAGTCTAGCGCGTCTTCCCAGGTATCGGGACGCGGGTAGTCGGCTGTTTCCAGAAGGTCCGTCACCTCCTTGCCCGGCGCGTTCTCGGCGACGTCCTCGATCAGTTGCTCGCGGTCGGTCGCGGCGGGAATCAGCCCGATCAGCGACAGCCCGCTGTCATTGCTCAGGATCTCGACCGAGAATCGCGGTGGCGCAATGTCGGCACTGTCAGCGACCAGCATCTGGTCGATGATCCGCGCCGATTCCACCACGCTTCCCGCGATGGACAGCGCCCGAAAACGCGTGGCCTCGGACGGCGCCGTGCCGGCAAGAAACACCTGCAATCCGTCCGCATCCACCTCCGTCCAGGTCATCCCGCGCTCGTCCAGCGTGTCACGCACCGCGTTGCGCGAGCCTTCCTCGATCACCTGTACCGAGAATCGCGCCGCGAAAAGGCACAGCACGAAGGCCAGGAAAAACGTCCCGAGAATGGCGAAAATGGAGGAAAGGCGCATGAACCCAAGGCTCGCCGTTGTTTACCACCCAGCCTATTTATTCGCCACGGGGCGCGAGTGCAATCAAACGAACAAGGCTGCGGCGAAAAACGGCAGGGGCAGCAGGCCCGCATCGCGGTTCGACCGGAACAATCGCAAGAGCGTCGGATCGTCCTGCATGTCGAACTGCCTGAGCTGCCAGAACATGTGCCAGCCGAACGCCCACGGTCCGATCAGCGCCACCAGAACCGCCAAGGCCGAGCCGCCCACAGCCGCGCCGATCACCGCGATAGCCATCAGGCTGACCGCGCCGATAAGAAATCGCTGAAGCCAGACTGGCGTGCGCTCTGCGAACAGACGCGCCGTGGACTTCACGCCGATCAGCGCGTCGTCCTCGGCATCCTGCTGGGCATAGACGGTGTCGTAGAACAGCGTCCACGCTATCCCGGCCACGTACAGCACCACCGCCGGCCATTCCAGTCGCCCGCTATGCGCCGTCCACGCCAACAGTGCGCCCCAGTTGAACGCGAGGCCAAGGAAGATCTGCGGCCACCATGTGAACCGCTTGGCGAAGGGATAAATGCACACGGGAGCCAGCGAGATAATTCCCAGGATGATCGCCGCCATGTTGAACGTCAGCAGAATACAGAACGCCACCAGCGCCTGCGCCACCAGCCACGCCAGCGCCTGCATCACGCTCACCTGCCCTGACGGGATCGGGCGCGAGGCAGTGCGCGAAACTGACCCGTCGATGTGCCGGTCGGTGATATCGTTCCACGTGCACCCCGCGCCCCGCATCAGGAACGCGCCAATCCCGCAGCCTGCGAAAATCCATAAATCATGCCAATGGGCGCGCCCGTCATGCAGCATAGACAAGAGCAACCCCCACCAGCACGGCAACAGCAGCAGCCACGTCCCGATCGGCCGGTCCGCCCGGCTCAGCCGCAGGTAGGGCCGGCTCCAGGCCGGGGCCGAGCGGTCCACCCAATTGCCCTTGACGGCATCGGCCACCTCGCCGGTCGCATCTGGCGTCTGGTTCGGTCCGGTCATATGTTAGCCCCATGTCGACTGCAAAGATCAGGCTTTATGTAGAGCACCCCCTCGGGGAAGGGCAAACGGTTCCTCTGGACCGCGACCAGGCGCATTATCTCTTCGGGGTCATGCGGCAGGGCACGGGCGACGCCGTCCTGCTCTTCAACGGCCATGATGGCGAATGGCACGCCACCGTGGCCGAGGCCGGCAAGCGCAAAGGCCTGCTGAACGTCGAGCGCCAGACCCGCCCTCAGCAAGACCCGCCCGACCTCTGGCTGCTCTTTGCCCCGATCAAGAAGGCCCGCACCGACTTCATCGTCGAGAAAGCCGCCGAGATGGGCGCCGCCCGCATCTTGCCCGTTCAGACCGATTTCACCAATTCCGAACGCATCCGGCAGGACCGACTGCAAGCCCACGCCGTCGAGGCCGCCGAGCAATGCGGCGGCACTTATGTCCCCGAAGTGACGGACCTGCAAAAGCTCGACCGCCTGCTTGCCGACTGGCCCGAGGGCCGCCAACTGATGTTCTGCGACGAAGCCCTCGCCGGCCCGAGCGAGGCCGCCCGCAAAGAAGGACAAGCGGCGCCCTGGGCCATCCTGATCGGCCCCGAGGGCGGTTTTTCCGACGCCGAGCGCGCGCGCCTCAACGCCCTGCCCTTCGCCCATCCCACCGCCCTCGGCCCGCGCATCCTGCGCGCCGACACCGCCGCCGTGGCCGCCATGACCGTCTGGCAACAGCGCTTCGGAGACTGGACATGAGCTTCATCCGCCCCGAAGCCGCTCAAAGCCTCACCCGCTGGCGCGAGGTGCTAATCGGCATCGCGGTGATCGCCCTCGGCGCTTGGTGGTCGCTTGGCTTCATCGGCATCCTCTCATGGGTTGGCTACGTCCTCTTGCCCATCGGCACCGCACTCGGCTTCATCGGCCTGCAACGCGCCCGCTTTCGCGGCGCCACCGGCGGGCCCGGCATCGTGCAGGTGGATGAAGGCCGCGTCACCTATTTCGGCCCGCTCACCGGCGGTACCGTCGATCTGGCCGAGATGTCCCGCCTCACGCTCGACCACGCCGCCAAGCCCGCGCACTGGGGCCTACATCAACCCGGCCAGCCCACCCTCATGATCCCGACCACCGCGCAAGGGGCCGACGCGCTCTTTGACGCCTTCGCCACACTGCCGGGCCTGCGTGTGCAGAAAATGCTCGCGGCGCTCTCATCACAAGATCGCAACATCGTCACCGTCTGGTCCAACTACTCCAATCGGCTGCATTGACACCCCCGCCCATTCGGGCCAAGCCTCTCCCCCAAGTTCGCGCGCAACGCAGGAAAATTCTCTATGTCCATCCCCCAATCTGGCGGCGGCCCGATCGAGTCAGAGGCCCAACTGGCAGGCTATCTCGAAAGCGGCTGCAAACCACGCGACGACTGGCGCATCGGCACCGAGCACGAGAAGTTCGGCTACTGCAAGGACACGCTCAAGCCCATCCCCTATGACGGCGACCGCAGCGTGCGCGCCGTTCTGGAAGGCCTGCGTGACAAGCACGGCTGGTCCCCGGTCATGGAAGGGGACAAACTCATTGGCCTGGAAAAGGACGGCGCCAACGTGTCGCTTGAACCCGGCGGCCAGCTTGAACTCTCCGGTGCCCCGGTCGAGACCATCCACCACACCTGCGATGAGGTGAACGTCCACTTGGCCGAGGTCAAGGACGTCGCCGACAAGGTCGGTGTCGGCTTCATCGGCCTTGGAGCGGCACCGATCTGGCGGCACGAAGACATGCCGATGATGCCCAAGGGCCGCTACAAGCTCATGGACGCCTACATGCAAAAGGTCGGCACTATGGGCCAGACCATGATGCGCCGCACCTGCACCGTGCAGGTCAACCTCGATTTCGCGTCCGAGGCTGACATGGTGCAGAAACTGCGCGTCGCGCTGGCACTGCAACCCGTAGCCACCGCGCTTTTTGCCAATTCGCCCTTCCTCGACGGACAGCCCAACGGCCACAAGTCCTGGCGCGCCCGCGTCTGGCGCGACCTGGATGCGGATCGCACCGGCATGCTGCCCTTTGTGTTCGAGGATGGCTTCGGGTTCGAACGCTACGCCGATTACGCGCTCGATGTGCCGATGTATTTCGTCTACCGCGACGGGCAGTATATCGACGCGCTCGGCCAGTCCTTCCGCGATTTCCTCAAGGGTCAACTGCCCGCGCTCCCCGGCGAAACCCCCACGCTGTCGGACTGGGCCGATCACCTCACCACGATCTTCCCCGAGGCGCGGATCAAGAAGTTCATGGAAATGCGCGGCGCCGACGGCGGCCCGTGGCGGCGGCTATGCGCCCTGCCCGCCTTTTGGGTCGGGCTGATGTACGACCAGTCCGCGCTCGACGCGGCATGGGATATGGCCAAGGGCTGGGATGCCGAGACGCGCGAAGCCCTGCGTGTCGCCGCCAGCGTCGAAGCGCTGGATGCCAAGGTTGGCAACATCTCGATGCACGACCTCGCGCGCGAGGTGCTTTCCATCGCCGAGGTCGGGCTAAAGGCCCGCGCCCGCCCCGGCGCAGGCGGCATGGTCCCCGATGAGACCCATTTCCTCAATGCCCTTCAGGAAAGCGTCGACTCGGGCCGCGTGCCCGCCGATGAACTGCTCGAACGCTATCACGGCGCGTGGAACGGCGACCTGACCAAGATTTACGAAGAATTCAGCTACTGACTAGCGCGCCCGCCCCGGGCTTGACCTAGGAGCCCGCCCCGGGCTTGACCTAGGAGCCCGCCCCGGGCTTGACCCGGGGCCTCCCACGCAAACAGAAAAGACCGCCCCGACCGGGGCGGCCTTCCTCGTTTACGACGCCCGCCTCAGCTATCGGCAAGCACCTTGGACCTGTAAAGCGTCAGCCGCAGCGTGTTCACCGCGTGCGAAAACCCGAGCCCGAGGCACAGCACCGCAAGCCCCAGCCCGACGAAAAACGCCATCACCGGCGCCTGCGCCAAAATCGGGAACGCCGCCGCGATCAGCAACACGCCGCCCGCTCCAATGGCGCAAAACCCCGTGGCCACGGTGACCGCCACCAGCTGCGCCGCGGCCCCGGTCTCGGGACAGTCCCGCTGCATCGATCCGATCAGCAGGATCATTCGGGTCAACACCGCCAATGCGGCCAGAGCCAGCCCGATGAAACTCAGTAAAAATACCATCATGTCGTTTCTCCTTCAGATGGGGCGCGCGTAGAACTCGCGCCGGAAATTGCGGTAGAAGATTCCGAATACGCCACCCCAAAGCGGGGCAAAGATCAGGCCGAACCCGGCGAATATGACGAATTCCTGCGCCGCGCTCTGGCCACCGGTCACCAGCAGGTACAGCATGAAGATGCCCGCCGGCACGCCGTAACTGACCAGCGCCAGCCCCGCGATGCGCCACGGTTCCGGCGGTCTGCGGCCCAGGTACCACAGCAGCACCGGCACCCCGATTGCCAGGTAGAACGGCCCGCCGAACACCACTGCGAAGACCGGAATACCCAAGGCCCAGAAGCCCCCAACGGCCACCGCCAGCGGTGCGCCCACCAGCGCAAAAAAGAACGCCACGGGATCGACCACGTAAGTCTCGCGTGGTTTTTTATTTGCAGTTATTTCTGTCATGAGTGAAATATCTAGCCAAATTTTTTATCCGGTTTTGCCTTTCGGCAGGAACTTCGCGATCCGTGCGCCCAGTTTGACGGCGCTCAACTGCACCGAACGCGGCAAGCGAGAAACGTCGCGATACCAGTCGTCGAACAGCTGCATCGTGTCGAGCGTCTCGCGGATACGTCCTTGCACGTTCTTTGGTGTGCCATCCGCTTCGGCCTCTTCGGCCACCGCTCTCAGCGCGGCCAGTGTCGGCGCGTATTCCCGTTCCCGGCGCCCCTCGATGACAACGGTCACAAGGTCGAACATATCCCGCACCGAAGTGAAATGATCCCGCCGATCGCCCAGTTGCCGGCTGACCTTCACCAGCTTCCAGGCCTGCAACTCCTTCAGGCCGTTGGAGACGTTCGACCGCGCAAGGTTGAGCGTCTCGCTTATTTCCTCGGCCGTCATCGGGTCCGGCATGACATGCAGCAACGCGTGGATCTGCGCGACCGAGCGGTTGACCCCCCACTTCGCCCCCATCTCTCCCCAGTGAAGGATGAAGTTCTGTGTGGCCGGCGAAAGCTCCATGGCGCGATTCCAAAAATTTCTGTCATAGCAGAAATATCAGAACGCGCGGAAAGGTCAAGCCCTACACCTGTGCATTTCTCTTTTAGCGATATTGGCGAAGAATGCCGCACCACCCGCGGCCGGGATCATTTCTGGCCGATCTTCGGCTCCGTCCCGTCCCGCAACCGCCGTATATTGGTGCCGTGACGAAAAAAGATGAACAGGGTCAATACGATGCCCAGCACGAACAGGTCCCTGTACCCCAGGAACACCATCCAGATTGTCGACAGCGCCGCCATGTAGATCGCCGCCATGCTCGAAATCCGTGTCGCTGCCGCCGCCACCAACCAGCTCAGGCAACATGCAATGCCCACCGGCCAGGCCAGCGCCAGCATGATTCCCAGGAACGTCGCCACCCCCTTGCCGCCGCGAAACGACAGCCAGACCGGGTAGCAATGCCCGGCAAAAGCGGCGAGCCCCGCCAGTTGCGCGGCATCCTCGCCCGCCATCGCCCGCGCCAGAAGCACGGCGACAGCGCCCTTGCCACCGTCCAGGATCAGCGTCGCCGCCGCCCCCAGCTTGTTGCCCGTGCGTAACACGTTGGTGGCGCCGATATTGCCCGATCCGATGTTGCGAAGGTTTCCAAGACCCAGGACACGGGCCACCACCATCCCGAACGGGATCGACCCAATCAGGTATCCAATGACGCCCCACAAGGCGAGAACGGTCAAACTCGACTGGAAATCAGGCATTTAAGTTCTCGAAAACTACTTTCCCGGAAACATAGGTCGCAACAACCCTACCCTGCAAGCGTTGCCCGTCAAACGGGGTATTTTTCGATTTCGAGCGCAGCGTCCAGCGGTCCAGCACGAAAGGCACATCGGCGTCGAACAGAACAAGGTCCGCCGGGGCACCCTCGGCCAAGCGCCCGGCCTCCAGACCCAGGCGCTTTGCGGGATTCAGCGCCAGCGCGCGAAACAGCACCGGCAGGTCCAGCTCTCCGGAATGATAAAGTCGCAGCGCCGCCGGCAGCAGGGTTTCCAGCGCCACCGCGCCGCTCGCCGCCTCCTCGAAGGGAAGGCGCTTGGATTCCTCGTCCTGTGGCGTGTGCATCGACCCGATGATGTCGATCCTGCCGTCTCGCACGGCCTCGACCATGGCGCGGCGGTCGTCCTCGGACCGCAGCGGCGGCTTGACCTTGAAAAAGGTGCGATAGTCCGCCACGTCCAGCTCGTTCAGGGTCAGATGATGTATCGATGTGCCAGCGGTCACGTCCAGACCCGCCGCCTTGGCGCGGTCCAGCGCCGGCAGGCTGACCGCCGTCGTCACCTGATCGATGTGATACCGCGCGCCCGTGGCCTCGACCAGCGCAAGGTCACGCTCCAGCCCCAAGCGCTCGGCCACAGTGCCCACCCCCGGCAGGCCGCGCAACGAGGCGAACTTGCCGCTCGTCGCCGCCGCCCCGGCGCTCAGCCCCGGATCCTGCACATGCCCGATGACCAAAGCGCCCAGGCTGCGCGCATAGGTCAGCGCCCGGCTCAGCACCTTGTTGTCGGTCACCACATGGTCACAATCGGTAAAGGCCACGGCACCGGCATCCATCAGGAACCCGATCTCGGTCATCTCCCGCCCCTCGCGCCCCTTGGTCAGTGCCGCCATGGGCAGCACGTTGACCGGCGCCGCCTCATTGGCGCGGCGGGCGACGAATTCCAGCGTCTCCGGGCTGTCGATCGCGGTCAGCGTGTCGGGCCGGGTGATCATCGTCGTCACGCCGCCCGCCGCCGCCGCAGCCCCGGCGCTGCGGTAACTTTCCTTGTGCCGCTCGCCCGGTTCGCAGACCTTGACGCCCAAGTCCACCATGCCCGGTGCCAGGAATTTGCCGCCGCAATCGACCCGCTTATCCGCCCCTTGGGCGGCCCGCTCATATCCCCGAGCCTTGATGCGGCCACCCTCGACCAGCAGCCAGCCCTCGGTCACCTCGCCGGCCTCGGGATCGACCAGTCGAGCGTTCTCGAACAGCACCTTCGTCATGCACTCTGCCTTTCCTGAACCTGCCGCATCAGACGCAGCACCTCCCCGGCCTCCGCGATCCGCTCGAAACCAATGTCCACGCGGTAATGCCCGTTCTTGCGCCGTCTCATCTCGTGATCGAACATAATCGACCCCGGCGTACTATCCCGGAACTCAAGCCTTGTCCGGTCCGTTGTGGGATAGCTTTTCAGCGTCCGGCCCCGAAACGGCAGGTCCTGCGCAATGAAGGCCCGCCTGTCGGTCAGCGTGTACCACGTGTGCCGCCGTTTCCAAGGCTCCCAGAAGATCCCACCAAAGGCGATCCCCAGCCCGACCGAAAAATGGATCAAGCCGAACACCCAGAACAGACCACCCGCCTGCGCCGCCATCACCATCCAGAACAGCGCGAACCCCGCGAAGAACAAGCCGAAGACCAGCGCCACGGCATTCGCGGCCCGGAACGTGATCGCCGGATCGGGCCGTCCCTGCCAAAGCACCTGTTCGCCGGGGTCGAGGATGCCCTCCCACTCGTCCTGCGGGGCTGTCATGGGCGCGCCTCCGCCACCGCCGCCTCGATCCGGGTCTTCACGGCGTCCCGGTCGGCTTGGTATTTCATCAGGTGCTTGTCTCCCCCCGCCGTGACGATCTGCACAGCCGAGCCCAGCACGCGCACCTGCGCGATGTCCCGCAACCACGCCTGCTTGCCCAGAGGGCCCAGCACGCGCCGGTCGGTCAGATCCCACCGCGCCTTCATCTCGTCCGACGCCAAATACCCGGCGCGTACCGCGATCGCGGCCAACCCGCCCACGGCACCCGTCCAGACATGCGGATTGCCGATGGCCCAAAGCACGCCCGTGCCCAGCGCCATCGCGCCCGCGGCCATCCAGGCATGGTCACGCCAATACGCCGTGCGATCAGCGTGAAAAATCTCCAAAACCCGCTCTCCGGGTTCAAGTTCCGCCTGCGGCACCATGACGGAACGCGGGTCGCTCACGAAGCCACCCACACCACAACGGCCGTCAAAACGAACAGGACTAGCAGCGCGATCATCGCCACACGGCCCAACATCGCCGCGTCCGATTTCTTCTTCGGCTCGGCCTCGGTGGCCTCCTCCGGTGCGGGTGCCACTTGCGCCCCGGCGCTTGGCAGCGGTTCGAACTGCACCGGCGCCTTCTCTTCGTTCAACGTCGCCACCAGCGTCACTGGCGCCCGCGGGGTCAAAACCTGCGCCTGCCCGCCAAAGGCCCGCGAGCCGACGATCAGCACTGTACCCTTCAGACCCTCAATGACTACGTGCTCGTCTTCCAGATCGTCCCGGGAAACGCCCATCCCCTCTTCCAGGTACTGGTGCAGGCCAAAGCCGGTCAGGTCCTCCACCTGGATCAGGTCGACATGATGCGGGTCCAGCGTTTCGGCCCCAAGGGCATCCCGCAACGGCCAACTGCCGTTGCGCCGGTTGAAGGTCTCGGCCTCCGCGCGGTCCAGATTCACGTCAAAGACGCGTACCACGCCGCTCTCGCTTTCACGGATTTCGATCCGGTCGCTCATGCCATCACCTCCTTGGGCCTTGCCCGCAGGTTTCGTGCCAGCAGGTCCATCGCGGCCATGCGCACGGCCACGCCCATCTCGACCTGTTCCTGGATCACGCTGCGATTGATGTCGTCGGCGATCTCTCCGTCGATTTCCACGCCCCGGTTCATCGGGCCGGGATGCATCACGATTGCATCCGCCTTGGCATGGCCCAGCTTTTCGGCATCCAGACCGTAGCGGTGGTAATATTCCCGCTCGCTGGGGATGAAGCCGCCATCCATCCGTTCCCGTTGCAGGCGCAGCATCATCACGACGTCCACATCCTTCAGCCCTTCGCGCATGTCCTCGAACACCTCGACACCGAAGTCGGCAATCCCCGACGGCATCAGCGTGGGCGGCCCCACCAGCCGCACCCGGTTCTCCATCTTGCCCAGAAGGATGATGTTCGACCGCGCCACACGGGAATGAGCGATATCCCCGCAGATCGCGATGCTCAACCGATGCAGCCGGCCTTTCGCCCGCCGGATTGTCAGCGCATCCAAGAGCGCCTGGGTGGGGTGCTCGTGCCGCCCGTCACCCGCATTCAGAACGGCGCAATTCACTTTTTGCGCCAGCAGGTCCACCGCCCCCGATTGCGGATGGCGCACCACCAGAAGGTCGGGATGCATCGCGTTCAGCGTCATCGCCGTATCGATCAGAGTCTCGCCTTTCTTGATCGAGGACGCCTGCATCGCCATGTTCATCACATCCGCACCCAGCCGCTTGCCCGCCAGCTCGAAACTGGCCTGCGTCCGGGTCGAGTTCTCGAAAAACATGTTGATCTGCGTCAGACCCGCCAGCGCATCGGCATGCTTCTGGTCGCGGCGATTGAGGTCCACGTACTGGTCCGACAAATCAAGCAGGGTAGAGATATCCGACTGCGCCAGGGGCTCGATCCCCAGAAGATGCGCGTGTTGAAAAGCCATGCCACCGCTCCGACGTCAACTGCCTGCGCGCTTATAGGAAAGCGGGCGCGCCGGGGCAAGCGTAGGGTGGGCGAAAGCCCACGCCCCCCGGAAAGCCAGGCCAAGCTGCCGAACATGCAACCCGTCTTCCCCCGCCTCGCCACAGCCGCTATCTTCCGCCCCATGACCGCCCCCTTGGATTCGCACACCGCCCTTGCCATGCTCGACTGGCAGATCGACCTCGGCGCGACCGAGGCGATCGGCGATACGCCCGTGAACCGCTATGAGGTACCTGAAAAGCTGACACCGGCCAAGAAACCGGAGCCAGCGCCCCCCATCCCGGCCAAGGAACCCGCGGTCGACACTGCCGCCGAGGCCGGATTCGCCGCCGCCGACGCAGGCTCCCTCGACGCGCTCAAATCCGCCCTCGCCGCGTTCGAGCATTGCGACCTGAAACGCGGCGCGCGCAACCTCGTGTTCTCCGACGGCCACCCCTCCGCCCGCCTGATGATCATCGGCGAGGCGCCGGGCCGTGACGAGGACCAGCAGGGCAAGCCCTTCGTCGGCCGCGCCGGGCAGCTCCTGGACAGGATGCTCGCCGCCATCGGCCTGTCGCGACAGAACGACGATCCCGCCACCAGCGCCTACATCACCAACATCCTGCCCTGGCGCCCGCCGCAGAACCGCGATCCGAATCCCCAGGAAATCGCCATGATGCTGCCCTTCGTGGAACGCCACGTACAGCTTGCCGACCCTGAGGTGATCGTGCTCATGGGCAATATCAGCTGTCAGGCCTCGCTCGGCAAACGCGGCATCACCCGCCTGCGCGGCCAGTGGACCCAAGCCTTCGGCAAGCCCGCCCTGCCGATGTTCCACCCCGCCTACCTCTTGCGCAAACCCCATGAGAAACGCACCGCCTGGGCCGACCTGCTCGACCTTCAGGCCCGCCTCGAAGGACAGACATGAAGCTTCTCGCCTTTTCCGACCTGCACCTTGCCCGTGCCCGCGCCGCCGAACTGGTGACCGCCAGCGCCGAGGCCGACCTCGTCATCGGCGCGGGGGATTTCTGCAACCACCGCGCCGACTTGGACGAGGCGATGCACATGCTCTCGGGCATCACCGCACCCATCATCGCCGTCCCCGGCAACGCCGAAAGCTTCGACGAACTGACCTCAGCGGCCCTGCCCAACATGACCGTGCTGCATGGCACCTGCACCAGCCAAGGCGACCTCACATTCTTCGGCCTCGGCTACGGCGTGCCGGTCACGCCCTTCGGCGACTGGTCCTGCGATCTGTCCAACGAAGAGGCCGCGGCGTTGCTCGCGCCCTGCGAGACCGCCGATATCCTCGTCCTGCATTCCCCGCCCAAAGGCGTGGCCGACCTCACCTCGCTGGACATGTCCGTTGGCTCCACCGCCATCCGCGACGCAATCGAGCGCATCCAGCCGAAGCTGGCCCTCTGCGGTCATATCCACGACAGCTGGGGCGTGACCGGACGCATCGGCGCCACGCAGGTGGTCAACCTCGGCCCCCGCCCCAACTGGTTCGACATCACCCCTGAGACCTGAAAGCACAGCATACGCCAATGTCCAAGATCGACGAAACCAAGGAATTCATCCCGGTCCGCATCGCCGTTCTGACCGTCTCCGACAGCCGCGACCTCAGTCAGGACCGCTCCGGCGCCGTGCTGGTCGAACGCATCGAGGCCGCGGGCCACGTTCTCGCCGACCGCATGGTCGTCCGCGACGAGCGCGACCAGATCACCGAGCAGCTGCGCGAATGGATCGCCAGCCCCGAGATCGACGTGATCCTGTCCACCGGCGGCACCGGCCTGACGGGCCGCGACGTGACCGTCGAGGCGCACAGGGATGTCTACGAAAAGGAAATCGACGCGTTCGGCACGGTCTTCACCATCGTCTCGATGAAAAAGATCGGAACCTCCGCCGTTCAATCCCGCGCCACCGGGGGCGTGGCGAACGGCACCTATCTTTTCGCCCTGCCCGGCAGTCCCGGCGCCTGCAAGGATGCATGGGACGAAATCCTGGCCTACCAGTTCGATTACCGCCACAGCCCCTGCAATTTCGTCGAAATAATGCCGCGTCTGGACGAACATTTGCGACGGAAGTGACCTTTGGCCGCGTATCAGCCCCATGAAACCTTGCCGCGAGCATCTATCTTTATGGTATGACTGCCCCGCGCCAAGTGGCTTAAAAGGTTGATCTGAATGCGGTTCCTGCGCCACAGCCTGACCGGACTGTTCCTGCTGTCCCTGACAGTGGGCCTGTTCGCCTATGCCGGTCAAATCGTGTTTTCCGCCGTGCAGGAACGCATGAGCGCCGAAACCCAAGCGCCCGAGCGGCGCGAACGCGTCTTCGCCGTCAACACCGTCACCGCAACGCCGGGCACGCAAACGCCCGTCCTGACCGCCTATGGCGAGGTCGAAAGCCGTCGCACGCTCGAAATCCGCTCCGATACCCCGGGCCGCATCACCGAGTTGACAGCACTTTTCGAAGATGGCGGCCGCGTCCGCGACGGGCAGGTTCTGGCGCGGATCGACCCGTCGGACGCGCAATTCGCCCTTGACCTCGCCCGCGCCGATCTGACCGATGCCGAGGCCGAGGTGCGCGAGGCCGAGCGGGGCCTCAACCTCGCCCGCGACGAGCTTGCCGCGGCGCAGTCCCAGGCCGAGCTGCGCAAAAGTGCTCTCGACCGCCAGTTGGACCTTGAAGAGCGCGGCGTCGGCACCGCCGCCGCCGTGGAACTTGCCGAACTCGACGCCGCCAGTTCCGAGCAGGCTGTTTTGACCCGCCGTCAGGCCGAGGCCACCGCCGAGGCCCGCGTCGACCAGGCCCAGACCCGCCTCTCGCGCAGCCGCATCGCGCTCGCCGAGGCGCAAAAGGCACTGGACGAGACCACCATCACCGCCCCTTTCACCGGCACGCTTCAGGGCGTCAGCGTGGTCGAAGGGCGGCTCGTTTCCGCCAACGAAAAACTGGCCGATCTCATCGACACCACCGCGCTCGATGTGGCCTTCCGTGTCTCCACCGCCCAGCACCGTCGCCTGCTGGATGAAAACGGCGACCTGATCCTCGCCCCCGTTCGCATCCGCCTCGACGTCTTCGGGCTGGAAATGGAAACCACCGGTCGCCTCACCCGCGACAGCGCCGGGGTCGAGGAAGGCCAGACCGGGCGTCTGGTCTATGCCCGCATCGACGACCCCCAAGGCCTCAAGCCCCGCGACTTCGTCTCGGTCCTGATCGAGGAACCGCCGCTCGACAACGTCGTTCGCCTGCCCGCCACGGCGCTCGGCTCGGACGGCACCGTGCTGGCCCTGACCGCCGAGGATCGCCTGCGCGCCGTCCCCGTCACGCTCGTCCGCCGACAGGGCAACGACATTCTCGTGTCCGGCGACGGCCTCGACGGGCTGGACATCGTGACCGAGCGCAGCCCGCTTCTGGGCCCCGGCCTCAGGGTCCGCCCCGTAGGCAATGCGCCCCAGTCCGACGACACCGCCCAGATGCTGGAACTCAGCGCAGACCGCCGCGCCCGCCTGCGCCAGTTTGTTGAGGACAGCCCCGACATCCCCGCCGCAATGAAGACCCGGCTCTTGGGTCAGCTCGCGCAGCCGGAAGTTCCGGCGCAGACCGTCGAACGGCTCGAACGCCGCATGGGCAGCTAACCCATGGTGCGCGACCTGCCCGACCGCGCCGGCGGCATCCTGTCCTATTTCACCCGCCACCCCACGGCGGCGAACCTTCTGCTGGTGGTGCTCGTGGTCCTTGGCCTCGCCGCCGCCCCCCGGATGCAGGCCCAGTTCTTCCCCGATGTAGTCATCGACGAGGTCAGCGTCTCGGTCCTCTGGGACGGCGCCAGCGCCGAGGATATCGACGCCGGCATCGTGCAGGTGCTCGAACCCGCGCTTCTGGCCGTCGAGGGCGTCGAGACTTCGCAGGCCACCTCGCGCGAGAACACCGCCAGCATCCAGCTTGAATTCGAACCCGGCTGGGACATGGGCCGCGCCGCCGATGACGTCTCGGCCGCCGTCGACAGCATCACCGACCTGCCCGAAGAGGCCGAGGAGCCGCGCGTCACCCGTGGCGCTTGGCGCGACCGCGTCACCGATATCGTCCTCACCGGTCCCGTCGCCACGCCCCAGCTCGGGCAGTTCGCCGACGAGCTGGTCACCCGCCTCTACGACGCCGGCGTCACCCGGACCACGCTTCAGGGCGTCGCCGCGCCGCACACCATTGTCGAAGTGCCCACCACCAACCTCATCGCCTATGACATCACCATGGCCGAGATCGCCGCCGTGATCGCCGCCGAGGCCGACACCGACCCCGCGGGCGACGTGACCGGCGGAGCCACACGCGTTCGCATCGGCACCGAGAAACGCGACACCGACCAGATCGAGGCGCTGATCCTGCGCTCCAACCCCGACGGCTCCAAGCTGACGATCGGCGACGTGGCCGACGTGCGCGTCGAAGGCATCGACCGCGAACGCCAGTACTTCGTTGGCGACAACCCTGCCCTTCAGATCCGCGTCGACCGCTCCGCCAATGGCGATGCGCTCGCCATCCAGGCCCAGGTCGAAGAGATCGCCACCCGGATGGAATCCACCTTGCCCGAAGGCACGGAACTGACGCTGATCAACACCCGCTCCGACGCGATCTCGGGCCGCCTCGACATGCTCATGGACAATGGGCTGACCGGCCTTCTGCTAGTGGTGTCGCTGCTGTTCCTGTTCCTCAACGCTCGCACCGCCTTCTGGGTCGCGGCAGGCATCCCCGTGGCGATGCTCGCCACGATAGCGCTGATGTACGTGGCCGGGCTGACGATCAACATGATCTCGCTCTTCGCACTGATCATCACGCTCGGCATCGTGGTGGACGATGCCATCGTGGTGGGCGAACATGCCGACGCCCGTGTGCGCAAATATCGTGAAAGCCCCGTTCAGGCCGCCGAACGCTCCGCCCAGCGCATGGCGCTGCCCGTTTTCTCCGCCACCCTCACCACGCTCATTGCCTTCTTCGGGCTGGTCGCCATCGGCGGACGCTTCGGCGATCTTATCATCGACATCCCCTTCACCGTGATCGTCGTCCTGTCGGCCTCGCTCGTGGAATGCTTTCTGATCCTGCCGCACCACATGTCTCATGCGCTGGCCCATGCGGGCAAGGAACGCTGGTACGACTGGCCCTCCCGGACCGTAAACCGCGGCTTCGTATGGCTGCGCGAACGCGCCTTCCGCCCGTTCATTGCACTGGTCATCCGCGCCCGTTACCCCGTGCTGGCGGGGATCGTCGTATTGTTGGCCTCCCAGGCCGCGCTCTTCATCAAGGGCGACGTGCAGTGGCGCTTCTTCAACGCACCGGAACGCGGCAGCGTGACCGGCAACTTCTCCATGGCCCCCGGCGCCACGCGCGAGGATACGCTGGCCATGATGCGCCAGATCCAGACCGCCGTCGAAGACCTCGGCGCCGACTACGAGGACCGCCACGGCGCCAACCCCATCAAGTTCGCCATCGCCCAGATCGGCGGCAATTCCGGCGGTGGCCTCGCCGGTGCCGACACCAAGGAACCCGACCAGCTTGGCGGCATCTCCATCGAACTCATCGACCCCGACCTGCGCCCCTATTCCTCCTTCGCCTTCGTGGCCGAGTTGCAAGACGCCGTCACCCGCCACCCCCTGACCGAGGAACTCAGCTTTCGCGGCTGGCGCTCGGGCCCCGGCGGCGACGCGCTCGACGTAGAATTCTACGGCGCCACCGCCGAGACGCTGAAAGACGCCTCCGAGGCGCTGAAATCCGCGCTGCTCGACTACCCGGAGGTGTCGGCGGTCGAGGACAACCTCGCCTATGACAAGCAGGAACTGATCCTCGAACTCACGCCGCAGGGCCAGGCACTCGGCTTTACAATCGACGACCTGGGCACGGTCCTGCGCCATCGCCTGAACGGGATCGAGGCCGCGACCTATCCCGACAGCGCCCGCAGCGCCGAGATCCGCGTCGAGGTGCCGGAATCCGAACTTACCGCCGACTTCCTGGAGCGCATGCAGATCCGCGCGCCCACTGGCGCCTACGTGCCCCTGGCCGATATCGTCAGCGTGACCGAGCGTGTCGGCTTCTCCACCATCCGGCGCGAGAACGGCATCCGCCACATCAACGTCACCGGCGACATTTCCGAGGATGACCCCGCCCGCGCCGCCGAGATCAGCACCGCGCTCGAGACCGAGATTCTGCCCCGCATCGCCAGCGTCCACCAGGTCGAATGGCAGCTTGGCGGCCTCGCCGAACAGGAAAGCGAGTTTCTGAACGACGCCCGCCTCGGCCTAATCCTGACGCTGACCGGCATCTACCTCGTCCTCGCCTGGGTCTTCGCCAGCTGGACGCGGCCCATCGTGGTGATGTCGATCATCCCCTTCGGTCTTGTCGGCACGATCTACGGGCACGCCTACTGGGAGGTGCCGCTGTCGATGTTCACAGTCGTGGGGCTCTTGGGCATGACCGGCATCATCATCAACGACTCGATCGTGTTGGTGACCACGATCGACGATTACGCCAAGGAGCGCGGGATTATCCCCGCGATCATCGAAGGCGCCGTCGACCGCCTGCGCCCCGTCATGCTGACGACGCTCACCACTGTGCTGGGCCTCACCCCGCTACTGTTCGAGCAATCGACCCAGGCGCAGTTCATCAAACCCACCGTGATCACGCTGGTCTATGGCCTGGCCTTCGGCATGGTCCTCGTCCTGCTGCTGGTGCCCGCTATCATTGCCATCCAGTCCGACGTCGCGCGCCAGACCGCTTCCCTGCGCCGCGCCCTGCGCTCCAAACCGAGAGAATTGCGTGGTGTTATGCTGGCGGGCGCGGTGGCCATCTCGGCGCTCTTCGCCGCCACGCTGGGCTATGCGGCACTGACCGGCAACCTGCCCGGGCCGCTCGCCGCGCTGGCCCTTGCATCCCCGATGCCGACAGCACTGGTGCTTTTCATCGCGGGAAGCCTACTGATCGTGCTACTGCTCTACGCCATGGTCGCGATCCGCCACGCCATGCGACGTCAGCCCGCCGAACAGCCCTGAATATCCACGGCGCCGCCCCGGCTCAGCACGGTAAAGCGCAGACCCCTGCGATCGACCGCAAAGGACCGCCCGTCGACATGGCTCAACACCGTCCGCGCGATCAGGCTGTTGCCCTGCCGCGTGGTCTCGGGCGGCGAAACCCAGACCTTGGGGTCGCTCGATTCAACCACCGCGTATTCCGACACGCCCAGCTTTGGCATCCGGATCGTCGCGGTCAGTTGCACGCCACCCGCCACCGGCGACAACCGGCACGCCACGCTCCGCACCCCGGCCTCGTCGGCACCATAAGGCCGCTCGGTCAGGGCCGCGACGATGGCCGGATCCGGCTTCTTCGCGGCACCCGGCAAGACCTGCGCCACGTTGACGCTGACCGGCACACAGATATCCTTGCACACGCCGATCTCCAATTGGCCCTCCAACCGCACGTCACGCCCGCCCGCTTTGGGGCGAATGTGCAACGGCACAACCACGTCATCATCGTACCCGATGGTCATGAACCCGAATTGCGGCACCGGCTTGGGCGCGGGCCAGATCACCTCCAGCCCGGCAAGGTTGCGCGACCCGCGCCAGTTGAACAATGGCGGCACACCGGCCTCGCCCGGACTGCGCCAATAGGTCTTCCACCCCGGCGCCAAGTCCAGCCGCAGCCCCGCGTAGTGACTGCCATCCGACGCCCGCCATCCGGGCAGCACATCAACGCGCACCATATCAGCAGTATCCTGGGCCGACACCGGCCCGGCACAGGCCGCGATCAGGGCGGCTTTCAAAAGGGTCATGAACTTTTGCATGGGGCCTCTCATGGCGTGTTTCAGCGGCTTTGCCAATTCACATTGAAGCGAGAAATCCCGGCAATCTCAAGGCAGGATGGTTGCACAGAACGCCCCGCACCCCCATCATGGGAGATGAAACCAAACCACCGGGGACCGCCTTGAGCGACATCGACCTGACCGGAAAACTGCTGATCGCCATGCCTGCCATGGGCGACGACCGCTTCGCCCAATCGGTCGTCTTCATCTGCGCCCATTCCCCAGAGGGCGCCATGGGTCTCATCGTCAACAAGCGCGCCGACGACCTGCGCCTCAGCGACCTGCTGGAGCAACTCGAGATCGCGCAAGGGCGCGACATGACGAACCTGCCCGTACATTTCGGCGGTCCTGTGGAACATGGCCGCGGGTTTGTTCTGCATGATTACGGCTACCATTCGGCAATCTCGACGCTCGACGTGAACGACAATTTCGCCATGACCGCGACGATGGACATCCTCGAGGATCTGGCGCTTGGCCGTGGCCCGCTGCGCAACATCGTGGCCTTGGGCTATGCCGGCTGGGGCCCCGGCCAGCTGGAAAGCGAGTTGTCCCAGAACGCGTGGCTCACGGTCGAGGCCGACAAGGAAATCGTGTTCTCGCACGCCGACGCAACCAAGTGGGAATCCGCCCTGCAAAAGCTGGGCGTCAGTTCCGTCACGCTCTCCTCGGAGGCCGGTCGCGCCTGACGGCAAAAGCCTTCAAAAAGCTTTTGCCAAATCTTTTCTGCAAAAGATTTGGCCCGCCCCACCTCACGCGGCGTAATCCGACCCTTCCTCATCCAGGATCGCCATCAGTTCCGCCAGGTGCCGGTCGCCCTGCCCCGGGTACTCTTCCATCTCGCGCGCGGTCTTCTCGGCCACCTCGTCCGACAGCACCCGCAGCGGCTGGCCGGTCTGCAATGCCCGGATATACGTCTCGGCCGCCCGCTCGAAATAGTACATCCGGTTGAAGCAATCCGCGACGGTATCGCCCATCACCAAAATACCGTGATTGCCCATGATCATCACCTTCTTCGACGCATCACCCAACATCTGCGCACAGCGCTCACCCTCATCCTCAAAGGCAAGCCCGCCATAGCCGTCATCTATGACATAGCGGTTGAAAAACGTGGCACAGTTCTGGTCGATCGGCGGCAGAGTGCTGTCAGCCAGGCTAGCCAGCACCGTGGCGTGAATCGAATGCACATGCATCAGGCAGCGATGGTGCGGACAGGCCCGATGCACCCCGCCATGCAGCCCCCATGCAGTCGGATCGGGCGCGCCGGGCCGCTCCAGCGTCTGGGGATCATTGGCGTCGATCATCAGCAGGTCCGATGCTTTCACCCGGCTGAAATGTACCTGGTTGGGGTTCATTAGGAACTGCGTGCCATCCTCGTTGACCGACAGGCTGAAATGGTTCGCCACAGCCTCATGCATGTTCAGTCGGGCGGTCCAGCGAAACGCCGCAGCCAGTTCGACACGTTCTTTCCAGTGGGCAATATTGGGGGGGCTGGCGGGTTTGGTCTGCAACATGGGACATCTCCGTTCCGGGCGTTTTCAGCACCCTGCGTCAGTATAATCCAAGTTGCAATCTACGCACCGTCGGGCCTTATCAGACTCCGTGCCCTAAACCATTCATTTCACCAAAATTCGGGCGCACGCGACGCACGCGCCTGTCAATCGCCGCCATCCAAAGGCACCAAAGCCCCTATTCGGCTTTGGCGCCCTTGTCGGTCTTCCGACCAAAACGGAACAGCCGGGTGACGATTACGAAAAACAACGGCACAAAAATTACCCCCAGAACCGTGCCGGATATCGTCCCGCCCAGCACGCCCGAGCCAATCGCGTTGCGCCCGCCTGACCCCGCGCCGGAACTCAGCACCAAGGGCAGCACACCCAAAGAGAACGCCATCGACGTCATTATGATCGGCCGAAACCGCTGCCGCGCCGCCTCGACCACCGCGTCGATGACGCGCTCGCCGGCGACATGCCTGTCTCGCGCGAATTCCACGATAAGAATCGCGTTCTTGCCCGTCAGGCCGATTACCGTCAGCAATCCGACCTGAAAGAAAACTCCGTTGTCGAATCCACCGAAATAGGCCGCCGACAAAGCCCCCACCACGCCGATCGGCATGGCCAGCATAACCGCAAAGGGGATCGACCAGCTTTCATACAAAGCGGCCAGCGAAAGGAACACCGCCGCCAGAGAAAGCGCATATAGCAACGGTGCCTGGTTGCCCGATTGCCGCTCCTCCAGCGATAGGCCGGTCCACGACAGCGCGAATCCGGGCGGCAGCTGTTCGGCCAGCCGCTCCATCTCGGCCATCGCGGCCCCGGTCGACACGCCGGGGGCCGGTGCGCCCTGCAATTGCATCGATGGGACACCGTTGAACCGATAAAGGCCCTGAGGCCCGTAGTTCCACGACCCTTTCGCGAAATTCGAGAACGGCACCAGGCCGCCGCTGGCATTGCGCACCCGCCACTTGTCGATGTCGGACGGATTGGCGCGATCTGGCGCGCCCCCCTGTACATAGACACGCTTGATCCGGCCCTGGTCGATGAAGTCGTTCACGTAGGACCCAGCCCACGCCACCGTCAGCAACTGGCCCACGTCATTGGCCGTCACGCCCATCGCACCCGCCTTGCGCCAGTCAATATCCAGATTGTATTGTGACGCGTCCTCCAGCCCGTTCGGCCGGGCCGACGCGATCAGCTCGCTCTGCGAGGCCAGTCCCAGCAATTGATTTCGCGCCTGCAACAACTCCTCGTGGCTCTGCCCACCACGCGCCTGAAGGTACACGTCAAACCCCGACACGTTACCAAGCTCGATCACCGAAGGCGGCACGATGGGAAATACCATCGCATCGCGTATCCCGCTCAGCGCGCCAAAGGCGCGTCCGGCCAGCGCCTGCACGCTTTGCGCGGGCGACTTGCGCTCGTCCCAGTCCTTCAGCTGCACAAAGGCGATGCCCATGTTCTGGCCCTGTCCGGCAAAGCTGAACCCGACGACGCCAAACATCGAATTCACCGTCTCGGTTTCCTGGGTAAGGTAGTATTCCTCGACCTGTTCCAGCACGTCCAGCGTCCGCTCGGCGGTGGCGCCGGTCGGTGTCTGAATCAGCGTGAACAAAATGCCCTGGTCCTCGTCCGGCAGAAACGCGGTCGGCGTACGCGTAAACAAAAAGGCCATCGCGACGGCCAGTGCAAGATAGACGATCGCCACCCGGAAAGGGCGCTTGACGGTCCAGGCGACGGTGCCGCCATAGCGATTCAGCACCGAGTCGAACCCGCGGTTGAACCAGCCGAAAGCGCCCTTTTTCTTGTCGCGGTCTTTGTGTTTCAGGATCGTCGCGCACAGAGCCGGTGTCAGAGTCAGCGCGACCACCACCGACAGCGCCATCGCCGACACGATCGTGATCGCGAACTGCTTGTAGATCACGCCGGTCGAGCCGGGAAAGAACGCCATCGGCACGAACACCGCCGACAGCACCAGCGCAATGCCGATCAGCGCGCCGGTGATCTGCCCCATGGACTTGTAGGTTGCCTCGCGCGGGGGCAAGCCTTCTTCCTCCATGATCCGCTCGACATTCTCGACCACCACGATCGCGTCGTCCACCAGCAGGCCGATCGCCAGCACCATCGCCAGCATCGTCAACGTGTTGATCGTGAATCCGGCCGCCGCCAGAACGCCGAAGGTCCCAAGCAGGACCACCGGCACCGCCAGCGTCGGAATGAGCGTCGCGCGCAGGTTCTGCATAAAGAGGAACATCACCAGGAACACCAGCAGGATCGCTTCGAACAACGTCTTTATGACTTCCTCGATCGAGATCAGCACGAACGGCGTCGTGTCGTAGGGAATGACGTATTCCACGCCTTCGGGAAAGAACTCTGCGAACTCGGCCATCCGAGCCTTGACCGCTTCTGCCGTGTCCAGCGCGTTGGCCCCCGGTGCCAGGCTGACGGCAAGGCCCGCCGCCGGGTCCTGGTTGAAGCGCGCGATGGTGGCATAATTCTCTGCGCCTATCTCGACGCGCGCCACGTCATCCAGCAGCACCAGCCCGCCATCGGTCTCGGCCCGCAATACGATCTGGCGGAAATCCTCGGGCGAAGTCAGCAGCGACTGCGCGGTGATCGTGGCGTTCAGCTGCTGCCCCTCGACCGTCGGCCGCGAGCCAAACGCCCCCGCCGAAATTTGCGCGTTCTGCGCCGACACAGCATTCACCACATCAGCAGGCGTCAGTTCGAACGCGGCAAGCTTGGACGGGTCCAGCCAGATCCGCATCGCGTATTGCGCGCCGAACACCTGAACTGACCCGACCCCCTCGACCCGGCTCAGCTCATCGACAAGGTTGGTGACCATGTAATCCGACAGGTCCACCTGGTCGAACCCGTCCCCGCGCGAGATCATCCCGATCACCATCAGGAAGCCGGCCGAAGATTTCTCGACCGTCACGCCCTGCCGCTGCACCGTTTCCGGCAGCAAAGGCGTTGCGCGCGACAGCTTGTTCTGCACCTGAACCTGCGCGATATCGGCATCCGTGCCGGTCTCGAAGGTCAGCGTGATGCTCGATTGCCCCGCCGATGTCGAGTTGGACGAGAAATACCGCAACCCGTCCAGCCCGGTCATCTGCTGTTCGATTACCTGAGTCACCGTGTTGGCGACCGTCTCGGCCGAAGCGCCGGGGTAATTCGCGCTGATCGTGACCGAGGGCGGCGCGATTTCCGGATACTGCGCAATCGGCAGGATGCGGATCGCCAGTACCCCGACCCCCATGATCAGGATCGCGATAACCCAGGCAAAAACCGGGCGATCAATGAAAAAGCGCGCCATGGGAGTGAATCCTTATGGGGATTTCTGGTCGTCCGCCTCGGCGGGGTCTTCGTTTGCGTCGTCGGTCGCCTCGGCCTGTGGCGCTTCGCGCTCTTCTGGCGCGACGGCCGCGCCAACCCCGGTCTTCTGGAACCCGGCGACGATCACCCGGTCGCCGTCCTGCATCCCGCCGTTGACTACCCATTCGGCACCGCGGTCCTGAAGGATGGTCACCTGGCGCTCCTCGACGACATTCTCGGCGGTCACGACCCAGGTGATGGGGCGTCCGCGCCGGTCGCGCTGCACCGCTTCCTGCGGCACCAACAGAACGTTCTCGGCGGTGCCCACCGGCAGCTCGACCTGGACGTACATCCCCGGCAAGAGCAGGCGGTCGGGATTTTCGAATTGCATTCGCAGCACCACTACGCCGGTCTGCGGATCAACATTCGGCTCCGCAGCGGTGATCGTGCCCGTCTCGTCAAATTCGGACCCGTCCGCCAGCGTCAGACGCACCGTCGTATCGGCATTGCTCAACTGGTCCTCAGTCTGTCCGCGAGTCCACCGCAGCAGGTCGGCGGCCGATTGGGTGACGTCCACGTAAACAGGGTCGATATCCCGGATCACCGCCAAGGGCTCGGCTTGGCTTGCTGTCACCAGCGCCCCGGGACTGGTCCGCGCTAGGCCGATCTCGCCCGACAGGCGCGCCCGGATCGTAGTGCGCTCCAACTCGATCTCGGCCGACCGCAACTGCGCCTCAGCCACCTCGACCGCCGCTGCGGCGGTGTCGCGCACCGCCTTGGCCTCGTCAAAGGCCCGCTCGCTCGTCACGTTGCGCTCGCGTAGCTCCACCAGCCGTTCGGCCTCGACCTCTGCTGCATCCAGCTGGACCCTGGCCTGTGTCACCGCCGCCTGCGCCTGTTCGACGGCAGCGGAATAGGTCGCGGAATCAATGCGATAAAGCGCGTCACCCTCCTCGACAAAGCCCCCCTCCCGAAATAGCCGTTCCGTGATGATACCATTGACCTGCGGCCGCACCTCTGCCTCCGCGGATGCCGCAACCCGGCCGGGCAACGTCGAGGTCAGCGTCACCGTCTGCGCCTGCAACGTGACAACCACGACAGGCACCGGCTCCTGTGCCTGCTGAGAAACCGCGCGTCCCACGGACAGGCTCGACACGGCCAGACCAAGCAGCAGGGCCGTTATCGCTAGGATTAAACGGTTGATCATGCCTTTCACCCCCGATGGCGGATGCTTGCCGCGATGCGATATGGACTGCTTAGTAGACCCTTCCGTTCAGTTTATCCATAGCAATACGTAGTGGGCCTGTTTCGCGCCGCCGCCGCGTCGACCTATGGCCTAGGGATTTAAGCAGTCCGGTTGCGACGCCGACACACTTTTGGCGTCCCGAACATCCCCACACCCAACACGCGGTCTATCCTTGTTTGCCGAGGAAGATACAAGTCGACCGTCCGAACCACGTCTGGTGTGCCGACACCACCTTCGCGCCGGTCAGGAATGGCTTCCTGTATCAAGTCGCCATAATGGATTGGGCCTCGCGCAAGGTTCTGATTTGGCGGCTCAGTGACACGATGCAAGCCGACTACGGTCTCGAGGCCCCGAACGATGCCATCGCCCGGCACGGACGGCCTGAGATCATGAACACAGATCAAGGATCGCAGTTTACGCGATCAGCCTGGATCACGACGCTAACCGAAGCGGGAGCGGGCAGATCAATGGACGGACGTGGGCGCTATCTGGACGCAATCTTTATCGAACGGCTGTCGCGAAGTCCGGAACAGGAGGCGATCTATCTCGAAGAGACAACTGACGGCTTCCAAGCCCGAAAGCTCGTCAAAGACTGGATGACATTCTACAATACCGAGCGGCCCCATTCCGCACTTGATCGGCGAACGCCGGACGACGCAAATTAGGTCGACCTGGAAGAACAAAAACAGCATGAAACCTGAAACCAATACACCTTAGGAACGCTGCAAAACTGTCCAGAAAGATGGAAGCACTTCAAAATACGCGCCGCCTGAGAAGTATCGAGCCAGCCAAATTATCTACATACAGACATCAAGAACCCAGATACGCTATACTTAGCGTTCGGTTCTCAGTTCCTGTAGATTTGGAGCGGGCGACGGGAATCGAACCCGTATCATCAGCTTGGAAGGCTGAGGTCTTACCATTACACAACGCCCGCTCAACAATTCAGAGGAGTATTTCATGCACTCGGCGGGGTCAAGTGCAACGTCCGTACACGGCCCATTCCGGACTTCCGGAATATCACCAAGTGCTGCGGCGCAGCTTCTCCAGACCGGACCTTCGCAGTGCCTCAAATCATCTGCCGCGCTCAAGATCGCATTTTTTGGACAGTGGGAACCGCCTCTGTCAAACAGTCGTCAGCCCGAGCAGCAACAACGCCGCGGCGACGCTGCAGGCGATTGTTCGAACCGTGTTCCAGAATGTCCAGCGCGGCAGATAGGTTCCTGTCCAATAAGCGTGGGTCGCCTCGCGAGAAAGATCCATGCGGGCCAGCGCTTCGTTTAAGGGAACGTTGAAAGCAATCGTGACTCCGAAGCCGCCAAGAATGTAGACCAGCCCCGCCGCTGTGATTAGCGTCGCCGCTGGTCCGGTCAACATCAGAACTGCATAGACGATCAGCGCCAGGGAGAAAACGGCAAGACCCAGGAAGAGCGTCATAAAGACCCAGCGGAACACCTCTCGGTTGACGGCTTGCATCGCCTCCGCTCCACCTTGACCGCTGGTCACAGAGAGGGCGCGCATGATGAAATCCGAGAACGCGAGAAAAACGCCGCCGACCAGTGCATAGGCGAGGACAGCGAGGTGAGCGAGGTAGAAGAACGTGGGGGACATTACGAGTGTTCCTTGTGCGGGGAGGCGGCAGAGCTTCAGGGGCCGTGCCGCCCCGGCAGATTCATTTAGCGGGCTGCGCTATGTATGGGCCTTCTGCTTGCTGCCAGAGACGCCGGTGGAAGGCTGCAAGGCAGAGAGCTGCGATCCAGAGCTCGACGACGAGGGCACCGATGATGCTGCCGAACGGCACACCGTCCAAAGCAAGCCCGACCAGCCGGCCTGCCGGGAAGGCGATGAAGACCGTCAGGGCTGCCACCATGGCGGCGGGCAGGATTCTGTGCCGCCAGATGCCGAGCAGCATCAGAAGACCGAACCCTGCAAGACCGGCGCCGGGGGCGCGCAACTCGCTCAGCAGGTTGGGGTCTTGGCCCAGAGGGATGCCGTAGCTGGCATAGAATGCGTGTGGCGCGAACAGAATGAAAGTGCCGATGTTGAGCGCGGTGAGACCGGAGATACCGAGCGCGATCTTTTCGAACAGGGTAGGTCTCATGTCATTCTCCTTTCCTGGGATGGCGTCAGGCGGCACTTGCCCAGGCCCCGGTTCGGGCAGCCTCATGAGCAAAATCCGCGAAGTCGCGAGGGGCGCGGCCCAGTGCGCGCATCACGCCGTCTGTGGTGTGGGAGTTGCGCCCGTCCAGAGTTTCGCGCGCGATGGCGGTGAAGACGTCGGCGGCGAAGGTTCCGCCAGCCTCGGCGATATTGCCGTGGAAATCCTCGAAGCTGATCGGGATATGCCGGATCTCATGCCCGGTCGCCTGAGACAGCTCGGCCGCCATGTCTGCGAATGTCATCAGGCGTGGGCCGGTCACCTCGTAGAGTTCGCCCCTGTGCCCGTCTTCGGTCAGCGCCGCGACGGCGACGTCGGCAATGTCGTCGATATCGATGATGGGCTCGGCGACATCGCCGCCAGGCATCGGCAGGACGCCCGCCAGGACCGGATCACGCAGGTAACCTTCGGAGAAGTTCTGCGCGAACCAAGCGGCGCGGACGATAGTGAAGTCGACGCCGGAATTGCGCACCACCTCCTCGCCCAGCCGGGCGTGGTGTTCGCCCCGGCCGGAAAGAAGGACGAGATGCTCGACATCCACGTCGCGGGCCGTTTCGCAAAGCGACTCGAGCTTTTCCACGGCGCCGGGGAAGGCGAGATCGGGAAAGTAGGTGACATAAGCCGCACGAGCCCCGTGCAGGGCCGGCGCCCAGGTCTCCGGCGCCTCCCAGTCGAAGGGCGTTGCAGAACTGCGTGAGCCGCGGCGCACTGGAAGACCGAGCGCCTCGAGGCGGGTGGCGACGCGGTGGCCGGTCTTGCCGGTCGCACCGATGACGAGGATTGGTTGGTCTTGCATCGGTTATCTCCTTGGCTTCGGTTTCGATATCCAAGGGATAGGCGCTTTGATGCTGTTCGGTATTGACCCGCGATGTCAGCCTTTTGACCGCCGCCGCCAATGCGCCGGTCAGCGGTCGGACAAGTCTTTTCGGAACGACGCGGGCGTTGTGCCGACCCAACGCTTGAACGCCCGGGTAAAGGCGCTTTGCTCGGAAAAACCGGTCAGGAACGCGATTTCGGCCAGTGAGCGGCTTTCGTCTTGCAACAGCCCCTCGGCGAGGTCGCGGCGTGTTTGCTCGGTGAGCGCCTGAAAGTTCATTCCGTACTCGGAGAGCCGCCTGTGGAAGGATCGGGCGCTGAGTCCGAGACCATGAGCGATCTCGGCCATCTTCGGTGCCCCCTCGTTCAGGGCCTGGGCAATGGAGGCTTTCGCCTGCGCCACCAGCTCGGGCTCCCGGGTGATCTCAGAGAGTTCGGCGTCCAGATGCGAAGTAAGATACCTCGAAATCCCCTCGTCCCCGAGGATGTTTTGCCGGGCCAGCGTTTCTTCGGAATAGAGGATCGCGTCCAGATCGGTGTCGAAACGCACTGGGCAGCCAAACCATTCCTCGTGAGCCGTAATCGAGCGCGGTGCGGGATGCCGGACCATTACTTCCAAGGGCGCGAGAGGCTCCGGGCAGACCTGCCGTGCGATGGATACGGCGCTTGCAAGGGTCGCCTCGTTCGACAGCCGCATTCCGAGGCGCCGTTCGCCCGCCCGATGCAGGATGAAGAGTGTGCCCCCGGTCGTCGGCCGCAGCTCATATTCCGCGACGCTGGTCCATAGGCGCGCATAGCGCTCCACCCGCGCATAGGACGCCCCCAGAGTCGTCGCCGCCTTGAAGGCCAGCCCGAGCGCGCCGTACTCGTCAAGCCGCATTGAGGCACCCGTGCGCACCGGCAGATCGGTCACGTCGATCTGGTCCGCGATCCTTTCGAGCAGGTCGTAGTAGCGCTCTGCCGGGATCATCTGCTTTGGGTTCCAAGGGTGATCGACATCAATTTCGACCAA
This sequence comes from Roseovarius sp. THAF9, assembly GCF_009363715.1. Taxonomy (NCBI): domain Bacteria; kingdom Pseudomonadati; phylum Pseudomonadota; class Alphaproteobacteria; order Rhodobacterales; family Roseobacteraceae; genus Roseovarius; species Roseovarius sp. THAF9. Next base: position 3,097,485 of record NZ_CP045404.1, read on the forward strand.
AGACAGCATCTCGGCTGCGTCGATTCGGTCACCAGCCGCAGCGACTACCTTGCGCGCGAAGAGAGATGTCACATAGCCCATATCCCGCACTCTACGACACGCGCGGTTGTCCGTCTTCAGAGTTTTTCGGACAAGTCGTTTGTTTTGGTAACGGAGGCTCTGGTTCGGTTTCTGTTTGAGTTTAGGCGACCGCGGCTTTGTGCTGCAACCGGCGCTTTCGGATTGTCTGTTTCTTGATCTCCTCTCTCATTTTCAGGATCGTCCGACCCCGACCGTGGTAGACGTCAGCCGGCGTCAGGTTATCCAGGCTCTCGTGGTATCGCCGAGTGTTGTAGTATCCGACGAAGTCGCCGATCTGGCGTTCAAGATCCCCCGGCAGATAGTAGTTCTCCAGCAGAACCCGGTTCTTCATGGTCTGGTGCCAGCGTTCGATCTTGCCCTGGGTCTGTGGGTGGTGCGGCGCTCCGCGGACGTGATCCATACCTTTGGTATCGAGGTAGTCGGCCAGGTCGGCCGCAACGTAGGACGAGCCGTTGTCGCTGAGCAGCCGGGGCTTGTGAACGACTGTCGCATGAGCACAGCCCGAGGCCTCCAGCGCCAGATCCAGCGTGTCCGTCACATCCACGGCCTTCATTGTCGTGCAGAGCTTCCACGCGATGATGTAGCGGCTGTAATCGTCGAGGATCGTGCTGAGATAGAACCAGCCCCAACCGATGACCTTGAGATAGGTGAAGTCGGTTTGCCAGAGTTCGTTGGGCCGAGTTGTCTTGTCCCGGAACTCATCGGCGGCACGGATCACCACATGGGCCGGAGCCGTGATCAGGTCCTGGGCCTTGAGAATGCGGTATGCCGAGGACTCAGATACAAAATACCGTTTCTCATCGGTGTATTTGACCGCCAATTCCCGTGGCGTCAGATCCTCATGATCCAGCGCGAACTCAACGAAGGCGTCGCGGATCTCGTCCGGGATGCGGTTCCACACCGCCCGAGGCCGCGGGGACGTGTCACGCAAAGCGTCAACGCCGCCATCGGCCCACCGCGCATACCACTGGTAATAGGTGCTGCTGGGAATGCCGAGCATGGTCAGGGTCCGCCTGACCGGCAAATGCGAGGCTTCGACTGTCCGAATGATCTCGAGCTTCTCCGAGGCTGGGTATCTCATGCGTCGTCCTCCCCATCCCCGAACGTGCTTTTTTTGAGCAGCCTGTTCTCCAGTGTCAGCTCCGCGACCACTTCTTTCAGCGCGGCTGCCTCAGAGCGCAGTTCCTTGACCTCGGGAGCTGTCGCCTGACGGGCTGTGTCACCCGCCAGCCGGTTCTTCCCAGCCTCAAGAAACTCCTTCGACCAGCTGTAATAAAGGCTCTCAGCGATCCCTTCACGACGGCACAGGGCCGCTATGCTTTCTTCGCCCCGCATCCCGGCAAGCACGATGCGGATCTTCTCCTCCGCCGAGTAGTGCTTGCGGGTCTTACGCTTGATACCCCTAACAAGCTTGTCAGCAGCATCCTTGGATGTTCCGGATCTCTTGTTCATCTTCGCTCCATTATGGCTTCGATGAACCAGAAATCCTCCGTTCCTCAAACACCTAAATCTGTCCGGTAGGTGCTGACGTTAGACACGATGAACCAAAGGTATGGATCACGTCCGCGGAGCGCCGCACCACCCACAGACCCAGGGCAAGATCGAACGCTGGCACCAGACCATGAAGAACCGGGTTCTGCTGGAGAACTACTATCTGCCGGGGGATCTTGAACGCCAGATCGGCGACTTCGTCGGATACTACAACACTCGGCGATACCACGAGAGCCTGGATAACCTGACGCCGGCTGACGTCTACCACGGTCGGGGTCGGACGATCCTGAAAATGAGAGAGGAGATCAAGAAACAGACAATCCGAAAGCGCCGGTTGCAGCACAAAGCCGCGGTCGCCTAAACTCAAACAGAAACCGAACCAGAGCCTCCGTTACCAAAACAAACGACTTGTCCGAAAAACTCTGAAGACGGACAAGAGCCCTTCGATGCGCAAAATTGAACTCAGCGGCGCAAACGCGTTGCCCCCTCTCCACATGACGCCCATCGAACGTCGCGCGGCGCTCTGCAAGATCCTGGCACTTGGCCTGGTGCGCCTGCGTCAGCGCCAGTCAAGTGAAGTATCTGCACAGGTTGGAGAAAGTTTGCTTCACTCTCCGCCCGACCGGAGCGGTCATGCAACCACCGAAACCGGAGGACACGCATGACAAAGCAAGACCCGATCCCCGCGCGCCTGGCCGCGCTGAAGACCGCCTCGACGCTGGAGCTGAAGGCGCAATGGCGCGACCTCTTCGACAGCGAGCCGCCGCCTTTCAACCGCCGGTACCTCGAAAGCCGCCTGGCCTACCGCATCCAGGAACTGACCTATGGCGGGCTGAAGCCGGAGACCACCCGCCGACTGGAACGGCTGGGAGAGGAACTCGACGGCGGTGATCGCAAGAAGAGCCGACGCCGTGCCGATCACGGCATGCTCATCGCCGGCACGCGCCTCATCCGGGAATGGCAGGGCGTCGAGCAGGTCGTCACTGTCACCAGCGACGGCTTCGAGTGGCAAGGGCGACCCTACAAATCGCTTTCGGCCATCGCCCGCGCCATCACAGGCACGCGCTGGAACGGCTGGGTCTTCTTCGGGCTCAAGAACCGGAGGGCACAGACATGACGAAGCCAGTCATCCGCAAGCTGCGTTGCGCGATCTACACCCGAAAATCATCCGAGGAAGGGCTGGAGCAGGAGTTCAACTCGCTCCACGCCCAGCGGGAAGCGTGCGAGGCGTACATCGCCAGCCAGCGGTCCGAAGGCTGGGTGCTGGTCCGCGATCAGTATGACGACGGCGGCATCTCGGGCGGCACGCTGGAACGCCCCGGCCTTCAGCGGCTGCTGGAAGACATCGAGGACGGGCTGGTCGACGTGGTGGTGGTCTACAAGATCGACCGCCTCAGCCGCTCGCTCGCCGACTTCGCCGAGCTGGTCGAGGTGTTCGACCGCAATGACGTGACCTTCGTCTCGGTCACACAGTCCTTCAACACGACGACCTCCATGGGGCGGCTGACGCTGAACATCCTGCTCAGTTTCGCCCAGTTCGAGCGCGAGGTGACCGCTGAGCGCATTCGCGACAAGATCTCCGCTTCTCGGCGCAAGGGCATGTGGATGGGCGGCGTGCCGCCTTTCGGCTACCGGGTCGAGAACCGGAAGCTGCGGATCGATGAAGCGAAGGCCGAACACGTCCGTTGGATCTTCGCTCGTTTTCTCGAAATCGGCTCGGGAACAGAACTGGCGCGCGAAGTTGATCAACGCGGCATCCGCACACCAAGGGGCAACAGGATCGACAAGAAGTACCTCTACCGCATGCTTAACAACCGCGCCTTTATTGGCGAAGCGGTCCACAAGGGCGAGAGCTACCCCGGCGAACACGACGCCATCATCGATCGCGAGACGTGGGACCGCGTTCACGCCATCCTGCAGGAGAGCCCCCGTAAGCGCGCCGCCCGCACCCGCGCCGAGACGCCAGCGCTGCTAAAGGGGCTGCTCTTTGGCCCCGATGGCGCGGCCTTCTCGCCGACGCACACCCGCAAGGGCGACAGACTCTACCGCTACTATGTCAGCCAGACGGTGCTGAAGCATGGCGCAGGGTCGTGCCCGGTGGGCCGAGTCTTCGCCGCAGATATCGAGGCCGCAGTCGTCGATCAGTTGCGCACCGTGTTCCGCCAGCCGGAGATCGTGGCGGGGACGTGGAAGGCGGCGCGCGCCGACGCCGACGACATCACCGAGGCCGACGCCCGCGCAGCACTCAAGCATCTCGATCCGCTCTGGGACGAACTCTTCCCGGCAGAGCAGGCGCGCATTGTTGCGCTGCTGGTTGAGCGCGTGGACATTGGAACCGATGGCCTGAATGTCCGGCTGCGCGTCGATGGCCTCGGCGGTCTCGCACGCGAGATGCAGACCAGCGGCACCGGAGAAGTGGCATGACTCGCGCTACGCCCATCCCCGAGACCGTGACACTCCACGTCCCGTTTCTGGTTGTCCAGCGCGGCGCGCGGAAAGAGATTAAGATGCCCGAGGGCGCCCCGCAGCCACGTCGGGCAGACAACACCCTCGTAAAGGCACTGGCCCGCGCCTTCCGTTGGAAGCGAATGCTGGAGTCAGGCGAGTATGCAACCATCGGCGATTTGGCCAAGCGCGAAGGGATCGCGCACTCTTACATGACCCGCGTCCTGCGCCTGAACCTGCTCGCACCGAACATCGTCGAGGCGATCCTGGACGGGAAGCAGGGGCCGGAGTTGACGCTGGCGCGTGCGCTGGAGCCGTTTCCGTTGGACTGGGAAAAGCAGTTTCAGAGTTTCAGTCTGGAGAAACTTTAACCACTCTTGACCATCGCGCGCACGGTCATTGCCTCCAGGCCATAGAAGCCGCCAGCCCGTCCGGAGCAGCGTGATCGGTCCAGCGCAGCCAGAGCGCCTGCAGCCGTTCGCGCACCGCGCGGTCGGGATGGGTGGGCTGAGGCTTTATCCCAGCGCCGACGACATTGCCGAAGAGGTTGTCCACTGCCCTCGCCGCGACCCACGGGTTGTTCCGCTAATACCACTCGGCCACGCCCGCTGGGGTTCCCGCGTTCAAGCCGTCGACCGACTGCGCGCCCTCCCAACGCCGCCCGCCAGCCGCAGCGCCTAAGCCACGAGCGCGCGCGAGGCCGAGAAGGCGATGGAGAAAGGTCCGCATACGAGAATCTTATCTACGTCCGCGACAAGGGCGAAGACAGAGCGTTTGAGAATATTTGGCAGCGCCCCATTGTGGGCGACGTGTCTGGTCTGTTACCTTTTTTCTAGGGAGCACATCTTGGCTGCTGCCCGGATTTCTTGATCAGACGAGGATATCTTGAAAACTGCGTCTATGCTCGTATTCCGGCGAATAACGCCGGCCGACTTCTACTTCATCTATCAGGATGGAGGCTCTGGTGGTGGGCGACAGTCTTACATAGATATAGATACAAGCGGCGTCTCAATCGCCAATTGGAATGCTTTTTTCTCAGGGATAACTCCCGAAATGAAAGCAGGCGGGCCAAGTTGGACATTCGAAGTAAATAGCCTTGGTCTCGGGACCAGCCAGATGTTGCGGATTGCGCAAAGGCGGAATACCACTTTTAGTATCCGCTCGCAAAAACTCGCAAGTAGAGACTCGAATCGAGTTCACGCGTGGCATCCAGATCGGACCTCTTTCCCAAAACCAGCGAGCGTGCCCTCTGGCTCTTCTGATCCTCAAATTCCGCCCCTCATTAAGGGCTTGACGATATTCATAATTCGAGCGACGGACGACACTTATTGGGCCGGCTGGATGCGCACGCAAAACAAGCCCGCAGGTTGGGCTGTCCCAAAAACGCTTGCGGCCTTGTTCACCGAAGATGATGGCTTCATTAATTTTTCTTCGGGAATTCAATTTGACGAAAATCAACTCAATTGGCCCTTCTACGTCTCTGGAGCGACGAGTTCCTCTCCTTCTCCGTCTTCCGGTTCTTCGAGCACAGGATCTGGCAGTGCGACGGGTGCAACGTCTCCAGCGAAGACAACTACGGCGTCTACATCGACAGGTGGACGAAGCTTCATTGTGCGAACCGAAGATGAGATCGCGAGTGATCTATTCGATGCAGATTATTCCGAAGTCCCTCCGGATAAAAAAGAAGTTGTTGCCAAAGTTCGGGTGAGAAATCAAAAGGCTGTTCGCGCTCTAAAAAAATTGTATGGCGAGTGTCAAATCTCCGGAGAACAGTACGTTTTTCCCAAAGAGGATGGCGATCCCTATTTGGAGGTTCACCATCTAATACCTCTCGGGCTTGGCGGCGCGGATTCGCCTGCCAATCTGGTCGTATTGAGCGCCCACATGCATAGAATGCTTCACTATGCAAATGTTGGTGAAATCGACTTGTCAAAGATTTCCGGAGATCAGTTGACGATCCGGATCAATGGTAATGAGTACACGATCCGCTGGCGGCCCGACCATGCAGCTATGATAAAAGCGCTTGAATGAAGCTACTTTGATACCTTGAAGAGGTATTCCTGCACTGCGCCGCCTGCACCTCCATTATTGCTCTTGAAGCGCTGGTGGATCAGGCTCTCGAATTCTACGGTCCCGAGTTCGGAAAATAGATTGAGCAGTTCGTCTCTACTCAGGAGGCCATCCTCGCTGTAGCTTACGAGAAACGTCTTGCAGTCCATCTCTCGGATTATTCTTCGGAATGAATCGCGTACTCGCAGCTTCGAGCAGAAATCAGAGTATTGATCGCGCCAAGGCCTTAGGCCACTGACTCCCACGGCATCTGGGCTATCTCCGCGCGCAATCGTTTCAATGATGTGGTAGTTGGCGGCATACTGCCGCTTCATGTATGGGGGATCAATGTAGCAAAGATCGGCAGAGATCGATACTGCAAGATCTTCAGCTTGCCCTTGTAGGACGTTATGATTTGTAGAAATGCCCCAGAGAAAGGTAGAAGGTCGAAGGGACAACGGAGCAAGTGATGCTCTGTTCCAAGTCGAGCGATAGTGGCCGTACGTCCCGGCAATATTTGCTACTCGGTTTACAGCCAGAACAAGGTCATGCCGTAGGAGGGAATTTTCGACTTCGCTGATTTTGCCTTGCTCTCTCCATGTATTAACCTCCTGAGTGATCGCATCAATGAGGGCAGCGTTCTCCGTGGAAAAATACATGCGTGGACGAGTCCCACTGCTCGGTTGTCCTCCTGGTGAATACTCGCGGAAAAAATGGCCAGATACTCCAGGCAGTGTCTCAAGGTGCTTGAGAACTCCAAGGTATCCGGTTCCAGACACGCTGGAAAACGAAGGGGGGCGATCGAGCTTCAAACGCACTACAGCATGATGAAATGCATATGACATCATGTCGGAAGCAATCACTCGGTAGCCTGCAACACGAAGGGCTTCGGAGACGCTTGCGGTCCCACACATAAGATCGGAAACAACGGCACCTTCAGGTGCGAGTTGTCTTATGCGCTCGATCAGTGGTCTTAGTAGGCGCGATTTGTTGCCAATATAACGGTAGGACATTCAAGCTACCCACCGTGGCGCGACACGCAACCCCTCGCCCAATCTCAATGTTCGAATGGGTTCTAGCGCCTCCGCCTGTTCCAGTACGTGCTCCACCCAAGAGTAGGAAGTCTCGTTAAAGCCAAAGAGCGCGGAGACCAGACTTTCGATTTCAATATCAGCTTCCGTCGCGGGCATGCTGCCTTTGGTCATTCTGTCGACAGATGCTGCAATTGCTTTTGCCTGGCCCCAGCTCCTGCTCCCTTCTTCAGGCATAGGGATGGGGAGACCGGAAATGACCTTTTGCGTCACGTAGGGATGAGAGCGCCACTCATTATCACCTGTTGTTCTGAGGTGGTATGCCAAGAGAGTGCGCGAACATAAAACGCCAAGGCAGTAAGACAGAAAGAACTCAGGAGGATTTGCGTTTGGATTGGGATAATAGTGGAAGACGACCTGATTGGTCATGCATGGCTCATCGACTATGGATGCCTTGATGCCGACGCCAGTCTTCCGAATGAGAAGTCTGCGACGCGAATAGACCTCAAGGCTTTTATAATTTATCCCAGGCATACCCGTTTTTATGTATCGACTTGGTGCTGCGAAATATCTCTTCACGTCTTCTCCAACAAGGAGGGGGAAGGTCCCATCAGCATTGGGTACTTCGGAAATAATCTGTTCGGCGTGGAATTCGTGGGCCGGCGCAGAGAATCCACAGTTGCCGCATGAAAGGTGCTTTTGTTTTGTTGCTGGACGGGTAAACGAGCAAGAGGGGCAGATCAGCACTCGCCCAGACTTCGAAAGTTCTACTCCGCGTCCAGAAACAAGCCAATCTGTCCATGATGAGCGTGCTGCCGAGAAGTTTTGAATGCTATGGTCTTCCGATGTTTTGCTATCGACATCCCATCTTCCGTAGTGGTCTTTCTGAAATCGAGACTGAGGTATTCTGATAGACTTTTCGCGCCGAATTTCATCAAACTCAGCATCTCCAGAAAATATCGATCGGCGATCCTGCTTGTTGAAGCGGAGCGTCTCGATTTCGTGATCTGGGCTGGGATTGATATTTTCAAACAGGACAACGGTCGTTCCTCGAAAGACGCGAGGAAAGAAGCCTTCCCCGAGGCGAGCGACAAACCTGATAGTCGTGGATGTGTGCAAAATCTCGCGTGTGCGACTGTGCTCCGGGAGGAATAACGAGTCGGGAATAATGAATGCGGCGATTCCGTACGGCGCCAGGTTCCGAAGTGATGCCTCGATGAATAGGTCCCAGCTATCAAATTGGCCCCTTGCCAGCTTGTAGCCGATGGAATGAAGCTCTTCCCGCGACGCTGTGAGCTCTGCTCCCCATGGAGGATTTGCGATTACGCCATCGAGACTGGCAGAGTTCAGTCCAGTAGCCCAAGTCGGGATGCATACTTTGAATGGATTTTTCAGGGCGTCGCGGGTGTAAATTTTAGCTGCTGTTCCGAGCCTTTCTGCGGCTTGTAAGGTTGCGGAGGGGTCGACATCAAGGCCAAGAGCTACAACGCTCGGTTGGTGTAGCATTACGGAATGCAGAAGCTCTCCGTCGCCACACGCAGGATCGCAAATGAGTGAGTTTTCTGGAAGCGAACCCATCTCAATAAAAAGACGAGCGACCCAATCTGCAAGTTTGGACGGAGTGTACACTGCACCCAGCTTTCTCTGCCTTTGGACAGCATTGTCTTCTAAGCACGGTTCTGCCGAGTGCGATTGGGATATCATAAACTGTGGCCTGCTGGTCTTCTTTATTGGTTTTTGGGACATGCAGTGGTTGCGCCGACTGAAACCCACAATATTTGGATTACCCCATCCTCCGGAACCTAATCAAGGTCTGCGTTGCCGATCGTAGCGGTTTTCCCATTTTGGCGGCCTGAGTGGTGATCCCCTCCACCTCCTCGCTCAACCTTAGCCCCATGCCTATCAGGCCATGCAGGGAGGCCTGGGCGTAGACGACGTTGTCGAGGGCCTCGTTGCGTTCGCCGTCGAGCTTGGGATGTCAGGAGCGGATGCGGCGCCCGCGCTGAAAGCGGGTGAAGACGCGCTCGGCGGTCAGCCGCCGAGAGTAGTCGGCGTCGAGGCGGACGCAGAAGTGGATCGCTCCGGGGGCCGGGCTCGGTCAGGCGCAGGCGGGCATAGACCGCGTCCTTCCCGGCATCGACGCCGACGATTAGGAGCGGTATCCCGCCCTTATTCGTGCGGGGCGGATGGAGCGGCCAGAACGGAATGCCTGGCCCGCTGCGGCCTTTGATCGCCCAGAAGCGGAGAGGCGTGCACGCAGAGCTTAATTGTTCTCGGCCGATGTTGGCATCCATGGGTTTGATACGGGTTCCATCTCGCGAACGCGATTGGCGTCGAAGTGTTTAGCCGGGAACTCTGTAAAACCATTTTAATTCAGAGATTTACAACCTATTCACCAAATCCGCGCAGTCATGAGTTCCGGAGAAAATCCACCCTGAGAGACCGCTTCCAGGCCTTCCAGCGCGGAAGCTGGTGCTCAGCCCCACCCACATAACCCTTGAACACAACGAGAAAATCCGGCCGCAGCCGGATCTGGAGAACGCTTTCTCATGAGCAAGTGGCGGAGACGAAGGGATTCGAACCCTCGAGACCCTTCCGGGCCTACTCCCTTAGCAGGGGAGCGCCTTCGACCACTCGGCCACGTCTCCGCCGACGCGTATAGCCAAGCAAACCTACGAATTACAAGGCCATTCTGCCCTGTCGGCGAAAAACCTTCTCTCGGTCCAAATTCATTTCCGGCGACCGCCGCACGACCGGGCACCTGCGCAAGAGTATCATTCCTGGTTTGCGCACAAACGTGTCGCATCAACGTGTACACAGCCACCGGGGCGCCGCTGACACTTCAGGTGTTGAACAAGAAGTGCAGCACATCGCCATCTTTGACGACATAGCTTTTGCCCTCGGCCCGCATCTTGCCCGCTTCCTTCGCCGCCTGCTCGCCGCCCAGTCCGACGAAATCCTCGTAGGCAATCGTCTCGGCCCGGATGAAGCCTTTCTCGAAATCTCCGTGAATGACCCCCGCGGCCTGCGGCGCCGCCGTGCCGGTGCGGATCGTCCAGGCGCGCGCTTCTTTGGGGCCTACAGTGAAATAGGTCTCGAGGTGCAGAAGGTCATAGCCTGCCCGGATAAGCCGGTCCAACCCGGCCTCTTCCAGCCCCATTTCCTCGAGGAACATCTCGGCTTCCTCGGCGTCCAGCTGGCTGATCTCTTCCTCGATTTGGGCCGAGATGATCACATGCGCCGCCCCCTGCGCCTCGGCCATCTTCGCCACGGCGGCGGAATGATCGTTGCCATCCGCCGCGTTGGCCTCGTCCACGTTGCAAACATACAGGATCGGCTTCGAGGTCAGCAGTTGCAGGTTCTTCCACGCCTTCATATCCTCGGCATCCACCTCGACCAGCCGCGCGGGCTTGCCCTCGTCCAGCATCGCCTGCGCGGCGGCCAGCAGACGGTCGGCCTGTACGGCTTCCTTGTCGTTGCCCTTCAGCTTGCGCACCAGACCCGCGCGGCGCTTCTCGATGCTTTCCAAGTCGGCCAGCATCAGCTCGGTCTCGATCACCTCGGCATCCTCCACCGGGTTCACGCGACCTTCCACGTGGGTCACGTCGCCATCCTCGAAACAGCGCAGCACATGGGCAATCGCGTCCACCTCGCGGATATTGGCCAGGAACTGGTTGCCCAGCCCCTCGCCCTTGCTGGCGCCCTTCACGAGGCCCGCGATATCGACAAAGGTCATGCGCGTCGGGATGATGGATTTCGACTGCGCGATCGCCGCCAACTTGTCCAGCCGCGCATCGGGCACCGCAACCTCGCCCACATTGGGCTCGATCGTGCAGAACGGAAAATTCGCCGCCTGCGCGGCGGCGGTCCGGGTCAGCGCGTTGAACAGCGTCGACTTGCCCACGTTGGGCAGCCCCACGATTCCCATCTTGAAGCCCATGATGCACCTCTTTGCTCTCGTTCCGGCGCCTTCTATGCCCAAGCCGCGCCCAGCGCAACGCCCCCGCTTTTTCTTGCCCCAAATACTCGAATCCTGCGCGCTCCACACGCACATCCCATTGCAATTCCGCGCCGCATTCGCCAAACCATGCCGGAACATTACGACGGGACCGCGACATGACACGCATCGACGCCAAATTCGAAGACCTGCGCAACGCAAACAAGAAGGCCTTCGTGGCTTACGTCATGGCCGGCGACCCCGATTTCGACACCTCGCTCGAGGTGGTCAAGGGCCTGCCCGCCGCCGGCGTGGACATCATCGAACTGGGCCTGCCCTTCACCGATCCCATGGCCGACGGCCCCACCATCCAGCTTGCCGGCCAGCGCGCGCTCGAAGGCGGGATGAACCTGCAACGCACGCTCGACATGGCCGCCGAATTCCGCAAAGGCGACGACACCACGCCCATCGTGCTCATGGGCTACTACAACCCGATCTACAATCGCGGGGTCGAGACGTTTCTGAAGGACGCCAAGGAGGCTGGCATCGACGGCCTCATCGTGGTGGATTTGCCGCCCGAGGAAGACGACGAGCTTTGCGTGCCCGCGCAGAAGGCCGGGCTGAACTTCATCCGTCTGGCGACCCCTACCACCGATGACAAGCGCCTGCCCAAGGTGCTGACCAACACGTCGGGCTTCGTCTACTACGTCTCGATCACCGGCATCACCGGTGCCGCCGCGGCCGAGGCCGCTGATGTCCGCCCCGAGGTGACCCGGATCAAGTCGCATACCGACCTGCCCATCGTGGTCGGCTTCGGCATCCGCACGCCGGAAAGCAGCCGCGAGATCGCCTCGGTCGCCGATGGCTGCGTCGTGGGCTCGGCCATCGTGGGCAAGCTGGCCGACGGCGAAAGCCCTGCGCAGGTGCTCGACTTCGTCAAGGGCCTCGCCGACGGCGCGCACTCGGCCTAAAGCGCGCGCCGCGTCCCGTCCATCGTCAGAAGCGGACCATAGGCATCGGGCCGGCGGTCGCGGAACACGCCCCAGCCGGCGCGCATCTCCGCGATTTCCTCAAGGTCGAAGCTTTCCACGATGACCATCTCCGACCGATCGTCGGCCCGCTTCCGGATCTCGCCTTTCGGTCCGGCGATGAACGATTGCCCCCAGAATTCGGTTTCACCCAGATCGCCCGCCTCGCGCCCGACCCGGTTCGCCGCCACCAGCGGCGTCAGGTTGGCGCCCGCGTGACCGCGCATGACCGTCTCCCAATGATCGTGGCAATCCGACCCGATCGCGGTGGGATAAAGCAATACATCGGCACCCTTCAGCGCCATGATCCGCGCCGATTCCGGAAACCACTGATCCCAGCAGATCGCGGCACCGACCTTGCCATGGGCCGTCTCGAACACCTGGAACCCGGTATCGCCATAGCTGGTGTAGATCTTCTCGAAACACCCAGGCGGACCACCGGGGATATGCGTCTTGCGGTAGACACCCAGAACCGTGCCATCGGCATCGATGACCGCGTTCGTGTTGAAATAGGCGTTGTTCGCCTTCTCGAAGAAATTGACCGGGATCACCACGCCCAAGTCCCGCGCAACCGCCTGCATATGCCGCACGATGGGGCCGTCCACGCTCTGTGCCAGTTGGAAATGCTCGGGCTTCCAATCCATGAACCCGAAGAAATGCAGCCCCACGCTTTCCTGCGGCAGGATCACCTGTGCGCCCTGCGCCGCGGCTTCGCGGATCAGGCGCTCGGCCTTGTGCAGGTTTTCCTCCATATCCCAGCTACAGCGCATCTGGGTCGCGGCGACAGTCAGGGTCATCGGGCCTCCGGGCTCAAACGAGTTCATCTCATGCTGAAAGTGTTCACGCTGCAATAAATGCCGATTCCCGACATACCTGGTCGTTTTCCTGCCATCCCTCGCACCCATCCCGGCACGCGGTCGCATGGACAAGCGGACCCGATCCGGGCTAGTGGTCATGAAACCTGACCAATGCCCGAGCCAGCGCCATGCCCGTCATCACCAATATCGACGACCTGAAAAAGATCTACCGCCGCCGCGTGCCCAAGATGTTCTACGACTACGCGGAATCGGGCAGCTGGACGGAACAGACCTTCCGCGAGAACACCAGCGATTTCAGTGATATATACCTGCGCCAGCGCATCGCCGTGGACATGTCAAACCGCTCCACCGCCAGCCAGATGATCGGTCAGGACATCTCGATGCCCGTCGCCCTCGCCCCCGTGGGCCTGACGGGGATGCAGCACGCCGATGGCGAGATCAAGGCCGCCCGCGCCGCCGAGAAATTCGGCGTGCCCTACACGCTCTCGACCATGTCCATCTGCTCGATCGAGGACGTGGCGGCCCACACACAAAAGCCGTTCTGGTTTCAGGTTTACACCTTGAAAGATAACGACTTTATGCAGCGGCTTTTCGACCGCGCCAAGGCCGCAAACTGCTCGGCGGCGGTCATCACCGTCGATCTGCAAGTGCTGGGCCAGCGCCACAAGGACCTCAAGAACGGCCTCAGCGCGCCGCCTAAACTAACTGTCAAGTCCATTGCCGACATGATGACCAAGGTGCAGTGGGGCCTCGGGATGCTTGGCACCAAGCGGCGGTTCTTCGGCAATATCGTCGGCCATGCCAAGGGCGTCACCGATCCGTCTTCGCTCAGTTCCTGGACGGCGGAGGCTTTCGACGAGGCGCTCAACTGGGACCGCATCCGCGAGTTCCGCAAGATGTGGGACGGCAAGCTGATCATCAAAGGCATCATCGACCCGCGCGATGCCAAGGAGGCGCTGAATGTCGGCGCCGACGCCATCGTGGTGTCCAACCACGGTGGCCGGCAGCTGGACGGCGCGCTCTCCGCCATCCGCGCCCTGCCCCAGATCATGGACGCTGTCGGCGACAAGATCGAGGTGCATTTCGACAGCGGCATCCGCTCGGGCCAGGACGTGCTCAAGGCCATCGCGCTCGGCGCCAAAGGGACCTATATCGGCCGCGCCTACGTCTACGGCCTTGGCGCTATGGGGCAGGAAGGCGTGACCAAGGCACTCCAGTGCATCCACAAGGAGCTTGATGTGTCGATGGCCTTTTGCGGGCACACCGATATCAACAAAGTCGACCGCGGTATCCTGATGGTGCCCAAGAACTTCTCCGGCGATTGGCAATAGGCCGGGAACATCGCCCTACCTGACCGCGTTCACGCTTCATCGTGGTGAACGGGGACAGGACGGATGGCGCAAATCGACAGGGAAGATTTCGATCCGGCGCACCGCAAGCGTCCGGTCCTCATGATTTTGTTGGGGATTCTCGGCATTGCCGGTTGTATCAGCCTCGTCCTCGGAACCTTTATCGCGCCCTTTTACGTGCCAAACTACAACTGGTGGTCGGATACGATCAGCGACCTTGCCGCGGGCGAGTCGGAAATCATCATGGACGTGGCGCTCTACGGGTTTGCCATTGGCGTAATGGCCACCGCGCTTGCGGCGTCGCATGACCACCTGGGCAGGTCCGGCTGGTCGATCGGCGTTGTCAGCCTCGCGGCCATCGCAGGGATCGTGGTCATTGTGGGCGCCCGGAATGAATATGGCGACGGCGACAACGAGGGCGTCGTCATCCATATCTACCTCGTCTACATGCTGGGCGCGCTCTTCACCATCGTGCCCGCGACGATGACCAGCGGCCTGCGCCGCGTCGCACCGTGGGCAGCCCGCGCCATGATCGCTTTCGGCGCGGTCTGGGTCGTGCTCGCGCCGATCTTTCTGACGATGGGCACCCGATGGGACGGCCTCGTTGAGCGCATCATGGGGCTGGCCGCCGCCGGCGTCATCACGGTCCTCAGCCTGATCGCCATCCGCAATGGACGCGGGTGCTTCGACGATCCCGAAATGAAAGGAGGCTGACATGCCCGATACCGTCCTTCAGACCGTCGTGGCGGTCGCCGTCATCATCCTGCTGGCCCGCGTCAACGGGCTGCGCTCCTTCTCCAAGATGTCCAGCTTCGACTTCGCCCTGACGCTGGCCAGCGGCTCGGTCGTCGCCACGCTGATGACCACCTCCAGCCGCTTCCTGCCCGGCATCCTCGCGCTCGCCGCACTCTTCGCCCTGCGCTTCGCCATCTCGGCGCTGCGCGTGCATTTTCGCGCCGTGGAACACCTGGTGGATACGCGCCCCATCATCCTGATGCACGAGGGCCGCATTCTCGACGACAATTTGCGCCTCGCCCGCGTCACCCGCGCCGACATCCGCGCCAAGCTGCGCGAGGCCAACGCGCTTCAGCCCGACCAAGTCCGTGCCGTGGTGATGGAAGCCACCGGTGATGTCAGCGTCCTGCACGGCGGCGACGTCGACCCCTCCCTGCTCGAAGGCGTCTCCTGGGGCCGTATGACACCGCCCGCCGAGACCGCGCGCACCTGACCCGCTGAATCCCGAAAGACCTTGCATATTTGGTCTTTTCAAGCCGCCCGTATTCCTCTACAGGGACGGCTTCACGCGGGGCTACAGCCTTGGAGGAGCCCCGCCTTTGCATATGGAGAACACAAATGGCTGGAGAAATTCCTGATCTTCACGCCCAGGAACGCACGGGGACGGGCAAGGGCGCCGCTCGTGCTGCACGCCGCGATGGCATGGTTCCGGGGATCGTATTCGGGGGCGACGTCGATCCGCTGCCCGTCAACATTCCGTTCAACGTCCTGTTGAAGCGGCTGAAACAAGGCCGGTTCAAGTCCACCCTCTTCAACCTCAAGGTTGACGGGCACGACGACGTCCGCGTGATCTGCCGCGACGTTCAGCGCGACGTGGTCAAGGACCTTCCGACCCACTTCGACCTGATGCGCCTGCGCCGCACCACCAAGATCAACCTCTTCATCCCCGTCGAGTTCATCAACGAGGAAGAGTGCGAAGCGCTGAAAACCGGCGTCCTGACCGTGATCCGCAACGAGATCGAGCTTGTCGTCACCGCTGGCGACATCCCCGAAAGCATCACCGTCGACCTCAGCCTGATGGAGAACATCGGCGACACGATCACCATCAGCCAGGTCGAGCTGCCCCAGGGCGCGAAGCCCACGATCACCGACCGTGACTTCGTGATCTGCAACATCGCGGCTCCGTCGGCTCTGAAATCCGACAGCGATGAAGAGGAAGACGAAGACGTCGCAGCCGATGAGGTCCCGGCAACCGAACAAGAGGCCGGCCCGGACAGCGTCGAAGAAGCGGAAGGCGGCGAAGACTAAGCCCTTCCCCCGCTTGCGAAAACACCAGCGCGAGGGCCCCCGGCCCTCGCGTTTTTTCATGTGTGCCGCACGCGCCGGAAGCACAGGATCCGTCCCCGCGACGGCCCCGGATCGTAGGTCAGGTTCGAGTCCGACATGCAATCCACGATTTGCTTGATCACCCGGTCGGGATACTGGTTTGGGTGCAGCTCCATCATCACCGCCCGCACATGCGCGGGCCACGGAGCACCGAACAGATGCCGCTCAGCGCCTTCCACGTCCATGATCACCAGATGCGGTCGGTATTCTTTCAGCAGCCCCGCCAACGGCAGCATAGGCACCGACACCAGCTTTTCGGGATCGGCTTCCTCGTCGGCGATCCGCCCTGCCCAGAACACCTTCTTGGGATCGAACGCGATCTCGTCCGCGTCCCCATCCCCGGTCACCGCCCCGTGGACAAGCCGCGTTGCCTGATGCCCGTTCCGATCGAGGTTGGCGCGGATCACCGGCAGCATCGCGGGGTTGGCCTCTACCGTGACGACGTTCTCGGCGCCAGCCACGCCCGCGCAGATCGAGGCGATGTACCCCACCCCCGCGCCCAGCTCGAGCACGCGCATCCCTTTGCGCAGCCGCATCTGCGCCGCATGGGCCTCATGCGCCTCGTAGGCGCCGCTGGCCAGCTTGCCCGCGACCCGGTCGTTCAGCATCTCGTCGGGCACCACCAGCGTGACACCGTTCACCGCGTATTCGCCCATTTCCCCTGCCCGTCCTTGCCGCTCACGTGTTGATTCAACGCGCCCCGCCGCGTAGACCATCCTCACCAAAGAACGGGTGATCGGCAATGCTGCTTTTCGTGGGCCTGGGAAATCCGGGCGGAAAATATGAGAAAAACCGCCACAATATCGGTTTCATGGCGCTCGACCGCATCGCCTCCGATCACGGCTTCGCGCCTTGGCGATCCAAGTTTCAAGGCCAGCTGACCGAGGGCAAGCTCGGCTCTGACAAAGTCCTGCTGCTCAAGCCCGAAACCTTCATGAACAAGTCCGGCCAGTCGGTCGGCGAGTCCATGCGCTTTTACAAGCTGGAGCCCTCGGACGTCATCGTCTTCCATGACGAGCTGGACCTTGCCCCCGGCAAATGCCGCGTCAAACAGGGCGGCGGCCATGCAGGCCACAACGGCCTGCGCTCCATCCACGCGCATATCGGCGAGGATTACGGCCGCGTTCGCCTTGGCATCGGCCACCCGGGCCGCAAGGACCTGGTGTCGCATTACGTGCTTCAGGATTTCGCCAAGGCCGATGCCGACTGGCTCGACGACCTACTGCGCGGCATCTCCGACGGCGCACCCGAATTGGCCGCAGGCCACAATGACAAGTTCCTCAATGCCGTCTCCCTGCGCACCGCGCCCGCCCGCTCCTCGAAATCCACCCCGAAACCTCAAGCCGACGCGAAACCTCAAGCCAACGCGAAACCGGCTGCAAAGCCGGACGCGCCCTCCGCTCCGTCCGACACCGAAGACCGCAGCCCGCTGCAAAAGCTGATGGACAAGTTCCGGTAACGCCGCGTTCTCCTTGCCGCCAGACGCACCGGGTGCTTTCCTGCACCAAAGGGAGGATCTTGTCATGCGCGGCATCCTGAAATGGACGCTCCGGATACTCGGCTTTCTAGCGATCGTCGCCATCGGTATCGGCCTTTGGAAGCGCGAGGAAATCGCGCGGCTCATGGCGGTCAACACGCTTTTCGCGTCCGAGCATATCGTTGAAAATTTCTCCAACATGAACAGCGCTTTCCTGCACACGCCCGTGCCACGTGGCGACGGGCCTGTCATGCCTCTGCCGCCGGGGGACCCCATCACCCTGACCGAAGGCACGCTAGACTGGATCGAAGACCGCGCCGTTACCTCGCTGCTCGTGCTCCACCAAGGCGAAGTCGTCCACGAAAGCTACCACCTCGAAACCGCACCGGATGACCGCCGCATCAGCTGGTCCGTGGCCAAGTCCTTCCTTTCCGCGCTGATGGGCGTCGTGGTAAACGAGGACTATATCGCCTCCCTCGACGACCCCGTCACGCAATACGCGCCCGAACTGAAAGACAGCGCCTATGACGGGGCCACGATCCGCAACGTCCTGCAAATGACCAGCGGCGTGCGCTTTGACGAGGATTACCTGGATTACGATTCCGACATAAACCGCATGGGCCGTGTGCTGGCTCTGGGCGGCAGCATGGACGGTTTCGCCGCCGGGCTGGACGCCCCCGACACGCCCCCCGGCGAACGCTGGCAATACGTCTCAATCGACACGCATGTCGTTGGCATGGTCATTCGCGGTGCCACGGGCCGCGACATCCCCTCGCTTTTGTCGGAAAAGATCATCGCGCCGCTCGGGCTCGAGTCCGAGCCCTACTATATCACCGACGGCGAAGGCGTCGCCTTCGTGCTCGGCGGCCTCAACCTGACCACCCGCGACTATGCCCGCTTCGGCCTGATGATCGAACAGAACGGACAGCTAGGCGGCCAACAGGTGGTCCCCGCCGACTGGATCGCCGCGTCCACGCAACCCAGCGCCCCGACCCATCCGGGCCAGATCGGCTACGGCTACCAATGGTGGATCCCCGAAGGCTCGGAGTCGGGCCAGTTCATGGCGCGCGGCATCTACGGGCAGTATATCTATATCGACCAGGCGCGTGACGTGGTCATCGTCACCACCGCCGCCGACCGCGCCTTTCGCGAACCGGGCGCGAATGACGCCAACATCGCCATGTTCCGCCGCATCGCGGGCGCGCTCTGACGCCGCGACACACCGCCTCCCTTGCCCCGCTTCCGCCTGGCGTGCAGGATATGCCCAACCGGACCAGGGAGCATCGCATGGCAATCGAAATGGACACCTCCGTCAACGTGCTGGGCGGCAAGCTCGAAAGCTGCTCCACCGCGCCCATGACCGGCTTTTTCCGAGACGGACATTGCAACACCTGCGCCGAAGACCAGGGCAGCCACACGGTCTGCGCCCTGATGACCGCCGAATTCCTCGCCTATTCGAAATACGTAGGCAACGACCTCTCCACACCGCGTCCCGAATTCGGCTTTGACGGTCTCAAGCCCGGCGACCACTGGTGCCTCTGCGCTAGCCGCTTCCTGCAAGCCCATGACGAAGGCTGCGCGCCCAAGGTGCGGCTCGAGGCGACCCACGCCCGCGCGCTCGATATCGTACCCATCGACGTGCTGAAACAGCACGCCTCCGGCGAGACATCATAAGGCTCTCTCGCCGCTCCCCGGATGCGCATTCAGGGACTCGCCTGCGGCCCACAGGCTGATCGAATTCTGTGCATGGTGCCCGGCATTCGGCAGAAATTCAGGAACTCACATCGCGACGGCACGTTCTTTCTCCGGGACGTCAATATCGGAGGAGTGACGCCACACCCGTCCTCCCGACCGTTTGAAAAAACGAAAGGAGACATCAAGATGAAGACCCTGACAACAACCATCCTGACATCCGCCGCGCTGGCCACAGCCGCCCCCGCGCTGGCCCAGCAGAACGATGCCGAAACCGACATGCCCGACTTCTGCGAAACCGCCTTCATGCCGGCCGACCAGAACAAGGACGGCTTCATGAGCGAGCAGGAAATCAAGGACGCACGCGACGCCGAATTCGCAGCACTCGACCTCAACAAGGACGGCTCGGTCGACCGCGAGGAAATGACCAACTGCATCGGCAACGCTCAAGAGAAACAGCAGGAGGCCAAGAACACGTCGCAGACCGACGGCAATTCGCGCGACTGGTCTAACCTTGACACCGGTGGCAAGTCCGAAATGTCGGTCGAGGAATGGCAGAACTTGACCAACAAGATCTGGAAAAGCGGCGACTCGGAGATGAAGTCGGCCGTATCCGAAGACACCGACGACGCCGAGCGGTTTGCCAAGACGGCCGTTGATCGGTTCAAGATGTACGATGGCAACGGCGACGGCGTCATAACCCAAGCTGAATACGAAGGCGAAGTCGACAAGGACTGGAGCCAGAAGGCGATGGAAAAGCGTTTCGACGCGATGGACTCCGATGACTCCGGTGCGCTTTCGCCCGTCGAATATCGCGGCGCCGGGACGAAGGCGCTCGACATGACCGCAGGCACGTCCGAAAGCAAGAACATGGACAGCGGCGACAGCTCCGATGCCTCGGGCAACAGTGACTCCAGCGCAAGCGACACGCAGAACGCCAGCGACGAAACGACTGTTCCTGTCGTGATCTACTACTACTCGCTCGTGTAAGCTGACGAAGATATGCGATCCGAATGACGATGGAACGGCGCGCCGGATGTCATCGTCCGGCGCGTCGTCTATCTCTCGGCGCCGAGCGTCGGCGATAGCATCCGTGTGATATGTTTTCGCCGATGGCAACCTATCGCCAGGATCGCGAGTTCCCTCGGAGCCAACTTGCTCTGCACCCTCACGGCGCTACCTCAAGTGTGTAAAACGCGCCGGCCAGCGCGCTAGTACCAGTAAGCGAAGGAGACCCGTATGCGACGCATTATTGCTTTCTCCGCGACCGCTATCCTGCTTTCCAGTGCGGCTATGGCCGACGACTCTGTCGCTGACTCCAAGCCGGAACAGTTGGAGCTCAACGCGGCTGGTTTCCTTTTCGACGACTCAATTCGCGAAGACGGCCAGCCCGATTCCGACGGTGACGAAGCCGCAGACGACGAAGACCGCGGCAACGATGAAAATACCTCGGACGACCAAGGCCAGGAAACCGAGGACGAAGAGGACGACGACTGAACGCCCTCATTCCTTACCCGGGCGCGTGGTGCCCTAGTCGCCCTCACCCATCTCGAAGCCCAGGTGCCGTGCGACGGTAAAAATGTCCTTGTCGCCCCGTCCACACATGTTCATGCACAGGATGTGATCCTTCGGCAGCTCCGGCGCGATCTTCATCACATGCGCCAGCGCGTGACACGGCTCCAGCGCCGGGATGATCCCCTCGGCCTCGCAGCACAGCTTGAACGCTTCCAACGCTTCCTTGTCGGTGATCGAGACATATTTTGCGCGCCCGATCTCGTGCAGCCACGAATGCTCTGGCCCGATGCCCGGATAATCGAGGCCCGCCGAGATCGAGTAGCCTTCAAGGATCTGCCCGTCATCGTCCTGCAACAGGTAGGTCCGGTTGCCATGCAGCACCCCGGGCCGCCCGCCGGTCAGCGACGCGCAGTGTTCCATCTTCTCGTTCACGCCCTTGCCGCCGGCCTCGACGCCGATGATGTTGACCTCTTTGTCGTCAAGGAACGGGTAGAACAGCCCCATCGCGTTCGACCCGCCACCGATGGCGGCGATGATCGTGTCGGGCAGGCGGCCCTCGGCCTCCTGCATCTGTTCTTTGGCTTCCTTGCCGATAATCGACTGGAAATCACGCACCATCGCCGGATAGGGGTGCGGCCCCGCCACCGTGCCGATGCAGTAGAACGTGTCACGCACATTGGTCACCCAGTCGCGCAGCGCGTCGTTCATCGCGTCCTTCAGCGTGCCGCGTCCGCTGGTCACCGGCACCACCTCGGCGCCCAGCAGCTTCATGCGGAACACGTTTGGCCGCTGACGCTCGACGTCATGCGCGCCCATGTAGACCACGCATTTCAGCCCGAACTTGGCACAGACCGTCGCCGTGGCCACCCCATGCTGGCCCGCACCGGTCTCGGCGATGATGCGCGTCTTGCCCATACGCCGCGCCAGCAGGATCTGTCCCAGCACGTTGTTGATCTTGTGCGCGCCGGTGTGGTTCAACTCGTCGCGCTTCATGTAGATCTTGGCACCGCCCAGCCGCTCTGTCAGGCCCTCGGCGTGGTACATCGGGCTCGGCCGGCCGACGTAATGCTTCCACAGGAAATCCATCTCGTCCCAGAAGCTCTGGTCG
This sequence comes from Roseovarius sp. THAF9, assembly GCF_009363715.1. Classification (NCBI taxonomy): domain Bacteria; kingdom Pseudomonadati; phylum Pseudomonadota; class Alphaproteobacteria; order Rhodobacterales; family Roseobacteraceae; genus Roseovarius; species Roseovarius sp. THAF9. The sequence goes on from NZ_CP045404.1 coordinate 3,119,627, forward strand.
GTCTTGGCGTTCTCGTACTGCTCTTCCAGTTCCAGAATCAGCGGCATCAGCGTCTCGGACACGAATCGCCCGCCGAAGTCTCCGAAACGGCCCTTCTCGTCCGGGCCGGTCATGAAGGAGTTGAAGAGATCGTTCATGGTCATCATCCCTGTTTGCTTGCGCCTCAATAGGCCACGGGCCCGCCGGTTTCCAGCGCATTCCTCTGCGACACGCGGCCCCAAGAATATTCGTACGAATATTCTCGGGCGCTCACCTCACCCGCACGACATAGCCGGTGCTCAGCAAGTCCGGCTCGGCCAGAAGGAAGGGCCGGAAGGGTGGCGTGCTGTAAATGACCTTCCACGCGCCGGACGCCGCAAGCTTTTCCAGCACCGGCGGAAAGCCCTGATCCTCAAAAGTCGCATCCAGCAGGTTGAACACGCCAATACCCCCGGGCCGTGTCACCCGCGCCAGATGTTCCAGCGTCACAGGCGGCGCATGGCCCGGCCCGAACGCCCCGACGCAGACAAATCCCGCAAAAGCGTCGTCGTCAAAGGGCAACCCCACGCCAGTATCGGCCACCTCCAGCCGCTCGTAGGCGCCGGTTCTCTCGGCAAAACTCAGCATCTCGGTCGAGAGGTCGCAGCCCACAACCCGGCCATATCCCATCAGCCGCAGCGTCTCGCCCACCAGCCCGGTGCCACAACACGCGTCCAGCACCGGCGCGTCCGCCTCGCCCAGATACCGGCCCAGCAGCGCCGCGCCCAGACCGGGCAGGCGGAACCCCTGGCTCAGGCAATCGGCATCATAGCCGGTGGACCAACTGTCGTAGATCGCCCGCGATTCCTCGGGCGTCTTGGCCCCGTAAACATCGTCCAGATCCTGGCGGCTCATGCGTCTCTCCTTTTCGCCAGCTTGGGCAAAGCGGAGTGAGGCGTCAATCCAGTGCCAGCTTGAACCCGGTATGCGACGCGACAAAACCGATCCGCTCGTAGAACCGGTTGGCATCTTTCCGGCCTGAGTTCATCGTCAGTTGCACCAGCGTGCAGCCCGCGGCCCTCGCCCGCGCCTTGACGTCCTCGAACATCGCCTCGCCCACGCCCTGCCCGCGCATATCGCCCGCCACGCGCACGCTTTCCACCTGCGCCCGCCGCGCGGCACGCAGCGACAGCCCGCTGATGAAGGTGATCTGGTAGGTGGCGACGATCCGGCCCGTCTCGTCCTCGCCCACGATCAGATGGTTGCTACCCTCAACCCGCATCCGCGCAAAGGCGGCCTGGTAGAGTTCGGGCTCGGCGCCCTCGCGCCTCTGCCCCAGCATGTCATCTGTCAAAAGCGCCACCACGGCAGCGACATCCGCCTCTGCCGCCTCGCGGAACCGGATCATGCCCGCGCCGCGTCGGCGAAGGCACGCATCTTGCCGTGGTCCTTGACCCCCGGCGCACTTTCCAGCGCGGACGACAGATCAAGCTGCCGCGCCCCCGTCACCCGGATCGCTTCGGCCACGTTGTCCACGGTCAGCCCACCGGCCAGCATCCACGGCACGGACCAGTCCCGCCCCGCGATCAGGTTCCAGTCAAAGCTTTCGGCATTTCCGCCCGGGCGGGTGGCGTCCTTCGGCGGCTTGGCATCCAGCAGGATCTGGTCCGCCACCGCCGCGTACCGGTCGATCACCTCCAGGTCGCCCGCCTCGCGCACACCGACCGCTTTCATCACCGGCAGGCCATAGCGGGCCTTGATCTCGGCGACCCGCTCGGGGGGCTCCTGTCCATGCAATTGCAACATGTCCAGCGGCACGACGCCCGTCAGCTCGTCCAGCAAGGCGTCGTCCGCATCCACCACCAGCGCAACCTTGGCCACGCCGGGCGGCACCGCCAGTGCCATCTCGCGCGCCAGCTGAGGCGTCACGTAGCGCGGCGACTTGGGAAAGAACACGAACCCCACATAGGCTGCCCCCGCCGCCACTGCGGCAGGAATATCCTCGGGCCGGGTCAGCCCGCACATTTTGATCCGGATGTCCTGCGCCATGACGCAGTCGGTTAGCTGGCCTCGTCCAGAAGCGCAAGCACCTCGTCCTGGTCCTTGTGCTTCTCGCCTTTCAGCCGCCGAACCTCTGCGCGCAGCGCCGCCATCTCGCGCGCCTGCCGCGCCGCCGCCGCGCGCTCCTTGGCCTCGCGGATCCATTCCCAGATGAACCCGATCACCAAGCCCGCAAGGATGCCACCGAACATCACGATGAACAGCGGAAGTTCGTAGGACGGGTTCAGCGCTGCCATGCCGCCCAGTTCCTGCGGCAGGATCTGCACCTCGACAAACTGCCGGTTGGCCAGCGCGATCAAGATAAGCGCCAGTCCAAAGATTGCGATCGAAAGGTAACGGATATAACGCATCAGGACTTCCCGTTCAGCCGTTCACGCAAAAGCTTCCCAGCCTTGAAGAACGGCACATGTTTTTCCTCGACCTGCACCGACTCGCCGGTGCGCGGGTTGCGCCCGGTCCGGGCATCGCGTTTCTTGACCGAGAACGCTCCGAAGCCGCGCAGTTCGACACGGTTGCCTTCGGCCATGGCATTGGTGATTTCATTGAAAATAGTGTTCACGATGCGCTCGACGTCACGCTGATACAGATGTGGATTCTCGTCGGCGATCTTCTGAATTAATTCCGACCTTATCATCGGTTCCCCCCGGGCATTGTTCTTAGTTCGCACAGCGTATCGATTTACACGACTATAGATAGAAAAAGCGCAATTAGGAACTGCAACCTACCGGATAAACTCGGAAATTCGCGAGGAAAAAGCGCGCGGCGCTGCCGCGTGCTGATGTTTGCCTACCCGAAAGGCGGGCATCGCGGCACCCCCTGGCGGCAGGGTCAGGCGCATTTGGTCATGATTCGGACGCGCCCGGTGGCCTCCTGTCGCTTGGGCATGCAATCGGCTCGAAGACGGTGCGAGATGCGCGAAAACTGCCTCGGATCGAGACTTCGCCGGTAGACCGGCACAAAACGCAAAAAGGCCCCGCGCAATGGCGGGGCCTTTCCAATTTTCCAACCGTAGCCGGCTTATTTGTCCTCGTCGCCCTTAAGAGCGGCGCCCAGGATATCCCCAAGCGATGCGCCCGAGTCCGAGCTGCCGTACTGTTGCACGGCTTCTTTCTCTTCGGCGATCTCGCGCGCCTTGATCGACAGGCCCAGACGGCGGGTCTTGCTGTCGACATTGGTCACGCGCACGTCGACCTTGTCACCGACCGAAAAACGCTCGGGGCGCTGCTCGGAGCGGTCACGCGACAGGTCGGAGCGGCGGATGAAGGATTTCATGCCTTCGTATTCCACCTCGATGCCGCCATCCTCGATCGAGGTGACCTCGACGGTAATGATCGATCCGCGCTTCACGCCGCCCACGGCCTCGGCGAACTTGTCGCCGCCCAGGTTCTTGATCGACAGCGAGATACGCTCTTTCTCCACGTCCACTTCGGAAACGACCGCCTGAACGACGTCGCCCTTCTTGTAGCTCTGGATCGCGTCTTCGCCGCGCTCGTCCCAGCTGATGTCCGAAAGGTGCACCATACCGTCGATGTCGCCTTCCAGACCGATGAACAGGCCGAACTCGGTGATGTTCTTGACTTCGCCCTCGACCTCGGTGCCCTCGGGATGCGTTTCTGCAAACACTTCCCACGGGTTGCGCATGGTCTGCTTGAGGCCCAGCGACACGCGGCGCTTGGCCTGGTCGATCTCCAGCACCATGACCTCGACCTCCTGGGAGGTGGACACGATCTTGCCGGGATGCACGTTCTTCTTGGTCCAGGACATTTCCGAGACGTGCACCAGGCCCTCGACACCGGGTTCCAGTTCAACGAATGCACCGTAGTCGGTGATGTTCGTGACACGGCCGGTATGCACCGATTCCAGCGGGTACTTGGCAGCCACCAGATCCCACGGATCGTCCTGCAACTGTTTCATGCCAAGGCTGATGCGGTGGGTTTCTTTGTTGATCTTGATCACCTGGACCTTGACGGTCTCGCCGATGTTCAGGATCTCGGAGGGGTGGTTCACACGGCGCCATGCCATGTCGGTCACGTGCAGCAGGCCGTCCACACCGCCCAGGTCCACGAAGGCCCCGTATTCGGTGATGTTCTTGACCACGCCGTCCACGGCCTGACCTTCGGAAAGGTTGCCAATGACTTCGGCACGCTGCTCGGCGCGGCTCTCTTCCAGGATGGCGCGGCGCGAGACAACGATGTTCCCACGGCGGCGGTCCATTTTCAGGATCTGGAAGGGCTGCTTCAGACCCATCAGCGGGCCCGCATCGCGCACGGGGCGCACATCGACCTGAGAGCCGGGCAGGAACGCCACGGCGCCGCCCAGATCGACGGTGAAACCGCCCTTAACCCGGCCAAAGATCGCGCCTTCGACGCGCGCGTCGTCGGCATAGGCTTTCTCCAGGCGGTCCCAAGCTTCCTCGCGACGGGCCATTTCACGGGAAATGACGGCTTCGCCACGGGCGTTCTCTGCCGAGCGCAGGAACACTTCGACCTCGTCGCCCACTTCGATTTCGGGCGCTTCACCGGGATTTGCGAATTCCTTGAGTTCGACGCGGCCTTCCATCTTGTAGCCGACGTCGATGATGGCTTGTCCCGCTTCAACCGCGATGACCTTGCCTTTGACAACCGATCCCTCTTGGGGCGTGTCCATTTCGAGGCTTTCATTAAGGAGGGCCTCGAATTCCTCCATCGATGCGTTTTGAGCCATGTGGCGTTTCAATCCTAACGTTTCGTTGTGTCCGGCCGCGCGGTTGTCTCCGCCGGTCTTCAGGGTTTCGTTGGTCAGACGGACCACCTCATATACGCAAAACAAAGAGGGCCGGTATTCCCGACCCTGCTCGCTCTCAATGCTCTGCGGCGGTTCCGCCTTGTCGACGAGGGGGCTATAGCCCGCTCGGCCATGACAATCAAGGGGTTTCGAGGGCTTCGGCCTTCTCCAGCAGCCGCAATTGCAGGTACGCGCCCGGCGCCCGGCGCATCACCCTTTGTCCTTTGAAAGGCCCGTTGGGGTTCGATACCTCGACATGCACCTCGCCACCCGCCGACAGGTCGACATAAAGGATGTTGCTGCCGCACCAGTCGATCGTGGCTCTCAGCGTATGCTGGGTCGCCGCCACCTCGACACTCAACTGGCTGTTCCGCTTGATGTGCCCGACCTCCTCGCCGGTCACGCTCAGCCGGTAGGCCCGGAACCTGTCCATCCACCCGCCACCGCGGTGAAAGGTGATTTTCGCCGTCACAGCGCCGCACGCACCCGCGCGACCTCGGCACAGGCCGCTTCGACAGCGCCTTTGATCGACAATGCCGTCGTGTCCAGCAGTATCGCGTCCGACGCGGGTTTCAGCGGCGCCGTGGCCCGCGCCGAGTCGCGTTCGTCGCGCTGGCGCAAGTCGGCCAGAACCTCGTCATAGGTCGTCTCGGCCCCCTTACTCACCAGCTCTTCCAGCCGCCGTTGCGCGCGCACGTCGTCGCTTGCTGTCACGAACAGCTTCACGTTCGCATCGGGGCAGATCACCGTCCCGATATCGCGCCCATCCAGGACAGCGCCACCCGCCCGGGCCGCGAAGGCGCGCTGAAACTCCACCAGCGCGGCGCGCACCTCGGGCACCGCGGCCACCCGGCTGGCGGCCTGCCCAACCTCGGCAGAGCGCAGGTCGTCCGCCTGAAGGTCTTCGGCCGTCAACGCCCGCGCGGCATCCACCGGCTCGGTCCCGTCCAGTGTCCGCCGCCCGGTGGCGCGGTACAAAAGCCCGGTGTCCAGATGCGCAAAGCCGAACCGTTCGGCCACCGCACGCGCCACCGTGCCCTTGCCCGCCGCCGCCGGCCCGTCGATCGCTACCGTGAAACCCATCTTCTGCCCTGCCTTGCTCAGCCCGCTGCGCGCGATACGCCCGCGAACACTCTGTTTCCGTGCTCCGCCCGGCTTTATGGGTCAAAACACCCCAGTACGGCAAGAAAAAGGCAAATTGTCCCTATTCGTGGCACCTTCCAAGCGCAAAGCGACCCTGTAAAAAGTGATGCTGCCAAAACCATGTGTAACGATCAATCAACGGATAAACCCGAAATCCGGCTCAACCCTCCCGCACCGGACCGACGCTCGCGCATGGATGTGCGCCGCGCTTGGGGCCAGGGGCTCTTGTCCGGCCTGCCCTTCGCCGAGGTGGTCCTGCTGGCGGGCTTCCTGATGTCCGCGGGCATGGTCCTGTCCATCGACCACAGCCATGCCACCACTGGTGCCGGTGATCCCACGCCGAACGCCTATACGCGCTAGCCCGCGCGCCGGTCATTCGTTGATCGTGTGGTGCTGAGGCTTGGAGCGGGTAGCGGGAATCGAACCCGCGCGTTCAGCTTGGGAAGCTGACAGGCTACCATTACATCATACCCGCCTGCGCGACCGCTAGGTATGACGCCGGCCTTCCCCGGTCAAGACGGATTCGGCGCGCCATCACCTCATTCGGCCGCCCGCACCCCTGTGTAGTCATAGGTTTCCGCGCCCCCGTCCAGCGTGCTGGCCACCAACAGGCCAACCCCCATTTCCGGCAGGTAGTGATAGCGCTCGGAATAGGTCGGGTCGTCATTGAAGGTCAGGTCGATCGCGAAGGCCGGATAGGTGCAAGGTCCCAGCTTGATCGTCGTCATCGGCCACGATGTCGCCGTCCCGCCGCCGCTGCTTTCGTTGCGCCATTCTGCGTCGGGGCGGGGTTCGTCCCATTTCTCCAGATCGGCGTAACTGGCAAAGACATCCTTCTGTCCGACCTTCACGACCCCGTCCTCGATCGGTGTCGAACTGGCCAGGTAAAGCCCGTGCCGCGTCTCCAGGATCGAGCCCGAACCGTCGGGAAACTCGGTCTGGATCAGGATCAGCTCGGGGGCAAAGCGGCGGTGCGTCTCGGTCATCCCGTCGCGGGTTTCAAAAACAACGCCGGTTTCAAGCGTCTCGGCGCCCGGACAGGCCATCGCGGGCAGCGCCGTCGCCGCTGTAAGGACCAAGGAAAGCCAAAGCGATTTCGGTGTCATATCGGCCAGATCAATCGTTTGCGCCACGCCGGGCAGGAAAAAGCAAAACACGCCGCCACGGCGGGTGCGCGGGGGCCATGACCCTACTCTGCGCAATCACCCGCCGCCGAGCAATCTTGTTGTCCGCCGTCGGCTCAGCCTCGCCGCCGCCGACGGCGCGCGCCATCTTCGGCCCCGCCGGTATTGAACGACGGGTTCGGCAACGGCGCGACCTTCGCCAGTTCCGGGAACGGGTCGGTCTTGTGCGGAATGGCGTTGGCGGCCACGAAATGCTCCTGGAACTTGGGTTCGATCGCGGTCTCGACCTTCGTGATTTCGCGCACCACCCGCTCGATCTCGCGCCGCGCGCCCACGTTGCACAAGGCGATCCGCGCGCCCGTGCCGGCCGCGTTGCCCGCGCTGGTCACTTTGTCCAGCGGCACGTCGGGGATCATCCCCAGAACCATCGCGTGCTTGGCACTGATATGCGCGCCAAAGGCCCCAGCCAGCACGACCCGGTCCACCTTGTCCACGCCCCGCTCGTCCATCAACAACCGCGCCCCGGCGTAAAGCGCCGACTTCGCTAGCTGGATCGCCCGAATGTCACCCTGCGTCACGGTGATGCGCGGACCACCCTCGTCCGTGGCGTCATAGATGAGATACGAATGCGTCCGCCCCTCGGCCACCATCCGCGCGGTCCCGGTCGCCTCGGCGGAGCCAATGAGCCCGCTTTCATCCATCAGCCCCGCCATGCGCAGCTCGGCCACCGCCTCGATGATGCCGGACCCGCAGATGCCGGTGATGCCGCCCGGCCCCACCTCTTCGGCAAAGCCCGCCTCATTCGACCACTTCTCCGAGCCGATCACGCGGAACCGCGGCTCTTTTGTCTCGGGGTCGATCCGGATGGCCTCGATCGCGCCGGGCGCCGCCCGCTGCCCGCTGGAAATCTGCGCCCCCTCAAAGGCCGGTCCGGTGGGCGAGGAGCAGGCCAGAACCCGGCTCTTGTCGCCCAAAAGGATCTCGGCATTCGTGCCCACATCCACGATCAGCGCCAGGTCGTCGGATTTGCCCGGCTCCTCGCTCAACGCCACAGCGGCACAATCCGCGCCCACATGCCCCGCAATGCAGGGCAGCAGGTAAACCCGCGCCCGGGTGTTGATCGCCGACAGGTCCAGTTCCCGAGCCTCCAGCGCCATGCTGTCGGACGTGGCCAGAGCGAACGGCGCCTGCCCTAGCTCCACCGGGTCGATCCCCAGCAGAAGGTGGTGCATCACCGGGTTGCAGACAAACACCGTCTCCACGATCAGGCTCGGATCGATCTCGGCTTCCTTGGCGATTTCCTCTGCCAGCGTGTTGATCGCCTCGCGCACCGCACGGGTCATTTCCTGGTCGCCGCCGGGGTTCATCATCGCATAGCTCACCCGGCTCATCAGGTCCTCGCCGAACCGGATCTGCGGATTCATGATGCCGGAACTGGCCTTGACCTCGCCGCTTTCAAGATCGGTCAGATGCGCCGCAACCGTGGTGGAACCAAGGTCGATCGCCAGCCCGTAAAGCCCGCTTTCATGCAGTCCCGGCCAGATCTCGATCACCTGCGGCACGCTCTCAAGGTGTGACTGGTGCAGCGCCACGGTCACCCGGAACTTGCCCTTGCGCAGCACAGGCTGCAACTTCGACAGCAGGGTCAGGTCGGCGGTGATCTCGTCGATCTCCCATTGCTCGCGCAACGCCCGTTCCAGCCGCTCCAGATCGCCCGTGGGCTCGTGCATGTCCGGCTCGTCCACCTCGACGAAATAAAGCCGCGTCGCCGGGTCCATCTGGATCACCCGGGCCGAGGCCGCCTTGCGCACCACCTGCTTGTGCACCTGGCTTTCCGGCGGCACGTCGATCACGATGTCGCCCATCACCTGCGCCTGGCAGCCCAGCCGCCGCCCGGCCTTCAGGCCGCGCTTCTGGTCATAGCGCTCCTCGACCGCGTTCCACTCCGACAGCGCGTCCTGATGCACGGTCACGCCATGCTTGGAAAACTCGCCATAGCCGGGCGTTATCTGGCACTTGGAACAAATGCCCCGCCCGCCACAGACCGAGTCCAGATCAACACCCAACTGCCGCGCCGCGGTCAGCACCGGCGTGCCTTTCGGAAACCGCCCGCGCTTGCCCGAAGGCGTGAAAACCACCAGTGGATCGGTCTCGTTCATCTTGCATCGCCTTTGGCCAAAGCACATCCCAGCGGCACCATACCGCTTTCCCGCGCCGTCGAAAGCCTGCGACCGGCAGAATTTGGCACGCCCGCGACCCCGAAAATTCGTACGAATTTTCGCCGCCAAAGATTATTCGTACGAATAACCTCCGGCAGCCCGCTCAGATGCGTGTGATTTTTGCCCCCAGCGCGGACATCAGCGCCTCGAACACCGGAAAGGACGTGGCGATCGGCCCGCCGTCATCCACCGTCACGGGGTCCTTGCTGGCCAGCCCCAACACCAGAAACGACATGGCGATCCGGTGATCCAGATGGCTGGCACAGGTCGCACCGCCCGGCACGCCGCCCGCGCCCATGCCTTCGACGATCCACCAGTCCTCACCATCCTCGACCGTCACGCCACAGGCGCGCAGACCCGATGCCATCGCGTCGATCCGGTCGCTTTCCTTGACGCGCAGTTCCTTGACGCCGCGCATCACCGTGCGCCCCGTGGCACAGGCCGCCACCACCGAAAGCACGGGGTATTCGTCGATCATGCTCGCCGCGCGTTCGGGCGGCACCTCGATACCCTTCATGTCGGGTGAGAATCGCACCCGCAGGTCCGCTACAGGCTCGCCGCCTTCCTCGCGCTCATTCTCATAGGTCAGGTCAGCGCCCATCTCGCGCAGCGTGGTGAACAGGCCCGCGCGCGTTGGGTTCAGCCCGATATTGGGCACCAGCACGTTCGACCCTTCAGTGATCAGCGCCGCGCAGACCGGAAAAGCCGCGCTCGACGGGTCTCTTGGCACGACAATGGTCTGGGGCGTCAACTCCGGCTGCCCGGTCAGGGTAATGACCCGGCCCTCGTCGGTCACCTCGGTCGATATCTCGGCCCCGAACCCGGCCAGCATCCGCTCGGTATGGTCGCGCGTCGCCTCGCGTTCGATCACCACTGTCTGCCCCGGGGCGTTCAGCCCCGCCAGCAGCACGGCCGATTTCACCTGCGCCGACGGCACCGGCACCTCGTAGCGCACCGGCACCGGCTCTCGCGCGCCCACTATGGTCATCGGCAGCCGCCCGCCCTCGCGCCCCACGGCGCGCGCACCGAACAGCGCCAGCGGGTCCGTCACCCGCGCCATGGGCCGCCCGTTCAGACTGGCATCCCCGGTGAACGTCGCGGTGATGGGCGAGGTCGCCATCGCCCCCATGATCAACCGCACGCCGGTCCCCGAATTGCCACAGTCGATCACCTGGCCCGGTTCGGCGAAACCGCCGACACCCACCCCATGCACATGCCAAACACCGTCCGCGTCTCGTTCGACCTCGGCACCCATGGCCCGCATGGCCTTGGCCGTGTCCAGAACGTCCTCGCCCTCCAGCAGACCGGTCACAACGGTCTCGCCAACGCTAAGCGCCCCCAGGATCAGGCTGCGATGCGAGATCGACTTGTCGCCGGGCACATGCGCCTCGCCTTTCAGGCCGGAGGACAGGCTGGATTGCATCGGAACGGGCGCGCCATGACCAGACATCGGACATCCTTCTTTCAATACTCGCTCCGCTGATAGCGCAGCCCCCGGTCAGCGTCCATCATGCCTTTCCTCTGGCCATAAATATCCCGGGGGTTTGGGGGCTGGCCCCCAATCAAACCTGTGCTTGAGGGCTGACCCCGATTTAGACAAGCGTTTCGAAACTGCGCCAATCAATCCAACCTGCGTGGCGCAGCCACTCCTTCAGGTCACTTGCCCTCGCGCTTGCGCACCGCCGCCGTCACCAGCAGTTCCACCTTCAGCTCGGGATGCGCCAGCTTCGCCTCGCCACAGGCCCGGGCGGGGGCGTGACCTTCAGGCACCCAAGAATCCCACATCTCGTTCATCTCGGCGAAATCGGCCATGTCGGCCAGCCAGATCGTGCATTGCAATATCCGCGTCGCATCCGACCCGGCCTCGCCCAACAGCGCCTCGACCTTTTCAAGACAGGTGCGGGTCTGGTCAGCCACGCTGTCGCCGCGATTGCCCACCTGCCCGGCCAGATAGATCGTGTCGCCGTGGATCACGATCTGGCTCATGCGGGCGGCGGTGTGATGGCGGGTGATATCGGTCATGACGGGGCTCCCTTCCGAATGGTTCACGCCGTCATAACGCGGCCCGTCCTGCAGCACCAGATACGCGCTGTTCTCCGACATCCACACGAGGTCGCTACGCGGGGTGGCCTTTGGTTTCGGCTTCGACTTGACGCGCGTCCACGCCGCGATGCCGGCGCCGAAACTTTCCGTGGTCATGTCGCCGAGAATCCCGCTGACAAACCGGCTCAGATACTACCGTCTTCCAGGTGCAGCTTCATATCGATCAGAACCTGCTGCAACGCGGTGGTTTCCTTCAGCAGGCGCTTGGCCTCGTTCACCGTGATCACCCCGTCCTCGATCGACTGGTGATACTCGGTCATCAGCATGGCAAACCGTTGCGACAACGCGATCACGTCCGAGTTCACCCCGCCCGATCCGCCGTCATTCTGCCGCCGGTCGTCGAAACTCAGCTGCGTGCCATTCAGCTCCGCCAGCGCGGCCGTCACGTGCGGATAGGAGGCCGCCGCCTCCAGCGCCGCTACCGCGTCGACCGGCATGAACCGGTCGGCATGTTCGTCATGGTCGGAATAATACCGCCCCAGCGTCGCCTTGGACTTGCCGGTCAACTCGCATGCAGGCTCAACGCCGACATCCTTGACCAACGCCTCGGTGTGTTTCTTCAGGTATGATCCAGCGTTTGCCATGGCCATCGTCCCTTTGCTTGGGTCGTTATCCTGAATACCGGCCCATTGCGCAATGGTGGAAAACCATGCCGCAGGTCTCCGGTCACCGCGCGCGACGCTTGATCCCACGCACGTCATGCGGATAACTCCGCTCATGGCCAAGCTCTACTTTCACTACTCAACGATGAATGCCGGCAAGTCGACCCTGCTGTTGCAAGCCAGCCACAATTACCGCGAACGTGGCATGAACACCCACCTGCTGACCGCCGCGCTCGATGATCGCGCCGGGCCCGCGCGCATCGGCTCGCGTATCGGCATTGGGGCCGAGGCCGACACCTTCACCGCCGACGACGATCTGTTCGCCCGGCTCGACGCCCTCCTGGCTACAGGCCCGCTGGCCTGCATCTTCGTCGACGAGGCGCAGTTCCTGACCGAGACGCAGGTCTGGCAACTGGCCCGCGTGGTCGATGACCTGAACGTGCCGGTCATGTGCTACGGCCTGCGCGTCGATTTCCAGGGCCATCTCTTTCCCGGCTCTGCCACGCTTCTGGCGCTGGCCGACGAAATGCGCGAGGTGCGCACCATCTGCCATTGCGGCAAGAAGGCCACGATGGTCATCCGCCGCGACTCGCAGGGAAACGTGGTGACCGACGGCGCCCAGATCCAGGTCGGCGGGAACGAGACCTACGAAAGCCTCTGCCGCCGCCACTGGTGCGAGGTCACGGGCGATGCCGTGCCCACGTCAAGCCGATATGACTAAGGTGCTGAAATACACCGTTCTCGGCCTCTTGCTGCTCGCGGCAGCACTAATCGCGGTTAATCTCTACGCAATCAACACAGTCGACTTTTCCTTCGACAAGGCCACCGCCGCCCACACCGAGGCGCGGCAGGCGTTCCTGGCCGACCTGCCCGACACCGACTGCCTGCGCGCCGCCGACATCACCGGCGTCGCCCGCGCGCGCGGCTGGGACGCAATGCAACCGCCGCAATTCGACTGGTGCGTCACGCCCGACACCGTACAGACATGGCTGCGCGTGACGGTGGAGCCGCCCCTGCCCTTTTCGACCGAAGACGAGAACGCCCAGATTTTCGCTTTCGACGCGGCCGGCTGCGCCGTCGACTGGTCCTACGCCTCCGGTCCCGGCTCCACCTGCGCCGAGTGACGCGCGCCGCGGTGCGCTCAAGGAACCCGGGCCTCCGCTCCTGCGTTTCACTTGCGTAATGGAAAGGAGACCGACATGGACCGCCTATCCCTCTACCTCACGCTGCTCAGCGGCAGCTTCATCACCGGCGCCATCGTGATCGCCGGGTTTACGCTGGGATATTATTCCGTCTGGACTGTCGTCATCGGCGCCGTCGCAGGCTTCCTGTTTGCTTGGCCCACCAGCTACATGATCTCGCAGCGGATCAAGCGGCAGGATCCCGAGTGGACGCCCGAGTCCGATCCTGACAAGCAGCCCGCCATTCAGCGGCCCAACGCGCCCGAGGTCTAGGCCCGCTCCACCAGCACCGAGCCCACGGAGTAGCCGGCCCCGAAGGAACAGATCAGCCCGGTATCGCCCGGCTGCAAGTCGTCCGAGTACTTTGAAAAGGCGATGATCGAACCCGCCGATGACGTGTTGGCATAATCCTGCAGGATATTCGGCTGCTCGTCAGCCTCCGGCACCCGCCCCATCACCTTGCGCCCGATGAAATCGTTCATCGTCTTGTTGGCCTGATGCAGCCACAAACGCTTCAGCTTATCGGCCTCCACACCCTCATCCGCCATGTGCTGCGCGATATGCGAACTGACCAGCGGCAGCACTTCCTTGAACACTTTCCGGCCCTCCTGCACGAACTGCATGTCCCGCCGATCTTGCAGCTCCGGGTCCCGCGTCCGCCGCAGAAAGCCGTTGTTGTTGCGGATGTTGTTGGAAAACTGCGTCGCACAGCGCGTCGAATGCACAATGAAGTGCGCGCCCTTGGCATCCTCCGCCCGCTCGATCACGAGCGCCGTGCACACGTCCCCGAAGATGAAGTGACAATCCCGGTCGCGCCACTCCAGGTGCCCCGAACAGATCTCGGGGCTCACCACGATGGCACAGCGCACGCTGCCCGACCGCACCATGTCGGCCGCCGCCTGAATGCCGAACGTGGCCGAGGAACACGCCACGTTCATGTCGAATGCGAACCCCCTCGCCCCCAGCAACTGCTGGATCTCGATCGCCACCGCCGGGTAGGGCCGCTCATGGTTGCTCGCGGCGCAAATTATCAGGTCGACCTCGCCCGCCTCGCGCCCCGCCTGCGCCAGCGCCTTGCCACACGCATCCAGCGCCATTTCCGCCATGACTCCCGGCTCCTCATTGGACCGTGCCCGCAGCCTCGGGTGCATGACCTCCGGGTCCAGAACGCCGGACTTGTCCATCACGTAGCGTTGCTCGATGCCCGATGCGTTGACGATGAACTCTGACGAGGACTTCTCCTTGGCCGCAACCTCTCCCGCCGCGATGGCGTCCGCGTTCTCCGCGTTGAACCGCTCGGCATAGGCGTTGAAGGCCACAACCAATTCGTCATTGGTGATGGTCTCTTTCGGCGTAAAAACACCCGTGCCGGTGATCGCAGGCTTGAACATGTCTCTCTCCCTCGACGTGGCGGCCACCACGCCAGAACCCTGCCCCGAGGTCAAGTGAAACGCGGCGGCAAACCCTGCGTCGCGGGGAACCGCTCTCAAGGTGGCGGCGTTCTACATCCTGACGCGCGGCGCGTGATCAAGGCCCCAAGATCAATCCGTGAAAGGCGACATGGCGCATCCCGACACCTCATCAAGACCCATCACGGCCATTATCGACCGGCTGGAGGACACCACGACACGGGATCAAGTGACCCTGCGCTGCATGATCGAGGCCTTCGGCAAAAGTTCTTTCACCACCGCGATGTGCGTGCCCGCGCTGCTGGTCACCTCGCCGCTCAGCGGAATCCCCCTGTTCTCCAGCGCCTGCGGTATCCTCATCGCCTCGATCGCCGCACAGATGCTGGTGGGCCGGGATCACCTCTGGCTGCCCTCCTTCGTGATGAACCGAAGCATTGGTAACGACAAGATGCTGGCCGCGCTCCGGCGCCTGCACCGGATAGGCGAAAGGATCGACGCCATCACCCGCCCCCGCCTCAGGCCCCTGATGACCGGACCCTTCCGCAAGCTCTACCAGGCGCTTTGCGTGCTCTGTGGCGTCCTGATGATCTTCCTCGAAATCGTGCCGTTTTCGTCCTCGGTCCTCGGCATGGCAACGATCTTGTTTGCCACGGCGATCATCGTGCGCGACGGGGTGCTGGCCTGCCTCGGGGTCGCCATCATGTGCATCGGCGCCAGCCTGCCGTTCTTCGCGCTTCAGGCGATGTAGAGTGGGGTTTCACCCCACCGCCATGCCCCGTCAATTCACAAGGTTCGGCGGCGTCTCCCCGGCCAGGGCCGCGCGCAGGTTCTCGACCGCCACGCGCCCCATCTTCTCGCGGACCTCCAGCGTCGAGGTGCCCATATGCGGCAGCAACACCACGTTCTCCATCGCCTTCAGCGCGTCCGGCACCTCGGGCTCGTTCTCATAGACGTCCAGCCCCGCGCCCCGGATCCGCCCTTCCTGCAACGCGGCGATCAGCGCGGCCTCGTCCACGATGTCGCCCCGCGCGATGTTGATCAGGTGCGCGTGCCTCGGCATCAATGCAAGCGCATCCGCGTCGATCAGGTGCCGCGTCTCCGGGCTGACCGGCACCGCCACCACCGCGAAATCCGCTCGGGCCAACAGGTCTTCCAGTTCCACACGCTCGCATGGAAATCCCGGATCCTTGTCGCTCCGCGCGGTATAGATCACGTCCATCCCGAACCCGTGGTGACAGCGCTTTGCAATCGCACCACCAATCCGGCCCATGCCGATGATCCCTACGGTCTTGCCCGTCACATGCGTGCCCAAGAGTTGCGTCGGGTTCCAGCCGGGCCACTTGCCCGCCCGCACCATGCGCTCGCCCTCGCCCGCACGGCGCGCGCTCATCATGATCAGCGTCATGCCGATATCCGCCGTGGCCTCAGTGACGGCGCCCGGCACGTTGGTCACATGCACCCCCGCCGACCGCGCTGCGGCCAGATCGATATGGTTGATCCCAACGCCATAATTCGCCAGCACCTTGCACCGCGGATTCTGCGCCTCGCGGAACACCTCGGACGAAAAAGTGTCGCCGAACATCATCAGCACACCGTCATACAGGTTCAGCGCCGCGCGCATCTGCCCGATCTTCAACGGCGTGTTCTCCTCGCGCATCTCCACGTCGAAATGCTCGCGCGCCATGTCCGCCACGCTTTCGGGCAGGGGCCGCGTGAAATAGACCCGTTTCAATGCATCCGCCCTCCGACAGGCACATCCAGATCCGGCGACAAAAGGACGATCCCGCCCTCCGCGTCGCTCACGCCCAGCACCAGCACCTCGGACATTACCGGCCCGATCTGGCGCGGCGGAAAGTTCACCACCGCCATCACCTGCTTGCCGACCAGCGCTTCGGGCTCGTAGTGCTTGGTGATCTGCGCCGAGCTTTTCTTCTCGCCCAGCTCAATCCCGAAATCGACCCACAGCTTGATCGCAGGCTTCTTCGCCTCGGGAAACGGCTCGGCCCGCGTGATCTTGCCCACCCGGATGTCCACCTTCAGGAAATCGTCGAACGTGATCTCGTCAGCCACGGCGCAACTCCTTCGAGCGGTCGGCGGCGGCCTTCACCGTCGCGGCCATCAACGGCGGCAGGCCGGTGTCCTCATCCATCAGCACCTCCAGCCCGGCTTGCGTGGTACCATTTGGGCTGGTGACGTTTTCGCGCAGCTGCGCCGGCGTCTCGTCCGCCGCCTCGGCCAGCGTCCCCGCGCCCGCCACCGTGGCCTGCGCCAGTTGCATCGCCAGCTCCGGTGCCAGCCCTTCGGCCTCGCCCGCCTTGGCCATGCATTCGATCATGTGAAACACGTAGGCCGGGCCCGACCCCGACACGCCCGTGACCGCGTCCATCTGGTGCTCGCCTTCCAGCCGCACAACCTGCCCCACGGCTTTCAACAACGCCTCGGCCAGATCCATCTGGTCCGCGTTCACTTCGTCGTTGCCGACGATGGCGGTAATGCCCCGGCCCACGGCGGCTGGGGTATTGGGCATGGCGCGAATGATCGGGCTGTCACTGCCGAACGCCGCTTCGAACGCCTCGATTGGCGTGCCCGCGGCGACCGAAACAAACAGCGTCCCGCCCCCGCCCATGGCGGCAATCGTGGGCAGCGCCTCGCCCATCATCTGCGGTTTCACGGCGATAAGCACGATGGCCGGGCGCTCGGGCAGATCGGCGTTCAGATGCACACCCGTCTTTTTCAACCAGTCCGACGGCTTGGGGTCGATCACCCAGACCGAGGCAGGCGGCAGGTCGCGCTCCAGCCACCCGGCCAGCATCGCCGACCCCATCTTGCCACAGCCCAGCAGGACCAGGCCCTTGTCGGCCACATGCTGCATATCCATTCCGGTGCGCCCCTCTTTCCTTGTCTTTCACCCGGTTGATAGTGCCCGCATTACGCCGCTGCAATACGCCACCGCCCGCCTCGGCCACACCTCGCGCAAAAGAAAAAGGGCGCGCCACCCGGCACGCCCCGTTCGCCTTAAAATTGTGCGCCGTCAGGCCCGGCCATACGCCTCGCCGATGGCAATCTGCAGCGCCTCTTTCGGCTCCCGGTCGCCCCACACCACCAGTTGCAGCGCCGGATAGAACCGCTCGGCGCTCATCACCGCCGCGCCGATCAGCGTGTCGACCTGCTCGGGGCTGATCGCCTGCGCGCCCGTCATCACCAACCCGTAGCGATAGACCATCAACTGCTGCTCGGCCCAGAAGGTAAAGGCACCGGCCCAGCACTGGTCATTCACGTCGTTCAGCACGTGGTACAGCGCCGGCAGCTTGTCCTCGGGCGGCTCCATCTCGAAAGTACAGACCATGCGCAGCGTCTCGTCATAGGCCGACCAGGCCAGCGTGATCGAATAGGTCCGCCACTGTCCTTCCACCGCCATCGCGATCTGGTCGTCGCCGATCCGGTCGAAATCCCAGTCGTGATGCTCGGCCAGGTGTTCGACGATGTCGATGGGATGAAGGTCTTCTGAAAAGTACTGCTCGGAAAGTGCCATGGCGCCACCTCGTGTGTTGTAGCGGGGGCTGGCAGCGCCCCAAACGCTAGCTGCCTGCTCTAGGAAAGGGGTTCATTCCCGCTTTTCCTACAAGATATGGTGAGGGCGGATTTGCGGCCTGTAAAGCTATTTCTTGGGGATAACCGCAATAAGTTGTGGATGACATGAAAATTTCATCAAGGCTTGGCCCAAAGCGGCCAGTCGATTCAAACCACGCGATCCGAAATGAAAATGGCTGCCCGAAGGCAGCCATTTCCGTGAATTCTTTACTGTATCGGTGGTCTTAGCCGCCCGACGTCGTGCTCGCCTGCGCCTTCAGCGCGGTCTCGAACTCGGCTTTGGTCATGTTGACGGTCACGCCGTTGTCACCGACCATCATGGCGTTCAGCGGAATGCCAGCCCGTTCGACGGCCCGGTCATCTGCGCCTTCCATCTCGCCGTCCAGATCGACGACCGCGATGTTACCTTGCGAGTCTGCGTCGTTATACGTGCCGATCAGCTCACCGTCGGTGGTGTAAACCTCCGCGTCGCCGGTCAGCGCGGCGTCAAGTTCCGCCGAAACGTCACTTGCGGCGTCATAAGCGTCTTCGGCCACGCCACCCACGGCATCGACCCCGGCCTGTGCCGTGTCGGTCGCGCTCTCACCGATCGCATAGACGGTGTCACCGGCTTGCTCCGTCACGCTTGCTTCGTTTTCGGTCTCGACCTTGCTGGCCTCGTCGCTCGCGGCGAAGGTCATGACAGGTGCGGTTGCCAAGGCAGCGATTGCCAGTGCGGATGTGAACGTCGTCTTCATAAGGACTTCTCCTTCTTCCATCTTGCGGGCGTTTGGCCCGCGTGAATGTACCGGGGAAATGCAACCACCGCGCCACGTGTTCCATATCGTTTTCCCGAAGACGCCGGACCATGCCACGTCAGCATCATCCTGCCGAAACCCTACCGTCGGAGGGGCGGAAACTTACCAGCAATCAAGTGTTCCGGAACCGCGTTGGGTGGGGGATAACCCACCTCTGCCCCTACTCCGCGTCCAGCCGCATCTCTTCGCGATAGGCGTCCATCTTGGCATCCGCCTCTTCGCCCAAGGCCTTGAACCGCCCGATCAGGAAGCCGCCGTCGATCTCGATCTCAAGCGCATGCGCCGTCAGGATCTCCGCGCAGGCCGCCTCGGGCGTGGCATCACGCTCAGCCTTGCGCGCCCGGTTGATCAGGGCCGACTTTCTCTTCATCGGATCGTTCCGCGCGTAGCATCCCGCCAGCGCGACCCGCGCGTTGTGATAGGGCACCGCGATCCGGCCCAGATTGGCATTCACGCAATTGCGGTACCGCGCCAGCGACGCCTCCGCCGCCTTGATCGCATCAAGCTGCCGGCGCAACGCGGCCACGTCGTCCGCCGGGTAATAGGTTCCGCCCGCCGCCTCGGCGATGGCCTCCAGCTGCGCCGCCGTCTCGGCATCCACATCGAACCCGATCGTGTTGACCGTCGTGCGCACGCCCGCCTCATAAAGCGCCGCCGCCTGCGCCGCCGGATCCCCGTCACAGGTCTCTTCCCCGTCGGAGATCAGGTAAACCACAGGCGCCAGATCACTCTCCTTGGGCGGCTCCAGCCCCGCGACCACCTCCGCCGAGTAAGCCAGCACACCGTCCAGGGGCGTCCAGCCCACCGGCTCCAACGCCCCGATGCTCGCCTCTAGCGCCGCTCGCGGCGCATCGAACCCGTGCACCAACTCCGATGCCGCGCAAGACTCCGCCTTGCCGGACTCCTCGTTGTTCCCCTTGTGGCCATAGACCACCAGACCGACCGAAACCTCCTCGGGCATGTCGGACAGAAAGCCCAGCGCCTCGCGCTTGGCCGCCGCCATCTTGGTCTCGCCCCCGATGCGCCCCGCCATGGACCCCGAGGCGTCAACGGCCAAAAGGATATGGCTGCTGGGCCGTCCGCGTGCCGTCTGCGGTGCCTCGCACTGGCGCAGCTCGACCGGCACGATCTTTGCCACGCAGGATTGGTATTCCGTGGGACGGTCCGCCAGCACGTCGTTCAGCACCGCCTGGCAGTCGACGCTGCCCTCCTGCGCCAGCGCTGGCACTGCCATCGCGACACCCGCCGCCCAAACCACCAAACTGCGCATGACCCAAGCTCCCACAGCCTTCGCTCCGGACTTTTATACCCGGTTTCCCAACCGCGCGGCCAAGTTTTCCCATCCGCACGAAAAAGCGCGGCTCGTTGCCGAACCGCGCCACATCTTCCAGCCACTCAAAGCGGCTTATTTCGCGCTTTTCTCCAGCGCGTCCAGCCGCGCCTTCAGCGCCTCGTTCTCCTCGCGGGCCTTCTGCGCCATGGCGCGCACCGCGTCGAATTCCTCGCGGGTGACGAAATCGCGGTCGGCCAGCCAGCGGTCCACCATCGAAGACATCGCCGTCTCGGCTTCTTGCCGGGCGCCCTGCGCCACGCCCATGGCGTTCGTCATCAGCTGGCTGATATCGTCCAGAACCTTGTTGCGCGTCTGCATATCGCTCTACCTTCCGTTACACTTGACCTCTATATGGGCACCAAACCGCGTCGGGGCAAGGTTGACTTCGCCGCGACCCAACAGCAGAACGGCGCCCATGAAAGCAGCGATCCCCTTCCCCGACATCTCGTCCGAGCTTTTCTCGTTCACCGTCTTCGGGTTCGAGATTGCGCTGCGCTGGTACGCCCTGTCCTACATCGCGGGCATCCTGATCGGCTGGCGGCTGGTCGTAATGGCCGTGAACCGCCCCCACCTGTGGAAGGACAACATCGCCCCCATGACCGTGAAGCAGGTCGAGGATCTGGCCACATGGGTCATCCTCGGCGTCATCCTCGGCGGGCGGCTGGGCTTCGTGCTCTTTTACCAGCCGATGTATTACCTGCAGAACCCGGCCGAGATCCTGCTGATCTGGCAGGGCGGCATGTCCTTCCACGGCGGGCTTCTGGGGGTCATCATCGCCTGCATCACCTATTCCAAGCTGCAGGGCATCCGCTGGCTGACCGTGGCCGATATCCTGTGTGCGGTGACGCCCGTGGGCTTGCTCCTGGGCCGCATCGCGAACTTCATCAACGCCGAGCTTTGGGGCCGTCCCACAGACCTGCCCTGGGGCGTGATCTTCCCCGGTGCGGCCGCGCAGGACTGCGCCGGTGTGGCCGTCGGCATCTGCGCCCGTCACCCCTCGCAGCTTTACGAGGCCGCCCTCGAAGGTCTGATCCTCGGCGCGATCCTCCTCTACCTCGTGTTCCGCAAGGGACTTTTGAAACGCGTCGGCGCGGCCACCGGCATCTTCTTTGCCGGCTACGGCATCGGGCGCTTCATCGTCGAATTCGTCCGCCAGCCCGACGCGCAGTTCATCAGCCCCGGCAATCCGCTGGGCCTGGCGTGGCACGTGAACGGGTATGGCCTGACCATGGGCCAGATCCTCTGCATCCCGATGATCGCGATGGGGCTCATCACGCTGGTGCTGGCCTACCGCAAGCACGCCCGATCCACCGCCGCCGGATGACCGCGCTGGCGGACATCCTCCAAGCCGAAATCACGGCAAGCGGCCCCATGCGCCTCGACGCGTTCATGGCCGCCTGCCTGATGCACCCCGAGCATGGATACTACGCCACCCGCGATCCGTTCGGTGAAAAGGGCGACTTCATCACAGCCCCCGAGATCAGCCAGATGTTCGGCGAACTCACCGGCCTCTGTCTCGCGCAAACCTGGCTCGATCAGGGGGCCCCCAACCCCGTCGCCCTTGTCGAACTCGGCCCCGGCCGTGGCACCCTGATGGCCGACGCCCTGCGTGCAACGCGCGGCGTGCCCGGCTTTCACGACGCCCTGAAAGTGCATCTGGTGGAAACGTCCCCCGCCCTGCGCGCCCGCCAAGCCGACACCCTGTCCGCCCATGCCCCCACTTGGCACGACAGCGCCGACACCCTGCCCGCCCTGCCCACGCTCTCGATCGCCAACGAATTCTTCGACGCGCTGCCCATCCGCCAGTTCCAGCGGCAGGGCGACGGCTGGTGCGAGCGTGTCGTCGGGCTGGCCGAGGGCACCCTTTCCCTCGGCCTCAGCCCGAAACGCCATGAGCCCGCCCTCGCCCACAGGCTCGAAGACACGTCCCAAGGTGACATCGTCGAGACCTGCCCCGCCGCCGCCTCCGTCATCGACGCGCTGGCCCGCCGTATAGGGGCGCATGGCGGCGCGGCGCTCGTCATCGACTACGGCGACTGGCGCTCGCTCGGCGACACGATGCAAGCCGTGCAAGGCCACGACCGCGCCGACATCCTCGCCGCGCCGGGCATGGCCGACCTCTCGGCCCATGTCGATTTCGAGGCGCTGGCCGACGCCGCCCGCGGCACCTGCAAGACCACACGCCTCGCGCCGCAGGCGTTGTTCCTGTCGCGCCTCGGCATTACCCAGCGGGCCGAGGCCCTTGCCGCGCAAATGAGCGGTCACACGCTAGACGCGCATCATGCTGCATTTCATCGCTTGACCGGGCGGGATGAAATGGGGACGCTCTTCAAGGTGATGGCGCTCTATCCCGAGGGTGCCGCACCCCCACCCGGACTGGACCCATGACGCTGGAAATCCTCACCGACGACAGCCTCGCACCTGTCACCCACGGCTTCTTCACCCGTAAGGGCGGGGCGTCTTCCGGCGTGTTCCACGGGCTGAACTGCGGCCAGGGCTCGTCCGACCAGTCCGAGATCGTGACGATCAACCGGGCCCGCGTCGCCTACGCGATGGGCGTACCCGAGGATCACCTCGTCACCGTCCACCAGACCCATTCCACAGATGTCCATGTCGCCACCGGCCCGTCCGGGACACGGCCCAAGGCCGACGCCATCGTCACCGCCACGCCGGGCCTCGCACTCGCCATCCTCACCGCCGATTGCCAGCCGGTGCTCTTTGCCGACCGCAAGGCCGGCGTGATCGGCGCGGCCCATGCCGGCTGGCGCGGGGCCTTCGACGGCATCCTCGAATCGACCCTCGACGCGATGGAAACCCTCGGCGCCGACCGCGCCGAAACCACCGCCGTCATCGGCCCCTCGATCAGCCAGCCCGCCTACGAGGTGGGCACCGAATTCTTCGAACGCTTCGCCGACGACGACCCCGACAACACCCGCTTTTTCACCAACGGCAAGCCCGGCAAGTACCAGTTCGACCTGCCCGGCTTCGGCCTGCACCGCCTGCGGGCCGCAGGCGTGGGCGACGCCAGCTGGACACGGCACTGCACCTACAGCGACGCCGACCGCTTCTTTTCCTTTCGCCGTGCCACGCATAAGGGCGAGGCCGACTATGGCCGTCTGATCTCCGCCATCCGCCTTTAGGCTCGGGTCATGCCCGAGCCGGCCCAATTCTGTCGCGATCTGGGCAAGTGCGTCCACAAGATTGCCTCAATTTAGGAAACAATCACCCCGCCACACCCCGGATTGGTGATACGGACCGCGCGATTAACCTTGTTTTACTGAACTTCCACGACTGGGACGGTTCCACCACATTCCAGCCAGCGCCACCCCAAAAATTTTCAAAATTTTTTTCGCGCCGCCCAACCATGGCCCAAAACCGGGGGGAATATAGGGGCATCAGAACAACACGCCCCAAAAGGCGGCGAGGCAGAAAAGAGTTGAGAGGAAAGACCATGAAGAAGCGTTGGATGAGCTCCCTGATCGAAACAAGCCAGCAGGCCACCCCGGACCTGCCGTTCTCGCGCCGGGTGCGCTACGCCAACCGCGTTGCCCCCAAGCCGTCGGCACTTCGGATCGCCTGATCCACTCCACTCCCCGATCCCCGGACACCGTCGATGGCCGCCTCTTTGCTGGGGGTGGCCATCGCTGATTCTAACAAGCTCCTGACTTGAAATGTGGCGGGTCGGTCCCGCCTGCGCAGACAATATCCCGGCTTTTCGGGAAATTGTTCGGTCCCGTCGGACAATACTCCCCCAAATTTGACTACAATTCGCCCTTTCCGCCTTTATTGAGCCCATAACGCACATGACGGACCATCCCTCTGTCGTTGTCGGTGGGGGCCGACGCGGTTGTGATGACCCCAAAAAGGATCGCACCATGGGCACCCCGACCTTTGCCACCCCTCTCTCGGTGGCGGGCAACACAGATGGCACACCCGGTCGCACCGGCACGGCGTACGTCCCTCCCGCCGCCCGATCGCCGCGCCCGATGCGCAAGTTCCAGATGGCCTACCTGCGCCCGGACGGAACGCCCTGTTGGACCGAACAGATCGCGCCAGCCGCTCCGATCTTCGACAGCGCGTTCTCCGCCTTTTCCCATGGCACGCTGCTGCAGACGCCTTCCGGGCAGGTCGCCGTGCAGGATCTCGAACCGGGAATGAGCGTGTCCACCGCCGATCACGGTCCCTCCCGCGTGCTCTGGATCGGGTCGATGACCCTTGTTCCCGCCGCGCTCGGCGTCGATCAGGCCGCCTGCCGCCTGACCCGAATCATGCCCGACACTTTCGGCCTGGGTCGGCCCGAGGCGGGCCTCACCGCCGGCCCCGGCGCCCGCATCCTCGCCCGTCCCCCCGGCCTGCGCGACAGCTTCGGCCACGAACGCGTGCTGACCCCGGCCAGCGACCTTGTGGACGGCATGAACGTGATCGAACTGGTGCCGCCGCGCCCCGTGACGGTCTATCACCTCTGCCTGCGCCGCCATGCCATCCTGCGCGCCTCGGGGATCGAGGTCGAAAGCTTCCATCCCGGCCCCGGATTCGAGCGCGCCATGGGCCCCAACATGCTGGCGCTTTTCCTGTCGCTCTTTCCGCATGTGAAAAAACCGTCGGATTTCGGCAGCACCAGCCACCCGCGCCTGCCGCTGCAGGGGCTGCCCGTCTGACTTGGCCCGTTTAAGCTGGCCCGTCTTACCCGACCCGCTCAGGACCGGCCCCAGCCGATTCCGGCCCAGACCCGCTCGTGCAGAAAGAAAGTGACGAAACCGATCGTCGCCGTGATCATCGCATAGGCGCCGCCCTCGGCCACAGATCCGGTCATGAAAAACCCGATCAACGTCATCACCATCAGGCCCAGCACCTGCCAGGTTGTCGCCTTGGCCAGCGTGCGCTTCTTCGTTTCCATGTCCTATGCTCCCTTGCCGCGTCACGTTTTTCGTCTGCGCCTCAGCTAGCATCGCAGCGCCCTGTGGTATATTCTGTCTTTGCTTAACAAACCTGACGTATGTCCATAAAGCTGGACAAACAGCACCGATATGAACAAACAGGCCCGCGCCACGATCTTTCGCGACCGGCTCACCGGCGCCATGACGATGACCGGCACCAATCTCAGCGCGCTGGCGCGCCAGACCGGCGTCAGCCGCTCCACCGTGTCGCAACTGCTCGATACCGAGGCCGCCCGCATGCCCAACGCCCACCTTGCCGCCGGCTGCGCCGAGGCGCTCGGGGTCAGTTCCGACTGGCTCCTCGGCCTCACCGATCGTCCCGAACGCCCCGGCGACGTGATCGAAGCCGCGCTCAGCATGACGCAAGCCGACCGCACATCCGCCGACGCCCAGCTCCTGGACTGGCACCGCGAGGCCAGCGGCTACAAGATCCGCCACGTCCCCGCCACCCTGCCCGACATGCTCAAGACCGAGGCGGTCATGCGCTGGGAATACGCCGCCTTCCTCGGCAAGACACCGGGCCAGGCCGTGCGCGCCATGCAGGATAATATCGACTGGCTGCGCAGCGAAGCCACCGAATACGAGATCGCCATGCCCCGCCACGAGCTCGAAGCCTTCGCGCGCGGCACCGGTTACTGGCAGGGGCTCGACCGCGATGCGCGTCGCCAACAGATCCTGCATCTCGCTGAACAGGCCGAAACGTTCTTTCCCTCGCTGCGCCTCAACCTCTTCGACGCGCACAACCTCTTTTCGGCGCCCGTCACCCTCTTCGGCCCGCTCATGGGCGTGATCTACGTGGGCCGCTTCTACCTCGCCTTCCGCGAACCCTCGCGCCTGAAACTGCTTTCAGGCCACATGGACTGGCTGATCCGCGAGGCCGTGGTCGATGCCCGCGACGCCCCGGGCTGGATCGCCGGACTGACGAAACACCTCTGACCCCGCGTCGGACGCGCACCCGTTGCGCCGGGCCGCGCAACGCCGCTATCGTGACGGCACGCCCTAACTCCCCGGTCCATTTCCAAAAGAAAGCCTTTGCCCATGCCCCGCCTTTTCGCGCTCAGCCTCGCCACCTGTCTCGCCCTGGTCGCCGCCCTGATCCTGACCTTCCCGGCCCAGGTTCAGGCCCAGGCCCAGGACAATCCCGTCATCGCCCGCATGAACGCCTTCGTCGTCACCTACAACGCGCAGGACGCCGAAAGCCTCGCCGGCTTCTACGCCCCCGACGCGGTCCTCCTGCCGCCCGGCCAGGCCTCGGTGCGGGGGCGCGAGTCCATCGCACAGCACTACGCCCAGGCCTTTGCCGCCGGTGCGCGCGACCTGCAATTCAAGACCTTCGACATCCGCGCCTTCGACACCAGCGCGGTCGAGATCGGCGAAACGGTCGTCATGGTGGGCGAACAGCGCATCGTCGGCCGCTACATGCACCTGTGGGAGGTGATCGACGGCCAGCTCCTGCTGACCCGCGACATGTATCACGTGCTCAAGATCGAGTAGACGCGGGCCTGACCGCTTGCCGCGACAAGGCAAACGGCGCAAACTCCACTCATTGAGCCAAAACGGGGGTCCACATGCGCCATCTTCACCTGACCTGCCTTGCCATCCTCGTCCTTGCCCGGACCGCAGCTGCAAACGACCGCCCGCCGCCCCGCGAAAACGATCCCGACGATTTCGTCCGCTACATTTTCGAGGTCAACGCCTGCGTCCTGACCGAGGCGCAACTGCTCAAAATCTATCAGGATGCCGGCTACGGCCTCATGGGCGCCAACAACGCCGTCATCGCCGTGTCGAACCGCGAGGATATCGAGGTGCTCGACCGCAACCCGTTCCGCTATCGCTATTACGGCTCGGATTACTGCGGCTTCTGAGCGCGCTCACGCCGACCGGCTCAACCGCTCCTCCAGGATCTCGAAGGGCACGCCCGGTTCGTCCTTGGCACAGCGAATGACCAGCGAGGTCTTCACCGACGCCACGTTCTCCGCCGCCGTCAATTCGCCGGTCAGGAAGCTCTGAAAGGTGCTCAGGTCCGGCGCCACGCATTTCAGGATGAAGTCCACCTCGCCATTTAGCATGTGACACTCGCGCACCAGGGGCCACTCCCGGCACCGCGCCTCGAACGCGCTCAGATCCGCCTCCGCCTGGCTCACCAGCCCGACACTGGCAAAGACCTGCACCTCGAATCCCAACTCGCGCGCGTCCACGTCGGCGTGGTATCCCTTGATGTACCCTTGCTCCTCCAGCGTGCGCACCCGGCGCAGGCAGGGCGGCGCGGAAATCCCCACGCGGCGGGCCAATTCGACGTTGGTCATCCGCCCGTCCGCCTGCAATTCGGCCAGGATCATGCGGTCGATGTCGTCAAGGCGGGTCGCAGGCATCTCATCCTCCCGTGAGTTTCGCAATTGTTATAGCACCACTACCGGCACGCGCAATATTGTTTCACCTCAGCGCAATATCCTTTCGGGAAAGAAAATGTCGTCCCGATCCCCGCATACCGGGCTTGCGGGGCTACACACCCCCGCCCGGCCCCGTTATATCTGGCCAGACTCAGACGGGGCGTGTCATGCCCCGCTACACGGATCAAGGGGGATCGGACATGGCCGAGACACGTCACACCAGGGTTTTGATCATCGGCTCGGGGCCCGCGGGCTATACCGCCGGCGTCTATGCCAGCCGCGCCATGCTGGAACCCATCCTCGTGCAGGGCATCGAGCCCGGTGGCCAGCTGACCACCACCACCGAGGTCGAGAACTGGCCCGGCGACACCGAGGTGCAAGGCCCCGACCTGATGGTCCGCATGGAAGCGCATGCCAAGGCCATGGGCTGCGAGATCATCGGCGACATCATCTCATCGCTCGACGTCGATGCCCGCCCCTTCGTGGCCAAGGGCGATTCCGGCGCAACCTATACCGCCGACGCCGTCATTCTCGCCACCGGCGCCCGCGCCAAGTGGCTCGGCCTGCCGTCCGAGGATGCGTTCAAGGGCTTCGGCGTCTCGGCCTGCGCCACCTGCGACGGCTTCTTCTACCGCGGTGACGAGATCGTCGTCGTGGGCGGCGGCAACACCGCTGTCGAAGAGGCGCTCTTCCTGACGAACTTCGCCTCCAAGGTCACGCTCATCCACCGCCGCGACGAGCTGCGCGCCGAAAAGATCCTGCAGGACCGCCTGCTCAAACACCCCAAGATCGAGCCCCTGTGGTTCCACGAACTCGACGAGGTGCTGGGCGACGACAATCCCAAGGGCGTCACCGGCGTGCGCGTCAAGCACACCAAGACCGGCGAGACGCAGGAAATCCCCTGCAAGGGCGTCTTCATCGCCATCGGCCACGCCCCGGCCAACGAGTTGGTCAAGGGCAAGGTCGAGATGCATCACGGCGAGTATGTCAAGGTCGAGGCCGGCTCCACCCGCACCTCGATCCCCGGCCTTTTCGCCGCCGGCGACCTGACGGACCACGTCTACCGCCAGGCGGTCACTTCGGCTGGCATGGGCTGCATGGCCGCGCTCGACGCCGAGAAGTTCATCGCCGAGATGCCCGAGGACGCCCCCGCCCCCGAGGCCTACGTCCCGCAGGCCTGATCCGCATCGCCCTTCCGCCTCCGGTCTTCCTCTGGCCACAAATATCCCGGGGGTTTGGGCGCTGGCCCCCAATTGAACCTGCGTTTGGGGGCTGGCCCCCAATAAGGCCCGCACGTGCGAGATCGGTTGAAAACAAGGCATCGCCCGGACCTCGTCCGGGACCTCTCCAGGCAAGACACCACGCCGCAGAGTGGGTGAAAACCCACCTCTGCCCGTCCCCTCAATCCGGGTGAATGTCCCGCGGCGTGCATCCCGCCTCCAACACCACCGCCACCCAGTTCACATCCGGCTCCAGCCCTAGCGCATTCAGCCACGCCTGCTGCGCCCGGTAGGCCGGCAATTCCTGTGCGCCGGGGCAATACCAATGCCCATGCGCCGCCTGCCGGTGATGCATCAACTCGTGCAACAGCACGCTCACGTCATACGGGTTCTTCGCAGTCCAAGGCCGCACCAGCCAGATCGTCTCGGTGTCGGGATCATAGAGCCCCCGCGTGTGCGAGGATTCCGACGCCGCCCGCATCGGCGCCAGCCGCGCCACCTTGGCCTGCGACGTCAGGCGGATCTCCGGCATCGCGGCGCGTCTCGGCAAATCGGTGTTTTCATCCAGCCAGACCTCCATGTGCTCCACCAGCTCCGGCATCGCTTTCGCCTCGCGCCATGCCAGCAGATCAGCCGCCATCGCAGCACCAGAAAAGGCATTGAGAACAAGACAGAAAAGACCGCTACGCGCCGACCACAGGCCGGCTCGGGACAGGATGCGCATGGCAACCTCCTCTCGGGATTTGGATTGATGTCCCTAAAATGCTAAGCTGCGGTCGCGCCCCGGCGCAAAAGGCCATTTTTCATGTGCCAATGAAGGAAATTCATCTGCCATGGGACGGCACCTGCCCCCCTTCGCCGCGGTCAAGGCGTTCGAGGCCGCCGCGCGCCACAAAAGCTTCAAGCACGCAGCCCAAGAGCTGTGCCTGTCGCCCTCTGCCGTCAGCCACCAGATCCGCGCGTTGGAAGAGTATCTCGACACCGCGCTGTTCGAACGCAGCGGCAACCGGATGGACCTGACGCTGACCGGTCGGGCCTATGCGGGCAAGCTGACCGGCCTTCTGGACCTGCTCGACGACAGCACCCGCTCGGTCCGCGAGGCCGGGGACAAACCGCTGCGTGTACTCTGCACGCCCGGCTTCGCCGCCCGCTGGCTGGTGCCACGGCTGGGCGGGCTGTCCTTCGGCGACCGGATCCGCCTGCGCGTCTCGACCGGCGCACCCGACATCGATTTCTCGTCCAATGACAGCGACGTGGTGATCCAGTGGCGCGACACGCACCATCCCGGCGTGCATACCGAACCGCTGATGACCTCAAGCCGCTACCCTGTGATCTGCCCGGACCTCAAGGAACAGGAAAACATCCGCTCCCCGCAAGATCTGCTGCGAATGCGCCTGATGTACGACGAAACCGACGACTCCTGGGACGAATGGTTCGCCGCGACAGGCCTCCGCGCGCCCGACCTGCCGCCCGGCCCCACCTTTCCAAATTGCGAACTGGCCACCACCGCCGCCGAACAGGGGCACGGCGTGGCCATGGCCTTCGACGCGATGGTGCAGGGCACGCTGTCCTCGGGACGCCTCGTGCGGCTCTTCGACACCGACACCATGCCCGAGGTGATCTATTCCGTCGCCTGCGCCGAGGCCCGTACCGACGACCCGATGATCCGCGCCTTCCGCACCTGGCTGCACGACGAGGTTCGGCTGTCGCAGCCCGGATCCCCAAGGGTCTCCGCCGCCGAGTAGCCGTGACTCATCGGCAACATCGGGCAAACCTCGAAGAATTTAGGCATCTCCCCCTTTGCCGCGGCTGCAAACTGTGACATGTGTTCATGCGTGAACACACTTTGAGTCGCCGCATGACCGCGCATGATGCAAAACAAGGCCTTCCCGACCGGGACCTGCTCTTCCGCCTCCTGCGGCAGCTTGACCGGTCGTCCGAGGCCTCGCAGCGCTCACTCGCGGCGGCGCTCGACGTGTCCCTTGGCCGGCTCAACGCCCTGCTCCGGCAGGCGACCGAGGCCGGGTTCGTCAGCGTCGGCAACCGGTCCGGCCCCGACAAGCGCCAGCGTTTCGCTTATGCGCTCACCTCCCGCGGCGCGGCAGAGATGCTGCGCCTCACCGACGACTTCCTCGCCCGGAAATTCGCCGAATACGACGCGCTTCATGCCGAACTGACCGGCACGCGAAGCGGGCTCGACCCCCTCAAACACAGGACCAGACTAGTGCAGAACAACCTCGCCCCCATCCCCGAGCTTTACGTTTCCTACGAAAGCGCCCAGAAACTGAAGGTCGAAGCGGCCGATCTTGTCAGCTGGGATCTCTCCCCGCGCCAGATCTGCGACCTCGAACTGCTGATGAACGGCGGCTTCAACCCGCTCAAGGGCTTTCTGTCCGAGGAAGATTACAACTCGGTCGTCGACACCATGCGCCTGGCCGACGGCACGCTCTGGCCCATGCCCATCACGCTCGACGTCTCCCAGGATTTCGCCGACAGCATCGAGCCCGGCCAGGACATCGCCCTGCGCGACCAGGAAGGCGTGATCCTCGCCACCATGACCATCACCGACCGCTGGACCCCGAACAAATCGCACGAGGCCGAAAAGGTCTTCGGCGCCGACGATTCGGCGCACCCTGCGGTGAACTACCTGCACAACACCGCCGGCCCCGTCTATCTCGGCGGCCCCATCACCGGCATCCAGCAGCCGGTGCATTACGATTTCCGCGCCCGCCGCGACACGCCCAACGAGCTGCGCGCTTTCTTCCGCAAGCTGGGCTGGCGCAAGGTCGTCGCCTTCCAGACCCGCAACCCCCTGCACCGCGCGCACCAGGAATTGACCTTCCGCGCCGCGAAGGAGGCACAGGCCAACCTGCTCATCCACCCCATCGTCGGCATGACCAAGCCGGGTGACGTCGATCACTTCACCCGCGTCCGCTGCTACGAGGCGGTTCTGGACAAGTACCCCCAATCGACCACCACCATGAGCCTGCTGAACCTCGCCATGCGCATGGCCGGCCCGCGCGAAGCCGTCTGGCATGGCCTGATCCGCAAGAACCACGGCTGCACCCATTTCATCGTCGGCCGCGACCACGCCGGCCCCGGCAAGAACTCGGCAGGCGAGGATTTCTACGGGCCTTATGATGCGCAGGACCTCTTCCGCGAACACCAGGACGAGATCGGCATCGAGATGGTCGACTTCAAACACATGGTCTACGTGCAGGAACGCGCCCAGTACGAGCCGATGGACGAGATCGAGGACAAGGATAACGTCACCATCCTCAACATCTCGGGCACCGAACTGCGCCGCCGCCTGCAGGAAGGGCTGGAAATCCCCGAATGGTTCTCCTTCCCCGAAGTGGTCAAGGAACTGCGCCGCACCCGCCCGCCGCGGGCCAAGCAGGGCTTCACCGTGTTCTTCACCGGCTTCTCGGGCTCCGGCAAGTCCACCATCGCGAACGCGTTGATGGTCAAGCTGATGGAAATGGGCGGCCGCCCGGTGACGCTGCTGGACGGCGATATCGTCCGCAAGAACCTCAGCTCGGAACTCGGCTTCTCGAAAGAGCACCGCGATCTCAACATCCGCCGCATCGGCTACGTGGCCTCCGAGATCACCAAGAACGGCGGCATCGCCATCTGCGCGCCCATCGCGCCCTATGCCGCCACACGCCGCGCGGTGCGCGAAGACGTCGAAAACTTCGGTGCCTTCGTCGAGATCCACGTCGCCACCTCGATCGAGGAATGCGAGCGCCGCGACCGCAAGGGCCTCTACAAGCTGGCCCGCGAAGGCAAGATCAAGGAGTTCACCGGCATCTCCGACCCCTACGACGTGCCGGAAAACCCCGAACTGCGCGTCGAGACCGAGAATGTCGATGTCGACAACTGCGCCCACCAGGTCGTGCTGAAGCTCGAACAGATGGGCCTGATCGCGGGCTGAATTGCGCCTGGCAAATGACAAGGGCCGTCCCCACCGGGGCGGCCCTTTTCCTATCGGTCGCGCACAGCGTAAGGTGGGGTTCCACCCCACCGCCCGCCCGGATCACATGAAACTCTGCGGGTCGATATCCACCGCCAGCCGGAACTGGTTCGAGCCCTTCACCGGCGCGATCCATTGCGCCAGCGCCCCCTGCAAGGCCACGCCCTTCGGTGCCTTGACCAACAGCCGCACCCGGTGCCGCCCCCGCACCCGCGCAATCGGCGCCGGCGCAGGCCCGAACACCTGCGCCCCCACCGCCCGGATCTTGCCATCGTTGCGCGCCAGCGCATTACCGATATCGAACGCCTCTTGCATATCGGTCGAGGACAGGATGATCCCCGCCATCCGTCCGAATGGCGGCACGCCCGCGTGCTGCCGCTCCCCGGCCTCGGCGCGCCAGAAGCCCTCTTCGTCACCGGTCAGGATCGCCCGGATCACCGGATGCTCGGGCTGGAACGTCTGCAACAGCGCCACCCCGGCCTTCTCGGCCCGCCCTGCGCGCCCAGCCACCTGACGCATCAGCTGAAACGTCCGCTCGGCGGCCCGCAAATCGGACCCCTGCAGCCCCAGATCGGCGTCGATCACGCCGACCAATGTGAGGTTGGGGAAGTTATGCCCCTTCGCCACCAACTGCGTGCCGACGATGATATCGGCGCCCCCCGCCGCAATCTCCTCGATCTGCGCCTTTAGCGCCCGGGCCGAGCCGAACATGTCCGACGACAGCGTCGCCACCCGCGCCTCGGGGAACAGCGCCACGGCCTCTTCCGTCATCCGCTCCACGCCGGGGCCCACGGCGGCCAGCTTGCCCTCCACCTCGCAAGCGGGGCAGGCTTCGGGCATCGGCTTGGTCTCGCCGCACTGATGGCACATCAGCCGCTTCAGGAACCGATGCTCCACCATCCGCGCGTCGCAATGATCGCACCCCACCTGATGCCCGCAGGCCCGGCAGATCGTCACCGGCGCATAGCCCCGCCGATTGAGAAACAAGAGCGACTGCTCGCCCCGCGCCAGCCGCGCTTCCACCGCCGCCCGTAGGGTGGGTGAAACCCACGCGTTGCTAGGCAACCGCTCGTCGCGCATATCCACCGCGCGCAGCTCCGGCATCACCGCCGGCCCGAACCGCGCCGTCAGGTCCAGCCGCCGGTACTTGCCGGCCTCCGCATTGGCCCATGTCTCCAGGCTGGGCGTGGCCGAGGCCAGCACCACCTGCGCCGCACACAGGCTCCCGCGCAGCACCGCCATGTCGCGGGCATTGTAGAGCACACCATCCTCCTGCTTGTAGGAGGTGTCATGCTCCTCATCGACGACGATCAGCCCCAGATCCTGAAACGGCAGGAACAGCGCCGACCGCGCGCCCACGACCAGCTGGCACTGGCCCTGTCCCACCATCTTCCAGATGCGCCGCCGCTCGGTCATGGTGACTCCCGAGTGCCACTCGGCGGGCTTCACTCCGAACCGCGCCTGCACCCGCGTCAGGAATTCCGAGGTCAGCGCGATCTCCGGCAACAGCACCAGCGCCTGCCGCCCTTGCGCGATGCACTCCGCCACGGCCTCCAGGTAGACTTCCGTCTTGCCCGACCCGGTCACGCCGCGCAGCAGCGTCGTGCCGAATTCCCCGTCGCGCAGCCCGGCCCGCAGCGCCTCGGCCGCCACCGCCTGATCCTCGGTCAGCGCCGCGCCCGGCCGCGCCGGATCGAGCCGTGGGAACGGCGCATCCCGCGGCGTGTCCTCTTCGCGCACAACCCCCTGTTTCACCAACCCCTTCACCACCGAGGACGTCACCCCGGCCATGTCACTCACTTCCTTTAGGGTGAACCCCAGCCCGCCATACTCTTCCAGCACGGCGATCACCTTGCGCCGCGCCTCGGTCTCGCGGTCGGGCCGCCCCTGCCCCAGACGATAGATCTTCTGCATCGACGGCGGATCGCCCAACCCCGGCGCGCGCGTCGCCAGCCGCAGCATCGCGGGCAGCGGCGTCAGCGTGTAATCGGCGGCCTTCTGGATAAACGCCTGCAACTCCTCGCGCATCGGCGCCGCGTCCAGCACCCGGATGACAGACCGCACCTTGCTGAGATCATAGTCTCCCTTGCCCGCCCCCCAGACCACGCCCAGCACCTTGCGCGGCCCCAGCGGCACCTCGACGAACGCCCCCAGATGGCACCCCCCCTCCGGTGCCTTGTAATCCAGCACACGGCCCAACGGCTGCGTCGTCAGAACGCCCACCAGCTGGCCGGTCTCGAAAAAACTTGCACCGGAATACGTCAAAAACGGCGACCTTCGTCACGAGGTCCCGGATCAGGCCCGGGACAGGGGTTTCGGGCGCATACCTTATGAGGTAAAGCATCCGACAGGAAACCCCAACGCGGCCAAGAGAGGGCCTTTCGAGATGAAATTCTTCGTAGACACCGCCGACGTCGACGCCATCAAGGAACTGAACGAGCTTGGCATGGTCGACGGCGTCACCACCAACCCCTCGCTGATCCTCAAATCGGGCCGCGACATCCTCGAAGTGACCAAGGAAATCTGCGACATCGTCGAAGGCCCGGTCTCGGCAGAGGTCGTCGCCGTCGAGGCCGACCAGATGATCGAGGAAGGCCGCAAGCTTGCCAAGATCGCCGACAACATCGCCGTGAAGGTCCCGCTGACATGGGACGGGCTGAAGGCGTGCAAGGTACTGGCGGGCGAGGGCAACATGGTCAACGTCACGCTGTGCTTCTCGGCCAACCAGGCGCTCTTGGCGGCCAAGGCGGGGGCCACGTTCATCTCGCCCTTCATCGGGCGTCTTGATGACATCAACCTCGACGGGATGGACCTCATTGGCGACATCCGCACGATCTATGACAATTACGGGTATGAGACCCAGATCCTCGCCGCCTCGATCCGCACGGTCAACCATGCCACGCAGTCAGCGCTGATCGGCGCCGACGTGATGACCGCGCCGCCGGACGTGATCAAGAAAATGGCCGCCCATCCGCTGACCGACAAAGGGCTGGACGCGTTCCTGGCGGACTGGGAAAAGACCGGGCAGAAGATCCTCTGACGTCGCGGCCCCGCGTCAGTTCTGCTGCATCTGCTGGCCGGTCTGGTTAAAGGCCTGCATCGGGTTGAAATTGGCATTGTTGGTCAGCACGATAGATCCGTTCTGCAACTGCCATGCGTGGTTGTAGTTTTGGTTCAGCATCACCGTGCTGCCTGACGGCGTCTTCCACGGCTGCACCTCCCAGATACCATTGACGGACGCGTAATGGCCCGCGTCCTTCATCCCCTCACGCTTCTTCCAGCTTTCAAACATCATGTCCCCTATCGACGTCGTGTCCTTCACCACGCCGCCACTGCCGCCGCCGCTAGGCCTTGGCTGTTGCAGCTTTACAGACCACCATTGCTGCTCCAGATGCTTCCACTGCGGATTGGCCCTCAGATTGTTGAGGACCGTCGCAAAGCCCGGATGCCCCTCGTCCAGCTTGCCAACCGGGGTAAAGATCCCGAGGATCAACGCCGTCCGCCCGTCGCGGATCTGAATACCGGAATAGGTGGCCTCAGCATGTTTGGAGATGACGACGAAATAGGCGTCATTCTCTCGCGTCTGGGTGCTTACCCGGGCGCGCACCAGCACGCCGTCCACCCAGACATTTGTACTGGACGGCCAGCCGGCGCGCCAGCCCTGACCGATAAGCTGGACAATCGGCTCAAGTTCCGGCGCGCGCTGCACGTCTTCGATATTGACCCGCATCGCGCCCGAGATCGCCTGCAAATAGGTGCGCGCCACCATCTCGGCATCGGTCAGGTCCTGTCCCAGGCACATGTAGCGCACCGGACCTGTACTCGAAACGCCCCAGCTGATCGGGTCCATGAAGGCGATGCCATAGCCTTCGTCCTGCGTGCCCGTCCCCCACATCACCTGAGCACCGGTGAAACAGCCGCCCTGCCCGTCGGCGTTGCTCCACTTCACGCCGCCTTGGGTTTTCCATCCAGCAGGCACCAGCGTCTCATAGGCCACCACGGGTTGCCCTGCCGGACCGGCCTGATCCATGATCTGCACCTGGCGCACTTCCAGCGTCTCTTCGGGCCCGGACGCAGCGCCTTCCGCGACCTGCGCCGTGTGCTCTTCGGTCTGCGGCGCGGGCGCGTCGGACCGATCGCTGCCCGCCGTTTCGCTGAATGAGGTGAAATAGGCCTGCACATCGCCCACGGCGGCAAGACCGACACCGCCGAAGCCGAAAAGATCACCGCCGACAGATCCCAGCGACGTGCCGTTCAGCAAATACGAAATCTCATCACCATTTTCTTCGATGCTCAGCATGTTGGCCCCGCCTTGCTGAAACGCACTGCTGGATTGTTCCACCAGGGGCCGGAAGCCCTCACCATCACGGCGAAAGACACGCACCATGCCCTGCGCATCGAGCGTCACCATGTGGTAAAGATCGCGGGCATCACTCAGCCCATAAAGCAGCCCGGCAGACCCGGTGCTGTCAGGATGGATTTCAAGCACCGTACTGACCCGCCGCCGCCCTTCTGTCCCGGCTTCCGGGCCGATATAGAAATACTGGATCGCGTTCGGATCGCCGGTGTTCGTAATCTCGAAACTGGCGCCATCGTTGGAATAGCGCCAGATGTCGTCCTGTCCCGATGCAGGCAAATAGTCCGACAGACGCCCGAAACCCTCGCTGCCGGACTGCGCGGCAGCCGGGGTCACGTGCGCTACGCAGGTTAAGAATGCCGACAACATAACGGGAAGAAAAAATCGAAACGCTCGCATGGCATCTCCTTGGAAATTTCTGATCGCAATAAATTATGGTGGTGACGGTAAGGGAGAATCGGGTCCGGACAAAGAAAATTAGCCGACGATCGGCGCAGTGACCCAAGGCCTGAACCGCTCGATCCCTTTAGCCGCGATGATCGAACCCGCCACACAAAGCAGCCACGCAATTTGCAAAAATCCGACCGTTTCAAAGAAAATTATTGCGGCAAGCCTCCCTCGCATCTGATAAGCTTGCTAAAAATAATCAGAGGCAAAAATGAGCAGCAAGCCCGAGATCAACGACCAGATGCGCGACCACATCATCGCGCAACCCGATGTTATCCTTGAGGATCAAGACCTTATGCGCGCCCTCATCGCCGCGAACGAACGCGCGATGGGCAACAATATCGTCGACCTGCGCGGCATCGCAATGGACCGGCTCGAGGCGCGGCTGGAGCGGCTGGAGGATACCCACCGCTCAGTCATCGCCGCCGCCTACGAAAACCTCGCCGGCACCAACCAGGTGCACCGCGCCATCCTGCGCATGCTCGACCCTGTCGAGTTCGAGGACTTTCTCAAGGATCTCGGCGGCGACGTCGCCACCATCCTGCGCGTCGATTGCGTCAAGCTGGTACTGGAATCCGTCCAGAACGACGACGACCCCGCCGTGAAGCGCCTGGGCGACGTGCTGTCCGTGGCCGAACCCGGTTTCATCGAGCAATATCTCGGCGCCCGCCACTCCGGCCCCGTGCGTCAGGTCACCCTGCGCCAGGTCCACGAGGGCGACGCCCGCATCTATGGCCGCGAGGCCGAGTTCATGCGCTCCGAGGCGTGCCTGCTGCTCGATTTCGGCGAAAACCGCCTGCCCGGCCTGCTGGTCTTAGGCTCCGAGGATCCGCACCAGTTCAGCCCGCAACAGGGCACCGACCTTCTGTCCTTCTTCGCGGGCATCTTCGAACGAGCCATGCGCCGCTGGCTGTCATGATCTCGGCCGCGGCCCGCGACGCGCTTCAGGCCTGGCTCGATCACCACAAGTCCCTGCGCGGTGCGTCCGATCACACGCTGGACGCTTACGCGCGCGACGTGTCCGGGTTTCTGGCCTTCATCACCCAGCATAAGGGCGAGTCTCAAGGCCTCGGCGCGCTGGCCAAGCTCACCGTCTCCGACATGCGCGCCTGGATGGCCTTCACACGGGGCCGCGACGTGGGCGCCCGCAGCCTTGCGCGCAAGCTCTCGGCGGTCAAAAGCTTCTTTCGCTGGCTGGCCGAGCGCGATGGGGTCGATCCGGCGGCAGTCCTTGCCGCCCGCGCGCCCAAGTTCCAGCGCAAGCTGCCTCGGCCCCTGTCGCCGGACGCCGCGCGCGAGGTGATCGAGACCACCGAGGCCCAGCACCCCACCACCTGGATCGCGGCTCGCGACCAGGCCGTGATTACCCTCCTCTACGGCTGCGGGCTGCGTATCTCCGAGGCGCTTGGCCTCACGGGCCACGCCCTGCCCGTGGGCGACAGCCTGCGGATCATCGGCAAGGGCGGCAAGGAACGCATCGTACCGGTCATCGCCCCGGCCCGCGCGGCCCTCGCCCGCTACCTCGACCTCTGCCCATACCCGACCGAGCCCGACACGCCGCTCTTTCGCGGCGCGCGCGGCGGCGCGCTCTCGCCCCGCGCGGTGCAGAAACTCATGGCCAGCGTCCGGATGCAGCTTG
Source organism: Roseovarius sp. THAF9 (assembly GCF_009363715.1). Lineage (NCBI taxonomy): Bacteria > Pseudomonadati > Pseudomonadota > Alphaproteobacteria > Rhodobacterales > Roseobacteraceae > Roseovarius > Roseovarius sp. THAF9. The sequence goes on from NZ_CP045404.1 coordinate 3,158,874, forward strand.
GCCTGCCCGCCACGGCCACGCCCCACGCCATGCGCCACAGCTTCGCCACGCATCTGCTGAACGCCGGCGGCGACCTGCGCGCGATCCAGGAACTACTGGGCCACGCCTCCCTGTCGACCACCCAGGCCTACACCGCGGTCGACACAGCCCGCCTGATGGAGGTCTACAACCAGACCCACCCCAAGGCGCGCACCCCCCACAAGGCCTGACCCTGTCAGCCCAAAGCCACAAAGCCCCCACCAGACGTCGCACGCATGGATTTGCAATTGCATCCCTCCGCCCGATCCCCCATCACGGGTGCCATGACCCTGCGTATGAAAGCCCTCCTCGTGCACCTGCTGACCGCCACAGGTGCGGTCTTTGCCATGCTGGCGATGCTGGCCGCCATCCAGGAGAAATGGTCGCTGATGTTCCTCTGGCTCGTGGTGGCCTTCGCGGTGGACGGCATCGACGGTCCGCTGGCGCGCAAATACGATGTAAAGACCAACTTCCCGCTCTTCGACGGCGTGCTCCTGGACCTCATCATCGACTACCTGACCTACGTGTTCATCCCCGCCTTCGCGCTCTTTGAATTCGGCCTGCTGCCCGGCTGGACCGGCTGGGTCGCGATCATCATCATCACATACTCCTCGGCGCTCTATTTCGCCGACTCGCGAATGAAGACCAAGGACAACTCGTTTTCGGGCTTCCCCGGCTGCTGGAACATGCTGGCGATCGTGCTCTTCGCGATCGAGCCCAACTTCTGGGTCTCGCTCACCATCGTGACGCTGCTGGCGGTCTCGATGTTCCTGCCGCTGAAATTCATCCACCCCGTGCGCACCAAGCGCTGGCGCTGGATTTCCCTGCCGATGATCATCGCCTGGACCTTCTTCGCCGGATGGGCCGCCTGGGTCGATTTCCACCCCGAAAGCTGGGCGCATTGGGGCCTTGTGGTAACGTCCGTCTACCTCACCCTCGCAGGCGTTGCGCAACAGCTGATCCCCGAGCGCAACGCCTAGATAAGCAACCCCGCCGCGCCTTCGTGGCGCAGCAGCCAGACCTTGGTTTCGATCCCGCCCGCGCCGGAATAGCCGCCCAAGCCAGCGGCGCCCAAGACCCTGTGGCACGGGATGATCACCGGAATCGAATTGCCGCCGCACGCCCCGCCCACCGCCTGCGCGGGCACGCCCAGCGCCCTCGCGATGTCGCCATATTCCCGCGTCTCGCCCCACGGAATCGCCAGCATCGCCGCACAAACCTCGCGCTGAAAGTCCGACCCTTCGGGCGCCAGCGGCAAATCGAACGCCTGCAAACGCCGCTCGAAATATGCCGCCAGCTGTGCGCAGGCCTCATCCAGTTCGGGCCGCGCCTCCGCAGCCCCGGCCTGCCCCCAGCCCAAACCGACAATCGACGCGCCGTCGCTCGTCACCCGTAAAGGTCCCACCGGGCTCTCCATCCCGGCCTCGAAAACCGCCCCCGGCTTTTTCTTGCCAAAAATACTCAAATCCCGCCCTCTCGGCTCCGCGCCTCACTCGGTATTGAGCAGCACCGCCTCCACCCGCCGGTTGGCCTCGCGCCCCGTTTCCGTCAGGTTGGAGGCGACGGGCGCAAGATATCCCATCCCTTCCGCCTCCAGCTGGGTGCGCGGGATATCATACTCCGACACCAGCCGCTCCAGCACCGCCGCCGCGCGGCGGCGCGACAGCGCGGTGTTGTTCTCCAGCGTGCCCACCGTGTCGGTATGCCCGACGAGGGCAACGCGGCGCTCGGGGTCCTCGCGCAGGAACGCCGCCAGCGCCTCCAACGACGGGTGCGGCCCGGGCCCCAAGGACACCGTGCCGGTCTCGAAATCCAGGTCCGACAGCACCGCGTGCCCGCTCTGCAACAACCGCTCTGCCAGCGGCCCTGTGACCACGTCCGGCATGGCACCGGTTGTCACCGTCTCCTGCGCTGCCGCGCCGTCCTCGGCGGTCAGGCTCCCGGTCGCGGCCTCGGACTGCGCCAGCCGGATCACCTGGATATAGCCGCTGCCCGACACTTGGCTGACCAGCACGGTCACGTAATCCGAAAGCCCGTCATCGCCCTCCTTGCGAGCCGACAGGAAGCGGTAATCTCGCAGGTCCACGAACATGTCCGGCGCCGGCAGAACAGGCGTGTTGAACCGGAAATCAAAACCGCCGCATTCCCGCGCCGCGCAGTCCAGCATGATGGAATATCCCGCCTCGATGATCTGCCGCCGCAGGGGCCGCTGCAATTGCAGGCTGGTAAGCCCCGGCGCATCCAGCCGCCACGCCTGCTGCAGGAAAAACCCTTCGGCGTCGATCGCCGGGATCTGCCCGTCGGCAAAGACATCCGTCGGCACAAGATAGGCTTCGGCAGCCCGGCGCACCTCCCGGATCATCGTGGCGCCCTGTGGCAAGGTCAGTTCCAGCGCCCCGACGCCACCTGCGGACCAAAGGCCCAGCGCAATCCCCACCGAAGTCGCCCGCCGCCCCACCGATCAGCGGGCCTGGCCGTGATATTCGGGGTTGGGCTTCATGCCCACCGCACTGGCCATCCGGTTCGACATGCTGAAAAAGCCCACGACGGCGGCGATATCCCAGATATCGCGCTCGGAAAAGCCCGCATCACGCAACGCCTGCCGGTCGGCCTCCACCGTCTCGGCGCTCGCCTTGGTGACCTTTTCGGCAAATTCCAGCATCGCCGTCTGCCGCGCGTCCAGATCGGCGGCCCGCCAGTTCATCACCATCGCCTCGCCCAGGGCCGGGTCGCCCGACAGTGCCCGCACCGCGGCCCCGTGCGCCACCTGGCAATACCAGCACCGATTGATCGAGCTGACCACCACCGCGATCATCTCACGCTCCAGCTTGCTCAGGCCACTGTCACCCAGCATCAGCTCGTTATACATCGCCGTGAAGGAATTGAGCTTTTCTATATCGAACGCATAAGCCCTCAGCACGTTCGGGATCATGCCCAGTTTGTCCTGGCACACGTCGAAATATTTCCGCGTGTCCTCGGGCAGCGGGTCCGCCATCGGCAGGTTCAGGGCGGTGGGCAGATCATCCTGGCTCATGTGGTCGTGCCGTCCTTCTTGATACGGTAATGGTACTGTCCCACAAGCGTCATGCCGAGGGAAGAGTAGAGCGCGTTGGCCGCGTCGTTCGCGATGGTGCACAGCACGCTCACATGCGTCGCCCCCTGCCCGGCAGCCCAATGCGCCGCGTGATGCGTCAGGTGCCGGCCCAGCCCGCCGCGCCGCTCGCCCTGCCGGACCTCCAGCGCGTGGATCATCGCCACCCCGTCCGAGATCGCGACAAACCCGGTGGCCGCGGGCCGGTTCGCGGTCCGCCCGAAGAGCGACGTCTTGGGCCCCTCGACCCGGCGCATCACGTCGATCCGCGCAGGCCCGATGCCGCCTTCCTTCCAGATATCCATCTGGATCGCCATCGGCTCCCACAGGTCAAAGGTCGTCACCGGCGGCGGGTCCTCGGCAGTCAGCGTATCGACAGGACATACATACATGTTCACCGGGTCGATCACGTCATACCCGGCGGCCCGCAGCATCGCATCGAGCGACTCGTCACCATGCCGGATCATGAAGAGCAGATCCTGCCCCATTTTCCGCATCTTTGCCTCGGCCTCGGGCAGCGCGTCGCGGCCGACCGGCGTGCCCGGCTCGCGCAGCGTCGCCGCCGACACCCGCTTGCCGCCGCCCTTACCGTCGCGCAGGGTCCACGGCCCCGCGTCAAACATCTCGGCGGCGGGCCACGTGGCCTCCGTCACGGCATAAAGCGTCTTGGCATCGGGCAGCCCGCTCATGCCGGAAACGCCTCTTCCAGTTCCTTCATGGCGCGTGTCACCTCCGCCTCGTCCTGTCCCCGGATCACCACGTTAACCCCAAAGCGCCCGTTCACGATAAACGGATACGACCCGAAGGACAGCGCGTCATACCGCTCCGCCAATGCGCCCAGCGGCCCCGCGATGTCGCCCTCGCCGCGTTCCACGCGCAAGGTCTGCGACACCACCGGCTGCCCGCCTGTCAGCGTCGGCAACAGCCCTTCGACCATCGCCTCGAATATCTTGGGCACGCCGGCCATCACATGCACGTTCTCCAACGTGAACCCCGGCGCCCCGCTCACCGGGTTGTCGATCAGCGTCGCGCCCTCCGGCACCCGCGCCATGCGCAGGCGCGCCTCGTTGATCTCCAGCCCCTGCTTCTCGTAATGCGCCTCCAGGATGGCCCGCGCATCGTCGCGCACGCCAATAGACAACCCAAAAGCCGCCGCCACGTTCTCGGCGGTGATATCGTCATGCGTGGGCCCGATCCCGCCCGAGGTGAACAGTTGATCATACGCCTCCGCCAGCGCCTTGACCGCCTCTTGGATGGCGCGCGGATCATCCGCCACCACGCGCACCTCTTTCAGGTCGATCCCATGCTCGGTCAGACGGCCCGCAAGATGATGCATGTTGGCATCGCGCGTGCGGCCCGACAGGATCTCGTCACCGATCACCAGCATCGCGGCGGTTGGGTTGGGCATGGCGGCTCTCCTTGCGGCAGGTCTTGCTCCGGTATAGGCATGGCTGATGCGCTTTCAAACCCCTCTTGAGCCGGCCACGCTGATCCGCCGCTACAACCGCTTCCTCGCCGATATCCGGCTCGAGGACGGGCGCGAGGTCACGGCCCATTGCGCCAATCCCGGCTCGATGATGGGGCTGGCGGACGAAGGAATGCGCATCTGGGTCGAACCCAACGACGACCCGAAGAAGAAGTTGAAATACGGCTGGCGGCTGGTCGATCACGGCGACGGCCATTTCACCGGCGTCGACACCGGCCTGCCGAACAAGGCCCTTAAGGCCGCGCTGACCGCCCGCGACATCCCCGAACTGGCGGCCTATGACACCGTCCTGCCCGAGCAGAAATACGGGCAGAACAGCCGGATCGACTTTCTTCTGCGCGGCGCGGACCTGCCCGACGCCTATGTCGAGGTCAAATCCGTCACCCTGTCACGCAAACAAGGCCTTGCCGAATTCCCCGACAGCGTCACCGCCCGCGGTGCCAAGCACCTGCGCGAACTGGCCGAGATGGCCAAATCGGGCCACCGCGCCGTGCTCTTCTACCTTGTCCAGCGTACCGACTGCACGCGGCTGACCGTGGCCGCCGATATCGACCCCGCCTATGCCGAGGCACTGCTGATGGCCCGCCTCGCCGGGATCGAGGTTCTGGCCTATGATTGTGCAATTACCCCCGAAGAGGTCGAAATTCGCCGCACATTGCCCCTGCGATGACCTGCCCCTCTGGTTCTCGGGCCGAATTCGGCCTACATACACCTCAAAGAATTGACTCGCATGGACCCAGACGTGAACGAACAGCACCGAGGCAGACTGACCCGCGACGGTATCCGCATCCACGAGGCCGCGGATTTCGCAGGCATGCACAAAGCCGGCGCATTGGCGGCCGAAATCCTGGACGAGGTCGCCGACCTCGTAGAGGTGGGCCAGACCACCGCCGTTCTGGACAAGTTCATCGAGGACAAGGTCAACGAGGCCGGCGCGAAATCCGCCACCATCGGCTACAAGGGCTATCAGCACGCCAGCTGTATCAGCGTCAATCACGTGGTCTGCCACGGCATCCCCGGTGACAAGAAGCTGAAGGATGGCGATATCCTGAACATCGACGTCACCGTGATCGTCGACGGCTGGTATGGCGACACCTCTCGCATGTATGTCGCGGGCAAGCGCAATCGCAAGATCGAGCGCCTGATCCAGATCACCCATGACAGCCTGATGAAGGGGATCGAGGCGGTAAAACCCGGCAACACCTTCGGCGATATCGGCCACGCCATCCAGAGCTTCGTCGAAGGCCAGCGCATGAGCGTGGTGCGCGATTTCTGCGGCCACGGTCTGGGCCGGGTGTTCCACGCGCCGCCCAACGTGCTGCATTACGGTCGCGCGGGCACGGGGCCAAAGCTCGAGGAAGGCATGTTCTTCACCATCGAGCCGATGGTGAACCTCGGCCGCCCCGAGACCAAGGTTCTTTCGGACGACTGGACGGCCGTGACCCGCGACCGCTCGCTCTCGGCCCAGTTCGAACACTCCATCGGCGTCACAGCGGACGGCTGCGAGATCTTTACGCTGTCGCCCGGCAACCGCTTTCACCCGACGTGGAAGGACTAGGCGAAGCGCAAGGCCCGCAAGGGCGGCTTTGATCCAAAAGTGCTGTTGTTGAACTGTTGACGCACGGAATCAAGGCCGCAGGCCGCCGCGCGATCGCCAGACCGCCCCCCGGGCTGGCGATTGGGTGCCGATGGTGTGTCGCTCTAAAGTTTATCGGAATTTGCGGGGATCAAGTGCGCTGAAGGTCTGTGGGCCGCCAGCCCGCGGTCTGGCAATCGCGCGGCTTGCGACACGAGAGTCGGCCTCGTCCGCAAAGCGGTCATGCGCACGTGTCGCCGTGCACTAACGGTCGTGGCCCCTCTGCAAAACCTTCACGACCTGCACCAGCCCCCCGGCCAACAGCCCCCACACGGCCCCGCCCAGCCCGAACACCGTCACGCCCGACGCCGTGACCACAAAAGTGATCACCGCCGCCTCGCGATAGTCCGCATCGCCCAGCGCGGCAGCGGTCGAATTGGCAAACACGCTCAACAGCGCCACGCCGGCCACGCTGGCCATCACCATTGGCGGCGCAAGGCCGGCGAAGGCCGTGATCACACCGGCAAACACCCCCAACACGCAGTAAAACACCCCCGCCATCACTGCCGACCAATAGCGCAACCCTGCATCCGGGTGGCTGTCCTCGTCCGCGCACATCGCCGCCGTGATCGCCGCCAGACACGTCTGCGGCGCGCCCCCCGGCGCCGACAGCACGCTGAACCCGCCGACGACACTCAACAGCGGCCCCGGCTCCGGCGCGTATCCATGCGCCCGCATCACCGCCAGCCCCGGCACGTTCTGCGTCGCCATCGTCACCACGTAAAGCGGCAGGCCGATCCCCACCACGGCAGCCAATGAGAATTCCGGCATCACGAACACCGGCGCCGTCACCCAGCCCCCAGCGTCGAAAGCACCCAGATCACCGTAAACCAGCACCGTGATCCCCGCCGCCACGACCGCGCCCGGCACCGCCAACAGCTTGTTGATCCGGCCCAGCACGAACCAGGTCGCCAGGATCGGCGCAATCACCACCGGCGTCTCGGCCACGGCCAGCACTGGCGTGATCACCAGCGGCAACAGTACACCGCCCAGCATCGCCTGCGCCAGCGGCGCCGGTATCGCCGCCGCCAACCGCCCCAGGGGCCGCCAAAGCCCCGAGATCACTGTCAGCGCCCCTGCCACTAGAAACCCGGCGACTGCGCCGGCGAAGCCGGCTTCTACCGGCGCGGTTACAGCCAACAGCGCTGCCCCCGGCGTCGACCACGCCACCGAGGCGGGCATCTTCGTCCACAGGCTCAGCACGATCCCCGCCAGCCCCATCGCCAGCGCCGCCGCCATCAGGCCGGATGCCGCCTGCGCGTCGCTCGCCCCCACGGCGGCCAGCCCCTGCAACACGATGGGAAAGGAACTGAAAAAACCGACCATGGCCACCACGAACCCGGTCGAAATCGTCTGAAGGGGCGGCATCACGTCTCTCCTTCGGCCAAACCCAGCCGGATCGGCCCCTTGGCCTCCACCGGATCGACGGCCACGCCTTTCTGCGTCGCCACCAGCGGCAGTCCTGCCGCCACCTCGCGCACCCTTGGCATCAAATCCCGCCACTCTTCGGACAACACCCGCGCCGCCTCGGACGGGCAAAAGGTCTTGCCCGCCCAACGCACCCGCGCCGGCCGCATCAGTTCTTCGGCGATCTCGTCATCCGTCATGTCGTAGGGTGGGGTTTCACCCCACCGTCACCCCAACGCCTCGTTACACCGCGCGCAGGTCCCGTGATGACTGTGCGTGCCCACATCCGGCAGGATCTTCCAGCAGCGCTGGCATTTCTCGCCTGCCGCACGCTCGAACACCACGGTCACACCGTCCACCTCGGGCAGCCGGTACGCCTCCGCCGGGCTGGGATCATCGGTCAGCCGGATATCGGACGTGATGCAGATATCGTCGAAATTGACACTCTTCAGCACCTCCAGAGCGTCGGCATCCCGCACATGCACCACCGGCGCCGCCTCCAGCGACGCCCCGATCACCTTGTCGGTCCGCTGCACCTCCAGCGCCGCCGTCACCACGCGCCGCGCCTGCCGCACCGTGGCCCATTTCGCCGCCAGCGGCTCGTTCAGCCATTCCTTCGGCGTCTCCGGGATATCCACCAGATGCACGGAACTCTCATCCCCCGGGAACCGCTCCAGCCAGACCTCTTCCATGGTGAACACCAGCACCGGCGCCAGCCATGTCGTCAGGCGATGGAACAGGATATCCATCACCGTCCGCGCCGCCCGCCGCCGGGCCGTGTCGCCGTCGCAATAGAGCGCGTCCTTGCGTATATCGAAGTAGAAGGCGCTCAGCTCCACCGTGGCGAAGTTGAAGAGCGCCTGAAACACACCCTGGAAATCATAGGCGGCGTAGCCCGTACGCACCCGGTGATCCAGCTCGGCCAACCGGTGCAGCACCCAGCGCTCCAGCTCCGGCATGTCGGCGGGCGCCACCCGGTCCGCGTCGCTGAAATGGCTCAGCGCCCCCAGCATGAAGCGCATCGTGTTGCGCAGCCGGCGATAGCTGTCGGCGGTCCCTTTCAGGATCTCCGGCCCGATCCGCTGGTCGTTGGTGTAATCCGTCTGCGCCACCCAAAGCCGCAGGATATCCGCGCCATACTGCTTGACCACTTCCTCGGGCACGATAGTATTGCCGAGCGACTTGGACATCTTGTTGCCCTTCTCGTCCAGCGTGAACCCGTGGGTCAGCACGCCCCGGTACGGCGCGTGCCCCGTGGTGCCGCAGGATTGCAGCATCGATGAATGGAACCACCCCCGGTGCTGGTCCGTGCCTTCCAGGTACAGATCCGCCATCCCGTCCTCGGATCCGTCCTCGCGGTCGCGCAGCACGAAGGCATGAGTCGAGCCGGAATCGAACCAGACGTCGAGAATATCGTCGACCTTCTCCCACTCTCCGGGGTCATAGTCATTCCCCAGGAACCGTTCTTTGGCACCGTCCTTGTACCACGCATCCGCGCCCTCGGCCTCGAACGCCTCCAGGATGCGGGCATTCACGGTCTCGTCGCGCAGCAGAAAGCCTTCATCCGTCGGCATCGCGCCTTTCTTCACGAAGCAGGTCAGCGGCACGCCCCAGGCGCGCTGCCGGCTCAACACCCAGTCGGGCCGCGATTCCATCATGGAATACAGGCGGTTGCGCCCGGTCTTCGGCGTCCACTGAACCTTGTCGATCTCGGTCAGCGCGCGCTGCCGGATGGTCGTGCCGCTGTCGTCCTGCCCGTCGCCAACTTCCTTGTCGATGGCAGCGAACCACTGTGGCGTGTTGCGGTAGATCACCGGCGCCTTCGACCGCCAGCTATGGGGATAGGAGTGCTTGATCTTGCCCCGCGCCAGCAGGCCACCGACCTCAACCAGCTTGTCGATGATCACCTTGTTGGCGTTGCCCTCCTTGCCCTTGCGATCAAGGATATAGGTGCCGCCAAAGAACGGCAGATCGGCGCGAAAACCGCCATCGTCCATCACGTTATAGGTGATCACCTGGTCCAGCATCCCGAGACCACGATAAAGCTCGTATTCCTCCATCCCGTGGGACGGCGCGCAATGCACGAACCCGGTGCCTTCCTCGTCGGTCACGAAATCGGCGGCGCGGAAATCGCGCAGGTCGTCCCACTCGCCGTTCGATCCTTCGGCACCATGCAGCGGGTGCTTCAGGCTGAGGCCCTTCAACTCATCGGCACTCACGTCCCGCACCCGAGTCCACTGATCGTCGTTCAACCGTGCGCGGCCCATGACATCCCCGGCCAGCTTGTCGGCGAGGATGAACCTGTCGCCCACATTGGCCCAGCACTCGTCCGGCGTGCCCGTGACCTCGTAGAGGCCATAGGCGATGTCCTCGCCATAAACGACCGCCTTGTTCGACGGCATGGTCCAGGGCGTGGTGGTCCAGATGACCACATGCGCGCCTTCAAGACCGCCTTCGGCCACGGCGAACTTCACCCAAACCGTAAAGCTTTCCTTGTCGTGGTACTCCACCTCCGCCTCGGCCAGCGCGGTCTTCTCCACCGGCGACCACATCACCGGCTTCGAGCCTTGATACAGCGTCCCGTTCATCAGGAACTTCTGGAACTCCTCCGCGATGATCCGCTCGGCGCGGAAATCCATCGTCAGATAGGGCTTTTCCCACTTTCCGGTCACGCCCAGCCGCTTGAACTCGTCGCGCTGGATGTCGATCCAGCCTTCGGCGAACTTGCGGCACTCGGCGCGGAAATCGACGATATCCACCGCGTCCTTGTTCTGGCCCTTCTTGCGGTACTGCTCCTCGATCTTCCACTCGATCGGCAGGCCGTGACAGTCCCAGCCGGGGATATAGCGCGCATCGCGCCCCATCATCTGCTGGGACCGCACAACCATGTCCTTCAGGATCTTGTTCAGCGCGTGGCCGATATGCAGGTGCCCGTTGGCATAGGGCGGTCCATCATGCAGCGTAAACGGCTGGCGCGTCTCCGCTGTCGCCTTCTCGCGCAGGCGGTCGTAAACCCCCAGCCCGTTCCACCGCTCCAGCCACTCGGGCTCGCGCTTGGGCAGGCCCGCGCGCATCGGAAAATCGGTCTGGGGCAGGTTCAGCGTATCTTTGTAATCGGGTGTGTCAGAACACATCTGTGACGTCCTTTGTCACTGGCATTTCAATCCCTGGGTGGGGGCGGCGCGGTGGTCCTATACGCCTATGATCCCGGCGGCTCGTCTGTTTCAGAGCGCCGGGCATGTAATTCGAATGATGATCGCAAAGCGGGTCATGATGGGGGGCGTTATATGTGTCAGCGTTCCAAGGGGCAAGCCGTAGAACCCGACCCCGCCATCCGCGCCAAGACTTTTCAGAAAAGTCTTGGCAAAAGCCTTCTCAAGGCTTTTGCAACGCCCGCCCCGTTAACCGACCGGATCGGCAAAATCCGCACCGTCGGCGGACCACCCAAATACCGACGCGATACCGACGTGCCGATTTCCGGCAATCCGGCGGCGTTAACCATTTTCCCGAATCGCGTTTCCCATTGCATCCCGCCCATCCAACGGCCAGATTCCAGGCCATGACACCGGTCCTGCCCCCCCGTTTCGAGATCACCCGCGCCGAGATCGAGCGCGTGGTCTCGGCCTTCTACGCGTCATGCCGCGCGCATCCTGGGCTGGCCCCGGTCTTTGCCGCGCATGTCACCGACTGGCCCGCGCATGAGGCCCGCGTCAGCGATTTCTGGGCCAACACGATCCTGCACGAGCGGTGCTACGTGGGCAATGCCATGCAGGCCCATGTGCAGGCGGGTAACGTCAAGCCGGGCATGTTCTCGATGTGGCTCGACCTCTTCGACAGCACCCTGCAGTCCGAACTTCCCCCGGCAAAGGCCGCCGCCTGGTCGGCGCTCGCCCACCGCATCGGTCAGACCCTGCGCGCGGGCGTCGTGAACCGTGAGACACATACCGGCGGCATTCCAAAACTGGGCAACCCGTTCTGACGCGCGCACCGGCGACCGGACGTTAAGGTTTTTCTGTCAGATTGGACACAATCGCGAGGTCTATCCGGCCTTCCGGCAAGAATACCGACCCACCGACCGAAAACCATCGCTCGTTTACCCTTTGTTAACCCCGCCGAAGAGGCCCGTCAGCGCCCTTTGCACCATCCGCGTCACCGACGGCCGCTTACCCGCCCGGAACGGCAAGGGCCGGCACACTTCCATCGCCGCCACGCCCACCCGCGCGGTCAGCGCGCCATTGACGATCCCCTCGCCGAACCGGCGCGACACCTTGGACAAAAGGCTTCCCCCGGCGACCGAGCCAATGAGGTCGTCGCCCACCGCCACGGCCCCCGTGGCCACCAGATGCGTCATCACCGCCCGCGCCAGCCGCCAGCTGCCCAGCGTGCCCGAACGTCCGCCATAAATCTCGGCAATCCTCCGGATCATCCGCAGGTTCGACGTCAGCGCCGCGATCACGTCGGCAAAGGCCAGCGGCACCACCGCCGTCACCGTCGCCACCTGTCGTGCGGCCGCCTCGATCTCCTTCGCCGCCGCCCGGTCCAGCGGCGCAAGAAGCTCGGTTTCCGCCAGCCCCAGCAGGCTGCCCGCGTCCATCTGCTCGGGGCCATACTCGCGCAGACGATCCCGGCCCCAGCTGGTATCCTCGCGCCCCGCATAAAGCTGCGTCAGGTCCTGCACCACGCCCCGCGCCTGTTTCAGGTCCGCCCCCGCCAATGCCGCATCCGCCGCCCGGTGCAGCTTGTCGATCCGTGCCAGCCGGGAAAACGCCGCCATCTCGCGGATCACGATGATCAGGCAAACCAGGGCAAACGCCGCGATCAGCGCGGTGACGGCGTAGCCCAGCACCACGTTCCGCGCCAGCAGCGCCATGACGAAGTCCCACGCGGCAAAGGAAATCACCGCCCCCAGGATCGACAGCAGCAGCCCCCAGAACCATCGTGCCAGGCGCGAGGGTTTCTTCGCCGCCAGGGTCGCCACGGTCTGCATCGCCCGCCCCTCGGGATGGCCTTCCACAACGGGGTCCGGCACCGGCGGCACCATGTCGGGACGCGGGCTGTCATCCCCGTCTTCGATGTCGATCAGAACCGGCCGCTTGCTCATGTCTCTACCCTTGGCTCCACCCTGCGCTCCGGGGGCCAGACCATCAGGATCTCGGGCCGCCCCTCGTCATTTCCCGCACCGTCAGCACGTGTCTTCTCGGCAAAGCCATGCCGGCAATAGAACCGCCGCCCTCCAGCGTTTTCCTGGGCAACCCAAAGGTTTAGCCGATCCCGCTCTCGCTTGGCATCCAGCAACAACAGGCGGCCCACCCCTTTGCCCTGCGCCTTTGGATGCACGTAAAGCGCATGTAGTTCGGGCCCCGTGCAAAGAATGAAACCGGCCAGTCGCGTATCGTCGCGCACCGCCCGGACACAGCCGCGCCGGGTCATCCTGACCATGATTTTCACGTCATCCCACCAATGCCCGGTGCGATGCTGCCACAAGACGGCCAATAGGCCCGGCACATGCTTAAGACGTGCGTCGAAAGGGGTCATAACCGATCCCCGATCAGAAACTGCGCCGCCCGATCCAGCCGGATATGCGGTGGGCCTTCGCCGCGTTTCAGCGTCAGGCGCGCGGGCGCGAAATTCATCACCTCGTACTCGGCCTCCAGCCACGCTTCGGCTCCGTCCCGCGCCGGCCCCAGCAAACGCGCCGGGTCCTCCGGCAAGGCACCGGGATAAAACGCCGCCTGCTTGCCGCGCCCGCCTTCGGGGCCCATCAGCGTGCCGCGCACACAGTCCAGCGTCTGGCCCCCATGCTGCCGCGTTTCCTCGGTCGTGGCCCGCAAGGCGGCAATCGCCATGCCTGCCGTCTCCGCCCCGGCGAAATCCGCCCGGTTCCGGGCATCCCGCATCAGCGCCTCGATGATCCCCGTAAGGCGCCCATGTTGCGTATGGTGCAAATGGTCGGCCTTGGTCGCCGCGAACAGGATTTTCTCCACTCGTTGCCCGATTAGAAGCCTGGACAAAAAGGCGTTCCGCCCGGGACGGAACGCCCCAAGGATATCGGCCATCGCGCGGCGCATGTCCTCGACCGCCTGCGGGCCGTTGTGAATGGCACCCAGCGCATCCACCAGCACGACCTGCCGGTCGATCCTCGAGAAATGATCACGGAAGAAGGGTTTGACGACCTTGGATTTATAGGCCTCGAACCGCCGCTCCATCTCGCGCCACAGCGACCGGCGCGGCGGACTGTCGGGCGCGGGCAACGGCGTGAAAGTCAGCACCGGAGAGCCGGCAAGATCGCCCGGCAGCAAGAACCGCCCCGGCGTGCAATCCGACAGTCCCGCCGCGCGCGCGGCGTTCAGATAGGCGGTAAACGCCTCGGCCAGCGACTGCGCCACGGGCTCCTCCAGCTTGGCCGTCGCATCCACCTCACGGGCCTTTGCCAGAAAATCCTGCGCCTGCTCGCGGCTTTCTAACCGGCCCAGTGTTTCCTCGGACCATTCGGCATAGCTCTTGTCCATCAGTCCCAAGTCCAGCAGCCATTCGCCGGGGTAATCCACGATATCCAGATGCACGGTTCGCGGCCCCTGCAGGCCCGCCAGCAGGCCCGAGGCACGCACCCTCAGCGACAGGCGCAGCTCCGACACCGAGCGTGTGCTGTCGGGCCAATGCGGCGTCTCGGCGGTCAGCGCGCCCAGGTGTTTTTCATACTCGAACCGGGGCAGCGTATCGTCGGGCTGCGGCTGCAAGTAGGCGGCCGAAATGCGCCCCTCGGCGGCGGCGACAAGCCCCGGCATCCGCCCGCGATCCATCAGGTTGGCCACCAGTGACGTGATGAACACCGTCTTGCCCGCGCGGCTCAGCCCAGTGACACCCAGCCGGATCACCGGCTCCATGAACGCGCCCGACAGCGTGTCGCCCACGCGCTCCATCCCGCGTGTCAGCCCATCTGCGATATCCGAAAGCACCAAACTGCCCCTTCTCTTTGCGCTCAAGATAGGCCGCACGCCCGCCATGTGCCAGAGGGGAGCGTTGGGGGATTGTTCCCCGCCGCCGGCCACGCTAAGGGCTTTTCATGCCTCGGTTTGCATTGAAAGTCGAATATCACGGCGCGCCCTTCGTCGGCTGGCAGCGACAGGCCGATCAGCCCTCGGTGCAAGGCGCAATCGAGGATGCGCTGGCGCGGCTTGAACCGGGCCCGCACACCATTGCGGCGGCGGGCCGGACGGATGCGGGCGTGCATGGGCTGGCGCAGGTCGCACAGTGTGACATGGCCAAGGATTGGGACCCCTTTCGCCTGTCCGAGGCATTGAACTACCACCTCAAACCCTTGCCCGTCGCGATCCTCGACTGTGCGCAGGTCGCAGACGATTGGCACGCCCGGTTCTCGGCGGTCGAGCGCCGTTACCTTTTTCGTCTGCTGACCCGCCGCGCACCGGCCACCCATGGCAAGGGGCTGGTCTGGCGGGTGCAGAATCCACTGGATATCGAGGCCATGCGCGAAGGCGCGGCGCATCTCGTGGGTCATCACGATTTCACCACCTTCCGATCGACCATTTGCCAGGCGAAAAGCCCGGTGAAAACACTGGATGACATCGTCATTTCGAAGATCGAAGGCCTCAGCGGGCCGGAGATCCAGTTCCGTCTGCGCGCCCGGTCTTTCCTGCACAACCAGGTACGCAGCATCGTCGGCACGCTGGAACGCGTCGGCGCCGGAGCCTGGTCACCGGACCAGGTCAAAACGGCGCTCGACGCCCGCGACCGCGCCGCCTGCGGCCCGGTCTGCCCGCCGCAAGGGCTCTATCTGGCCGGCGTGGGGTATCCCGAAGACCCTTTCGCGTGATTTCGCCTTTGAATTCGCAACCGCGCTTGGGTAAGGCTTTTGCCAAGCGGTCCCGTAGCTCAACTGGATAGAGCAGCTGACTTCTAATCAGCAGGTTCGGGGTTCGAGTCCTCGCGGGATCGCCAACCTCTGAAATTATGCTTATTTTTTCAGTGGCTTAGAGAGGTTTTTGGCGAACTTTCTCGGAAGGTTCGCCGCATTTCGTTCACCATTTGGCCTTGCGATCAGTTTGTCGAATGCAGAATCCGCCATACATTCGCGTTCCACTTCTTCGGTATATCGCTGCACCTCTGCGAGTGTCCTGTGGCCAGTAACGGACATAATTTCGTGTGCGGATGCCTTTGCCTCGGCCAGACGTCGCGCACAGGCTTTGCGCAGTCCGTGGGAGGAGCAAGTCGCAAGCCCGGCTTGGTCGCACCATTCGCGCATCATGTTGCCAAGTCCATCTGGCGAACGAGGCTTCCCGTAGGCAGTAGCCAAAAATGGCTGATCCTTCGACAGGTCAGCCAGAACAGCAGCCAAGTCAGGGTGTAGGGGGATACTTACCTTTACGCCATTGCTACGGATCGTTTTTTGACGACGGTATTCTATCCGGTGATCCTTGATATTCCATGGCCCCAACTTCACTGCGTCCGCTCGCGCCGCGCCGGTGTAGAGCATCAAGGTCACGGCACGATGCGCCATGGTGCCGCTTTGGTGAACTTCAAAGAATCGCGCGATCTCACCCTCTTCCCAAGTGTGATGCCCGCCGAGGTCAAGGCGATAGGGTTTTGTCGTGCTGACCGGGTTATCGTCCCGCCACTCTAGCGACACGGCATGATCCAGCAAGGTCATTAAACGTTTGCGAAGGTTGTTCGCCGCTGCTGGTGTCTCGGCTTTCTCGGCAAGGATGTTCTGCACGTGCCTGCGCTTCATAAGCTTGACTGGCTTGTCGCCGTGTTTCTCGCGAAAGCGCTCAATGATGCTGCGGTAGTTACGTTTGGTGCCGTCGGATAGACCTAGAAACTCCGGCGAACGGTAATAGGAAGCGATCAGTGCGGAGACGGAGCCCGGACGTGTGCGCTCTACACCCACGAGCCCGCGCGTCCTGTGGCCTTCGACTGCCGCTTCATAGCGACGCTGAAAGACTTCTGATCCATAGTCTGTGCCGAGTTCTGCTGAAAAGGCACCCTTACGGAACCGCCAGCGTCTACGGCCGTGGCGGTCTGTATAAGGTGATGCGCCGGGGTATTGCCTACGATGCTTCATGCTGCATCCCATGGGTTTGGTTCTTCGACAGCAGCGCTATCGAATGTGTGGATTGTTACCTTGCCATCACGCCCGATTTCAGTTCGCGCCACCGGAATACCTGCATCCCGATACGCTTTAAGATATCGGGTAAGCTCTGCTTGGGTGACAGTTGCGCGGCGGCTCGGGCGCGAATTAGTTATATCATTGGTTTCTATTTGCATGTCCCGAAAGCCTTACCAAATGACAGGTTTCAGGAAGGTTTAAGAGACCGTTTACCTCTATTTTTCTTCGTTCACCTCTCTTAAGCTCTTGTTTGCATCCGCGAGTATGTCTTTCTACTCGCGTTTCGATACCCTCCAGAATTTAGAATTTGGACGTTGCGACTCCGCACACGACAAATTGTTTGGCAATATTAAACCCAGCCTAAGAGCCGTCAGTATCAAGTCAAAAGAAACTCAAACGGCTCCAGGCAATCATGCCAATCTGTCCTGTCGATGTATGATCAGTGGGTCGTGGACCTATCCCACTCCTCTTGTTTCGGAAGTCGCTCAAACGTATGCTCCGGCGGTGGTGATGGCAACGTCTGTCTAACGTCAGCACCTACCGGACAGATTTAGGTGTTTGAGGAACGGAGGATTTCTGGTTCATCGAAGCCATAATGGAGCGAAGATGAACAAGAGATCCGGAACATCCAAGGATGCTGCTGACAAGCTTGTTAGGGGTATCAAGCGTAAGACCCGCAAGCACTACTCGGCGGAGGAGAAGATCCGCATCGTGCTTGCCGGGATGCGGGGCGAAGAAAGCATAGCGGCCCTGTGCCGTCGTGAAGGGATCGCTGAGAGCCTTTATTACAGCTGGTCGAAGGAGTTTCTTGAGGCTGGGAAGAACCGGCTGGCGGGTGACACAGCCCGTCAGGCGACAGCTCCCGAGGTCAAGGAACTGCGCTCTGAGGCAGCCGCGCTGAAAGAAGTGGTCGCGGAGCTGACACTGGAGAACAGGCTGCTCAAAAAAAGCACGTTCGGGGATGGGGAGGACGACGCATGAGATACCCAGCCTCGGAGAAGCTCGAGATCATTCGGACAGTCGAAGCCTCGCATTTGCCGGTCAGGCGGACCCTGACCATGCTCGGCATTCCCAGCAGCACCTATTACCAGTGGTATGCGCGGTGGGCCGATGGCGGCGTTGACGCTTTGCGTGACACGTCCCCGCGGCCTCGGGCGGTGTGGAACCGCATCCCGGACGAGATCCGCGACGCCTTCGTTGAGTTCGCGCTGGATCATGAGGATCTGACGCCACGGGAATTGGCGGTCAAATACACCGATGAGAAACGGTATTTTGTATCTGAGTCCTCGGCATACCGCATTCTCAAGGCCCAGGACCTGATCACGGCTCCGGCCCATGTGGTGATCCGTGCCGCCGATGAGTTCCGGGACAAGACAACTCGGCCCAACGAACTCTGGCAAACCGACTTCACCTATCTCAAGGTCATCGGTTGGGGCTGGTTCTATCTCAGCACGATCCTCGACGATTACAGCCGCTACATCATCGCGTGGAAGCTCTGCACGACAATGAAGGCCGTGGATGTGACGGACACGCTGGATCTGGCGCTGGAGGCCTCGGGCTGTGCTCATGCGACAGTCGTTCACAAGCCCCGGCTGCTCAGCGACAACGGCTCGTCCTACGTTGCGGCCGACCTGGCCGACTACCTCGATACCAAAGGTATGGATCACGTCCGCGGAGCGCCGCACCACCCACAGACCCAGGGCAAGATCGAACGCTGGCACCAGACCATGAAGAACCGGGTTCTGCTGGAGAACTACTATCTGCCGGGGGATCTTGAACGCCAGATCGGCGACTTCGTCGGATACTACAACACTCGGCGATACCACGAGAGCCTGGATAACCTGACGCCGGCTGACGTCTACCACGGTCGGGGTCGGACGATCCTGAAAATGAGAGAGGAGATCAAGAAACAGACAATCCGAAAGCGCCGGTTGCAGCACAAAGCCGCGGTCGCCTAAACTCAAACAGAAACCGAACCAGAGCCTCCGTTACCAAAACAAACGACTTGTCCGAAAAACTCTGAAGACGGACACCACCTCCGGTATCACCCTCCGGTCACATAAAGGTGCTCCGGAGCCGCACTTCACGAATGGCGTTTGCGCCATCGTCTAGCATGCGGATATCTGGAGCGAACTTACAGACCCAGCGATGGGTCGCCACTTTAGAAATTCAATGTAAGCGTGACAGTCTGCCCACGCTCAGGTCCCTTAAAAAACTCAATACTGCCGCCAAGGCGCTCCATCGCGCTTGCAACGATGGACAGGCCCAGCCCGCTTCCATTGGCTTCTTGACCACGTCCCCGGGTAAATCGCGTTTGCATGCGATCCAGAAGCTCCGGCGGTATTCCATTTCCTTCGTCACTAATGATGAACGAACGATCTCTAAGCGCCACGCTCACTCCCTCCCCAACGGGCGACGCATTGATTGCATTCTCGATCACGTTGCGCAACGCCGCTTGCAGAAGAAACGGGTTGGTACGGACATACGAAGTTCTTCTAGGCGCGTCGACTTTAAGCGTGACTTCCCGCTCCGCAGCAAAAGCCCGAAGGTCCGTTACAGTCTCGCGCATCAGCTCTGATAGATCGACTTCCTCCATTCCTTCCTCGGATCGTTCTACGGCGGCTAATTCAAGCAGTTGACGCACCATACGGTCGGTCCGATCCACAGACCTCTCGATTGCCGCCAACGCTTTTTCGCGCACCTTCGGATCATCGGTTAGGCGCATCACCTGCGCGTTCGTGCGGAGGCCGGACAAAGGTGTTTTCAGCTCATGCGCCGCATAGGTGGTAAAGTCTCGCTCAACGTCCCGCGCCGAGGCCACCCGTTCGAACAAGCTGTTAAGAGCAGAGCGCACTGGTTTGATCTCGCGTGGGTCGGTCCCTCCGAGCAAAGGACTCAGGTCCGACGGCGAGCGGTTCCGGAGCGCGTTCGCCAAATGATCGAGCGGCGCAAGCCCCCTCGCCACACTGATCCACAAGATCACAGCCAAGATCGGTAAAACGAGTGCGCCCGGTAACAACAGCCCTTCCAGCACGTCCCGAGCCAGGTTGTCACGTACGGCCAAGCTATCACCTACCATAACCTTGACGCCAAGCTCCTGATTAATCAGCGTGTAGACCCTCCACGGCTCTCCATCGATGACTGAGCGGGTATAGCCTTCGACCGCAGCGTTGGTCAGTTCGACATCGGGCGCCCCGTCCGACCGACCAACCATGCTGCCATCCAGCGACCAGATTTGGCACGACAGTTGTTTCGAGTATGTCGCATCTCGCGGGGTCGGAATCGGCAATGTCTGGTTTCCCGCCCGGGCGACTTCGATCCGGTGATCCGAAATCAGCGACGACACCATCTTGGCTGCCTCTGCGAGTCTGGCGTCTAGCACCTGCTCCACCTCGGACCGGGTCGAAGTCTGAATCCAAAGTGCGGCGGACAGCCAGACCGCGCCCGTGGCCAGAGCAAGGATCACGAAAAGTTTCAGACGGATCGAGATGATGCGTCCTCCTCTTCGGCAAGTCGATAACCGAGACCTCGCACAGTCTCGATGAAGTTACGCCCAACTTTAGTACGCAGCTTGTGAATATGAACTTCCACTGCGTTGCTCTCGACCTCTTCCTGCCAGCCGTAAAGCCGCTCTTCCAGCGTATCGCGACAGGTCACGCGGCGGGGATGCTCCATTAACGCACAGAGGATCGCGCACTCCCGGCGCGAAAATTTCAGGCTTTGCTCTCGGAAGCGGCCGCTCAGCGTGGCCGGATCAACCGTCAGTCCATTGTGGCTCAGGGCATTCGAGGCACGCCCCTCCCGCCGTCTCATCATAGCACGCAACCGAGCCGCCAGTTCGTCCAAATCGAATGGCTTGCCAAGGTAGTCATCCGCCCCCGTGTCCAATCCGCGAATCCTATCTCGCACCTGATCGCGCGCGGTCAGTAGCAGCACTGGCAGGTTCGATCCTTGCGCACGCAGCTCTGTCAGCAAGTCCAACCCAAGGCCATCGGGCAACATGATATCCAACACGACCCCGTCGAAATCAGACACCTCCAGCGCCGCACGGGCATCGCCAAGCGTCTCGACGGTATCCGGCGTAAAGCCGGACAGCCGAAGACCGGCAGACAAGCCTTCGGAAAGGACATCGTCATCTTCCACGATCAATATGCGCATCTCGCCTCCAGTTCGCCGGGGCTATCACTCAAGAACCTTAAGGCCTGCTTAAGGTTTCCGAGCCATTCGGCGCAACATGATGATGATCCGTACTTTTCTGGCCACGCTGGCGGCCCTTGCGATTTTGGCGCCAACAGATGCTTTTGCGCAAACCTCCTCCGACCCGCTTCTGGCTGAGCAGGCATTCGACCTTAGGGTCGACCATGATGACAGCGCCATGACCCTTACCTGGGACATCGCCGAAGGCTATTATCTCTATCGGGACAACTTAAGAGCGGAGGGGCCTGATGGATCTTCATTAGCGCTTCAAACGCCGGATGGTGAAATCAAGGAAGACCCGAACTTCGGCACGGTCGAAGTCTTCTACAATCAGGTAATCGCACGCCTCGATGCTACCGCCGGACCCGTCACGCTGACTTGGCAGGGCTGCAAAGATGCCAGCATTTGCTATCCACCGCAGACACGGGTTATCGACATCGTTGGCGACAAGGGGTCAAGCGCCACGGGCAACGCGTCTGATGTGGATGCCGAACCCGCAGGCTTCAGCTTGGCCGATGAACCTGGCCTCTTGGCCGACATGTCGGATCGCGGCGGTGCAACGCTCGTGGTAGCTAGCTTCTTTGGCCTGGGCCTGCTTCTGGCCTTTACACCCTGCGTTTTCCCGATGTTTCCAATCGTGGCCGGTATGGTCATGGGGTCTCAGTCTTCACCAGGCCCGCGCCGCGGGCTGACCCTTGCGGCAGTCTATGTGCTGGCTATGGCGTCCGCCTTTGCCGGGCTGGGCATCGTCGCCGCATGGTCTGGACAGAACCTTCAAATCGCCCTGCAGTCGCCCATTGCCATCGGTGTGGCCGCTACGATCTTCGTATTTCTCGCGCTCTCAATGTTCGGCCTCTTCACCTTACAAATACCCCAAGTCATCACCGCACGCCTCAAAAGGGTCGAGGGTCGACGCGGCTCGGTCGGAGGCGCTGCGTTGCTAGGCTTCACCTCTGCGCTAATCGTCGGTCCGTGTGTGACTGCGCCGCTGGCCGGGGCACTACTCTATATAGCGCAGACCGGCGACGTGGCTTTGGGCGCACTTGCACTCTTCGCCCTAGGTCTCGGTCAGGGCATACCTTTGTTGGCCATTGGTGCATTCGGACCGCGCATCCTGCCGAAATCAGGGTCGTGGATGGACACGACGGAATGGCTTTTCGGAGTTATCTTCCTTGGCGTCGCAATCTGGCTTGTCGGGCGCGTTCTACCAGGTCCGCTGACACTTGGATTGTGGGCAGTACTACTAATTGGTGTTGGTGTGGTCCTGGCTGATGCGCCAATTCCGGGTATGAAGGGCAGGCTGGGCCGCGCCGCAGGCGTGATTGTCCTAATTGCGGGCGCGCTCCAGGGAATCGGCGCAGCGGTCGGTGCAGTCGACCCCACGCGTCCGCTCGCCCCTTTCACGGCGCGTGGCCATGAATCGACGGCCCCTGACGATGGATTCGCCGACATACGCACGCACGACGGGCTGAGATCCGCTTTGGCCGAAACCAACCGCCCAACCCTCGCCTACGTCACAGCTGACTGGTGCACCACCTGCCGCAGCATCGAGCGTGGCCCGATGTCTGACGCAAAGGTGCGCGCTGCGCTTGATCCGCTTACCCTACTAAAAGTCGATGTCACCGACTTCGGCCCCGAAAGCCAAGCGATGCTGGACCTGCTGGGCGCAGCGGGACCACCCACCATGGTTTTCTTCAACGCCAACGCGGCCGAAGCTACTGGCAGCCGGATCGTCGGCGATACCGGAAATGAGGAGATGTTGCGCTCGCTGCGGATGGTCTCGCGATGAACGCCATCGAACTTGGTCCGTTCGTTTTTGCAACCGAACGCTTCGCCTTCCTACTTGCTGCGGTGACCTTTTTTGGGTCGTTCCACTTGCTAACGTTGTGGCATATCGCAGGAGTCAGGGAAGATGTGCGCGCTTGGGCTTTTCCAGCGGCGATGATCTGGCTTCTGGGGGCTCGCACGGGATACGTGATGCAGCAATGGGATGTGTTCTCACAACATCCCCTCGACATCCCAAAAGTTTGGCAGGGCGGCGTTTCGGTCTGGACGGGGTTCGCCGGGCTGGCGGCTTTCGCCATCCTGGCCTACGCACGGCGTCGGGCCGCAGTAGCTCCTTTGCTCGCCGCAGCCTTCGCCGGCGGGCTGGTAAATCTGGGCTTGCTGAGCCTCAAGGAAACTGACGAAACCGCAGCCCTACCCACAACCGCCTTTCCTACCATGGCCGGCGACTTCACTCAGTTGAACGAGCGCGATGGTGCACCACTGATCCTCAACCTCTGGGCCAGCTGGTGCCCGCCGTGCCGACGCGAGATGCCGATGATGATGGATGTGGCCAATACCATCCAAGGCGCCGACCTGGTCTTCGCCAATCAAGGCGAGACGCCAGCGCAAGTGACCGATTTCCTAGACACGCTTGGTCTCGGCGACCGCCATTTATTGCTCGACCCGACCTCTAGCCTCATGGCTCGCTTTGACGCAGTTGGACTGCCGACGACGCTGTTCTTCGACGCCTCCGGCACCCTGCAAAACGTACATTTCGGCGAAATCTCACGCACCGAGCTGTTGTCGCAGATTGCGACAATCGACACCGCCGCGTCCAACTTGGGCGACGGTGACATACCAGATTCCGACCAGACAGGAGACCCCCAATGATCCTTACAAGACGAAACCTCATCGCAACCGGCGCCGGCGGCCTGCTTTTGGGCGCCGGGGCGGTCTCCCTTTGGCCCGAAACCGGTCAGGCGCAACAACTGACCATCGACGCCGTGCTTAACGATCCTGACGCGCCTGTGCAGGGCAACCCTGACGGCGATGTAACTCTGGTCGAGTATTTCGACTATCAGTGCCCGTTCTGCAAACGGATGCATCCGATGTTGAAGGACGTGGTAGCCGAGGACGGCAAGGTGCGTCTCGTGATGAAGGACTGGCCAATTTTCGGCGCGGCCTCGATCCGGGCCAGCCAACTCACTCTCGGCGCGGTGTCGCTCTGGGCATACGAGCAGGTGCACGACGCGCTCATGGCGACTGAGGCGCGCCTCAGCATCAAGGACGTGGAAGCCACCATTGCCGAAGTCGTCGCAGTGGAGAAGGCCGAAGCTGCCTACCACGCTAACCGCGACACTTGGGCCGGCCTGCTGACTCGCAACGACCACCAGGCCGTAGCTCTCGGTTTTCGCGGCACGCCGGCTTTCGCCATTGGAACGACACTCTACACCGGCGCACAGAAGCGCAAGAACCTTGTCGACGCTATCGCGAAGGCCCGTGCCGAAGCTTAAGCCCCACTTAAGCTGCGGCTGCGACTTGAAATAAGTTCACAATAAAACAAAGGGCTGACAAAAAGGAAATCCCGATGAAACATCTCCTGACACGTCGCGCGGCCATTGCACTCGGCCTCGCCACCGGGGCTGGCCTTGCCGCGCCATCATTGGCTATCGCCCAAACAACCAGCCGCAATACGTCAAGCTTCACCATGCAGGATTGGCGCGACCACTTCGAAAATCTCGGCAAGGCGTCCATCGTAGCGGACACCACTTCGCGCGCGCTACATTTCTGGAATCATGACGGCACCGACTACCGGATCTACCCAACATCCGTGCCGATGTCGGAAGAGCTGACCAAGCGCGGTTACACAAGAATCGTGCGAAAGAAAGTGGGGCCGGACTGGACGCCGACTCAATCCATGTTGGAGCGCAATCCCGACCTTCAATACATGCCACCGGGCCCCGACAATCCACTTGGCACTCATGCGATGTACCTGTCTTGGCCCGCCTACATCATTCATGGCACCCATGACACGCGCAAGATCGGGCGCAAGTCCTCGGATGGCTGCATCGGTCTCTATAACTCGATGATCGAGGAACTCTATGGCCTCTGCCCCGTCGGCACTCAAGTGCACGTGATCTGAGGGCAGGTATGAAACGCAGAACCTTTATCCTAAGCGGGGTCGCCCTCGGGGGCCTTCCGACTACCGGACAGGCCGTTGCAGAAGATGCATCCCCGCTGATGGTGCCTCATATCGTCCAGATGGCGTCGCCCGCCCCGCCGCCGGGCGAGGTACATGTTGTGCCGGGTCCTTTCCGGCTCTACTGGACGCTGCCTAAACGGCGCGCCATCGTCTATCCTGTGCGCATTGGACGTGCTGAGCTCTACGAGGCCGGGGAATATTATGTTGGTGCGAAGAAAGAGTGGCCGTCCTGGATGCCAACGCCGGGAATGATCGCACGAGAGCCCGAGCGTTATGCCAAATACGCGGACAGTGGTTTGCCGGGCGGGCCAGGGAATCCGCTAGGGGCTCGAGCGCTCTATCTTTTTACCAAAGAGCGCGGCGATACCTTTCTGCGAATTCACGGCACAGATGATCCAAGCACTATCGGGCGTGCAGTATCTAACGGCTGCGCGGGGCTGATAAACGCGCACATGATCGACCTGTACGAAAGGGTTCCCATGAATGCGCGTGTGATCCTGCACCCGAAGCCGATAGGCGGCGGATTTTCCGATTGAAGGCAAGCAACTCATCCCTCTTCCGATACCAAGATGATCTGCGGCATGTTGCAGGTACAGTTGTAGAGATAATATCAACGTTTAGTTGCGGGAAGCCGGTTTATGATGAGACGACGCAAGTTCCTATCCTGTTCCATGGCGGTATTTGTTCCCGGCACGACGCTCGGGAGTGACACGCTTCCACCTGCCCGCTCAATACACGACCGTGAAGGCGAAAGCACACTGCTTCCGGCGCATGGCGCGGGTCCGTTGGTCTACGTTTCCCACAGGCTCGGCGGCGTTCCGGCGAAGGGCCGCCAGCGGGAAGCGCCGTGGGTAATGTTCGACGCGATGCGGCGTGCTGGCTGGCATCTCGTGCGAAGTGCCGATGCCGGTCCCGACACGTACGGAAACGACCTTGCTCTGAGCTATTGCGCACGTATGTGTAGCAAAGCAATCCAACGGGTCGAGTGGAACGGACAATTGTTTGCGCTTGGAATCTCTATGGGCGCGTTGCCAGCGCTTCAGATGACGTGGAAAGGGTTGTTTCCCCAGCCAGTTGTTGCCGTGGCGACAATTGACGGGGCGATGAATCTGCAGGCCATCCATAGCAGCCCGCCAGAGCGCCGTAAGAGGATCGAAGCGGCATACGCAGAAGAGGAAGAAGGTTCCTTCAGAAAAGCCAGCCGGGGCCATGACCCCTTGAATGATTTTCACGATTTCTCGTATAGAGGCATCCCTCTGCTAGCGCTAGCCAGTTCAGACGACGCTGTACTTCCTATAGCAGAGCATTCTAAGCTGATGGTGGCTGCTAGCCGATCAATTGGCGGAAAGTCTGAAATTGTGCGAACAAAAGGTCCGCATCTTGCTGATAGCCATTTTTCCGAAGACGCCTCTAGGCTCATAATCGAATTTTTCTCAAAGCATGCGCACGGGTTGTAGAAGCGGTAGCAGCCATTGGAGGTCTCTTGAGCAGGAGCAACCCTTTGCAGTGAATGATGCATATGAGAACCGGGAGTCACCTTGGAGCAAAATGATCGCTTCAAGTCCTTCTTGACCGCGACAAGGAACAGAGTTCTCTCAGTTCCAGCACGAACGGCCGGGGTGTGAACAGCCCATTGCCGACGTCCGGCGATCTAAAGAAAAACGCGTGCGCAATCCGCGTTGCCAAAATTCGCTTCAAGCGCAAGCTTGTTAAGCTTGTTGTAGTCTTCAGCGCGTGGCAAAGCCGCAATATGCTTCTTAGCGCTTCGTTGGCGTCGTCGGCAGATTTCAACCCTTGCACTTAAGTGAACCTAATGCGCCAGCACAGCTTACGGATCTGTACAATTCTCCGTCGCATTTTCCATTGAGGTACCGCCCCAGCCAGCTATTCCGACGCAGACCTAGGCGATTTTGCTAGCTGCCTCCAAGCATCGAACTGAGACAAGAATACCTCGCCGTTTAGCTCGTCCAGAAAATGGGAACGACTGAGTCGATCCATCACCGGTCCTTTTACTTCTGACAGGTGCAAACCAACCTGCATATCTCTTAAACGGAGATTGATCGCTTCAAGGCTTTCGAGGGCCGAATAGTCGACTTCGTTCACCGCCGAAAACATCAAGACCACGTTCATGACGTCACAGCCGTTGGTCACCCGCTTCTGGATCAGGTCCTCCAGAAAGCGGGCATTTACGAAGTAGAGGCTTTCATCAACACGCAGCGTCACAAGGGTTGGATCGGTTTTGACCTTGTGCCGATGAATGTTACGGAAGTGTTGGGTCTCAGGGACCAGACCGACTTCGGCCACATGTGGTCGCGAAGTTTTGTAGAGGTGCAAGAGAACAGACACTGCGACACCGGATGCTACGCCGACCTCCACGCCCAGACTAAGAGTAAGGATAATCGTCGCGGCAACGGCCGTGAAGTCGGCACGGCTGTAGCCCCATGTCTTTTTGAGGATCGAAAGGTCCACAAGGCTGAGCACAGCGACTATGATAGTAGCGGCAAGCGTTGCGTTCGGCAAAAAGTAGACCAGCGGCGTAAGAAAAAGTGCCGCGATAGCGAGCCCAAGTGCAGTGTAAGCTCCAGCTGCGGGGGTCTCGGCACCAGCGTCGAAGTTGACGACTGAGCGCGAAAAGCCACCCGTTACCGGAAAGCCGCCTGTAAACGCAGCACCAAGGTTTGCGGCACCGAGACCGATCAACTCTTGGTCAGGATCAATACGCTGACGCTTCTTCGCCGCAAGTGTCTGCGCAACAGAAACGGATTCGACGAAGCCGATGATCGAAATCAGAATGCCTGGGACCAGAAGAGTACTGAGCAGGTCCGGCGAAAACCCAGGGAGCGTAAGTGGCGGCAGACTTTGCGGCACCTCGCCGACGATCTTGACACCACGGTCGGCAAGCCCGAATGCCCAAACCGCAACAGTGGTGGCCACGACCGCGGCCACCGGCCCCGCCTTTGTCAAAATGTCGGCCACCAGACGCGACGCGCCCAGTTTTAGCAAAGACGCCTTTAGGTTCTTGCGCACCCAGAAAAGAAACGCTGTTGCGGTCGTTCCGATCATGAGCGTGATCCAGTTCACCGCATTCAGATGCGCAAAGATCGAAGCAATCATCTCGGGAAGCGTATGGCCATGCGCGCTCACTCCGAGGATGTGTTTCAATTGGCTAGTGGCGATAAGAATACCCGACGCCGTGATGAACCCCGCAATCACCGGGTGGCTCAGGAAATTTGCTAGAAAGCCCAGTCGAAACACGCCCATCAGCACAAGAAAGCCACCAGACAGGAGTGCAAGCGTCAGGGCTGCGACAGCATAGCCCGCTGTCCCTTGTTCCGCGACTTGGCCAAGCGCGGAGGCGGTCAAGAGCGAAACGACTGCTACCGGACCGACCGCCAATGCCCGGCTCGTGCCGAAGATCGTGTAGAGCAGGATCGGGGCAATCGACGCATAGATACCCGCCTCGGGTGGTAGGCCAGCAAGAAGCGCATATGCCAGCGACTGAGGGATCAGCATAATCGTTACAATCACCGCAGCGATTAGGTCGTTCGATAGGGCCAGCCTATTGTAGGTCCGGCCCCAATCGAGAATTGGAAAGTATTGTCGCAGGCTGGGCATTGTCGTTTCGCAATCAAGAAGGGCGGTGTGAGGCGCGACGCCGCCAACCACCGAATTTCAGGCCAGACCGAAAGGTTCTGATCGTGCTTTTTGAGACGGACGCATCCGCCTCAAAGTGGCCTCTAGTTGAACTACTCGGCTGCGACCTTTAGCTGCTCAGGTTTTGCCATCCATTCCTTACCCCTCAGCATGGCTTGCCAATAGATTGGAGGAAGCATCTTTTCCTTAAGGAACCAGGCGGCACGGGTAGGCTTAGTGCCATCGACCAGCCAGGCTGGGAAGGATGGCTTCAGGGCCCCGCCATATCCGAACTCTGCCAGCACAATCTTACCGCGCTCGACAGTGAGCGGGCACGAGCCGTAGCCGTCGTATTGGGCAACGGCCGACCGACCACGTATGTCCGCGACAATATTTTCGGCTACGGTCGGAGCCTGCTTGCGCGCCGCCGCAGCCGTCTTGGCGTTCGGGGCATTCATCACATCGCCGAGCGACCATATGTTGTCGAATGATTTGTGACGCAGAGTGGCCTGATCCACGTCGACCCACCCAGTGGCATCGGCCAGGGGCGAAACACGGATGAAGTCCGGCGCAGTCTGTGGCGGACAAACATGCATCATGTCGAACTCGACGGTGACCTCGGTTGGATCCGTATCGGGTTTCGCCACCCTGAACGTGGCCGTCTTGGCCGGACCATCGACAGAGATGAGGTTATGGAAAAAGTTCAGCGTCGCGTCGTACTTTTCGACGTATTCCATGAGAGCCGGCACGTAGTCCTTCACGCCGAACAGTACGCCCCCGGCATTCATGAACTGGATATCGATGTTCTTCAGAACGCCGCGCCGAAACCATGCGTCACCAGACAAATACATCGCTTTCTGCGGTGCGCCCGCACATTTGATCGGCATCGGCGGCTGCGTAAAGAGCGCTCGGCCCTGCTTCGTCTCCTGCACAAGCTGCCAAGTATAGGGCGCGAGATCGTAGCGATAGTTAGAAGTCACGCCGTTGCGCCCAAGCGTTTCTTCCAGACCTTCGACGCAACTCCAGTCCAGCTTCAGGCCCGGGCAGACGACAAGGCGGTCGTACTTCACGACCCGGCAGCCATCGAGGATAACGGCATTGTTCTGCGGCTCGAAGGCGGCGACAGCAGCCTTGATCCATTTGACACCGCTAGGTATCAGGCTGCCCATTGTCTTTGCGGTCTGGCTTGCCTCGAAGATGCCGCCGCCGACCATGGTCCAACCGGGCTGGTAATAATGGATATCGGCAGGATCGATCACAGCGATACTGAGGCCGGATTTCCGAGACTTCAGGCTGGCAGCAACCGAGATACCGCCGGCGCCCGCCCCAACGATCACAACATCATATTTGGCATCGCCAGTATCTGTCGGCGTCTTGCCGCCGTTGGCGATACGCCGTGCAACGCCGTTCATGTCGTAGCCAGCGTCCTTGGTCGCTGCCAGGATGTCCGGCATCGAACGCGTCTTGGCTTCACTTAAGGACCAGAGCGTGGCGGACCGAGTGCCCGTGCGGCAATACGCCAGAACCGGACGCGGCAAGTCTTCGAGAGACGCACCGAAAGCCGCCACATCTTCATCGTTGACCATTCCGGACTCCACCGGAACATAACGCGCGTCGATTCCGACGGCTTTCGCTGCAGCTTCAACTTCCTCAAAGCTTGGCTGGTCCGCTCCTTCGCCGTCCGGGCGGTTGCAGATGATAGCGCGGAAACCCGCAGCCTTGATCTCCGCAATATCGTTGACTGTAATCTGTGGTGAGACCGATACTTTCTCGGTGATTTTTTTGATGTCCATGTCATGCACCTTTTCGCGTTTCAGAAGTGCGGCGCAGAGGCGCCGTCAGACCAATTTATGGTGCCGTTACACGGCCGGGGCCTCTTCCTGAGTCACCGAAACCAGCTTCGCACTATACGCTTGCTCACCGATCCGCTCGATAAGATCGATTTGCAGCTCAAGCCATGACTTGTGACCTTCCTCATCAAGCGCAATTGTCTCGAAGAGCGTGCGCGAACCGATGTCATTCGCCTCGAATGCTTCTCGCGCAGCACGCGTATAGAATGCGATTGCGTCTTCTTCATCGGCAAGGTCAGCTTTGAACATTTCGTTCAACGTCTCGGCGCGTTCTGGAAGCTTCGCAAAGGAGATCTCTGGGGTACCCTTCAGAAATAAGATGCGCTCGATGAAGAGATCGGAGTGCCCGATTTCCTCGGCCTGCTCTTCACGCATCTTGGCTGCAAGAAGGTTGAGGCCCCAATCGTCAAGCACATGCGCATGCAATTGATATTGGTGCGCGGCGCTCATTTCCATCTGAAGCGCACGGTTCAAGTTTTCTACCGTCTTGTTATTAGACATAAGTTATTTCCTTTCGAAGGGATGAGTGACGCAATTCTCGTTTCAGAGACCGTTCACCGGCACCTTGAGCATCGGGTTGCCGTCCTTGTCCTTCGGCACCTCGCCCGCGCGCATGTTCACCTGAAGGGACGGGATGATCAGCTTGGGCATCGCCAGGGTCGCGTCCCGCTCGGTGCGGAACTTGACGAAATCCTCTTTCGTCTTGCCACCGCCGACATGGATGTTGTGCGCCTTTTCGTCGCCCACGCTGGTCTCCCACGCGATATCCCGGCCATTCGGCCCATAGTCATGACACATGAACAGCCGCATCTCGTCGGGCAGGGCCAGCACTTTCTGGATACTGTCATAAAGCTGCCCCGCATCCCCGCCCGGAAAATCCGCCCGCGCCGAGCCGCCATCGGGCATGAACAGCGTATCGCCCACGAAGGCCGCGTCGCCCATTACATGCACCATGCAGGCCGGCGTATGACCGGGCGTGTACATGGCGAAACATTCCATCTCGCCCACGCGGTACGTATCGCCATCCTCGAACAGCGCGTCGAACTGCGACCCGTCGCGCTGAAACTCCGTGCCTTCGTTGAACACCTTGCCGAACGTGTCCTGCACGATCATGATCTTGGATCCGATCCCGATCTTGCCGCCCAGCTTTTTTTGGATATAGGGCGCGGCGGACAGGTGGTCGGCATGGACATGCGTCTCGATGATCCACTCCAGCCGCAGGCCCTGATCCTCGATCTGCCGGATCAATTCGTCAGCATGATCATAGGTGATCCGCCCGGCGGCATAGTCGATGTCCATCACGCTGTCGACAATGGCGCAGGCGTCGCTGGCGGGGTCTTTCACGATGTAGCTAATCGTATTCGTCGCATCGTCGAAGAATGCCTGAACCTCTGGTTTGATATTCATGGTCACGGGATAGTTTGTCATATCATCTCCTCCGAAAGAGCTCATGCAGCAGCGCGTGCCGCGGTATTTCGAGGCAACTTTTGCAGTAAGACCCCGCGGCAGTCGCCAGTGGTAAAACAGCGATGCCCGCCACCTATACCCAGGACCGGGATCGCCGCATCGTATGTGGTGACCGGCACGCAAAGCGAAGCAGGCCGCCCAAGAAGACTGGGTGAAGATGCCCGGCGCCAAGCACTACATACCTACCGCGAACGATGGCGCCGATTTCGGTCGCCGCAGCCTCCTCCACACGAATAAGTTCTATTCTGAGTAGAAGTTAAAAAATTCCGCGTCAGTGATATTGTCACCGAAGCTTCAGTTTAAGCCACCGCGCTACGTGCTCTCGGCCAGTGCGCGCAGCGCCGGCTTGTCGACAATGGCGATCCGACCGCGCGACTGCGCGATGTAGCGACGCTTCTGGAAGTCATTCAAAACACGACTGATCACCTCGCGCGCGGTCCCAAGCTCACTGGCGATCTGGGCATGGGTTGCGGAAATTTCCTTGTCACCGCCGACCAGCGTCAGCAGGCGCTCCGCAAGACGCACATCGATGCGGCCGAAGGCTACATCGTCAACCACGCGCAGCAGGTCGATCAATCGCCTGGAATATGCGCTGAAGACGAATTTCCTGAACGTTTCTTCTTCAGCCACGAGGCCGTCGAACGCGGCTTGCGGAAGGACGATGACCGTAATGTCTGTCTCGGCCACCCCCTCTGCGTTGTAGGCTTCCTCGGCAAGCATGCAGGCCGTCGTCAGAACACAGCTCTCTCCCGCGTCCACGCGGTAAAGCACGATGTCCCGACCGTTTTCCGAGGTCTGCGAAACCCGAATCGTACCTTCGAAGAGAAACAGCAGGCTGTCGGGAACATTGCGGGGCCCGAAAACCTCGTGACCTTTGGAGTACCTGCTGACCTTTGCGACCTTGATCAACCGATCTCGCACAGACCGCGGCAGCGCCCGCGTTCCCTGAAATTTCTCCGTCCAGTCCCCGATATTCATTGCGCCCTCCGCATTGGTGCAACGATGCCATCCTGAAGGGGGGCAATTCGCTCCAGCAATTCGTCCTTGTTCGAGGCAATGTCTGCCAGCGTCAGGTCATCAAGGACGGCCATGAAGGCTTTGGTCGCCGTCTGCAGGGCACGGGAAAGCTTGCATATACCGATCAGCGGGCATGTGTTTCGTTCAGGATTGAAACACTCGACCAGATCTAGGGGCCCTTCAGTAAGGCGGATGACATCGCCGATGATGATCTCGCCGGTCGGACGCGCCAAGCGGAAGCCCCCGCCCCGCCCCCGCAGGGTCTCAAGGTATCCCGCGCGCCCAAGCTCGTGAACGATCTTGACGATATGCGGGCGCGCCAACCCGTGAATGCGCACCACGTCATCCACCTTGATCCGATCCGGGGCCTTGAGCGCCGCAAGTTGAAGCGACCGCAGTGCATAATTCGAATAAGCCGTGAGTTTCATTCTGTCCTCCACTCTAAAACTTATATTGCTGATATAAGTTTTTGCAAGTTCGGTGACGATGTCACTGAACACCTGGTCGAGAAAGCGCACAGTCCCTGTCATACATATCGAAAGGACCGAACAATGACGCTGCTCCTTGGGGATACCGTTCCCGACTTCACGGCGAACACGACCACGGGACCGATCTCTTTCCACGACTGGATCGGCAATGACTGGGCTTTCTTCTTCAGCCATCCGGCCGATTTCACGCCGGTGTGCACGACAGAGATGGGACGCACCTCGCAATTGAGCGATGAGTTCACAAAACGCGGCGTAAAACCTATCGGCCTAAGCACCGATACCGTCGAAGAGCATCTGAACTGGACCGAAGACGTGAACGACACTCAGAACACCACGCTGCGCTTCCCAATCGTCGCGGATCCGGATTTCCAGATCGCCAAGCTCTTCGAGATGATCCATCCCGGCGAGTCGGAAACCGCCGCCGTGCGCTCTGTTTTCATCATCGACCCTGACAAGAAACTGCGTCTTTCGATGACATACCCGATGAGCGTTGGCCGGAACTTTGACGAAATCCTTCGCGTGATCGACGCGCTGCAAACCGGCGATGCCCACGGCGTGGCCCTGCCCGCCGATTGGCGACCGGGCGACCGTGCCATCATTCCTCCATCCCTTTCGGACGAAGGTGCAAAAGCCAAGTTCCCACAAGGCTTCGACACGATCCGTCCGTATTTGCGCACCGTCGAAATCGACTTGGTCAAATAGTTCAAAACAAAGGAACTCCTGATGAAAAAGACACTCCTTTCATGTGCCGCAGCCCTGGGGCTGGCGGGTGCGGCCCACGCCGATGAGACACCGAATCTGGTGACGATCCTCGCCTCGGGCGAGCCA
Organism: Roseovarius sp. THAF9; assembly: GCF_009363715.1. NCBI lineage: Bacteria > Pseudomonadati > Pseudomonadota > Alphaproteobacteria > Rhodobacterales > Roseobacteraceae > Roseovarius > Roseovarius sp. THAF9. The sequence continues at coordinate 3,193,086 of NZ_CP045404.1, forward strand.
CAGACCCAATTGATGAGCATGGTGCTGTCCATGCAATCCATGCAGCAAGGCGCAGAGACGCGTATCCTGCTATGCGGTCCGGCGGGAGACCTGGCCCTGAAGGACCCACCGGTCTCCGCCACCGCGCCGCAAGAGCCTCGTGGAATGAGCCCGCAGGGATTGATGCAAAAGATAATGGCAGGCGGCGCCACGGTCGAGGTTTGCGCGATTTACCTTCCTAACAAAGGGGTTGAAGCAGACGCATTGCTGGATGGTATCGTTGCCGCTGCGCCTCCGGACATGGCCGCGCGCCTCTTGGCTCCGAATACGCGCATCATGTCTTTCTGAAACGCTGTTCTTACGCTTATCCCGCCGGTCTGATACGGCGCCCCAAGGGCGGCGCGCTTGGCCCGGAGGCAAATACAGATCTCCCACTTCATCTGCGACGATCTTGTGGGAGATTTATCTTAAAGGTGGCTCAACATGTTCGACAGTTTCAGTGCAGAAATGCTTGCCAGGGTCCAGTTCGCCTTCACGGTCTCGTTCCACATCGTCTTCCCGGCTTTCTCCATAGGCCTTGCCAGTTATCTCGCCGTCCTGAACGGGTTGTGGCTGAGAACGAGAGACAAGACCTATCTGGCACTCTTCAACTACTGGAAGAAGATCTTTGCGGTTGCCTTCGGTATGGGCGTGGTTTCGGGCATCGTGATGTCCTACCAGTTCGGAACCAACTGGTCGGTCTTCTCCGACAAGGCTGGCCCCGTGGTTGGCCCGCTCATGGCCTACGAAGTCCTGTCGGCCTTTTTCCTCGAAGCGGGGTTTCTGGGCATCATGCTTTTCGGCCGTGAGCGCGTGGGCGACAAACTGCACATGTTCGCGACTGCGATGGTGGCCTTTGGGACGCTAATGTCGGCAACCTGGATCCTGTCCGTGAACAGTTGGATGCAGACGCCCGCTGGCTACTCCATCGCAGAAAACGGCCAGTTCGTTCCGGAAGATTGGTGGGCGATCATCTTCAATCCATCCTTCCCATACCGCCTCTTCCACATGGTTCTAGCCGCATATCTGACGACTGCGCTGGTTGTCGGTGCCGTCGGCGCGCTTCACTTGCTGCGGGACAAGGCAGACAAAGAGGCTCGACGGATGTTCTCGATGGCGATGTGGATGGCCGTGATTGTGACGCCGATCCAGATCTTTGCCGGGCACGAACACGGGCTGAATACGCTCGAGCATCAGCCGGTCAAGATCATGGCCATGGAAGGCCATTACGAAAGCTATCCCGAAGGTTGGACGCCTCTTTATCTGTTCGGAATACCAAACGACAAGGAACAACGGCTGGACTACGCCATCGGCATTCCCGGGCTTGGCAATCTGATCTTCGAGCACCCGCTCGATTATCCAACAAAAGGCCTCGATACGATCCCCGACGCGGATCAACCGCCCGTGTTCATCGTCTTCTGGTCCTTCCGCGTGATGGTCGCCTTGGGCTTTCTGATGCTCGGTCTTGGAGTGTGGTCCGCTTGGGCGCGCTGGCGCAACAAGCTCTTCGAGGCTAAATGGCTGCATCGCGCCAGCATAGCCATGGGCCCCTCGGGTTTTATCGCCGTCTTGGCCGGCTGGATTACGACAGAGGTCGGCCGCCAGCCTTACACGGTCTACGGGCTTTTACGCACCAGTGACAGCCTTGCTCCCATCGATGCCCCGGCGGTCGCGGCCTCGCTCATCGCCTTCATCATCGTCTACTTCGCCGTTTTCGGTGCCGGCACCTACTATCTGCTGCGTATGATGAACAAACGCCCCGCGACGCCAAAACTCGGCCTCCGCGACGGCCCGATCCGCACCGCTGGCATCACACCGGCTCCGCAAGTCGATCCCGACTTCATCCTCGGCGAATAAGGAAATCAGGCATGGAATTCGATCTCGCTTTCATCTGGGCCGGCCTCATTGCATTCGCAGTCTTGGTCTATGTCATCCTCGACGGGTTCGACCTGGGGATTGGCATCCTCTTTCCTTTTGGAAAATCCGACGGGGATCGGGATCTCATGATGAACTCTGTCGCGCCGGTTTGGGACGGCAATGAAACCTGGCTTGTTCTGGGCGGCGGCGGCCTCTTCGCCGTGTTTCCGCTGGCTTACGCCGTCGTCATGCCCGCGCTTTACATGCCGATCACCCTGATGCTTCTGGCGCTGGTGTTCCGGGGCGTTTCGTTCGAGTATCGCTGGCGAACCGAGAACAAGGGCCTTTGGGACGCAGCTTTCTTCGGCGGTTCATTTGTCGCCGCGCTATGCCAAGGGATCGCTCTAGGCGCTCTCGTTCAGGGGATCGAAGTCGATGGCCGTGCCTATGCTGGCGGCTGGTTCGATTGGCTGACCCCATTCTCGGTTCTGACCGGATTCGCCGTGGTCGTGGGCTATGCCCTTCTCGGTGCCACTTGGCTGGTGTTGAAAACTGAAAACGATATCCAGATCCAGATGCGCAGCTACGCGTGGTGGCTGGGCGCGGCAACCCTTGGACTGATTGGCGTTGTAAGCGTCCTGACGCCATTCCAAGAACCGGAGTACTTCCAGCGCTGGTTCAACTTGCCGGGCAGCCTGTTCTCAATGATCGTACCCCTCATTATGCTCGGTCTTACGTGGAAATTCTTCGCTGGCCTGAACGACGGAAAGGACCTTCAACCGTTTCTTTCAGCACTCGGTTTCTTTGTTGTCAGCTTCGTGGGCATCGGCATCAGCTTCTACCCCATGATGGTCCCACCATCCCTGACCATCTGGGAAGCGGCAGCGCCGGATTCGAGCCTTGCCTTCGCGCTTGTGGGCGCGGTGATCCTGGTACCGATAATCTTGGCCTACACCGCCTACGCCTACTGGGTGTTCCGCGGAAAGTTGGACCCATCGGAGGGGTATCACTGATGAAATATCCGCGGCTTTCAAAATGGGCCTGGTTTATCGGTCTGTGGGCTGCAAGCGTGCTTTCACTTGGCATCATTGCAGCGGTGATACGGACAGTCTTGCTCTGAGGTCGACCCAATCATTCGTCGATATCGAAAACCAATCGAAGCAAGGCATCTAGCGCTGTGCAGATTTCCTGATGGGGTCCGATGTTGGCATCCTGGCAGATTTCGAAAAATATTTTGAAGTGGAAATCAGTTGTTTCGTTTCAAAGGCGCGGGTTGCGACTGAGACAAACCGAAAGGTCCTCCAATGGAATTCACCAGTGGTTATGCAGACCGCAGAGACGACATCATCCGACTGTTCAAGGATACCTTCACGGTCTCCGAGGGTGCGGCCGAAGGCGATCTCATCGCCAGCCTCGTGACAGACATGTTCGGCAAGGTGACGCCGGGCGACATCTTCGTATTCTCGGCGTTCGAGGGCGGCACGCTGGTCGGAGCCGTCATCTTTTCGCGAATGACCTATGCCGAAGATGAACGCACGGTTTTTATCCTGTCTCCTGCAGTCGTCGCGACCGGGCAGCAGGGCAAAGGGATCGGTCAGGCACTGTTGTCGCATTCCATGCGCAGCCTGCGCGAGAACAGCGTAGATGTCGTTCTCACCTACGGAGATCTCAATTTCTATTCGAGGGTGGGCTTTCATCGGATCACCGAAGAGATCGCCCAGGCCCCGCTGCCTTTGTCATATCCGGAAGGCTGGCTAGCGCAATCGCTGACAGAGAGTACTCTCACACCGCTAAGGGGATCATCGACCTGCGTCGAACCACTGAACGACCCAGCGATGTGGTAATAGCTCAGCAAAACAGGAAGAGGCGCAAAGTCGAACTCCTCGTGCCTCCTCGACAAACCGACATTCGACCCGCGATCATCGGCTGACGGAAAGGATTCATAGCAGTTGCGCGGCGGCGTTGCGGGAACTCCAGTTCGGACTCGACTACCATTTTCGCTCACGGCCCGTTCCGGACCTTCGCTAACCTGGCAGTCGCTGCGTTGCGGATACCCCAGAGCGGCCGTTCGCGTTAGCGCGCAACATCGCTCGGATAATGAATGTTCTCTGTGAATGGTTCCTGCGTCGCAAGAGTTGTCTTGTGGCTTCTGCGGTCATGTTCGTCAGTACCGTCGTTCGTCCGACTTAATTGCGTGGCGGCATTGTCGCCACCCGTCCTGATGAGTTACGCGATCGAGGTTCCGATTGGCTTATCGTCCTCAAAAGAGGGCCGCTGACATTCCCAGAGTGTCCTTGCTCTTGGTTGACTAAACTCTGGATTATCACCTCAACGTCCGGCGAATGGTAAACACTCGTCGTTCTCAGAACGCGGGCTGCCGATATTTCTGTTTACTCGATAGCGTGGCCCAGATGATCTCCGCTTTCTTGTTCGCCATCGCGGTTGTGGTCAGCCGGAATGGCTTGTCCGGGATGAGCTTGGCGCTCCATAGGTCGACTTTCTTGGGTGAGCGCTTCGCCATGACGGCGCACAACGTCATGCTGACGACAGCAGCTTTCGAAGGAAGCGATCGCTTTCTTAATGATCTTACCGAGATGCCCCTTGCCCCGACACGATTTGTTGAGCGGGGTCACGCCCAACCACGCCGCCAAGTCACGTCCTGCACGGAACTGATGCGCGTTAACGATAGTGGCGACAGTTCCTGGCGCGATAATCGGCCCCTTCTGCCTCATGCGCTGAGCGGGACCATGCCGACATCGTGATCACCCGTTTTCTGGGAAGTTTCGCGGAGCAGGGTAGCAAGCCAAAAAAGGTTTGGTCCAGGGGAATAGCAGGATCACTCTGCAGGACAAAAAGGCGCAGGAAGCGGTGCAGAACATAGAACTCCAGACGTTACCGTCGGCGGACCATGGGCTATTGACAGCTAAGAACGATGCTTGCCATGGTTTCACTCATTGTAAAGAGAGTTACATTCTTCGGCGGAGATGATTTTGTTATGCATAGATTTGAAAATCCCGCTTTTGAATTTCTCTTACTAAGAGTGGTTGGCAGCGACCGATGGAGCGTCTCGTCAATTGTTTCCATTCTCGCCCTTATTCTCCTCATTGTCCTTATCTCCGCCGGGCAGGCCAGCTCTCAGGATATAGCCGATCTCAAAATCAGAATGACGAACGCGGGCTGTTACGACGGCAAGCCTCCCCATGATGAAAGGCAGAGCCTGAAGTTCCGCACTGGCGTCCGATGTGTCCAAGACATGATAGGTCAAGATCGCACCGGCAATCTCACAACTGAGGTCATCAATCACCTTGCTGGTTTCTCACCTGAAATCCCAGAAGAACCGGCGTTGATTCTCGGGGTGACTGAGCAGATGATTGACCGGATTCGCATGGAGGTCGAAGGTTCGAGGGAGGTGGCCCCCGATTTTTATACCGGCCCAATCTTGAGCGGCGTGCGTGCCTACAACTTACTCGACCGGATTTACCGTGGGGATTTCGCCCGCATCCCATCTGCACAGCGCGGCGAGGTCGCTGCCGCCTATGCCGCACTCTTATTGGAATACCATACGCTTGTGCGCCGTTTCGGGCCGACCTGCGTCTACCCTGGCGACGTCCAGTTCAAATTCACGCATACACGGTCAAGCCGCACAGCTTTTGGGATCGCGACGAGCGATCACTACGAGCAGGACTTGTTTGCGCCGCAGGCGCATGAGAAAACTGCGCGTGCCAGTTTTTCCTCGGTCGGCATCACCCCGGGCCTGAGCATCCTGCAGGACATGATGCGGATTGCCAAGCGTGAGGGTTGCCGAAGCCCGCGCATGGCGCTCTTGCGTGAGAACCTCCATCGGTATCTCGCGGGGATCGCTCCGTCAAACCTCGATAGCATGAAAGCACGCTACCCACTGCCTGCCCCGACCGCGCAAGCGTCCATTGGCGGAGGTTTCCCCGATGATCCAAGACCCTTCAATAATTCTTGCCTGTTGGGCCAGAGGGAGGTTGGAGGTCACCCGTCCGCATTGGGGGCTGCTATCTATTGCGTCTGCATCGAGCGACACCTGCGTGCTGCCGATTTGGCGGGTATCGATGTTGTCGAGCTTTATGCACTTTTGACTTCAAACTGGGCGGTCGGATATGATCGCTATCGTTCGCAAAAGCTCATCAATACGCTTATGAGCACGTGCAACCGGTACCCTTATGAGGGCGATCTTGAGGAGGGAAGGAACCTACTGCGGTCGAGGGGTATCCCGCTCGACATGGGGCCACGCGGAATTCGGTAGCTACCGGAGAGGTCTGGGCCTGACGCAGCTCGGTGTCGCTCCTTTTTACATCATCTCGTTTTGCTAAGAACTTCTGCGTTACGTTCGCACGCAGTTCAAAACCGTAAAGACCGGGCCGCCTCGCTCCGGACCTGCTCTGCAGCCGCGGAGCAACCGCCATGACAATTGCGGACTTAACTGCCTTGCAAGCCTGCCGACCTACCCAGAACAAGGGCCGTGTCGTAGGCCAGAAGCTCGCAATCGACAGCAATCTGCAAGGTTGTGACCCGGTGTAGCGAAACGTAGTTGATATTTACGCATCCGTTACGTCAAGGAGCGCGTCTCGGCCATCCAAGCCAAAACCCAGAAACCAGTTAGCTTCGAACCTACGGAGGGGACCGAAAGTATGGATGCCATGACCAGATCCATCTGCCAATACGGTCGAGATCGGAAGAAACGCTGTCTTGCTGCCTCGTGTCGAATATCTCAGTTAGCCTGGAAAACTTGACTGGTTCAGGAATTTGCAGGACCGTTAGACCGGATCGTCAACTTAAAGACGGCGAATTGCTTAGGGAAGTTTTGACAATGAGAAGTTTTATTCTTGGCTGCTTGGCCGTAATAGCGCTTTCGGGTGCCGCTACTGCACAGGATGTCATGGCAATTTATGACGCCCGGCTCGATCCACATGATCTCGTTAACTCAGGCGGGCAGCCTTTGGGCAGTGTGTGCGCCGCGGTTCAACAGGATCGGGCCAACTACCACCGTTTCAAAAAGCGCGGAGAGGTCGATGACGCCGATCCTATCTTTGCTGACAAGACAATGCGGGCGCGGATCGCCGGGAGCTGTCGCATCATGCCGGGCCATGAACATCTGCGGGAGGCTGTCTTCAGCGGCGTTGGATATGGTATAATTGTACGCGTACAGGTGCTCAACGATGCTGGAACTTTACAAATCCTTGTCAGCGAGCGTGCCGGTTAGAACTTTTCGACGGCCGCACAGCAGTTTGAATCAGCAAATGTCGAAAACGCTCAGTGCATGAAATGACTATTGACCGCGAAGTGAGAGCCGCGGACGGTTTCGGATTTACAGGAAAAAGCGCAAAGTTCGCTAAATTTCTCTTATGATTGCCAAGCAAGAGGAGTCGTATCTTATAATCGTTCCCTGGGTTTCGGCACCTAATTCGCCACCATGACCCGCGATGCGATAAATTCCGTAAGTTTGTGGGGCGTGCTCGTGTTTTCGGGTATCATGTTTTCGAACATGGTTTCGGCATGCGAACCTGTTGATTTCCATGCGGCTGAGCTGCCCGCGAGACAGGATCAACCCATTAAAACCGCCTTGGAACTTGCTTACCCTGATCTTCGCGTTACTGGCGAACCAGCTAAGGTGGTCTTGCCTGGGTCCGCGGCGCTTCCGCTTGAGACGGTGCGGGAGGTTGCGCCAAAGGATATGCTGTTCGCGCCCACGATTGCCGAACAATTCGTCTATATATACCCATTGGGTTTCGACTTGACGCAGCGGCTCAAGCCTTTCCATGATCCCGGGCGCTTGCGGAATGCGGCGTTTTTCCAGACGCTCTATTTCAGCGAGCCACACGCAGCCCGTGCCAGCCTTCGCACGATACCTCTCGGCGCTCTGGGCAAGGGAGCTTTCACTGTGACTCGGAAGCATGGTGTCGACTGCCAACTGGAGACCGTGCTGGCGCATCTGCAGACCTTGACGACTGACTATTCGGCATTCTTCGGATCACCCGGTGGAAGCTTCAACTGGCGCAGAATCGCCGGCACCGACCGTCTGAGTGCCCATTCCTTTGGGATCGCAGTCGATCTCAACGCCGATCTGGGCAACTATTGGCGCTGGAGCGGTGCGCACAGGGGCAATGTGGGTCGGTACGACAACCGCATGCCTGCTGAACTTGTGGCGACGTTCGAACGCTATGGTTTCATCTGGGGCGGGAAATGGCATCACTATGATGGAATGCATTTTGAATACCGTCCCGAACTCATCCTGTATTCGAGATTGTCCAAAACTGGAAGTGGAAACGGCAAGGCGAATGAAAGGTGATCGATAAGGAGAACACTCTCAGAAAGCGAACATTGGATGGTCCGCAAGACTCTGATGCTGAGTAGTGGAAGGAAGCGTAGAGAAAGGCGCAGGCCAAAGAGGATAGACGCGACGCCCGGCTTCGCGAGCGGGCCAACAGCGCCCCGAAGCCAAGCCGATACTAAAAGCCACAAGAACACGGCATTCTTCGGCGTGTGTCATGTTGGCCAGGCTGTCCCTTCACAATTCTTCAGCGCGACACGCGTTCGACGCTGACAGCCTTCAGCAGATCGGCCGACAAGCGCTTTTCCGCCATCTCGACCAACGCAGCGCCGGTTGGAATGTCGTCGCCGCGATAAAGCGGTGCACCCTGTGGCGGGGCATGCCACGAGATAAGTTCCCCGCTTTCGCCATAAAGGTTTTGGCCGAAAGTCACATAGTCCGAGAACTCGGGTGGCAACTCCTGCCCGTTCAGCGAGATCAGCTTCAGTGCATCCTCGACCCCATCGGCGCGCGGATTGAAATAAGCCACGGCAGTTCCCTCCCGCACGAATTGCAATACGCCGTCGCTGTCCTTGATGACCACGAGGATCCGGCCGGTATCGTCTATGACGGCAACGTGTTGTTCCACATCCAGCCCACCGGCCAGCGCGGCACCTCCGTCGCGTGCCACTTCAATAAGGGCAAGACGCCTTTGAAACCCACCGGGCTGCTCACGGATCTCGGATCGCGGTTTCGCAGTTTGGCCATCATGCACGTAGAGCGTGGCCAATGGGCCATCATCGTCGCCATAGCGACGGACGACGGACATCAGCAAGTCACGCCCCGGTAGCCAGGCGGCATATGACACCGGAGGAGCCTCCAACCTTCGCACTGACATGTCCGTCAAGTCGGCCACGAATACTTTCTGGTCGCCTCTCACCGCAAAGGCGGCGTCGTCATGGGAGAAGCCCAGCGGCACAATTTGAGTCGACGAGCTACGCTTCGCGACCGGGAACGATAGGCTGCTGCGATGGGCACCGGTAGCGGTGTCGTAGAGGTGGACAGTCGCAACCCCGGCCTCGGTTAGAGCAACCACGTCGCCGGCAGCGGTGAAGAACGGGTATGTGGTCGAGCCATACGCGCTACCATCTGCGCGGCGCAGCGAGGCAATCAAATCGCCCGAAGGCATGGCGTAAAGTGCCGGGTCATCGCCGCCGAGGGCCATCACCTGCCCCTTGGGGCCGACCATCGGAGCCGGCGCGACTGTGTTCATACGGGGCCATGGGATCGGCAGTTTCAGCGAGCGCGAGGCTATTGCCCGGTAGAGCATCAGGTGCGCCGCACTGAAACGCTCGAGGTCGGCCTCTGACGGAGTATCGGGCAAACCCTTCAGCGCCTCGGCAATGGCACCGATCGTGTCACCTGACCCCAGGAGGCGTGCCGCCTCATGGGCAAAGGCATCGGATCGCCGCTTGGCCGTGTCACTGGTCTGGGCCTCTGCGGACTGCCCCGTCGCGACGACGCCGCTCACCAGAGCGCTGGCGGACTCGTGCAGGTCCAGCCCAGTCGGTTGCCCTCCGCCGTAGTAGGCGGTGTTCGGGTCGGTGGTGTCGACGCCACCGACTACGTGACCCGACGCGCCTCTTATACTCTGGAACAGCAAGGTGTAGTCCTCGGGGCCGGTGGGAAGTGGGTTGCCGTCAAGATCGTAGACGTCAATGCGCACCTCGGCATTGCTGCCGGTGAAATCGTGCAGGACGGCAAAGGCTGCACCGCCCCGAGCAAACTGGCCGGACCACGAATTTACGGGAAACTCCGCCCTCAGTTGACCCTCCGCGCTGTAGATACGGTATTTGTCCTCGCCGGCCACCAAGAACACCTGGTGGGCCGGGGCGGCGACCACGCGCCCCATTGGGACATCGTTCAGCATCGTCATGGTCGCACCGTCCAACCGATGATATTCAACCGACATCCGCCCGGCCTGTTCCCTTGGCCGACCCAGCACTACGCCATCATCCGTTGCCCAGGATGCCATAGCAGGAAGTGCAGTCAGGGTGGCCAGTTGTTTACCCGTCTCCAGATCCCAAACGGTATCGGTCAATAAAAGCTTCCCACCGCCGGGCGAAAATCTTGGCTGCAGGCTCGCCGCCGGCAACTGCATAACCTCACTACCGTCCACCGCGTCAACGACGACAGTAACAGAGTCGGTGGTAAAACTGACCGCAGCCAGCCGGCTATCTGACGAGAAGGCCAAGTAGGGCGCGGCCGCGCCGCTTGTGCCGATGGGTTTCTGCGCCGTGATCGGCGCGCCAATCGGCGCCATGGTTAGGGCATCGACCAGCTGTGCCTGAAGGTGCGCACCCGAGGAAGGTTGCTCGAACCGACCTATCAGCGCGCGGGTGCCATCCGGGCTGATCGCGCCAATGTGAGGATGGTCGTCCTCTGTCCGAAGAAACCGCATCCAGTGCGCCATTGCCAGCGCCGCCCAGGCTTCGGGATAGTGATTGAGGTCGGCCTCGGCTGGCGCTGGCGGCAGACCAGCGAGTGCAGCCTGCATAGCAGCCGTTCGATCACCATTGTCGCGGAGCGCGGCGATGGCCATTGCCGCTTGGGCACGAGACTGTTCGGCGCTCAGATCCTGTGCAAAACCGGAGGCTGCTTGAAGCACCAGTAGGCATGCGAGTGTTAAAAAATGCTTAAATGTCATGTAACGTCTGCCTTCTTAGCGTTCGCTAACTTCCGCGAACCACAAAAATCTATAGCGTTTGGAGGCAGGAAGCCTCTTGGATTGAATGCTGGCAACAATATACATATCGCGATGACGATAGCCAGCCCATACGGTTCACCCGCACGCGAAGCTACCAGTCTCGCAGTCCTGTAGGATTGCACGACGTCGCCTCTTGACGAACCAGAAGCGAGCGGACTGCCTGATTGATAGCTCAAGACAATAGCTGGTCCACTCTGGAGTGCCTCAATCCCTGCAAGCGGCGATCAAACAGGCAAGCGTCAGGCTTGAGAATTATCAAATAGCCGCCGTTCTGGCATACCGCAGCGAAGGTCGGCTCCCCGCCCTTATTGTTATAAACTTTTCGATCATACTAAACGTCGGCTGATTGCACTGCCCCCCAGAAAGCAAACCCCGGTCAGAATAGCTTTCGAGCCCGGAATTCTGCGCTGCTCCGTAACTTGGTGTGGATGTTTGATTTCGTTCAGGGCGAATTGTCGAGGTTGCCAACGGAGCCTGCCGCAGGCGGCTACAGTGTGGAATGGCTCATCTTCGGACCATTCGCGCCAAGTGCAGTTTACCCCGCCACCAGCCAACAGAAGAAGCACATCGGGCTGCTCAATAAAGAAAATTCTACGGCGACGTAATCGGTGGCGGCTTCCGGCGTTTACCCGAAATCGCATTGCCGGCAATCGCCAATAGCAGCACGGCACCGCCGATCAGAGTATTGACGCTCGCCGTCTCGCCGAGAAACAACCAGACCCAAACCGGCCCGAGCAGCACCTCTGCCAATGAAAGTAAGGCCAGCTCCGCGGCGGGAAGGCTACGAGATCCGAGCGTGTAGAGGATCAGTCCGGCTCCGACCTGGAACAGCCCCATACCCATTGCGACCCCGCCATCGTTCCAAGTCAGTACAAGCGACTGCCCCAGTATCAGGCATATGGACGACGTGATGATGATCGCAAAAATGCCGGACAGGAAAACAGCCGGAAGCATCTCCCCTGTCCGCCCCCAACGCAGCGCGACGGTGAACACGGCAAACCCGAACGCCGATCCGAGCGCTGCAAGGCTGCCTGCCAGAACCACACCGCCGGACTTATCGGCCACCATTATGCCGATACCACCGATGGCAACCGCGATGGCAATCCAGGTCGCGGGCCTTACGGGCTCTCGCAAAACGAGCCAGCCCAGGACCGCAGCCATGAACGGCGCTGTCGCGAACAACAGCATCGCATTTGCGACTGACGTGTTCTGGATCGCGAATATGCCCCCCGAATACGCCGCAACCAGCGACAGCCCTGCGACAACGGCGGGCCCGCCGATACGGCGCGCCTGAGCGAATGGACTTTCACCTGACCTGACACGAATGACGACATATAGGAACACTGACATGCTGACCGACCGATACAGCAGGATCTGCCAGACCGATGCCTCCTCGATCAGGCGGATCCCCAGGCCGACCGTCGACCACAGAACGCCTGCCGCGAACACGAACAGCACGCCATATCTGTGGCTCTCGCCGTGCGAAGCGGGTTGATCAATAGACGTCATTGGGTCCAATCTGGAAAACCTGCGCGGCAAGGCAGAGTAAAGTAGATCCATGCCCCCTGCCCTTACCATTGTTGAGAACGTACTTCTGCGTCTAAGGCATTTCTTTCAGAGCGGCCATAGAGCGGTCGACATTTGAAACGGACTAGCATTTCCTTCGCCGTGGTCAAAATGCATGTCCACCGCTCGGGATTAACGTTCTAGCAATGTAGGCCTCCATCTTCTCCCAAGACAGGGAGAAGGACATGAGTAACAGCCCGAATTCAGAGAGCGACACGTGGCGCGTTTCAGCCGAAGAGACGAGGCGAGACTACACCTCATTTGCTTTGGCCGGGTTAAGAGCCCGGCACTACGCAGGCGTGTTTCACAGAGTCGAGCGCGCAAAGAACCCAACGTTCCTGGCGACCATCCTGCTCGACGGGTTCGAGCGGGCGCTGGAAGTCAAGTTCACTTCTGTGCCGAAGACCGGTGGCAATGTCCTCATACAAGGCCAACTTTCGGGGTTACCCCTTTCCGAGAACCACCGCCGCTTTGACTTCTGCCGCGATGTCGAAGCGCCGTACCGGGCACAAGGCATCATCAGTCTGACTGGAGCAACTCTGAGCATTGGCATTCTGCCGGCGCGCTCCGCCGACGGCTCGAGGATTTACGTTTGTCACCTGGAGATCGTTCGAGACCATGCATAATCCGACGAAAAGCCCGAGGCCGAAAGTTCAACAATTCCGTTACCAGACCGCGCATTTCTGCGACCGAAGTTTGGCGGTGCGTTATCGCGATATCGGACACAGGGCTTCTGGCGCCTTCGGTTTTTCATTCAACTTTCACGTTCTGAATAACCATCCTCCCCCTCCGGTCCAGGGGGATCACTATGGACAGCGGCGGACTCTGAAGAAACGCTCCCTTATTCCAGCACGAATTTCAGGTCACCAAATTTTCAATTTCTGGAGACATCTCAAATGACGAAACATGATCGCGATCTCACACGGTCTTCGCAGAGCAGTCCTGCAGCAACAGGTAATCCTTCAGACGACTTCGAAGGCTACAACACGGACCTGTTAGAAGCCTCTGTGCAAGCACACGAACTCGCCGTCAGAGCCCAAAAGAGTGTTTCAGCCACGTCACTCTATGAAAGCGGTACCTGGGCAAAATACGAACAGCGTGCCAAGTCTCTCGCAAGAAAGCACCCGTCACGTGATCCGTTTCGCGCATACCTTTTATATGATGAGCACGGCACCTTTTCGAGCTCGAACAGCCGGCAGAGCTACAGGTCCGCGCTCGTTCGCCTCGCGGCACGAGATGTCCTCGAATTGGCGCCCTCGTTGTGGCGTCAAATCCTGAACTTCGCAGCCGGAGAAGAAAAAATACGCGATCTGGAGCCAACGATTTCAGCATTTATTGACGGAGAAACCTGGGATCATATTCAGCAAGCGAGTGGCACTCTTTCCAATGTCCAATTGCGTAAGCTCGAACGTGCGGTCGAGTTCATCATCACAGTTCAACCCGATCCTGACCACACAGCACTGCGGCACCGATCTCGCCAGCCGTCGTCAATGGAGACCAAATCGGGCTCTTCCACTTCGAAGAACAGCACTCTCTACAAGCTGAACCAGCATCAGCGACGCAGGGCCAAGATGCTTCCCGCATACGATTGGCGCAGCCATTTCTGGAACGCTGCGGTCATGCCCGACACACATCTCGATGATCGCAGGCGTGCTTGTATTGCAGTCATGATGCTCACTGGCTGCCGGCCCTCAGAGCTCTGCGATGACCTCGGCATTACAGTCGCTGCTATTGCCCTGGGTGACAATCACCACCTTGCGTTTGAGATCGCCGGGGCAAAGTGCACAGAAAGTGGCGGCACTCATCCCGGCAAAGGTCAGCAGAGCCGGTACATCGAAATCGCATGCGAAACACCGGAAGCCGCATGGCTTTTCGACCATGTTGCCGAACAGCCAGATCGTGCAGTCCGGTTGTTTCTCGGCGCCCCGACATATGACCGGAAAGGGATTGCATTGATGCCGACAGAGCGCCGGCGTCGGGTATCCAACCAGCTTGGCAAACTGATCTGCAGGCTCGGGAAGGTTGCCTTTCCAAGGTTGAGTAGCAATCTGTCGCCATATGTATTCCGGCATGCTCTTTCATCCGATCTGCGCGCGCCTGGACACCAATCCGACCGCGGCGGTATCGCGTCAGCACTCGGGCATCAAAGCGAGAAGACGCAACAACATTATGGAAGTCCGAATACTTCGAAAGGATTGAACGGCAGCCGGGCCGCGCAGATCACGCATGTGTCAGCGACCTCACCGGTCCGGACATTCGAGCGCACACGATATGGGCAAAATCCCGACGTCACCCCAGAATAATTTTCCGGCATTTCGAAAGAGGCGCGTGAAGGTTTGGCTTTGCACCCCCCCCACCGGCATCTCCTGTCCTCTCGACAGGCAGATTTCAATCTCTGGAGACCAACTTACCTGTCGGAATCTTGTATTTTTTGGTCGAGCCAATCCGCGATGATCCTTCGGATCATTTCCGGTCGTGTCGGAACATCCACTTCTTCGCGCCGAATATCATCTATTGCCTGAAGCATATCGGCATGAAGGCGCAACGTGACGGCGGATGTGTCTGTTTTTGGGCGTCCGAACTTGCTCATCTGGGGTGATTCCAAATTAAGGGTTGACTTTATGATGGCAAAATGTCATAAAGTCACGAGCAAGGCAAGAGTGGCTGCTCCTGCCTTGCTCTAACCAAAGCGATCTACAGAGGAGATCACCATGACTAAAAATATTCATATCACTTCCAACCCGGCTCCGAAAGCGAGCGCGAAGCCGCAAAAATATTTGTTTGACGGGTTTTCGGACCTGCTGATCAGAATGCACTACGCATTGGAAGAAGAAGAGTGGGCCGATGATACCATGTGGGACATCGCCTGCGCGCAATCCGCCTCGGAGGTGGAAAAGGCCTGGTGTTTTGTCAAGCTGAAAGCCGAAGACCTCATGGCAGTTCAGCCACTCTCTGAAAACGACCTAGTCCTGTATCGCATGGCGGGCTTGGTGAAGCGCGCAGTCTCCACCGACAATATCGTCACACTGTGCGCAACGCATGCGAAAGCGCTCGAGTGCCTTTCAAACGCGTCTCAAGGCCTTGCGCCTGCCGTCAGGGATCTGGCTCAAGAAGCCGAAAGCTGCCTCGATCAAATGTTCGAGCATGCCTTGGAGAGCGAAGGCACTCCGGACAGCATTCTGCCGCTCGCCGCGTAACCGTCACCACAATTAAATCAGCCGCTTTGCCCGGTCGGTGTTCCAACCGACCGGCAGCTCAGACTCATTCAAAAGGATATTGAAAATGAAGAAACAACCACCATTGCGTGGCTTCGAAGAGCTGTTCGACTCTGAAGAGCCGTCGTACAGCGAAGACCTGCGGGATTTCCCTAACTTGTCACGAAACACTCTGGCCCGAAACGCAAAGTGGTTCGGGCTCGCGGGAGAGCATTTTGTCGACAGCATTCTGTTCCGCTTCGGTCTCCACTCCTCCGACCTGCCTGAGATGCTTCCGGCCGATAGGGTCGTGTATTTTGCAGGTGTAGGACTGCGCATGCAGATCAAAACCGCCTGCCGGCCGAGGAATGGATTTTTCCACTTCAACCTAGTGAAGGGTTATCATCGGTCCCCAACGGGCGTTCGGCATTACGACCGAGAGGACTTCGATATCGTTGGCCTTGTGGCGCTGTCCGAGAACGTCGTGAAGTTCACCGCCGACCGGCGCCAGTCGCACCGGATTGCGACCTCCGAAATCGGGAGATTGCGCGCGAGCCCCTGCACGAGTTTCATGCACGCGATGGAGGATCTGGGAGTTTCGAATGCTCTGGCCGCAACCAACGCGCCGGGAGGTCAAAGATGACGGAGCAACACATGAACACACCGACAAAGTCCGCGTCTGAGACCTCATCGGAATTCGCAGAACGCCTGTCTCGGTCAACCGTCTTGAGCCTTTTCGAGACCGAGTGGCTCGGCTTCGTCTCTGTCGACCACTCCCCGGATCCCGATGAATTTGAGGATGATGAAGATCCTGAATTCATTGCGAACCTGCCTGACGATGTAACGGAGGTTGCCGCGAAACGGTCCTGGAAGAGCCCCAAGACTCCGCTTGCTCAGGCTATGACCGAGGCTGAAATCGCGGAGGCAATCGGCAACGGTTGCGACCCCTGGGCACAGTCTTCGCCAACTGAAGGCAGGATGCAGCAAAAAGACGATCCACCTGCATCCATCATCACCGCAGCATTGGGTCTGAGCATGCTTGTGGACAGCGACGAGCATTTGCATGAGCTCTTTGCGCCAGGCAGCGTGACGAACTTTGTGTGTCCGAAACAGTTTTTGTGGCAGATGCTGCAGATCCTGGAGCGAGCAGCGAAGCGCTGGAAAAGCCATCTGCGCGACCCGGAGGGCGTCGAACTACGTCACTTCGTCCAGGACGAAGATGACAAGCGCGGCCGTCGCCTGAAACCTCTCAAGCAAGAGATGTGGGGTGCGCGTTTGGAACGAAGCCTCTCGCAAGGTGGTGCCGTGCTTCTCGTGACGACTGATGGCGGACAACTCGATGATGCAATGAACGCCCTCGTGACGCGTCAGGTGTCGTGGCGCGGTCTTTCGTCGGATGTGGTGCTGGAGACGCTGCGGTTGACGCACTCAGCGACGGGCCAGCTTTCCGAGGCTGAAATCCGCAGGCGCTTGCCGGGTGATCAGAAATTGAACATGTTTCAACCGGCGCAGATCGACGCGGCTTTTGCTGCACCTACGTCGATCAAAGTTGCAGATGGCCTCGCCAAAATCGCAGGTAAACTGACGCGCCAAGTACCAACGGTCACGCTCGATGCGGTATTCGGTCTCGCTGAAGTTCGGAAGTCGCTTGATCGCATGTTGAACGATCTCAACCTTTGGCAACACGGTGATCTCGCTTGGGCAGACGTCGCGTCGAGCGCGGTGTTCCATGGGCCTCCAGGCACTGGCAAAACGACACTGGCGAAAGCATTCGCAGGGTCTGCCGGCATTCCGATTATCGCGACATCGTATAGCGATTGTCAGAAATACGGACACCAGGGCGACATGCTTGGCGCTCTCGACCGCGCTTTTGTCGATGCGAAACAATCCGCACCTGCGGTGCTCTTCATCGATGAGCTCGACAGCTTCTCGCAACGGGACGCACGAGCGCAAAATGCTGATTACCTCCGAGGCGTCGTAAACGGACTGCTGGAACAAATTAACCGGACGAAAGATATCGGTGGCTTGGTGCTGTTCGGAGCCACAAACTACCTCGATACCGTCGACCCGGCAGTCATTCGCAGCGGCCGCTTCGACCTAAAAATTCACGTCCCCTACCCCGACAAAACCGGGCTCGACGCAATCCTGAAAGCAAAGATTGGGTCCGCAATCGCAGAAGATGTGGATACTGGTGCGATTGCAGACCGCCTGGTCGGGCTCTCTGGCGCAGACGCAGAGGCTGTTGCGCGCGATGCGCTCGGACGCGCGCGGGCCGATGCCGTCCATGTGACTCAGCGGCATCTGGAGATTGCCGCGGATCAGGTTGCGCCCCAGCTCGACGACGACACTTTCAGGCGCGCAGCGGTGCATGAGGCTGGACATGTCTTGGTCATGCTGCAGCTTGGATTGCCGCTTCCGAAGCGCGTTTCGCTCTCCACACAAGGGGGCCGGGTAGAGCACGTGCCCGTCAATTCGCTGACGCCTGAGACAGCCCAAATGCGGCTTCAGGTCCTGCTCGCCGGGCGCGCTGCGGAGATCTGCGCCTTCGGAGATGCGAGTTCCGGCGCTGGCGCGGGGGAGCAAAGCGACCTGGCAAAGGCGACAAGCCTCGCACTGGCCATCGAACGCCACTGGGGGTTCGGTGACAGCGGCTTGCTTTGGGACGGCATTGAAGCTGCGGATGTGTGGCGTGCGCCGTCAGATGTCCGGGATCGAGTCGAGACCCATTTGCGTCGCGCGCAAGACCAAGCACTTGATCTGGTCGACAAAAACAAGGGCTTTCTTCTCCGCCTTACCGAGACACTGATCCAGCAGCGAGAAATCCACGGCGAGGACATTGAAGCCGTCAAACGGGAGTGCACGCATTCCCCTGAAGCAGGCTATGCGAATTGAACCCAAGGTCTATTGATCATAGAGGCCGGGGCGCCAATCGCACCCGGCCCCACTTGGCTATTCTCAGTAGAATGCAGCTGGCGTCGAAATTTCGGGCTGGTCCTGAAGCGCGTTCTACAGCCACCGGTACGTCGAATTCCAACCCCTAACCCGAAGCCTTCTACAGCGTCATTGACCGCAGATCCACGCACCACTTCGCCAAAATTTCTTTTGCCGCATCTTGGTACAGGCGGTTCGCCAGACTGAGAAAATCAGCTATAAAATCAACAGCAGCTTTCTGCCGGTTCGCCGACGTAACTATTTGATTTATTTACATTGCCCCACTCCTCGCGGGATCGCCAGTAGCTCCGCCGCAGTTCGCCGGAACGGAAAAAAAGGGGCGTTGCCGCCCCTTACTGAATTTCATGCCAGGCGTGGTCAGGCCAACCCGTGCTGCGACATCGGCAGGCTGCGCACCCGCTCTCCCGTCGCCTTGTAAACCGCATTGGCCACGGCAGGGCCGATCGGCGGTGTGCCCGGCTCACCAATGCCGGTGGGCGCCTCGGTCGAGGGTACGATATGCACTTCAACCTCGGGCATGTCCGAAATCCGCAGCGGCGTGTAGTCCGGGAAGTTGAACTGGTCCACCTCTCCGTCGGTCATGGTGATCTGCTCCCGCAGGATGGATGACAGGCCGTAACCAAGGGCGCCCTCAACCTGTGCCACGATGTTGTCGGGGTTGATCGGAACACCGCAATCCACGCCGCAGGTGACTTTCTCGACCTTGATCGTGCCGTCTTCACGCAGTCGCACATCAGCCACTTCGGCCACGTAGCTGCCAAAGCTCTTGTGCACGGCAATCCCGCGATGGGTACCTTCCGGCCCGGACTCTCCAGCCTTTTCTACCGCCAACCGCAACGCTCCGGCCAGCCGCGCATCTTCGCCCAGATAGGTCAGGCGAAACTCGACCGGATCTCGCCCGGCGGCTTCGGCCAGTTCGTCCATCATGGTCTCCATGACATAGGCCGTGTGCGTGTGCCCGACCGAGCGCCACCACAGGACCGGCACGCCGACATCAGGGTGGTGCACGTCGACCGCAAGGTCGGGAATGGCATAGGGCGTGGGGTGAATGCCTTCGATCGTGGTGTCGTCGACCCCTTCCTTGACCATGTACTGCTCGAACGGCGTGCCCTTGGCGATGCTCTGGCTGACGATGCGGTGCTCCCAGCCCGAGATATTGCCGTCGGCGTCAAGCCCGGCCCGCACGCGGTGCATCGTGAGGGGGCGATAGTAGCCGCCCTTGATGTCATCCTCGCGCGTATAGACCAGCTTGATCGGCCGCGCGTCGTGACCGGCCTCCAGCCAGGCCTTGCCGATGGTTGCGGCCTCGGCGACCAGGTGCGCGTCGCCCGTCGCGCGACGACCGAATGATCCGCCGCCCCACTTGGTATGCACCTGCACCTGCCCCATCTCCAGCCCGAGGACCGAAGCCGCGGTGCCGTGATCCACGGTCTGCAACTGTGAACCGCCCCAGAACTGCGCGGAACTGCCGTCGAACAGCACGGTCATGTCCAGCGGCTCCATCGGCGCGTGGGCCAGATAGGGAAAGACGTAATCCGCCTCGATGATCGTCTCGGCCTGCTCCAGTTTGGCGGCGGCGTCGCCTTTTGGCTCTGCCGGGTTTCCGGGCTGATCCAAAAGCGCACGGAACTCTTCCATCAGGGCGTCCGTCCCCCGGGTCTCGCCCGAGCCTTCAGCCCATTCCAGCGCCAGCGCATCCCGCGCCTGCATCGCTTTCCACGTGGTGTCGGCCACCACGGCAATGCCTTGGGGGATTTCCAGTACGTCGTGAACGCCGTCCATCGCTTTCGCGTCGGCCGCGTCCATCGAGGCCAAGGTCGCGCCGAACCGCGGAGGGCGGGCCGTTACGGCAACCAGCCCACCCTCGGGCTGCTGGTCGATCCCGAACATGCCGACGCTGCCTTGCGTTTTTTGCGGCACCTCCACGCGGGCAAAGGACTTGCCGATATAGACCCAATCCTCGGGTGCCTTCAGCGTAACATCCTCGGGCGGTTGCTGGCCGGCCGCAAGGCTCGCCATCTCGCCGAAAGTGACACTGTTTTCGCCAGCCGATAGTTTGCCCTCGGAAACGCTGATCTCGGAGGCATCGACGCCCCACTCGCTTGCCGCCGCGTTGATCAGCATCGCCCGGACGGTCGCGCCGGCCTTGCGGTACTGCTCCCACGAATTGGGCATGGCGGTAGACCCGCCGGTACCCTGCACGCCGAACGCGGTGTTGGCATAGACCTCGGGGTTCGAAGGCGCGAAGTCCGTGGTGATCTGGTCCATCGAGGCATCCAGTTCCTCGGCCACCAGCGTGGCAAGGCCCGTTGCCGTGCCCTGCCCCATATCAAGGTGCTTGCTGAGCACCAGGACGGTGTTGTCCGGCATCACGTGCACGAACGGCGTCACCAACACTTCGCCCTCGGCACCGGACTGGGCCAGACCGCGCACCGGCACGGCAGCCCCAAGCAGCAGACCACCGGCGGCACCGGCAGACAGGGTCAGGAATCCGCGCCGCGTCGTGGTGAGCGCGCGTGTGGCGGGCATCAGGTCGCGTTTGTCGATCAGTCTCATCTTACGCCTCCATGATTTCTGCGGCCCGGTGAATGGCCTTGCGGATACGGGCATAGGATGCGCAGCGGCACAGGTTGCCATCCATCGCCGTGTCGATGTCTTCGTCGGTGGGTTTGGGCGTTTCGGCCAGCAGCGCCGAGGCCGACATGACCTGCCCCGATTGGCAATAACCGCATTGCGGTACCTGAAGCTCGACCCATGCTTCTTGGATCGCCTTTGCAGCCTCGTTTTCGACGCCTTCGATCGTGGTGATCGACGCGCCCTCGAGGTCGCCGAGGTAGGTCTGGCAGGATCGCGACGGCACGCCGTCGATATGCACCGTGCACGCCCCGCAAGAGGCGACGCCGCATCCGTACTTGGTTCCGGTCATTTTCAGTTCATCGCGCAGCGCCCAAAGCAATGGCATATCCGGGCTTGCATCGATTTCCGTTTCTTTTCCGTTGAGCGTGAATGTCGTCATGTCTGGCTCCTATCCCTGTTGGCAGTCGCTGGAACGTCAAACGGGCGCGAGGACCGCGCCGTGGTGATTACAACTTACGAGTTAGAGCGGATCCGCAAAAGTCGATACCGGCCACGTCACCCGCACAGACCTGCGTTCAAATTCGCACAAGGCTTCGGCGGATCAGCGCGTGAAACGGTCCGGCGCAAAGGGTGTAACGTCGATATTCGGACGCTTGCCAGAGATCATCTGCGCCAGCAATCGGCCGGTTTTTGGTCCGCCGGTCAGCCCCACGTGATCGTGACCGAAGCCGGTATAGGCACCGGCAGCGCCCGGCACCGCCCCGATCAACGGAAGCGAGTCCGAGACTGCCGGTCGATGGCCCATCCAACGCGTGGTTTCGCGCCATGTCAGACCCGGCAGCGCCGCTTTCAGATGACGCATGAACATGCGGTAGGGCGCCTCCGGCGGCGGCGCGTCGAACCCGCCATACCCGACCATCCCGGCCAGCCGGATGCGGCCCTCCATCGGCGTGATCACGAACTTGCCCGCCGAAAACATCAGGGGCGACCGGGGCATCTGCGACGGCTCCCAAAGCTCGACGTGAAAACCGCTTTCGGGATGCAGGGGAACCGCGATGCCAAGTGACTCCGTCAGGGGCTTCGACCATGCGCCGGCCGTGACAACGGCCGTATCCACCGCCAGCGTTTCGCTCGGCAGGCGTACCCCCGTGACCCGTCCATTGGTGCGTTCGATCGCTTTGACCTCGTCGCGGATCAGCCGCACTCCAAGGCGTTCGGCGGCCTTTGCCAGTGCCTTGACGTACGCGCCCGGATCCGAAATGCGCCCATGGTTCGCGATACGGGCGGCACATCCGATCGCGTCCCCGTAGACCGGGTCGTAAGCACGCAATGCATCGCGATCCATCACCGAAAAGTCGAACCCCTGCGCCGTGCGGGTGTCCCATGTGAACCGATCCGCATCGAACGCCTTGCGGGTCGCGTAACCATAGAGATAATCGCAGGGCACGACGTATTTTTCGGCTTCGGTTCCCGCCGCAAGGGCCTGGTGGTCGGACAGACTGTCGCCGATCAGGGGCAGGATCGCGTGCGCCCGGGTCTTGGCGGCCTCCGCCGTCGCGTGACGCAGGTATTTCATCAGCCAGGGCGCAAGTGCGGGCAAATGGCGCCACCGGATGTAAAGCGGTTCGCGCGGGTCCAGTGCCATGCGCGGCGCCTTGCGCAAGAGGCCGGGACCGGGCACAGGCAATGTGCCCGCGGACGCCAGAAGGCCCGCGTTTCCGAAACTTGTCGCCTCGCCGGGACCGGCCTTGTCGATCAGGGTGACGGTATGACCTTCGCGCGCCAGCCAAAGAGCGGTGGAGAACCCCACGATGCCAGCGCCGATCACCGCTACATTGCATGTCTTGCTTGTCATGCGCGCAGCTTTAGCGGCGGCTTTTTCGCTGTCAATGGGATCGCAGCATCCGGGGCGTGGTGCCGTATTGTTGCCGGATGGCACGGGTCATGGAGGACGGCGAATCGTACCCGCAGCGGATGGCGATCTCGGCAATCCCCAATGTGCTGTCCTCGATCAGCTTGCGCGCGGCGGCAAGGCGCAGATGCCGATAGACCTTGCCCGGAGCCGCCCCCAACCGCGCGCGAAACCGGCGGTCAAGTGTGCGGGGCTGGCACGACAATCGCGCCGCAAGCTGTTGCAGAGTCAGCGGTTTTTCGACGGTGTCGCGCATGATCTGCAATCCACGGCGCACCAGTGGGTCAGCGACCTGCGTGGTCCTGCCCCGCCCCACCGGCGGCTCGCCATGCAGAAACAGCGCCTCGACGTCCAGCCGGACGGCCATGCCGGCATGCTGCGCGATCAATTCCAGGGTCAGGTCGAGCGCCGACATGGCCCCGGCGCAAGTGATCACGTTCCCATCCCGCAATACCCGGGCCTGCTCGGCATCGACGGCCAGAAACCGTTCGGTAAAGGCGTCCAGAAGGTCCCAATGTACCGTTGCCCGGCGTCCGTCCAACAACCCGGCGGACGCCAGCAGCCACGGCCCTGCATCCAGTCCCACAACGACGTCGGCGTGGTGAACGGCATCGCGCAATCGCCTGCGGGTGCGCGGGCTGTCATGCGCTTCATGGCCGTAGCTGGCCACTACGAACAGGTAGTCGATCTTCGGCATCGCGGTCACCGAGGTGCGGGCGATCATCTCGATGTCGCTGGAGGACCGGGACGGGCCGCCATCAAGGCTGAGCACCGTCCAGTCGAAAATCGGCCTTGGTCCGACCGTATTGGCCGCTCGCAGTGGCTCGATGCAATTGGCCAGGCACAGGTTCGAGAACCTGTCGAACAGCAAAAACCCGATCCGCGTGGTGTGATGTGCTGATTTTGTCCATTCCGGCATGATTTTTGTCAATTACCGTAAACTCGGCAATATCGCCAGCGCGATATGATCTGGCCAACGAAAGGGAGATCACCATGCCGCTTACCATGAACCGAGAGGTTTTCATCACCTGTGCCGTGACCGGATCGGGCGGCACACAGGACAAGAGCCCGCACGTGCCGCGAAGCCCCGAGCAGATCGCAGACAGCGCCATTGCTGCGGCCAAGGCGGGGGCGGCGGTGGTGCATTGTCATGTGCGCGATCCCGAGACCGGGGTGCCGTCGCGGGATGTGAAGATGTTCCGCGAAGTGACGGAGCGGATCCGGGATGCGGACGTCGACGTGGTGCTGAATCTGACCGCCGGGATGGGCGGGGACATGGTGTTTGGCGATGTGGAAAATCCGCTGCCGCTAAACCAAGCGGATACGGACATGATCGGCGCAACCGAACGGGTGGCGCATGTGGCCGAGTGCCGCCCGGAAATCTGCACGCTGGACTGCGGCACGATGAACTTTGCCGAGGCCGATTACGTCATGACCAACACGCCCGGCATGCTGACCGCGATGGGCCGGATGATGACCGAACTGGGCGTGAAGCCCGAGATCGAAGCCTTCGACACAGGGCATTTGTGGTATGCAAAACAGCTGGTTAGCGACGGAGTTCTGGACAGCCCCGCATTGGTGCAGCTGTGCATGGGCGTACCGTGGGGCGCCCCGGATGACCTGAATACCTTCATGGCGATGGTGAACAACATCCCCGACGACTGGCACTTCAGCGCCTTCGGCCTCGGGCGCAACCAGATGCCTTACGTCGCCGCCTCGGTGCTGGCGGGGGGCAATGTGCGCGTCGGGCTGGAGGATAACCTGATGCTGGACAAGGGTGTGCTGGCCACCAACGAACAGCTTGTTGCCCGTGCAAAAGAGATCATCGAGAGGATGGGTGCCCGTGTGATCGGGCCCGAGGACGTGCGCAAGAAGCTGGGGCTGACCAAGCGGGCGCCGGTCTGAAAATGGCTGTCGTTATCGCGTCGGTATTTGGGTGGCATCGCGTCGGTGTCTTTTGCGCATGTCGGGCAACCCGGCCATGAGCCGCCGCGTGGTCATCACCGCCGGGGCGTCGGGCATTGGCAAGCGGCTGGCCGAGCGGTTTTTGGAAATGGGTGACCGCGTGGCGATTTGTGACGCCGACCCGATGGCGGTGGCGGCGATGGCCGACGCCAACCCGTCGCTTATCGCGCAACAGGCCGAAGTCACCGATGAAGCCGAGATGGACGCCTTTCTGGGCCAGGTCGAAGGTGAATGGGGCGGGGCCGACGTCGTATGCGCAAATGCCGGTACCGGCGGACAGGCGGGACTGATCGAGGACCTCGATTATGCCGCGTGGCAGCATTGCGTGGCGGTCAACCTGCACGGGTCGTTCCTGACCTGCCGCTGGGCCGCGCGGGTGATGCGGGCGCAGGGCTCGGGGCTGATCGTGCTGACCACCTCGACCGCGGGGCAATGGGGCTATCCCTATCGCTCGCCCTATTCCTCGGCCAAGTGGGCGCTGGTGGGTCTGACAAAGACACTGGCGATGGAGCTGGGCCCGGCAGGCGTGCGGGTGAATGCCATCGCCCCCGGTGCGGTGGAAGGCGACCGGATGGACCGCGTTGTTGCCATGGAGGCCGCCGCCAGCGGCAAGACCGAGGACGAAGTGCGCGCGCAATACGTCAAGGGCGTCAGCCTGCGCTCGTGGGTCAGCGCCGATGACCTTGCCGACATGGTGCTGTTCCTTGCCTCGCCGGGCGCCGCGAAGATCTCGGGGCAGGTTATGGCGGTGGATGGCCACACCGAGACACTGGTGCCATGACCATGCGCTCTATTCGGCCCGCACCACCCGGCACAGGAAGCAGTTGTTCGACGCGCTCCGGATGTCGACGAACGCGACCTTCGGGTTCTCCAGCAAGCGTGCCGCGTAGCTCCGAATCCGTGGCGTCGCTGTCACCTGACCCGTGCCCGGGCATATCCGCTCGTCATGTGTGTAGCCCCGGACGATATAAGCCGGTGCCACAAGCATCAGCGGCAATGCGTCTGATCGCGAGGCCGCCTCGCAGTCGTCTGCACATAGAAAGATCGGACCGGTTTCGGCGTAGGGGTTCAGCCCCCGGAACGGCCGCCATGCCAACACGAGATAACCCTGCCCGTACGGGACGTTGCGCAGGCAGTGACGACAAGGGGCTCCCACGCCGTCGGAAACCAGCGCCGCGATGGGCTGATCGTAAATGTCGCGCAGGGTTCCGCGCAGGTGCCGCACCTGATCGGTCGGCAGAGGTTGAAACTGGATGCTCATCATGTGTCTCCTTTACCAAGGGCAGTCTTGCCGCGTTCGGCGGCGCGGACGACCCGGATTTTGCGGAAAGGAACGCGCGATGCTGAGATACGTGACCGGAGCAGGTATAGGCTTGCTGATGCTGGCGGGCTGCGCCAGCGGGCCGATGGCCCCGGACAGATCATTCCGCGACACGGGTCAGCCGCTTTCGGTGACGACGCGCGGTAACGGGATGCAGGACATGGGCGGGCCGTGGTTCGTGCGCGGGTATTTCCCCGGCGACGGCGGGCTGGCGATGGTGACCTTCCTGCCTGACCTGCGCGGCCAGCAGGCGGTGGAGTTTCGCACCGAGGCGTGCCTGCTGTCCGGCGACTGTGAGACGGACACCGAGATATGGACGGCCAGGCCGCTGGGTCAGAACCGCTGGCAACTGAACCGCGAGGGCGTAGCGCCGCGGCAGATGTGGGTCGTGTGGGTGGATGACGATTTCCGCACGGCGGCGATCGGGACGCCCGATGGCAGCTATGGCTGGATCCTCGACCGCCGCCCCGAGGGCGGTGCGGACCGGCTGCGGGCGGCGGCGGAGATCCTGAATTTCAACGGCTATGACACCTCGCGGATCAAGGTGAGATGACGAAGGGAACGACGATGACGAAACGAGCATCCATCATCGGTGGCGGCGTGATCGGCGGCGGCTGGGCCGCGCGGTTCCTGCTGAACGGCTGGGACGTGCGGGTGTTCGACCCCGACCCGCAAGCCGAGCGCAAGGTGGGCGAGGTGCTGACCAATGCGCGCGGCGCGTTGCCGATGCTCTATGACTGCGCCCTGCCCGCCGAGGGGAAGCTGAGTTTTCACGGCTCGATCGCGGAGGCGGTCGACGGCGCGGACTGGATACAGGAAAGCGTGAGCGAGCGGCTCGACCTGAAGCAAAAGGTCTTTGCCGAGATCCAGGCCGCAGCACCGGGCGTGCCCATTGGCTCCTCGACCAGCGGGTTCAAGCCGTCGGAGTTGCAGCAAGGTGCTTCCGACCCGTCGACGATCATGGTCACGCATCCGTTCAACCCGGTCTACCTGCTGCCGCTGATCGAGGTGGTGCCGTCCGAGGCCACGGCGCCCGCGATGGTCGAGGCGGCCAAGGCGGTGCTGACAGACGTGGGCCTTTACCCCCTTCATGTGCGCAAGGAGATCGACGCGCATATCGCGGACCGTTTCCTGGAAGCGGTCTGGCGCGAGGCGCTATGGCTGGTGAAGGACGGCATCGCCACGACCGAGGAGATCGACAACGCCATCCGCTATGGCTTTGGCCTGCGTTGGGGGCAGATGGGCTTGTTCGAGACGTACCGCGTGGCCGGCGGCGAAGCCGGGATGCGGCATTTCATGGCGCAGTTCGGCCCGGCGCTGAGCTGGCCCTGGACCAAGCTGATGGATGTGCCGGAGTTCACACCCGAGTTGGTGGACCTGATCGCGGACCAGTCTGACGCGCAGTCGGGCCACCTGTCGATCCGCGAGCTGGAGCGCAAGCGCGACCGCAACCTGATTGCCATGATGCGGGCGCTGAAGCAGCAGGGGACGTCGTCGGGCAAGCTGGTCGGTCAACATCAACGCACGCTGATGCATCCGCCGCAGGACACCCGGCCGATGATCACGCAGGACCGGATGGTTCCGGTCGATTGGACCGACATGAATGGCCACATGAACGAAGGCCGCTACGGGCAGGTGTTCAGCGATGCGGCCGAGGGGGTGATGGCGTATGTGGGCGCGGACGAGGCCTATGTGTCCGAGCGGCAGCTGAGTTATTTCACTGTGGAGACCACGATCAAGTACTTGGCCGAAACGCAGGCCGGAGAACAGATCATCGTCGAGAGCCGGGTGACCGAAGGCGGCGGCAAGAAACTGCGCTGTTTTCACCAGATGAAGCGCAAGAGCAACGGCGAAGTGATGGCGACCTGCGACCAGCTAATGCTGCATGTGAGCCTGGAGACCCGGCGCACCTGCGCGCCGCCCGAGGATGTGGCAGAGAAGGTGGCGACGCTGGCTGCCCTGCACGCGGAGGAGTGAGACCATGCATTTCGGATTGACGGACGAGCAGGAGATGATCGTCTCGACGGTGCGCAGCTTCGTCGAGAAGGAGATCTATCCGCACGAGGAGCTGGTCGAACGGACCGGCGAGGTGCCGGACGAAGTGGCGCAGGACATCAAGCGCAAGTGCATGGATCTCGGGTTTTACGCCTGCAACTTTCCCGAAGAGGTGGGCGGCGCCGGTCTCGGCCACGTGGACTTCGCGCTGGTCGAGCGGGAACTGGGGCGCGGGTCGATGGCACTGACGCATTTCTTCGGCCGTCCTCAGAACATCCTGATGGCCTGCGAGGGCGACCAGCGTGAGCGGTACCTCCTGCCCGCCGTGCGGGGCGAGCGTATGGATGCGCTGGCGATGACCGAGCCCGATGCCGGGTCGGACGTGCGCGGAATGAAGTGCTTCGCCAGACGTGACGGGGGCGACTGGGTGGTGAACGGCACCAAGCATTTCATCTCGGGTGCGGATCATGCCGATTTCATCATCGTCTTCGTCGCCACGGGCGAGGACGACACGCCCAAAGGCCCCAAGAAACGCATCACCGCCTTCCTTGTCGATCGTGGCACGCCGGGCTTCACCATCCGCGACGGCTACAAGTCGGTCAGCCACCGGGGCTACAAGAACATGGTACTGGAATTCGACGATTGCCGCCTGCCCGACGCGCAGGTGCTGGGCGAGGTCGATGGCGGTTTTGCGGTGATGAACGAATGGCTTTACGCCACGCGCATCACCGTGGCGACGATGAGTGTCGGGCGGGCCCGGCGGGCCTTTGACTACGCCTTGAGTTACGCCGCCGAACGCCGCCAGTTCGGCCAGCAGATCGGCAAGTTCCAGGGCGTGAGCTTTCAGATCGCCGACATGTTCACTGAGATTGACGCCGCCGACTGGCTGACTTTGGCCGCCGCGTGGCGGCTGGATCAAGGCCTGCCGGCGAACCGCGAGATCGCTTCGGCCAAGCTTTATGCCAGCGAGATGCTGGCCCGCGTGACCGACGCGGCTTTGCAGATCTTCGGCGGCATGGGTCTGATGGACGACTTTCCCATCGAGCGGTTCTGGCGCGATGCACGGGTCGAACGGATCTGGGACGGAACCTCGGAAATCCAGCGTCACATCATCAGCCGCGAGCTTCTGCGGCCGCTGGGAGCATAAGAGACGAATGCCTTCGGCGAGGATATTTGTGGCCAGAGGAAAAGGGGGGAGCCTGCAAAGCTCCCCCCGGGAAAAGGTGTTGCCTCTTCCCCTGGCGCGGTCATCGGCGTCCCCGCCTGTACCGCAAAGCAAGCTTTGCAGGGTGTGGTTAACAAACCGTTTCTTCCTCTGGCCACAAATATCCTCGCCGAAGGCAAAATACTCTTTGGTGCAAGGATCGGCCCCATGCGTGACCTGAGCCGCCTCTTTCAACCCAAGTCGATCGCCGTCATCGGCGGCGGCGCCTGGTGCACCAACGTCGTGGAGCAGTGCCAGAAGATGAGCTTCTCCGGCCCGGTCTGGCCGGTCCACCCCATCAAGTCTGAAATCGCGGGTCTGCCCGCTTTCGCCAGGCTGGAAGACCTGCCCGAACCGCCGGACGCAGTCTTCATCGGGGTGAACCGACGCATAACGGTAGAGACGGTGCGCCAACTTCGCGAGATAGGCGCGGGCGGAGCGGTCTGTTTCGCAAGCGGCTTCAGCGAGGCGCAGGCCGAAACCGGCGACGGGGCGGACCTGCAGGTGGCTTTGCTGGAGGCCGCGGGCGAGATGCCGATCCTGGGACCCAACTGCTATGGCTTCATCAACTACCTGGACGGCGCGCTGCTATGGCCCGACCAGCATGGCGGAGCGCCAGTCGAGAGCGGCGTGGCGGTGTTGACGCAAAGCTCCAACATGGCGATCAACATCTCGATGCAGTCGCGCGGCCTGCCACTGGCCTATGTGGCCACGGCCGGAAACCAAGCGCAGACGGGTTTGGCGGAGTTGGGCACCGCCCTGCTGCAAGACCCGCGGGTTACGGTACTGGTGCTGCACATCGAAGGTATCGGCGACGTGCACGCGTTCGAGCGGCTGGTGCGGACCGCAAGGGGCCTGGGCAAGCCCATGGTCGCGCTGAAAGCCGGCAAGTCGGCACGGGCACAGGCGGCGGCGGTGTCGCACACGGCCTCGCTGGCAGGCAGCGACGCCGGGGCGCGCGCGCTTTTGCGGCGACTGGGTGTGGCTCAGGTAGACAGCCTGCCCGCCTTGCTGGAGTCGGCGAAACTGTTGCACTACGCGGGTCCTTTGCCCGGCGCCTCGTTGGCCTCCCTGTCCTGCTCGGGCGGCGAGGCGAGCCTGATGGCCGACAGCGCCGAAGGCCTGGAGGTGCAGTTTCCCGAGCTGACCCAAGCGCAACGCGACCACCTGCGCGAGACGTTGGGGCCGATGGTCGCGCTGGCCAATCCGCTGGATTACCACACATTCATCTGGGACGATGCGGAGCGCATGGCGCAGGTCTTTGCCATCATGCAGGAGGGCGCGGCGGACCTGACCTGCGTGATTATCGACTTTCCGCGCACGGATCGGTGCGACCCCGCGGCCTGGGATTGCGTGTTCGAGGCCGGGGCGGCAGCGGTCGCCAAGACCGGCAAGCCGCTGGCGCTGGTCTCGACCCTGCCCGAACTTCTGCCCGAGTCGATGGCCGGGCGGGCCACCGCAGGCGGCATGATCCCGATGCAGGGGGTGGACGATTTTCTGACCGCAATGATGGCGGCGGCTTTCACTGGCGGGTGCGGCCCGCTGCCTGCGCCCGTGTTGCAGGGCGACCGGCCCGAAGGTGCGCGCTTGCTGGAAGAGGCCGAGGCCAAGTGCGCGCTGGCCGCCGCCGGCCTAGACGTGCCGCGAGCAATGGTCGCGGATACGGCGGAGGAGGCAGTGGCGGCGGCCAAGGACATCGGCTTCCCTGTGGTTTTGAAAGGTACGGGCGTCGCACACAAGACCGAGGCCGGACTGGTGGCGCTTGACCTGAAAGACGCGCTGGAAGTCGAGGAAACGGCCAAAGGCATGGTCTGTGACCGCTTCCTGCTGGAGGAGATGATCGGCGGCGGCTTGGCCGAGCTGTTGCTGGGGGTCGTGCGGGACCCCGCGCACGGTTTCGTTCTGACGCTGGGGGCTGGCGGGACGCTGACGGAGATCCTGCAAGACACGGTGTCGCTGATCCTGCCGGTCACCGAAGACGAGGTATTCGGGGCGCTCGACAGATTGCGCATCGCGCCCGCGCTGGCGGGGTATCGCGGCAAGCCCGGAACAGACCGCACCGCCATTGCACGCGCCGTTATGGCGGTGCAGGACTATGTCACCGCCGAACGCGACCGACTGGAGGAAATCGAGATCAACCCGCTGATCTGCACGCCCACCCGCGCGGTGGCGGCGGATGCGTTGATCCGGAAAGGAGACTGATATGACGGAGAGCCCTGTAAAGACCGAGACACGCGGCCATGTTCTGGAAGTGACACTGGACAGGCCCAAGGCCAATGCGATTGATCTGGCGACAAGCCGGATCATGGGCGCCGTCTTCAAGGAGTTCCGCGACGATCCGGAGTTGCGCGTGGCGCTGATCACCGGGGCGGGCGACAAGTTCTTTTGCCCCGGTTGGGATCTGAAGGCCGCCGCGGATGGTGATGCCGTGGACGACGACTATGGCGTTGGCGGCTTCGGGGGCTTGCAGGAGATGCGCGCGATGAACAAACCGATCATCGCCGCCGTCAACGGCATATGCTGCGGAGGCGGGCTGGAATGGGCGCTGAGCGCGGACATCATCCTGGCGGCGGATCATGCGCAGTTCGCTCTGCCCGAAATCCGCTCCGGCACGGTGGCCGATGCGGCCAGTGTGAAGCTGCCCAAGCGCATCCCCTATCATATCGCGATGGAAATGCTGCTGACCGGGCGCTGGATCGACGCCGAAGAGGCCGCGCGGTGGGGGCTGATCAACCAGATCCATCCCGGCGATCAGCTTGTGGCGAAAGCGCGGGACATGGCGGATTTGCTGGCCAGCGGCCCGCCGCTGGTCTACGCCGCGATCAAGGAGATCGTGCGCGAGGCCGAGGCGATGACGTTTCAGGACGCGATGAACCGGATCACCCGGCGGCAATTCGAAAGCGTCGATGTGCTGTATGACTCCGAGGACCAGCTGGAAGGCGCCAAGGCCTTTGCCGAAAAGCGCGACCCGGTCTGGAAGGGGCGCTGAGGGCGGCCCCGGGCGCCTGAAAATTCGGAGGATTTTCTGGCCACAGTCTTTTGCGAAGACTGTGCTGGCGCGCGACGAGCAGGCCGCGCGCCAGTGACGTCAGTTGGTGATGATCTCCGGCCCCATGAAGGTCGTGGGCAGGTAGGTCGATATCCACGGGATATACGTCACCATGATCAGGAAGACGAAGAGCACGGCGAGGAACGGCAGGGCCGCGCGCACCACGTTCATCATCGGCATGCCCGCAACGCCCGAGGTGACGAAGAGGTTCAGTCCAACGGGGGGCGTGATCATCCCGATTTCCATGTTCACCACCATGATGATGCCAAGGTGAATGGGGTCGATCCCAAGCTCGATGGCGATGGGGAACACCAGCGGTGCCACGATGACCAGCAGGCCCGATGGCTCCATGAACTGGCCGCCGATCAGCAGGATCACGTTGACCATCACCAGGAACATCACCGGGCCGAGGCCGGCTGCCAGCATGCTTTCGGCGATGGCTTGGGGGATTTGTTCATCGGTCAGCACGTGCTTCAGGAGCAGTGCGTTGGCGATGATGAACATCAGGGTGATCGTCAGCTTCGCGCCCTCAAAAACGGTGTTGACCGTGTCGCGGTGCCAGAAGGCGGTCACCAGCGCCCAGGGCTTTTGCAGCAGGGATGCCGGGCGCGGCGCCTCGGCGGCGTTGACGCTGCGCTCGCCCATGGCGCCGGTATAGGTTTCCTCTTCCGAAGGGGCGGCCAGGGGCCCCATGTCGCGGTAGATGAAGCAGGCCACGAAGAACGCGTAGACGGCGGCGACGGCGGCGGCCTCGGTCGGGGTGAAGGCGCCGGGTTGCCAGTAGATCAAGCTGCCTTCGCCAGTGAGGTTGACCCATGGATGGCCATAAATGCCGCCCATGATGATCCCGATCAGCAACAGGCCCCAGAAAGCGTCGCGGAAGCTGTCGAGGATTTCGCCCCAGCCTTTCCACTCGCCCGCGGGCATGTTGCGGATCCGCGCCATGATGTAGATCGTGATCATCAGCATGGTGCCGGCCAGAAGGCCGGGGATGACGCCCGCGAGGAACATCCGCCCCACCGACACGTCGGTGGCCGAGGCATAGACGACCATCACGATGGAGGGCGGAATGAGGATGCCGAGCGTACCGGCGTTACAGATCACCCCGGCGGCGAAGTCCTTGGTGTAGCCCACCTGCCGCATGGCGGCGATCACGATCGTGCCGATGGCAACCACGGTAGCGGGCGAGGAGCCCGAAAGTGCCGCGAAGATCATGCAGGCCAGAACGCCGGCGATGGCCAGGCCGCCCTTGAGGTGGCCCACGCAAGCGATGGAGAAGCGGATGATCCGTTTCGCCACGCCGCCCGTCGACATGAAGCTGGAGGCGAGGATGAAGAACGGGATGGCCAGCAGTGTGTAGTGTTCGGCCATCGCGTCATAG
The DNA here is from genome assembly GCF_009363715.1 of Roseovarius sp. THAF9. Lineage (NCBI taxonomy): Bacteria > Pseudomonadati > Pseudomonadota > Alphaproteobacteria > Rhodobacterales > Roseobacteraceae > Roseovarius > Roseovarius sp. THAF9. Next base: position 3,227,121 of record NZ_CP045404.1, read on the forward strand.
AGCGACTTTGCCACCGCGCCGATGGACGTGTTCGAGAACATCAGCTGGAAGACGATCGAGGAGAACCCGAGCGAGACCGCGATCGGCACGCCGATCAGCAACAGGCCGATGATCATGATGAAGAGAAATGCGACTTCCATAATCTCAGACCTTGTTCGCGTTTTCGCCACGGGCGAGCTTGTCGGCGGCGGTTTCCACCGCGTCCTCGGCCTCGTGGCTGGTGATGATGCGCTGGCGGGCGCCGCGGATGACGCCGAGGGTGGCCTGACACACGCGGAACAGCAGTAGCGCTGCGCCGATTGGCAGGATCAGGTAGGGGATCACGCGGGGTAGGTAGTCGTATTCCTCGACCACGCGGGTATCGCCATCCATGTACCAGTTGAACGTGTTCTCCAGAAACTCCTTGCCGAAGGGGATCGGCACGGGGCGGACCACGGCATAGCCTTGGGCGCGGGCCTCTTCAAACCCGGTGGGGAACCAGCGGCCGGAGGTCGGATTGAGGTTGGAGAACGGCGCCCAGAAATCGTAGGCCCCCTTGAGCAGAAGGAACGCATAGGCCACACAGACGACACAGGCAATCAGCGCCAGCGCGCGTTTGAGTCCACCGCCAAGCATGTTGATGATGGCATCCACGCCCAAATGGGCGGTGACCTTGAACCCATAGGAAATGCCGAAGAGCACCAGCCAGGCGAAGAGGATTTCCACCACTTCCTGCCCCCAGAGCAGGCTTTCGGAAAAGCCGTAGCGCAGGACGACATTGGCGAAGGTGATCAGGGTCATCGCGCCAAGGATCAGGGCAATGAAAATTTCCTCGGCGCGGTGGACGACGCGTCCGACCGGGCCCGATGGTGTGTATCCGCTCACGCTCATGGCGTTTCCCTCCGGATCATGTGGGGTAAGGCCGGTGCAGGTTCCGGCGGCACGGGGTGTGCCGCCGGGGTCCGGCGCTGCGGGCGCGCTCTGGCCTCAGAGAAGCCGCAGGCGCGCGCCCGCTTTGCCCTAGGTCAGCTGCCGCTGTTGTGGGACTGAGCCGCGTCGATGTTGTCCTGGCCAACATCCTCGACGAACTGGTCCCAGACCGGGCGCATCGCGTCCACCCATGCCTGACGCTGGTCGGCGTCGAGCTCGCGCACCTCGCCACCGGCGTCGATGATCGCCTGGCGGTTTTCCTGGTTCACGTTGTAGCTTTCGGCGTTCCGGGTCTGCGTCACTTCGCTGACGATGGTCATGAACTGATCGCGCACGTCAGGCTCCAGCGAATCCAGCCAGTCGCTCGATGTCACCAGAAGGTAGTCGATGATGCCGTGGTTGGTTTCGGTGATGCCGTCCTGCACCTCGAAGAACTTCTGGCCATAGATGTTGGACCAGGTATTTTCCTGCCCGTCGACAACGCCGGTCTGCAGCGCGCCGTAGACTTCGGAGAAGGCCATCGGCTGCGGCGAGGCGCCGAGTGCTTCCATCTGTGCCACCAGAACATCCGAGGTCTGCACGCGGAACTTCAGACCTTCGGCGTCTGACGGCTCGATCAGCGGGACGTTGGCCGAGAACTGCTTCATGCCGTTGTGCCAGAAGGCCAGGCCTTGCAGGCCACGGCGCTGCATGGAGTCGAGCATGTCCTGGCCGGCCTCTGAGGCCTGGAAGCTGTCCACGGCGTCGATGTTCTTGAACATGAAGGGCAGGTCGAAGATGCGGAAGACCTTGGTGAAGTTCTCGAATTTCGACAGCGAGGGCGCGGCCAGCTGGACATCGCCCTGCAGCATCGCCTCAAGCACCTGGTCATCGTTGTAGAGCGTGGAGTTGGGGAACACCTCCATGCACATCTTGCCGTCCATTTCCTCGTTGACGCGCTCTTGCAGCAGCGAGGCGGCGATGCCCTTGGGGTGCCGGTCGGTGTTGGTGACGTGGCTGAACTTGACGACAATTTCGCCATCGTCACAGGCGGCGCTTACGGCGCCGGCAGACACGGTCAATGCGAGTGCCGCGGTGGCGGCATACAGGAATTTCATGGTCTCTCCTCCCAAATTCGAGACTGGTTTCGATACCGTCACGGTATTGCGGGGCACAGAATGGCGATTAAGAGAAATGCAACAAGCTGATTCGGGGAAAGAACGACCGGATCAAGATTTTCCAATCGGTATCAACGCGTTGGTCGTCTCGAATCGCTATGGGAGGCAATGCATTCGAGATGTCTGTGCGGATTCTCGCACGCGCCTCGTCGCTGCTGTGCGGATTTCCGCACATTCACGGTCTACGGCGTTCAGGCCGCCTTGCCCGGCCAGCGCCGCGTCGCCACCAACACGCCGACCGCCACAAGACCCACGGCCAGCCAGTTGACGCCGGTTGCATTATCAGCGCCCAGCCCGACCATGGCCATGACGATAAGCCCGGCGCAGGTCATCAGGGCGCCCAGCATGGCGAGGATCGGGCCGGGGCGACCGATGGGTTTGGTGCGGCTTCCGGCCTCGAACCTAACGAAGATCAGGACGAGCGGCACCAGTACCACGGTGAAAAGCGCCAGCCACAGGGGGCGCATGGCCCACCACGCGCCGCTGCCCGGCGGCTCTTGCAAGCCGACGCCGCCAAGCAGCACGGCGACGCCCACGACGATGATCAGCGCCGTCATGTGCCACAGGTAGATCGACATGATCATCTGGTTGAAGAGGATGACCAAGGCCCAGGGACGCGTGCGTTGCAGCCACGCCTGTGCGATATCCGTAAACAGCAGGATCGCACCGATCTGCACCGCGCCGACGGCCAGCATCGCCGTGGTGGGCGGGCGGGTGTTGGACATTTCGGCGCCCGGCACGCTGACCATCGCGACGGGGTATCCGAATTGCACGATCAAAACGTAGAGGCCCGCGACGCCCAAGCCGATGAAGCCCAGCGCCCATGTCTTGGGTCGCGCGGCGCGGCGCCACCAGTAGCCAAGCTGGTGCACCGCAAGCCAGACGAAACCGTAGTTGGCCCAGCGCAGCCAGCCCTGGTCCAGCCCGAAGGCGATGGCGTCCACGGCGATGGCGCCAAGAGCCAGCAGAAGAACCGACAGGACACCGATGCGATCCCAGAGCGCGACGGTGACCGGCACGGCCATGGTGATGACGATGTAAACGGCCAGAAACCAGACCGGGACCAATGCGGCCTGCGAGGCGAAACCGATCAGCTCGGGCGAGACGCCCATGGCGCGAGCGACGACCCCGCCAGCGGCCCAGGCCAGAACCACGGGAACGGTGGGTTTCAAAAGGCGTGACAGGCGTGTGGCGGCCCAGGCGCGCTTCTTTTCCGGGTCTTTCCGGGCGGAGTCCCACGACAGGCTGTTGGAAAACCCGCCGACGAAGAAGAAGACCGGCATGACCTGGAAAAGCCATGTCGCGTAATGGGTCCACCTTTGTTCGGCCAGCAGTATGACCAGCGTCGCCTCGCCGTCGCGCATGACGGCGGCGACGAGGAGCCAATGACCGAGGATCACGAAACTGATCGCTATGGCCCGGTAAAGGTCGACGGCGCGGTTGCGGGTGTCGGGTGTGCGCTCGGCGGCCCAGCGGGCGGCGGCCATCAGGCCCTTGGGCATCTTGTCGGGGGGTGTCGCGGTGGTCATGGGGTCTGCCTGCTCTGCCGTCCTTCGTCCGCGGTCTGGCGCCGCGTGTCTTGTCGCAGAATCCTAAGGTTTTTGAGCTGTGCGCGGAATCACCGTTTGCCGATCTGAGCGCCAAGGCCCCGGTCTGTGGCACGGATGCCGCGTTAGCTATCGCCGCGTCGATAGTCCTCGGGCTTTATTCCGTAGCGGGCCAGCTTGTCGTAGAACGTCTTGCGCGGCAGCTTGAGCGCCTTCGCTGCCTCAGACGCACGGCCATTCTGACGGCCGAGCGCGGCGATCAGCAAAGAGCGTTCCACTTGCGCCATCTGTTCCGAGAGGCCCAGATCGGCGGCGCGGGTGACCTCGTCTGGCATACCGAGGACAAAGCGCATGGCGGCGCTCATAAGGGAGCGTGCGTTACCGGGCCAGTCCTGTGTCATCAGGCGGGCCAGATGATCCGGCGCGATATCCGGCGCGGCGATACCCGACTGTTCGGCGGCCTGTGCCACGTAATGCCGAAAAAGCACCGGAATGTCCTCGGGCCGTTCCGACAAGGCCGGGATGCGCACCAGCGCCACGTCAAGGCGGTAATAGAGTTCGGGATAGAAACGCCCGTCCTCGGCGGCCTTGGCGAGATCCGTCGTCGTGCCTGCTATCAGCCGGGTTTCGGCGCCTTCCTCGAGCCGGTCCAGAAGGGCGTGCTGCGCGTGCGGCGGCAGCGCCGTGATCTCTTCGATGAACAGGCTTCCGCCGCGGGCCGAGGCGAGGGCGTCGTCCAATGCCGACACGTCAAGCGCCGCCGCAGGGCGTTTGACATAAGGTCCGCGACCCGCGGGCGTCATCAGGTGCACCACCTCGGCCACCTTCGATATCCCCGCGCCGGGGGGCCCGATCACCAGCACGTCGGCCCCCATCGCCGCGACGCGCCGCACCCGTTCGCGCAGGTTTTCGGCCAGTTCGGAAGTGCCGAACAGCATTCGCGCCGCGGCATCCCCCGTCTCGAGCTGGCGTTTCAGCCGGCGGTTTTCCAGAACGAGCGAGCGGGTCTGCAAGGCCCGGGTCAGGACAGGCAGCAATCCATCGGGAGCACAGGGCTTTTCCAGGAAATCGAACGCGCCTTGCCCCATCGCGCGGACCGCCATGGGAATATCGCCTTCGCCGGTAAGCAGGATGACGGGCAGTTCTGCATCCGTCTTGCGGGTGTAGTCCAGAAGGTAGAACCCGTCGCGTCCCGGCATACGGATGTCCGACAGGATGACGCCCGGGAAATCGGGAGTGATATGGTCCTTGGCCTCGATGAACGAGCCGGCGACCCGCGCCGAAAGCCTGTTGAGTTCCAGTGTCTGGGCCAGGGCTTCGCGCACGGACGCATCGTCGTCGACGATCAATACCTCCGTCGTCATGCTGCGGCCTCGTCCTGCCAGGGATCCAGTTCGACACGGAAGATCGCACCGCCGTCCGAGGCGTTGCTGCCGCTGATACGGCCACCGAAGCTTTCGACCAGGCCGTAGGATATGGAAAGACCAAGACCGAGCCCGTCCTCGCCACCGACTTCCTTGGTGGTGTAGAACGGCTCGAAAATCTTGGCCGGATCAGAAATACCGGGCCCGGTGTCCCGCACCGTTACGGTCGGGCGGTTACCGGCAACAAGTGTCAGTTCGATGCGTTTCCCGGGCTGTCCGCTCATGGCGTCAATCGCGTTGTTGATCAGGTTCACGAACACCTGGCCCAGCCGCACTTCGCCCGCAAGCACATAGACCGGGAATTCGGGGCGCTGCCATTCAAGCGCAACGCCTTCGCGGGCAAGGCGCTGTTCGGTCAGTTCGACCGCGCTGTCGATGACGCCCACAAGGTCGACCTTGCCGGCAGGCTCGGCCTCGTTGCGGGCAAATGCGCGCAGATTTCGGATAATGCGTGCCGCACGTGCCGCAAGGTCGGAAATACGGCTGAGGTTGTGCCGAGCGGCGGGTGTCTTGCCGGCGTCGAGGAACGAGGCTCCATTGTCAGCAAATTGCTGAATCGCCATCAAAGGCTGGTTGAGTTCGTGGCTGATGCCCGCGGACATCTGCCCCAGCGCACCCAGCTTGCCGGCCTGCACCAGGTCCTCCTGGGCGCGGGTCAACGCGGCCTCGGCCTCCATCCGCTCGGCCACTTCACGGCGCAGGGCAGCGTTGGTGTGGGATAGTTCCGCCGTGCGGTCCGCCACGCGCGCCTCCAGTTGGGCATTGGAAATGGCGAGCGCGCGGCGGCGTTCGGCCAGAAGCAGGAGCACCGCTCCGAAGGCAAGACAGATCGCCGCGAAGAACGCCGATTGCAGGCTTGCCATGCGGGACACCGGCGCGACATTCATCAGCGCGTGTCCGGTCATTCCGATCACGGGCTTGGGGCTGGCAAGGTGTAAAGCGCGCTTCGGCAGGTATTCGCCGTGATCCAGCGTCCAGATATCCGGGGCCAGGCGCCTCGTTTCGCCAGCCGTTGCGTCGTCTTCGGGCGGGGCAAGCCCGGCCCCGTCGGGCCGAATGCGCCAGCCAAGGATCTCTGCACGATTGGAGAGAAAGACCCGACGATTCTGGTCGGTAAAAAAGACCACCGGCTGACCGCCGATCCAGCCCCACTCGATTTCAGCGATGTCGACCACGGCAATAAGGCTGCCACGAATCGAACCGTCCGCCGCGAAGGAAGGCGCGGCATAGGCGTAGACGCGTCGTCCGTCGGGTCCGAGCCTGCCGAAGAACGACCCCAGCGCCCCATGCATGGCACGGGTGAAATAGCTGCTGCCGGATGGGTCGAGCGCAACCTCGCCGGCCTCGGCCAGCACCGCGCCGGCGGCATCGGTGAAGATCAGCGCAGCGGCACCGCTTTTGTCGACGGCTTCCTGAAGCAGTTGCGTGGCCGCTGGAACGTCGGGAGAGTCCCCTGTCAGGTTTGCCAGTTCGGGATGATCCGACATGAGAACCGCCAGTTCCCGGAAACGGCGCATTTCGCCGGTAAAGCGATCGGCCGCGAGCGCGAGGTCGGCGCGCCCCTGCTTGGACAGCTGCGTCAGACCTTGGCTGTAGCCGTAGCGCCAGACTGTCGCCGCCGCCGCGACAACGGCGAGCAGGAAGAGGGTAATGACAATCCACCGGGCGCGAAGGAGCGACAACATGCGATGGTGATAGCAAGCCTATCCCCAGCTTGACCAGACAAAGCGTGAGGAATGGACAGGGTCAGTGACCGCCATCCGCGCGCGGCAGGTCGAAGAGTAGGCTCAGGCCGCGGGGCGCCTCTGTCGGGATAATCGCGATCTCGCCATGCAGACTGCGCACGACTTTCTGCGCGATGGCGAGACCGACGCCGGAACGGCCCGTCTCGCTTTTCGGGTGCAGGGTGGCGAGGGGCTTGAAGACAGCGGTCCAAAGAGCAGGTTCGATCCCGGGACCATCGTCGGTCACGACCACCTGAACACGGTCTTGCCACGGCGTAGCCGTGACCCGCAGCTTCCCGAAGTCGCGGTCGTGATGCACGGCGACGTTGCCGAGGACCGCCTCGAAGAGCCTTTTCAGGTCGTTCCTCGGGCCCGTCACACTCAGCCCGCCGCAATCAATGTCATGGCTTAGCGCAGGGTGCGCAGGCAGATCGTTGCACACTTCGGTGACCAGCCCTTCAAGAGCATGCATTGCGGGCGGATCGGCCAGGCGACCCACCCTGGACAGCCCAGTCAGGGCGGTCAGCGTGTCGTCCAGCCGACGCGCGTAGTCGCGCAACATGTCGAGGTTGTCCGCGGCGTCGGTCGACAATACAATCCGCTGCGCCGCGAGATCCTCGCCGATCCAGTCGGGAATCGTGCGCATGGCCCGGGCGAATGCTTTGAGGTCGTGCGTCAGGATGTACAGAAACTCCTCGGCCTCCCGTACCGGGTCCTGACTGTCGGAGGTGAACGAGTGTGACACGTATCTCCTCTCTTTCCTTGACTGTTCGCGCAACCGCAACATTCGCAGAGGCGGGTTTCCAACCAGTGAACACCTCTGCCGGATAAACGGATCAATCGTTTAAAATCCACGGTATCGGAAATTTCGCCGGTAACGGATTGGTAAGGTACACGTATCTAGCATCGGATCACGCATTCAGGATGTTTTCGTAAGAAAGGAAACGAAATGGCGTCTATTTCCCCCATCCCCGAGGAACCGATGGTCGCTCAGGCGCTTCCAGCCACCAGCCTACACGGCGGCCGGCGCGGCGATTGCTTTGACGTGCTTATCCTTGATGACGATCCGTTTGATCAGAAACGACTGGCGCGCACTTTGGACGCCACCGGGATGCCGGTGAATTCAGTCAGTGCCGCGACGATCGGCGAATTCGGCGCAGCCTTGGATTCGGGCAGTTTCGACGTGATCCTGATTGATTACATGCTGCCTGACAGTGACGGACTGGAGGCCCAGAAAATGGTGCAAAGCCATCCGACGAACTTTGCCGCCGCAGTGGTGATGATGTCGAACCGGATGCGCACCGACGTTGCGATCGAATCGATCAAGCAAGGGTCGCTGGATTGCCTGGACAAGGTCGAGTTGAACACCGACAAGCTGCGCGAACTCATGATGGCGTCGGTCAAGGTTCTGGCGGAAACCTCGCGGCACTGGCTCGGCGAGCTTCTGGCGCAGCAACGAACGCTGATCGCGCAGGATGTTGCCAAGCTGGTGCGTGACGAAATGGAATTCGGACGGTTGATCGACACGATCGACAAGCGCATTCTGGATATGCTGGCCGCCCGCGGGCTGACGCTGGCGGACCGCTGGGATGCCGAAGGTGTCATGGACCCGGACCCGCCCTTCGCATTTCGCTAGCGTCGGCCTAGGCAGACGCCCGTTGCCAAGCCGCCTTTGCTCGGCAAGACTGTCCCCGGTTAACCGAGACGGAGGACGATCATGGCTGCAAACGAACCGCCCGTGTGTGATTTCAATTGTCCCGCCCCTGATTTCCGGCTGCCGGCCACGGATGGGCGTATCTATACTTGGGACGATATCGCGGGCCCACGGGGCACGCTGATCATGTTCATCTGCAACCATTGCCCCTACGTTCTGGCCGTGCTGGACAGGATCGTGCGCGATGCAAAGGACTTGCAGGGGATTGGTATTGGGGTCGCCGCAATCTGTTCCAATGACGCCGACGCCTATCCGGACGACAGTTTCGAGAACATGATCAAGCTTGTCGAGAAGGCGGGCTTGCCGTTTCCCTATATGCATGACGAGGATCAGTCGGTGGCACGGGCCTATCACGCGGCCTGCACGCCGGATTTCTTCGGATTCGACGCGCGCGGCGGGCTGCAATACCGCGGTCGGCTGGACGCATCGCGAATGAAACCGGCGCCGGAGGACGCGCCGCGCGAGCTCTATGACGCGATGAAGCAGGTGGCGGAAACCGGCGAAGGCCCGCGCGACCAGGTCGCGTCGGTCGGGTGCTCGATCAAGTGGAAACCGGCAGCGTAAGGACCGGTCCTTTGCGGTACATGATGCAATTCCGAGATTAGAGCCGTTCAAGACGGGCCGATGACAACAAACCAGTTCCCGAAGAATTTCTCGGGAACTGGTTGCGATGAGTGTCGCCAATGCGGACTTTGCTTCCGTGCGGGTAGCAAGCCGTGCGATTGCCAGGCCGCGGGCTGGCGTCCTGCCGGATGTTCAAGGCGCTTTATGGCCGACATATTCGCGAGACCTCAGTTCGAAACGCCAACGTCACCCAATCGCCAGCCCGTTCGGGCGGTCTGGCGATCGCGCGGCGGCCTGCGGCCTTGAGTCCGCGCGGCACAAGATCAGCGACAGCACTAAGGGCTCGAAGCGGTCATTGCGCTTTGATCTCGCAACGCGTTGTCGCGTGCATCAGTTACTGCAAAGGGCTGGGCATAAGGGACGGCGCTTGCGCTGCGCGCAACATTCGCACATATTCCTATAAGAGAATTCTTGGGAGGAACACCATGCGAATGACCCGACGCCACCTGATGGCGACCGGTGCGGCCCTGCCCCTTGCCGCGGCGTTGCCGCGCTGGAGCCTGGCGGAAATATCCATTGGCGATGCGACGGTCACGACCGTCAGCGACGGCAACCTCGTTTTGCCGGGCGATTTCATCTTCGAGCCGATGCCGCAAGATGAACTGATGCCGATCCTCGAGGCCACCGGCCAGAGCCGCGACGAGTTGCGCCCCGAATGCAACCTGACGCTTTACCGCGATGGCACCAACACCGTGCTGTTCGATGCCGGTGCCGGGTCGAATTTCATGCCCAGTGCAGGCGAGTTGCCGGCGAGCCTGGAGGCCGCGGGGCTGTCGCCCGAAGACATCACCCACGTCGTCTTCACCCACGCGCATCCCGACCATATCTGGGGCGTTCTGGACGATTTCGGTGATCCGTTGTTCACGGAAGCGGTGCACATGATGGGCCGCACCGAGTGGGATTACTGGTGGGATCCCGAGACGGTGAAAACCATCGGCAAGGCGCGCGCCGCGTTCGCCGTGGGCGCCAAGAACCGGATGGAAGCGATTGAGGATGTCGTTGAGTTCTTTGATGATGGTGAGGAAGTGCTGCCGGGCATCGCCGCGGTCTCGACCCCGGGCCACACGCCCGGACACATGAGCTTCGAACTGCGTGGCGGAAGCGAGGCCGCGATGGTAATCGGCGACGCGATCGGCAATCACCACGTGGCCTTTGCCCGGCCCGCGTGGCCCAGCGGATCGGATCAGGACGCGGACTTGGCGGTGGCCACGCGCAAGACCCTGTTCGACCGCCTGACCGCCGAGGACATGACCCTGATCGGGTTCCACCTTCCGGGGGGCGGCGTGGGCCGGGCCGAGGCGTCAGAGACCGGATACCGGTTTGTCGGGAAGGATGCGTGATGCGTACGCTTGCCGCTTGTCTTGTCGCCCTGTGCACAGCCCCCGCGCTGGCCGATGAGAATATCCCCGACCAGTATCCCGGTTCTCCGCTTTATTCCAAGCCGGTCGAGGTGATCCCGCATGTCTGGTCGGCCATCGGCGCGACCGCGCCGCCGACCTATGAAAACACCGGGCATAACAACAACCTGAGTTTCATCGTCACCGGCGAGGGCGTTGTCGTGGTGAATGGCGGGGCAGCGTATGTCCTGGCCGAGGCTCTGCACGACGAAATCACGCGCATCACCGATCAGCCGGTGAAGCTGGTGATCAACGAGAACGGCCAGGGTCACGCGATGCTGGGCAATGCGTACTGGGCCGAACAGGGCGTGCCGATCCTGGCGCATGTGGATGCCGCCGAGGAGTTCGAGGAATACGGCGCGCAGATCCTTCGGCGGATGGAGGAATACAACCGGGACAAGGCCGAGGGTACGGTTCTGGCCGGACCGACGGAAACCTTCGAGGATGAGAAGATCATCGAGATGGGCGATTTCCGGATCGAGGTGCTGCATCTCGGCCCCGCGCACAGCCCCGGCGACATCTCGGTCTGGTTGCCCGAGCAGAGCCTGGTGATCGCGGGCGACATGGCGTTTCACGAGCGGATGTTGCCGATCTTCGAGGATACGATCACGAAGGACTGGCTGGAAACGTGGGAGACCGCGTTCGAGCCGCTGGAGGCGACGTATGTGATCCCCGGCCACGGGCACCCGACCAACATGGCGCAGGTGCGGCGATACACGCGTGACTACCTGGTTTACCTGCGGGAACAGGTGGGCGCCCATCTGGAGGAAGGCGGCAGCCTGGCCGATGCCTATTACGTCGACCAGACGCCATACAAGCATCTGCATACATTTGAAGAACTGGCCACCAAGAATGCGGGCCGGGTCTTTGAGCAGATGGAGTTCGAGTAGGGCTTACTCGGCGGGAACTGCGACACCGCGCGGTGCCAGCACGCCGCGGGCCGCGACCGCGCCCAACACGATGAACCCGAGCGCCAGCAAGGCGGCGATGCTGAGGTTCGCGCCGCCGCTGAGGCCTGCGCCGATGGTGCAGCCACCGGCCAGCACGCCGCCGAAGCCCATCAACACCGCACCGGCGCTGTAGCGCAGGGTTTGCACAGGGGACTCGAAGCTGTGCAGGGCAAGTTCGCCGCGCGCGGCGGCGCTGAGGAAGCTGCCGACGATGACGCCGCCGATCACACCGACACCGAAGCCTGCGGGCACGGCGGTGGACGCGATGGCGTAGAACAGAGTGTCAGTCCACGGCAGGGTGAAGGCCATCGACTGGACGGGCAACGGATCGAAATCGTCCATCAGCAGAACGGACGTTCCGGCCCAGCCGGCCACGACCACGAGGCCGATCACCGCGCCCATGACAAGGTGCAGGGCGCGCGCGCCGGAGCGGTGTGCTAGCAGCACGGCGACGGCCAGCAGCGCCAGCGCCACCGCCGGGGCAACACCCGGAATGGTCGCGAGGCTGCCGATGCCGAAATCGTACTGGACCGCGCCGAGCGATGTGCGGACCGGCGCAAGCACACCTTTCAGAGTTGCGTGGGCGACGATGGCAAAGAGCGCGATGACGCTGACCGCGCGCAGATTGCCGGTGCCGGCCAGCACCGTCAGGCGGGACATGCAGCCGCGCGTCAGGACCATTCCAATGCCAAAGGCGAGACCACCGAGGGCGATCGCGGCGACCGGCACGCTGCTGGACAGGTAGCGGTGGTCGCCAAGCTCGATGAAGCCCATGCCACCGGCCAGGGCGATCCCGACGATGGCCACGGCCAACGCGACCAGCCAGACCGAAAGCGCGGAACGATCCACACCGTTTTCGCCCGCCACGGCACGCCGCAGGCAGAAGCGCGAGATCTGGGCGGCAATGCCGAAAGCAAGGCCCAGAAGTGCGCCCAGCAGCAGGTGCAGAGTTTGCGCGGGCAGTTCGAACGGCAGGGATTCAAGCAGCATGGGTCATGTCCTGATTCAAATGATCCGCTCTTATCTGGTGCGTTTTCGCGCGAGTCAAAGCCCAGCGGAAAGAGCGTTGTTCCGCTTTCCGCAGCGAAGGCGGAACAACGTTCCGGAACGCGGAAAACGTTACAACGCCGGACCATCAGGAGACGGTCCGGCGAAACGGGTTTTCCTATTTTTCGCGTTGGCGGGAAATTTTTCCGATTACTGCGCCGCGATGGGCAGCCGGGCAAGCTGGCACTGCGCCCAAAGCTCTTCAAGGGCGGAGATCAGCCGGTCGACATCCTCGGCGGAGTGCACTGGCGACGGCGTGATGCGCAGCCGTTCGGTGCCCTTGGGCACGGTCGGATAGTTGATCGGCTGGATGTAGATGCCGTGGTCGCGCATCAGCACGTCCGAGATGTATTTGCACTTTACCGGGTCGCCGACCATCACCGGGATGATGTGGCTGGGGTTCTCGATATGCGGCAGGCCGATGGCGTCAAGCCGGGCGCGCACCTCGGCGACGCGGGCCTGTTGCTGGTTGCGTTCCTCGCTGCTGTGCTTGAGGTGGCGCACGGCGGCGGCGGCACCGGCGGCGACACAGGGCGGCAGGGCCGTGGTGAAGATGAAGCCCGAGGCGAAGGAGCGGACGAAATCGCAAAGCTCTGTCGAGGCGGCGATATAGCCGCCCATCACGCCGAACGCCTTGCCCAGCGTACCCTCGATCACGGTCAGGCGGTGCATCAGCCCCTCACGCTCGGCAATGCCGCCGCCGCGCGGACCGTAGAGGCCCACGGCGTGCACTTCGTCGAGATAGGTCATGGCGCCGTACTTGTCGGCCAGATCGCAGATCTCCTTGATGGGGGCGATGTCGCCGTCCATCGAATAGACGCTCTCGAACGCAATCATCTTGGGGGCGTTGGCGGGCAGGGCCGCCAGCTTGGCCTCGAGATCGGCGAGGTCGTTGTGTTTCCAGATCACCTTTTGCGCACGGGAATGGCGGATGCCTTCGATCATCGAGGCATGGTTGAGCGCATCGGACAGCACCACCAGCCCCGGAATGCGCGACGCCAGTGTGCCCAGCGCGGCCCAGTTCGACACGTAGCCGGAGGTGAAGAGCAGCGCACTGTCCTTGCCGTGCAGGTCGGCTAGTTCGGCCTCGAGCTGCACATGGGCGTGGGTGGTGCCGGAAATGTTGCGCGTGCCCCCTGCCCCGGCGCCGGTGGTGTCGAGGGCATCGTGCATGGCATCGAGCACGACCGGGTGCTGGCCCATGCCGAGGTAGTCGTTCGAACACCAGACCGTCACGTTCTCGGGGCCGTTATAGCAATTCGCCTGCGGAAACTGGCCGCGCCGCCGCTCGAGTTCGGCAAATTCGCGATAGTTGCCTTCCGCCCGCAACCCATCGAGTTCGGAGCGGAAAAATTCCTGGTAGTTCATCAGTTTTCTGTCGCCTCTTTCACGATCTCGGCCAGCAGCGCCTCGACCTTTTCCATCGGACCGTCGGGGTAGTCGCGGTAGCCGATCGTCACGGCGCCTTCCGCATTCTCGGCCACGAAAATGCCATAGGGGCAGTGCGCGATGTTCATCGGGTCGGCCTCCATCACTTCGCGCGACACCACGGCGGAGCAGAAGATGAAGATATCCGCCTCCTTGAACAGCATCACGTCGCTGCCCACGTCCTCACCCGTGCGGTTGAGCATTTCGCCCACATGGCTGACATAGTCGATCACGAGCCCCTGCCCCACGATTGCGGTTTCAACCGCAAATGCCGCGTCGTCGAACGAGCCTTCGTAAGGCACGGTGATAGGGCCTTCGGCATGGGCCGCGGTAGCCAAGCCAAGTGCGGCCGCAAGAATCACGGGTTTCATGGTCAGTCCTCCTCGCTGTCGTATGTTTTTCGCATGAGGGACCGCCCCGGTCTTTGCTCCAGATCAAAGCCGGGGCGGAGAAGCGCCTAGCCGAACATGTCGGTCGTGATGCCGGTGTACCAGCCTTCGGATTCTTCGTAGGTTGCCTTGCGCAGGGCGGAATCCTCGCCGGTTTCGCTGATGAAGCCGTCGACCTTGGCGATTTTCTCTTCGGTCGCTTCGTAGGTCGCACCCACTTTGACGCCGTCATCGGTGGCGATGAGCGACCAGCAGGTGTTCGAGAACTTGGCCGGGAACACCTTGGACCCCGTGAGCGCACCGCGCACGGCATTGGCGCAGACCTTGGCCTGGCTGTTGGCGGCAAAGCCCGATTTCGGCATGTCGCCCTGTGCCGCCGCGTCGCCCAGAACATAGACATCCGCGTCGGCCTTGGTGGACATGTCGGCGGCATTCACAGGCGCCCAGTTACCGTCGGTCACGCCCGCCATGTCGGCGATGCGGCCCGCTTTTTGCGCGGGGATGACGTTGCAGACGTCGACGCTGGTTTCCTCGCCGTCGATGGTGACGGTCATGTTCGCCGTGTCGACCGAGACGTTGCCGCCGCCGAACTCTTCGCCGATCCAGTCGACCATGCCCGGGTAATGCTTGTTCCAACCTTCCTGGAACAGCGCCATCTTGGAGAATTTCGGCTTGGGGTCGGCCACGATGATCTTCGCGGTCGGGTTATTTTCCTTCATGAAATGTGCGACCATCGAGATCCGCTCGTACGGCCCCGGGGGGCAACGATAGGGGTTCGGGGGGGCCACCATGGCGAATGTGCCGCCCTCGGGCATCGCCTCCAATTGGGCGCGCAGCAGTTCGGATTGCGACCCGGCCTTGTAGGCGTGGGGCATGGCGTTCTGGGCCTCGACGCTCCAGCCTTCGACGGCGCCATCGACGAAATCGATGCCGGGGCTGAGGATCAGCTTGTCATAGGGCAACGTGGAGCCACCGGCGAGCGTCACACTCTTGGCGTCGCGGTCGACATCGACAGCCCAGTCGTGGATTACGTTCACGCCGGTCGAGGCGATGGTGCCGTAGGTGTGGCCGATGTCGCTGAACTCCTTGAAACCACCAAGGTAGAGGTTGGAGAAGAAGCAGGTGAAATAGGTCCGTGTGGGCTCCACGAGCGTCACGTCGATGGCGCCGTCGCTGTCCTTGGCGATATAGCGGGCCGCCGTGGCCCCGCCTGCCCCGCCGCCGATCACGACCACACGCGGTTTACCCGCGCCTTGCGCCAGCACGTTCGGTGCCGCGAGCGTGGTCGCTGCGGCGGCTGTCGTTCCAAGGAACGTCCGTCTGTTAAGTGTCATTTTTTGTCCTCCCTAGGGTAATTTATTTTTATTCTGTGGTCATTTGGCCGAAATAGGCGGCCAGTGCGGCGATCTCCTCATCGCCCAACCGCCCGGCGACCATTTGCATCACCGGATGTTTGCGTTGCTTGTTCTTGTAGGCGTGCATGGCCACCACGAAATCCTCCTCCGGCCAGAGCACGATAGACGGAATGCCGTCATTGGCGCCACCCACCTGATGGCACGACACACATTCCCCGCTGAGATATTCGCCATATTCCGGGTCGCCCACAAGTGCGAGGATTTCCGGGTCGAGGTCATGGTCCATGCCCTGGATGGTCGGGTCCGCCTCGGGGATGTCGCGGGGATTGTCGGAAAAGCGCCGCAGATAGGCGATGAGGTCCAGACGCTCTTGCGGGTCCTCCAACCCGTCAAAACTCATCCGGGTGCCCGAGGCGATCGCGGTGGGATTTTCGAGGAAGATGTCCAGTGTTTCGGCGTGCCATTCCAGCCCGCCGGTGCCAGCGCGCTGGAAGCTTTCGGAATAGCGAAACCCCTCTTGCGTAGCGGCTTGCCGACCGAAAAGGCCGTTGAGATGCGGACCGATGCCATGCTCGGCGCCCTTGCCCACCTCGTGGCAGCCGGAGCAATAATCGAACACTTCCTTGCCGGCCTCCGGGTCGCCCTCTTCAGCCGCCGCAGAGGTGGCGCAGGCCAGAAGGCCTGCCGCTAGGGCGAAGGGGAGAGTGCGCAGTCCGACCGTCATGCGGTCAGTCCCCGAAGCTTTGCAGATAGGCGATGATCGCGTCGATATCCTCGTCTTTCTTGAGACCGGCAAAGCTCATCTTGGTGCCTTTCATGTAGCTTTTCGGCGCGGCAAGGAATTCGGCCATGGCGGCCTCATCCCACACGCGGCCTGCTTCTGCGGCTTCCTGGAACACGCTGGAGTACTTGAAGTCGTCGTGGCCGCCGATGGTCGCGCCCATGACGCCGTTCAGCACCGGGCCGACCCGGTTCTTGGCAGCCTCGCCGACCATGTGGCAAGCCTTGCACTTACGGAAGACCTTTTCACCCGCTGCGACCAACTCGGGATCGGGGCCGGCGCCCTCGTCGGCATCTGTCGTGGTCGTCTCGACGGGTTCGGGGTCTGCGGCGGCCATCTTGACCTCCTCCGCCGCTTCTTCGGCGGCGGGTTCGGCGGCGGCTTCTTCCTCGGCGCCCTCTTCCTCGGGCGTCACGTCGACGACGGAGGCCCGCATGGTGATCTCGACGCTGTCCTTGCAGCCTTCCATGCAGGGCTCGGTACGCCAGATGGTGTATTCGTTTTCGGGGCGGTCATCGACGATGAAGCCGTCGGCGTTGGGCATCTCGAATTCGGCAAAGTTCTCGTGGCTGAGCTCGAAATCATCTTCCACCAGGTAGTTGGAATAAAGGATGTAGGCGGTGATCGCGTAGACCTCATCGGGGCTCAGCGACTGCGCGTTGCCGAAGGGCATGGAGCGGTGCACGTAGTCCCAGACGGTCGACAGGTACGGCCAGTAGGAGCCGACGGTTTTCACCGGGTCCTTGTCGTCGAGCGTGTCGAAGCCGCCCGCCAGTACCGGCCAGTTGCCCACACCCTCGGCGAAGTCGCCGTGGCAGACGGCGCAGGCTTCGGCGAAGACCTCTTCGCCTGTGGCCACGTCGCCGCGCCCTTCGGGCAGGCCGATGCCACCGGGGCGAACGTCGACATCCCAAGCGGCGATTTCCTCGGGCAGCGCTTCGCGGCCCAGGCCGAAGCCACCTTCGGGTGTTTCGGTTGCGGCGGCTTGGGTTTCATCCGTGGCACTGTCGGCCGCATCGGTCGAGGCGGCACTGGCCTGTGACACCAGCGCGGGGGCAATCGAGGGGATGTCCACGACGAACTGGTCAGCCAGCACGTAAGCCATTGTCAGAACGCCCGCGGCGCCACCGGCGGCGGGTGCGAATATCTTAAGAAACTTCGACATTTTCGGCCTCCCCGTTGGCTTTGACGTGCCAGGTCTGAATGCAGTTGTTGTGGTAGATCGAGTTTTCGCCGCGCACCTCGCGCAGCTGCGCCTTGGTCGGCTGGACATAGCCCGTCTCGTCCATCGCGCGGGCCTGGAGCAGCATCTCCTCGCCGTCCCAGGTGGTGTCGAGGTAGAAGCGGGTCAGCGCCTTGGCATCACCCTGCGTGCCGAGGCGGGCGGTTTCCCACGTCACGCCGCCATCGCGGGAGACATCGACACGGGTGATCTTGCCGTGGCCGGACCAGGCGAGGCCGGAGATGACCAGCGGACCGGGTCCGTGGCTGATGGGCGATTGCGGGCTGGGGGAGGTGATGACCGATTTGGCATCCATCACCCAGGTCCATTTGCGGGCCGTGCCGTCGGCCAGTACGTCGGTGTATTTCGACGTCTCCTCGCGGCTTTCCACGGGGCCGTCCATAACCTCGATCCGGCGCAGCCATTTGACCCACATGTTGCCTTCCCAGCCGGGCACAACAAGGCGGACGGGGTAGCCGTGCTCCTTGCGCAGCGCCTCGCCATTGGCCTTGAAGGCGACAAGGCAGTCGTCCAGCGCCTTTTCCATCGGGATCGAGCGACCGTTTGAGGACGCGTCGGCGCCTTCGACATAGACCCACTTGTCCTTGAGATCGCCTGCGGCATCCAGCCCCGCCTCTTCAAGCAAGGTGCGCAGGGTGACGCCGGAATATTCCATGTTGTGGATCATGCCGTGGGTGAACTGCACGCCGTTCAGCTGTGCGCCCGCCCATTCCATTCCGGTATTGGCCGCGCATTCGCAGAAATAGACGTGGTTTTCGCGCGGGAAGCGTTCGAGGTCGGCGTAGTGGAAGACCAGCGGCTTATCCACCAGACCGTTGATCATCAGACGGTAATCTTCCTTGGCGAGTTCGATGGCGCCGGAGTGGTGCCGCTCGAACGCACAGCCTTGCGGGGTGATCGTGCCGTCCAGCGCATGGATCGGCGTGAAGTTGATCGAGCTGATCGGGTCGGCGGTCAGCCACGGCACGTTGCGGCGTACCACGTCATCCTCGAACCGGATCGGCAGGCCATAGGGGGTCTCATCCACGCCCTCGCCCGTGATCGCGGCCCAATCCTGAACCTCGGTGATCAACGGGTCGGGATCTTGTGCCGAGGCCGCGCCGGCCACCGAGCCTGCGACCGCTGCCGCGCTGCCACGCAGGAAGGCGCGGCGGGACGGTGATTTGAAAAGATCATTCATGGCTGAACGCTCCCTTGATGAATGCTCAGACGCCGGTCACTTCGACGCTGTCGTTTTCCTGCACCGTGACGGTGCCCATTTTGCGGATGTGGCTTTCGACCACGTCCCAGATCTGCGGTCCTTCGGTGCCCTCGTTGACCGAGGCCCAGCCGGCGATGACGTAGTTGCGCGACGGGTCGATCGGCTCGCCGCTGCTGAGCAGGGTCATGTTGCTGATCCGCTCGCCCTGCGGCTTGCTGACGTCGATGCTGTAGCCAAGGCCGCCGGTGCGGACCATGTCGCCGCCTTGCTGGTAATAGGGGTCGGGGTTGAAGATGTTGTCGGCCACGTCTTCCAGCACGACCTTGAGGAATTCACCGGTCATTTCCGTGCGATACGCCTCGCCATAGGTCATGGAGGTGACGTTCCAGATATCCTCGCGGGTGATGTCCTGACCGGGGATCAGTGACGGCCCCCAGCGCACGCCGGGGCTGAGCGCGATTTCGGCGTCCCGCTCGGACAGGAGCGCGTCGCAAATGAGGTCGTCCCAGCTGCCGTTGAAGTTGCCGCGACGGTAAAGCAGACTATCGGTCTGGCCGATCACCTCTGACAACTTGTCCTCGTAAGGTGCGCGCTGTTCATTGATCAGGGCGGTCATGTCCGCATCGGGTTCGATCACGTCCGAGAAGATCGGGATCAGCTTGTGACGATAGCCCATCATCTGGCCGTCGCGGATGTCGAGATCGACGCGGCTGACGAATTTGCCGTTGCTGCCTGAGGCGATGATGAGCGTCTCGCCCGACAGAACCGGTTCCGGCAGCGCATCGTGGGTGTGGCCCGACAGGATCACGTCGATTCCGCTGACCACGGTGGCCATCTTCTTGTCCACGTCGAAGCCGTTATGGCTGAGCACCACGACACATTCCGCGCCCTCGCTGCGGACCTGGTCGACCATGGTCTGCATGTTCTCATCCCGGATGCCGAAGGCGTATTCCGGGAACATCCAGCCCGGGTTGGCGATGGGCATGTAGGGGAAGGCCTGACCGATCACGGCGATCTTGGTGCCGCCGCGTTCGAACATCGTGTAGGGTGGGAAGAGATCGGTGGGTTCGTCCCACTCGGCGTCGAAAATATTCTGGCCGAGCGCGGCGAACGGGAGAGACTCGACGAGCTCGGCCACGCGATCGGACCCCAGCGTGAATTCCCAGTGGAATGTCATCGCATCGGGTTTGAGCGCGTTCATCACGTTGACCATGTCCTGGCCTTGGGTGTGATAGCAGGTGTACGAGCCGTGCCACGTGTCGCCGCCATCGAGCAGAATGGCGTCGGGACGGTCGGCCCGGATGGCGTTGACGACGGTCGCCACGCGGTCCAGCCCGCCGACGCGGCCGTATTCACGGGCCAGCGACGTGAAGTCGCCGCTGCTGAGCGCATAGTGGCTGGGGCTGCCATCCTCGATGCCGTAGAGGCGGCGGAAATCGGCGCCGGTGACATGCGGCACCTCGCCCTTGTTCTCGCCCACGCCGATATTGACCGAAGGTTCGCGGAAATAGATCGGTTTCAGCTGCGCGTGGATGTCGGTGACGTGGATCAGGGACACGTTGCCGAACGTGTCGAACTGCAAGAGCTGGTCCTGTGTCAGCGACTGTTGCGCGGCCAGCTTGGCCCAGTTGCCGAAGCCAGAGGCCCCGACGAGTGCCGATGCCGCAATGCCGACCTGTAGGAAATCCCTGCGCGAAATCATGAGTGGTTCATCCTTCAAGACATATGCGCATATTTGAATGTAGCGCAGATGAAAAAGGCCCCGCCTATGCGACGGAGCCTTGAATTGAGTTTAATTTCGGACCGACGGTCCTTCGACGCTGAGGCCGTTGCCGCGCGATGCGACATAAAGCTCGAGCGCCACGAACTCCGGGCTGCCGGGCGAGAAGGTGTGTGCCCGGGTGTCTCGGATGCAGCCCTTGAAGCGGGCATGCACGGCGTTCAGCTTGGTGTTCTTCAGACGGTAGGTCGGAAAGCCGTTGATCTGGCCCTGGCTGAGATGGTCGGCGCGGATCATATTGCCGTAATTGTCTTCGTGACAATTGGCGCAGCTGAGTTCCAGCTGACCGTAGCGGGTATAGTAGATCTCCTTGCCCTTTTCCCAGGTGGACTGGGCCGGGCCGTCGATGGCCACGTTCACGGGCATGCCACGCGACACCGAGGCCAGCAGCGCCGACATGTTGGTCATGTCACCGCCGGCGTATTTCCACGGCTCGGCCCCCATGCGGTTTTCGCGGCAGTCGTTGACCTGCATCTCGATCGTGCGAACTTCGCCGGCATCCTCGTTCCACTTGGGATAGACCGCCTTGACGCCAGCCATGCTGTCGACGTCGTTGTGGCACGACGCGCAGGACTTGCCCTCGGACCCTTCCGCCGTGTTCCAGACCTCGGCGGCCTGTTCCACCCAGAGCATCGCCGGGTTGTCGAAATCGTCGGTCTGCACCGCCTGCGTCTCGTCCGAGCGGAACCGCCAACCCGAATAGATCGTGTCGATGTTTTCCATATGCGCAGGCGCATCGGTCTTGGTGACCATTTCGATATCTTCGTTGACCACCAGTTCGTCTTCGTCGGGCCCGGCATAGGCGGCCAGCGCGAACACGCTGGCGGCTGCTGCCATGATCAGACGCCCACCCGTTACAGTCGTTCTTGTCATGTTATCCTCCCTGACGCCGAGGCGCCTTATCCGACCGTAACCGTCTTGGTCTCTTCGTAGACGGACCCGTCATCGTCATGCCAGGTGAACGTGAAGTCACCGGTTTCGGGCACGGTCGCCTCGAATTCGAAGAACGGGTTGGTCGAGATCGCCGGCTCCAGCGTGACGTCGATCACGTTCTCGCCGTTGAAGTCTACAACGAAGCGGTTGATGATCGAGCGCGGAATGACGTTGCCGTCATCGTCCTTGCGCTGACCGCTTTCCATCTGGTGGCTGATCAGCGTCTTGATGGTGATCGTTTCGCCGGCGGACGCCGACTTCGGGACCTTGACGCGGGGTTTTACACCTTCGGCCATGTTCTAATCTCCTTGTCCTCTACTCAGCCGCCGCAGCCGCCGATGGTGACTTTGACGTTTGCCGATGCCTGCTTGTACGAGCCATCTTCCATCTGGGCGACGGCGATGACGTTCTGCGTGCCGGCAAGGCGGATACGGGTCGACGCGAATTGCGACGCGGCCAGCGGGCCGAACTTGAACGTGGCAACGGCGGGCGTCGGGTTGCCATCGGCGAAAACCGAAATGGCAACGGCGCCCGGGGCGCTGACCTCGATCGGCACGGTGTTGCCGTTCTCGGCGATTTCCGGCGCGGTCAGTTCGACACCGCCCTCGCCCACATCGGCGCCGCCGGTGAATTTCGCGATTGCGTCTTCGGTGGCCGACGCGAAGGCCGGCAGCGCGCCGAAGGCCGTCACGGCTGCGCCTGCGGTGCTCAGCACCAGCATCTTTCGGCGATTCAGTTTCATCTTGTCCTCCAGATATCTGAGTTATTCGTACTTGAGCGTCATCAGGTAGGAGACGACGTCTTCGATTTGCTGGCCAGTCAACAGCGGCTCGACCTCACCCTCGTGGGCCTTGCCGGTATAGGCGTCGCCAAGGCGCGTGAAGCCGTCGACCTTGTAGAAGGCCGGCATCATCGTGCCTTCGAACATGACCTTGGCGTTGGCTACGATGCCGCGGATCTCGGCCTCGCTCCAGCGGTCGGCAACGCCATCGAGCGGCGGGCCGATTTCCCCGTGAAACTGAAGCTGCGACTGGTCAGAGATCATGTGGCAGGCGATGCAGTTGCCCGCCCCCTTGTTCATCAGCACGGCGCCCGCTTCGGGGTCACCGGGCTGGCCGGTCAGAGAAGTTTCAACCGCACCATCGACGTATTCGACGTCTTGCGGTGCAATGGTTTCCGCAGCCGCAACGGTCGCGAAAAGCGCTGCTCCGGCTACAAAAGCAGTTAGACGTGTCATGTGACCTCCCGTATGACAGTTACTGTATACTTGCACACACAAAACCGATTCACGCAACAACAAATTCAAGTAAGTGAATTTTTAAATCTGTTCGCTTTCGCAGAAAAAACAGGCGGATTTCTTTGCGCGCGCAGCATTACCTGTGCTTATTCCGCGAGTTTCCGCGCCAGGTATTTCTGGAACGGTTCGTCGCTCTCATACCCCTTTTCGACGACCCAGCGCAGCAGGTTCAGGGTGGTGCCTTTCTCGAATGCGCCGGGCATGGTGACGACCGCCAACTCGTCGGCAGGCAGCTTGCCTTCGGACTCTTCGGGGAAGAACATCATGGTGGGCGTGAACATGGCATTCCAGCGGCGCACGGCGTCTTTCTCGGGCATCGCCTCGCCGTCGAAATCGGTCACTTCGACATCGCCGAACATGTTGATCTGCACCACGAAATAGTTGTCCTCGATAAACTGCTCGATCTCGGGGACGACGAACACTTCCTCGTGCATCTTGGTGCAATAGATGCAGCCGCGCTGTTCGATCAGGACGAGCAGGCGCTTGCCTTCGGCGGTCGCCTCTTCGAGGTCGTCGCCAAGATCCTTGAAGGTGTCGCGCATCCACGGGGCCTTGTGCAGGCCGTCGTCACCCAACTCGGCCGCGAAGACCGGCAGCGCGATCAGCGCGGCAGTCAGGAAAGCGAAAATTCTGGTCATCTGAAGACTCCTCCCGTTTATCCGATTGTGCTGAACCAGGGGACATTTTCAAGCATCCACTGGGCGATGATGTTCACCGAATTGGTCGCGATCAGGACGCCGAACAGGATCAGCAGCGCGCCCATGATCCTCTCAATCAGGCCTAGATGGCGGCGGAACCGCGCCATGAACCGCATGAACGGGCCGATGAAGAGCGCCGCCGCGATGAAGGGCAGCGTCATGCCGAGACCGTAGACGAAAAGCAGCGTGGCGCCCTGTGACGCCGACTCCTGTCCCGCCGCCGTGAACAGGATCGCGGCCAGAACCGGCCCGACGC
Source organism: Roseovarius sp. THAF9 (assembly GCF_009363715.1). Lineage (NCBI taxonomy): Bacteria > Pseudomonadati > Pseudomonadota > Alphaproteobacteria > Rhodobacterales > Roseobacteraceae > Roseovarius > Roseovarius sp. THAF9. The sequence continues at coordinate 3,250,975 of NZ_CP045404.1, forward strand.
AGGGCGTCCAGCCGAAGGCGAAGGCAAGGCCGATCACGAAGGCGCCGGCAAGCCCGACATTGCTGGTGTCGCCGGCATCCGCCCGAAACTGGCGATAGAGAATGCCGATGCGGACTACGCCAAGGAAATGCAGGCCCATCGCGATGATGATCGCCGCCGCGACCCAGCGCAGGACGTCGAAATACTCCTGCACCAGCTGGCCGAAGGCGGTGGCCGAGGCCCCCAGCCCGACGAAAACGGTGATCACGCCAAGCGCAAAGAAGCATGCCGCGAGGAAGGCGCGCACGCGCACCCCGCGTGAGATTTCGGCCTCTGCCGTGATCTGGTTCATGCCCACCCCGGCCAGGTAGCTGAGGTAGAATGGCACGATCGGCAGGATGCAGGGCGACAGGAACGACAAAAGCCCCGCGATCAACGCCCCGTAGATCGTTACGTCAAACATTCACAGACCCACCGCATTTTCTTGAAATATTCGAATATTAGATTATGATCGGTTCTAGCAAGCCGTCAATCGGAGTTTCACGTGGCAGCGATCAGAGCATTCCTGCTCGTTATCCTGACCTGGCTTCCCGCGCCCATGCTGGCAGAGACCTATCTGCTGATGGCCGAGGAAGACGGGTGTTATTGGTGTGCCCAGTGGAACGAGGAGGTTTCGGCGAAATATCCGAAAACCCCCGAAGGACAAGCCGCGCCACTGCGCCGCTATGATCTTTACAGCGAATCGCCGGACGTGGAATTCGCCCGGCGCGTGCGCTTTACGCCCACCTTCATCCTTGTCCGGGACGGCACCGAACTGGGCCGGATCGAAGGATACCCCGGAGAGGATTTCTTTTGGGGTCTGCTTGGCATGATGCTGGAAGAGGCGCGCATCGACCTCGACAAAACAGGCTGACGAAACCTATGACACTCGATCCCCAGAATTCTTCCGACGCATCCGAGCCCGAAACGCGGCTGCCGGTGCTCGACGCGAACATGCGCGCCGAGGACATGGAAAAGATGATGAAGAACGCCCAGCGGGCGTCGAACTTCCTGAAGGCGATCAGCCACGAGGGGCGGCTGATGATCCTGTGCCATCTGGCCTCGGGCGAGAAGTCGGTGACGGAACTGGAAGACCTGTTGTCGGCGCGTCAGGCGGCGGTGTCGCAGCAGCTGACACGCCTTCGGCTGGAAGGGTTGGTGACGCCCCGGCGCGAGGGCAAGGCGATCTACTACAGCTTGACAGACGACAGACCGCGGCAAATCATGGAGGTCGTCTATGACCTCTTTTGCAGGGAAGACTGACCGGGATTGAGGAGAGGTTCCGGTCGTTAAACGGGAACCAAGATGCTGGACGTTCTGGGCGAAGCCAATAGCGCAGCCTTGATCGGGCTGTTGGGTGGTCTGGCCTTGGGGCTGGCCGCGCGGCTGGGGCGATTCTGCACGCTGGGCGCGATCGAGGACGTGCTCTATTCCTCGGATGATCGCCGCATCCGCATGTGGGGCATCGCCATCGGCGTGGCCATCATAGGCACGCATTTCGCCATGGCCGGTGGCTTGATGGACGGCACCGCCACCGCGTATCTCGACAGGGTCTGGAACCCTTTGGGCACCATCATCGGCGGGCTGATGTTCGGCTATGGCATGGCGCTGTCGGGCAATTGCGGCTACGGGGCGCTGGCGCGGCTGGGGGGCGGCGACCTGCGGTCTTTCGTCATCGTGATCGTGATGGGACTGTCGGCCTACCTGGTGATGTCCGGCCCGCTGGCCCATTTCCGCGTCTGGCTTTTCACTGTCGAGGAAGGCGCAAGATCGCCCCAAGGGTTCAGCCAGTTGGCGCAGGTGCATCTGGGGATTGGCCCCGCTCTGACCGGTCTTCTTCTGGGAGGGGCCATCCTGATATTTTCCCTCGCCAGTGCCCGGATGCTGCGCTCGCTGAACATGGTGTTCTGGGCCGCCGTGGTGGGCATAGCTATCGTCCTTGGCTGGGTCGGCACCTACTGGGTGGCCATGACGGGGTTCGAGGCCGAACCGATCGAGACCCATTCCTTCGCCGCGCCCATCGGCGACACAATCTATTACGCGATGACCGCCTCGGGCAACAGCCTGTCGTTCAGCGTGGGTTCGGTACTGGGCGTGGTTGTGGGCGCCTTCGTCGGGTCGCTTTTCAAGGGGCATTTCCGCTGGGAAGCCTGCGAGGACCCGCGCGAATTGAAGCGGCAGATCTTCGGTGCGGCCCTGATGGGGCCGGGTGCGATCTTGGCGGTGGGGTGCAGTATCGGACAGGGGGTTTCGGCCTTTTCGGTGCTGGCCTTTTCCGCGCCGGTGGCGTTTCTGGCGATCTTTGCCGGGGCGGCGCTGGGGTTGAAACAGCTGATCACCGGGTTCGCGCCGGCGGAATAACCAACCGGCGGACAAAAAGGCCACGCCGGGATAGCGCGGCCTTAATCGATTCCCACAGGACGGTCTTAGCCCAGCACGTTTTTCACGACCTTGCCCAGCTTGGTGGCCACTTCGTCGGCCTCTTCGCGGGTCATGCAGAAGGGCGGCGCGAAGCCAAGGATATCGCCCTGCGGCATGGCGCGGGAAATCACGCCCTCCTTGACCAGTTCACCGGCCAGCCGTGCGCCGACCTTTTCCGAGGCGTCGAAGAACACGCGATCGTCGCGGTCCTTGACGAACTCCACGGCACAGAGCAGGCCCTCGCCGCGCACTTCGCCGACATGGGCATGGTCTCCCACGGCCTCGGTCAGCGCCTTCTTGAAGTAGGCGCCCACCTCGCCGGAGTTTTGAACCAGATTCAGGTCGTCGATCAGCTTGAGGTTGGCGACACCGGCGGCGGCCCCGATGGGATGCGCCGAGTAGGTCCAGCCATGGCCGATGGGGCCGTTCTCATCCGTGCCTTGCTCCAGCACTTTCCAGACCTTGTCGGACACGATGGACCCGGACAGGGGCGCATAGGCCGAGGTCAGGCCCTTGGCGATGGTGATGATGTCGGGCTTGATGCCGTAATGGTCCGAGCCCATCATGCTGCCCAGGCGGCCAAAGCCGGTGACGACCTCGTCGGCGATCAGCAGGATGTCGTGCTTGGCCAGCACTTCCTGAATCGCGGCCCAATAGCCGGCGGGCGGCGGCACCAGGCCCCCGGTGCCCAGCGCGGGTTCACCGATGAAGGCGCCGATGGTGTCCGCCCCCTCGCGTTCAATCAGCGCCTCCAGCTCGGCCACGCAATGGGCGACGAACTGCTCCTCGGTCTGGTTCACATCGGCGCGGCGATAGTAATAGGGCGCCTCGGTGTGCAGCACCTGCGCCAGCGGCAGGTCGAACTTCTGGTGAAACAGGTGCAGCCCGGTCAGCGAGCCGGTCATCAGGCCCGAGCCGTGATAGCCGCGCCAGCGCGAGATGATCTTTTTCTTCTGGGGAAGCCCGCGGATGTTGTTGTAGTACCAGACCAGCTTGATGTTGGTCTCGTTGGCGTCCGAGCCGCTGAGGCCGAAATAGACTTTCGACATGTGGTCCGGCGCGCGGTCCAGCACCATCTTGGCCAGCGTGATCGCGGCCTCGGTGCCGTGGCCGACATAGGCGTGGTAATAGGCCAGTTCGCGCGCCTGTTCGGCGATTGCGTCGGCAATCTCGGGCCGGCCATAGCCGACGTTCACGCAGTAAAGCCCGGCAAAAGCATCGAGCAGGCGGTTGCCGTCGCGGTCCTCGATATGACAGCCGGAGCCGCCGGTCACGATGCGCTGCGGGGCCTCACCCCGGGCGAATTCCGCCAGGTGGGTCGAGGGATGGAAAAAGTTTTCGCGGTCCCACTGGTCAAGTTGATCGTTCTTAAGCATTCGTACTCTCCTTAGCCCCAATCGCGGCAGACGTATTTGATTTCCATGAACTCTTCCATGCCCTTTCGCGCGCCCTCGCGGCCGAGGCCGGACTGCTTGACCCCGCCGAACGGGATCGGCGCGCCGGTCACCTTGGTGCGGTTGACCGCGACCATGCCGAACTGCAGCGCGCGGCTGAGCCGGTAGATGCGGCGCGGGTCGTGGGCGTGGACGTAAGCCACAAGGCCGTACTCGGTGTCGTTGGCGCGGCGGATGGCCTCATCCTCGGTTTCGAACGGTGTGATCGGCGCGACGGGACCAAAGGTTTCCTCGCGCATGATCTCGGCCTCGTCGGGCACGTCGGTCAGAACGGTCGCGTCATAGAACAGCCGCCCGAGCGGATTACGCTGGCCGCCGCAGGCAAGTTTCGCGCCTTTTTCCAAAGCGTCGGCGACATGTGCCTCCTGCTTGGCGACGGCGCCTTCGTTCATCAGCGGGCCAAGGTCGCAGTCATCCATGCCGACGCCAATCGTCAGCGCCTTTGTCGCGTTGGTGAAACGCGTGCAGAATTCATCGTAGATGCCACGCTGGACATAGATGCGGTTCGCGCCGAGGCAGTCCTGACCGGACGTGGCGAACTTGGCCTTGATGGTCTCGGCCACGGCATGATCGAGGTCGCAATCGTCGAACACGATCACCGGCGCATGGCCGCCCAATTCCATCACCAGTTTCTTCACGGTTTCCGCCGATGCGCGATAGAGTAGCCGCCCGACCTCGGTCGAGCCGGTGAAGGACAGCGCCCGCACCCGCGAGTCGTCGGTCCATGGCGGCACCACGGTCGAGGCGCGGCCGGTGACCACGTTGAACACGCCCGGCTCGACGCCTGCACGCTCGGCCAATTCGGCCAGCGCCAGCGCCGAAAATGGCGTCTCGTGGCTGGGATGCGCGACGATGGTGCAGCCGGCAGCGAGAGCCGCGGCGGCCTTGCGGGTCAGCATGGCCGAGGGGAAATTCCACGGCGTGATCAGCGCCACGACGCCCACGGGTTCAAGCCACAGCTCGACCTCGGCGGTGTTCAGGTGGCTGGTGACGCCCTCGATGTTGGGGCGCTTGGCTTCCTCGGCGTAGAATTCGACGAAAGACGCGGCATAGTCGATCTCGCCCCGCGCCTCGGACAGGGGTTTGCCCTGTTCGGCGACCATCAGCTTGGCCAGATCCTCGCGGTTCTCGATGATCAGGTCAAACCAGCGGCGCAGGATCGCGGAGCGGTCCTGTGGCAACTTGGACGACCACTTGGGAAAGGCCTCCTGGGCGACGGTGACGGCCTCGGCGCTTTCATCAGCAGAAAGGCTGGCAACCTCTCCGACGACCGCCCCGTCGGCGGGGTCGGTCACGGTCAGGGTGCTGCCATCGGCGGCGGCGACCCATTTGCCGCCAACATAGGAAAAGTTGCGGACGAGCCGCAGGTCTTCGATCAGGCGCAAAGACGTGTCAGGCATAAGTTCCTCCTTTAACTTACGGAGGTTTTATATGGCTTGAGCAATGGGTGAGCCTGAATGGGCCTGCCGTGGAGGTGGATTTTTCTGCAAACCGCAGCGAATGCAGAAGAATCTACTGCGCACCCAGAATCACGTCGATGGGCGGGGCGGTCAGGCCCTTGACCGGCTTGGTCACGACATAGCTGAAATACCGCGCCATCCCGATCCGGTCGTTGAGCATCTGGTCGACAAGCCGCTGATAGGCATTGATGTCGGGGGTCACGACCTGCATCAGGTAATCGTAGCCGCCGCCTATACCCCAGCAGGCGACGATCTGGGGATATTGGTGCACGGCATCCTCGAAAATGCGGAATGTCGCGGCGGTATGATCGGTCAGTTCCACAGCCACGAAGACCGTCACATGCGGGCCGATTTTCCGCAAAGCGATCTCGGCGCGGTAGCCGCTGATCAAACCCGCCTTTTCCAGCCGCTTCAGTCTTTCCCAGCACGGCGAGGCCGACAAGCCCACACGTTCGGCAAGCGCGGCCTTCGTGATCCGTCCGTCCTCGGCCAGGACCTTGAGGATCTCGATATCGCGCGCGTCCAGCCGTGTCATGGCCGGGTCAGGTCCGAATACGCGTACCGGCGTCGGGCAGTGCCGCGCGGACGTGACTGGCGATAGCGGTATCCTGCGCCCCGGTGCCGGTGAGGTCGCAAATGGTGATGTCCTGCGCCGACTGTCGGCCCCGGGCTTTGCCGGCGATGATGTCTCCCAGTTCCGGCGGGGTGGCGTCCGTCAGAACGCCCGCGGCCCGGGCGGCTTCCAACTCGCCGCTGGTCTCGCATTGGCTGACCCGATCACAGGCGTAAAGGTCCGCGGCCGCGATGGCCTGCGGGTCGATCTCGTTCTTGCCTTCCTGGTCGGAGCCCATGGCGGTGATGTGAAGACCGGGATGAAGCCAGTCGGCCATCAGTACAGGGGATCGCGCTGGCGTGGTGGTGACGACAAGCTGGCTGTCAGCCACCAGCGCGGCGGGATCGGTGACGGCCTCGGCCTCGACCCCCAGAGCCGCGGCAAGATCCTCGGCACAGGCGGCGGCCTTGTCGGCGTCGCGCCCGTGCACAAGCACGCGCTTGAAAGGACGGACCAGATGGGCCGCCTGAATCTGAAGCCTGGCTTGCACGCCGGTTCCGATGACGCCGGCTGTCTTGATCGTGTCCGGGGCGAGGTGCCGCGCGGCCACGGCACCCGCGGCCGCCGTACGGATATCGGTGAGATATCCGTTGTCCAGGTATACCGCCTCGACCAGTCCGGTCTTGGCTGAAAACAGGATCATCAGGCCGTTGAGGCTGGCAAGACCCAGTGCGGGGTTGTCGAAAAAGCCCGGGCTGACCTTGATGGCGAAGCCGTCGAAGCCGGGGATATAGGCCGTCTTGACGTCGACCTCGGCATTGGCTTGCGGCAGGTCCATGGAAAGGATCGGCGGCATCACGACATCGCCGCCCGCCAGCGCGGCAAAGGCGCGTTCGATGACATCGACCATGTCCACGTCCAGCCGGATCGCCGCGCGCAATTCGGCCTCGGTCACGATCTGGATTTCATGCGCCATAGGTGTTCCCTTTCACCAGCGTGTCGCCCAGCTGAATATCCTCTCCCGCCATGATTTGATGAAACATTCCCATATCGAGGTTGCGGCCCGTGATGATGGTGCCGATCGGCCCCGACACCTCTGGCAACTTGCCTGCTAGAAGCGCGGCGATTCCGACAACGCACGCCCCTTCCGCCACGATACGGTCCTCGTAGAACAACACCTGCATGGCGTGGTAGATTTCTTCTTCGGTGACCAGCACCGTGTCGTCGAGGTGGTCACGGCAGAGCGCAAAGGATAGTTTGTTGTCCATTCCAATCCCGCCCCCAAGGCTATCGGCAAGGCTTGCGACCTCTTCCACCTCGACCGGGTGACCGGCGGTGATGGAGGCGTGCATGGCGGCGCCTCGATCCATGCTGATGCCGATGACCTTGATCTGCGGGTTGATCGTTTTTGCCGCGACGGCAACGCCCGCCGCCAACCCGCCGCCTGACAGTGGCACAAGGATCGTGCGCAGATCGGGACGCGCCTGCAACATTTCCAGCCCGATCGTCCCCTGCCCTGCAATGACATGCGGATCGTCGAACGGTGAAATTTCCACCAGGCCCTCGGCCTCGACCAGCCTCAGGCTTTCGGCCAAGGCGTCGTCCTGGCTTTTACCGCAGGTCCGCACCTCGGCGCCCAGGGCCTTGATGCCGTCCACCTTGGCCTGCGGCACTAGGTTGGACATGCAGATCACGGCGCGCAGCCCGCGATGCTCGGCGGCATAGGCCACGCCGCGCCCGTGGTTCCCGGTCGAACAGCATGTGACGCCTTCAACATCCTCGGGCAGGTTCATCACCGCGTTCACCGCACCGCGCAGCTTGAACGCGCCGATAGGCTGCATGTTCTCGAGCTTCATCAGGAATTCGCTGCCTGCCTTCTGCGTCATGAACGGGGACGGCACGAACGGGGTGTTGTCGGCAATTCCCGCAATCGTCCGTCGCGCGGCAAGGATGTTGGACAGCGCAAATGCCAAGTGGAAACTCCTCTGGCTGTTAGCTTTGCAGACCCGGAAGTGATGTGACCCGGTCCCTTTCGGAACAGGATGCGGGATGCGATGGGTCAAACGCAACCGGAATGCGCCTCGGCGCAGTTAGTGGGTCGTATCGCTTGGGCGAGCACACGGTTTCGGCGCGTGCCGGCCTGGGTACGGGGTACGGACAGAACGAACTGCTCGAGCCGGGCCAACGCTTTTGGCTTTGCGACCAGAAATGCAATTGGCTTGCGGTTCAGGATGGGTCCATAAAAGATGCGATACCCCCCTGGCTGGCTGATCCCGGCGCAAAAACAAGACCGCCCCGGTAACGCACATCACGGGACGGTCCAGTTGCCCTTGGTCCGGAATAGTCAGGCGGCCTTCTTGCGGTTCTCTTCCAACCGGGCGTTGATGATATCGGCCGTCTCGTCCGCTTCTTCCATTGGCTGCCCCATCTGGTCCGCGATCAGTTTGACCAGCAGATCCACCCGCTCAATTTGCTCGGCACCACCGTCGATGGCCCGCGCGGCCGAGGACGGTTTCAGAAGGCCGTTCGCCGCTTTGGCGTATTTCTCGAAGGGAACCTGATCGTCTTCGTCTGCCCCCAGGTGCGTGACGAGATCGCAGACTTTCTTGTAGATCGATTGGGATTCCAAAAGATCACCATGCACAGCCTCCTTGATGGGACGGATGCCGTCGCGCTGAACACAGCGGTAATTGCCGGTCAGCAGCATGGCCCATTTGGCGAAGGGCACGAACAGCGAGTCGAAGAGGCGCAGTTTGACCGGCACGTCCTTTCCGTCCACCCGCACCGCTTCGATCTTTTCCTCCAGCTCGCGCACGATGGCGGTATGGGCCGGATCCTCGAAAGGCGCGGCCTTGAAGTTGGTGGGCAGTCCGACATGAAGGACATTGGGACCCTCCTCCGGCGGACGGAAGGCTTGCGGGTCGGGGCTGCACAGCGAGACAAGGCCGGGCTTGAAACCCTCCCACGGCTCGACGTGGTTGAAGGCGGGGCGCAACTCCTCTGCATCCAGCTTCTCGATCCGCTTCAGGTACGGCAGCGGCGGCATGTTCATGATCGACATGCAAGGACAACCGGACGCTGCGATGCGCTTCATCAACGCGGTTATCTCGGCGTTGCCATATTGCGGCTCGGACATGGCCAGCGCGACCAGATCATACTCTTCGGGCGCCACGTCGGCAGGCGCCTTGGCATCGAGCCGTCCAGGAAGATCCCCCGATTTGAATGCGCGGTGCTCGTCTTCGTCGCGCAGCTTGATGCGGACTTCGGTTCCTTTTTCGTTGATGGTGTCGGCGGTGGCTTGGCGGCACACAAGCGTCACGTCCTGCCCTGCCATCAAAAGCTTTGTCCCCAGCAGCGAGCCGTAGGATGCACCCAGAATAAGAATCTTGCGAGCCATGTGATCTCTCCTTGCACTATCACCGCGCAACATAATTACCCATAGAGATTCTGCTACAAAATTCGTGTAAATGTGTTATTGATAATATTTACAAGTCAACAAATCGTAATTGTGTAAACTCGCTAGATGTCAAAGACTTTCATCGGACCCAAGTTACGGCAGCTTCGGATCAGCCACGATCTGACGCAGGCCGATGTTGCAGATCGGCTTGGCGTCAGCGCCGCATACGTTAACCTGCTGGAAAACAACCAGAGAAGCCTGTCGGTCAAGATATTACTGGCCATTTCCGAGGCGTTTGATGTCGACGTGAAGGAACTGACCCAGGACGATGGCGCGCATGTGCTTGCGGACCTGCGCAATGCGTTCAGCGACACGACGCTGGAAGGCGATCCGCCGGATGTGCAGGAGCTGCGCAGCGCGATTGAACGTGCGCCGGCGTTTGTCGATCATTTCCTGCAACTGCATCGCGCGCACCGCGCCGCTTTGAGGGTCATCATGCGGGGCGGGTCGGAAGGCCGCGACGAGAAAATTCTGCACGCCTCCCCGGAAACCGCGATCCACGACTTTTTTCGTAAGAACAGCAATTATTTCGCCGTGCTCGAAGTTGCGGCCGAGAGCGCGCGGCACTCAATATCGGTGGCGCCGGAGTCCCTTTTTGTCGATCTTCGCGCCGGGCTTCGCGAAATCCATGGCGTGTCCGTGGAAGTGCGACCCATCGAGGAACTTGGCGACTCGCTGCGCATCTACGACGAAGACAGCCGCACGCTCTTGTTGTCGCAGGCGCTCAATACCGAAAACCGGGCGTTCCAGATGGCGCATATCCTGGCCTTCCTGACCGAAGGCCGAATGATTTCGAGAATGGCGCGCAATGCCCAGGCCGACCCCGAGCGGGTGCAGCCCAGGCTGGAGGTCGAGCTGGGAAACTACTTTGCGGCGGCCTTCCTGATGCCCTACGAGGATTTTCTGGCAACAGCCGAAAGCACTGGATACGACATCGACCGCATCGCGCTGGCCTTCGGCGTCACGTTCGAACAGGTCTGCCACCGCCTGACAACCATGCAGCGCGACAAGGCGCACGGGATTCCGTTTTTCCTGCTTCGGCTGGACCGGGCTGGAAATGTCACCAAACGGTTCAATGCCTCGTCCTTCGACCTTGCCGAGTATGGCGGGGCCTGCCCGGTTTGGAATGTTCATGCCGCTTTCTCGGTGCCGGGCGTCATCTTTCCGCAGTTCGTGGAAATGCCCGACGGACAGCGCTTCTTTTCGATCAGCAGGACCGTGCATCGCCCGGTTTTCAGTGCGGACACGCAGGACCGGAGGCTGACACTGACGCTGGGCTGCGAGGCCCGGCACGCGCATCGCCTCCGCTATGCAGCTAGCTTCAAGATCGACGATCCGACGCTTTATCAGCCGATCGGTATCAACTGTCAGCTCTGCCCGCGTCAGGCGTGTTCGCAGCGCGCGCACCAGCCATTGTTCATCAACCTGCCGATCGACGCCAACCGGCGCGGCTCTACCCGTTACGAAAGTTGACGGCGTAAAAAAGCCTGCCCCCCGGGAGATCAGGGGGCAGGCGTTGGGCGTCGCGGTCAGACGTGGCCCGTATCAGGCCTGGCCTTCCGCCGCCTTCTTGCGCTTGCGCATGATGCGTTGCACCACCGGGAACAAGACCAGCGCCAGTGCAAGGCAGATGCAGACCAGCGAGATCGGGCGGGTGATGAACGTGGTCGCGTCACCCTGAGCGGAGATCAGCGACTGGCGAAGCGACCGTTCGGCCAAGGGCCCCAGAACGATGGCCAGCACCGCCGGCGCCACCGGATAGTTCAGCTTGCGCATCAGGTAGCCCACCACGCCGATGATCAGCATGATCCAGGTGTCGAACATCCGGTCGGTCGTGGCGAAGACGCCCAGCACGCAGAGCGTGAAGATGATCGGCGTCAGCAGGGTGAACGGCATGGCCAGCACCCGGATGAAGACCGGGATCAGCGCGATGTTCAGGATCACCGTCACCGCGTTGGCCACGTACATCGAGCCGATCAGGCCCCAGACGAAGTCCGGACTTTCGGTGAACAGCAGCGGCCCGGGGCGCAGACCCCAGATGATCATGCCGCCCAGCAGGATCGCCGTGGTGGGCGAGCCCGGAATGCCCAGCGTGATCATCGGCAGCATCGAGCCTGTCGAGGCCGCGTTGTTGGCCGATTCAGGCGCGGCCACACCGGCCACGTTGCCCTTGCCGAAGCTGTCGGGATCCTTCGAGAACGTCTTGCTGAGGCCATAGGACATCAGCGCCGCCGGGGTTGCCCCCGCCGCGGGCAGCGTGCCCACGAAGAAGCCGAGGAAAGAGCCGACCCATGTCGAGTTGATGTATTCCCGAATCTGCTTGAAGTTGTTCTTCATCCGCGACATCGAGATCTTGACGTTGTGCATCTGGACCTTGCCGCTGGTGGATTCCAGCGTCCAGAGCATCTCGCCCACACCGTAGATGCCGATCGCCAGCACCAGGAAGCCGATGCCACGCTGGAACTCGACCATGTCGAAGAAGATCAGGCGCGGGCTGCCCGAGATGATGTCGAACCCGACCGCGGCCAGAACAAGGCCCAGAAGGATCGAGAAGATCGTCTTTGGTATGTCGTCCCCGCCCAGACCGATGAAGGTGGCGAAAGCCAACAGCATCAGCGCGAACTCCTCCTGTGGTCCGAACTTCAGCGCGAAGGCGGCCAGTGGCGGCGCGAAGAGCGTGAAGAGGATGATCGAGACCGTGCCGCCGATGAACGACGCGATGGCCGCGGCCATCAGGGCCTGGTCGGCCCTGCCGCTCTGGGCCATTGGCCTGCCGTCGAACACTGTCGCCACGGCCGTCGAGGCCCCGGGAATACCCAAGGTGATCGAACTGATCGCGCCCCCGTACATGGCGCCGTAGTAAAGTGCGGCAAGGAAGATGATCGCCGTCGTCGGCGGCACCAAGAAGGTGATGGGCAGCAGGATCGCCACCCCGTTGACCGAGCCGAGGCCCGGCATGCAGCCCACGAACAGCCCCGCAAGGCAGCCCGCGAAAATCATCATCAGGTTCAGGGGCTGAAACGCCTCAAGAAGGCCTGCTGTCAATGATACAAGTATCGTTTCCATTTTTCGTCAGACCTCTCAGTAGAACCATTCGTAGCGGAAGTTGTCGACCCAGAGGAATGCGTCCTCGAAGATCGGCAGACCCTTCGGCAGGTACTTCGTCAGCGCCACCTCGAAGAGCAGGTAGACGAAGATCGGCGTGCCGATTGCGAATGCCAGGGTCATCGGCCAGGAATGCCGCCCCATGAAGCGCACGAAGAAGAGCATGAAGACGACCAGCGCGACATATGTGCCGACGAACGTCATCATGATCAGCAGTGCCAGGATCGACCCCGCCGAGATCGACACGAGGAAAATCGTGTCTCTCGAAATGTAGGGATCGGTGTTGCGCGACTCGGGCGTCTTTTTCTGCGCCCACCGCACGAGTGTGGCGACGGAAGCCAAGGCCATCCCCGCCGACAACCAGAACGGCCACATGCCTGCACCGGGACCTCTGCCCCTGACCCAGCCGATACTGAGGTCGTCTGTGTATACGTTTAGCATCAGGCCGAGCGACACTATCAGTGTCGTGATGGCCATCAGAAGTTCCGCTGTCCGGACCGTCATTCTCTTTGGCTCCGTATAAATCGTTTGCGATCTTTCGAGGGGGCGTGTCCCTGCCGGACGAATCTGCCCGCGCCCGGATCGTCAGGCATCCAGGTGCAGGGCCCGGTACATCCGGACCCCGCCGTTTTCAGGACTGTCTTACTCGCCGGTAATCGACGCGGCGCCGACCTTTTCGATCAGCTTCTCATGCGCGACCTTCTGGTTAGCGTGGAACGCGGCGAGGTCTTCGCCCTTCATCATCGTTTCGCAAGTCAAACCGTCGGACTTGCAGAACGCCTGCCATTCCTCGCTGTCGAACAGCTCCTGGAAAAGGTTGGTGTACCATTCGACCGCTTCCGGATCCATGTCCGGCGGGCCATTCACGGAGCGCTGCATGTAGTACTCGATCTCCACGCCCAGTTCCTTGGCTGTCGGCACGTCCGGGAAGGCCGGCATGCGTTCGGCGGTGAACTGCACCAGCGGCTTGGTGTTGCCCGCGCGGAAGAACTCCATCTGCTCGGCGGGGTTGTTCACCGTGCTGTCGATCTGGTTGCCCACCAGGTTCTTGGCCACCGTGCCGCCACCCGGGAACGGGATGTAGGTCACATCATAGCCGAACTCGGCTTCCATCATCGCGGTCAGAACGCTGTCTTCCTGCCCCGATCCGGTGCCGCCGACCTTCCAGTCCTTGCCCGCCTCGGACACCGTCGCGTTGAAGCTGTCGAGATCGGTGATGTCCTCGCGGTCGGTGTTGACCCACAGCAGGAACGTGTCCATCGCCATCAGGCCGATCGGCGTGAACTCGGTCACGTCGACGCCCAGGTCCTCCTGGATGATCGGCGTGGTGTAGAAGCTGTTCAGCGTCATCATGACCGTGTGGTTGTCGCCGGCCTTGTCCTGCAGGTAACGCAGTGCCTCGGCGCCCGAGCCGCCCGGCTTGTTGATCGGAATGAACGGCCGCGGGCTCAGGTCCTTTTTCTGGATCAGGCCCTGCAGCAGGCGCGCGATCTGGTCAGCGCCACCGCCAGTGCCGGCCATGATGATGAACTCGACCGGTTTGCGCGGCTGCCATTCCGCCAGCGCCGCCGGCGCCGTCAACGCCAGCGCCGATGCGCTCGCAACGAGTAGTTTAAACGTTTTCATGGTTATCCTCCCTATGGTCTCCATGTGTGTCAGGGCTGGTGTGCGCTCTTTCTTGATATGCTTGGCGCCCGCCCCATTCTTGGTACTGCGGTCAGTCTTCGCCTGTCCTCCCTTCTCTCCTCAATGAACCATGACGACCGGAAAATCCGCCTCGGCGACAACAACTTGCGAGTTGCCACCGAACAGGGATTCCCGTTCGTAACTGTCGTGATAGGCGCCGATGATCAGCATTCCGGCGCCCGCCGCGCGGGTTTCCGACAGAAGCTGCCGGCCCACGTTGCGTCCCTCCGCCTTGAACAGCCGGATCTCGGACGCGACGCCGCGCAGTTCGAGATAGCGCTGCAGCTGATCCGCCCCGGGATGTTCGTCCTTGGGACTGTCGCCGGTGTGCAGGATCGTCACCTTCTTGGCACTGGAAATCAGCGGCATCGCCATGGCCACGGCCCGCGTCGCCTCGAGCGACCCGTTCCAGCCGATGGCCACGTGATCCGCGAAACCCGCGTCCGACACGTCGTTATCGGGGCACATCATCACCGGGCGGCCCGAGGAAAACAGCGCCGATTTCAGCGTGTTGACACCGAGGTTCATCTTCTGGTCCGGCTTGGCCACGCAGACGATGTCGCACAGGCGACCGTATCTTTGCACCGCGTCGACCTGTTTGCCCTCGTATTCGATGAACCGCGTCGTCGGCTTGTCCATCTCGTGATCGGCAATCTCGAGCCCGAGTTTCTTGGCTTGCTTCTCGAACTCACCGTAGAGCTGGTCGCGGGTCACGTCGGCATTGGCATGCGCCGCATCCTCGATCTGGCGGCGCAGCATGGTCGGGATCACGACGCCGTACGGCATCATGTCCTCGGTTTTCGGATGACAATGCACCACGCGGACCCGGGCGCCGAAGCGCCGCGCCAGGGCGGCGGCGTGGGCAAACACGTTGTCGCCTTTGCCGTCGCCCCGCACCGGAAGCATGATGCTGTGAATGGAGTCGTAAGCCATGGCTTAGAACAATCCTTCGATTTCGCCTTGGTCGTTCAGGCGGATGGATTCGGACGCGGGTCTGCTGGGCAGGCCCGGCATGGTCATGATCTCGCCGCAGACGACGACGACAAAGCCAGCACCCGCCGACAGGCGCACTTCGCGCACCGGGACCGAGTGGCCCGTGGGCGCGCCGCGCTGCGTGGGATCGGTCGAGAAGCTGTATTGCGTTTTCGCCATGCACACCGGCAGGTTGCCATAGCCCTGCTCTTCCCAGCTCTTCAGCTGGTCGCGCACCTTCTTGTCCGCGATCACCTCGTCGGCGCGGTAGATCTTCTTGGCGATCGTCTCGACCTTCTCGAACAGGCCCATCTCGTCGGGGTAGATCGGCTTGAAGTCCGCCTCGCCCTTCTCGATCGTCTCGACCACTTTCGTCGCCAGGTCCGCCGAGCCTTCCGAGCCCAGCTCCCAGTGGCGCGACAGCACCGCCTCGGCGCCGTTCTCGGCCACGAAGTCCTTCACCGCCTGCACCTCGGCATCGGTGTCGGTCACGAAGTGGTTGATCGCCACCACCACCGGTACACCGAAAGACTTAACATTCTCGATATGCCGGCCCAGGTTCGGGCAGCCCGCCTTCACCGCGTCCACGTTCTCGGCCCCAAGATCCGCCTTGGCCACGCCGCCGTTCATCTTCATCGCCCGCACCGTGGCGACCAGAACCACCGCCGACGGCGCGATCCCGGCCTTGCGGCACTTGATGTTCATGAACTTCTCGGCGCCCAGGTCCGCGCCGAAGCCGGCTTCCGTCACCACGTAATCGGCGAGTTTCAGCGCCGTCTTCGTGGCGATCACCGAGTTGCAGCCATGCGCGATGTTGGCGAACGGGCCGCCATGCACGAAGGCCGGGTTGTTTTCCAGTGTCTGCACCAGGTTGGGCTGCATCGCGTCCTTCAGAAGAACGGTCATCGCGCCCTCGGCCTTGATGTCGCGGCAATAGACCGGGCTGCGGTCGCGACGATAGGCCACGATCATCGCGCCCAGCCGCTCCTCGAGGTCCTTGAGGTCCTTGGCCAGGCACAGGATCGCCATGACCTCCGAGGCCACGGTGATGTCGAAGCCATCCTCGCGGGCAAAGCCGTTGGCCACGCCGCCCAAGCTGGACGTGATCTGACGCAGCGAGCGGTCGTTCATGTCCACGACCCGGCGCCAGACGATCCGGCGGGTGTCGATCTCGGCGTCGTTGCCCCAGTAGACGTGGTTGTCGATCATCGCGCTCAAGAGCGCGTGGGCCGAGGTGATCGCGTGGAAGTCGCCGGTGAAGTGCAGGTTCATGTCCTCCATCGGCACCACCTGCGCATAGCCGCCGCCCGCGGCGCCGCCCTTCATCCCGAAGTTCGGGCCCAGGGACGCTTCGCGGATGCAGATCATCGCCTTCTTGCCGATGTGGTTGAGACCGTCGCCCAGCCCTACGGTCGTGGTGGTCTTGCCCTCGCCCGCCGGCGTCGGGTTGATCGCGGTCACCAGGATCAGCTTGCCGTCCTCGTTGCCCTGGACCGAGTTGATATATTCCTGGCTCACCTTCGCCTTGTCATGCCCGTAAGGCAGCAGATGTTCGCCCGGAATCCCAAGCTTGTCGCCAATCTCCTGGATCGGCTTCTTCGACGCCGCACGCGCAATCTCGATGTCTGATTTGTGGCTCATGATGTGTTCCTTTGTCGCGTTTCAGCTTGGAAATTCTTCGCCGACCTCAAGGCCGACTTCGGATGCCCACTGGGCGGCGGGTGTCTTGTCCCCGCCCTCGGGGCGTACTCGTTTCACCAGGATACGTCCGCCGACGCACTGCACCTCGATGCCGTCGTCGGTGATGGCGCGGACCCGGCCCGATATGCCATCGCCGGAAGCGCGGGCACTGTCGAAAATTCCCAGCTTGGCACCCTTGTAGGTCGTCCATGCGCCGGGGGCGGGGTTGGTCCCGCGAATGAGATCATAGACCTGTCCCACCGGGCGGTGCCAACAGATTTCCGAGTGCCGCGCGGTGCAGCGGCGCTCGTAGGTGGCCTCTGCCTCGTCCGGCACGATATGCGGCGGATTGCCCGCGCGGAATAGGTCGCAGACCTCCAGCACGCTGTCCACCGCCGCCGGGTAGATCTTCTTGAAATAGAGGTCGATCACCGTGTCGTCGGGGCCGATCTCGCATTCCCATTGCATCAGGCTGTCGCCTTCGTCCAACCCGTCCGAAGGGTAGAACCAACTGAAGCCCGACTTGTCCGAGCCCATGATGATCGGCCAGTTGACCGCGCTCGGGCCGCGATGCAGCGGCAGGAGCGACGGGTGAAAGCAGATCGAGCCGTGCGTGGGCGTGTCCCGCGCCGCTTCGGGCACGAAGACGTTGACGAAGGCCATGACCATCAGGTCGGCGTTGTAGCCTGCCAGCGTTTCCAGTGCCTCGGCATCGTCGAAATTCGCCGGCTGGTGTACGGGCAGGCCCTTCTCCAGCGCGAACTCCTTGATGGGGTCCACCGGCTTGCCGTCCCGGTCAGGCTCGCAATACACGGCCACGACCTCGTCGGTTCCGGCTTCGATGATCTTGGCCAGCGCGTCCTTGCCGAAGGCTTGCTGCCCCATGACGATCAATCGCATTTTCTTCCTCCCTTGGGTCCGGCAGGCGCGGATTTGCGCCGCACGCCACCGGTCTTTCCTTTTCTATTCCGCCGCGGTTTTCTGGGCATCACCCACGGCACCGCTATCCAGCACCGCCTGCAGCTCGTCGCCGTCATAGCCCAGCACATCGCGCAGGATCTCCACCGTGTGCTCTCCCAGAAGCGGCGAGCGGGTCACGTCCACCGGGCTGTCGCTCAGCTTGATCGGGCAGCCCACCGACGCATATTTGCCGCGCTTGGGATGATCCACGTCCACGATCGTGCCCGTCGCCCGCAGGCCATCGTCCTCGATCAACTCCTTGGTCGACAGGATCGGGCCCACCGGGATGTTCAGCGGGTTGCAGATGTCCATCACCTCGAACTTCGTCTTGGTCATGGTCCACTCCTCGATCGCGCCGAAGATCTCGTTCAGCTTGTCCAGACGCTCGGGCGGCGTGGCATAGCCCTCGGCCGTCTTCCACTCCGGCTTGCCGATCACGTCGCAGATCTGCTCCCACACCGCGGCCTGGGTGATGAAGTAGGTGTACGCGTTGGGGTCCTCCTCCCAGCCTTTGCACTTCAGGATCCGCCCCGGCTGGCCACCGCCAGAGTCGTTGCCCGCGCGCGGCGTCGCCTCGCCGAACTCGATGCCCTCGCCATACTGGCTGTATTCCTTCAGGGGCCCCGCCTCCAGCCGCTGCTGGTCGCGCAGCTTGACGCGGCAGAGGTTCAGCACCCCGTCCTGCATCGGCGCCAGTACCTTCTGGCCACGGCCCGTGCGCTCGCGCTGGAAGAGCGCCGTCATGATGCCGAGCGCGAGATGCAGGCCCGTGCCCGAGTCGCCGATCTGCGCGCCGGTCACCAGCGGTGGACCATCGCGGAAACCCGTGGTCGAGGCCGAGCCGCCCGCGCATTGCGCCACGTTCTCGTAGACCTTGCAATTCTCGTAATTGCCGGGGCCGAACCCCTTGACCGAGGCCATGATGATCTTTGGATTGATCTCCTGGATCCGCTCCCAACTGAAGCCCATGCGATCCAGCGCGCCGGGCGCGAAGTTCTCGACCAGCACGTCACATTCCTCGATCAACCGGGTCAGCACCTGCTTGCCGGTCTCGTTCTTCGAGTTCAGCTCGATCGAACGCTTGTTGTGGTTGAGCATGGTGAAATACAGGCTGTCCGCGCCCGGCACATCCACCAGCTGCTGGCGCGTGGCATCGCCCACGCCCGGCCGCTCCACCTTCAGAACATCCGCCCCGAACCACGCCAGAAGCTGCGTGCAGGTCGGTCCAGACTGAACATGCGTGAAGTCCAGAATCTTGATGCCGTCCAATGCTTTCATTGTCTCTCTCCCGCTCAAATCTTCTTGGCCTGGGGATAGCGCGCCTGCGCCACCACCGAGGAGGGGTTGAGGTTGCCGATATTGCCGCTTTCCTTGCCCGCTGCGGGGTCGATGGCGGCGTTGATCAGCGTCGGCGTGCCGGAGGCCAGCGCCTCTTCGATGCCCTGGCGCAGTTCGTCGGGGTTCTTGGCCCAGACGCCCACACCGCCGAAGGCTTCCATCATCATGTCATAGCGCGAGTCCTCGACGAAGACCGTGGTGGCCGGGTCATCCCCGTCGCCCCAGTTCTCGCCATCCCCGCGATAGATGCCGTTGTTGTTGAAGATCACGATGCAGACCGGCAGGTTGTAGCGGCAGATCGTTTCGATCTCCATGCCGCAGAACCCGAAGGCACTGTCGCCCTCGACCGCCAGAACCGGTTTGCCGGTTTCCACGGCGGCGGCCACGGCGGCGCCCATGCCGATGCCCATGACACCCCAGGTGCCCACGTCGATCCGGTGACGCGGCTTGTGGATGTTCACGATCGAGCGGCACATATCAAGCGTGTTCGCCCCTTCGTTCACGAGGATGGTCTCGGGCCGCTTGTTGACGGCCTCCTTGATTACGCCGAGCGCGGCGAAATAGTCCATCGGGTCGTTGTTGTTCTGCAGCTTGGTGGCCATCTTCTCCATGTTGGCGGTGGCCTTGGTATTCACCTGGTCCAGCCACTCTTTCGGCGCCTTGATGCCTTCGTTTTCCATGGCGTCGATCAGGGCCTGCGCGCAGGAGCCGACGTCACCCACCAGCGGCGCCGCGATTTCGACGTTGCTGTCCATCTCCTCGGGGTCGATGTCGATCTGGATGAATTTCTTCGATCCCGGCTCACCCCATTGCCCGCCTTTGCCGTGGCTGAGCAGCCAGTTGATCCGCGCGCCCATCATGATGACTGCGTCGGATTCCTTCAGCACCAGCGACCGCGCCGCAGCGGCGCATTGCGGATGGGTGTCGGGCAGGATGCCCTTGGCCATCGACATGGGCAGGAACGGCAGGCCGGACTTCTCGACCAGCTCCTTGATCACGTCGTCGGACTGGTCATATGCCGCGCCCTTGCCGATGACGATCAGCGGGCGTTTGGCCTCTTTCAAAACATTGATCGCGCGGTCGATGGATTCCTTTGACGGGGTCTGGCGCGGTGCGGGGTCGATGACCTTCACGAGGCTTTTCTTGCCCTCTTCGGCGTCCATGATCTGGCCCAGCATCGCGCCGGGAATATCCAGGTAGACGCCCCCGGGGCGACCCGAAACGGCGCTGCGGATGGCGCGCGCCACGGCGATGCCGATATCCTGTGCATAGGTCAGACGGTAAGCGGCCTTGCAGAACGGACGCGCCATGGCCAGCTGGTCCATTTCCTCGTAGTCGCCTTGGGCGAGGTCGACGATCTCGCGCTCGGAACTGCCCGAGATCAGGATCATCGGCCAGCAGTTCGTCGTGGCGTTGGCCAGCGCGGTCACACCATTCAGGAAGCCCGGCGCCGACACGGTCATGCAAACGCCCGGCGTCTTGGTCAGAAACCCGGCGACAGAGGCGGCATAGCCCGCGTGCTGTTCATGCCGAAAAGAGATCACCCGCATGTTCTGCGCTTGCGCATAGCGGCCCAGGTCAGTGATCGGGATACCCGGGACGTTATAGATCGTCTCGATCCCGTTCAGCTTCAGCGCGTCGATCAGAAGATGAAACCCGTCGGTCAGCGTTTCCGGCGCCGTCTCGGCCCGTGCGACGAGGTCATCGGTCATCTGGGTCACACCCATGGTCTTCCTCCCTGTTCGGGGCCCCGTTCGGCCCCTTTTCTAGTACTCATTCCCTGTTAGCTGGCCTTGGCGCCTCCCGCGCCGACAGCCAGTTCGAAACTGCTCCAGGTGCGATTGACGTGTGTGTGCAACCGCATCGTGTGCTCGCGGACGAGGCGCTCCGACAGATCAGCATCCCGCGCTTCGATCGCCTCTATGATTTCCGCATGATCGACGACCGACCGCCGCACGCGGTTGCCCTCGCCCATCGCCCGAACCCGCACCGCGTTCATGTGCAGAAACAGGCCGTCCGCCATCTTCCGCAGCAATTTACAGCGCGAGATCTCGAGGATGCGCTGATGAAAGCGGATATTGTCGTCGGAGTATTCCGAGATGCGCGTGTTGGCGATCTCGTCGTTGTATTTCGCCGCGATGGTGCGCAGGCTGGCAATCTCGCGATCCGTCGCGTGTTCGCAGGCCAGACGCGCCGCCATGCCTTCCAGCGCGGCCCAGGCAACGATCATGTCCAGGATGTCCGAAAGGCTCTTGCGCTGCACGAACACGCCTTTGCGCGGCTGAACCTCGACCAGACCATCACGCTCCAGCCGGGCCACGGCCTCGCGCAAAGGTGTCCGCGAGACGCCCAGCTGCTCGGCCAGATCACGCTCGTCCAGACGCAGATCTGTCGCGCTGTCGTAGATGTTCATATCAGTGATCGCTGCCCGAAGCATTTCGTAGACGTGATCCTTCAGCGTGAAATTCGAAGGCACAGGTTTCAGCTTCATGCGCCCTCTCCGATCAGGTGTTGCGCGGCGTCGTTTGCGACGCTGGTATACCATACACAGCATACCTTACACGACAAACGATTTTTCAGTTCTGCTCAAAAAATCGCCGGTATCCGGCAAAAATCCAGTCCAAAATTCTAGGTCAAGATGCTTTTTTTATTGCACTTTTTCACACGAAAAAAAATCTGCCCGAGCGATCAATCAAGGTTATCAAAGGCACGAATCTCGCAGGTTGCGATACTATGAGTTTATTGGTATCTGGTATTCCACAAGGTCATCACCATGTGCATGAAAGGACCTGTTTTTGCTTATCCGCGCCGACGAATCAGCCCTCATCGTCATCGACATGCAGGAGCGCCTGGTGCCCGCAATGCAGGCACCGGCCCGCACGATTCGCAATACGAGAACGCTCTGTGCCGGCGCACGCGAAATGAACATCCCCATCGTTATGACCGAACAATATCCAAAGGGGCTTGGCAAGACCGTGTCCGAGCTGGAGACGCCGGAGGCCACGGTGCTTCCGAAGATGCATTTCTCCTGCATGGAAGACGAAGATTTCGCCGCGCATTTCCGTAGCCTGAATCGCAAACAGGCCGTGATCGCGGGGATGGAGGCGCATATCTGCGTGGTCCAGACCGCCGCCAGCCTGATCGAGGATGGCTACGAGGTTTTCGTGGTCTCTGACGCCACGGCCTCGCGCACGCTGGAAAGCGAGGCGGCCTGTATCGCTCGGCTGAGCGCCTGTGGCGCCGGCATCGTCACCACGGAGATGGTCGTGTTCGAATGGCTTGGCAAGGCCGGGACACCGCAATTCAAGAACATGTTGCATCTCATCAAGTAAAAAAGCATCGGGAGGAGCTTTGAGACAATGAACATCCATGAATACCAGGCGAAGGCCTTGCTGCGCTCTTACGGGGCGCCTGTATCGGACGGGCGTGTCGTTTTGCGCGCGGAAGAGGCGAAGACGGCGGCGGGGGAGCTTGACGGCCCCGTCTGGGTGGTCAAGGCGCAGATCCATGCGGGCGGCCGCGGCAAGGGCACCTTCAAGGAGGCAGGCGCCGGCGACGCGGGCGGCGTGCGCATCACCAAGTCGGTCTCCGAGGCCGCCGAGGAGGCCAAGAAGATGCTGGGCCGCACGCTGGTGACCAAGCAGACCGGCGACGCCGGCAAGCAGGTGGGCCGCATCTATATCGAGGAAGGTGCGGCCATCGCCAAGGAATTCTACCTGGCGCTTCTGGTGGACCGGGTGACCTCCCGCGTCAGCTTCGTCGCCTCCACCGAGGGCGGCATGGACATCGAGGAAGTGGCCGAGAAAACGCCCGAGAAGATCCTCAGCCTGAGCGTCGATCCCGCCACCGGCTACCAGCCGTTTCATGGCCGCCGCATCGCCTTCATGCTGGAGCTCGAGGGCGCGGCGGTGAAGCAATGCGTCAAGCTGATGGGCACGCTTTACAACATGTTCCTGGAAAAGGACATGGAGATGCTCGAGATCAACCCGCTCATTCTCACCGAGAGCAACGAGCTGAAGTGCCTCGACGCCAAGATGGGCTTTGACTCCAACGCGGTCTATCGCCATTCCGACATCGCCGAGCTGCGCGACACCACGGAAGAAGACCCCAAGGAGCTGGAAGCGTCCAAGTACGACCTCAACTACATCGCGCTGGATGGCGAGATCGGCTGCATGGTCAACGGCGCGGGGCTGGCCATGGCGACGATGGACATCATCAAGCTTTACGGCGCCGAGCCGGCGAACTTCCTCGACGTGGGCGGGGGTGCCACCAAGGACAAGGTGACCGAGGCGTTCAAGATCATCACCTCCGACCCGCAGGTGAAGGGCATCCTGGTGAACATCTTCGGCGGCATCATGCGCTGCGACGTGATCGCCGAGGGCGTGGTCGCGGCCGTGAAAGAGGTCGGCCTGCAGGTCCCTCTCGTGGTCCGGCTCGAGGGCACCAATGTCGAGAAGGGCAAGGAGATCATCAACACCTCCGATGTTGACGTGATCGCCGCCGACGACCTCAAGGACGGCGCCCAGAAGATCGTGAAAGCCGTCAAAGGCTGACGATGGGGCGCTCGGTAAACCTTGGCCTGCTGGCCGCCACGCTCCTGCTCTCCGCTTGCGGGTCCGGCGGCGACGGCATCTCGCGCTCCGGCACCGACCCGGTCAGCCTCGATCGCGTGATCGTCCTGAACGACAGCATCTGCGGCCCGACCCGCCCCGATTTTGCCGGGGCCAAGGCGCGCATGGTGGCCGAGGGCCTGACGGTCGAGGAGGGCGGACGCAACTTCTCGCCCACCGAGGCCGTCTCGGCCGCCGTCACCCGCACGCCCGAGGGCCGGACGTTCTGTGCCGTCAGCGCGCGCTTTCCCGGCAACGTCTACACGCTGGAACAGGCCATGACCGAGCGCTTCGGCGCGCCGCGCATGACCGACCGGATCACCCCGCCCGCACGCGTCTACAACCTGGGCGCCAAGGGCAACCTGATCCTGGTGATCCGGGGCACCCCGGGCCGCACCGTGACCGCCTATGACCTGGGCTATGCCACGGGCATCTGAGAGGTTCGAGATATCCGCGTGCGGGGGCTGAGCCCCGCGCGCCAAGACCAACATAACCCCGGTCGCCGGGGACAGAGATCATCAAGGAAGGAGACGCCACATGGCCGTTCTCGTCGACGAAAACACCAAAGTCATCTGCCAGGGCCTGACCGGCAGCCAGGGCACGTTCCACACCGAGCAGGCCATCGCCTACGGCACCCAGATGGTCGGCGGCGTCACCCCCGGCAAGGGCGGCCAGACGCATCTCGACCTGCCGGTCTTCAACTCGGTCCACGAGGCCATGCATGAAACCGGCGCCAACGCCTCCGTCATCTACGTGCCGCCGCCCTTCGCCGCCGACTCGATCCTCGAAGCGATCGACGCCGAGATCCCGCTGATCGTCTGCATCACCGAAGGTATCCCGGTTCTGGACATGATGCGCGTCAAGCGCGCGCTCGAGGGCAGCAGCTCGACCCTGATCGGCCCCAACTGCCCCGGCATCATCACGCCCGACGCCTGCAAGATCGGCATCATGCCCGGTCACATCCACAAGCGCGGCAGCGTCGGCGTGGTCTCGCGCTCCGGCACGCTCACCTACGAGGCGGTCAAGCAGACCTCCGATGTGGGCCTGGGCCAGTCGACCTGCGTGGGCATCGGCGGCGACCCGATCAAAGGCACCGAGCATATCGACGTGCTGGAATGGTTCCTCGCGGATGACGAGACCGAAAGCATCATCATGATCGGCGAGATCGGCGGCAGCGCCGAGGAAGACGCCGCGCAGTTTCTGAAGGACGAGGCCAAGAAGGGCCGCTCCAAACCCTGCGCCGGCTTCATCGCAGGCCGCACCGCGCCTCCGGGCCGCCGCATGGGCCACGCCGGCGCCATCGTCGCCGGCGGCAAAGGCGGCGCCGACGACAAGATCGAAGCCATGAAATCCGCCGGCATCACCGTCGCCGAATCCCCCGCTGGATTGGGTGAGGCGGTGCTAGAAGCGATCGGAAAATAAGACGTCAAGCGTCGGGCCGGGAGCAGTTCCCGGCCCACGCAATCCGCGGCAGCCCCGTCATGCGGACCCGCGTTCATACCAAGGTCTAGCCTTCAAGGGGGCTGGCGCCATAGGCCAACACGACGCATACTCACCTCATTGACACGAAGCTTACTCTTGGCATACCAAATACCAAGAGCCATCGCCGAGGGGAGGCCGCGCATGCTGCTTGCAGAATACCAGTCCAAGGAATTGCTGGCCCAGTACGGCGTGTCCGTACCGCCGGGCAAGATGGCCCGCACGCCCGACGAGGCCGAAGCCGCCTGCGCCAACATTCCGGCGCGCAAGTTCGTGGTGAAGGCGCAGATCACGTCGGGCGCGCGCGGTCTTGCCGGCGGCATCAAGTTCGCCGCCACCGCCTCTGCGGTAAAGGACGAGGCTGCCAGGCTTCTGGGAAAGCAACTGGTCACGAACCAGACCGGGGTCACCGGGGAAACGGTGCATGCCGTCTATGTCGAAGCCGACGTCAAGCATGACGCCCAGTATTACATTGCCTTCGCGCTCGATCCCGACACTGGCGCGCCACTGCTCGTTGCCTCCCCCGATGGTGGGGTGGAGTTCGAGCAGAAGGCGCAGATGAATGCCAGCGAAGTCGCCAAGCACAGCCTGACCGGCAGCCCTGACGCGGATCGCGCCGGTCTGACCGAGTTTCTGTCCGGCCTCGGGATGAAAGACGAGAAGGCAGTCGAACAACTGCTGTCGGCCTGCGAAGCGTTCATCGAGAACGACATGGCCCTGCTGGAGATCAACCCGTTCGTCCGCACGCCCGACGGCACCTGGATGGCCATCGACGCCAAGGTCGCGCTGGATGCCAGCGCCGCGTTCCGGCACCCGGAGTGGGATTCGATGGTCTCGGGCGAGGGCCTGCCCGCCGTGGAAACCGCGGCGCAAAAGAGCAACATCAACTTCGTCAAACTGACCGGCAACCTCGGGGTCGTGGTCAACGGCGCGGGGTTGGGCCTGGCCACGAACGACATGATCATCGATGCGGGCGGAAAGCCCGCGAACTTCATGGATATCCGCACGACCGCCACCAGCATGGACATCGCCCGCGGTGTCGAATTGCTGCTGCAGGAGCCTTCGGTCACTGCCATCCTGCTGAATGTGCATGGGGGCGGCATGACGGTCTGCGATACCATCGCCGAGGGCGTCAACTTCGCCTATTCGCGCAACAACGGCACCAAGCCCGTGATCGCACGTCTGGCCGGCCAGAACGCCGAATGGGGCCAGCGCATTCTCGTCGACCGAAAGGTCCCGGTCGAGATTTGCGGCACCATGTCCGAAGCCGTGAAACGCGCGGTCGAAATCGCATCCAAGGGGGGACGCTGATGGCCATTCTCGTCGACGAAAACACGCGCCTTCTGGTGCAGGGCATGACCGGTCGCGCCGGCACGTTCTATACCGACCAGGCGATGCGTTACGGAACGAACTGCGTTGCGGGCGTACGCCCCGGGCGTGGCGGCACCTCGCATCTCGGCTTGCCGGTCTTTCACACCTGTGCCGAAGCGGTCAAGGAAACAAAGGCGAATGCCAGCCTTGTCACCGTGCCCGCCCCCAAAGCCGCCGACGCCATGATCGAGGCGATCGAAGCCGAGATAGAGGTAGTCGTCTGCATCACCGAACGTGTGCCACAACACGACATGCGCAGGGTCAAGGAGGCGCTCGAAGGGTCGCAAACGGTACTGATCGGCCCGAACAGCCAGGGGATCCTGACGCCCGGACAATGCAAGATCGGGGTGATGCCGACCGTCGATGCAAAGCCGGGCCAGATCGGCATCGCGTCGCGCTCAGCCTCGCTCACTTCCGAGGTTCTGGCCAGTTGCAGCGCCGCCAATCTGGGCCAGTCCACCACCGTCGGTGTCGGAGGTGACGTGCTGCACGGGATCGGCTTTGTCGGCTGCCTGGAGAAGTTCCGCGACGACCCGGATACCAAGGCCGTGGTCCTGATCGGCGAAATGGGTGGACGCGAAGAGGAACTGGCCGCGGAGTACCTCTCTTCGGTCGATTACGGCAAGCCCGTGGTGGGTCTGGTGGTGGGGCGCCACGCGCCAGTCGGCCGCCGGATGGGCCACGCCGGCACGTTGTCGGTCTTCGGCAACCTGTCGGCCGATGACAAGGTTTCGCTTCTGCGCGATGCGGGCGTTGTGATTGCCCGCGATGCAGGAACCGTGGTGGAAACCGTCCAATCCTGCCTGTCCTGATATTGCAAACGCGCAAACGGGTTGTCGGGCGGGCTCTGAAGCGTTTCGCTTTTCGCTGATGGAGCAGTGTGAAGGCGGAACGCTCTAGTGACGTGATGTTCGCCGCTGCCGACGAGATCCACACCCGCGCAGAGCAAATAGGTGCGTTTTCGAACGACTTGTCTCACCGCACCGAAAAACAGGCGACGACCCTCGAAAAGGCAGTCGCTTCGCTGGACGAGCTTACCGGGTCAGTATGCTCTAACGCTGACCGCGCAATCGAGGTCGAAAGTGTTGTTCAAAGCGCACGCAACGAGGCCGAATCCAGCGGGCGAGTAGTGATCGACGCGGTGAACGCAATGGACGAGATCAAGCGCTCGTCCGAAACGATTTCCAAGATAATCCTGCTGATTGACGATATCGCTTTCCAGACCAATCTACTTGCCCTTAATGCAGGGGTCGAGGCGTCTCGTGCCGGGGATGCAGGGCGCAGCTTCGCAGTTGTCGCCTCGGAAGTCCGTTCGCTTGCCCAGAACTCGGCGGATACCGCCAAGAACATCAAGGACACCATCACAGCCAGCTCGCAACACGTAAACTCCGGCGTCGATCTGGTAAACCGTGCCGGGCAGGCGCTCGAGGATATCGTCGAACGCGTGATCAAGATCTCCGAACTTGTCAGCGAGATCGCCAAAGGAGCGCAGTAACAGTCCGTCGGCCTCGCCGAGGTCAACGGAGACATGACCCAGATCGATCAGGTCACCCAGCAGAACGCGACCATGGTCAAAGAGGCGACTGCGGCCAGTGTCACGCTCAAGCAGGAGGTCGACGGCCTTCGCAGCCAGGTGGCCCGATTTGGCCTGCGCAGCGGTCCTGCCGACGTTTCGACCTCTCCGAACCTGTTGGTGGTCGGCGCTTGAGCGCCGCATTCCGGTTGTCGCCTTCGCTCCACCAAAACCGAAGACATCACGCGTCGGCGCTGCGGTTACACCAACTCCGCCAGAAAAAACTGGTGCAGTTCAGACCACTTCAAAATGAATTTGCGCGGCGACGCGGCAGACACTCAGCATATCCCATCTTAGGATTTGCCTAAGCGACCCTGAGGGACGTTCTTCTTTTCCCCTTTCGCAAAACGTGCCACTTCAGTTCCAAGCCTAATTGCTTTTCGTTCACGTGCTGGAAGGTCAGGCGGTTCGTACCGTGGGCCAGACTGCATTTCACGAAGACTCCGATAAACGGCTTTTCGGAGAACGAAAATATGACGGGAGACAAGACATGACCGACTACACCGACACATTGGTCGTCGGCGCGGGCCAGGCCGGCATCGCCATGAGCGAGCATCTTCGTCGCCACGGCATCCCGCATATCGTCGTGGAAAAGAACCGTATTGCCGAGGCCTGGCGCACACGCCGCTGGGATTCGCTGGTGGCGAACGGTCCGGCTTGGCATGACCGGTTCCCCAACATGGAATTCAGCGCATCACATCCCGAGGCCTTTCCGACCAAGGAAGAGGTGGCCGATTACATGACCGCCTACGCGCAGATGATCGACGCTCCCATCCGCACCGGCGTCGAGGTGAAACGACTGGACCGCAATGAAGGCCGCCCCGGATTTACGGTGACCACCTCGGACGGCGTGATCGAGGCCAATTCCGTGATTGCCGCCACCGGCGCGTTCCAGCATCCCGTTATCCCCGGCATCGTCCCCGACTGCGCGGGCGTCACGCAACTGCACTCCGCCGACTATCGCAACCCCGCCACCCTGCCCGAGGGCGCGGTGCTGGTGGTGGGCGCGGGCTCTTCCGGCGGACAGATCGCCGACGAGCTGCAACGCGTAGGCCGCAAGGTATTTCTCTGCGTCGGGCCGCATGACCGTCCGCCGCGCATGTACCGGGGTCGCGACTATTGCTGGTGGCTGGGCGTGCTGGGCCTGTGGGATGTGCCGGCCAAGGCGCCGGGCACCGAGCATGTGACGATTTCGGTCAGCGGGGCCGAGGGCGGCAAGACCGTGGATTTTCGCAAGCTGGCGCAGGGCGGCATGACGCTGTTGGGTCGTGCCAATGCCTTTGAGGGCGGGACGTTGTTCATCGGTAACGACCTGCAAGCCAATATAAAAGCGGGCGACGATTATTACATCGACCTACTCGATCAGTGCGATGCCTATGCCGCGCGTCACGGCCTTGACCTGCCGCAAGAGCCTCAAGCGCGGGAGTTTTTGCCCGACCCAGATTGCCTGACCAATCCGGTCCGCACGTTGGACCTTGCGGCCGAAGGTATCGGCACGATCATCTGGGCCACCGGATATCGTCAGGATTTCAGCTGGATGAAGGTCGACGCCTTCGACGAAAACGGCAGCCCCATCCATAATCGTGGCGTCTCGCCCGAGACTGGCATCTACTTCCTCGGCCTGCCATGGCAGTCGCGGCGCGGCTCGACCTTTATCTGGGGCGTTTGGCACGATGCGGCTCATGTCGCCGATCAGATCGCGATCCAGCGCAAGTACCGTGACTATAGCCCGACACCCAATGCCGCCGCAGCGGAATGAGCAGAGCCACAGCATGACCCTCGCCAAGTCCATCGCAAACCCGATCGACGCCCTGCGTGCCAATGTCTCGGTCCCGTTCGAACAGGCCCGTGCCATGCCGCCCGAGGTCTACAAGACCGATGCGTTCCTGCAGGCCGAGATCGATCATATCTTCCGCAAGGAATGGTACTGCGTCGGCCGCGCCGACGCGCTGGCCAAATCGGGCGACTACGTCACCTGTGATCTGGCCGATCAGCCCATAATCGTCCTGCGCGACCGCGAGGGCGACCTGAAAGCGTTCTCGAATGTCTGCCGCCACCGCATGTCAACGCTCTTGCATGGTCGCGGGCATACGAAATCCATCGTCTGCCCCTACCACGCCTGGACCTACAACCTCGACGGCTCGCTACGCGGCGCGCCTGCGATGTCCGGCAACGCCGGGTTCTGCAAATCCGACTACTCCCTGCCCCGGATCCGCTGCGAGGTATGGCTGGGCTGGGTCTTCATCACCCTGAACCCAGAGGCCGAACCAGTCGCCGCACGGCTTGCCGAACTGGAGCATATGATCGCCGGCTACGACATGAATAACTACACCGAAACCTTCTTCGAGGAGCATGTCTGGGACACGAACTGGAAGGTGCTGGCCGAAAACTTCATGGAAAGCTATCACCTGCCCGTCTGTCACGCGGGCACCATTGGGGGCCTCTCAAAGCTGGAGGAAATGGTTTGCCCTCCGGGTTACGCCGCCTTCAACTATCACACGATCCTCAAGGACGACTCCCTGCGTATCGCCATGGCGCACCCGAGCAACACACGCCTGGAGGGCGATGAGCGCCGCATGACCTATCTCATCGCGATCTATCCCAGCCTGATGATCACCCTGACGCCGGGCTATTTCTGGTATCTGAGCCTGCATCCACAAGGCCCGTCGCGGGTGCGCATCCGGTTTGGAGGCGGCATGTCCAACGACTATGCCGGAGACGCCGAAGCGGAACAGAACCTGGCGGACCTCAAAGCCCTGCTGGACGACGTGAATATCGAGGATCGCGGCTGTACCGAGAAAGTCTATCGCGGGCTCTGCGCCGACGGGGCGGAGCCGGGACATCTGTCGCATCTCGAACGGCCCAACTTCGACTTCGCACAATACCTGATGAGCCGGATCGACCCGGGCTTCGAGCCGAGACTCTGACGCGGGGGGCGGGCAATCGCCTGACAGACCCGCCCTTTTCGGCTATGGCCGACCCATCATTCGTAACGGAGCAGCCCGCATGGCCCACACCCGCATCCGCCCCTTCAACACCTCGGATACCTACCCCGAACAGAACCTCGACAACGACCTCTGCCAAGCCGTTGTGACCGAGGCCTCGGGGCGCATCGTCTGGCTGCGCGGCCAATGCCCGCAGAACCTGGATGACGCCCGGAACATCGAAAGCCACGACCCGGTCGAGCAGACCCACAAGGTGATGCAGAACATCCGCCAGCTGATCGAGGAAGCGGGCGGCGACATGAGCCACCTCGTGAAGGTCGTGGTCTATATCACCGATGTCCGCCACCGCGAGGCGATCTACCGGACGATAGGAGAATACATAAAAGGCGTGCACCCGGTGTCGACCGGACTGGTGGTGCAGGCGCTGGCGCGGCCCGAATGGCTGGTGGAAATCGACGGCACAGCGGTGATCCCGGCATGACTTTCTCGCTTGTCGCCCGCTGCGCCGAGACCGGCATGTTCGGTATCGCCATCTCGTCCTCGTCGCCCGCCGTGGCGGCGCGATGTTCCTTCGCGCGTGCCGGCGTTGGCGCCGTCGCCTCCCAGAACGTGACCGACCCGACGCTTGGCCCCCTGACGCTCGACCTGATGGAAAGCGGTCTTTCCGCATCCGACGCCATCGCCGAAGTACGAAAGCGCGGCGCGTTCATCGAGTACCGTCAGGTGCTGGCCGTCGACGCTCAGGGCCGCACCGCCATCCACTC
Source organism: Roseovarius sp. THAF9 (assembly GCF_009363715.1). NCBI lineage: Bacteria > Pseudomonadati > Pseudomonadota > Alphaproteobacteria > Rhodobacterales > Roseobacteraceae > Roseovarius > Roseovarius sp. THAF9. Next base: position 3,282,821 of record NZ_CP045404.1, read on the forward strand.
CGGCCCCAACTCGCTGGGCATCTGGACTCAGGCCGAAGGTGCCGACGTGGCCTCGGGCGGCAATCTTCTGGCAAACGATGAAGTCCCCGCCGCTATCGTCGCAAACTTCACCAAGGCCACGGGCCATATCGGCGACCGCCTTTTGGCGGCCATGCGAGCCGGACTTGCGGCAGGAGGCGAGGCCGGGCCGGTGCACTCGGCAGGCATGAAGATCGTGGATCGGGTTGCCTGGCCCGTGGCCGACCTGCGCTGCGACTGGACCGAGGACTGCCCGATCGAGGCCGTGGCCGCCGCTTGGGAGGTCTATAAGCCACAGATCGACGCCTACGTGCAACGCGCCCTCGACCCGCGCGAGGCTCCGTCCTACGGCGTGCCGGGCGACGATTGAAGCACTGGACGCAGGCTTACCCATCCGCCACCATGGCCTGGCCTATCGGAGACCCGCTCATGCCTCTCAGGTTCACCCTGCGCCAGCTTGAATATTTCGTTGCCGCCGGCGAAAGCGGCAGCATCGCTGCGGCCAGTCAAAAGCTCAATCTCTCGTCTCCCTCGATCTCTGCCGCCATCTCGCAGTTGGAGTCGGAACTTGGCGTGTCGCTTTTCGTCCGACAGCACGCGCACGGGCTGCGCCTGAACGAAGCGGGCCGGACACTTTCCTTGCAGGCGCAAACGGTCCTAAGCGAGGCGACGGAACTGATCCGGCTTGCCGCTACAGTCTCGGGCACCGTTCAGGGGCCGCTGCGCGTCGGCTGTCTCGTCACCTTCGCCCAGATCGTCCTGCCCAGCCTGCGCCGCAGTTTCGAGGCGCGGTTTCCCGAGGTGCGGATGAGCCAGGTCGAACTTACACAAAGCGACATCTTCGCCGGCCTGCGCCGGGGCGAGATCGACCTCGCGCTGAGCTATGACATGACCCTGCCCACCGACATGGAATTCCATCCCATTTGTGAACTCGCGCCCTTCGTACTTCTGTCGCCGGACCATCCGCTTGCCTTGCGGGACAGCCTGACCGTGCGGGACCTCGCGCCGCATCCGATGGTTCTGCTGGATCTGCCGATGAGCGCGGATTATTTTCTCTCGTTCTTCACACGCGCCGACCTGCGGCCGATGATCAGTGAACGCACCCGCGACATGGCGGTGATGCGCAGCCTTGTGGCCAACGGTTTTGGCTATTCCATCGCCAATTTCCGCCCGCGCAGCACCAGTGCGCCCGACGGCAAACCGCTTAGCTTCGTGCCGCTTGTGGGCGATGTCTCCCCGATGGCGATGGGTATGCTGAGCCTGCCCGGTGCTTTGAACAGCCGGACCAACGCCGCATTCTTCGAACATGCGAGCCGCGAAATGGCCCACGAGGACGCGACATGACCGACACCTTGGCGTTGCTCGACCGCCTGATCGGCTTTGAGACGGTCAGTGACCAAAGCAATCTCGCCCTGATGGACTTCGTCGCCGATCACCTGTGCAGCTTGGGCTTTCGCGTCACCCCCCTACCCGCACCCTGCGGCGACAAGATGGGCCTCTATGCCGAAATTGGGCCGCAGAGCGCGGGCGGGGTGCTGCTGTCGGCCCATACCGACGTGGTGCCCGTCGCCGGACAGGACTGGACCCGCCCGCCCTTTCGCCTGACCCGTGAAGACGGTCGATTGTACGGGCGCGGGACGACCGACATGAAGGGTTTCGCCGCCTGCATGTTGTCGCTGGCGGCCCGCGCGGCGCGGGCGGACCTGAAGGAGCCACTGAAACTGGTTCTATCCTATGACGAGGAGATCGGCTGCAAGGGGATCGCGGAGATGCGGGACAGGCTGGCACCTTTGCTGGCCGCGCCCAGGGTCTGCATCGTCGGCGAGCCGACGCAAATGGACGTGGCCACCGGCCACAAGGGCAAGCGTGCACTCGCCGCACGTTTTCACGGCGAAGCGGGCCATTCGGCGCTGGCCCCGCGCTATCTCAACGCGGTGCATCTGGCTGCGGATTTCCTGTCGCGCCTGCGCGCCTTGCAAACCGAGCTGGAAGAAAGCGGCGCGCGCGACCCGGCGTTCGACATTCCCTTCTCCACGGTGCATTGCGGACGTTTTTGGGGCGGCACGGCGGTCAATATCGTCCCCGACGCCGCCGAGATGGATTTGGAATTCCGCCACCTTGCCGCCGATGACCCCGACGCGCTCCTCGCCCGGATCGACCGCATCGCGCAAGATCTCGAAGCGACGCACCCGGCGGCCAAGATCACGCTGCACGAAAAGAGCGCCTATCCCGGCCTCGACACACCGACGGACTGCCGCGCGGCAAAGGACGTGGCCGACTGGGCGGACACCGGGATGACGAAGGTGGCGTTCGGCACCGAGGCCGGCACGTTCCACGGGTTGGGCATTCCGACGGTTGTCTGCGGCCCCGGTTCGATGGAAGGGCAAGGCCACAAGCGCGACGAATATATCGATGAGGGCCAGTTGGCCGACTGTGACCGGATGCTCAACCGGATGCTGGCCGATATAGCCGCATCGCCGCCCTAGCCGTGAAAGCCGCCTGAGACTGCGAATAGCAACGGACCAAGGTTCCGGGATGTCTGCGCGCCTGATGGTCCACCTCCGCACGTTCACACGCTGCACCAAAGGCCGCGTTCAAAGCCCGGACAGGCTCTTGATCTCGGCTATTACCGCATCGGCACCGTCACCCGCCTTGAGGGATGTGAAAAGAAACGGCCGGTCCTGCCGCACGCGCGTGGCATCATCGCGCATTACGTCCAGCGACGCCCCGACATGCGGCGCGAGGTCGGTCTTGTTGATGACCAGAATGTCCGATCGTGTGATCGCCGGACCACCCTTGCGCGGGATTTCCTCGCCCGCGGCGGTGTCGATCACATAGATCGTCAGATCGGCCAGTTCGGGGCTGAAGGTGGCGGACAGGTTGTCGCCGCCCGACTCGATCAGCACCACCTCCACATCCGGGTGCCGTTCGCGCATCTCGGCCACGGCGGCCAGGTTAATAGACGCATCCTCGCGGATCGCGGTGTGCGGGCAGCCCCCCGTCTCTACCCCGATAATCCGGTCCGAGGGCAGGATCTGCATCCGCATCAGCGCCTCGGCATCCTCCTGCGTATAGATGTCGTTGGTGATCACCCCGATCGAGTAATCGTCTTTCAACCGCTCCGACAGGCGCGCGGTCAGGGTCGTCTTGCCGGCGCCTACGGGACCACCGATCCCAATGCGCAGGGGGCCGTTCATACGTGTCATGACTGGAAAAGCCTCGGTTCGAGGGTTTCGTGCCGCATCGCCGCGATGTCGGACAGAAACGCGTTGCTGAAAACGTCGTGACGGGTTGCGCTGCGCGTCTCGGCCTCGATGATCAGGATATCGTCCTGAAGAGCCGCAAGAACCTGCTGCCCTTCGGTCTGTCCCAGGGGCATCAGGCGCAACGCCGCAGAGACAAGGTTCGATGCGACGGACTGAAGGTACAGCAGCACTGCCGCGTCCACATCGAGTGCCATCAAATGCACAGCCCGTCCCACAGCCATGGGCAGCAGCAGGTCGGGCAGGTCCAGCCCCCAGACCGCGTTCGTCGTCCGCACGAAAGCCGCCCCCTGCCGTGCCGTCTCGGCCAGCCGTTCGGCGGAGGGTGCGAAGGCGCGCGCCTCTGCATCTAGATCATGCACGTCGCCCTGCCCTGCTGCCAACCGCAGCCAAATCGCATCGGAGCGCCCCGAACCTTCGCGCAGGCAGCTGCGCAACCAGCCCTCTAACCCGATCGCATCGGCAATCCGGCCATCCTGTATCGCCTGCTCCACACCGTGGGACCAGGCAAAGGCGCCGATGGGATAGGCCGGTGACAGCCATTGCGCCAGCGTCAGAAGCTTCATGTCAGTGCGCATGATGCGCCGAGGCCCCATGCTCGTGACTGTGCGTGCGACCGTGCCCATAGGCACCGCCTTCGGGCCGGAAGGGCTCGGTCACCGTTGTTGTGCTCGCCCCCAGATGCGCCAGCATGTGCGCGATCACCGGGTCTTGCCGGATCAGCAACCTGTCCGCCTCGACCTGGCAGGGCGTGTGCCGGTTGCCGATGTGCCAGGCCAGCCGCGCCAGGTCCGGCCCCGTGACCGCCAGCAGCGCCTCGGGCGCCGCCACGATCCGCACCAGCAACCCCTCGCCGATTTCCAGCGCGTCGCCGTCGTTCAACGACACCGTCTTCTGGAAATCCGCGATGATCGACCAGCCGTCCTCGACCGTCAGCTTGCGGCGGCGGAAAAAGCGGTCCTCGTAGGTCAGCGGACACAGCGCGGCCACGCCGCGCCACGTTCCGGCGGGATGAATTATCTGGGCTACGGGAAATTTTGTCATGGCTCTCAATACAAAAAGTAACGCTGGGCCATCGGCAGTTCGCTGGCCGGCTCGCAAGTCAGCAGCTCACCGTTGGCGCGCACTTCATAGGTTTCGGGGTTCACGTCGATCTCGGGGCAGGCATCGTTCAGCTTCAGATCCGCCTTGCCGATGCCACGGGTGTTCTGTACTGGCAGCGTCTGCTTGACGATCCCAAGCGTATCGCCGATGCCGTTGTCATGCGCCGCAGCTGACACGAAGGTGACAGCGGACGCCTCCAGCGCTCGTCCATAGGCACCGAACATGGGCCGCGTGTAGACCGGCTGCGGCGTCGGGATCGAGGCATTTGGGTCGCCCATCTGCGCACAGGCAATCGAGCCGCCGATCAGAACCATGTCTGGCTTCACGCCGAAAAAGGCCGGGCTCCACAGCACCAGGTCGGCGCGCTTGCCTTCCTCGATGGACCCGATGTGATCGGAAATGCCATGCGCGATGGCCGGGTTGATCGTGTACTTGGCGACATAGCGACGGGCCCGCAGATTGTCGTTCTCGCCGGTTTCGTCAGCCAGCCGTCCGCGCTGTTTCTTCATCTTGTCGGCGGTCTGCCACGTGCGGATGATCACCTCGCCCACACGACCCATCGCCTGGCTGTCCGAGGCGATGATGCTGAACGCCCCCATGTCGTGCAGAATGTCTTCGGCGGCGATCGTCTCGCGGCGGATGCGGCTTTCGGCAAAGGCGATGTCCTCGGGGATAGACTTGTCCAGATGGTGACAGACCATCAGCATGTCCAGATGCTCTTCCAGCGTGTTGACGGTGAAAGGACGCGTCGGGTTGGTCGAGGACGGCAGCACGTTGGACTGCCCGCAGATCTTGATGATATCCGGCGCATGGCCTCCGCCCGCGCCCTCGGTATGGAAGGCGTGGATCGTGCGGCCCTTCATCGCCGCCACCGTGTTCTCGACGAACCCGGATTCGTTCAGCGTGTCGGTGTGGATCATCACCTGCACGTCCATCGCATCGGCCACCGACAGGCAGCAATCGATGGCGGCCGGGGTGGTGCCCCAGTCCTCGTGCAGCTTCAGCGCGCAGGCCCCGGCCATCACCTGTTCCTCCAGCGCAGCGGGCAGCGAGGCGTTGCCCTTACCGGCAAAGGCCAGGTTCATCGGGAACGCATCGGCGGACTGCAACATCCGCCCAAGGTGCCACGGCCCCGGCGTGCAGGTGGTGGCCAGCGTGCCGTGCGCAGGTCCAGTGCCACCGCCCAGCATCGTCGTCAGTCCCGAATGCAGCGCATCCTCTATCTGTTGCGGGCAGATGAAATGGATATGGCTGTCAAAGCCGCCGGCGGTCAGGATACGCCCCTCGCCCGCGATGATCTCGGTGCCCGGGCCGATGACGATGTCGATACCGGGCTGCGTGTCCGGGTTTCCTGCCTTGCCGATCTTGTGGATCGCCCCGTCCTTCAGGCCGACATCGGCCTTGTAGATGCCGGTGTAGTCCAGAATCAGCGCGTTTGTGATGACCGTATCGACCGCCCCGTCGGCGCGCGTCGCCTGGCTTTGGCCCATCCCGTCGCGGATCACCTTGCCGCCGCCGAACTTGACCTCCTCGCCATAAAGCGCCGCGTTCCCGCCAATTCCACCCGTCGCGGCGGCACCGGCATTCAGCGCGGTCAGGTCGCGCTCGACCTCGACGATCAGGTCGGTATCGGCCAGGCGCAGCCTGTCGCCCGTGGTGGGGCCGAACATGGCGGCGTATTCTGAGCGAGAGATGGTTGCGGGCATTACAACTCTCCCATGATCTGCTGGTTGAAGCCGAACACGCGGCGGGCGCCCGATATCGGAATCAGTTGAACCTCACGGCGCTGACCAGGCTCGAACCGCACGGCTGTGCCAGCGGCAATGTCCAGACGGTGCCCTCGCGCCGCATCGCGATCGAAGTCCAGCGCGGGATTCGTCTCGGCAAAATGGTAATGGCTGCCCACCTGCACGGGTCGGTCGCCGGTATTGGCGACCTCCAGCGTGATCGGTTGGCGGTCCGAATTCAGTTCCAGCATGCCCTCGGCGGGAAAGATCTGTCCGGGAATCATAGTCTTACCCCGCCATGACCAAGGCAGACCCACCCAACGCGACAGCGACTCCGGCCCCGCGCGCCACCAGCGCGCCGCCGAGCCGGCCCAGCGCCCAGCCCGCGGCGGCCCCAAGCGCATGAAGCGCCGCCGTTGCGGTGACAAAGCCGGCAAGATAGCTATGCGCCGTCGCACCGCCGATCTCGGCACCATGGGCGTGGCCGTGGAAAAGACCAAGTGCCGCCGTGATCGCAACTGCCGCGGACAGCGGCAACCGAGCCGCTGTGGCGACCAGCACCCCCAAGACAAGGACCGAGACCAGAATCATCGGCTCGACCATCGGCAGCGCCAGACCGCCCAGCGATACCAAGAACCCCAACGTCATCGCGCCCACAAATCCCACCGGCAAGGCCGCGAAAGCCCGACCTCCAAGACTTGCGGCCCACAGGCCCACCGCCACCATGGCGAGGATATGGTCCGCCCCTAAGACCGGATGCGACAGCCCCGCGGCAAAAGACCCGTGCGCGCCCGGATCCAGATGGGCAAAGGCCGGCCCGGCCGCCAGCAATGCGGGAAAGAGTGTCAAAACGAGGCGTCGCATGGGTCAGGTCTCCTGTCGGGTCAGCGAATGGGGTTATGTACGGTGACAAGCTTGGTGCCGTCGGGAAAGGTGGCCTCGACCTGCACTTCGTGGATCATCTCGGGCACACCCACCATGCAGTCGTCCCGGGTTATGACCTCGGCCCCGGCCTCCATCATGTCGGCGACGGTGCGTCCGTCGCGGGCGCCTTCGACCACCGCGTCGGTGATCAGCGCAACCGCCTCAGGGTAGTTCAGCTTGACCCCCCGCGCCATTCGCTTGCGCGCGACCTCGGCGGCCATGGCCACCATCAGTTTGTCTTTCTCTCTGGGCGTCAATTGCATCTTGGGTCAAAGCCTCCAGGATCTTGGCAGGGCCGCATTCGACAGGGTTTCGAGCACAGGACACAGCGTTCGGCGCAACTCGAAGCCGTCGCGCGCCAGTACCCGCACCACCAGCACGTCCGGCCCCAACAGGCTTGCGCCCCCGGTCACCGGCAGTAGCGCCCGCACTTTGGGCAAAAGGCTTTTCGCCCGGCGCCCCGCATAGAGCGCGCTTGCCATCGCAGTCATCCCCGCAGCGACCGCCGCTTGTGCCAACCGACCGGGAATGTCACCAGTCAATGCCACGCGATCCGCGTAAACCGGACTATTGCCACGGCGCACGATGACCCGGTCAATGAAATCTGCGTGCGCGACTGTTTCGCCCATGGCAAGGCGGCCGAACACGACCGGCTCGGCCATGATGAACTCTGCCGTATCGTCGATCTCGGCCTCCAGCCGTCTCTCCAGCGCGGCGCCGTCGAATACCAATAACTCTTGCGGCAGCCAGCAAAGCGTCGCGCCCGCCCCGACATGCAGCCTCGACCGCACCCGTGCCAAGCCTGAGTTGCTGCGATATGCCCGCTCGGCCGCCTGCGTTGTGACAACAAGACGGCTGCTTTCCCCGGCCGTCGCCTCGATGTCGAACCGATCCCCCCCGGTCAGACCACCCGAGGTGTTCACCACGACCGCCTCTACCGCGTCGGTCCGGCCCGTGAACAACGCCCGAGCACAGCCCGCGCTATGCAGCTTGTCCAGAACACTTTTTCCCTCCCGTAGCTTGGACGAAACGCGCAACTGTCCGGTAGCCCTTGGCAGGGCCGTGGCGTCGGAACGAACCGTGATGTCCGGGGCAAGAAGCATGGCAGCCTTGTGTCTTCGCAACGCGCAAAGCCAGCACCAAGGGGTGCACCTGTTCCACCTCCACCAGCGGCCGCACACTGCGCGCCAGCCTTGACGACCAACAAAGTGGCAGATTTTGGCGGTTATGCTTCGTTTTTGGGCGCAATCGGTACCGCAGGAACACACCCGGCCAAAAAGGGAGCGCGCGGTCGAATGCAGGAGTTGCCCGCCCGATTTACAGGCGTGACGATCAAGGCATGTGCGGTTTAAGAACTTTTCTCGTAGTTTGCTGCCTCTGTATCGGCACGGCGTCATCCGCCTTGCCCTTGCCCGAAGTTTTCGCCGGCTGCACAGGCCGCTTTTCCGCAGAACTCGAACATGCCTGGCTGCTCCGAGATCCCAAGGCTGACCTTTTAGAAGCCCGGCGCGCACGATTCGAGCAAATGCTCGCGGCCATATCCTTGGCCGATCGGCGCAGCCACCTGTTGGCACATCGCATCAGCGCCAAGATCGTCCACGCGCAAATTCTCAGCACCGCCCAATTCTCGCGCGATCCGCATCGGGCACGCTGGGCGCGGCGGCGGGCAGATGCGGAGATCCGCTACTGCCAGAGTTTTCTTCTTGAGAGTTGAGGTCAGCTGGACACCGCGCCGTCGAAAAAATAGGCGCTCGCGCCAAAAACCGCTGAATAAATAGACCACTCCGGCAGTAACGGCGTCTCGGGCCGCCTGAATCGTCGCCGCAGCGCAGAATCTTGTGAAACCAATATGTCCGACGGGCGCTTGCCGCCCGCTCGAACGTGCGATGGTGCCGGTCTTGCAATCCAGAAACACCACCGCACTCCGCAATCAAGTTGCGTGGGGGAGATATGGGACATTCGGTTTCGGCTCACAAGAACCCTGCGCGTTACGCAAGGGAATTTTGACATGACTAGCAAACTTTTGAGCACTGCGGCCGTCCTGACGACGCTGTCTGCTCCGGCCTTCGCACAGGACTGCCCGATCAAGGTGGGTGTGCTGCACTCGCTGTCCGGCACGATGGCAATCTCGGAAACGACGCTCAAGGACACTATGGAAATGCTGATCGAACAGCAGAACGAGAAAGGCGGCGTTCTGGGCTGCGACCTCGAAGCAGTGGTCGTCGATCCAGCCTCTGACTGGCCGCTATTTGCCGAAAAGGCACGCGAACTGCTTACCGTGCACGAGGTCGACGTGATCTTCGGCAACTGGACCAGCGTCAGCCGCAAATCGGTGCTGCCGGTCATCGAGGAATTGAACGGCCTTTTGTTCTATCCCGTGCAATATGAGGGCGAGGAAAGCTCCAAGAACGTGTTCTACACCGGCGCGGCACCGAACCAGCAGGCGATCCCGGCAACGGATTACTTCCTCGAAGAACTCGGCGTCGAAAGCTTTGCGCTGCTGGGCACCGATTATGTCTATCCGCGCACGACGAACAATATCCTGGAATCCTATCTGAAATCGAAGGGCATCGCTGACGAAGACATTTTCGTCAACTACACGCCCTTCGGCCATTCCGACTGGTCCAAGATCGTGTCGGACGTGGTAGCGCTGGGTGCGGGCGGCAAGCAGGTCGGCGTGATATCGACCATCAACGGCGACGCCAACGTGGGTTTCTACAAGGAATTGGCAGCACAAGGCGTGTCGGCCGATGACATCCCCGTCGTCGCCTTCTCTGTGGGCGAAGAAGAGCTTTCGGGTCTTGACACCTCGAACCTCGTCGGGCATCTGGCGGCGTGGAACTATTTCCAATCCGCTGACACCGACGCCAACGCCGAATGGATCGAGGCGTGGAAGGCCCGCATGGGCGAGGAACGTGTGACCAACGATCCGATGGAGGCGCATTACATCGGCTTCAACATGTGGGTGAACGCCGCCGAAGAGGCCGGCACCACCAAGGTCGACGCGGTGCGCGAGGCGATGTACGGGCAGGAATTCCCGAACCTGACTGGCGGCACCGCGGTCATGCTGCCGAACCACCACCTGGCCAAGCCGGTTCTCATCGGCGAAATCCAGGAAGACGGCCAGTTCGACATCATCAGCCAGACCGAGGAAGTGCCGGGGGACGCCTGGACGGACTACCTTCCGGAATCGGCCGTGCTGAAGTCCGACTGGCAGGAGCTCGAGTGCGGTATGTACAACACCGAGACCGAGACCTGCGTGCAGATCAAGTCGAACTACTGATCCACTGAGATCCGAAGGGCGGCCCCTGCGCCGCCCTTCACCCCCTTCTTTTTCCCTTTGGGAGGTTCGTGCATGGCACGCCTGTTGCTGATCCTCACGCTCGTTTTCACATACTTGCCCGCCGCGGCACAGCAAGCGGATGCGCCGATCCAGCAACTGATGCAGGAGCATGCGGACCAACTGGCCAAGCCATCGCGCACCAAGGTCGCCCCCACCATCGACGCCATCGCCGGAAGCGGCCTGCCTGAGGCACAGACCGTCCTGCGCAAGTGGCAGGACAAGGAGCTGTGGCGGAATGCTGAGACCGGCCTTTTCATCTGGGCCGAAGAGATCGACCGTGACACGATCCGCGGCTTTGACTTTGCCGGGGACACGCCACTGGGCGAGTTGCCCGACGACGACTACGACCAGTCCAAGCCCAATTCAGGCGTGCGCAAGATGATCGGCGCCGCGCTGGTGAAATTCCAGCTGACCGCCGAAGACCTCGCCACCCGCCGCACCGCCATCGACAATGTCGAGCGGGACGCCGAAGCCTCGCACTTGCCCCCCCTGCGCGCGGCGATCGAGGCCGAGACCGATCCGACCCTCAAAGCCCGCGCCGAACGCCTCGAACGCTTGCTGACCATCCGTTTCGGCGAAACCGAAGAAGAACGCATCGCCGCTATCGAAGGTTTTCAGGGCGATCTGGGCGTCGATCTGCGCGGCACGCTGAACCCGCTGGTGACGACCCGGCTGGAAGCAGCGGAAACCGCGCCCGCGAGTCCCGAAATCGCCCGCGTTCTGAAACCCGGCTCCGAGGTTCTGTCCCGCGAGGACGCCTATGACCTGCTGGTCTCGGAAGGCTTCGCCAAGCCACGCATCAGCCGTGCCGACAAGGCCGCAGCGCTCGTGGCCAATCTTGAAAACGACACGGTTGCCGGGGTTCAGGTTGCCACGCTCGACACCGAAGACGCCCGCGACATGGCCTATGCAAAGCTCGCGGAACAGGGCACGGTCGACCCAGTCGCCACCGAGGCCGAGATAGACGAGACGCTTGGCCAGTATTCTTTTTACGAGGTCTTCACCGGCGCTCCACCCGCCGTCGCGCTGGCCGCGATGGTTGCCCTCAACGGCATTGAAACGCGCGTTGCCGTCAACCAGGCCGCCGACCTTGCGCTCGACGCCATTTCGCTCGGGTCGATCTATTTCCTCGCCGCCATCGGACTTGCCATCACCTTTGGCGTGATGGGCGTGATCAACATGGCCCATGGCGAGTTCATCATGATGGGCGCCTATACCGGCTTTGTCGTGCAACAGATCATCCCGGACCAGACGCTGTCGGTGATCCTCGCCATCCCGCTGGCCTTTGCCGTGACCTTCGCGGCGGGCGTGGCGATGGAACGGCTGGTCATCCGCTGGCTCTATCACCGCCCGCTGGAAACGCTGCTGGCCACCTTCGGCATCTCAATCGCGCTGCAACAGATCGCCAAGAACATCTTTGGCACGCAGGCCCGCCCGCTGACGGCGCCCGGATGGCTTGACGGTTCACTGGTGTTCAACGACATCGTCTCGATCAGTTATATCCGCATCGCGATCTTCGTTTTGGCACTCTTGTTCCTCGCCCTGTTCCTCCTGGTGATGAATCGCACCCGGCTGGGGCTGGAAGTGCGCGCGGTCACGCAAAACCCCCGCATGGCGGCCTCGATGGGGATCAACCCCGACCGGATCAACATGCTGACTTTCGGCTTCGGGTCGGGCATCGCGGGCATCGCGGGCGTGGCCATCGGGCTTTACGCCAAGGTCACGTCCGAGATGGGTGCCGACTATATCGTGCAAAGCTTTATGACCGTGGTCGTGGGCGGCGTCGGCAACATCTGGGGCACGCTGCTCGGCGCTACACTCGTGGGCTCGCTCCAGAAAGGCATCGAATGGCTGAACCCGTCGAACACGCTGGCGGCGCAAACCTACATGATCCTCTTCATCATCCTCTTCATCCAATTCCGGCCGCGCGGCATCATCGCGCTCAAGGGCCGGGCGGCGGAGGCATAGATGCGTCTTGACAGAGGAATGCCGGATCGGAACGCTAGGGTCATATTCAGCATGGATGGAGATTTGCATTATGCGCATTTTGACTGCTCTTCCTTTTCTTTTTGCCAGCCCAGCGCTTGCGGACGTTTTCCTGTTCGAGACGCCGTCCGGAAACATCGAATGTTCCGTCGGCATAGGGCAAACCTCCTCCGACATAATTTGCGAAATCATAGAGAAAACCGGACCGGATGCGCAGCCAAGACCGTCGAATTGCAGCGCGACCTGGGGGCACAAGTTCTCGATGCTAGAGACCGGGACGGTCCAGATGGAATGTGCCAACACACCGAGGAATTCCGACATTGCCGAAAAGGCTCCCTACGGCGTAAGTGCGACCTGGGGCGAGATCACATGCTGGTCGGAACGCACGGGATTCGAGTGCCGGAACGCCTCCGGTCACGGGTTCTTTCTGTCTCGACGCGTGCAACGCGTCTACTGACCCGCATCGGCCTCGGCCCCGGCCATAGACCGAGGCCGACACCTCTGCGCCAATTGTCCACCATAAGGCTCGATATCCAGACACTTCGAGCACACGGAGGGCATGGCAATGTCTGATGTCGCGCTATCGACCCGTCGCCAACCGCTGGTCCTGCGCTTTCCGGCGATCCTGATCTTCATGGCGTGCCTCGCGCTCTTCACGGTCGGCGTAACCATCCTGTCCGAAGGGTTCGGCATCGGCGCGATCTCAACCAGCTTCGTCAAGACACTGGGCAAGACGCTTTGCCTGTGTCTCGTGGCGCTGGCGATGGACCTCGTCTGGGGCTATTGCGGGATCCTGTCGCTGGGGCACATGGCCTTTTTCGGGCTGGGCGGCTACGCCATCGGAATGTGGCTGATGTACGAACGCACCCGCCTCATCGTGGTCGAAAGCATGTCCGCCGAAGTGCTGCCACCCACCCCCGAACAGATATCCGACGGCATCGCCAGCCAGATCTTCGGCGTCGTCGGCGCGTCCGAGTTTCCGTCGATCTGGGCGGTCGCCCACTCGCTGCCCCTGCAACTGGCCGCCGTGGTGTTGGTACCCGGCCTACTGGCGCTGGTCTTCGGCTGGTTCGCCTTCCGCAGCCGGGTAACGGGCGTGTACCTGTCGATCCTGACCCAGGCGATGACCCTCGCGCTCGCCCTCTACCTCTTTCAGAACGACAGTGGCTTGCGCGGCAACAACGGCCTCTCGGGCCTACAAAACCTGCCCGGCCTCGGCAATGTTCCGCAATCGGTCGTCTCAGTGTGGTTCCTCTGGGCCTCGGCGCTCGCGCTCGGGCTGGGCTACTGGCTGGCCACCTGGGTCGTCTCGGGCAAGTTCGGCTCGGTCCTGCGCGGCATCCGCGATGACGAGGCGCGCGTGCGCTTCCTCGGCTACCCGGTCGAGGCGTACAAGCTTTTCGTCTTCACACTATCGGCCGTCATCGCGGGCATCGCCGGCGCGCTTTATTATCCGCAGGCCGGCATCATAAATCCCGCGGAACTGGCGCCCATCGCCTCGATCTATCTCGCCGTCTGGGTCGCCATCGGCGGGCGAGGGCGGCTTTACGGCGCGGTCATCGGCGCCGCTTTCGTGTCGCTTTTGTCCACGTGGTTCACCGGCGGGCAGGCCCCCGATATCGTGCTGGGCAGTTGGCGCATCCAGTGGGTCGACTGGTGGACGGTGCTGCTGGGCTTGTCATTCGTCGCGGTCACGCTGTTCGCCCCGAAAGGCATCGGCGGGCTCTTCGACCTGCTGGCGGATCGCCTGACCCCCGATCGCCACGGCGCCGACCTCGGCCCCGACCAGGGCGCCCTGCGCGAACAGGAGGCCGACAAATGAGCCAGCTTCTGGAAGTTTCCGGCGTCTCGGTCAGCTTCGACGGCTTCAAGGCGCTAAACAATCTGTCGTTCTCGATCGGAAACAAGGAGTTACGCGCCGTTATCGGCCCCAATGGCGCGGGCAAGACCACTTTCATGGACGTGGTCACCGGCAAAACCAAGCCCGACGAGGGCCGTGTCCTCTGGGGCGAGCCGCCCGTGTCGCTGCTTGGCAAATCCGAAAGCACCATCGCCATGGCGGGCGTGGGCCGCAAGTTCCAACGCCCCACCGTGTTCGAGGATCAGACGGTTGAGGCCAACCTGATGATGGCGCTGCGCAAGCCACGCTCGCCTTTCGCCGTTTTGTTCTTCAAGCCCAGCACCGATGATCGTGAGCGCGTCGCCGACCTTGCCGAAACCATCGGTCTGGCGCAAGCGCTTGGGCGCAAATCGGGCGAGCTGTCGCACGGACAGAAACAGTGGCTGGAAATCGGCATGCTGCTGGCGCAAGACCCGCAGCTTCTGCTGGTGGACGAACCGGCCGCGGGCATGACCACCGCCGAGCGGGAAAAGACAACCGACCTGCTGCGCGAGGCCGCCAAGACCCGTGCCGTCGTGGTCGTCGAACATGACATGGAATTCGTCCGCCGCCTTGGCTGCAAGGTCACTGTCCTGCACGAAGGCTCGGTGCTGGCCGAAGGCTCCATCGACCATGTGACCAAGAATGAAAACGTGATCGAGGTGTATCTTGGCCGATGATATCCTGAGCGTCGAGGGCCTGACCCTCCACTATGGCGGCAGCCAGATCCTGAACGGCATCGATATGGGCGCGCGGCAGGGCGAGGTCACCTGCATCATGGGCACAAACGGCGTCGGCAAGACCTCCCTGCTCAAGGCGCTGTCCGGCACCCATCCCCGCTCCGGCGGGACCTACACGCTGGCGGGGGAAAGCATCGGCAAACTGGGCGCTTATGACATGGCACGCCGCGGTATCGGCTATGTCCCCCAAGGGCGGGACATCTTCCCGTTTCTGACGGTCGAGGAAAACCTCGAGACAGGATTTGCCTGCCTGCCGCGCAGTGAACGCCACTTGCGCGACGATATCTTCGACCTCTTTCCAATCCTCAAGGAATTCATACCAAGGCGCGGCGGCGACCTGTCGGGCGGTCAGCAGCAACAGCTTGCCATCGCCCGCGCGTTGATCACCAAACCCAAGGTCCTGCTGCTGGACGAGCCCACCGAGGGCATCCAGCCCAACGTGATCCAGCAGATCGGCGAGGCGATCCGCCTGTTACGATCCCAAGGCGACATCGCGATTATCCTGGTCGAGCAGTACTTCAGCTTTGCCTTCGACCTGGGCGACCGATTTTACGTGATTGAACGCGGCGCGGTGAAACTCGATGGCGACAAGGACAGCCTGACCAGCGACCAATTGGCGGAAAGCACTGCGATTTGACCCGCTTGGCGTACCGACGCCAATAGGTCTAGGATACGCCATGCAGCAATACGATCCCGGCCGACCCGACGGCACGAACGCCAGCCTTGACATCGCCATTTCCCCGGACGGCACGCCCGAGCCCGGCCGCACCTACTCGGTTGAGGCCCGCTGCGGCCTGGCCGTCCGCATGGCCAAGGGTCAGACCCTCACCGTCATCAATCCCAGCGGCCACCAGGTTTGCGACTTCTGGGCCTTCGCGGATCGAAACATGCACGAGCATCTCTCCATGGGCCGCCTGCATACCACGCTCGGTTCGATCTTTCCCAAGACCGGCGATCCACTGGTCAGCACCCTGCGCCGCACGCTTCTGACGATCACCGAAGATACCTCGCCCGGCGTGCATGACACGGTCATCGCCTCCTGCGATGACGCCCGCTATCGCCAGCTCGGCTGCACCGCCTATCACGACAACTGCGCCGACAATCTTCGCATGGCGCTGATCGCCATCGGCCTTCGTGCGCCGGTGATCCCCGCGCCGTTCAATCTTTGGATGAACGTGCCATTGGCCCCGGACGGAACGACCCGCTTCGCCCCGCCGGTCGCCGCCCCAGGCGACCGCATGTGCTTTCGCGCCGAGGCGGACGTTATTGCCGTCATGTCCGCCTGCCCGCAGGATCTGACTCCGGTCAATGGCGACGGCGTGGCTCCCGGCCCGCTCGCCTTCGTGGTGAACGACATCTGAGGCTTCAAACCGGAAAGGCGCGCTCCGGTTCATAAATCTCAAAGCTCGACAGTGTTTGCGCATTGCACTCTTCTTGCCAGCGTGACCCCGGCACCACCGCCGATACACATGGATACGCTTCGCGATATGCGACAGTGCGCGCGTTCTCCTCGATGGCCACCGCCACCATGCCCGCCACGACCCCTTTCTGCCGCTCCACCAGCCGGATTGCACCATCCATCGTGCCACCTGTTTCGACCCATTGATCCGCCAGCAAGACCCGCGTTCCCGGCGCGAAGGCCGGCAAGCGCATCTCCATCTCCTGCGTCCGGCCCGAGTAGTTGCCGAAACTCACTTTGTCGGTGTCCACGCAGAGCTTGCCCGCCTTGCGGATGGGCAAAAACCCCACACCAGACCGCGCCGCCAGCGCCGCGCCCAGCACGAAGCCCATCGCGTCGAGTCCCGCAACCACGTCATAGTCCACGCCCTCAAGGTCCGCCATCAGGTCATCCAGCAAGTCCGTGAACGCCCGCTGATTGATGTAGATCGAGGTCGGGTCCAGCCACGCGAACGTCTCGCCTTTGGTATTGGGCGCCATGATGTTGAGATACCAGCGATCATCGCGTGGGCCTTTGTCGTGCTCCGTAATGTCGTGATCCGTCATGCTGCATCTCCCGTGCCGATCTCGCGACTGGCGGCCATCAATGCGGCAAGCCTGTCGGGTTCTATGTCGTAGAAATTGCCCTCTGCATTGATGCCCGTCGCCACCATGAAACAGTCGACATCGCGATAGGCCCGCGCGTTATCCGGCGTGATCCCCGAGGCAAGCGCCAGCGGCACGTGTCCGATAGCCTGCCGGAATGTCCTAATTTTCGACAGGTCCGCCTCCTGCCCGGTCGCCACGCCCGAGGTCGTGACCACGTCCATGAAGGCGCAGGCCTCGCGCGCGGCGTCGCCATAATGCTCTGGCGCAACCTCGCGCTGCTTCTTGAAACAGGTGCCGCCGAAATACATCCCGCGCCAGCCCGCGCTCTCATAGACGCGTCCGATCTCGCGCGCCTCGGCGTTTTCTCCATGTTCGTCGATGCGGGCGTCATCAGCCCAGTAGGCGTCGATCACACAGCCTTTCTGTTGAAGCCCGGACAGTATCGGAAAAGCGTCCCGCCCCGTCACGCCAAGAAAGTTCACCCCCATCCAAAGTCCCGGAAACCGGGCACGCACATCGCGGATGATGGGCAGAAACCGCTCTGGCTCGAAATCGTGGTTAATCAAGAAACACCCCGCCGCTCCGGCGGCGATGACCTCGCGCACGTTGCGCAGCGTGCGCGGCGTGTCCAGCACATGGATCACCGGCAGAACCACCGGGCCCACGGATTTGAAATGCTTGTGAAACTCATCGCGTGTCATGCAGGCAGTCTACGCAGGCGCAAGCGAATAAAGAAATTTATTGTTGCAATTAGCCCATTTAAATCTGAAATGAGTTCCGATGCGGACCGTGAACCTGCCAACTGACCTGCTGCGCACCTTCGTCACTGTGATTGAAGTCGAAAGTTATACCCGCGCGGCCGACCTGCTTGGCCGGTCCCAACCGGCCGTCAGCCTTCAGATCAAGCGATTGGAAGATTTGGTCGGATACAAGCTGATTACCCAGAAGGGCCGTACGATGCAGGTCAGCGAACGTGGCGATGCGCTGGCCATGCACGCCCGTCAGATCCTGCGTATCAATGACCGCGCCATGGGATTGTTCGACCAGCGTCGCGAAACGGCCACGCTGCGCGTCGGCCTGGGGTTTTCCGCGCCAACGGCCTCGACCATCCAGACCGGGATGCGCCCAATCACTGCGCAGAACGGATTGCCCGATCTGGACCCGTTGCAGATCGGCGTCTTCTACCGACAGACCCGGCTTGGCAGCTGGGGAGATCTGGTCGCCGGATGTCTGACCGATACGATAGAGAGCAGCCTGCACGATACAACGTCTGGGTGACCACTAAATAAGCGATCCTAATGCAGCCATATCGGGCATAAATTTCCATTCGAAATCGAAACTGTCTAAAATCCCAGCAGAACCGCGCGACGACAAATCCGCCGCACGATTCCCATTAAGAATAACGCAAAAACAGCGGGGAGCTACACCAGATGACCACCCATAAAAAGAAGCCGGGTCAGTATCTTAGACGTGACGTCCTGCGGCTCGGCGGAGGTATCGCCCTCAGTGCGCCTTTCGTCAGCCGGGCCTGGGCGCAGACCACCGAAATCAATATGCTGGCGTGGTATGGACACGGCGAACCCGACATCGTGGGCGCCTTCGAGGAGGCTAACAACGTCAAGTTCGTGCCCAAATACTATGCAGGCGGTGACAATATGTTGGCACTCATCGCGCAATCGCCTCCGGGTACATACGACCTGATCCTGTCGGATGCCGAGTTCGTGCAGCAGCTCAATGCGCTGGGATACATCGAGGAGTTGAACGCCGCCGACTATCCCTTCGACGACATGCTGCACCCCGACTTCGAGAAGTTCCCCGGCCACTGGGCCGATGACAAGCTCTTCTCGATGATGGTCCGCGGCGGTCATTTGGGCGTCAGCTACAACACCAATTCGGTCAGCGCCGAGGAGGCCGCCAGCTATGACGCCTTCTGGAAGCCCGAACTGGAAGGCAAGGTCGGTCATTTCGACTGGCACCTGCCCAGCCTTGGAATGATGAGCCTCAAGAACGGCAACGGCGCCGGCCTGTGGGACCTCGACGACGACCAGTGGCAGGCGGTACAGGAAACCACCATGTCGCTGCGCCCGCAGGTCGGCGGCTTTTTCGACTATGGCGGCACTTTTAATGGTCTGAAGAACGGCGAGATGCAGGCGATGGTCGGCATCGGCGACTGGATCACCGGCGTTCTGGAACGCGACGGCGCGCCCGTCGCCTCGGTCATCCCGACCGAGGGTGGCATCCAGTGGACCGAAAGCTATTCCATCGGCATCGGCAGCGAAAAAGCGGATATCTGCAAGCAATTCATCCAGTACATGCTGTCGCCCGAAGGCCAGGTGAAATCGGCGCAGATGGCGGCCTATCCGGGATTCTGCATCACCAAGGCCGGCCGCGCGATGCTGCAAGAGGTCGACCCCAAGGAAGCCAAGCGCAGCCACCAGATGGAGGGTATGCCCAACGACCCGATCGCCCTGATAAAAGAGGGGCGCATCCATTACCGCGACATTCCCCAGCAGCAATCGCTGGAGGACTGGAACGACTTCTGGTCGGAGTACAAGAACGCCTGAGCACGCACCCCCGCCCCGGGTCAAGCCCGGGGCGGCGCGCGCTGCAAGTAATCCGGTACTGCCGACATGAAGAAACGCCTCGATCTCTATGCCATAACATGGCGCCTGCCCATCATCCTGTGGCAGCTCGTCTTCTTTGTCGGACCGGTCCTTTTCATGGTTGCGATCTCGTTCTTCGTGGTCCGAAATTACCGGATGCAACCGGCGTTCGACTTCGTAAATTGGGAAAAGATGCTCAGCCGCGGTTATGTCTGGGACAGCTATTGGTACACGCTTCTCATCGCCTCCCTCAGCGCCACCATCGCCATGCTTATCGCCTTCCCCGCGGCCTATGCGCTGGCCTTCCGCGCCAGTGAAAACCTGCGCCGCTGGGCGATCTTCCTGCTGATCATTCCCTTCTTCACCTCCTACCTCGTGCGGACCTTCTCGTGGTACGTGATCCTTGCCGAAACCGGCGTGCTGAACGCGTTGCTGGGCTATGTCGGACTTGGCCCCTACACCATGCTCAACACCCATTTCGGCACGATCGTGGGGTATCTTACACTGACACTGCCGCTGGCGGTGATCCTGCAAACCGTGACCATGGCCAATATCGACTGCACGCTGATCGAGGCCGCGCGGAATCTCGGGTGCAAGCCGCTGGCCACGATCTGGCGCGTGGTCATCCCGCTGTCAAAGACCGGGCTGATCATCGCCGCGCTCTTCTGCTTCATCCTGTCCTTCGGCGACTTCATCGCGCCTTTCTACCTGGGCGGCAGCCAGGAACCGACCCTGCCGATCCTGATCCTCGACACCACGAAGTCGGGCCAGCAATGGCCCCGCGCCGCCGTCGTGGCGATCATGATGATGGTCACGCTGTTCGCAATTGCCTTCACCGCCATCGCGCTGGCCTACCGCAAACCGAGAGGGGCCCGATGACCGGCAATCGCACCCTCAACCTCATCCTCGGGCTCTACGTCCTGCTGATCTTCGTCTTCGTCTTCGCGCCCATCATCTTCAGCCTCGTCTTCTCGCTGAACTCGCAGCGGTTCCCGACGATCCCGCTGGGCGAATTGTCGACCGAATGGTACGAAAAGATCCTTGCCGATCCCGATATCTGGCGCGCCGCGCTCAACTCGCTGATCGTCTCGGCCTCCAGCGCGGTACTGGCCACGATCCTCGGCTTCGCCACCGCCTATTCCGACTTCCGCTACAGCTTTCGCTTCAAGGGGCCGTATCTGGCGCTGATCCTGCTGCCGCCCACGATCCCGCTGATCATCATGGCGCTCGCGATGCTCGCATGGCTGTCGCGCCTCGGCATGTCGGGACAGCTCTGGTCGATCATCATCGCCCATTCCGTTCTGACCGCACCTTTCGCCATGGCCATCATCCGCCTGCGCCTGCAGCAGATGGACCCGGATCTGGAGGCCGCCGCATGGAACCTCGGCGGCAGCGAATGGCAGGCGATGCGCCACGTCATCCTGCCCTACTGCGCCCCGGCCATTGTCTCGGCGCTCTGCCTCACCGCAGCCGTCTCCTTTGATGAATTCGCCGTGGCGTGGTTCGTCTCGGGCCTCAACAAGACCGTGCCGGTCGCCATCCTGGAAATCGTGCAGGGCAATATCGACCCGCAGGTCAACGCCATCGGCACGTTCGTCTTTCTCACGTCCATGACGCTGGTGATCCTCGCGCAGGTCTTCTTCATCAGCCGCCAGCTAAGAAAAACATCCTGACATGTCCGATCCACTCGTCACCTTCCGCAATGTCCAGAAACGCTTTGGCGATTTCGTGGCGGTGCGCGACATGACCCTCGACATTCAACCCGGCGAGTTCCTCGCTATCATGGGCTCCTCGGGCTGCGGCAAGACTACGACCCTGCGCATGTTGGCGGGGCTGGAACAGCCCTCGTCGGGCGAGATCCGCATCGCGGGCCGCCTGATGAACGACGTCAAACCCCATGACCGCGATACCCCGCTGGTCTGGCAGTCGCTCGCACTCTTCCCGTTCCTGACCGCGCGGGAAAACGTCGAGTTCGGGCTGAAGATGCGCGGCGTCGATAAGGCCGAACGCAAACGCCGCGCCCTCGACTGGCTGGAGCGAATGCATATCGGGGAATTCGCCGACCGCAGTGTCGACACCCTGTCGGGCGGTCAGAAACAGCGCGTCGCGCTGGCCCGCAGCCTGGTTATGGAGCCACAGATGCTCTTGCTGGACGAGCCGCTCTCGGCGCTCGACGCCAACCTCGTGATCCGGATGCAGGGGGTGCTCACCCAATTGCAAAAGGAACTGGGCATCACCTTCGTGTACGTCACCCACTCGCAGTCCGAAGCCTTCGCCATGGCCGACCGCGTGGTGATCATGAGCCAAGGCGACATCGCCCAGGTCGGCACGCCCAGGGATATCTACCGCGCCCCCGCCAACCGCTTTGTGGCCGAGTTCGTTGGGCGAAACAACATCCTGACCGGAACAGTCAAGGACGTCAGCCCCAAGGCCACGCAACTCGCCACCCCAGCGGGCACCTTCACGGTCGAGACGCCCGAAACCGCACCGAAGACGGGGACGAAACGCAGCTTCGTTGTCTCCGCCGACCTTGTCACGCTGTCGATCGAAGACCCCGAGGCAACCAATAAGGTACAGGCAAAAGTAATCTCCGAAGAATTCATCGGCTCAGTCGTCACCCTCTTTCTGGAAAGTGGCGACGGGCAGGAATTCAAGGTACAGATGCAGGAACGCCAGTTGATGAATTACGATCTGCAGGCCGGATCGCAGGTCTGGCTCGGATGGGAGACCCGGAATGCCCACATGCTCGACGGTGACTGAGCGATGATCCGCAACCCCATCCCCTGGCCAAACAAGGCGCGCTGCGCGGTCGCCATCACCTTCGACATGGACGCCGATAGCCTCATTCACATCGCGCGATCCGAGGACAGCCATCGCAGGCTCTATCCGACCAGCATGGGCCGCTACGGGCCGAACGTGGCCCTGCCTCGCATCCTCGACACCTATCGCCGCTTCGGGCTGAAACAGTCCTTTTTCATCCCAGGCTGGTGCCTCGAGCAGTATCCCGGCACGGTCGAGGCTATCCTTGAGGACGGGCACGAAATCGGCCACCACGGCTGGATTCATGAGGACCCGATTGCCACCTACGGCAACCAGCGCGAACCGTTCGAGCGGGCGCTCGACGCGCACCGCCGCATCTGTGGGCGGGTGCCCCGCGGTTATCGCGCCCCTGTTTACAACATCACCGACGAGGTGGTGGACCTGATGCTGGAACACGGGATGACCTATGACAGTTCGCTCATGGGCGACGACGTTCCGCATGTTCTGAAAGCGCCCAAAGGCCGCCTTTACGAGATGCCGGTGCATTGGGGCACGGATGATTGGCCGCCCTTCGCCCATAACGATGAGATCGGCTACCTCATGCCTGTCAAATCCCCGTCCGAGGGGCTGGCCGCCTTCTGGGAAGAGTTCGAAGCGCAGTATGAGGCCGGCGGTTTCTTCATGCTGATCCTGCACCCATTCCTGACCGGGCGGCTGGCCCGCTGGCGGCAGGTCGAGAGATGGATCGAAGGCGTGCTCAAGACCCGCAACGTTTGGTTCACCACTCTGGGCGGCATCGCCGATCACATGGCGGCGCTGGAAACCTCCGGCGACTGGTCGCCATCGGTCGAGCCTCTGCCCTATTTCACCACGCCCCCCGCGCAACATTAGCAAGAGGCAGACCATGATGACCGACGACGACACGCGCATGCTGCGCATCGCCTATGACGAGGCCAAGGCCGGGTTCGACGAGGGCGGCTGCCCTATCGGCTCGGTGCTGGCCCGTGGCAGCACGGTCGTGGCGCAAGGCCGCAACCAGCGCGTCCAGCAGGGCGACCCGATCGCCCACGGCGAAATGGACGCTTTGCGCAAGGCGGGCCGACAGTCCACCTATCGCGACACTGTGCTTTATACCTCGCTCAGCCCCTGCATGATGTGCTCGGGCACCATTGTTCAGTTCGGCATCCCGCGCGTCGTCATTGGCGACACACAGAATTTCGGCGGAAACGAGGATTTCCTGCGCAGTCGCGGCGTCGAGGTGGTGATCGCCGACGACCCGGACTGCATCGCGCTGATGCAGCGTTTCATCGCCGAGCGCCCCGAACTGTGGGCCGAGGATATCGCTGAATAGGTGCCCGCGCGCGCCGTGCGGACCCTGGCCAAAAAGGCGGAATTGACACCGGGCCAACGCCAGCTGTGGCCTGTTCTGTGTGCGCAACCGCCGACGCGCATCAAGCCGCCACAGGGCAGTCTGCGTGGCACCGTTGTTGACCACGGACTGCGCAAGGTCATGGGACGTACCGCCAAATTGAAAATCGAAGCGTTTCACTGGTAAGCTAAGATTCAGGTTTGTCGCGAAAACGCTTTGGCGGCCCGAACGCTCAGAAAGATGCGCGATGCACCTGGCCTTTCGCCGATGACCGGCAGCGCCAGCCTTGTTGCGCTTTCCCGGATCGACCGCTCTTGGCAAGCGGGTTGGATGACGCAGGCGCACGGAGCGCGATCCGAAACCCGATCCTTCGTGATTACTCCCTCAAGTAAACGGATAGGTGATATCTTGATATGACTTTGCCGGTCTTGACCGACCGCGCGCGAACGGAACTTTTGCTCAAGCCCGCACGTTTTGTGAAGAAAGGAGTTCCCGCATGTCCAGCTTCCGCGCACGCGCGATTACCAAGCCCATCTTCAAATGGGCCAAGGGCGTTCTGCCCGGAATGTCCAAGACCGAAAGCGAAGCCCTGAACGCCGGCGAAGTCTGGTGGGAGGCCGAGCTGTTCTCGGGCAACCCGGACTGGTCCAAGCTGCGCGCGGTCAAGACGCCGAAATTGTCGGACGAGGAACAGGCGTTTTTCGACGGTCCCGTTCAGGACCTCTGCGAAATGATCGACGATTGGAAGATCAACCACGAAACCGGCGACCTTGCCCCGGAGGTCTGGCAGTTTCTGCGCGATAACAAGTTCTTCGGGATGATCATCCCCAAGGCACATGGCGGGCTGGAATTTTCCGCCTTCGCCCATTCCGAGATCGTTCGCTATATCTCTACACGCTCTGTCGCCGCTGCCGTGACGGTCATGGTGCCCAACTCGCTTGGCCCCGGCGAGTTGATCCACCAGTTTGGCACCGACGAACAGAAAGACTACTGGCTGCCCCGCCTCGCCGACGGTTGCGAACTGCCCGCCTTCGGTCTGACCAGCGCCGAGGCCGGGTCCGACGCCGGCGCCATGGTCGATGACGGGGTTGTCTGCAAGGGCCAGTGGAACGGCGAGGAAGTGCTGGGCATCCGCCTCAACTGGGCCAAGCGCTACATCACGCTGTCGCCGGTCTGCACCGTGCTGGGTCTGGCCTTCAAGCTGCGTGACCCCGATGGCCTGCTGGGCGACACTCCCGATATTGGCATCACCTGCGCGCTGGTTCCGACCGACCTCGAGGGTGTCGAAACCGGTCGCCGCCACATCCCGTCCTCCACGATGTTCATGAACGGGCCGACCACGGGCAAGGACGTGTTCATCCCGCTCGAAAACATCATCGGCGGGCAGGAGTATGCCGGCGAAGGCTGGATGATGCTGATGAGCGCGCTCGCCGCCGGGCGTGGCATCTCGCTGCCCTCCATGGGCTGCGCCGCCATTGCCTTGTCGGCCCACACGACCGGCGCCTACGCCCGCATCCGCGAACAGTTCAACCTGCCCATCGGTAAGTTCGGCGGCGTGCAGGCCCGCCTTGGACGCCTTGCCGCCGACGCCTACTCCATGGATGCCGCCCGCCACCTGACCTGCGCCGGGCTGGACGAGGGGCGCGCGCTGTCGGTGATCTCGGCGATCATGAAGGCCCATGCGACCTTCCGTATGCGCGAGGCGCTGAATGATGCAATGGACGTGCATTCCGGCAAGGCTGTGATCGACGGCCCGTCGAATTACCTGCTGCCACTCTACCGCGCCGTGCCCATCGGCATCACGGTCGAGGGGGCGAACATCGTCACCCGCAGCCTGATCATCTTCGGGCAGGGCTCGATCCGCGCCCACCCCCATATGCTGGACAATATGCTAGCGTTGGAAGAGGACGACCCCGACAAGGCGCTTGAGATGTTCGACAATTCCCTTTGGGCCCATGTCGGCCACAGCACGCGCACCTTGTTCCGCAGTTGGGGCCGCGCCCTGACCGGCGGTCGGTTCGCGCCGGCCCCAGCGGCGGGCGCTGCCACGGACATCTACAAGCAACTGTCGCGCTGGTCCGCGGCCTATGCGCTGACCGCCGACATGCTCTTTTTGTCGTTGGGCGGGGAGCTCAAGCGCAAGGAAATGATCTCGGGCCGCATGGGCGACATCCTGTCCGAAATGTACATTCTGTCCGCCGCCCTCAAACGGTGGGAGGACGAAGGCCGTCAGAAGGCCGACCTGCCGGTTCTGCGCTATGTCGCCGCCGACGCGTTCCACAACATCCAGACGGCCTTGGACGAGGTCATTGCCAACCTCCCGGCCCGCTGGGCGGCGTGGCTATTGCGTGTCTTCACGCTGCCGGGCATGGCCCAGCGCAAGCCCGACGACAAGCTCACCGCTGAGTGCAGCGACATTCTGTATGACCCGTCTGAGGCCCGGGGCCGGATCGTCGGTCGTATCGCCGGCGGGTGCAACCGCGACGGTGTGCAGGTGCTGAACGAATGCTACGCCAAGGTCACCCAAATGGCGCCGGTGATGAAGCGCCTGCGCGATGCGAAAAAGTCCCCGCAGGAGGCACTGGAGGCCGGCATTCTGAGCGATGCCGAAATGGCCGATATCGAGGAAATGTCGCGCCTAGTCGATGAGGTCGTCGCCGTGGAAGACTATGCGCCCGAAGATTTCGCGGCGCTTTTCCCCGCGCCGCAGCAAAATGAGCGCACCCAGCGCGAGGCGGCGGAATGACGGCGACAAATGGCAACCGCGTCTTTCTCGTAGACGGCGCCCGCACCCCTTTCCTCAAGGCGCAAGCCGGCCCCGGGCCGTTCACGCCCGTGGATCTTGCCGTGCAATGCGGCAGGCCCCTGCTGGCACGTCAGCCGTTCGACCGCGCCGCGCTCGACCTCGTGATCCTTGGCTGTGTCAACGTCATCGCCGACGAGATGAACCCCGCACGCGTCGCCGGACTGCGTCTTGGCCTGCCCGAGGCAACCGTGGCGTTCACGGTTCAGATCAATTGCGGCTCGGGCATGCAAAGCATCGACACCGCCTATCGCTATATCTGCGAGGGCAGCCACCAGATGATCCTTGCCGGCGGGGCCGAGGCCCTCAGCCACGCGCCCCTGACCCTGCGCCAGTCCGCCGTCGAATGGTTCGGCCGGATGAGCACCGCCAAGGGACCGCTGGAGCAGGCAAAGAACATGGCCGGGATCAAGCCCGACTTCTTCAAGCCGGTCATCGGCCTGGAACGCGGCCTGACCGACCCCATCACCACGCTCAGCATGGGCCAGACCGCCGAGGTGCTGGCGCACCATTTCGGCATCGACCGCGAAACCGCCGATGCCTACGCCATGCAAAGCCACCATCGCCTTGCTGCCGCGCACAAGGAAGGCCGGCTGGAGGGTGAATTGATGCCCGCCTTCGCCAAGGACGGCACGGTCTATGACCATGACAACGGCGTGCGCCCCGACAGCGACATGGACGGCCTGTCAAAGCCCAAGCCGGTGTTCGAGCCGCCCTACGGCAAAGTCACGGCGGGCAATTCCAGCCAGATCACGGACGGTGCAAGTTGGTGTATCCTCGCCTCGGAAAAGGCCGTGGACGCGCACGGCCTCGAACCGCTCGCCGAGATCACCGACAGCGAATGGGCAGGGCTCGATCCGTCGATCATGGGCCTCGGTCCGGTCATGTCTTCCACCCCGATCGTGAAACGCCATGGTTTCGGCATCGGGGACATTGACCTGTGGGAGTTGAACGAGGCGTTCGCGGCACAGGTGCTGTCCTGTCTCGCCGCCTGGAGCGATGAAGACTTCTGCCGCGAGGTGCTAGGGCTCGACGGCGCCTTTGGCCGGATCGACCGCGATCAGCTGAATGTCGATGGCGGCGCCATATCGCTGGGCCACCCTGTCGGCACCAGCGGTAACCGCATCGTGCTGCATCTTGCCAACGCCATGAAGACGCGCGGTGCGAAACGCGGCATCGCAACGGAATGCATCGGCGGCGGGCTTGGCGGCGCGATGCTGCTGGAGGCTGTGCAATGACCGGACACGTTCTGAAATTTCTCGGCGACACCAAGCTGGAACTGGGCCCGGTCGAGGAGACCGACGGCAACTGGCGCACGGCGCGGGACGGCGACAACGTGCTTTGGCTTGTCCTCGACAAGACCGGCAGCAGCGTCAACACGATCTCCGAGGACGTGATCCGCGAGCTGGACGAGCATATCGCCGCCGCCGAGGCCGAGAAGCCCGCCGCCCTTGTCATCCGATCCGCCAAGAAAGCCGGTTTCGCCGCCGGGGCCGACATCACCGGGTTCGAGTCGATGACCGATCAGGGCGCCGCTGACCTGCTGCGACAGGCGCATGACGTTCTTGACCGGATCGAGGCGCTGCCCTGCGCCACCATCTGCGTCGTTCACGGCGCGGCCCTGGGGGCCGGCTTCGAACTGGCGCTCGCCTGCGACTACCGCATCGCCACGCCCGGCGCATCCTTCGGCTTTCCCGAGGTACAGCTTGGCCTGCACCCCGGCCTTGGCGGCACGTTCCGCCTGCCCGCCCTGATTGACCCGACCGACGCCATGACCATGATGCTGACCGGCAAGACCGCACATACCAAGCGGGCCAAGTCACAAGGCATCGCCGACAAAATTGTCGAGGAACGCCACGTTGCCACCGCGATCACGGCGGCCCGAAACGGCAAGATCGAGCGTCAGGCGCCCAGCCTTAAATCCCGCGCTTTTTCGTTCGACCAGGCGCGCGGCCTCGCCGCCCGCCAGATGCGCAGCAAGACGGAAGAGAAAGCACCGAAAGAGCATTACCCGGCGCCCTACGCCCTGATCGACCTGTGGGAAGAACATGGCGATGACCGCGATGCGATGCAGCAGGCCGAAATCGACAGCTTCGCGCGGCTTCTCGATACGGACACCTCGAAGAACCTGCGCCGTGTTTTTTTCCTCCAACAATCGCTGAAGGACGCCGGGCGCGGTGGCGACGGCATCGCGCATGTCCATGTGATCGGCGCCGGCGCCATGGGCGCAGAAATTGCCGCCATCGCCGCGATCAAGGGCAAGAGCGTGACGCTTGGCGATATCGAAAACGATCCGCTGGGCCAGGCGATCAAGACCGCCGCGAAAATCTGCGAAGACAAGCACCTCAGCGGAACCGAGACGCGCGATGCACTCGACCGCCTTATGCCCGACCCACACGGTTACGGCCTTGCCCATGCCGATCTGGTGATCGAGGCGGCCAGCGAAGAACAGGACATCAAGCAGAAGATCTTCAAAGGGATCAAGGGCGCTTTGAAGAAGGACGCGATTCTTGCCACCAACACATCCAGCCTGTCGGTGGATGACCTCGCCGCCGCCGCGCCTGCCAAGTCTCGCTTCGCCGGGCTTCATTACTTCAACCCGGTCTCCAAAATCGACCTCGTCGAGGTCGTCAAGGGCACCGCCACCAATGACAAGACCGCCAGCAGCCTTGCCGCGTTCTGCGGTGCGACCGGCAAGCTGCCCGCATTGGTGACCGACTATCCCGGTTTCGTCGTGAACCGTGCTCTCGTGCCCTACATGCTAGAGGCGATGGTCTTGATGGACGAAGGCGTTGCGAAAGAGGTCATCGACACCGCCGCCATCCGCTTCGGGACGCCCATGGGGCCGGTCACGCTGGCCGATCAGGTCGGGCTGGATATCGGCCTGCACGTGGCCGAAAGTCTTGCCGACAGCCTCGACACCGCCATGCCACCGATCAGCGACGACTTGCGTCAGCGCGTGGAAAATGGCGAGTTGGGCAAGAAGACCGGCAAAGGCTTCTATGACTGGTCCAACGGCACGCCGCACCCGGATGCCGACATGGACAACGCACCGGCCGACCTGACCGACAGGTTGATCCTGCCGATGCTCAACGCCTGCGTCGAAGTCCTGCGCAAGGGTGTGGCGAAAGATGCCGACCAACTGGATGCCGCAATGATCTTCGCCACCGGCTGGGCGCCCTTTCGCGGCGGCCCCATGCACTATGCAAAGGCCCGCGGCACCTCAGAGATCACCACGAAACTGAAGGAGCTGGAGTCCACCCACGGCCCGCGCTTCGCCCCTGATCCCGGCTGGTCAAACCTTGGCTGAAACGCCAAAGGTCCATACCGACGCCGACGCGATAGCGCGGGCCACCTATGACGCGACGGGCGGCGAGATCCGCCTCGCGCTTCCGCTTGGACTTGGCAAACCCGTCACTTTCGTCAACGCGCTGGTGCGGGCCGCGGTCGATGACCCGTCACTGTCGCTCAAGATCTTCACCGCGCTGACCCTGCAACGCCCCGAGCCCTCATCGGACATCGAGGCGCGCTTTCTCAACCCGGCAATGAACCGCTTTTTCGGCGCCGCCCCGTCTCTGGCCTATGCCGACCTCATCAAACAAGGCGCCCTGCCCGACAACATCGACGTCTCCGAGTTCTTCTTTCAGGCCGGGGCATGGCTCGGCAACGACTACGCCCAGCGCAAGTACATATCGGCCAACTACACCCATGCCCGCGATGTCCTGATCGCACAGAACCCCAACGTTCTGGCCCAGCTCATGCCGCGCGAGGGCGACCGCTTCAGCATGTCGTGCAACACGGATATCTCTGCCGATCTCTTTGCGCGCCGCGCGGCGGGCCGGATGGATTTCATCGCCGTGGCCGAATTGAACGATGCGCTGCCTTTCATGGGCGGCCCCGCGGCACTGGATGCCAGCGAATTCGCCATGGTCTTGGACCCGCCGGAACAGATCGACCTCTTTTCCGCCCTGCGCCGCCCCGTGGCCGATGCGCAGCATGCCATTGCCCTGCATGTGTCGCGCCTCGTGCCCGATGGCGGCACGCTTCAGATCGGCATTGGCGCCATCGGGGATGCCGTGGCCAACGCCCTGATCACCCGCGACCGCGCATCCCTTCACGAGGTCTGGCGGCAATCACCTCTCCCGCTTCAGGGCGCCGAGGAAGGACCGTTCCGCACGGGCCTTTACGCGGTCACCGAAATGCTGGTCGGCGGCTTGGTCGCCCTGTTTGAGGCCGATATCCTGAAACGCGAAGTGGACGGCGCGGTGATCCACGCGGGCTTTTTCGTCGATGCCCGCGACATGTACGAACGCCTGCGCGCTCTGCCGCCCGACCGCCGTGACAAAATTCAGATGATGCCGGTCAGCTTCACCAACGCGCTTTACGGGGACGAAGCGGCCAAGCGCACTGCGCGGCAGGACGCTCGTTTCGTCAATGGCGCCATGCAGGTCAGCCTTCTGGGCGACGCGATGTCCGACGCCGCCAAACCCGGCCAGGTGGTCAGCGGGGTCGGCGGCCAGTTCAACTTCTTCGAACAGGCCTTCGCCCTCGAAGACGCCCATGCCATCCTGACACTGCCCGCGACGCGGCAAAGCGGTGGCACGCTCACTTCGAACATCGTCTGGCAGCTGCCTGTCACCACGGTTCCCCGCCACATGCGCGATATCGTCGTCACTGAATATGGCGCGGCCTTCCTGCGCGGCTTGCCCGACGAAGAGGTCATCAAGCGCCTTGTCTGCATCGCAGACAGCCGGTTCCAGCCTGGCCTTCTGGAAAAGGCCCGCAAGGCAGGCAAACTTGACCCGGACTGGGAAATTCCCGACGCGCACACGCGAAACACACCCGAGACGATTGCTGAATGGCTCACCCCCTACCGGGACAGTCTGTTGCCCGACTATCCCTTGGGCACCGACTTCACCGAGACCGAGAAAATCCTTGTCCGCGCCCTCTCTCATCTCAAGGACACCTCTGGCAGCAAGCTTGGTCTTCTGTCGCTGGTATGGTCAGGTGTCGCCCACGCACCACATTCGCACGAGGGCCCGGCGATGGAGCGCATGGGCTATGCCGCCACACCCCGCCTGACAGAACCGCTTCAGGCGCGCGCCCTGCGTGGTGCGTTGCGCGACATAGCCTGAGGCGCGCGTCGACAACCTTCCGGTTCGCATTACCTCTCTGACCGACTGGCAGAACAGGCGCGCAATGACCGACAATATTTCCACTCCGGACTGGCCCACCCCGACACGCGAAGCCGCCGAGCAGCATCTTGCTGCCGTCCTGCCGCGCCTTGGCGCCCGATACGCCCACCGGCGGAACGTCGATCATGGTCCGGGACAGCACCACCACGTCTCGCAACTCTCTCCCTTCCTGCGCCGGCGTCTGCTTCTGGAAACCGATGTAATGGCTGCGGCCATCGCGCAGCACGGCCCTGAAGGAGCCGAAAAATTTCTGCAGGAAATCCTGTGGCGCAATTACTTCAAGGGCTGGCTCGAACGCCGCCCGCAGATCTGGCACAGCTACCGCGACGGGCTTCGTGCCGACCTAGACCGCCTCGACGGCGACCCCGACCTGCGCGATGCCGTCGAGCGGGTCCGAACGGGTGAAACCGATCTAGACTGCATGAACGCCTGGGCGCGGGAATTGACCGAGACCGGCTACCTGCACAACCACGCCCGCATGTGGTTTGCCTCGATCTGGGTGTTCACCTTGCGCCTGCCGTGGCGGCTGGGCGCGGATTTCTTCTATCGCCACCTGCTTGACGGCGACCCGGCCTCGAACACGCTCAGCTGGAGATGGGTCTGCGGGCTTCATACCCGGGGCAAGTTCTATGAGGCGCAGGCGTGGAACATCGCCAAGTTTACCGACCATCGCTTCACACCCGACGCCGCCGACCTCGCCGAGGTGACCGCCGGACTGGAAGATCACGAACCGGGTGGCCTGCCGGACCTTCAGCCCTTGCGCCGCCCAAACGCGCCCGATCCCGACAGGCCGACTGCCCTGCTTGTGACCGAAGAGGACTGCCGGCCCGACGACTTCCCACTGGACCGTTTCGATATCCGCGCCACGGCCACCCTCGCCGCAAGCGCCCTGCGCGCCCCCGGCCCCGTGGCCAAAAAGGTGGTGGAATTCGAAGCCGCGGCGCTGGCCGACACGGCGCAACGCATCGCGCGCAAGGCCGACAACCTGCAGGCGGGCGATCCAGACATGCTGGCGCATTGGGCCGCCGAGGCGGGCGCATCCCAGATCGTGACACCCTACGTGCCAACGGGGCCCTTGCGCGATTGGCTCGACGCCGCCGAACCCGAGCTGGAAAAGGCCGGCATCACGCTGTGCGAATGGCGCCGAGATTGGGACGCGCTTGTCTGGCCCCACGCGACGGCAGGTTACTTCAAGGTCCGCAAGAAACTGCCGGACCTTCTGCACCAAGCCGGTCTGGCCTAAGCCGTCAGGCCGCGGTGAACAGGTCCTTGAACTCGTCCCGCAGAAGGTTCTTCTGCACTTTCCCCATGGAATTGCGCGGCAACTCGTCCCTGACGATCAGTTTCCGGGGATGTTTGAACCGCGCCAGCGCCTTGGACGTGGCTGCGCCGATCGCATCAAGGTCCGGCTGCGCCCCGGCCTCGGGCACGATCACGCCCACAACCGTCTCGCCGAAATCCGCATGCGGCACGCCGATCACCGCGCTTTCCAGCACGCCGGGCTGCTCGTCCAGCACCAGTTCGATCTCTTTTGGATAAATGTTGTATCCACCCGAGATGATCAGGTCCTTGTTGCGCCCCACGATCTGGACATAGCCGCGATCGTCGATAACGCCGAGGTCGCCAGTGATGAAAAACCCGTTCTCCCGCAGCTCTGCCGCGGTCTTCTCGGGCATCTGCCAATATCCCTGGAACACGTTCGGCCCGCGCACCTCGATCTGGCCGACCTCGCCCTGCGCCACCTCCTCGCCCGTCTCGGGGTCGGTGATCTTCAGCTCCACCCCTGGCAGCGGAAAGCCCACGGTACCGGCGCGCCGGTCCCCGTCATAGGGGTTCGACGTGTTCATGTTGGTTTCCGTCATGCCATAGCGTTCGAGGATGCGATGGCCGGTGCGTTTTTCGAACTGCGTATGCGTCTCGGCCAGAAGCGGGGCACTGCCCGACACGAACAGCCGCATATGCGCCACAAGGTCCTTGTCGAACCGCGGATCGTCCAGAAGGCGCGTGTAGAAGGTCGGCACCCCCATCATCGCGGTGGCATCCGGCAAAAGCTCGATGACCGTGTCCAGATCGAACTTCGGCAAGAAGATCATCGCGCCACCCGCCACCAGCGTGATGTTGGTGGCCACGAACAGACCGTGCGTGTGAAAGATCGGCAGCGCGTGCAGCAGGACATCATCACTGGTAAACCGCCAGTGCTCCGCCAAGGTCTCGGCGTTCGACAGCAGGTTCTCCTGGCTCAGCATTGCGCCTTTTGACCGCCCCGTCGTCCCCGAGGTGTAGAGCAGCGCAGCCAGGTCATCTTCCTTGCGGCTTACGGTCTCGAACGTCTCGGACGCCTCCGCCGCCTTCTCCGACAGACTGCCAGAGCCATCTTCGTCCAGTGTCTCCAGCGCCGCGCCGTGCTCCGACGTGATAGACCGTAGCGCACTCCGCCTGTCGCCCTTGCAAATCACCATCGACGCGCCGCTGTCCTCGATGAAATAGCTCAGTTCCTCCACCGTGTAGCCGGTGTTGAGCGGAAGAAAGACCAACCCTGCCTGCACACAGGCAGCATACACGGCCAGGGCGTGGTGCGATTTTTCAACCTGCGCCGCAACCCGGGCACCGGGCGCCAGTCCCGCATCCGCAAAGGTGTTGGCATATTGCGCGGCCAGCCGCAGAAACCGATCATGGGTCAGCGTCTCGCCGTCTGGCAGATACAGAAACGGCGTGTCCTTGCCGACGTGATCGCCGAACAGGGCATCGAAAAGGGGATTGGTCATGCGTGTCCCTCCTCCGGCAGTGTTTTTGCGGCACTTGCGGCCTGCGATTTGATTTCGCTCGACGTCGCGACCCTCTGTTCCGCCGCGAAGCGTTCGTGGTTCTGCGACACCTTGCCCAGGTCATAGAGGTAATTCACCATCACCCCCGCGGATTGCTTCATCCCGTTGGTGGATACGTCCGCATTGGCGTGAACCTTGTGAACCTGCGCCCCGTTGCCAAGGTGGAACCGCGCCACCGGGTCCAGCGGCAGGCCATCGTCGCGCTTGGCCTGCGTCAGGTAATAGGCCGCGTAATCGCACAGCGCATCGGGCTGCTGCGCCTCCGCGTTGATG
Organism: Roseovarius sp. THAF9; assembly: GCF_009363715.1. Classification (NCBI taxonomy): domain Bacteria; kingdom Pseudomonadati; phylum Pseudomonadota; class Alphaproteobacteria; order Rhodobacterales; family Roseobacteraceae; genus Roseovarius; species Roseovarius sp. THAF9. Next base: position 3,317,679 of record NZ_CP045404.1, read on the forward strand.
TCCTGGCTTTCCATCCAGCGGGTCAGGCCGGGGATAGGTGACAAGGTGACGAAATTCCTCAGCGCGGGGTTTTCCAGCGCCAGATCCGCCGCCACCTGCTTGATCAGCGAGTTGCCGAAAGAGATCTGCGCCAGACCGGACTGGCAGTTCGAAATCGAGTAGAACACGGCGGTGTTCGCCCGTTCGACGTCGATCTGGTCGCGCTCTTCAGCCAGAACCTCCTGAATCGAGCCCGGGATTCCATCGGTCAGCGCCACTTCCACGAAGATAAGCGGCTCGTCCGGCATGGCCGGGTGAAAGAACGCGAAACAGCGCCGGTCCGCCGGCTCCAGCCGCCGGCGCAGATCGTTCCAGCTGTCGATCGCGTGCACGGCCTCGTAGGCAATGATCTTTTCCAGGATATGCGCCGGGCTTTCCCAACTGATCGGGCGCAGCACGAGGAACCCGCGATTGAACCAGCTTGCGAACAGATGCCGGAAATCCAAGTCCAGCGCCTGAAGCTCACCATCGTCCCGGCCCAACCGCAGCAGGTCCGTGCGCATCCCGACCAACCGCTTGGTCGCGCCCGGCACCTGGTTCATCCGCCGGATCAGTTCCTGCCGGGGCGACTCCGAGGCGTTCAGGAAAGCGCGATAGGTGGCCTTGGACTGGCCGCGCTCATACGAGTCCAGCGCGTCACGCACCTCTTCGGGGTTGATGACCATATCCCGCGCGAGGTGCCGGAAAAACGCCAGCTTCGCGGCATCGTCCCAGCCTTCGTACCGGCCCAGGATCTGCCGCGCCACCGCCTGGCCCGAAACCTCGCCGGTGGCCCCGATCAGGTCGGCGGTCAGATCCTCGATGGGACGATCGTCACGCGGCACCCCCCGGGACGCGCCGTAGCGACGCTCGAACACTGTTGACAGAAGATCGGCCAGCAAGGTCATAGCTCCGCTCCCATCACCATATCGGGCAGCCACGTGGCGATGCCCGGAAACAGGCACAACAGGACAATCGCGATAACCATGCAGGCCACGAAGGGCAACGACCCGGTCAGGATCGTCTTCAGCGAGATGTCCGGCGCAATGCCGTTGATCACGTAAAGGTTCAGGCCCACGGGCGGCGAGATCAGCCCGATTTCCATGTTGATCGTCAGAACCACGGCAAACCAGATCGGGTCGAACCCGGCAGTGGTGATGATCGGCAGCAGGATCGGCGCGGCCATCAGGATCACCGCGACCGGCGGTAGGAAAAAGCCCGCGATTATCAGAAAGACGTTGATCGCGCCCATCAGCACCCAGCGGTTCACGTCCAGCGTGCCGATCCACTCGGCGATGGACTGCGTGATGAAAAGCGACGACAGCATGTAGGAGAACACGCCGGCCGCCGCGATGATGAACAGGATCATCACGCTTTCACGCGTGCTGTCGCGCAGCACGGTCCAGATCTGGCGCGGGTCCCACATGCGGTAGATGATCATCGCGATCAACATGCACATCAGCGCGCCGACGGCGGCCGTTTCCGACGGCGTGGCGATGCCGCCATACATGGCGTAAAGCACGCCTAGGATGATGAACAGGAACGGCAGTACACGCGGCAGGATCTCCAGGCGTTCCTTCCAGCTATAGCTGCCCGCCGACAGGACGCTCGCGTTGCCCGACTTCCACGTGGAATAGAGCGACCACGCCATGAACAGGCCCACCAGCAGCAGGCCGGGGAACACACCCGCAAGGAACAGCCGCCCGATCGAGGTCTCGGTGGCGATGCCGTAGACGATCATCGTGACCGACGGCGGAATGAGGATACCCAGCGTCCCGCCCGCGGCGATGGACCCCGCTGCGACGCCATCAGGATAGCCCCGCTTGCGCATCTCGGGGATGCCCATCTTGCCGATGGCCGCACAGGTGGCCGGGCTTGACCCCGACATCGCGGCAAACAGCGCACAGGCCCCGAGGTTCGACACCACAAGCCCACCCGGCACCCGGGTCAGCCAGCGTTCCAGCGCCTCGTAAAGGTCCGCGCCTGCACGGGTCGAGGCGATGGAGGCGCCCATGATGATGAACATCGGAATCGACAGCAGCGCGAAGTTGTCCAGCTTGCCAAAGAAAATCTCCGGCATCAGCGACAGCGAGCTCATCCCGTCGAAAATGATCAGGAATCCGGCAGAGACGACCAGCAGGCCCGCGGCCACGGATATCCCCGAAAACAGGACAACGATGGTGATGATGGCAACCAGACCACCCAGTGCAAGCGGATCCATCAGACGTCCTCCAGCCCGAAGGGCTTGTCGATGCCCGTCGTCATTGCGAAAAGATCAGCCGCCAGTTGCAGCGCATAGAGGCCAAAGCCCAGCGGCAGCGCAAGATACGGCACCCACAGCTTGGGGTTCCACGGCGTGTTCGACGTCTCGCCCCAGTCCCAGGCCTCGTGCCAGAAATGATAGCCATGCCAGAGCATCATGCCGACCACGGCGAGCGTCAGCGCCATGACGATCCCGGCCAGCACCCGCCGCGCCTTGTTGGGGATCATGATCGGCAGCAGGTCAACGTTCACATGCCCCCGCACGTATTGCACGTAAGGAAGGCCCAGCATGGTCGCACCGATCATCAGGTACGTCACGCCTTCGGTGTGCCAAATCGTGGACTGGTTCAGCACGAACCGGATGAAAATCATCTGACAGACGATCAGGACGGACACGACGATCATCAGCGCAGCGACGACGCCGCAAGCCTGGCTGATCCAGCCGATGACGCGCAAGATTGGGTTGCCACCGTGGCGGGCGGCCGCTGTGGCGTGGGCGGAACCGGACATCGCTCGGCCTCCGTTGAAAAAGTGGAAAGGGTACGCGGCGGCGGGCCCGGCGCGGTGCCGGGCCCGACGATTGGTTCAGCGGATCACTCGACGGCCAGCGCCTTGTCCAGCAGCGCCTGACCTTCGGGCGAGCCTTCCAGGAACGCCTTGTAGGCCGTTTCCTGCGCAATCTCGCGCCACGCGTCGAACTCTTCCTGGCTCATCTCGGCGATCTCGACACCGTTCTCGGCAAAGACGTCACGCGCATTGCCGTCCTGGCTCTTGGCCTCTTCGAGGTAGAACGCCTCGGCCTTCTCGGCGGCCTCCATCAGAGCGGTCTGCTGTTCCTCGCTCAGGCTTTCGAACTTGGATTTGTTCATCAACAGCGGCTGGTACATGAACCACAGCGCATAATCGCCCGCCGGGGTAAAGCACGACACCTGCTCGTAGATGCGGTAGCTGACAAAGGAGGAAGACGAGGTATTCGCCGCGTCCAGAACGCCGGTCTGCATCGCGTTATAGATCTCGGCCGAGCTCATCGACGCGATGGAGGCACCGGCCCCCGCCAGCATCTGCTCGAACGCCTTGCCAGCGGCACGGGTCTGCAGGCCTTCCACGTCCTCCGGCGCGGTGATGCACTTTTCCTTGCCGGCAAAGCCACCGGCCAGGTAGCCGTGGACCAACACCATGATGTCATCCTCGGCCATGATGCCTTCGATATCGCCCATGAACTCGGATTCGTTCAGACGTGCGGCGTGGTCGTGGTTCTTCACCAGCCCGGGCATCAGGGTCAGGTTGTAGGCGTTGCGCAGGCCGCCCGCATAGGACAGCGGAAAGACGATCATGTCGACCTGCCCACGGGCCAGCGGCTTGTATTGCTCGCGCGCCTTGAACAGCGACTGCGACGGGAAAATCTGGATGTCAAGATCGACATCCGCCGCCGCGACTTCGTCTGCGACCATCTGGGCCACCTTGTGACGCACGTCGCTCGTGGACCATTGGTGCGACAGGCGCAACTCTTCGGCACTCGCCGTCAGGCTGCCTGCGAATAGCGCTGCTGCCGCGACTGCGGCTGTGAAATTCAGTTTCATATGTTCCTCCCAAAACGTCCTGATTCGTACTCGGACTGCCCCGCACCCTAACGAGATTGTGTCACCAGTCAAATTTTTTGTATACAAGAACGGATTTCTTGCGCTCTAGGCGGCGCTGTGCTAGCGGATTGAAATGGAACGCAAGCGCGCAGATCTCATCGCGGACGCCATCGAAGAGCTGATTTTCGATGGCACGTTCGAGGATGGCGCCCGCCTGGACGAGGTCCAGCTGGCCGAACGCTTCAACGTCTCCAGAACCCCGATAAGAGAGGCCCTTCAAAGGCTTATCCTGTCCGGACTGGTGGAACAGCTGCCACGTCGCGGGGTCTTCGTGCGTCAGCCTGGACCGGTCGAACTGATCGAGATGTTCGAGGTCATGGCCGAGCTCGAAGCGGTCTGCGCCCGGCTGGCCGCGTCACGCATTTCCGACGCGGCCCTTGCCCAACTGCGCGCCATAAACGAGCGATGCCGCACCGCGACCCAGGCGCAGGACGCCGATGGCAACTACGACCAGAACGATCTTTTTCACGCCACGCTCTACGCCCAGACCGGCAACGCGTTTCTCGAACAGGAATGCCTGCGGCTGCAACGCCGCCTGCGCCCGTTCCGCCGCCTGCAATTGCGCTGGCGCGGGCGCATGGCGCAATCGGTGGCCGAACATGACGCCATCCTCGCCGCGATCGAGGCCGGAGACGGCGATCAGGCCGGCAATCTGCTGCGCCAGCACGTCGCGGTCCAGGGCGAGAAATTCCACCGCCTAATGTCCAGCCTGAAGCCCGCGGCCGAGTAACTCCGGCGCTCAGGCCAGTACGGTCTCAACCGCCTGCCCCAGCTTGTCGACCAACTCGTCCAGCTGGCTTTCGGTCAGAATGAAGGGCGGTGCCAACAGCACGTGATCGCCGCGCTGCCCGTCCACGGTGCCGCCCATCGGATAACAGATCAGCCCCGCCTCGAACGCCGCCGCCTTTATCTTCGCGTGCAGCTTTCGGCCCGGATCGAATGGCGCTTTCGTCTCGCGATCCTCGACCAACTCGATTCCCTGGAACAATCCGCGCCCGCGAACGTCGCCCACATGCGGATACTGTCCGAATCTGTCGACCAGCCGCTCCCGCAGCGCATCGCCCAGCGGTGCCACCCGCGCCGCCACGCCGTCGTTCAGCAAACGGTCCAGCACCGCCCCCGCGGCCGCGCAGGCGGTCGGATGGCCCAGATAGGTATGGCCATGCTGGAAAAAACCGGACCCTTCCGCGATCGTGTCGTGTATCTTGGCCGTGCACATCATCGCGCCGATCGGCTGATACCCGGCCCCAAGCCCCTTGGCGATGGCGCAGATATCCGGCGCGATCCCGTCCTGCTCGCAGGCGAACAGCGTGCCGGTGCGTCCCATTCCGCACATCACCTCGTCCAGGATCAGCAGGATGCCATGCCGGTCGCAAACCTCTCGTACCGCACGGTAATACCCGTCGACCGGCGGCACCGCGCCCAGCGTCGCCCCCACGACGGGCTCGGCCACGAAAGCCATGATCGTCTCGGACCCATACTCCTTGATCTCGGCCTCCAGCTCGGCCACAAGCCGCGCGACATAGCCCTGCGCTGTCTCGCCCTCCTGCATGCCCCGATAGGCATAGCAGGGCGAAACATGGCTCACCTCCATCAAGAGCGGCGCGAACGGCGCGCGCCGCCACGCATTGCCGCCCGTCGCCAGTGCCCCCAGCGTATTGCCGTGATAGCTTTGCCGCCGCGCGATCACCCGGCTGCGCTGCGGCTGTCCAGCTTCGATGAAATACTGTCGCACCAGCTTCAGCGCCGCTTCCATCGCCTCGGATCCTCCGGACACGAAGTAAACCCGCTCCAGACCCTTGGGCGCCACGGCCACCAACCGATCCGCGAGGGCCTCCGCCGGTTCGGACGACAAAAATCCGGTATGCGCAAACGCAACCTTGTCCAGCTGCGCCTTGATCGCCGCCGTCACATGCGGGTCGCCATGCCCCAGGCACGACACCGCCGCGCCGCCGGACCCATCGAGATACGCCTTGCCCGATGTGTCGTAAAGATAGGCCCCTTCGCCCCGCGACACGGTCGGCGGCTCGGCGCGGCTGTTGCGGTGAAATACGTGGCTCATTCGGCTAACACCTTGAATTCAATAATTTGTCGTCCGATGGCCTTGCAAGCGGGGCCAGTTCTGGCTCTACTGTGCACATCGACTCATCCCAGGATGATGTTCGCAACACAGGGAGAACACCATGAAAAACTACCTTCTCGGCGCGTTTGCCGCCGCAGGAATCGCCATTTCCGCCCCCGCATCGGCGCAGGAGTTCATCTCCATTGGCACCGGTGGCGTGACGGGCGTCTATTATCCCACCGGCGGTGCGATCTGCCGTCTTGTCAACAAGTCCCGCAAGGATCACGGCATCCGCTGCGCCGTGGAATCCACCGGCGGCTCGGTCTACAACATCAACACCATCAAGGCCGGCGAGCTGGAATTCGGCGTCGCGCAGTCCGACTGGCAGTACCACGCCTATAACGGCACCTCGAAATTCTCCGACAACCCGTTCCCGGAAATCCGCGCGGTGTTTTCGGTTCACCCCGAACCCTTCACCCTTCTGGTGCGCGGCGACAGCGGCATCGAAAGCTTCGAGGGCCTCAAGGGCAAGCGCGTCAACGTCGGCAACCCCGGCTCGGGTCAGCGCGCCACGATGGAAGTCGTGATGGACGCGTTCGGCATCACCATGGACGATCTTGGCCTCGCGACCGAGTACAAGGGCTCTGAGATGGCCAAGCAGCTGTGTGACGGCAATATCGACGCGATGATCTATACCATCGGTCACCCTGCCGCCGCGATTAAGGAAGCGACCACCACCTGTGACGTGAAACTGGTCGACGTCGTGGGCGAGCCCATCGACAAGCTGGTGGACGAGAACCCCTACTACCGCGTCGCCACCATTCCCGGCGGCATGTATGCTGGCAACGATGAGGACAACACCACCTTCGGCGTCGGCGCCACCTTCGTCACCTCCTCCGAGGTGTCCGAAGACGTGGTCTATATCGTGTCCAAGGCGGTGATGGAAAACATCGACGATTTCCGCCAGCTGCACCCGGCCTTCGCCAACCTCGAGCCCGAGCAGATGGTTCAGGACGGCCTTTCGGCTCCGCTGCATGCCGGTGCGGAGAAAGCCTACAAGGAACTGGGGCTGATGGAATAAGCCTCTGAAACTGGAAGGGCGCCCCGATGCGGGCGCCCTTTTCACGACGACAAGAGTTGCTTGAGGGGGCAGTACAGTGAGCGATCAAACCGAGAATACCCGCAGTGCCGATGATATGGTGGCCGAGGCCGATACCGGCGCGCGCAACCCGTCCGCGGCGTGGCAGACCAAGCTGATCGTCGGCACCTGCATCGTCTGGTCCCTGTTCCAGCTCTACATCGCCTCCCGCGTGCCGGGTATCGTGGCCGAGGTCACCGGCATGTCCATCTTCGCCAATATCGTCGCACAGGCCCGCTACGTGCACCTGGCCTTTGCCATCATGCTGGCGACGCTCGCCTTTCCGCTGTTCAAGACCTCGCCGCGCGACCGCATCCCGCTTTATGACTGGGTGCTCATCATCCTTGGCGTGTCCGCCTGTCTTTACCTCGTGGTTTTCCGGTTCGAGATCGCCGACCGTCCGGGGCTGTGGAACACAACCGACGTCACCATGTCCGCCATCGGCATGACCGTGCTGATGATCTCGGTCTATCGCTCGCTCGGGCTTCCACTGGTGATCATCGCGTCCTGCTTCATCCTGTTTGCCTTTTTCGGCGGCTATTCGGAATGGGCCCGCAACATCACCAATTACGGCGGCGCGTCCCTGTCCAAGGCGCTCGGTCACTACTGGATGCAGACCGAAGGCGTGTTCGGCGTGGCCCTTGGCGTGTCGACCACGATGATCTTTCTCTTCGTGCTGTTCGGCGCCCTGCTCGACCGCGCTGGGGGTGGCAACTGGTTCATCAAGGTGGCCATCGCCCTTCTGGGCGCCCTGCGCGGCGGCCCGGCCAAGGCCTCGGTCCTGTCGTCCATGATGACCGGCATGATCTCGGGCTCGTCCATCGCCAACACCGTCACCACCGGCACGTTCACGATCCCGTTGATGAAACGCATCGGCTTTCCGGCGGAAAAGGCCGGCGCGGTCGAAGTGGCGTCCTCTACCAACGGTCAGCTGACCCCGCCCGTCATGGGCGCCGCGGCCTTCCTGATGGTCGAATACGTCAACATTCCCTATATCGACGTGGTCAAACACGCCTTTCTTCCGGCGGTGATCTCCTACATCGCCCTGCTCTACATCGTGCATCTCGAAAGCCTGAAAATGGGCCTCAAGGGGCTGGAGAAACCGGGGCGCCGCATCGGCGTGCTCATGATCCTGATCCTGTTTTTGTCCGGCTTCATCTTCCTCGGTATCTGCACCTTCCTGATGATCGGCCTGCGCAGCATCCTCGAGCCGATCATGGGCAATTCCATTTATGCGGCGGTCGCGCTCGTCGGTGTGCTCTACGTGTTCCTCGTCGCTGTTGCGGCGCGCTACCCGGACCTTGCGATGGACAAGGATGACGACGGCCCGCCCGTCGCCCCCCGCCTGACACCGACGCTGATCGGCGGGCTCTATTTCGCCATCCCGATCTTCATCCTGGTGTGGAACCTGATGGTGCGCACCGACACGCTCGACCGTCTATCGCCCGCACTTTCGGCCTTCTGGGCGACGATCTTCATGATCATCATCGCGCTGACACACCGCCCCTTGAAGGCGATGTTCCGGGGTGAGGGCTTTGCCGGCGAAACCTGGCACGGCTGGCGCGATTTCATCGACGGGCTGATCCTGGGCGCGCGAAACATGATCGGCATCGGCGTCGCCACCGGCGCCGCCGGCATCATCGTCGGCACGATCTCCCTGACCGGCGCACACCAGGTCATCGGCCAGGTGATCGAGGTCATCTCCGGCGGGAATATCTGGGCCTTGCTGATCCTCGTCGCGATCCTGTCACTGATCCTCGGCATGGGCCTGCCCACCACCGCGAACTACATCGTGGTCTCGTCCCTGATGGCTCCGGTGATCATCTCGGTCGGCGCCACGGCGGGCTACCAGTTCGAACTCATCGCCGTGCATCTGTTCGTCTTCTACTTCGGCATTCTGGCGGATGATACGCCACCCGTGGGCCTCGCGGCCTACGCGGCGGCGGCAATCTCACGCGGCGACCCGATCAAGACCGGTGTCCAGGGCTTTGGCTACGATATCCGCACGGCGCTCCTGCCGTTCCTGTTCATCTTCAACACCGACTTGCTTCTGATCGACGTGGGGCTGCTCAAGGGCGTGATGGTTTTCTTCATATCACTCATCGCCATGCTGCTCTTCGCGGCCGCCACGCAAGGCTATTTCATCGCCAGATCGCGCAAGTGGGAAAGCGCGATGCTCCTCGTCATCGCCTTCATGCTGTTCAGGCCCGGCGTCTTCCTCGACCAGATATCAGAGCCGTACCAGACTGCCACAGGCAGCGAGGTCTTTGCGCTCATGGACACGGCCGACACCGGTCAGGACATTCGCCTGACCATCGAGGGGCCGGACTTCGACACTGCCGAGATCCGGCCAACCACCATCGTGGTCCCGGGTATCGCCGGCGACGGCACCGCGGCGCTCTCTGAACAGGGGCTCAATGTCATCGAAGAAGACGGTGTGCTCAAACTCGAGGAGCCCTTCCCCGGCACCCCGCATTTCGAAGCTATCGGCATCGAGTACGACTTTTACGGCGACAGCCCCGTTGTCCTGGACAAGGTCGAGATCGAGAATGACCGCATGCCGAAGGAGCTGTTCTTCATCCCCGCCCTGATCCTGCTGGCAGGGATCGTCCTGATCCAGCGGCCCAGGGCCAAGCAACCGGCTTTCTGAGGAGGACACGCCATGTTCCAGAAACTGCTTCTGGCCGTCGACATCAACGCGATGGAAGGCGCCGGCCGGCTGGCGCAGGCGGCCAAGCTGCTGGCAGCCGGCGACGATGCCGAAATCCACGTGATCAACGTGGTCCCGGGCAGCGGCATGAACATGGTCGGCGCCGCGTTCGAGGGCGACTATAACCGCTCCGTGAAAGGTGCGGCCGAAAAGGCGCTGAAAGACTGGACCGACAGTGCCTTCAACGGCAAGGCGCATCTGCACGTGACCGAGGGCACAATCTATGACAGCGTGCTGCGCATGGCCGACAAGATCGGCGCGGACGTGATCGTCGTGGGGGCGCATCGACCAGAGTTGCGCGATTACCTCGTCGGCCCGAACGCAGCTCGGATCACGCGCCACGCCAACCAGTCCGTGATCGTCATCCGCTAAGGCTTTTTCGCCGTCACCCGCGCCAGCAGCGCCTTTGCGGCCGACTGCTCCGCCTGCCGCTTGGCCCCGGCGGTGGCCTCTTCGGCCTCGCCGTTTTCCAGCCGCGCCTCGATGGTGAATTGCGGCGCGTGATCCGGCCCGCTGCGCGCCGTCTCCGCGTAGACTGGCGGGGCCAGCCCCTGCGCCTGCGCCCATTCCTGCAGCGCGGTCTTGGCATCCCGCGCGTCGGCCTTGACGGACGTCACGCGGTCCCCCCACAGCCGCAGGATCACCTCCTGCGCCGCGTCAAACCCGGCATCGCGGTAGACCGCGGCGATCACCGCCTCCATCGCATCGCCCAACAGCGCCTGCTTGCGCCGCCCGCCCGACATCATCTCGGACCGTCCCAGCTTCAGCACCTGACCAAGCTCGATCTGCCGCGCCACCTCGGCACAGGTCTCCTTGCGCACCAGCGCGTTGTAGCGCGGGGCAAGTTGCCCTTCGGCGGCGCCCTTGTCGCTTTCCAGAAGCGCCTCGGCAATGACCAGCCCCAGAACCCTGTCGCCAAGGAACTCCAGCCTCTGGTTGTCATCCCGGTTGGCCGTGGTCATCGACCCGTGCGTTACCGCCCGCACCAGCAGTTCGGGCCGCCCGAACGCATGCCCAAGGCGGCTCTCGAACGCTTTGAGATCGCCCGACAGCTTCATTCCTGCCTCAGTCCAGCTTCTCGAAGAAGCGGTCGCCGCGCCATGTCCAGAAGAACAGCATGGACCGGCCCGCAGACGAAAAGATCACCCGGTCCGCCCGGCCAATCAGGTTCTCGAACGGAACATAGCCCACTCCGCCCGGCGCCGTGAGCGGCGCGCGGCTGTCGGTTGAATTGTCCCTGTTGTCGCCCATGAAGAAGTAATGCCCGTCCGGCACCTCGTAGACACCGGTGCTGTCGTAGCGTTGCGGCCCCACGTTCAGGATGCTGTGCGACACGCCGTTGGGCAGGGTTTCGATCTGCCGCTCTTTCTCGCAAATACCCCCCACGCCCACGGCGCCATTGGCACAGCGCGGCGTCTTGCCCAGCGGACCCTGCGCTTCCAGCACTTCCTCGAAGGTTCCGGCATCTTCCAGTTCGACAGGCTCGCCGTTGATGTTCAGCACGCCGCCCTTCATCTGGATACGGTCGCCCGGCAGGCCCACGACCCGCTTGATGTAATCCGTGCCGTTGCTGGGGTGACGGAACACGATGATGTCCCCCCGCTCGGGCTCCGAGCCGAAGAGCCGCGTGTTGTCACCGTCGAGGAACCCGCAGATGTTCTTGGCGTCGATGTCGATCCCGAGCCGCTCGATCTTGATGTTCGGGCAGGACGCATAAGAATAGCCATAGGCGAACTTGTTGACGAACAGGAAATCCCCGATCAGCAGAGTATCCTTCATCGACCCGGACGGAATCCAGAACGGCTGGAACAGGATCGTGCGGAAAATACCGGCGATCAGCAGCGCCCAGAAGACCGTCTTGACGGTTTCCCAGATCGTGCTCGATGTCTTGGATTCTTCGGCCATGCCTGCCTCCGCTTGCTCTTCTGCGCTACATGCGGGGCGGGGTGACGAGTGTCAAGCCAAGCTCACGTGTGCAGTCGGCGTCGCAGCCAGCCACAGCGTCGCACCGCACAACGATTTCACGCCGCCTGTCGCGCCTCGATCACCACAAAGGCCTGCGCCCAGGGGTGGTCGTCGGTCAGCGTCACGTGAATAATCGCCTCATATCCCTCGGGCGTCATTTCCGCCAAGCGCTCCGCAGCCCAGCCCGTAACCTTCATCACCGGCTGCCCGGTCTCCAGATTGCTGACCGCCATGTCCTTCCACGCGATCCCCATGCGCAACCCCGTGCCCAGCGCCTTGGAACAGGCCTCCTTGGCGGCCCACCGCTTGGCATAGGTGCCTGCCACATCGCGGCGGCGCTCGGCCTTGCGCTGCTCGATTGGCGTGAACACCCGGTTGCGGAACCGGTCACCGAACCGCTCCAGCGTGCCCGCGATCCGGTCTATGTTGGCCAGGTCCGTGCCGATGCCCAGGATCATGAATGCGCCCCTTATCCGGCTGAAAACAGGGGGAAACTTACACCCAAAGCCCAGGCAAGCGCCAGCCCCAGACCGACACCCGGGCCAACCGCGCCAAAGCGCAGCGCCGCCATGCGCCCAGTCCAGCCGAAGCTAAGGAAGAACAAAACGATCACCGGCGCGATCAGCAGCAGAAAGAAAAGCCCCTTGAAATCCAGCGCCACCGCGATGGCCAGCGATACCAGAAAGCCAAGCCTTGCAAGCACCCTGCGCCCCAGACCCGCGCCCTGAACCGCCCACGCGTCGGCCAACATGAACGGCACGGCCCCCAGCGCCAGCGCCGCGATGACCCCGTACCGTTCGGGCACGGGCCAGAAATTGGCGCCATAGCGATCCAGAGCGAACCCCAAGACGCCCACGGTCCAGACCAGCACCAGCACCGCGCCCAAGATGCTGATCGACCCCGGCCGCGCCCCCGTGGCCGAAAGCGCGCCAAGCTGCACCACGCCATATATCAGCAGGTGCAGCGCAAGGTAATCCGCCACCAGAACCGGCAAGACCTGCGTATCCACAGGCGCGGACAGCATCGGGGCCGCAAGCATCGGCACCCCCACGATTGCAGCGAACCGCCGCCACGACAGCTCATCGGGCACTCCCGCGACCGACGGGAACAGCCGTGCGACGGGCGCGAACAGGATCGTGATCGCCGCCAGCAATCCGATCAGCGCCCAGCCCGTCTGGCGCACCCGCGCCTGTCCATCCCATCCGTAATAGGCGTTCAGCCAGTCCAGCGCCGCGGCCCGGCCTGCACGCGAGTGCAGGATCGCCACATGCTCCACCGCCGGTGCCACGATCGCCTCGCGGCGGACGCCATCCGAGGCCTCGGCCACTGCGTCAGCGGCAAACCCTTGCAAACGCGGCTCCCACGCGCCGGTGATCATCAGCATGTCATCGGGCGCCTGCGGCGTGACCGCGCCGGAAAACGTGGCCAACAGGACCAGCGGCCCGATACCGTCGCTCTCCAGCGCCGCCCGGACCAGCACATCGGTCGCCATCGAATGCCCGACCAGCGCCACGTCTTCGGCATCGGCCCGCGCCGCCGCGATCACCTCCAGCGTCTGGTTCACCAAGAGCCGCGTGGTGCCATCCACGGCCGTGACATCGCCCGACATCGGCGTCGGATGCCGCCCGTGGCCTTCGAAATCATAGGCATATACCCGGTACCCCGCCTGTGCCAGAAGCAGCCCATATCCCTGCATCATCTGCCGCGACCCGGCAAAGCCATGCGCCATGACCACCGCGGGTCCCTCCTCGGACCCGGCCCAAACGGTCACAGGCGTCGGCCCCACATTCATCTCTTCGAACGTGACCCCTGAACGCGCGCGCTCCAGCGTCCAAAGCGCCCAACAGCCCAAAAGCAGCGCCGCCACGGCCAGCCACCGATGCCGTCGCACCGTCACCTCAGGCTGGCCTCGATCGCACCGCTTGCCTGGTTCACGCTGAATCGCAGCATCCGGTCCTCGGCCTCGATCGGCCCCGGGATCCGCACCGCAAGCTCGAAGATCAGCCCAACCGACGGATCATAGTCCGCCTCCAGCGAACTGAAATCGACGTCCGCGAACCCGCGCGTACCCTCGACGCTCAGAATCCGGCACTGCCGCGCGCCCAGCACGTCATAGGGCGGTGACAGGATCAGGATGTGCAAGGGCGACGCGCCCGGCTCGATCCGGTCCACGAGGGCGATCCGCACTTTCCCGTCCGAGAACGTCCGCGTGTAATCCTCCCAAGGTTCGATCAGCCCTTCGGCACCGCTGCGCCAGTCGCACGGCCCGACCTCCTGCGCGTGCACAAATCCACCCCACCCCATCATGGCCGCGACCAACGAAAACATTATCCGTCTCAAGGCTCTGCCCTCCAGAACAACAACCGCACACCTGCTAGGCCAAAAAACAGGGCAAAGGCCGCTTCGATCCCGCGCCGCGCTCTCGCATACCCCGCCCGGACAGGCATAAGCGAAAAGACGGTGGCGTAGAACAGATAAAGCCCAAGACCCACACCGGCACAGAGCGCAATGGTCAATGCATCCCCGGCACCCAGTGCCAGCGCCACGACCCAGGCCAAAACCGCCTTCGGATTCAGCACGTTGAGCAACAGCCCGCGCCGGAACATATCCGCGTTGCCTTGCGCCAGGCCCTGCGACTCCAGGTCCGGTGCCGCGTCGGTGCGCAGCGCCGACCGCGCGGACACGAAAGCTAGAAAGATCAGGTACGCCGCGCCCACCAGCTTCAGCGCCAGCAGCGCGGGGGCGAAATGCGCGATCAGCAGACCCAACCCCAACCCGGCCAAGACGCCCCAGACCGCAAGCCCGAGTGACAGCCCCAAGGCCATCGCGACGCCCGCGCTGCGGCCTCGTGCCATCGCCGTTCCCGCCACGGCCAGCGTCGCCGGCCCCGGCGATCCGGCAGCAAAGGCAAAGCTCGCCACCGAGGTCAGCATCGCCAGTTCGCTCGCGCTCATCACTTGCCTCCCCGCTCCTCGCGGGCCTTCTCGCGGCTCATCGTGTTGCCAGCGCCGATCCCGTAAAAGAACCGGTTGGCCAGCAGGTAGCCGCCCGCATACATCAGCAGCAACGTCACGAATTGCTGCGATCCCGGCGCGGCGATGGCCAGCTTGGCAAACTCAGGCGCCACCTGCGGCCCGGCATAGGCCAGCGCCACGTTCAGCACCGTCGCCACACCCATCCCGATGAAGCCAAAACGCCAAGCCCGGCTCGACCCGGGCAGCGTGGCGTGACGGCGCACATATTGCTGCCCTTCGATCAGCGCGGCGATCATTGCCGGCACTATGATCTGCGCGGCCGAGCCCAGCATCTCGTCCTTCGTGATCCCCAACAGGCGCACCACCTGCGCCACGCCGATGGCCACGGCCAGAAAAACGGCGCTGTAGCGCAGCCAGATCATCCCGCCGAGCGCAGCGTTTCGCCCCGCGCCTCGTCCATCAGCCGCCGCATCTCCTCGATCGCCGGCCCGAGCCCGCGAAAGATCGACTCACCGATCAGGAAGTGCCCGATATTCAGCTCCATCACCTCGGGGAACGCCGCGACCGGCTTCACCGTGTCATAGGTCAGCCCATGACCCGCATGGACTTCCAGCCCCAGCGACTGGGCGAAAGCCGACATTTCCCGCAGGCTGTCCAGTTCCCGGTCGCGCTCTTCGAAACGGCCCTCTGCATGGGCATCACAATAGGCCCCGGTATGCAACTCGATCACCTCGGCGCCGATCCTGTGCGCGGCTTCGATCTGGCGCTTGTCGGCGGCGATGAAAATCGACACCCGGCACCCTGCCTCCCGCAAGGGCGCTATGAAATGCGCCAGCCGGTTTTCCTCGCGCGCCACTTCCAGCCCGCCTTCGGTCGTGCGTTCCTCGCGCTTTTCGGGCACGAGGCACACCGCATGCGGCTTGTGGCGCAGCGCGATCTTCTGCATCTCGTCGGTCGCGGCCATCTCAAAATTCAACGGCCCCTTAAGCGCCGCCATCAGCCCGTCTATATCCGCATCCGAGATATGCCGCCGGTCCTCGCGCAGATGCGCGGTGATCCCGTCCGCCCCGGCCTCCTCGGCCAGCTTGGCGGCCCGTACCGGGTCGGGACAGGCCCCGCCGCGCGCATTCCGCACCGTCGCGACGTGGTCGATATTCACGCCAAGGCGCAGTTTTCCGGCTTCGCTCATGAAATTCTCCAGCTTTTGATCGGCGACTCGTCCTTGACCCTAGTGCTTCTCGGGCTTCACGTCAGCCTTGTCCTTCACGGCCGTTCTGGCCTCCTTGGCCGCGGCCTTTTCCGCGGCTTTCTCTGCCGCCTTTTCCCGGATCGCGGCGAGCTTGGCCTTGATCCGGCCCTTGCGGCGGTTCTGATAGGCCTGGATCAATGGCAGGCTGATGTAATAGCAGGTCAGCCCCGCAATCGTGCCCGGGATCAGCGCGCCGATCATGTAGGGAAAGAACACTTCGTCGTAAAAGACCGTCAACCGGCTCCAATCCGCCGTCTGCTCGTTGAAGATTGCCCACAGATTATCCTTCAGGTCCCGCCCCGCATCGACGAACTTGCTGCCAAGGGTGCCATGCGCCTCCAACTCAGGATTGTTGCGCAGACCCAGCAGGTAATACCCGGTCTGTAAAGACGACGCCCCGATAAATACGAACGTGAGGGGATTGCCGAAAAACGTCGACAACAACGCCGCAACAATATTCGCACGCAAGATCCATGCGAGCGCGACCGCCAGGAAAAAGTGCAGCCCGAAGAACGGTGTGAAGCTGACGAAGACCCCGGCAAAAATGCCGCGCGCGATCCGGTGCGGCGGATCCGGCAGGCGTCTGACCCGGTGCTTGACGTAATGAAAGGCCCGCGTCCAACCCGATCGTGGCCAGAGAAACCGTAACGTGGCCTTCCACCAAGGCAGTCTGTCACGGCGTTTGAAAACCACGGGGCGCGGCTCCTTCGGGTCAGCTCTGTTCCGTTCCGCTACTGGCCGCCAGCCGGCCGGGGTCGCGGAACCTTTCCACCGTGGCCACGTCGCTTTCGGCATCCAGAACCGAGATCACACCGTGCAGATGCTCCGCATCGCGCAACTCGACATCTATCAGCAGCCGGTAAAAATCCGGTTTGCGGTCCACGAATGTCAAGTCCGAGATATTGGCCTTCTGCTCTCCGATCAACGTGCAAATACGTCCCAGCACCCCGGCGTCATTGCCGATGGTCACATCCAGCGTCGCCTCGTAGACCGCCGCGTGCGTGCCGCCGTGCCATTGCAGGTCCATCCAGCGCTCGGGCTGTTCCTCGTAACGCTGCAGGTTCTCGCAGTCGATCGTGTGCACCACCACGCCCTTGCCGCGATAGGTGATCCCGACGATCCGCTCCCCCGGCAGCGGCTGACAGCAGGGCGCACGGTCGAATCGCTGGTCCGGCTCCAGACCGATAACGGCACGGTCCAGCCCCACCTCGTTGCCGGTATCCGGCGCAAGGTCCGGGTAGACCGCGTTCAGAACCCGGCTGGTGGTCAGTTCGGCACTGCCCAGCCGCGCCAAGACCTCGTCACGCCCCTTCAGACGCAGGGTCTTGGCCGCGCGTTCCAGCGCCTTGTCGGTGGGTTTCTTGCCCACATGCTCGAACGCCGCCCGCGCCAGCTCCCGGCCCAGCCGGATATAGCGGTCGCGATCGACCTCGCGTAGCGCGCGGCGGATCGCGGCCCGCGCCTTGCCCGTCGTCGCGATGTCCAGCCACGTGGCCTGCGGCGTCTGCCCGTCGGCGGTGATCACCTCGACCGACTGGCCATTCTTGATCCGGGTCCACAGCGGCACCCGCATCCCGTCCACCTTGGCGCCCACGCAGCCATTGCCGATCCGTGTGTGAATTGCATAGCCGAAATCAATCGGCGTCGCGCCCCGCGGCAACTTCACCACGTCGCCCTTGGGCGTGAAGCAGAACACCTGGTCGGCATACATCTCCAGCTTCACCGCCTCGAGGAATTCGTCGTGGTCCTCCTCGCTGTCGAACTGCTCGGTCAGGCTGGAAATCCACTTGGCCGGGTCCACGGCAAAGGGGTTTTCGGCCGGCACGCCGTCACGATAGGACCAGTGCGCCGCAACCCCCGTCTCGGCCACCTCGTGCATCTGGCGTGTGCGCAACTGCACCTCGACCAGCTTGCCGTCACGCCCTGACACCGTGGTGTGGATCGACCGATACCCGTTCGATTTGGGCTGGCTGATGTAATCCTTGAACCGCCCCGGCACCGCGCGCCACCGCCGGTGGATCACGCCCAGCGTGCGGTAACAATCATCCTCCGACGCGGTGATGATGCGAAAGCCGTAGATGTCGCTCAGCCGGGAAAAGCCCATCTCCTTTTCCTGCATCTTGCGCCAGATCGAATAGGGCTTCTTGGCCCGGCCCAGGATCTCGGCCTTGATCCCCGCCTCCTGCAATTCCAGCCGCATGTCCCCGGTGATCCGCTCGATCACGTCGCCCGCCTCGCGCTGCAGGGTGATGAAGCGCCGCATGATCGACGCCCGCGCCTCGGGATTGATGACGCGAAACGCCAGGTCTTCCAGCTCCTCCCGCATCCACTGCATACCCATCCGGCCCGCCAGCGGCGCGAAGATATCCATCGTCTCGCGCGCTTTCTTCAACTGCTTCTCGGGCCGCATCGCGCGGATCGTGCGCATGTTGTGCAGCCGGTCCGCCAGCTTGACCAGGATCACGCGCATGTCCTTCGACATGGCCATGAACAGCTTGCGAAAGTTCTCCGCCTGCTGGGTCTCGGTGCTGGACAATTGCAGGTTCGTCAGCTTGGTGACGCCATCCACCAGGTCGGCGATCTCGCCCCCGAACCTTTCGGCCACAGCGTTGTACGATGCACGCGTGTCCTCGATCGTGTCATGCAACAGCGCGGTGATGATCGTCGCATCGTCCAGCCGCTGTTCCGTCAGAATAGCCGCGACCGCCACGGGATGGCTGAAATAGGGCTCCCCGGAATGCCGGGTCTGGCCCTCGTGCATTTCCATTCCGAACGCATAGGCGTCGCGGATCAGGTCGCTATGACTTCTCGGGTTATAGGCGCGGACAAGATCGACAAGCGTATCTGCACCAATCATCTGGTCCGCGTCCCATCACCTGCCCGCAGGCCGGGGTCTCAGCCCTGGCCCTGCGCCTCCATCAGCGCGCGCAGCAGTTTCTCTTCGGACATGTCGTCCTCGGCAGGCTTCTCGGCTTCTTCGCCCATCAGCAGCGCCATGGAATCGTCTTCCGGCTCGTCGACCTCGATCTGGCTCTGGTTCGATTCGATCAGACGCTCGCGCAGATCGTCCGCGGCTTGCGTTTCCTCTGCGATCTCGCGCAGCGCCACGACCGGGTTCTTGTCGTTGTCGCGGTCCACGGTGACCGGCGAGCCCGACGAAATCTCGCGCGCACGGTGCGCCGCCAGCATCACCAGGTCAAAGCGGTTCGGGACTTTGTCAACGCAGTCTTCAGTGGTTACGCGCGCCATGTGGCCTCCGGATAGGGCAGATATCTAAAGAAGCCCTTCGTTTAAAGCGTCTCCCTAGGCTTTACAAGCAGAGAATCAGTCCAGCGCCACAACCTCCGCAACCGCATCGCCCGGCAGATCCGACAGCATTTCGGCCACGGTCCTCTTCAGAACCGGATGAACCCAGCCTGACGCGACGTCATTCAGCGGCACCAGCACGAAGGCCCGCTCGTGCAACCGCGGGTGCGGCAGGATAAGGCGGTCGGGCGCATCCCGCATCTGCCGCTCAAGCGGCAGGCCTTGCCATGCGGTGTATGTCACTTCGTCCGGCACCACGCGCGCCCCCGCAGCCAAAAGATCAAGGTCCAGTGTCCGCTGCCCCCAGCGCTGGTCCCGCGCGCGCCCGAACGCGCCCTCCAATTCGTGCAAAAGTTGCAACAATTCGGCAGGATTGGCCTCGACCGCAAGCTCAGCAGCCGCATTGACATAGTCCGGTCCCGCGCCTGCGGGAAAGCAAGGCGTTCGATACATCCGGCTTGCCTGCAACACGCGCGCACCCATCTGCGGAAACCGCGTTAACGCGGCCCGCAAAGTCGCTTCCGGCGCACCCGCCTCGGACGGCAAGTTCCCGCCCAAGGCGATCAGGTAATGTTGCTCGGACATCCCTCGGCCCTATCCTCATTCTTGCGTAACGCTCTTGCGAAGGTCAGACTAAACTTTTAAGTACAGCACTTGCTCTGCCGAGTTTCAAATCCACTCACCGGTTTTTCGTCTAGAACATCGTCGCGGCAGGGCAAACACATTCGGAAGGACATTTTATGTTTTACAAGGACGAACGGCTCGCGCTGTTCATCGACGGCTCAAACTTATACGCTGCGGCCAAGGCACTGGGCTTCGACATAGATTACAAGCTTCTGCGGACGGAGTTCATGCGCCGTGGCAAGCTGCTCCGTGCCTTTTACTACACGGCGCTGCTCGAGAACGACGACTATTCACCGATCCGCCCGCTGGTCGACTGGCTCAACTACAACGGCTTCACCATGGTCACGAAACCGGCCAAGGAATACACCGACAGTCAGGGCAGACGTAAGGTCAAAGGCAACATGGACATCGAACTGACGGTGGACGCCATGGAACTCGCGCCCCGAATCGACCATATCGTCCTGTTTTCCGGCGACGGCGATTTTCGCCCGCTCGTGGAAAGCCTTCAGCGCCAGGGCGTGCGTGTGTCGGTCGTCTCGACCATCCGCAGCCAGCCGCCAATGATCTCCGACGACCTGCGTCGTCAGGCCGATAATTTCATTGAGCTTGAAGACCTCAAGGAAGTCATCGGACGCCCCCCGCGCGAGGAAGCGCCCGAACGCCAGCAGGCCTCTGCCTGACGTACCGCCGAGCTTGAGAACGGCCCGGGACGCGCATCATGCCGACGTCCCGCGCCGCCACGCTTATGCGACCGATATTCCCACCCCCTCTGGACGCAGCCTGTCACAGCCTTTACGTCTGAGGGCGAACAGGAGTGTCCATGACCAAGCCGCCCCTTACCCTCTACCTTGCCGCGCCACGCGGTTTTTGCGCCGGTGTCGATCGCGCCATAAAGATCGTGGAAATGGCGCTCGGCAAATGGGGAGCGCCGGTCTATGTCCGCCACGAGATCGTGCATAACAAGTACGTGGTCGACGATCTGCGCGCCAAGGGTGCCGTCTTCGTCGAGGAACTCGACGAATGCCCTGATGATCGCCCCGTGATCTTTTCGGCGCACGGTGTCCCCAAATCGGTCCCGGCCGAGGCCGCCTCGCGCGAGATGGTCTATGTCGACGCGACCTGCCCGCTCGTGTCCAAGGTCCATATCGAGGCCGAGCGCCATGCCGCGAACGGCCTTCAGATCATCATGATCGGCCATGCCGGCCACCCCGAGACCGTCGGCACCATGGGCCAGCTGCCGGACGGCGACGTCCTGCTGGTCGAAACGCCCGAGGATGTGGCGCATGTCGAGGTCCGCGATCCCGCCCGTCTGGCCTTCGTCACGCAGACCACCCTTTCGGTGGACGACACCGCCGATATCGTCACCGCGCTGCAAACCCGGTTCCCCGACATCACCGGCCCGCACAAAGAAGACATCTGCTACGCCACCACCAACCGGCAGGAGGCGGTCAAGGCCATGGCTGAAAAGGCCGACGCGATGCTTGTGGTCGGCGCACCGAACTCCTCAAATTCCAAACGCCTGGTCGAGGTCGGCGCCCGCGCCGGCTGCTCGTATTCCCAGCTTGTGCAACGCGCCGCCGACATCGACTGGCGCGCGCTCGACGGCATCACCACCATGGGCATCACCGCCGGCGCCTCGGCCCCCGAGGTGCTGATAAACGAGGTGATCGACGCCTTCCGCGACCGCTATGACGTCACCGTCGAACAGGTGGAAACCGCGCAGGAAAACGTCGAATTCAAGGTCCCCCGGGTTCTGCGCGAACCGGCCTGATGACATGGCCCGCCACGGCATCGCTTAGCGCACAGATTTTGATCCGTCCCGATGTCACCAGCACCACGCCACTCGAAACGCAGCAAAGGCGCCACTTGCACCACCCGTCCCGGGCCTGACCCGGGACCCTCCGTTGCGAGTCAGGTTTTCCTGTCTTTCCAAATTCCACGGTGACTGTAGGCTCTTGCGAAAGACGGGAACTCAACTTGACACGCGACATCCTTGCCTGGCTCACCGGCAGCGCCATCACCACTTTCGCGCGGCTCATCACCGCGGTTCGCGCCATCTGGGACGGCACGGACCCCGAACCGGTCCAGCGGGTCTATTTCGCCAACCACACCTCCAACGGCGATTTCATCCTGATCTGGACGGTCCTGCCGCCCAACCTGCGCCGCCGGACCCGCCCGGTGGCTGGGGCCGATTACTGGCTGAAATCTCCGCTCAAGACATTCATCGGCCGCGATGTGTTCAACGCGGTCCTGATCGACCGCGACACCGAAACGCGCACCGAGGACCCGATGAAGCTCATCCTAGACGGGCTCGATACCGGCGCCTCGCTCATCATCTTTCCCGAGGGCACCCGGAACACCACGGACAAGCGTCTGCTGCCGTTCAAAAGCGGGCTCTACAACATCTCCGATGCCCGCCCCGAGGTGGACCTGGTACCGGTCTGGATCGACAACCTCAACGACGTCATGCCCAAGGGCAAACTGGTGCCGATCCCGCTGCTGTGCACCGTCACCTTCGGCGCACCGATCCGCGTCGAACCCGGTGAAACCCGCAAGGATTTCCTCAAGCGGGCCGAAACCGCCCTGTTGGCGCTTGCACCTGCCGATGACACATCGGCAGAGGAGGCGCCGGCATGACCGACACGCACGCCGATTTCCTCACCCTGCTGGCCGGCATCATCGGAGTCCTCATCGTCGCCAGCGGCGTTGGCTACGTGCTCAAGCAGCGCGTCGCGCCCGATGGCTCCAACGCCACGATCGAAAACCTCAACGCCCGCATCCTCGCCTGGTGGGGGATGACCGCGTTTCTCGCGGTGGCGTTCCTCGCCGGACGCGGCGGCGTGATCGCGCTTTTCGCCTTCACTTCCTTCGCCGCCTTGCGCGAATTCGTCACTCTCACCACCCGCCGCGCGTCCGATCACTGGGCCATCGCCTGCGCCTTCTTCGTGATCCTGCCCCTGCAATACTGGCTCATCTGGTATGAATGGTACGGCATGTGGTCGCTCTTGATCCCGGTCTACGCCTTCCTCATACTGCCCATCATCGCCGTGCTGCAGGGCGACAGCCGCAATTTTCTCGTCCGCATCAGCCAGATGCAATGGGCCCTGATGATCTGCGTTTTCTGCGCCAGCCACGTGCCCGCGCTCCTGTTCCTCGAAATCCCCGGCTTCGAGGCGCGCAACGTCCTGCTGATCGCCTTCCTCATCGTCGTGGTCCAACTGTCGGACGTGCTGCAATACACCTGGGGCAAGCTCTTTGGCCGCCACCCGGTCGCGCCCTCGCTCTCGCCCTCCAAGACATGGGAAGGGCTGATCGGCGGCGTCGCCTCGGCCACGCTGATCGGCACGGCGCTGTTCTGGATCACGCCCTTCACCCCGCTGCAGGCGGCGGGCATGTCGCTCGTCATCACGCTCGCGGGCTTCTTCGGCGGGCTGGTGATGTCGGCCATCAAGCGCGACCGCGGCGTCAAGGACTGGGGCCACATGATCGCAGGTCACGGCGGCTTTATCGACCGGCTCGACTCAGTGGTCTTCTCCGCCCCGCTCTTCTTCCACCTGACGCGGTACTACTGGTCGCTCACATGAGCCTCCTGCGCTCGAACCTCGTGCATATGGCCGGCGGATTCGTCCTGATGGGCGGCTGGGCGGTCTTTGCCAACGCGGGCCACCCGATGCCGGCGCCGGTGATTGCGGGCCTCGTACAAGGCGCATTGTCCGCCGGCATCACGTTGGCACTTAAATCTGTGATCGAACGCCTGCTGCCGCATATCTCGGGCACCCCCGGCCTGATCCTGCCGCCGCTCGCCTGTGCCACGGTGTCGATCACGCTACTGTTCCTCGTGCATCGCACCGTGGGCACGCCGGAAATCGCGGCGACGCTCGCCCTGCCCGTCACCGTCGCCACCAGCTATGCCGCACTCTACAATTACCGCCTGAGGCACGCCCCATGACCGACACCCGCCGCCCCCTGAACAGCCGAGACACCGGCTGGGCCCGCCGCATCGCCCGGTGGCTCAGCCGCACCTCGCTCACACCCAACCGCATGAGCCAGGGCTCGATCCTCTTCGCGGCGCTGGCCTGCCTCGCCTTCTGGGCCTCCGCGCACACGGGCAAGACCGCCGCCATCGTCCTGCTGCTCCTCGCCGCTCTCGGCTGTCAGTTGCGCCTGCTCTGCAATCTTTTCGACGGCATGGTCGCCGTCGAAGGCGGCAAGTCCGAACCCGACGGCCCCTTCTGGAACGAGGCACCGGACCGCGCCGCCGACCTGCTGATCCTGACCGGCGCGGGGCTGGCCACCGGACAACTCGCACTCGGCCTGCTGGCCGGGGCTTTGGCCATCGCCACCGCCTATATCCGCGAGCTGGGCCGGGCAGAGGGGCTGGGCCCGGATTTCTCGGGCCCCTTCGCCAAGCCGCAGCGTATGGCCGCGATCACCGCCGGCGCAGTCCTGACCGCGATCGAACTGGCGCTTTTCGACACGCGCTACGCCTTGCTTGTCGCGCTGATCGTGACCGTTCTCGGCACAGGAACCACCGCCCTCTCCCGCTCCGCGCGTATGATCCGCGCGCTGAAACGACGCCCGCGCGACATGTCGGACACTTGATCCCGCCTAGGCGGCCTTCTAAACCAAGTCTGACGCTTGCAGCCAAGGACCGCCCCGCCCCGTGAACGAGATCCCCCGCACACCCCTGATCCTCGCCCTGGCCGGCCTGCTGCCGTTCCTCTGGAGCGCCGCGACCGTGCTTTGGCCCGATCTGGCGATCTGGACCCAGCGCGTGGTCGGGCCGCGCTTCGTCGGCCCTTATGTAGGGCTGTTCTACGGCGCGGTGATCCTCAGCTTCATGTCCGGCGTGCTCTGGGGGTTTGCCACGCGCATGACCGGCCCCTCGGCCACCACCGGCTACGTGCTCTCGGTCATTCCCGCGCTCTGGGTGTTCTTCACCCAAGGCGGCGGCGCGTACCAGGCCGGGATCATGCTGATCCTCGGCTTCGCCGGCATCCTCGCGCTCGACTGGCTCTTTTGGCGCGACGGGGTTGCGCCGAACTGGTGGATGCGCCTGCGCCTGATCATCACCACCGTGGTCGTGCTCTGCCTCGTGATCGGCCTCACGCAATGAGCCATGACGACGAGACCATCCGGGTCTACGGGTCCGAGGCCGCACGCTATGCCGACGTGACGAAGAATGCAGGCAAGGACCCGGCGCTGCGCCTCTTTCTCGACCATCTCGCCCACGGCAGCAGCATCCTCGACCTCGGCTGCGGCCCGGGCATCGCCTCGGGCATCATGGCCGCCGAAGGGCACGCGGTCACCGCCACCGACGCCACACCGGAAATGGTGGCCCTCGCCGAGGCGCGACCGGGCGTGACCGCCCGGCGCGCCACCTTCGACGACATCGACGAGGTCGCGGCCTATGACGGGGTCTGGGCCAACTTCTCGCTCCTGCACGCGCCCCGCGCCGACCTGCCCCGGCACCTTGCGGCACTAGCGACCGCGCTGAAACCCGGTGGGCTTTTCCACATCGGCATGAAAACCGGCACCGGCGAACACCGCGACACGCTCGGACGGCTTTATACCTATGTCACCCAGACTGAGCTTTCCGACCTCCTGAACGCGGCGGGCCTGCACCCGTTCGAGACGCGCACCGGTGCCGACAAAGGCCTTGACGGCAGTCTGGCGGAGTGGGTGACCATCCTTGCAAGAAAGCCCAACGATGGCTGAACTTTTCGCCTATACCGACGGCGCCTGTTCCGGCAATCCCGGCCCCGGCGGCTGGGGCGCGCTGCTCCAGGCCAAGGACGGCGATGATGTCGTCAAGGAACGCGAACTCAGCGGTGGCGAGGCCGAGACCACGAACAACCGGATGGAATTGCTGGCGGCCATCACCGCGCTCGAAACCCTTTCGAAACCCACGCGCATCACCATCGTCACCGACAGCGCCTACGTGAAGAACGGCGTAACTGGCTGGATCCACGGCTGGAAGCGCAACGGCTGGAAAACCTCGAACAAGAAACCGGTCAAAAACGTCGACCTGTGGCAACGCCTCGATGCCGCGGCCAATCGACATGATGTCTCCTGGGAATGGGTCAAAGGCCATGCCGGCCACCCGGAAAACGAGCGCGCCGACGAACTGGCCCGCGCGGGCATGGCGCCCTTCAAGCCCGGCAAGGCCAAGTCATGACGGCGCTTTTCCTGCTGGATCATGCCTCGGTTCTGATCTTCGCACTGACCGGGGCACTGGTGGCGTCGCGCGCGCAGCTCGACGTGGTGGGCTTTGCCTTCATCGCCTGCCTGACGGCCGTGGGCGGCGGCACGGTGCGCGACGTGCTTCTTGACCGCAACCCGGTCTTCTGGATCGCCAATCCCAGCTTCATCGCCACCGCCTGTGCCGCCGCGCTCCTGATCTTCTTCACTGCGCATCTGTTCGAGAGCCGGTACCGCCTCCTGCTCTGGCTCGACAGCCTCGCTCTCGCTGTGGCTGTTCCGGCAGGCGTCGCCACCGCGCTGGCCATGGCGCAACCGCTGCCCATCGTGGTGATCATGGGCATGGTCACCGGCTGCCTGGGCGGGTTGATGCGCGACGTGGTCTGCAACGAACTGCCTCTGGTGTTGAAACAGGGCGAGCTTTACGTCACCGCCGCCTTCGCCGGGTCGCTGGCTGCGGTGGCAACGCTGATGGTCACAGACCGCGAGCTTTTCATCCTCGCCGCCTGCGCCGGCGTCACCTGGGCCTTGCGTGCAGGCTCGCTGGCCTTCGGCTGGCGCCTGCCGGTCTACCGCTCTCGCCCGCCGCGGGCGTAAGCTATTTTCGCGCCTTGTAGGCCTGATACCCCCAGATCAGCACCAGCGCGCCCAGAACCGCGCCGATGATCCCGCCCAGCAGGCCAAGGAAGGCCAGGATACCTTGCAGGATCAGCCCGCCCAGCAGTGCCCCGGCCACACCAATGCCGATCGTCACCAGCGGATCGGCATCGATGCGCATGATACGTGTCGCAAGATACCCCGCCACGGCGCCGATGATGATGAGATAGACCAGCCCCATAAAGCTTCTCCCTTTTCAGCGCCCCCGGCGCCAATGCGTCGGAATGATAATCAGCGCCCCGATGGACGAAATGATCGCGTCCACCCCGGGCGCGCCGAAGCGGAAGCCGAACATGATCCGCACGAAATAAAACAAAAATGCCCCGCCGACGCAGATGATGATCGACTGCAGGATGCCATTGCGGGTGAAGCCGGATTTCTCGCTGAGATAGCCGACGATCCCGGCGATCACCACGGTGCCGAACAGTTGCAGATACATGAGACCTCGTTGCTCTGGTTGGCGCGATGCTGGCCTGTTTCCGGACCGGAAGCAAGCGCGGGGCCGCGGGTTTCGGACGCGCAGGCGCAGTCCGACCGGGGCGAGGGGCCAGCCCCTCGCGCTCCCCGAAGCGTTTTACGAAAGACTGGCGTGGCCGCTTTCGGAAATCGCGGCGCGACATGCGGACGTTGCGCGCGTTCTGCCCCCATCCCGGAAAACGTGATCGGGGCAGAACGCTTTGGGATATTTATAGCCAGAAGAAGAGGGCGGTCAGAGTTGGGTCCCCTTGGGCAGATCCATGCCGCGCAGGAAATCGTCGGTCGCCTGTGCGCCACGTCCGGCCTTTTGCAAACGCAGGACTTTCACCGCGCCGCTGCCGCAAGCGATGGTCATTGCATCGTCGAGCACCTCGCCGGGCGTTCCGCTGCCCGTTCCGACACGTGATGCGAGGAACTTGATCCGCGTGTCCTCGTGGTCGATCCAGGCGCCGGGAAAGGGCGAGAGGCCGCGAATCTGGCGGTCGACAACTTCAGCGGGACGGGTCCAGTCGATCCGCGCCTCCGCCTTGTCGATCTTGTCAGCATAGGTGACGCCGTCCTCCGGTTGAGGTTCGGGCGTCAGCGTATCGAGCTGTGCCAGAGCCTCGGTAATCGCCTCGGCACCCAACCGCGACAGGCGATCATGCAGCGCCCCGGTGGTCTCCTCGCCGCCGATCGGTGTCTCGCGGCGCAACAGCACCGGGCCGGTGTCCAGCCCCGCCTCCATCTGCATGATGCACACGCCGGTCTTGTCATCCCCCGCCATGATCGCACGGTGGATCGGCGCCGCCCCGCGCCAGCGCGGCAGCAGGCTGGCGTGGATATTAAGGCAGCCTCGCCTCGGCGCATCCAGAATGGCTTGCGGCAGGATCAGCCCATAGGCGACAACCACCGCCGCATCGGCGTTCAGTGCCGCGAAATCCGCCTGCTCCGACTCGCCTTTCAGGCTGAAGGGATGGCGCACGGTCAGCCCCAAAGCCTCGGCCCGCGCCTGCACCGGGCTGGGGCGGGCTTTCTTGCCGCGCCCTGCCGGGCGGGGCGGTTGGCAATAGACCGCCGCGATCTCGTGCCCGGCATCGACCAGCGCGTCCAGCACCGGCACCGAAAAATCGGGCGTTCCCATGAAGATCAGGCGCATGACACTCTCCTGCTGGCGCCTCAGCGCTGTTTGCGGGCGCGGCGCAGCAGCATGTCCCGCTTCACCTTGCTCAATCGGTCGAAATACATGCGCCCGTCAAGGTGATCGACCTGGTGTTGCACGCTCGTCGCCCAAAGCCCGACGAAATCACGTTCCTCGACCTCATCTTCGGCGTTCAGGAACCGCACCGTCACGGCGCGCGGACGGCTGATCCTGGCATGCACACCGGGCAGGTTCGGGCTGGCCTCGTCATGCTCGCGCATCTGGGCACTGACATGTAGGATCTCGGGGTTCGCCATGCGTACCGCCTGACCACGCGTGTCGCTGGCATCGACCACGGCCAGCCGCTTCATCACCCCGATCTGCACGGCGGCCAGACCCACCCCCGGCATCGCGTCCATCGTCTCGATCATGTCGTCCCAGATCGCCTGCTCAGCCTCCGTCACCGCCTCGACCTCGGCCGCCGGCGTGCGCAAACGCCTGTCCGGCCAGGGCACGAAGGGACGAACGGCCACGGGGCTAGCCCCGCGCCTTTTCGCGCTTCAGCTTCTGCATCTTGCGAGTGATCAGCTGCCGTTTCATCGGACCAAGGTAGTCGATGAAAAGCTTGCCGTTCAGGTGGTCGATCTCGTGCTGCACACAAGTGGCCCACAGCCCGTCGAACGTGTCCGACTGCTCGTTGCCATCACGGTCGATCCACGTCACTTCTACCACCTTTGGGCGCGTCACCTCGGCGAACTGGTCGGGAATCGACAGGCAGCCTTCCTCGTAGACGTTCTTTTCGTCCGACGCCGCCACCACCTCGGGGTTGAACATCACCAGCGGGCGCGGCGGCTCGCCGGCCTCCTCGTCCTTGGCGCAATCCAGCACGATCAGCCGGTCCATCACCCCGATCTGCGGCGCGGCCAAGCCAATGCCCGGCGCGTCATACATCGTCTCCAGCATGTCGTCGGCCAGTGCGCGCAAATCGTCGCTCAGGTCGGATACCGGGTCGCACACCTTTTTCAGGCGCGGGTCGGGATGGATTAGGATCGGTCGCAGCATGCGTGTTATGTAACCGTTCGTCGTCAGATTTTGAAGCCGGGCGCCCGGCCATCGCGCGGAATGCTTTAGGCGATTGCGCCCGGCCCTGCAACGCCATAGCTTGCGCCGGACGCGACCAGACACCAACAGCGGAGACAGCCTTGAATTTCGACGACCCGATCGACCGCCGCGGCAGCAATTGCAGCAAGTGGGACAAGATGGAACAGATCTATGGCGTGACCGCCGAGGACGGGCTGGCCATGTGGGTCGCCGACATGGATTTCCGCCCGCCACAGGTTGTCAGCGATGCGCTCGCCGGGATGCTCGATCACGGCGTTTTCGGCTATTACGGGGATGAGGCCGGCTATCGCAAGGCCATCACGTGGTGGATGGACACCCGCCACGGCTGGCAGGTGGACCCGTCCTGGATCTTCACCACCCACGGACTAGTCAACGGCACCGGCATGTGCGTCGACGCCTTCACTCAGCCGGGCGACGGCGTGGTCCTTTTCACGCCGGTCTACCATGCCTTTGCACGTGTGATCACATCGGCAGGACGTCGGGTGGTCGAGTGCCCGCTGACCAACAATGACGGCCGCTACGAGATGGATTTCGCTGCCTATGACGGCATTCTCGACGGGTCCGAGAAACTGTTGGTCCTGTGCTCACCGCACAACCCGGGCGGGCGCGTCTGGACGAAGCGGGAGCTTGAAGACGTGGCCGAGTTTGCCCGGCGGCACGACCTCATTCTCGTCTCGGACGAAATCCACCACGACCTCGTCTACCCGGGCCAAAGCCACACCGTCATGGCCCATATCGACGGCATCGCCGACCGGCTGGTGATGATGACCGCCACCACCAAGACGTTCAACATCGCAGGCGCCCATGTCGGCAACGTGATCATCCCCGACGAGACTTTGCGCAGCCGCTTTGCCGCACGGATGGCCGGCCTGGGCCTGTCGCCCAACGCCTTCGGTCTGGTCATGGCCGAGGCAGCCTATTCCCCCGGCGGGGCGGACTGGGTGGATGCGCTGATGACCTATCTCGACGAGAACCGAAAGGTCTTCGACGCGGGCATCAACGCCATTCCCGGGCTACGTTCCATGCCGCTCGAGGCGACCTATCTCTCGTGGGTCGATTTCTCCGGCACCGGAATGCGCGCCGATGAGTTCACCGCGCGGGTCGAGAAAACGGCCAGGATCGCGGCCAACCACGGGCCAACGTTCGGCACCGGCGGCGAAAGCTTCCTGAGGTTCAATATCGCGACGCCACGGGCCCGGGTCAAAGAGGCGGTTGCGCGGCTGCAAGACGCGTTTTCCGACCTGCAATAAGCGTCTGTACGCATGTCCCCGGCCGTCGTCGCGGCCCGGGACTCACCCCGGTTCAGCCTTCCGCGATCAGGGCCACCGGCGCGTCATCGGGCCTCTCGAAATCCACCGGCTGCTCGCCCGAGGCCTCGTTGACAACCTTCAGCTCAAATCGGATCTCGCGTCCGTCCTCTTCGGACGCCACGATAAGACACCGCTTGAGGTGCCGCGCACCATCGTAAAGGTCCACCAACCCACGCAGATGCGGCGCCGCTCCGGCAGGCAGTGCAAAACCGTCGTTCCAGGCCCGCAGAACGGCGTGCGATTGCGCCCCGGCCTCGACCCTCAAACGATTGCTCTTTTGCCAGCCACGCATCCGCGCTTCTTCGAGGCCCGCAAGGATCTCGGGGGAAAGAAAAGTCGTCATGGCCAGCACCCTTGCAGAGAATCGTCCCGACAGAATGTAAGGCTAAACCATGACAGTCACGTAAAAATTTCGCCGCATTGCCGCAATGCAGGCGCGGCGCATCACGTTTCCAGAAGACCGTTCAACTGATCGCCCAGGTAATAGCAGACAGCCACCTGCCCACCTGCGCCATGCGGCCCCATGAAAACCCCGTCGGCATCCGAGATATAGGCGCAGATTGCCTGGAACTCCGCCAGCCGCGCCGCGTCCAGCGGCCCGCCCCGGCTCAGCAGCTCCTCGATCTCCTGCCGCTCCCCGAATTGCTGCACCGCCCATGCCGCCTGCTGCATCGGCAGCGGCACGTCCGGATGACCCCAAGCCCACATCCAGCTGCCATCGTCGGAATAGGTGCCGATCACCTGCGCCTGCGCCGCGGTCTCCTGCCCGCCATCGTGGAAGAACACGATCCGGCCTTTCTTCAGGTTCAGTCGAAACGCGTTTGATCCGTCCCGTGGCGGTGTGAAACTGCCACCGGCCATGCGGGTCTTCAGGAAAAAGCCCGAATTGACCGCCAATTGCCGATAGGTCTCCGGCAATTGCGTCGCCCCGGCATCGGCTTGACGACCGGCGAATTCCAACAGGATCTCGTTCATTCTATCGTTCCTTTCGGGATGGCGGGTGGGGCGGCGTTGCGCCACGGCGCAACCAGCGTCACCCGCCATCGTGGCTAACGCTTCACCAGGCTCCATTGCATGACCGGCTGCAACGCGCGCCAGCGGGTGTCGCCCGCCACCGGCTCGGCCCGCTCCACCGACAGTCTGACAAGATCTCCGCCATGCGCACCATGCAGATCCGACAGCAAAGCTTCGGTTTCCGGCGTATCCGCATTCGCCACCAGCCGCCCCAGCGGGCGCAGCCGCGACCACGCCGCGTCGAACACGTCCCGGCTCAACCCTCCGCCGATGTACACGGCGTCCGGCGCGGGCAGACCCTCGAACGCCTCCGGCGCAGTGCCGTCGACAAGCTCAAGCTTCGGCACGCCCAGCGCCAGCGCGTTCGCCGCGGCCATCGCCCGAAGCTCGGCCCGCGGCTCGACCCGGATAGCCCGAGCATACCGCGCGCCGCGCATCCATTCCACGGCGACCGACCCGCACCCGGTCCCGATATCCCACAGGACCGCGCCACGCATGGGCATCAGCTTGGCCAGCGTCGCGGCGCGGACCTCGCGCGGGGTGACGGTGCCGTCATGTTCGAACATCTCGTCCGCAAGTCCCGGCACGCGCGGCAACAGTGCGGCGTCCGGCGCGGCCACACAGTCCACCGCCAATGTGTTGAACGCAGGCACCTCGTGATCCCACGTTTCCGCCACCCCATCAAAGCGTGCTTCCTGCGCGCCGCCCATCGCGGCAAGTACCGTCATGCGGGACGCGCCGAACCCCCGCGTCGTCAGGAACTGCGCGATCCGGCCCGGAGTGCCCGAGCCTGTCGCCAGGATGATCAACCGCGCGTCCGGCTGAATGAAGGCGATCATCTGTTCCACCGGGCGGCCATGCACGGTCAGCGTTTCCACGTCCGGCAGGCTCCAGCCCATCCGGGCGGCAGCCAGTTGAAACGCGCTCAGCTGCGGATGATAGGTAATGTCTCCAGGATCGAGAACGCGCCCGATCCGCGCGCCGATGGAAAACCACAAGGGGTCCCCCGCCGCCAGCACCACCACGCGCCGCCCGCGCAGGCTGCGCAACAGCGCGATCAGGTCATCGAACGCCTCGGGCCACGCCAGGCGCTCGGCCTCGCCCGCGCCCTTCAATACCGGATGACGGTCGCCGCCAATGATGACCTCGGCGGCTTCGACCACGGCCCGCGTCGCGGGCAACAGGCCATCCATGCCGTCCTCGCCGATGCCCACGACATGCAACCAGGCTGTTTCCATCGCTCGTCCCTTCCCGGCGTGAAGGCCGCGCGGGGCGCTGCGCCACCTGTCGCGAAGACACCTACAGCAGGCGTCGCGAACGGGCAAACCAAAGCGGGCGCGTGGTGGCCGATACGACATCCCTGTGTGTGCCCGCACAGCCTCTGCGCGGCGATCGGTCCTGCCCGAAACCTTCCGTGCCGCTATGTGTTGAGCCAAGGACAAAGGAGGATCCGATGGGCGAACTGATAGACGGCACCTGGCATACCGGCTGGTACGACACCAAGAAACACGGCGGCGCGTTCAAACGCGACACGTCGAAATTCCGCAACTGGATCACCGCCGACGGCAGCGCCGGGCCAAGCGGCGAAGGCGGCTTCAAGGCCGAGCCGGGTCGCTATCACCTCTATGTTTCGCTGGCGTGCCCTTGGGCGCACCGCGCGCTGATCTTTCGCCGCCTGAAGGCGCTGACGGACATGATCGACGTCTCCGTCGTCCATCCTCATATGCTGTCGGACGGCTGGACATTCGACACGGATTTCCCCGGCACCACAGGCGACAAGCTCTACGGTCTTCCCTTCGCGCGCGATATCTACATCCGCGCCGACCCAAACACGACCGGCCACGTCACCGTGCCGATCCTGTGGGACATCCAGCGCGAAACAATCGTATCGAACGAAAGCGCCGAGATCATCCGCATGTTCAACACCGCCTTCAACGATATCACCGGCAATGAAGACGACTACTATCCCGAGGACCTGCGCAGCGAGATCGACCCGGTCAACGACCGCGTCTATGACACGGTGAACAACGGCGTCTACAAGGCCGGCTTCGCCACGACGCAAAAGGCCTATGAAGACGCCGTCAAACCGCTGTTCGAGTCGCTTGACTGGCTGGAAGACATCCTGTCACGGCGCCGCTACCTTGCCGGCGACCGCGTAACAGAGGCCGACTGGCGGTTGTTCACCACGCTCATCCGCTTCGACAAGGTCTATCACGGGCATTTCAAATGCAATCGCGCCCGGATCGTGGATTACCCGAACATGTGGGGCTATCTGCGGGAACTCTATCAATGGCCCGAAGTGGCGATGACGGTGAACTTCGATCACATCACCCAGCATTACCACTACAGCCACGATACGGTGAACCCGCACCGGATCATTCCCATCGGTCCCGATCTCGACCTCACCGCGCCCCACGGGCGCGGCTGACAAGGCCGGTCACGCGGCGCGCCAATCCCCGGCTTCCGGCTCCGCACCGGCGTCTTCGCCATCGGCATTAGCTGCGCTTTCGGGCTTGCGCGCCTTCAGGCGGAACGCTGTCACCATTCCGTGCAGGGTTTCCGCCTCCGTCTTCAGCGCAGTCGAGGCTGCTGACGATTCCTCGACCATCGCGGCGTTCTGCTGTGTCACCTGGTCAAGCTGCGCGACGCTGGTGTTGAGTTCCGAAAGGCTGGTCGACTGTTCATTCGCTCCATTGGCAATATCGCCGATCAGGCCCGCGATGTTCCCCACGCGAGTGACGATGTCGGTCAGCGCGTCGCCCGCGCTGTTGACCAATGACACGCCATTCTCCACATGCGCGCCACCCGCACTGATCAAGCTCTTGATTTCGCGTGCCGAGTCCGCACTACGCTGCGCCAGCGCCCTCACCTCGGAGGCGACAACCGCGAAACCGCGCCCCGCATCGCCCGCACGCGCCGCCTCTACCCCGGCGTTCAACGCAAGAAGATTGGTCTGGAAAGCGATGTCGTCGATCACGCCGATGATCTGATTGATTTCGTCCGACGACTTCTTGATTTCGGACATTGCCCCTATCGCGTCACGCACGACCTCTCCACTGGTCTCTGCCTTGCCACGGGTCTGTTCTACGACCTCCTTGACACGCGTGGTGCCCTCGGCTGCCGATCGCACGCTGGACGTCATCTCTTCAAGCGCCGCGGCTGTTTCCTCCAGCGTGGCAGCCTGACCTTCCGTCCGTCGGGACAAGTCCAGCGACCCGGTGCTCAGCTCTTCGGCCCGCAAATGGATCTCCGTCGCATTCTCGGCCACCGCGCCGATCAGGTCGCGCAGGCTCCCGACCGTGGTGTTGAAGTCCTCCCGCAGGCTTTCATACTCGGGCGGGAACGGATCTTCGATCGTCTCGCTCAGGTCGCCAGCGGCAAGCATTTTCAGCCTATCGCGCAGAACACCGACAAGATCCTGCGCCTCCTGGCCTGCCCGCTGCGCCGCCTTCCGCGCAGTGTCCGCCTCTTCGGTCAGCCGCAATGCCTCGCTGCGCTGCTCGATCATCGCCGCGCGCCGCCGGTTCGCGTCCAGCATCGAAAGCGAAAGGATGCCGCCCTCGATAACGACGATTGTGCCATGTATGGCCGTGCGCATCACGTTGCTCAGCAGATCGGCCGAAGGGTAGACCATCGCCGGCAGCGCCAGCGTCAGGCCAAGGTGGTGCACCGCCGTCAGGCCGCAGGCCATGATCAGCACCCGTATACTGCCCATGGTAGACACCACCGCCAGCACGGCGAAGAACATCATATGGGTGTCGATCTGCCACGGGTGTCCGGCCAGCGCCGCCGTCAGCAGGGCCGATTGCCCCACGAGTCCCGCCGCCAACACGCCGCGCGCCAGCCCGCTGCGCACCCGATGCGCCAGCAGGCCCGCTCCGGCGAAACCAAGCGACAAAAGCATGAGCGGCAGGGCGGCGTTGCCGACGGCCCATGCAGCCGCCGCCGGTAGCGGCGTCATCAGCAGCAGCATAAGCACCGCGAATTTCATGCGCTTCTCACCGTGATCGCTATCGTACTCCGTCATGCCAAGCTCCCTGGAAACCGCAAATTGACGCCAGCGCCGTCGCGTCGAGAACTGCCCACGCCCCGCCCGCGACCGCGTCCGCCGGTCTGTCCAGCACGGCAAGCCGCGCCAATGGTGCCGCCACCAGCCCGATTTCCCTGCCTCCGGCCGCCGCGATGATCCGGCCCGGGTCCGCGCCCCATGGCGGCACCAAGACCAGCGCCGGCCACCCCGCCTGTGCGGGGCCGGACATCATCAAAGTCACGGGCAGCGTCGCCAGAAGCTGCACGGCGAGAAACCCTGCAAGGCAGGAATCGATGACAAATGACCGTCGCACATCGCGGGTTTTAGAGGTAGAATCCCTAACAGCAGGTTTAGCCGGCCGAAAAAACCGGCCACGCATTTGCATGGGGGAACGCAGGCCTGCAAAAACCCCGCCCGAATCCCTTGACGGCCTGTCCCAATGGCCGTAGACACGCGCAACGGAATTCAGGGCGCTGCCTATGGCGGTGCCCCTTTGCATTGAGTGGGTCCGCCCGTGCGGCCCGACAAACACGAGGATGAACCCATGTCGCGCCGCTGCGAACTGACCGGAAAAGGCCCGATGGTTGGCAACAACTCCAGCCACGCCAACAACAAGACCAAGCGTCGCTACCTGCCCAACCTGAACGACGTGACCCTGCAATCCGAAACGCTGGGCCGCGGCATCAAGCTGCGTATCACCGCCGCTGCCCTGCGCAGCGTCGACCACCGCGGCGGGCTGGACCGCTTCCTGGCCAAGGCCAAGGACACCGAGCTTTCGGACCGCGTACTGAAGGTCAAGAAAGAGATCGCCAAGGCCCAGGCCGCCAGCGCCTGATCGCCTTTCGGCATCCCACAAGACGAAGGCCCTGCCGTTTGGCGGGGCTTTTTTTTTGCGCACAGGGCGCCGGGTTGGGCGGGGCCCGGGCCAAGGTCGCGGCAAACAAACGAATGGCGCCTCGAGATCAGAGAACCGCAGCTGGCAATGGGTGCCTCAGGCCACCTGCGTGGTCCCGCCTGACTCCTGAAAACCCTGAAGTGTCGCCAGAGGGCCGCGCTCCGCGTGGTCACGGCACCGGTGAATTTCCTGTTGGTTGAGCGAATTCCCAGAAGGAAACATTCCCCGATCTCGACAGAGAGCGGTCTTAATTAGGCCCAACTGGAATCCCAAAATGCGCATAAACAGGGGCTTGGGTCTAAAATGGAAACAATACAGGTCTTTTTCGACAGTGTGATTGCGGCGCCGTTCAGCCTGAATGTGCGCTACTCCCTATTTTATCTGTGCTGCATGGTCGTGATCGCGTTCTTCATCTGGAAATACCAGGGAAGCAACGGCAGTTTCGTCAAGTGGCTTCTGCCGAAAGAGGTCTATCGACACAAATCCAACCTGCTCGACATAAAACTGTTTTTTGCCAGTCGCGTGTTCGCTTTTTTGGGCCTCTTCAGCGCGGTTTTCTTTCCGACGACAGTCGCCTACACGCTGTTGGTCAACCTGACCAGTGCGGATTTCACGCCACCGCCTATCACCTGGACACGGACCCTGGTTGTCACGTTAATCGTCGTGGTCGCCTCGGATTTTTGCAAGTACTGGGCACATCGGGCGCATCACGAATGGCCGTTTCTCTGGCCGTTCCATGCGGTCCATCATTCGGCAGATGTTCTGACGCCGCTGACGGTGCAGCGCGTCCATCCGGTCGAGCCGATCATACGAAACCTGCTGATGACCGTTCTGGTTGGGATCGTTCAAGGTCTGGCGCTCTATGCGTTTATCGGCCAGATCAACGTCACCACCATCGGCGGCGCGAATGCAGTGTACTTCATTTTCAACGCCCTAGGCGCAAACTTCCGGCACAGCCACATCTGGATAAGCTACGGACCGATCCTTGAACGGATCCTGATCTCCCCGGCGCAGCACCAGGTGCATCATTCCGTGGCGATCAAGCATCATGACAAGAATTACGGGTCCATATTTGCAATCTGGGACTGGATGTTCGGCACGCTTTACATCCCGACCGAGCGTGAAAAGCTGACCTTTGGTGTCTCCGACGGAACAGGAAAACCCGCCGATCAGCCCTATCCCACCCTGATTGCCGCGCTGGTCTCTCCTTTCAAGGAAAGCTGGCAGGCATGTGCCGCTCATATGAAAGCCAAACCCGGCATGACGCAACCGGTCAGTGCCGGCCTTCCAGCGATGACCACAGGGTTTTCACTCTGGCTCGATGTCCTTCGCGCTGCTGCGGCCTTTGCCGTACTCTTCGGCCACATGGCGCATATCCGGTTCACGCGCGGCGACTATTACTTTCTCAGGGAATGGAATATCGCCAGTGATGCAGTCGTCGTATTTTTTGTGCTGTCCGGCGTGGTGATCGCCTATGCCGCGGGCCGCGATCAGACTCTCGGGCGCTTTGCCTTCAACAGGATTACGAGAATTGCAACCGTCTTGATTCCGGCGCTGCTGATGACTTTGATCTTTGACGCCATCGGCACGCGTGTCAATATGACGGCCTATCCTGAGCGGTACTACCAAGCGTTGCCCCTTGGAGAGTTCCTGTGGCGTGGCCTGACCGTTACGAACCTGTGGACAGGGACAGCGGACTGGGTCCGTTTGGGGTCCAACGGTCCGATCTGGTCGCTAAGCTACGAGGTCGGGTTCTACCTGATCTTCGGCAGCATCATGTTCCTGCACGGTGCTTTACGCCTCGTGATACTGGCCACCCTGGTCCTGCTCGTCGGCCTTCCGGTTCTGGCATTGTTCCCGGCTTGGTGGCTGGGCGTGATGGTCTGGCGCAATGCCGAGGCCGCGACTGGATCCAGGCCGCTCCGCGCCCGATCCTGGCTGATGGCAATCGGCAGTCTCGCGGTTCTGGTGACGCTAAAAGCTTCGAACCTGCCGCAGTTCCTGGAATATGTGACATACACGGCCCTGCAACCGATGAGCCATCACGCGGTGCTGGTCTATTCCAACGAGGTGCTGTGGAATTCGATCATCGCGATCTGTATTGCGATCCATCTGGTCGGTGTGCGGCGTCTTGCGATGAACGCGCCCCAGCCCGAAGAAGGGCGGCTTGTCCGCGCCGTCCGCTGGGTCGCCGGGGGCAGTTTCTCACTCTACGTGATGCACTACCCGACACTGCACCTGCTCGATGCCACCTTGCCCGAAACCCTGCCGGCATACGACCTGTGGCTGCTGGGGCTAACGCTAACGGTATGCTTCGTCTTCGCGGCGCTGTTCGAGCGTACATTGAAACCGTTTCGGCTCTACACGAAAACTTTCGGAAACCGCATGGCCCAGGCCTTTGCTACCCCTGGGCAGACCAAGTCACCGATGTTGTGATCGCGGCCCGGTCGGCAGAATTGCCGCCTGACGCAGGTCAGACCTTGCGCGCGCGGCCATTGGCTGCAAGGCAGGCTGTTCGGGCCGTCTTTCAACCTTAAGGGCGCTCACCACGGATGGGGCGAGCCCTTCGCCTCAGCCGCCCACCGACGCCCGGATCGCCGCCATGTTCTGTCCGTAGACTTCCGGTTTCTCCACCGAACCACCCTTGAACACCGCCGAGCCGGCCACCAGCACATCCGCGCCCGCCTCCACCACCAGCGGCGCGGTCTCTGGCGTCACGCCGCCGTCGATCTGGATATGCACCTCGCGGTCCCCGATCATCTGGCGCAACCGCCGCGTTTTCTCGATGCCCGACGTAATGAACCTTTGACCGCCAAAGCCAGGGTTCACCGTCATCAGAACCACCATGTCCACCATGTCGAGCACGTATTCGATGCTCTCCAGCGGCGTGCCGGGGTTCACGCAAACCCCCGCCTTGCACCCCGCCCCGCGAATGGCCTGCAAGGTCCGGTGAATATGCGGCCCCGCCTCGACATGGGCGCTGATCATGTCCGCGCCCGCCTCGGCATAGGCGTCGATATACTGATCCACCGGCGCAATCATCAGATGCACGTCCATGAAGGTCGTCACATGCGGACGGAACGCCTTCACCGCCGGGGGCCCGAAGGTCAGGTTCGGCACGAAATGCCCGTCCATCACGTCCACATGCACCCAGTCCGCGCCCTGATCTTCCACCGCCCGGATCTCGGCCCCGAAATTGGCGAAATCTGCGGACAGGATGGATGGAGCGATCTTGACGGAACGGTCGAACGGCATGGCAGGCTCTCCTTGGGGTTTGCCCTGCTCTTGCGGCGTTTGGCGCACGCCGTCAAGCCTTACGCCGCCGGATTGCACCGCACCGCCATCCATGCAACCAATTGATCCCGCCATACCGTCAAGGGGGACCCGCGCCATGCTCGGCCAGATGCAGCACCGCCCGCTCAGGATCATCGACATCCTGACCTACGCCGCCGAAGCCTTCCCCGAACAGGGGCTGGTCTCGGTCCGTGACGAAGGCGACATTCACCGCACCACCTATCCACAGGCGCTGGCCCGTGTCTGCCAACTGGCCCACGCCCTCGACGCGCTCGGGCTGAAGACGGGCGACCGCATCGCGACGCTGGCCTGGAACGGCTACCGCCATTTCGAGCTTTACTATGCCGTCGCCGGCATCGGCGGCGTCTGTCACACGATCAACCCCCGCCTGCCACCCGACCAGATGCAGTATATCCTCGACCACGCGCAAGACAGCGCGATCTGCGTCGACATCAGCCTCGTGCCGCTCTTGGAAAAGGTCACCCTGCCCGAGGGCTGCCGCGTCATCGTCCTGACCGATGCCGCGCACATGCCCGACGCCCCCGACGGCGCCCTCGCCTACGAGGACCTTCTGGCGGACCAGCCCACCACCTACGACTGGCCCAGCTTCCCCGAGGAGACAGCCGCCGGCCTCTGCTACACCTCCGGCACGACCGGCAACCCCAAGGGCGCGCTCTATTCGCACCGCTCCACCGTCCT
Organism: Roseovarius sp. THAF9; assembly: GCF_009363715.1. Lineage (NCBI taxonomy): Bacteria > Pseudomonadati > Pseudomonadota > Alphaproteobacteria > Rhodobacterales > Roseobacteraceae > Roseovarius > Roseovarius sp. THAF9. The sequence goes on from NZ_CP045404.1 coordinate 3,358,447, forward strand.
GCACGCGCTCCTGGTCATCGCCGGCCACCCGCAAAGCCTGCGCCACGGCGCCCGCGTCCTGCCCGTGGTCCCGCTCTTTCACGTCAACGCCTGGGGCATGCCCTACACCGCACCGCTGGCGGGCATGACCATGGTCATGCCGGGCCGCCACCTCGACGGGGCCAGCCTTTATGATCTGATGGACCGCGAAGAGGTCTTCTCCGCCTGGGGCGTGCCCACCGTCTGGGCCGGGCTACAACAGGAGATCGCCAAGCGCGGCACGCCACCCGACGGATTCAAGGACCTCGTGGTCGGTGGCTCCGCCGCCCCCCGCTCGATGATCGCCGCCTTCGAGAAAATGGGCATCAACGTCAACCAGGCTTGGGGCATGACCGAGATGAGCCCCATCGGCACCCGCGGCATCCTGCCAAGCCACCTTGCCGACGCCCCCCTCGAAGAACGAATCGACGCCAAGGTCGGCGCAGGCCGCCGCCTTTTCGGTGTCGAATTCAAGCTCAAGGACGACAACGGCACCCTCGTGCCGCACGATGGCGAAACCCCGGGCGAGCTCTTCGTCCGTGGCAGCACCGTGATCTCGGGCTACTACAACAATGACGACGCCACCGCCGCCGCCATGGACGACGACGGTTGGTTCGGCACCGGCGACGTCGCCACCGTCGATGACAATGGCCGCCTGATCGTGCGCGACCGCGCCAAGGATCTGGTGAAGTCGGGCGGCGAATGGATCAGCTCGATCGACCTCGAAAACGCCGCCATTTCACACCCGCTGATCGACACCTGCGCCGTCATCGCCATCCCGCATCCCAAATGGGACGAACGCCCGGTTCTGGTCGTGGTCCCGGCCGGTGACGAAAAGCCCACGCTGGAGGACATCCACACCCATCTCGAACCGCATTTCGCCAAGTGGCAGATGCCCGACGACATCCTCTTCACCGATGCCCTGCCGCTGACCGCGACGGCCAAGGTCTCCAAGCTGACCCTCCGCGAGCAATTTTCCGATTACGTCCACCCCGACCTGCGTGAGGGCGGCGCGTGAGCCTGCCCCTCGACACCGCCGCGCTGGAGGCGTGGGCCAAGACCCACCTGCCCGCCCTCGGCGGCCCGGTCACGGCCACCAAGTTTTCCGGCGGGCAATCCAACCCCACCTACCTTCTCGACGCGCCCACGGGCCGCTTCGTGCTGCGCCGCAAACCCCCCGGCGTGCTGCTCAAATCCGCCCATGCCGTCGACCGCGAATACCGCGTGCAAAAGGCACTGGCGGACACCGACGTGCCGGTGCCGAAGATGCACGCCCTCTGCGAGGACGACAGCGTGATCGGCTCGGCCTTCTACATCATGGACCACATCGAAGGCCGCAATTTCGACCAGCCGTCCCTGCCCGACGTCGCGCCCGAAGACCGCGGGCCGCTCATCGACGCCATGAACCGCACTCTCGTGGCCATCCATTCCGTCGATCTCGACGCCACCGGCCTTGCCGACTACGGACCCCCCGGCCACTACTGCGAACGCCAGACCGAGCGCTGGACCAAGCAATACCGCGCCACCGCGACCGAGGACATCGCCGAGATGGACGCCCTCATCGACTGGCTTTTCGCCAACATGCCCCCCGATGACGGCCAGCGCACGCTGGTCCACGGCGACTACCGCCTCGACAACCTGCTCTTTGCGCCGGACGCCCCCCGCGTCGCCGCCGTGCTGGATTGGGAACTGTCGACCACCGGCCACCCCTATGCCGATCTGGCGGCGGTCATCATGCAATGGTCCATGCCCGCCACGACCGAGGGGCGCGGGCTGGAGGGGATCGACCGTACCGCCCACGGCCTGTGGTCCGACCAGCAGTTCATCGACACCTATTGCGAAAGGCGCGGCCTCCCCGGTATTGCCGATTTTCACTTCTATCTCGCCTTCACCTATTTCCGCATGGCCGCCATCCTTCAGGGCGTCAAGAAACGCGCCCTCGACGGCAACGCGTCGGACCCCGACCGCGCCCTGAAACTGGGCGCCTACGTTCCCTTCTTCGCCCGCTCCGGGCTTGAGGCCGCCACCCAATGACCGACACGTTCGATCCCAACCTGCGCGAGGCGCCCTCGCCGCTCTCCGCAACCCTCGGCTTCGACATGACCGACTGGTCCGAAGGCTACGCCCGGGTCGAGGCCCCGCTCGCGCCGCACCTGATGAACCGCCAGGGCCTGCCCCACGGCGGCGTCTATGCGGCGATCCTCGACACCGCGATGGGCTTCTGCGGATGCTTCACCGGCGATCCGAAGGTCAAACAGAACGCGCTTACGCTCAGCATGACGGTCAACTACCTCGCACGCGCCACCGGCACGCACCTGGTGGCCGAAGCCCGCGTGACCGGCGGCGGTCGCTCGACTTTCTTCGCCAAGGGCGAGGTCCGCGACGACACCGGCACCCTCATCGCCGAGGCGACCGGCGTCTTCAAACTGCGCTCCCGGAAGTAACCGCCAACTCCGCAAGGTGGGGTTCCACGCCACCACCCGCACCCTACACACAAATCCCACGTCGCCCCTTGACCTTCCAGTCACTGGAACCCTTATCTCTGCGACATGACAACGCTTCGCCTAGAGATTGACGGCATGTCCTGCGCCGGCTGCGCGGGTCGGGCCGAACGCGCGCTCACGTCCCTTCCGGGCGTGGACACCGCGACCGTGAACTTCGCCACTCATAGCGCTCAGGTGTCGACCGGCACCGCGTCGCTCGACGCCATCACCGGTGCGCTCTCCTCCGCCGGCTACCCTGCCCGCACGGCGCAGACGACCCTGGCGATCGACGGCATGCACTGCGCCTCGTGCACGGGCCGGGTCGAGGACAGCCTGACCGCCATGCCCGGCGTCCTGACCGCCGCCGTCAACCTTGCCAGCCAGACGGCACAAGTCACCTACCTGGCGGGCACCACCACGCCCGCCGACCTCGCCCGCGTCGTCACGCAGTCCGGCTACCCGGCCCGCCCGTCCGAGGAAGACACGCCCGATCCCGCCGCCTCCCGCCGCGCCGCAGAGATCACCCATGCCCGCCGCATGACCCTGCTGGCCGGCGCCCTGACCCTGCCGGTCTTCGTCACCGAAATGGGCGGTCACCTGATCCCGGCCTTCCACCACTGGCTGCACGGCGCGATCGGCCAGACCCCGCTCTGGACCCTGCAATTCCTGCTCGCCACGCTGGTCCTCGCTTGGCCCGGACGGCAATTCCTGACCTTGGGTATCCCCGCCCTCCTGCGCGGCGCGCCCGACATGAACAGCCTCGTCGCCTTGGGCACGCTCGCCGCCTGGGGCTACTCCACCCTCGCGCTCTTCGCGCCGACTGTCCTGCCCCCCGGCACCGTCGCCGTCTATTACGAGGCCGCCGCGGTCATCGTCACCCTCATCCTTCTGGGCCGCTGGATGGAGGCCCGCGCCCGCGGCCAGACCGGCGCCGCCATCCGCCGCCTGATCGGCCTGCAACCCGACACCGCCCGCGTGATCCGTAATGGCGAAACCACCGAAATCCCCGTCGCGCAGGTCGGCGTCGGCGACAGGGTCCAACTGCGCCCCGGCGAGCGCATCCCCGTCGACGGCACCGTCACCGGTGGCACGTCCTACGTCGACGAATCCATGATCTCGGGCGAACCCCTGCCGGTCTCCAAATCCGACGGGCACGCCCTCATTGCCGGCACGATCAACGGCGACGGCGCGCTCACCATGACCGCCACCGGCGTCGGTCGCGACACCATGCTCGCCCGCATCGTCGCCATGGTCCAAGAGGCCCAGGGCGCCAAGCTCCCGATCCAGGCGCTGGCCGACAAGGTCGTACGCATCTTCGTGCCCGTGGTCATCGCCGTCGCACTCCTCACAGTCCTCGCATGGCTCGCCTTCGGTCCCACTCCCGCCCTCGGCCTTGCCCTGGTCGCCGGTGTTTCCGTCCTCATCATCGCCTGCCCCTGCGCCATGGGCCTCGCCACGCCCACCTCGATCATGGTCGGCACCGGGCGGGCCGCCGAGCTTGGCGTGCTCTTCCGCAAGGGCGACGCGCTCCAGACGCTGGCCGAGGCCCGCGTCGTCGCTTTCGACAAGACCGGCACGCTCACGATGGGCCGCCCAACCCTCACCACGCTGCACCTCACGCCCGGCTTCGACCGCGCCGAAACCCTCGCCGCTATCGCCGCCGCCGAGGCGCAATCCGAGCACCCCATCGCCCGCGCCATCGAGGCCGCCGCCCACGACGAAGGCCTCAATCTGCCCGCGGTCAAGGCGTTCAAGGCCATGTCCGGCCACGGCCTCTCCGCGACCGTGGGCCAACACGACATCCTGATCGGCACCGCCCGCCTGATGCAGATGCACGACATCGACACCGCACCCTTCAAGGCCAAGCTTGATGAGCTTGCCAGCAAAGGCGAGACGCCCGTCTTCGCCGCCATCGACACCCGGCTGGCCGCCTTGCTCGCGATCTCCGATCCCGTCAAGGACCAAGCAAAAGACGCAGTCCAGGCCCTGCACGACATCGGCCTCGAAACAGCCCTCATCACCGGCGACACATCCGCCACGGCCCACGCCGTCGCCACGCATCTCGGCATTGACCATGTCGAGGCCGAGGTCCTGCCCGGCGACAAGCGCGACACCATCGCCCGCCTGCAAGAGGCGCATGGCGCAACCGCCTTCGTCGGCGATGGCATCAATGACGCGCCCGCGCTGGCACAGGCCGATATCGGCATCGCCATGGGCACCGGCACCGACGTCGCCATCGAAAGCGCCGACGTGGTGCTCGTCTCCGGCAACCCCGCAAACGTGCTGACCGCACTCCATGTCTCGCGCCGCACCCTGCGCAACATCCGCCAGAACCTGTTCTGGGCGTTCGCCTACAACGCCGCGCTCATCCCCGTCGCCGCCGGCGCGCTCTACCCGATGACCGGCACGCTCCTGTCGCCCATGCTGGCGGCGGGCGCCATGGCGCTCAGTTCGGTTTTCGTGCTGACCAACGCCCTGCGCCTGCGCCGCCTGACCCCGGAGACCACGCAATGAATATCTCGCAGATCGCAGAGAAAACCGGCCTGCCGCCCAAGACCATCCGCTATTACGAGGAGATCGGCCTCATCGCGCCCGACCGTGGCGCCAACGGCTACCGCGTCTTCACCGACAGCCACCTGCACAAGCTGGCCTTCCTGGGCCGCGCCCGCGCCTTGGGCTTCTCCATCGAGGATTGCCGCACGCTGCTAGCCCTTTACGAGGACGACACCCGCGCCAGCGCCGACGTCAAATCCATCGCTCGCCAGCACTTGAAACAGATCAATGAGAAAATCTCGCAACTGCAATCCATGGCCGACACGCTCGGCCACCTTGTCGAGTGCTGCGCCGGCGACAATCGCCCCGATTGCCCGATCCTGAACGACCTCGCCCGCCACTGAGCACCAGAATTTTCGCACGAAAATTCTCCCCCAATATTATTCCTACGAATAATCTCTCACAGCTCCGCGCCTGCCTTCCATTCCCCCCACTTCATCGTCGCATTCGCCCCGATATAGGTGAACGGCAGCGGCGGCAGGCGTGATGGCTCCCCCTGCGCCATGACGTGTTCCGCGATTTCCGAGCGGTACCCCGAGGCCAACTCCGCCATCGCCATCCCGTGCAGCGTACCCCGCGCCGTCCCCAGCCCGTTCTGGCAACAGGCCGAGAACAGCCCTTCTTCCACCTCGCCCAGCGCCGGCGCGCCGTTCCAGCTGAGGCACAGCCGTCCACCCCAGCGATACTCCATCTCGGCACCCGCAAGCTGCGGAAACCGTGCCGCGAACGCCGTGTCATGCGACCGGCCCATTGCCGCTACTCGCCTTTGGGAAATCTTCAGCGACGGATCATAGGTCACACGGTTGCGCATGATGATCCGCGTGCCGCCCGTGCCACTGATCTTGCGCACCGTGCTGCCCATCGGGTCCGCCGGTGTCAGCCCCCAGCGTTCCGCGCCAAGCCGGGCAGTCTCGCTGTCAGTCAGCGGCCGCGTCATCGAGGCATACAGAAACAGGTGCAACAAGCGTCCCGTGAATTGCCCGAAACTCTCCGCATGACCATTCACCGCCAGTATTACCTTCGGCGCCGTCACACGGCCCCTGGGCGTCACCGCAACCCAATCGCCCTCGCGCCGCAGCTCGGTCACAGGCGACTCCTCGCAGATGCGCACCCGGTTGCTGGCCAAACCCTTTGCCACGCCCCGCACGAACAGCGCCGGCTGGATCATCGCCGTGCCGGGCGTATAAAGCCCGCTACGATAATACTCCGATCCGGTCATGTCCCGCATCGCATCGGCATCCAGCAACTCATGCGCCTCGCCCATCGCTTCAAGATGCGCGGCATAATCAAGGTTGTGGCGATGCCCTTTCTCGCTCGCCGCCGCGTTGGTCTTGCCCGACCGCGTAAAGGCTTCCGCGCCCAGCCCGAACGCCTCCGCCATCTCTCCGGCAAAACCGATGGCCGTCCGGTTCATCCGCGTCTGCCTGACGTCCTTCTCCAGCGCCCCGCCGTAATCCTGCGACGACAGGTCATGCGGCAAATCGATCATGAAGCCCGAGTTGCGGCCCGCCGGCCCTTCCCCGATTCGCTTGGCTTCCAACAGGACGATCCGAGCCTCCGGGTGCAGCTGGCTCAACCGCCGCACGGCCGCCAGCCCGGCGAACCCGCCGCCGATCACGAGCCAATCCGCCGTCATCGCCGAATCCAGCGGCTTTGCAGGCTCCGCTTCAGGCAGGATCGCGTTCCACCCGGTCACACCCGGATCACACGGCAACTGGCGCACCTTCATGGCAGATGCAACCTTGCGAACCGGCCCACGCCCCAAGCCCGGACCTCGTCCGCAACCAGCGCACCCGTAACCGGACACCGCATCACGCCACCTCGTAGCGAACGGGCAGGCGCAGCGCGCCCGTGTTGCCGCTGTCCGGCAACCATTCCGGTGTGCCGTCATACGCAACCGTACGGAATGTCTGACGCAACGCATCCAGCGCACAACCCGTGTCGGTCCGCGCCACGAAATGCCCGATGCAGTGATGCGCCCCGCCGCCGAACCCGAAATGCCGCTTGCGCTTGACCGTGATGTCAAAGCCCGGGTCCTCGCAAATCTCCGGGTCCCGCGCCGAGGCATGGACCAGCAGATTCAGAACCGTGCCCTTCGGGATCACCATCCCGTCCATCTCGACAACCTCCACCGCCTCGCGGGTGGACCACGTCGTGGTGGGCCGCGCGCGAATGAACTCTTCCACCGCGTTCGGGATCAGGCTCTCATCCTCGCGCAGCATTTGCCACTGCTCGGGGTTCTCGATGAACAGCGACAGGCCAAGCCCCAGCAACGCCCGCGTCGTATCCACGCCCCCGAAGATCGAAATCACGATGGTGTTCAGCAATTCCTCGTGCGTGCAGTCCCCGTTGCGGTCGAACTCCGCCACCATGCGCGCAACATACGACTGCGTATCCTCGCCGCGCCGCACCCTGGCCACCAATTGATCGGCCAGCTGGAACAGCGTCTCGCAGGCCGCGTTGAACCGCTCCTGGTATTTCGGCGCCTCGATCCCCATCGCCAGCCCCAGATCGGCGGCATTGTGCGCCACCAGCGGCCACGCCTCACGCTCCATCCCCAGCAGCGTCGTGATCGCTTGCCCCGCAAAGGGCTCGCAAAACGCCGACTGAAACTCGCAGGAAGATTTGCCGCGCAGGTCCGCACAAAGGTCCCGCGCAATCTCATCAAAGGCCGGGACCAGCGACAGCACATACTCCTCGCTCAACGCCGGCACCGCCAGCGCGCGCAGCTTCTGATGCGCCTCGCCCTCTCGCCCGATCACCGAATCCCGCCAAAAATCCGCGAACCGGCCTTCAATCCCGACCGTCTCGGGCCAGTTGTGGCTGCCCTGCCGAAACCGCCGGTCGCGCAGGATCTTGCCCACCTGACGGTATCTCAAAACCGCCAAGCCAAAGGGCGTCTCGGCGCACCAATGGGCCTTGCGCGCCGCGACAACCTCCGCCCCCCGGGTCGAGAACTCCGGGTCTTTGAGGTCCAGATACGGCAGGTTGCCCATTCGCGTCACTCCCCGCGCCGCGGCGCGTTCTCAATACTCCTGGTTCAGCGCATCCGCCGCCGGGATCTCGCTTTCGCGCGTGGCAATATACGCCAGCAGCGCCTCGTTCACACCTTCGTCCAGCTTCGGTGCCTGATACTCGTTCAGCATCTTGCGCGCATAGGCCTGCGCCCGCGCATTGGCCTCCACAGCGCCCTCGGCCTGCCACTGCTCGATCGAGTTGTTGTCGAACAGGTCCGGCATAAAGAACGCCCGCTGAAAATTCGCCAGCGTATGGGGATGGCCCAAGTAATGCCCGCCCGGCCCGATATCGCCCACGGCGGCCACCGCCTCGTCGAAATCGTCCCAGCGGATGCCTTCGGCCATCCGGTAAGCCATCGCGCATTGCTCGGCGTCAATCACGAACTTTGCCATCGAGCAATGCATCCCCGCCTCGTTCCAGCCCGCGGCGTGCCACATGTAATTCGTCCCGGCCATCTGCAACGCCATCAGGGTCGTCGCACTCTCGTACCCCGCCTGCGCGTCCAGCGTCTTGGCCCCGCCAAGGCTGGCAGAGGACCGCCACGGCACGCCATAGAACCGCGCCATCTGCCCGATCATCATGTTCATCAGGCTGATCTCGGGTGTCCCCGCCATCGGCGCGCCCGACTTCATGCTGACCGTCGACAGGTAGTGCCCATAGATCGCCGGTGCCCCCTTGCGAATGACCTGCGTATAGGCCAGCGCGCTCAGCGCCTCGGCATTCAACTGCGCCACCGTCGGCGCGACAGACGCCGGCGTATTGGCCCCGCCCAGCACGAACGGGCTGCACAGCACCGGCTGGTTGCGGCGGCAGAACGCCCGCATCGCACCCAACATGGTTTCGTCCCAGACCAGCGGGCTGTTGCCGTTGCAGTTCCCCGTCACAACCGGGTGCGTCTCCATGAACTCCTCGCCAAAGAGGATCGCGCACATCTCCATCACGTCCTCGGCGTTCTTGGGGCTGGTCGTCATCCCCATGAACGTCTTGTCCGAGTGCTTCATCGATGAATAGGTGATCCGCAGATGCCGCTGGCTGATCGGGTGGTCATACGGCTCCACGATATGATGCGCGCTGGAATGCAGCGCAGGCGACATCTGCGCCAGCTTGTGGAAATTCGCCAGATCCTCCAGCGTCGGGTTCCGCCGCACGTCGTCCAGATCGCGCAGGAACGGCGCGCCCGTCATCGGCACGAAAATCGCATGCTCCTTGCCGAAGGGCAGGTTATTGGCCGGGTTCCGCGCGTGATAGGTGAACGTCTCGGGGATCGTCCTGATCAACTCCCGCACCAGCCCCCGGTCCAGATGCACCCGGTCGCCATCGCGCACCTCCGCGCCGACCCGCTTCCAGTCGGCAATCGCGATCTCGTCGCGAAAGATCACGCCGACGTTTTCGAGGATATCCATACTCGCCGCATCGATTCGCTCGATCTCGCCGGCACTCATCGGCTCGGTCAGCGGCAACCCCCGCTTCAAGCTGGGCAACATGGTCACGTCCCGCACGGCCCGCAACGCGGTCCGCGTGCCGCGCCCTCGACGCGCCGGTTTTTCTGCAATTGCTGTCACGCGTCGTCCTCCATGCTGTCTGAAATTCCGTCCAGTATTCCGGGCAACCCGTCAAAGGCCCTCTGCGCCGCCAGCCCCTCGACCATCTGCAGGTTCAGGGTGTTGGGCGTGGCCAGCGCCATCTTCTCGTTGTGCAACTCTCCCGCGTGATCTCGGCCGAGGCCGTTCAGCACGCCTGTCACCAGGTTGCTGACGTAGATTTCCGCCGCCTCGGGCGACCCGGTCTTCCCCGCCAGCCACCCGGCGCCTTCTTCCAGAAGGCCAAGCGCTGCGGCCACCATCGTCGAGGCCGCGAAATGGTGATTCAGCGCCGCCTCGTCCGCCTGCGGCAGCACAGGGTTCTCGGCCCCAAAGAGCGCCCGCACGACGCCCGGATCCCCCGCCACTGGCAAGGGGCAGCCGCCGTTCTCGATAAACCCGTAAGGGATCGTCACCGACACATCGCGAACCGGCGCACAGGCTGCCTCGATCTCGGCCAACGGCACGCCCGCCATGACCGACACGATCTTCTGATCCGCCCGGAACGGCAGGCCCGCAACGACGTCTTTCCAGACCGCCGGACGCAAGCACAAAAGAACGATCTCACTCCGCTCCACGACCTCGGCATTCTCCGCCACCGCGATGCCCACACCACTCTCCGCCAGCGCCGCCGACACCGCCTCACTGCGCCGCGACACCGTCACGTCATGCCCGGACCGGGCCAGCGCCCGCGCCATCGGCGCCGCGATATGTCCGGCTCCTAGGAATCCAACCCGGCTCATCCCACCAGATCTCCGTCCTTGGGATCACTCAGATCGACCCAGATCGTCTTGACCTCGGTGAACTGGTCATGCGCATGCACGCCATTGTCACGCCCGCCGAAACCGGACTGCTTGTAGCCCCCGAAAGGCGTGGCGATGTCCCCTTCGCCATAGCAGTTCACCGTCACAGTCCCCGCGCAGATCTCCCGTGCCGCCCGGATCGCCCGCCGCACATTCGAGGTATAGACCGACGCCGCCAGCCCATAGGCCGTGTCATTGGCCAACTCGATGGCCTCCGCCTCGCTCGCCACCTCGATCACCGACAGGACCGGGCCGAAAATCTCTTCGCGCGTGCGCTTGTCGTCTTTCTTGACCTCGTAAACCGTCGGCTCGACGAAATTGCCCTTTGGCTTGCCGCCCCCGGCCACCGCCTTGCCCTTCAGATACCCGGCCACCTTCTTGCAATGCTCGGCATCCACCAGCGCGCCCAGATGGTTCGCCGGGTCCAGCGGATCGCCGGTTTTCCAATCGCGCATCCGCGCCACGATCCGCTCCATCAGCGGCGCCTTGACGGCCTTGTGCACGATCAGGCGGCTACAGGCCGAGCAATTCTCACCCATGTTCCAGAACGCCGCGTTCACCACATGCTCGGCTACGTGATCGAGGTTCTCGGCATCCTCCAGAACAACAGCGGGGTTCTTGCCCCCGCATTCCAGCGTGACCTTCTTCATGTTGCTGTCCGCCGCATAGCGCAGGAACCGCTTGCCGATCTCGGTCGAGCCGGTAAAGCTTACCATGTCCACGCCCATGTGCAGGCCCAGCGGCTCGCCCACGCTCGGCCCATCCCCCGGCAACACCTGCAACACGCCGCGCGGCACGCCCGCCATATGCGCCACCTCCGCCAGCCGCAACGCGGTCAGGCTGGTCTGCTCGGCGGGCTTCACGATCACCGAATTGCCTGCCGCCAGCGCTGGCCCGATCTTCCAGGCCATCATCAACAGCGGAAAGTTCCACGGCAGCACGCAGGCCACCACGCCCAAAGGCTCCCGTACGATCAGGCTCAGCGCGTCGTCCCCCGACGGCCCCACCTGGTCATAGATCTTGTCGATCAGTTCGGCATGCCACTTGATCGTGTGAATGACCTCGGGAATGTCCACGGTCTCGCAGTCCCGGATGGGCTTGCCGCTATCGAGGCTCTCCATCACCGCGAATTCGTGCCGCCGCCGCGTGATCAGTTTGCACAACCGGATCAGCACATCCTTCCGCGCGCCCGGATGCGCCTTCGCCCACTCGCCGCGCTCGAACGCCTCCCGCGCCTTTTCCACGGCGAAATCCACATCCTTCGCGTTCGCGGTCGATATCTTCGCCAGAACGTCCCCCGTCGCGGGGTTCACCGTCTCCATCACCGGCCCCGACCCCTTGCGGAACTTGCCATCGACAAAAGGCGCCTTGGGCAGATCGATCTCGGCGGCAATCGCGCCGTATTCTTCCCGTGTCAGAAGCTCGCTCATGTCCTGCCCCCTTCGATCGCGGCAATCGCCGTGTTCATCGTGCGGATCACCTCTTCGAGGTTCCGCTTGTCATCCTTGTTCAGCGGCAACAGCGGCTTGCGCGGCGGCCCCGCCGGAATGCCCCGCATCGTCACACCATGCTTGATGCACTGGATGAACTTGCCGCCCTGCTCCAGCACCCGCATCAGCGGCATCATCGCCGACATGATCGCCCGGCCTTTGGTGAAATCCCCCTCCACCACGCAGGCCCGGTACAGCGCCACATGCGCCTCGGGCGCGAAATTCGACCCGGCACAGACCCAGCCCTTCGCCCCCCAGGCAAAGAATTCCAGCGCCTGGTCATCCATCCCGCACAGAAGGCCCATATGCGGATACTCCCGGGCGATCAGGTGCAGCCGGTTGATGTCGCCGCTGCTCTCCTTGATGCCGCAGAAATTGGGCGAACGGCCCAGGCGATCCAGCGTCTCCTCGTCCATGTTCACGCCCATCCGGCCCGGGTAATTATACAGCATCACCGGCATATCCACCGCCCGGTCGATGGCCAAAGCGTGCAGCGCAATCTCGCGCCCCGTCGGCACCGAATAAGGCGGCGTCGCCACCAGGATCGCATCCGCGCCCACATCCTTCGCCATCTTCGCAAACGCGACGCTATCCTCGGTACGCAGCGCGCCCGTGCCCACGACCAGCGGCACACGCCCCTTGATCAGCGCATGCGTCTTCCGGGCCAGCCATTCGCGCTCTTCAAAGCTCTGCGCATAATACTCCCCCGTGGTCCCGGCACTGATGATCCCGGCCACGCCGCCCGCGATCAGCTGCTCCACCACGTCCCCCAGCGCGCCCTCGTCCACCGTGAAATCCTCACGATAGGGCGTCACGATGGGCGTCCAGATCCCCTCAAACTGCATCTTCACGATCCTTCATCGGCAAAACGTCGATCGGCAACGGATCGGGACTCACGAACCGCTCCAGCCGATCGCGCGACAGGTTCCAGTGCTCGATCGTCAGATCCACCATCAGGCCCGGCTCCTGCCGCTCGATGGCCACGATCATTGCGTCATGGTGGTCGCACGCCTTCACCACCCGCAACGACTCGTCCGCCGAGGCGGGGCGATAGAATGTCTGGCTCAGCCGCGTATGGTCGATCAGCATGCGCTTCAGGCTGGGCAACAGATAGGGATTGTGCGCCATCTCCCCCATCGCCAAGTGAAAGCGGTGGTTCTGCAACGCCGCCTTCGCCGCGTCGCCCGTCTGCGTCGCCCGGCGAAACGCGTCCTGGATCCCCTTCAGCCCGTCGATCTCATCCGGCCGCCGGTTTTCCGCCGCCAGCCGCGCGACATTGGCATAGATCATCGGCGCGGTCTGAAAGAACGTCCGCAGCACCGGCAGATCCATCGACGCCACCTTGGCGCCGCGGTTCTGCGTCAGGTCCACATACCCCTCACCGCCCAGCCGCTGCAGGATCTCCCGCATCGGCGTGCGCGACATGCCGTACCGCTCGCACAGCGTCGCCTCATCCAGATCGCTGCCCGGCGCGATATCCTGCGTCAGGATGCGCATCCGCAAGTCTTCCAGGCACTGAGTCTTCTTGTCGGCGGTCAAAACGAATCTCCTTTCTGAATACACAATGTATACATCTCGTATTCATACGTCGATTCAATTCGACATCGCCCGACCGATTGCCCCAAGCCCATATTTTTTCTTGCCAAAAATACTCGCGCCGCAGGCCCCCCGTCTGCCACGCGCGCACGGTCAGGCACAGCGCGTCACGCTGCCCTCACGCCCACGAGGCCAAAGGCCGAGACAAACCTGCGCGCGTGAAACGCGCTCAATCTGACTGGATTACCGCCGCCCACCCACCGGCGGATCGGCCCGGCTCGCGTCCCAGTCGGGCTCGAACCCCAGAACCTCGGTCGCCGGCGGCAGGGTCGGATTGAACAGCACGTTATGCGCCATCGTCGACTGGTGCAGCATGTTGTGCGGCGCCAGCCGCCAGACCTTGCAAGCCAGCTCGAACTCCTGCCCATAAGCCGCGAAGCGCAGCGTCGCATGGCCCGCCTCGTGCAGCGTCTTGGCGCCTTCGCTGCCCGGAGGGAAGGTCGCGGTCAGGATGTCCGAGAACTCCTTGGCCTTCTGATAATACGTCGCCGACAGGAACTGCAGCGCGTTTTGCCGCCGCTGCGCCGGGTCGTTGGTCTTGGCCGCCATGTGCTGCAACTCGGGCGTCACCGAATACCCCGGCGCTTTGTTCAAAAGCGTGATCACAACGCCCATCGGCTGGTCATGCCCCTCTGGCGTGACTTCCGGCATAATCGCGTCATCCGGCCGCCCGTCATTGTTGCGCATCGCCAGCTGCCGCACATGGCACTGCCACTTCAAAAACCCCAGTCGCAGCGGATTGTCGGAATAGCTTTGCCCCAGTTGGGCCGCCAAAGATGTCATGCCACGCTCCTCTCGGGGTCTGGCGTTTCCATATCGAACTCCCGGTCGCTGGTCAGGCTTGGCACCCGACCGGCGGCCTTTTCCACGTCATCCAGGTCGATCTCCGCCTGCACCACGCCCGGCTCCGTGCCACCCTCGGCAATCACCTCGCCCCACGGCCCGACGATCAGCGAATGCCCGAAACATTCGCCCCCGCCCGGCACCGGCCCGATGGCACAAGGCGAGACGACAAAGCGCGTGTTTTCGATCGCCCGCGCCCGGTTCAGCACATGCCAATGCGCCTCACCCGTCTTCCTGGTAAAGGCGGCAGGACATATCAGCATCTCCGCGCCGGCCTGCGCCAGCCCACGCCACAGCATCGGAAACCGCAGGTCATAACAGATAGTATGCCCGATCCGCCCGAACGGCGTGTCGTGAATGACGGCCCGGCTGCCCGGCGCCACCCGTTCGCTTTCGCGATAGACTTCCGTCTCGCTCAACTGGATATCGAACATGTGGATCTTGTCATACCGCCCGGTGACCCTGCCGGACGCATCCAGCATGATCCCGCGATTGATGATCCGCCCGTCCGGGCCATCGACGGCGATGGAGCCGAGGTTGATCCACACCCCCGCCTCCCGCGCGAACGCCTGCGCCTCGCGCAAAAACGGATGATCGTCCTCGGGGGCCGAGGGCGCCGCCACAGCCGCACCCTCCGTTTTCAACCCGCCGCAATATTCCGGCAGGAAAAGAACCTGCGCCCCGTCAGCGACCGCCTGTTCGGCCAGTGGCCGAGCCTCCGTCCAGGCCGATGCGAAATCGGGCATGGGCCGTGTCTGCAGGCAGGCGATATTGATCGGGCGCGTCATGTCTGGTCCTTTCAAAGTTCCTTCAGAACTTCATATAGGCCTTGCGCAGGTTCACCAAAGGGTGCCGGTCCGACATCTGGAACTTGATCAAGAGTTCCCGCGCGATCATGTCCCGATCCTGCTGGTTGTCGGGCAGCTCGATCGTGTCGGGCACCCGCACCCAGCCGTTGTTGTTGCGGTCGAACACCGCCGGCGAGCCTTCCTCGTAGCCCATGTGCACGTCTTCCAGCCAGTTCAGGTCGTCCCAGCCCATGGTCTCTATGTATTTTTCCAAGAACGGTGTGATCCGGTCATAATCCGGCACAAGGTTCACGTCATAGCGATAGCCGATATGCTGGCCGATTTCCTTTTCACGTTCCGAGCCAAGCCCGTCCTTGTCCTTCAGGAACTGGTCGACATCGGTAATCTCCGAGCCGCGATATTGTGTTCCAGCCATTGTTTTCCCTCCTTGTCGGGAGGTGGGGTGAAACCCCACCCTACGCCGTAAACGTAGGGTGGGTTTCCAACCCACCGTTTAGAAATGGTGATAATCCTCGACGCCAACCGTATGGCCGGTGCCCGCCAGCGGAACCCCCGCCATGGCCGAGGCTTCCATCGTCAACGCGGCCAAGTCCTCCGGTTCCAACGAGTGCAGATAGGTCTTGCCGCACGCCCGTGCGAACAACTGCGCCTCGATGGTCAGCGTGTGCAGGAAGTTGTACACGCGCTCCGCCGCCTCGTCCGGGTCCAGCCGCTCGCGCAGCTTGGGGTCCTGCGTTGCCACGCCCACCGGGCAGCGGCCCGTGTGACAATGGTAGCAATAGCCCGGCTCGGCCCCGATCTCTTCGGGATAGTTGGCCTCGGGAATATCCTTGTTGCAGTTCAGCGCCATCATGGCCGAGTGGCCGATCGCGATGGCATCCGCGCCCAGCGCGATGGCCTTGGCCACGTCCGCGCCGTTCCGAATCCCGCCCGCGTAGACCAGGCTGATCTCGCCGCGCTTGCCAAGGCTGTCGATGGCCTTCCGCGCCTGACGGATCGCCGCCATGCCAGGCACACCGGTATCTTCCGTGGCCAGGTGCGGGCCCGCGCCCGTGCCACCTTCCATCCCGTCGATATAGATGCTGTCGGGGTCACACTTCACCGCCATCCGCACATCGTCGAACACGCGGGACGCGCCCAGCTTCAGCTGGATCGGGATCTGCCAGTCGGTCGCCTCGCGGATCTCCTGGATCTTCAGCGCCAGGTCGTCCGGGCCCAGCCAGTCGGGGTGACGCGCCGGCGAGCGTTGGTCGATCCCCGCGGGCAAGCTGCGCATCTCGGCCACCTGGTCAGTCACTTTCTGACCCATCAGGTGCCCGCCCAGGCCAACCTTGCAGCCCTGCCCGATGAAGAATTCACAGCCATCAGCCAGAACAAGGTGGTTGGGGTTGAAGCCATAGCGCGACTGGATGCACTGGTAGAACCACTTGGAGCTATAGCGCCGCTCGTCGGGGATCATCCCCCCCTCGCCCGAACAGGTCGCCGTGCCCGCCATCGTGGCGCCCCGCGCCAGCGCGGTCTTCGCCTCGTAGGACAACGCGCCGAACGACATGCCGGTGATATAGACCGGGATATCCAGTTCCAGCGGCACCTTGGCGCGCGGCCCGATCACGGTCTTGGTCTCGCATTTCTCGCGATACCCTTCGATCACGAACCGCGTCAGCGTGCCGGGAAGGAAGGTCAGGTCATCCCAGTGCGGGATCTTCTTGAACAGCGAGAACCCCCGCATCCGGTAGCGGCCAAGCTCGGACTTGATGTGGATGTCATCCATCACACGCGGCGGGAAGATGAAGCTGTCGCCGATGCGGTTTACATCGCGGTCCAGCTGTTTTTTCTGCGGCAGATCACCATCAGCCATGATTTTGTTCCTTTCGGTTCAACACCGTAGGTCGTGTCCACCCCGTAGGGTGGGTGACAACCCACGCGTTACAGGATGAGCTTCTTCTCGGACGGCTCGAGGTTGTCGTAGTTCCACAGCATCTTGCCGGCGACGACCTTGGTGAAGTGATCCACCCCCTTTTCGGGCATCAGGCCGTATTGCGTCAGCTTCCGTGTCAGCCACTTCTTGTCCAGATCGGTCAGCTCCGCCTCGACAGCATCCACACCAAGGCTCTTGATTTCTCCGCCCACGTAAATCGTGCCGTCATACATCGAGTCGCCCAGGTTCTTGCCCGCGTTGCCGCAGACCACCATCCGGCCCCGTTGCATCATGAAGCCACTCAGCGCGCCCGTGTCGCCACCGACGATGATCGTGCCACCCTTCTGGTCGATCCCCGTGCGCGAGCCCACCGAGCCGCGGCACACAAGGTCGCCGCCTCGAATGGCCGCGCCAAAGGTCGAACCGGCGTTCTTCTCGATCATGATCGTCCCGGACATCATGTTCTCGCCGCAGGACCAGCCCACACGCCCGCTGATGCGCACGTTCGGCCCGTCGATCAGGCCGACGGAAAAGTACCCGGTCGAGCCTTCGATGATCAGGTTCAGCTTGCTCAGGATCCCCACGCCAAGGCTGTGCATGCCCCGCGGGTTCTGCAGCACGATCGTGCCATAACCTTCCTTCATCAACTCGCGGATGTTCGAGTTCACTTCCGTCACGGTCTTGCCGTCACAGTCGATCTCGGTCCGCTTGTTGAAGTCCACGTCGGGCGCCCACGGATAGGTGAAACGCTCCTCGGCATCCGGGTCGAACTCGACGTAAAGCGACTTGCCCGTCAGCTGTTCGGTCCGCATGCCCAGCGCGGTCACCCGCTCCTCCTGGGTCATCTTCTTCAGTTCTGCGTCGCTCACGCTTGCCATACCCGGACCTCCTCATCATAGGGATCTGTCGTGTCGATTTCCTGCGGAAGGATCGCGCGGATCGCCACCTCTTCGCTCGCCATTGCAATGAGGTCGTCGGATTCGTAAAGAACCAGCGGTTTCGCCGCCATCGTGTCCTTCGCCATGCCCAGCTGGTCCTTGGTGGCCACGAGGTACGTGAACACCCCGTCGATCTCCTCGATCGACTTGCGCAGGGATTCTTCCAGCGTGATGCCGTTGGCCAGGTTGTGCGCGGTGTAGACCGCCAGCAGTTCGCTGTCGCAGTTCGACATGAACCGGTGACCCTTGCGCTCCATCTCGCGGCGCATGATCCAGTAGTTCGTGATCTGGCCGTTATGCACCACGCTCACGTCGTTATAGGGAAACGCCCAGTAAGGGTGGGCCGACTTGATATCGACATCCGATTCCGTGGCCATCCGCGTGTGCCCGATGGCGTGCGTGCCCTTGAAATCATTCAGGCCATAGGCCTCGGACACCACCGACGCGTCGCCCAGGTCCTTGATCAGCTCCAGGCCGTTGCCCATCGACAGGATCTCGATTCCGTCGGTTTCCTCGATATGCTCGGCCATCTCGCCGACATTGTCGGCCCCGTTGAACACGTAGCGCAGCGCGTATTCCAAGGGCGCTTCCTTGGACTTGATCTTGGCGCCATGCTCTTCCATGACCTTTTCGACATAGGCGATGCGATCCTCGATCACCTTGTGAACGCCACGGCCCTTTTCCATGTCCTCGGCCTCGGCCACCTTCAGGCGCATGATGTAATCGCCCTCGGTCGGTTCACCATATACCGCGTAGCCGGTACTGTCCGGCCCCCGGTGCTTGAGCGCCAGCAGCATCGAGGTCATCTCCGACCCCACGGCGCTGCTCTTGCCCTTGTAGATTAGTCCAGCAATTCCACACATCTGGAAACGCCTCCTCTGGGTTGCATAGTCGTTAGATCGGCGGCGGGCTCCTCAACCCGCCGCCAGACGCATGGAATGCCTCAGGGCAGGCATTCCATGTACGTGTCCTTGTCCCAATCCGTCACGGTGGACATGAACCGGGCATATTCGTCGTGCTTGTACTCGTCGAACAGGCGGTACATCTCGCCGGGCATCCCGCGCTGCACCACTTCGTCCTTCTTCAGGAAGTCCAGCGCCTCGCCAAGCGACATGGGCAGCTTCTTCACTTCCTTGCCGGCCTCGATCGCGGCGTAGATGTTGCGCTCTTCCGGCTCGCCCGGATCCAGCTTGTTGTCGATCCCGTCGTCCATCGCCGCCAGCAGCGTCGTGCCCATCAGGTACGGGTTCACCATGCTGTCGACCGAACGGTACTCGAACCGCCCCGGCGCCGAAACGCGCAGACCCGTGGTGCGGTTCTGGAAACCCCAGTCGGCAAAGACCGGCGCCCAGAAACCCGTGTCCCAAAGACGACGGTAAGAGTTCACCGTCGAACAGCCCACGGCGGTCAGCGCCTGCAGGTGATGCACCACTCCGCCGATCGCCTCGAGGCCTTCCTTGCCGGGCATCTGCGGGTCGTCGTCATCGGGCATGAACGTGTTCTCGCCGCCCTTGACGTACATGTAGTTCTCTTTCATCCCCGGCAGATCCTTGGGATCATTGCCGCACTTGACGAACTCGTCCTCGCCGCCCCGCCACAGGCTCATGTTGTGGTGACAACCGCTCGCCGACACGCCCATGAACGGCTTGGTCATAAAACAGGCGAAAATGCCGTTCTCGCGCGCCACCTGCGCACAGATCTGGCGGTAGGTGGTCAGACGGTCCGCGTTGCGCAGCACGTCGTCGAACATCCAGTTCAGCTCCAGCTGGCCGGGCGCGTCCTCGTGGTCGCCCTGGATCATGTCGAGGCCCATCATGCGGGCGTACTTGATCACCTGCATCGACACCGGGCGCAGGCTCTCGAACTGGTCGATGTGATAGCAATAGGGCTTGGAATAGCCGTCGCGCGGCTTGCCGTTCTCGTCGAATTTCAGCCACATCATCTCGGGCTCGGTCCCGATCCGCAGGCTCCGGCCATGCTTCTTTTTGAAGTCTTCGTGCATGCGCCGCAGGTTGCCCCTGCAATCCGAGGTCAGGAATCCACCCGGATTTTCCTTTTCCTCGCGGTTGCGGAACAGCGTGCAATAAAAGCGCCCGATCGTCGGCGCCCAGGGCAGCTGCATGAAGGTTTCAGGTTCCGGAATGCCCACCAGCTCGGCCGCTTCCGGGCCATAGCCCAGGTACTCGCCCGCGCGGTTGGTGAACAGGTTCACAGTGGCGCCATAAACCAGCTGAAAGCCCTTCTTCGCGACGGTTTCCCAGTGATCGGCAGGAATGCCCTTGCCCATGATCTTGCCGGTCACCGACACGAATTGCAGATAAAGGTACTCGATGCCTTTCGCATCGATCATCTTGCGGACTTCTTTGATTTTCTCGTCGCGCCCGGGGGCCTCGACAAATTTCTCAAGATCCATTTCAGCCACGGTCTAGCTCCCTGATGTTGTGCCGCCCTGGTCGGATCGAGGATCGAAGGGCAGCTGGTCTTTTAGGTGGCATGAGCAGACATCGCGGTGCCGCCCAGCACCCTCACGATTCCGAGCCTCAATCCAAAAGTCAACCGATTTTGATCCAAACATGCATATTTCGCTGGAAATAGCCGCCATATGGTATATAATTGGTCTAGTTAACGGAGGAATCACAGTGGGTGACGCACAAAGAATGGGCGCGGCGGATATCGCCGGCCTTATCCGGCGCGAAATTTCCAAGGGCACGCTGCAACAGCATGACCGCCTGCCACCCGAACGGGTGCTGTCCGAGACATACGGCGCCGCTCGCGGCACCGTGCGCAAGGCGCTCATGCAATTGGAATCCGAAGGTTTTGTCGAGATCCGACCGGGCAGCGGCACCTATGTCATGCACAAGACCGAGACGGCGGCGGCCAGCGCCATCGACAACGCCACGCCGCTGGAACTGATGGATGCCCGATTCGCGCTCGAGCCGCACAGCTGCCGTCTGTCGGTCCTGCATGGCCGCCACGCCGATTTCGACCGGATGGAAGAGCTTTGCGACCAGATGGAGGCCAGCCTCGACGACCCCGCCGCGTTTTCCGAGGCCGACACGCAGTTTCACCGCGCCATCGCCGACAGCACCCGCAACGGCCTACTTGTCTGGATCCTCACCCAGATCGGCAGCGTCCGGGGCCAGGACGACTGGACCCGCATGCGCCGCCTGACGCTGGATGAGCCGACGATCACCACTTACAACAGGCAACACCGCCAGATCCTCGAGGCGTTGCGCGCCCGCGAACCCGAACGCGCCGCGAACATCATGAAAGAGCATCTTGAAACCGCAAGGCTGTCACTCACGCGGGCGTCCGAGACATAAGACCCGCACAACAGCCCCCAAACCTGCCCGCAATCGACACAATTCGGTGACATTGCAGCGAAGGTTCGATTTGAGCCCATAGCGGTCGCTCGCAATAATCTTAGAAAAGGACACTTCGGGCTGGACGCAGACATTCGCTAAAAGCTATGCCAGCGTCAGCGTCAGCGTTAGATGGATAAGAACCCGATCTTTGGCTCCGAAGCGATTCATCTCAATTAATGCCATGGGACACGTTCTTCATGTGGCTCCCTGACATGCTCGGCGTATACAGTTTTTTGACCGCAACCTAAGGATGCTCAACCTAATCAATTACACGTTGCCTATGATCTGCAAATTCTGTTTGACTGAACTTTGGGGGAAAACGTTCTGTGCAATTGGCACTGAAGCTGCGCAGCTTATAATTCTGGTGCGCGGAACTGCCAAGTTTATCTCTTTTTTCCCTAAGAAGTGTTTGGAGCAAAAAGTATTTGGAGAACGTTTGCTATGCCAATTCTGTTTAGGTCAGACGGTAACAACGACGCAGGTATAGAGCCTTGGGTCACTGACGGAACGGTTATCGGCACAGCTTTATTGCGTGACACATCTTTCGGCGGGACCTTGGACGCTGGTGGCTTTGATATCGCTTACACGGTTGATAGCGGGGTCATTTTCCGGGTTTCCAATGACGACTATGACGGTTTGTGGTGGACCAATGGAGTGGCGGCACAAACAAGTCTCTTGATCGACGATTTTGGCACCAGGCTTTATCGCCAAGGCGCGCTGGAGTTTGACGGCGACTTCATTGTCCAGGGCTTTGAGATTGCTTCTGGCAGAGGCGGGGTTGACGAGTTTCTTATCAGACTTGGCCGAGACGGCTCTCAAACTGTGCTCACCGAACTTGAGGCCAACGCCAATTCACTTGTTGACCTTGGGTCTTACCTGCTCTTTGAGGACGACGGCAGAGTTTATGGCAGCGATGGTACCGCAGCGGGCACTGCCGCTTTGCCTCTCTTCCTTTCGGAAGCGAACGCAGGTTTCGGTCGCATTCTGCAAGTGCTTCCGGATACGTCGAACGGAGAAAGCGTTCTTATACAGGCCCGTTCCGATGAAGATATCGTTACGCTGAACGGTATCGCGCGTGTTGAGGGCAACTCGCTTTGGCTGTCGGACGGAACAGAAGCAGGGACGGTACGCCTCGACGAAATCGGCAGCATATCGGGGATCCAAGGCGACATCGTCAGCGAAAACGGCATATCTTTTGTTCAGGTTGAAGCAACCCGTCTTTCGGTTGATCCGGATTTCCCAAATGTCATTGTTACCGATCGAGAAGACCAGTTGTGGCAGGTCGAATTATCTTCCGGAACGACGTCACTCATCGCGTCGTTGGACACGCTTTACACCGGGGACCCGGCATTACCAAACCCACAGACGTTCGGAACCGGTCTGTCGGAGCCCATCATAGACGGTAACCAAGTTGGATTTGTTGCTTTTGCGACTAACCGGTTTACAGACGGTTTCATCTCTCGAGCCGAACCATTTGCAGAGTTCTATCAAGTGCCCATCGGAACTCAGGCCACACCCGCCGATGCGGTACGGCTTGAACATGTTCCGGAAAACGCTGAGTTCTTCATCTTCAATGATCAGTTGGTCTATACCGTCGTCGAAGGCGCCAACCGACAATACTATGCAGCCGATGTGGAAACCGGCTCTTCCACCTTGATACTGGAAACCCCGAGCGTACGTCGCATGTACACGGTGACGGAGCCGTTCTTGGTTGGCGCCAATGTAATTTTCGCAACGGTGCAATATGTCGGCGGCATTGGGCTCGTCCAACTGCATTCCTGGGATGGCACGTCAAACTCCGCAGTACTAATTGGCGAGTTGCGAGGCCCAAGTTTCACATCGAGTCTGGCTGATACTGTGATTGATACGGTCATCCGACAAGATGGCGACCTGCTCTACTTCGCCGATAGTTCAACGGGTCTTTTTGTTACCGACGGGACTGTCGCCGGAACCGTTCAATTGAACTCTGATGTCGATGCTAGAATCCTGGGCGTGGTCCCTTTTGCATCACCGGTTTCATCAGGTTCCGAAGGGACCTTTGGCGACGACTTCATTTCCGGCGATGCCAGTGCCAATGAGATACTAGGCCTTTCTGGCAACGACAGTATCTCCGGAGCGGGCGGCAACGACACCCTTGTTGGTGACG
Organism: Roseovarius sp. THAF9; assembly: GCF_009363715.1. Taxonomy (NCBI): domain Bacteria; kingdom Pseudomonadati; phylum Pseudomonadota; class Alphaproteobacteria; order Rhodobacterales; family Roseobacteraceae; genus Roseovarius; species Roseovarius sp. THAF9. Next base: position 3,382,007 of record NZ_CP045404.1, read on the forward strand.
AAGGCGAAGACAGCCTGACCGGAGACTCCGGATTTGACGAGTTGCGGGGCGGTTTTGGGAACGACACTCTCGAAGGCGGCGCTAACGCCGATGCCCTTTTGGGCGACGGCGGCGACGATTTACTCATTGGCGGCGACGGATTTGACTTCATTGAGGGTGGCGCTGGAAATGACAGCATTTTTTCCGGGGCAGCCCCTGATCGCGTCTTCGGCGGCGATGGTGACGACCTGATCGACGCTGGCTCTAACTTCGGAAATTCGGTGGACGGAGTCGAGGGCGGCGCCGGCAACGACACCATCTTCGGCGGCATCGGCTTTGACCTTCTTCAAGGCGGCGATGACGACGACGAAATCGACGGCGGCGATCAAGCCGACAATCTTTATGGCGAGGACGGCAATGACACCCTGAACGGCGGCAACGGGTTCGACCGTCTCTTTGGTGGCGAAGGCGATGACTTGCTGGAAGACTTCGAAGGCTTCGGCGGCCAGTTTGGCGGCGGCGGCAACGACACGATGCGGGGCGGTGACGACAACACCAACTTCTTCGGTCAGTTGGGCAACGACCTGATCGAAGCTGGCGGTGGCGATGACCGGATCGGTGGCAACGCCGGTTTTGACATCATCGACGGCGGTGCTGGCAACGACCTGATGTTCGGTGATTTCAACGCCGATACGTTCGTCTTCCAGAACGGCCACGGCGTGGACACGATTGGCGATTTCGATGCCCTCAATACCTTTGAGCGGATCGACCTGAGCGCTGTCACCTCGATCACGTCGCTGGCGGATCTGAACCTTGGCTCCGCCTCGACCGGGGCGGCCACACAGATGGGCGCGAACGTGGAAATCGACACAGGCGGCGGCAACCTCATCATCCTCAACAACGTGACCATAGGTGATCTCGACGCGACCGATTTTCTATTCTGAGGCGATAATGATGTTCTGTGCGATGCTGGCTTTAAACTACGGCTTTGTCCGCTTAGCGACCTCGAAAAACAAACATCCTGCGCGGGATCGAGGCGCGGCTTGCCGCGCCGCCGCGCATCGCCGGGCCGCACCCACGGCACGGCGATTTGGTGAGGCCGGGTGCTTCGCTCGAAAGTCCTTCAGATTTGGCAGGGATAAAGTGCTGTAGAACAACTGCAGGATCGCCGCGCCGCGGCCCGTCTATGCGCGGCCCCCAACAACCTACCGTCCGCTTCGTCCCGCAAACCAGCCAATCAGCCGCACCCAACCTTAACCCCTCCTCAACAGCCACATTGTCTGGCGCGCGTCGCACCGCACGGCGCATTAACACCACGGCCTGCCGACGCCCACACCGTCGCGATACCACCCGGATACCGCCGCGATACCGACGTCCCAAATCAGCAAAACAAGGCCGTTAACCTTTTCACTCGCACCAGTCGAAGAATCCCGGCCCCGCGCGCTCCAGCAATCCGCGCGCCAGCGCGTCACCCAGCTTGGCCCCGTCCTCGACCGGCGCCTCGCCCTCGTCACTGAGGCTCTCGCTGCCATCGGGGCGCAGCACTTCGCCGCGCAGCCGGATGGTGTCGCCCTGCAACTCCGCCAACCCAGCAATCGGCGTCTCGCACGACCCGTCCAGTGTCGCCAGAAAGGCGCGTTCCGCCGCCAGGCGCTTGCCCGTTTCTACGTCATGGATCGCCGCCAGCATCTCGGCCGCGCGGCTGTCATCCGCACGCCGCTCTATGCCAATGGCCCCCTGCGCCACGGCGGGCAGCATGTCCTCGGTATCCACCGCGCCCACCGCTACCTCGGGCTGTCCCAGCCGGTTCAGCCCGGCCATGGCCAGAAAGGTGCATTCCGCAACGCCGTCATTCAGTTTCTTCAATCTTGTCTGCACGTTACCGCGAAACTCCACCACCTCCAGGTGCGGAAACTTCACCAGCACCTGTGCCTTGCGCCGCAAGCTCGACGTGCCCACCTTGGCGCCCTCGGGCAACCCGGCCAGTCCTTCGTAACGCGGCGACACGAACGCATCCCGCACATCCTCGCGCGGCAGATAGGTGTCCAGCATCAGCCCCTCGGGCTGCAACACCGGCATGTCCTTCATCGAATGCACAGCGATGTCGATCTCGCCCGACAGCATCGCCTCCTCGATCTCGCGGGTGAAAAGCCCCTTGCCACCGATTTCCTTCAACGGCCGGTCGATCACCCGGTCGCCGGTTGTCTTGATGACGACGATCTGGAACGCCTCATGCGGCAGGTCAAAGGCATTGGCCAGACGGTCGCGCGTCTCGTTCGCCTGCGCCAGCGCAAGCGGGGAACCTCGTGTACCGATCTTCAGCGGCGCGGCGGGGGTGGGCATGGTCACTGTCATGCAGACGGTCTAGACGTGTAAATCTGGGCTGACAAGTTTTGGTTGACTTTCCAAGGCTCAAAGAGGACCAAACCATCAAAAGGGAGACCGGACATGGCGTCACAGAAAACCATCCTCAAGGCACTGGCCGGCGAAACGCAACAGACGCCGCCGATCTGGATGATGCGCCAGGCCGGGCGCTATCTGCCCGAATATCGCGCCACCCGGGCCGAGGCCGGGGATTTCCTGTCACTCTGCTACAATCCGGACCTCGCGACCGAGGTCACGCTGCAACCGATCCGCCGCTACGGCTTTGACGGGGCGATCCTTTTTGCCGATATCCTCTTGGTCCCGCAGGCCCTTGGCGCCGATCTGTGGTTCGTCACCGGCGAGGGGCCGCGCCTGTCGACCATCACCGAACAGGCCGATTTCGACAAGCTCGGCCCGGCGGACGAGGTGCACGAGACGCTCAATCCGATCTACCAGACCGTGCGCAACCTCTCCGGCGCCCTGCCGTCCGAGACCACGCTCATCGGCTTCGCCGGCGCGCCCTGGACCGTCGCCACCTACATGATCGCCGGTCGCGGCACGCCCGACCAGGGCCCCGCCCACGCGCTCAAATCCGAAAACCGCCCCCTGTTCGAGGCGCTGATGGAGCGCATCACCGAAGCCACGATCCATTACCTGTCGGCCCAGATCGACGCCGGCGCCGAGGTGGTCAAGGTCTTCGACAGCTGGGCCGGCTCCCTGAAGGGCCAGGATTTCGAGGATTTCGCCGTGGCCCCAACCCGCCGCATCATCTCGGCGCTCAAGGAAATACATCCCGGCATCCCGGTTATCGCTTTCCCGCGCGAAGGCGGCGACGGCTATATCGGCTTCCACGAAAAGACCGGCGCCGATTGCGTCGCCATCGACAATTCGGTCAGCCCCGAATGGGCCGCCGAACACGTGCAAAAGGACGGCTGCGTGCAGGGCAACCTCGCCTCGTCGCACATGGTCACCGGTGGCGACGCACTGGTGCGCGAAACCCGCCACGTGGTCGAGGCGTTTCGCGGCGGCCCGCATATCTTCAACCTCGGACATGGGATCACGCCCGACGCCGACCCCGACAACGTGCAACTGATGATCGACACGGTGCGCAGCGCCTGACCGCGCCTTTCATCGTTCCAAAAATACTCAAAGAACATCCGCCCGACGCACACGCACCGGGCGGCTCTGACGTGGCTCAGTCGAGCCCCATGCAATTCGCATAATACGTCACCGTCGCGGGCCAGTCGCTGAACACGCCGACCACACCGACCTTGTCATGCAGCGCGTGCAGCATGGTGAAGTAATCCGCATCGGTATCGATCGTGTCCGCCACCGACTGGAAATACCAGCCGCCACCACCCGTCAGAGGGCCAGAACGTTCCAACGTCCAGGTAATGATGTTCAGCCCCGCGTCGTTTGCCGCCGTGGCATAGGGCGACGGCACAATCTCGTCGCCCTCCAGCGTCACCAACATCCACATCGGCGGCGCGATGTAATTCACACCCTGGTCCGCCAGCGCCTGCATCGACGGCTCGAACGTCGCCGGGTCCATGAAATCGAACCCTTCGACGTTATAACGGCCGTCCAGATACACAGCCTGCGCGCCGAACTCCGGCTCGTTCTCGATCCAGTAAAGCACATCGTCCAGGTTGAAACTCTGCGCCCACACGTCCGACGCCGGAACGCCCGCCGCCTTATACGCGTCGATCATCTTCTGGGCATAGTCTTCCTGGCTGAACCCGTCATGCGGCATCTCCACCGCCGGGCTCTTCAGCTCGGGCGTGAACTTCGCGCCCAGGTCGCGGAACAGTTCGATCGACTCGGCGTGGGTCATCAGCGTCCCGCCCTCCGCGGCGTAAAGGTCCGTGCGCCAACTGGCCGTCCCGTCCATGTAGTCCTCGACCGTCGTCGCCGAGGTATCCGCCGCGTCCATTTTACCGGTCAGCGTGCGGAACTCGGCCAGCGTGATCTCCGAGGTCCGGCATTCCGCCGTAGCCTCCATCTCGCCCTCGGCAGGGCTGAACGGCGTCACGCAGGTCCCCGCAAGGTCCGAGGCCAGAATATCGGTCGTCGTGTGCAGATCGTTCTGCGCGTGCCGGCAGACCAGTTCATGATCCTTGGTAAAGGTAACGTCGCATTCCAGAATGCCCGCGCCCATACGTGCTGCCGCCTTGTTGGATTCAACTGTATGCTCCGGAAAGAGCAGCGGCGCCCCCCGGTGCCCGATAGAAAAACCCGACCGCGCCGGTGCCTGGCCCATGCACCCGGCCAGCTTCTCCTTCAACGGCCCCTCTGCCATCCGGTCGATCAGGTAACCCGGGCGCGGCCCGTACCCGACCTCTTCGGCGGCCAGCGGCGTGGCCAGCCCGGCAATGGCAAGCGGCACCGCGACGAATGTGAAACGGATCATTCTCGATCTCCCATGAAGTGTTTTCATCGCCCGGAATTACCGCCGCTCTTCCAAAGCACTGTGACGATTTCGCGAAACCTTTGTAACGCGCCGAGGCGCAGTTCCGACATTCCCGATGTCGCATTCCGTCGCGCAGCGCATGCCTCGGGCGCTCAATCTTGGACCAGACCCGGAGCAACCGACCATGAACACCCATTTCCGCGACACACGCAAGATCGACCCCACCCGCGGGCCCGTGCTGGGCGACAACACCCCCAACGACGCCGACCGGATCGAGATCGGCCCCACCCAGCTGGCCTTCCGCGAATGGGAGGCCGCGGGCCTGCAACTGCCCGACCTGCAAGCCATGCGCCGCTACCGCTGGGAACGTCTGACCCGCTTCATCCAGGACCGCGATTATGCCGGGCTGCTGGTTTTTGATCCTCTCAACATCCGCTACGCCACCGACTCGACCAACATGCAGCTCTGGAACACCCACAACCCGTTCCGCGCGCTGCTGGTCTGTGCCGACGGCTACATGGTGATGTGGGACTACAAGAACTCTCCGTTCCTCAGCACCTTCAACCAGCTGGTGCGCGAACAACGCTCCGGCGCGGACCTCTTCTACTTCGACCGGGGTGACAAGGTGGACGTCGCCGCCGATACCTTCTCGAACGAGGTGCGCATACTCCTCGCCGAACACGCGCCCGGCAACACGCGCCTCGCGGTGGACAAGATCATGCTCCACGGCCTCCGCGCGCTGGAAGCACAGGGTTTCGAGATCATGGAAGGCGAGGAACTGACGGAAAAATGCCGCTCCGTCAAAGGCCCGGATGAAATCCTCGCCATGCGGTGCGCCTCGCACGCCTGCGAGGTCGCGGTGGCCGAAATGGAGCGCTTCGCCCGCCACAACGTGCCGCTTGGCCAGACGAGCGAAGACGATATCTGGGCGGTCCTGCACGCCGAGAATATCCGCCGCGGCGGCGAATGGATCGAAACGCGCCTGCTCGCCTCCGGCCCTCGCTCCAACCCGTGGTTTCAGGAATGCGGCCCCCGCATCACGCAGCCCAACGAGATCATCTCGTTCGACACCGACCTCGTCGGCAGCTACGGCATCTGCGTCGACATCTCCCGCAGCTGGTGGATCGGTGACGCCAAGCCGCGCCCCGACATGATCTACGCCATGCAGCACGCGCATGAGCACATCATGACCAACATGGAAATGCTCAAACCCGGCGTCACGATCCCGGAACTGACCGCCGGCACCCACTTGCTCGACGACAAATACCAGCAACAGAAGTACGGCTGCCTGATGCACGGGGTCGGCCTTTGCGACGAGTGGCCCCTCGTCGCCTATCCTGACAAAGCCGTGCCCGGCGCTTTCGATTACCCGCTGGAACCCGGCATGACCCTCTGCGTCGAGGCGCTGGTGGGCGAGGTTGGCGGCGACTTCTCGATCAAGCTCGAAGACCAGGTCCTGATCACCGAAACAGGCTTTGAGAACCTGACGAAATATCCCTTCGACGCTGTGTTGATGGGTCTTTCCTGACGCGGCGGCTCAATCCGCCTGCATGTCGTAAAACCCGACGGACTGCACCACGAATGTCTCGTTCTCATCCGCGTTGGGCGTCACCACCAACTCGAAAGCCAGCGACATTTTCGCGTCTTCCAACCCCTTCTGGCCCTGCATCCGGAAATTCAGCTGCGCGACCTTTCCAGGGGTCAGGATCGTGGCGTATTTCGGATCGCTCCCATTGCAAAGGCCAAGCCTGTTTTCGGAATAGCAGCTGCGCAGCCCCGACCAGTTATCCTTGTAACTCATGAACCCGCCTACACCGTCCGCGACGGAAACCGAATTGGGCAAGTACGCCAGCGCGATAGGCGTGTCGGCCGTATTCTTGAACCGCACGGCAAAGCTCGTCTCGCCATTGCCCTTGTTGTAAATCAGGCTGCTGACTTCGGCCTCAAAGACATCCGAAGAGAACCGCCGCGACGGCTGCACGAGGCTTTGCCCCTGAACCGAGGTTTGACCGCCGCCGCTCTCGACCACCACAACCTGCGTGGCCGCGTCGCCCTCCCCGGTCCCCGTCGCCGAGGCAAAGCCGCAAGCCGCGCGGCTGCGGGTGGCCATCATCTGCGCGACGCTTCCGACGCTAGGAAACTCCGAACGCGCCGTTGCAAAAAGCCGCCCGTCCTGCGTGCTTATCATCCGCGCCTGTAGCTTCACCTTTTCGCCAAACTGGATCAACGAGCCGGTCACCAACGCATCGACCCCCTCGATCTCCCCCAGCCTTTTGGCGGCATCTGGTGCGATGGTACCGTCGAAAACCAGCTCCATTTCCCGGAAAATCGCGCTCAATTGCGAGCGTTCGATGATGTCGATCTTGCCCTCGCCTGAATTGAACAGACTATCCACGACAAATTCGCTGACGTAATTTGAAAGGTCCGAACAGGTTCCGTCACTGTGGGTAAAGGTCGATATGCCGATGGTCGCTGTGCCGTCCGTGCGCGTGCGCTCGACGATCTGCCGCGCGATCTCGTCGAGGCTTTCGTCCACGGACGAAGCCGCCTGCGCGTTCTCCGCAAGACCCGCCATCCCTGTCACACCCGCCAGAAGGCAGGCAATCGCAGCTTTTCTCAACCCCATGTTCACTTCCCCTTACAATTCGCCTTGAAAATTTCGGTCTGCGTCACCTGCTCGCCAAAGCCGCGCAGGGCCATGTCGGTGGCGCCGATTGCCCCCGTCGGGCCCTTTCCCGACCCGACCAGCCGCATTCGCTCCGGCCCATCGGACCCTGCCAGAACCACCGCCGCTTCCAGCGTATGGCCCTCGAAACCGTGGGTCGTCTCTTCGTCAGGCACCACACGCGCCGTTGCCGTGACCTGCTCCACCCTGACACCGGCGCAGTCGTGTTTCTGGAGCTGCTCTTCGATCCGCGTGGCCAGCTCGCGCTCCAGCACACTGCGCGTGGGCGCGTCGGGTGTTTCAACGGCTGCCGACTGCCCCCCGCCGCTCTCGCCCCCGGTGGTGCCCGTCTGACCGTTGTCCAGACCGCCCGTGATTGACTGGGTGGTGATCTTGCCATCCTCTTCGGTCGAGACCATGAACCTGTCGCTAAGTTCGAACATGCCGACGACCCCGCCTACAAGGGCACTCACAAGGATGACCGACTTGGCCATGAAGGAATTGGTGGACATGTAGCTATTATCATTTGACGTCTATGCACCCACCATTGCACAGCGCTTTCAGCCCATCAACGATTCCGCGCAGAATGACGGACAGGCGATCGTGGGACAAATCTGAAATATGGCCGCCCCAAGATGGTGACCAACCGTGCAGGCGCCTCACATTCGCGAGACGGCCGTGAAACAGTCCTTACGGATGCGATGCAAACTGCCATCTTGAAGGCAACCGAAAGGATCACCCATGCCAAGCGAACGCTTCACTTTCAAAGGCCATGACGGGCATGAGCTCGCCGCCCGGCTCGACCTGCCCGAAGGCCCGCACCTGGCCACTGCGCTCTTCGCGCATTGCTTCACCTGTTCCAAGGACATTCCCGCTGCGCGTCGCATCTCCGCCCGGCTGGCGGGGGCCGGCATCGCCGTGCTGCGCTTCGATTTCACCGGGTTGGGCCATTCCGAAGGCGAGTTCGAGAACACCTCCTTCACCTCGAATGTCGAGGATCTCGTCCTGGCCGCCAAAGCGCTGGCGGCCCGCGACATGCCGCCCAGCCTTCTGATCGGCCACTCGCTCGGCGGCGCCGCCGTGCTGGCGGCCGCGTCGCGGATCGACAGCGCCCGCGCCGTGGCCACCATCGCAGCACCCTTCGATCCCGGCCACGTCACCCACAATTTCGACGGCGCGCTCGAAAAAATCGCGGCCGACGGCGCCGCCGAGGTCGAATTGGGCGGTCGCCCCATCCGCATCGGCCAGAAATTCGTCGAGGATGTCCGCGCCGAAAACCTCGCGCCGCGCATCGCCGGCCTCAAGCGCGCGCTCCTCGTGCTGCACGCCCCGCTTGACGAGACCGTCGGCATCGACAACGCCACCGAGATCTTCAAGGCCGCGAAGCATCCCAAGAGCTTCGTCACCCTCGACAGCGCCAACCACCTGATCACCGATCCCGGCGATGCCGAGTATGCCGCAGGGGTCATCGCCGCCTGGGCACAGCGCTATCTTGACCTCAAGCGCCCCGCGCCGCCCCCCGGCGCGCCCGAAGGCGTCGTGCGGGTCTGTGAAGTGGACCCCGACGGCTTTCTGCAGGACGTGCATGCCGGCCCCGATCACCATGTCCGCGCCGACGAGCCCGAGGCCTATGGCGGCACCGACCGCGGCATGAGCCCCTATGGCTTTCTCGCCTCGGGTCTCGGCGCCTGCACGTCGATGACCATTCGCATGTATGCCCGTCGCAAAGGCTGGCCGCTGGATCACGTCTCGGTCGACGTCACCCATGACAAGGTCCATGCCCAGGATGCCGACGGCAGCAGCCCGGCCAAAATCGACAGTTTCATCCGCACCATCCGCCTCAGGGGGGATCTCAGCGACGACCAGCGTCAGCGCCTGCTCGAAATTGCGGATAAATGCCCCGTGCACCGGACGCTGGAAAACGCGTCGAAAATCGAAACCCTGCTGGCTGACCCGGACACGAGGCCTCAGCCCGAGCGGGCGTAGTGCTCCACCATCGCCGTCAGGTCCTCCGGCGGCGTCGCGGCATTCACGTAGGCCCGCGCGTTGGCGCACAACCCAAACACCGACCCGTCCGAAAAGAACGACGTATTCGTGACGAACAGGATCGGGATACCGGGATGCCGCGCCTCGGCCTCGTCGGCGACCGAAAACGCGCTGCTGCGCGTCAAAAGCAGGTTCAGGATGATCAGGTCACAGGGCTGCGTGTCCAGTGCATCGCGCGCCCCGGCTTGATCCTGTTCCAGGCGCACGCGCATACCCTGCCGTTCAAGGTGCTTCTGCCAAAGACGGCCAAGCGACGCGTCGCTCTCCACGATGAGCACGTTGAGTTGATCTTTTTCCACTTTTAACTTCTTCTATTCGTTAACCGTGCGCGACCCGCGCCCGGTCTGGTTCTTAATGAAAAGTTAATAAATCGTTAAATACGCAAACAAATCATAAAGGATTCAAGGTTTTCGAAAATGACGTAACGTCCGCACCCGGTGGTACGCTTACGGTATACATCATATGTTACACTCAAATCTGCCGCCTAGTCCAGTTTTACCTCTCGTGCCGCGCGTCCCCGGTGTCGGAGCACACAAGGGAAACCCCACCGGCTCGAATGCGTTGATCCCCTGATATTGAATAGCACACCCTCCGAATACAGGTTTTCCAGACTGTCCACGGCCAGCCCTTTGCTGCACTCTCACGCGAAAAAGGAAGTACTGAATGATCCGCTGCCTCGCCCTCGCCTTGTCGCTCTGCACCGCCACGACCGCCTATGGTCAAAGTTGCGGCGGCTCCTTCTCCGGCTTCGTCGACGCGCTGCGACAAGAGGCGATCGCCCGCGGCCACGCCCCCGACAGCGTGAACAGCTTTTTCGCCTCGGTGCGCCAGGACCAGAGCGTGCTGCAGGCCGACCGCCGTCAGGGTGTTTTCCAGAAACCTTTCACCGACTTTGCCCGCCGCCTGATCAGCGCGAACCGGCTCAACACCGGCCGTGCCAAGTCGCAACAATTCGATGCCGTCTTCGACCGGATCGAGGCCGAATACGGCGTGCCGCGCGGCGTGCTGCTGGCCTTCTGGGCGTTCGAGACCGACTACGGCGGCTTCCAGGGCGACTACAACACGCTCAACGCGCTGGTCACCTTGTCACATGACTGCCGCCGGCCCGAGCTTTTCCGGCCCCAGGTCTTTGCCGCCCTGGAACTCTACGAGATGGGCAATTTCGATCCCGTGCGCACCACCGGCGCCTGGGCCGGGGAAATCGGCATGGTCCAGATGCTGCCCCAGGATATCATCGACAATGGCGTCGACGCTGACGGCGACGGCGAGGTCAACCTCAAGACCTCCGCCCCCGACGCGCTGATGTCGGGCGGCAAGATGCTGCAACATCTCGGCTGGCGCGCGGGTGAGCCGTGGCTGCAGGAAGTCGACGTGCCCGATGATCTCGACTGGTCCAAGACGGGCCTGCGCACGACGCTTCCCGCCTCCGAATGGGCCGCGATGGGCGTCACCCCCCGCCACGGCCAGATCCGCGGCGACCTGCCCGCGAACATCCTTCTGCCCGAGGGGCGCAAAGGTCCGGCGTTTCTCGCCTACCCCAATTTCAACGTCTATTTCGAGTGGAACCAAAGCTACACCTATGTGCTGACCGCCGCCTATTTCGCCAACCGGCTGGAAGGCGCACCAGTCTTCGACGCGGGCAACCCCGATCCGGGCCTTTCCGGCGATCAGATGAAGCGACTTCAGGAAAAGCTCGCCGCGCGCGGCTATGACGTGGGCGGGGTGGACGGCATCCTCGGCTCCGGCACCCGCGCCGCCGTGCAGGATGTACAGCAGGAACTGGGCATGCCCGCCGATGCCTGGCCCACGCCCGCGCTTCTGAATGCCCTATGACGCCACGCCGCGCGTTCGAGATCTTTCTTACCGCCCCGCCCGGCCTCGAACTCGCCCTCAAGGACGAGGCGCACGCCGCGGGGTTCGCCAAGCCCAAGGCCACCCCCGGCGGCGTCCGCTTTCGCGGCCATTGGCCGGACATCTGGCGCGCCAACCTTTCCCTGCGCGGTGCGGGCCGGGTTCTGGCCCGCGTCGCCCGCTTTCAGGCGATGCATCTCGACCAGCTTGAGGCCCGCACGCGCGAGGTTGATTGGGCGGGCCTCCTGCGCCCCGACGTGCCCGTGACCGTCGAGGCGACCACCCGCAAATCAAAGATCTACCACCAAGGCGCCGCCGCCGAACGCGTCGACCGCGCCATCCACGAGGTCACCGGCGCCCCGCTCGAAGGCGACGACCCCGTGCGCGTCCAACTCCGCATCGAAAACAACCAGTGCCTGCTCAGCCTTGATACCTCGGGCGAACCGCTCCACCGCCGCGGCCAGAAGCCCTTCGTCGGCAAGGCGCCCGTGCGCGAGACCCTCGCCTCACTCTTCCTGCGCCAATGCGGCTACACCGGCACCGAGCCGGTCCTGGACCCGATGTGTGGCTCAGGCACCTTCCTGCTGGAGGCTGCCGAAATCGCCCTCGGCCGCGCCCCTGGCCGTGACAGATCCTTCGCCTTCGAGCGTTTCGCCACTTTCGATGCAAGCGCATGGCAGGACCTGAAACGCAGCCAGACTGACACCCGAACCGCCCTTCACTTCCACGGCAGCGACCGTGACGCGGGCGCTGTCACCGGCGCGCGGTCCAACGCCGACACCGCCGGCCTCAGCGACCGGGTCATGATCTCGCACCATGCCTTCAGCGACCTTCAGCGCCCCGACGGTCCACCCGGTCTCGTCATGGTGAACCCGCCCTACGGCACCCGCATCGGCGAGCGCAAACAGCTCTTCGGCCTCTACGGTGCCCTCGGCAAGACCCTCGCGGAACGTCTCGCAGGCTGGCGCGTCGGCCTCGTGACCACCGACGCCAGCCTTGCCAACGCCACCGGCCTGCCCTTCACCGACCCCGGCCCACCCGTCGCCCATGGCGGCCTGCGCGTACAGCTCTTCCAGACCGGCGCCCTGACGTAAATCGACAATCATCACGGATAGTTGAGGGACGTTACGAAACTCGTCACTTCCAACTGACGTGGCTCCTGCCGACACGATCCCAATCGCGTGTCGGAAAGCGGGCCATGCCCGAGGAAGAGACGAAACGTGACCACTACGGCAACCGATATCCTGCCAGAAATGCGCCGCCTCGCGGCACGCTTCCAGCTGGCGCGGATGGGCATCGTGTTTGCCTGGACCGCAGTGCTGATCTATGCGGCATCCAATTCAATCGTCACCTCCCTTGTCGATATCGGCGCCACCGCATCCGGCGACAGCCTTCGGAATCCGATAACTTTTCCGAACCTTCTGCTGCTCGGCTCAATGCTGTCTCTTGTGCCGCTGGCGCTTATTTTCCGCCGCGATCTGACACGCACCAACCTGCGTCGGCTTCGCCCCCATGACTGGCGCGTGCTAACGCTGTCAGCCTTCTTGTCCTCTGCACTGACTCCGGGGCTCTTCTTTTTTGCGCTGTCGCAAACCTCGGTCACAAACGTGGTCTTGGTCAGCCGCATCGAGCCGCCGTTGTTCCTGCTGGCCGCCTGGCTTATCCTGAACGAGCGGTTCTCGGCCCGCGCCATGATCGCCGGTCTCGTCGCGCTCTGCGGTGCGCTGGTCATCATCGGCATGGGGGACGGGCGCGCCATCCACGACTTCGGCACCGGCGAATGGGCCGCCATCGCAGCCACCCTCAGCTACATCGCCTCGACGCTGGTGGCCCGCAAGGGCCTGCGCGACGTTCCCATGGGCATCTTCGCGGTTTACCGCACCTTTGCCGGGTCCGCGATGTACGTGGCGCTGGCCATGGTTCTTTACGGCCCGGATGTGTTCCGCGATATCCTGTCACCCATCCTCTGGAGCTGGATCTGGCTCTATACTGGCATCGTGATCGTGCTGGGCCAGGTCGCGTGGAACCTTGCCCTGAAATACGCCGCCTCAGGCGATATCGCGCTGGCGACATCCTTTTCGCCTCTGGCCGCGATCATCATCGCCATGGCGCTTCTGGGTGAAGACCCCGGGGCCGGCCTGTTGCCCGGCGCCGCGCTGATCGGTCTGGCGATCCTCATCGGTCGCGGTCTTCTCGGCAGCGGTCCCGACATCCCGGCCACCATCACCGCCATCATGCGCCCATCAAAACCCGCGACTTACGCGGCACCGCGTATCAGCCACCCGATCCCGCTTGCCCGCATCGGCGCACGCTGGAAAACGCTGGCGCCCAATACGGCCGCGCCGCCCGGCCAACGCCGATGGTCGCCTGACGACACGGATTTTTTGCGCATCGTCTTGTCAAGGGTCGGAGGGTCGCAATAGCTTGCACCGAAACCAGCGATGCAGGTTCAATCGTCGTAAGATCCTGACGACCGACGTCTCACGCCACCATTTGCTCCGCCTTCTTCAGGTCGACCGATACCAGCTGGCTGACCCCCTGCTCGCCCATCGTCACCCCGAAAAGACGGTCCATCCGGCTCATCGTCACCGCGTGGTGCGTGATGATCAGGAACCGCGTCTCGGTCCGGCGGCACATCTCGTCCAGCAGATCACAGAACCGGCCCACGTTCGCGTCGTCCAGGGGCGCGTCGACCTCGTCCAGCACGCAGATCGGCGCAGGGTTGGCCAGGAACACGGCAAAGATCAGCGCCAGCGCGGTCAGCGTCTGTTCACCCCCCGACAGCAGGCTCAGCGTGGCAAGCTTCTTGCCGGGCGGTTGGCACATGATCTCCAGCCCCGCCTCCAGCGGGTCGTCGCTCTCGACCATCACAAGGTTCGCCTCGCCACCGCCAAAGAGGTGCTTGAACAGCATCGAAAAGTTCGAATTCACCTGCTCGAACGCCGTCAGCAGCCGCTCGCGCCCCTCACGGTTCAACGACGCGATGCCATTGCGCAGGGTGCGGATCGCTTCCTCGAGATCGGACTTCTCATTAACCAGCGTGTCGTGCTCTTCCTGTACCTCGCGGGCGTCTTCCTCGGCCCGCAGGTTCACCGCGCCCAACGAATCGCGCTGGCGTTTCAGGCGATTCACGTCGGCCTCGATCGCGTCCGAGGCGGGCATGGTCTCGGGATCGGCCTGCAACGTCTCCAGCAGGTCCTCGGGCGAGCACTCCAGCTCCTCCTCGATCCGCGCCGCCGCCTGCCCTTGAGTTTCCCGCGCAGCTTCCGCCCGCGCCTCAGACCGCGCCCGCGCCTCGCGCGCCTCACCGGCCAGCCGCTCGGCATCACGCTCGTTCGCCACCGCCTCACGCGCCACGCCTTCGGCGTTCGACAGCGTTTCGGCAGCCTCGGCCCGCCGTGCCTCGGCCTTGGATATGTCCGCGCTCAATTCCTCGCGCTTGGCGGCCAGTTCACCCGGCTTCGCCCCGGCCTCCGCCAGCTCCGCTTCGCTCGCCTCTTTGCGCTCGGCCAGCTCCGCGCTCCGCGTCTTCGCCGTTTCCAGCCTGTGCCGCCAGCCCGACAATTCCTTGGTCACTTCCTGTGACCGCTTCAACCGCGCCTCGCCCTCGCGGCGCAGCTCGTCATGGGCCGAGCGTTTGGACATCATCGTCATCCGCGCCGCCTCGACCGTCATCTTGACGTCTTCGACCTCGGCGCGCGCGGTATCCAGATCACCCAGGTCGCCCATCGCCTTCTCGGCCTCGGCGAGCGTCTTGCGGGCGGCCAGCGCCTCTTCCTCATGGCGCTTCACCGCCAGCCCGAGGCTTTCCAGCTTGGACCCGGCCAGGCTCCGCTCCGCCTCGGCCCGGCTCAGCGCCCGGTTGGCCTCGGCCACCTTGCCATCGGCGGCGCGACGTGCCTCGCGCGCGGCCTTGTCCGCCTCGGTCAACTCCACCAGTCGTGCCTTCAGCGTCTCATGCGCCCGCTGCGCGCCCTCAGCCCGCGCGGTGGCATGGGACAATTGCTGTTTCAGTTCCTCCAGCCGGTTCAACTGTTCCAGCCGCAGCGCGGCGGCAGACGGCGCATCCTCGGCCCAGGCGCGGTAACCGTCCCAACGCCACAGATCACCCTCGACGCTGACCAGCCGCTGCCCCGGTTTCAGAAGCGCCTGCAACCGCGGCCCGTCATCCGGATCCACCAGCCCGATCTGCGCCATCCGCCGCGCCAGCACGCCAGGCACGTTCACATGAGCGCCAAGCGCCACGACCCCCTCAGGCAAGGTCTGCGCCTGGGCATACCCGTCCAGCGGCACCCAGCCCGACGGCCCGTCCGCGTCCACCTCCGGCGCGCGCAAGTCGTCGGCCAAGGCCGCGCCCAGCGCCTTTTCATAGCCCGAGGCCACCTGCACCGCGTCAAGGATCTGTCCGCCCTCGGCCGTGTCCCGTTCGAGCAACCGCGCCAGAGCCGACACTTCCGCAGACAGGGCACTCACCTCGCCCTCGGCCTCGGAGCGTTCGGCCCGCGCATCCGCCTCGCGCCCCTGCGCATCGGCCCGCGCGTCGTCTGCTGCAGTCAACGCAGTTTCAGCTGCCTGCGCCGCCTCGGTCGCGTCCTTCTCGGCTGTCTCGGCGGCCTCGAACTCTTCGCTCGCCCGCGTCACCGTGTATTGCGCCGCCTCCACCGCGTCCTTGGCGCGTGCCGCCTCGGCATCGGCCCGGTCGCGGGTCTTGCGGCTGTCGTCCACCAACCTTTGCGCCGACTGGTGCCGGGCCGCCAGCCTTGCTACATCCTCCGTCAGCTCCGACAGTTCGGTTTCCCGCGCCTGCAACACCTGGCTGGCATCCGCCGCTTCGGCGCTCGCCGCCTCCAGCTTGTCGTTATGCCCCTCTGCCGCCTTGGACAGTTCCTGCGCTTCCCATTCCAGCCGTTCGATCGTCTCGCCCGCGTCGCGGTTCAGGCTGTCCTCGCGCTCCATGTCGCGGGCCAGCTGCTCGATCCGGGATTGCAGCGTCTCGATCCGGTCCTTGGCCGCGGCTTCCTGCTCGGCCAGCGTGTCGCGGCTCACTTGCAACCGCTGCAACACCGCCGCCGCGATGGCCTCTTCCTCGCGCAGGGGCGGCAACGCCTCGTCCGCCCGCGCCCGCAACTTCGCCGCCTCGCGTGCCGCCGCCTCGGCCCGCGCCGCATCACTGGTCCGCTCGGTCAGCTCGCTCTGCGCATTGGCCCGCGCCAGGTCCGCTTCCTTCCAGCGACGATACAGCAACAGCCCCTCGGCCTGCCGCAACTCCTCGCCGATCTGCCGGTACCGCGCGGCCTGCTTGGCCTGCCGCGCCAGTTGCGCCAGCTGCGTCGCCAACTGTTCGATCACGTCATCGACGCGCGCGAGGTTGCTTTCCGCTCCCTTCAGCTTCAGCTCCGCCTCGTGCCGCCGCTGATACAGCCCGGAAATCCCCGCTGCCTCTTCCAGAATGCGCCGCCGCGCCGTTGGCTTGGCGTTGATCAGCTCCGAAATCTGCCCCTGCCGCACCAGCGCCGGCGAATGTGCACCGGTCGAGGCATCGGCAAACAGCATCTGCACGTCCCGCGCCCGCACATCCTTGCCGTTCACCTTGTAGGCGCTGCCCACGTCCCGCGTAATCCGCCGGATGATCTCAAGGTGATCCGCATCGTTGAACCCCGCCGGCGCCAAACGGTCGGAATTGTCCAGGTGGATGCTCACCTCGGCAAAGTTGCGCGCGGGCCGCGTGGCCGCCCCGGCAAAGATCACGTCTTCCATGCCGGAGCCACGCATCGATGTGGGCCGGTTCTCCCCCATCACCCAGCGCAACGCTTCCAGCAAGTTCGACTTGCCACAGCCGTTCGGCCCCACCACCCCGGTCAACCCGTCCTGGATGAACAGGTCGGTGGGGTCGACGAAGCTCTTGAACCCGGTCAATCTCAGCTTGGTGAACTGCACGGCACGTGTCCCTCTGGTCGGGCCGGATTGCTTGTTGGATGTGATTCCGGCCTTGGGAGGACATGCAAGCGCACCATCTTGCCCCCTGTCAACGGCAAACCCCTGCATATGGCGCAACACAGGCACTTATCCACAAGATATTGCGACCCCTGCGCAAGACTGAATGCTTTTTGATCTGTTTCGCCACGCGTGTCCTTGCGCATTATTGCGGCGTTCGCCCCGGGAACATATGCTGCCAAGCAGATCAGCATCGAAGCTACGGATAACCGCGCTATGTCCAACCCCATCGCCCTTCTCGTGGCCGGTCTCGTAGGCGGAGCCGGCCTGGGCGCGTTGGTCACCGCAACGGTGATCGACAGTCCCGCCATGTCGAAACAGGACATGTCCGATGGCATGGCCCACGACCACTCCGCGCATGACCACGGGCAGGGCGACGCCATGCACGACCACAAGATGGTCGAGGCCGGCGATCCCGCTCCCACCCTTGCCATCGAGGTCCATCCCGACGGACCGCAAAGCCGCAACCTGCATATCGTGACCACCAACTTCACCTTCGACCCCGAAGGCGTAAACGGCGAACACCGCCCCGGCCACGGCCACGCACATGTCTATATCAACGGCGTCAAACAGCCCCGCGCCTACAGCCCATGGGTCCAACTCGACGCGCTGCCCAAGGGCACGCACGAAATCCGTGTGACACTCAATGCCAACACCCACGGTCACCTCGCAACGGACGGCACACCGATCGAGGCCGTGACGACCGTGACCATAGACTAGACGGCCCACAATGCTCATCGTCGAAATCGCCAAACCGTCCAGTCCCGGTCCCCGCGCCCTGCTGGAACAAAGCCACGCCATGATGCGCGACCTCTTCCCGCCCGAGGACAATTACTTCCTGGACCTCGAAGAGTTGTGCGGCCCCGATATCCGCTTCTACGCCGCCCGCGACGGGGCCGAGACGCTGGGCACCGGGGCGCTGGCCCTCAAGCGCGGCTATGCCGAGGTGAAATCCATGTTCACGTCAGAAGCCGCCCGTGGCCGGGGCGTGGCCGCCGCGATCCTGCGCGCGCTGGAAGACGAGGCGCGGGGCGAAGACATCACCGTTCTGCGCCTGGAGACGGCCGAGGCGCTGGACGCCGCCATCCGCCTCTACGAACGTCACGGTTTTGCCCGCCGCGGCATTTTCGGCGATTACCGTCCGAACGCCACCAGCGTCTTCATGGAAAAGATCCTGTCCCCGGTGGCGGTTCAAAACGGGTAACAGATCAACTCGCCGCCACGCGCGTCCAGCTCGAACGCGTCGCATTCAAGATACGTCTCGCGCTGTCGTGGCACCGGGGCGCCCGCCCCGCAATCCAGCGTGGCCCACATCATCGCCTGGTCCCCGCGCAGCCGGTCCACCCGGCACCCGCTGACCCGCTCGATGGCCAGCACGGCGGGCACGCCCACGCTGGCCAGCCGCATTGCGGGGCGCTGGTTCAGCCGAATCGCTTCGGCGCGCCGCCCCGCCACGCGGATGTCGAAGACCGACGCGCCCAGCTTGACGCGCACCGGCGCGACCCCGGAAAACTCCGGGCTGGGCGTCCCGCAGGCGGCGATGGCAAGGACCGAAAGAAGCAAGAGCAGGCGCATGGCGCAAGTATCGCAGGATCTTGGTTAACAAACAGTGTTGGTTGGCTTTTCCCAGCCTCGCGAAACGCGAAACACCGCGTTTTGTTTCATCGCAAAAGCGCAATCTTTTTCACGCTTCCGCCGGAACGTAACAGGGGGTCGCAGACGTTGTCCCGGCAGATACAACATGACGAAGGAGAAACATCATGAAACTCATTGGTAGCACAGCCATCGCAATGGCCTTGGCCGCGACGACCGCATTTGCGGACGACCATGAAGAAATGGAAAACACCAGCGACTCGACGCAAGTCGAATCCTCGGGCGAAGCAAGCACGTCCGACAGCAGCGCCGACGCAAACGGCAGCATGCAGACCGAAGGCGACTCCGAACAGTCCGCCATGGATGACAGCGAATCGGACATGGACACCGAGCAGTCGGCCATGAACGACAGTGACAGCGGCATGAACTGGGACAAGTCCAGCGAAGAGATGAACCAGATGCAAGGCGAGCTGATCCGCAGCCGCGACATCACCGGTGGTGCAGTTTACACAACCAATGAGGCCAACGACGAAGGCGAAGGCTGGGATATGACCGAGTATGACGAAGTCAACTCGGAATGGAACCAGATCGGCGAGATCGAAGACCTCGTCATGTCGCAAGACGGCAAGCTGACCGGCATCGTCGTCGAAGTCGGCGGTTTCCTCGACATCGGTGACAAGCACGTTCTGCTGTCGGTCAAAGACGCCAAGCTCGTCCCCGTCGACGACATGAGCTACACCTTCGTGACACGCTTCAACGAAGAAGACATCGAAGCCATGAACGGCGTTGACGAAGCCTTCTGGAACTAAGTCGAGACATATCTCGCTTTTGCCGCCGCCCCTCGCCGGGCGGCGGTTTGCGTTTGCGCAACTGCTGGGCCTAAAAGCTCTTCCAAAGCTGATGCGCCACGAACCCAGCGCGCATCGCGCCGGTTTTCACCGCTTTGAATGGCACACGCTTCAGATCACTCATCGGTACCGGCAGGTCCGCCGGATCCCCGCCCGCGATCAGCTCCGCCATGCACTGCCCGAACACCGTCCCGGTCGTGATCCCCCGCCCGTTATACCCGATCGGCGTCAGCACACCGGCCGCCAGCCGGATGATCCGCGGCAAGTGATCGGGCGTCATCGCGATCTGCCCGTGCCAGGCCACCTCGAACCTCACCGGCCCCAACTCCGGAAACAGCCGCTCCAGCCGTTTCGCCGCCCAGCGCCGAGACAAGCCCCGCCCGGCCTCCCCCACAACCGGACCCATCGACCCCAGAACGATCCGTCCTTTCGCGTCGCGCCGCAGGCTGGTCATGATCATCCCGGTGTCCCACACGCCCTGCCGCCCCGGCAGGACATGCGCCATCTCCGCCCCCAGCGGCGGCGTCGCCAATTGGAAGAACTCGATCGTCGTGAAGATATCGCGCAGCCCGGGCCACAGAGTGTCGGTATAGGCATTTGTCGCCAGCACAACGTGCTCCGCGCGCACGATGCCGCGATCTGTCTCGATCACCCATGCCTCCCCGTCCCGTCGTAACGCATTCGCCCTCACGCCGGTATGCACCACCGCGCCGGCCCCCTGCGCCGCCCGCGCCAGCCCGCGCACATAGCCCATCGGGTTCACCGTCCCGGCGCGATGATCCAGCAAGCCGCCGTGAAACGCCCGCGTGCCCGTCCGCTCGGCCACCGCGTCGCGCGACAGCAGTTCCACCGGCGCACCCAGCCGTTGCCATTCCTCGTAGCGCTCCCGCAGGCCGCGCATGCCCTGTGCCGCATGGGCCGCATGAATGGTCCCCGTCCGCGTCACCTCGCACCGCATCTGGTGCATCTCTATCAGGTCGAACACCTGCCCCGGCGCGCTCCCGAACCGCTCGATGAATCGCGGCCCATAGGTGTCGCCCAACAGCTTGCGCACCTTGTCCGGCGGGTACCACACACCCGCATTCACCAGCCCCACATTGCGCCCCGACCCGCCAAAGCCGATCCGCTCGGCCTCCAGCACATGCGCCTGCATCCCCTTCTCGGCACAGTAAAGCGCGGTCGCCAGCCCGGTGTAGCCGCCCCCCACGATGGCCACGTCCGTCGTCACGTCGCCCGGCATCGGCGTGCCGCTCTCCGGCTCCTCCGCCGAATGATCCCAAAGGGATATGCCGGGTATGTCCCCTGTCACGGATGTCCTCTCATGGCCCGCCCATGCCGCGGCACCGTGAAACGCGGATGCAACGACGTCAATATCGCACCGCCCCCGCGCAGCCTCGCCGCGCCCAACGCGCGCGAGAAATAAAAATTGGCCGATCACCGATTCTGTGAGACGATTTTCTTCTGATGTGCGCAAAACCGGAACAGCGTCCGCACCCAAGGGAGGAATTGCAGATGAACCTGAGACCAGACCCAACCTTCTACCCGACTCCGAAAATGGCGATGGAGGCCCCCGCCGAGAAACTCGCCTTCACCCTCATGCTCTGCCCCGACGGCAGCCAGCCCGACGGCCTCGCCATCGTCGATGTCGACCCAAGCTCCAAGACCTATTCCCAGATCGTCCACCAGGTGATCATGCCGAACAAGGGCGACGAGTTTCACCATTTCGGCTGGAACGCCTGTTCCTCGTCTCTCTCGCCGCTCTCTGGTCACGCCTTCCTCGAACGGCGCTACCTGATCATCCCCGGCATCCGCTCCTCGCGGATCTACGTGATCGACGTCAAGGAACCGCTAGAGGCCAAGATCCACAAGATCATCGAGCCCGAGGAAGTCTTCGAGAAAACCGGCTATTCCCGCCCCCACACCATCCATTGCGGCCCCGAAGGCATCTATGTCTCCACCCTGGGCGGCGGCGGGAAGGACGGTACCGACGGCCCTCCGGGCATCTTCATCATGGATTGCGAAACCTTCGAGATCCTCGGCCGCTATGAGATGGACCGCGGCAAACAGGACAAGCACTACGATTTCTGGTGGAACCTGCCGCGCGACTACATGGTCAGCTCTGAATGGGGCCTGCCCCCGCAATTCGAGAACGGCATCGTCGCCGAGGATCTGCTTTCCAACAAGTACGGCCATTCGATACATTTCTGGAACCTGCGCCAGCGCAAGAACGTCCAGACAATCGACTTGGGCGAGAACCACCAGATGGCGCTCGAAATCCGTCCGGCCCACGACCCGGGCAAGGATTACGGCTTCTGCGGCGTGGTGGTGGACACCACCAACCTCCAAGGCTCGATCTTCACGTGGTGGCAAAAGGACGACGGCACGTTCGAGGCGAAGAAAACGATCACCATCGACCCGCGCCCCGAGAAACCGGAAAACCTGCCGCCCCTCCTGCAAGGGTTCGAGGCCGTGCCACCACTGGTCACGGATATCGACCTCAGCCTCGACGACCGCTTCCTCTACGTCGCCTGCTGGGGCATGGGCGAGATGCATCAATACGACGTCTCCGACCCGTTCAACCCGAAGCTCGCCGGCAAGGTCGAACTGGGCGGCATCGCCCGAGGCACCAAGCACCCCAACGGCCAGCCTTTCGCCTACGGCCCGCAAATGGTCGAGATCAGCCGCGACGGCAAGCGCGTCTACTGGACCAACTCGCTCTACTCCACGTGGGACGACCAGTTCTACCCGGATGACCAAGGCGGCCAGATGGTCATGGCCAATGTCGGCGAAACCGGCGGGCTGGAACTGGACAAGGACTTCTACCTGTCCTTCCCCGAAGGCTATCGCAGCCACCAGATCCGGCTCGAGGGCGGCGACTGCTCCACCGACAGCTTCTGCTATCCTTCGGTCTGATCCATGCAAAACGGCGTCCCGGGCTTGACCCGGGACCTCCGTTCCAAAGGCACGAGGCCCCGGGTCAAGCCCGGGGCGGGCATTCCTCATGACCGCTGAACTCTCCACGACAGCGGCCCTGTGGTGGGCCGTCCTCGCCTCGGGGCTTTACCATGGCGTCAACCCCGGCATGGGCTGGCCCCTCGCCGTGTCCTCGGCCCTGATGGAGCGCCGCCAATCCAGCCTCTTCAAGGCGCTCGCCGCCCTCGCCCTCGGCCACCTCGCGGCGATGACGGCGATCCTCCTGCCCTTCACGGCCCTTCTGTGGCTGTCCGAATGGCAGACCGTCCTCCAGACAGGCGCCGCCCTCTTGGTCATCGCGCTCGGGATCTACCTGCTGATCAACCGCCGCCACCCGCGCTTTCTCGCCCGCGTCCCGCCCTCGCGCCTCGCGCTCTGGTCCTTCCTCGTGGCCATGGCCCACGGCGCCGGCCTCATGCTGGTGCCGATCTATCTCGGCATCTGCGAAACGACCGAGGCCGGACACACCGCCGCCGACACGCTCATGCGCGGCACGCTCTCCACCGCACTGCTGGTGGCGCTGGCCCATACCGCTGCCATGATCCTTTCCGGCGGTGCGCTGGCGCTTGGCACCTACCATTGGCTCGGCCTGAAATTCCTTCAGAAATCATGGTTCAACCTCGATGTCCTCTGGGCGCTCAGTCTCATCCTCGTCGGCCTCCTCGCCCTCCTGCTGACCCACTGACGCCTTGCATTTTCACCGTTCCAAAAATACTCAAATCCCAACGCCACCCACGGGAGCCTCCACATGCCCAAAACGCGCCTTCTCACCGAATTCGGCATCGGCTCGTCCCTGCGCCACCGCGACTACACCGCCGCCGCCCGCCGCGCGTTGCAGGATGCGCTCTGGCGGAACTCCATCAACCTCGCGGAACTCTTCGGCCAGCCCAAGGAGGCGATGATCATCGACGTCGAAATCGCCGCGCAGGACCCCGGCGCCGTCGACACCACGGCATTGGCGGACGTCTTCCCCTACGGCCAGGTCACCGTCACCGCCCACAAGGGCGGCCTTGACGTGCCCCGCCCCGACGGCGAGCCCACCGTCATCGTCAACGCCGCCATCAATGTCAGCCTGAACCTGGAGCCCGCCCAATGACTGATCACCGCTTCATCATCGAAATGGGCATGGGCAACGACCAGTACGGCATGGACTATCAAAAGGCCGCCGCCCGCGCGATCGAATCCGCCATCCGTCGCTCGGCCATCCCGATGTATTCGACGACCGCGCTCGACCCGTCGCAGATGCGCGTAGAGGTCACAATCGGCGTGCAGGAACCCGATAAGCTCGACGCCGATGCGCTCGCCGCCTGCCTGCCCCGCGGAAACGCCACCGTCACCGCCACGTTCGGCGGGCACAACGTGGTGAACCCCGACACCGGCGACACAATTGTCATCGCCACGGCGGCGGTCGAGGCATTCCTGCCCGACCAATCGGACAACTACATCTCCGGCTAACCACGAACGGCCCGGCGCTTGCCCAATGTCGCCTCTGGTCATATGATTTGACCAATTCAATCCAGAGGCGCCCCATGCCGTTCCAGAAAGTCACGCCGGAAAAACTCTCGCTCGCGGTCACCCGCCAGATCGAGAAACTGATCCTGCGCGGCATCCTGCGCCCCGGCGAACGCCTGCCCTCGGAACGCGAGCTTGCCGACCGCTTCGGCGTCTCGCGCCCCTCCCTGCGCGAGGCCGTGTCAGAGCTTCAGCAGAAAGGCCTGCTGACCACCCGCGCCGGCGCCGGCATCTTCGTGGCCGACGTTCTGGGCAGTGCCTTCTCCCCCGCGCTGATCGAGCTTTTCGCCAGCGATGACGAGGCCGTGTTCGACGTGATCGCCTTCCGCCGCGACATGGAAGGGCTGGCCGCCGAACGCGCCGCCCGGTTGGCCTCTGACACCGACCTGCAGGTCATCGCAGCCACCTTCGACCGCATGGAACAGGCCAAGGGCCGCGCCAACCCCGAACGCGAGGCCCGGCTCGATGCCGAGTTCCACATGGCCATCCTCGAGGCCAGCCACAACGTCGTGATGCTGCACATGATGCGCTCGATGTTCCAGCTGATGCAGGAGGGCGTTTTCTACAACCGGCAGGTCATGTTCAACCAGTCCACCACGCGCACCAGCCTGCTGGACCAGCACCGCGCCATCCGCGACGCCATCCTCGCCCGCGACCCCGTCGCGGCCCGCGCGGCGGTCGAGGCCCATCTCGATTTCATCGAACGGGCGCTGGCCGACCAGCGCAAGGCCGAGGCGCATGAGCATATCGCCCGCCAGCGGCTCGAACACGAGAATCGCCGCTGAACCCTCCCCGAACATCGTAGGGTGGGTGGTTCTGCGCAACGCGCAGGGTCACCCACCGCTGCGCCCTACGCCAAGCCCTTCAGCGCCTGTCGCGTCTACAAACGCGCCCCTTCAGCCGTGTTCACAAATCGCCTAAATTTTACCAATTGATAAAATTTTGATCTGTGCAATACTTTCCCCAAAGCGCACAGCCACTGGAGCCCTCCATGAGCCATTCCGCCCTGACCCCCGGCATCACCTCAGGCCGCCTGTCAGAGGACGACCTCGCCCGCAATTTCTCCGATCTGCACCCGCCGCTCGATCCGCATGAGGCGCTGGTGGCCGCCGACCGCTGCTATTTCTGCCACGACGCACCCTGCATCACGGCCTGCCCCACCGATATCGACATCCCGCTCTTCATCCGCCAGATTGCCACCGGCACGCCCGAGGCTGCGGCAAAGACGATCCTCGAACAGAACATTCTCGGCGGAATGTGCGCCCGCGTCTGCCCGACCGAGACGCTCTGCGAACAGGCCTGCGTGCGCGAAGCCGCCGAAGGCAAGCCCGTCCTGATCGGGCAACTCCAACGCTTCGCCACCGACACCCTGCAGGCCGCGGGCACGCATCCCTTTGCCCGTGCGCCCGAGACGGGCAAGTCGGTCGCCGTGGTGGGCGCGGGACCGGCCGGACTGGCCTGCGCCCATCGTCTGGCGATGCATGGCCATTCCGTCACGCTCTATGACGCCCGGCCAAAGCCCGGCGGCCTCAACGAATACGGCATCGCCGCCTACAAGACGGTCGACAGCTTCGCCGAGCGCGAGGTCGATTGGCTGCTTCAGATCGGCGGCATCACTCTAGAGAATGGCAAGGCCCTCGGGTCCGACCTAAGCCTCGACACCCTGCGCACCCAGTTCGACGCCGTCTTCCTCGGCATCGGGCTGGGCGGCGTCAATGCCCTCGGCCTCGACGGCGAGGACAAGACCGGCGTGCTCGACGCGGTCGATTTCATCTCCGACCTGCGCCAAGCCAGCGACCTGCGCGCATTGCAGATCGGTCGCGACGTCGTGGTAATCGGCGGCGGCATGACCGCTATCGACGCCGCCGTACAAGCCAAATTGCTGGGCGCGCTCAACGTCACGCTGGTCTATCGCCGGGGCCGCGACCGCATGAATGCCAGCGTCTTTGAACAGGACCTCGCCGCCTCCAAGGGCGTGCGCATCATCACGAATGCAACGCCCCGCGCCATCCACGGCAACGGCACAGTCCGCGAGATCGAGTTCGAATACACCGACGACGCCCTCACCCCCACGGGCGAGACCGTGCGCATCCCCGCCGACCAGGTCTTCAAGGCCATCGGACAGGCGCTCGCGGGCGACGCCCTGCCCGATCTCGACGGCCGCAAGATCGCCGTCACGGGCGCGGGCCGTACCTCCGTTTCGGGCGTCTGGGCCGGGGGCGACTGCGCCGCGGGCGGCGACGACCTGACAGTGACGGCGGTGGCCGAAGGGCGCGATGCCGCCGAAGACATCCATAAAAGCCTCGTTTCGTGATACACTGCGCACCATCCCGGTTCCGCAGGAGAAGCGCTATGAGCGATGTCGAGTCCCGTGTGTCCACCCATTATTCCACCACCAACCTCATCGACGCGATCCGCGCAGCCCTCGAAAAGGCGGGCGCCAACCCCGACGCGCCCGACCTCGATGACCTCAAGCCGGTGGACGAGTTCCACACCGGCGGGGTTGAGGCCACCGATGCCCTGATCGACCAGCTCAGCATCACGCCCGAGACCCGCGTTCTCGATATCGGCTGCGGCATCGGCGGCGCCTCCCGACATGTCGCCGCCCGCACCGGCGCCCATGTGCGCGGCGTCGACCTCACACCCGATTTCATCGCCGTGGCCAAGGCGCTCAGCGCCGCCACCGACATGGCCGACCGCACCAGTTTCACAACCGGCAGCGCACTCGACCTGCCCGTGGCGGATGCCAGCGTCGACCTCGCCCTCATGTTCCATGTCGGCATGAATATCGAGGACAAGACCCGCCTGTTCGCCGAGGCCGCCCGCGTCCTCGCTCCCGGCGGCACCTTCGCGCTTTTCGACGTGATGCGCACTTCGGACCGCCTCCTGACCTTCCCGTTCCCCTGGGCGGAACAGGCCGATTTCTCCTTCGTGGCCCCGCCCGAGACCTACCGTCAGGCCGCCGCCGCGGCCGGCTTCTCGCAAGTGGGCGAACGCGACCGCTCCGAATTCGCCAAGGCTTTTTTCGACCGCGTTTTCAAACGTATCGAAGAGGCTGGCGGCCCGCCGCCTGTCGGCATCCACCTTCTGATGCACGACACCGGCCCCGAAAAAATCAAGAATTACGTGACACATCTGCAGGCGGGCGACATTGCACCGGTGGAAATGATCTTTCGCCGCAACGCGTCCTAGCCACCGCGACACCAGACAAGGGAAACACGCTCATGGCAGACCTGATTACGAACTTTATCGGTATCACCTCGCCCAACCCGTTCTGGCTGGCCTCGGCCCCGCCCACGGACAAGGAGTACAACGTCCGACGCGCCTTCGACGCCGGCTGGGGCGGCGTGGTGTGGAAGACCCTCGGCGAGGAAGGCCCGCCCGTCGTCAACGTCAACGGGCCTCGATATGGCGCGATCTGGGGTGCCGATCGCCGCCTTCTGGGGCTCAACAATATCGAGCTTATCACCGACCGCCCCCTGCAAACCAACCTCGACGAGATGACGCGGGTGAAAAAAGACTACCCCGACCGCGCCCTCATCGCCTCACTCATGGTCCCGGTAAATGAGGACAGCTGGAAGTCCATCCTCGACCGCGTACTCGAAACCGGCTGCGACGGGGTGGAACTGAACTTCGGGTGTCCCCACGGGATGTCCGAACGCGGCATGGGCTCCGCCGTGGGCCAGGTGCCGGAATATGTTGGTCAGGTCACCGAATGGTGCAAAAAACACTCAAACCTGCCTGTCATCGTCAAGCTGACGCCGAACATCACCGATGTGCGCAAACCCGCGCAGGCGGCCAAGGATGGCGGCGCCGACGCGGTGTCACTGATCAACACGATCAACTCGATCACCTCCGTTAACCTCGACAGCTTCGCGCCTGAGCCCACCATCGATGGCAAGGGCGCCCATGGCGGCTATTGCGGCCCCGCGGTGAAACCCATCGCGCTCAACATGGTGGCCGAGATCGCCCGCACGCCCGCGCTCGCCGGCCTGCCCATCTCAGGGATAGGCGGCGTCACCACATGGCGCGACGCGGCGGAGTTCATGTCGCTGGGGGCTGGCAACGTGCAGGTGTGTACAGCTGCCATGACCTACGGCTTCAAGATCGTGCAGGAAATGATCTCGGGCCTGTCACAATTCATGGACGAAAAGGGTTTCACCTCGACGGAAGAGCTTGTCGGCCGCGCCGTTCCGAACCTCAGCGACTGGCAGCACCTCAACCTCAACTACATCACGAAAGCCCGGATCGACCAGGACCTCTGCATCAAGTGTGGCCGCTGCTATGCCGCCTGCGAGGACACCTCGCATCAGGCGATTTCGATGTCCCCGGACCGTACCTTCGAGGTGATCGACGAGGAATGCGTCGCCTGCAATCTCTGCGTCAATGTCTGCCCGGTCGAAGGCTGCATCACGATGGAGGAACTCAGCCCCGGCACGACAGATCCCCGCACCGGAAAAACGGTGCAGGACGACTACGCCAACTGGACCACCCACCCCAACAATCCCGGCACCTGCGCCGCGGAATGACCGCCTTAGATTCTTCGTACGAAGAATCTGCATCCCCAGAAAATTCGTACGAATTTTCTGGGTGCGATCCGCGCCGCATCAAAACACGATGCGAATGGGCCCGCGCATGGCAGAACACGATCATCTGGTCGCCCTTTCCGATCAGGTGAAAGCCACGCCGGAGCACTTCGCGCTCGAATTGCTCACGCCCGACCTCGCGCTCCACACACCTCCGCGACCGTCGCACGACAGAGCCTTTGCGTGCCGATTGGCTCGAAAAGAGTTGCGACACCCAAGGGGCGGCAGGAACGGGACGGATGGACTGCGTCATGCCTCGACGCTGCCGCCACCGTGGTAAAGATCAGGTTAAGGCGTCAACGGTCCTTCCGTTACCCTGCCGATCGCCGCCCAAGGTTTCCCGCGCGCTCCTCAGGACCCGTCTTCAACGGCAGGACTGTCTGACGGGCTTGGCGATTGGTTCCCGCCCACCTCGATCTTCAGAACCTCGATCATCTCGCGCAGATCGGTGATGTCGCGCGCGGCCTGCGACTGCTCCAGTCGCGTGCTGGCCCGCAGAAGGTCCTGCTGTCGTCCGATCAGCTCGTACTGCGCCGCGATCAGTTGATCGCGCGGCGTTTCCTGGCTCTTGATCCGCGCGTCGAGCATGCTTTCGCCCGACGCCTTGGCCGGCAGCCGTGAGACATCGTCGCTAGCCGGATCACGGGCCGGACGCGCCGTCGCATCCATGCGCGGCCCGTCTCCGCCCGTGGCATTGTCGGAATTATTGCCGCTCGCACTGCTTTCCGCCGACCCCGCGGCGCTCTTGACGGCGAGTTTCTGAAGGTTCTGCCCGGCGCCGGCCGGCACCGAGGCCAGGAAGGTCACAGGGGCTGGTCCTGTGATGTTCATGTGTCCACTCCATACACGGGGGATCGCTAGATCCGGCGCCCGCACCCAACTGCCTTATTACCACGCAGCGGGCAGGTGCCGCGACCCTATTCTAAACAGCATTTTATGCGTTTTCGTCCCGCGCGCGCCTCAGACCGCCAGCATCCGGCGGTAAAGCGCATCCAGAAACACCGAAGCCTCGTCATGCGTATCACGCCCATCCATCAACGCCTGAACCTGCGCATCGAAATCGGCGTAATGCTGCGTCGTGGCCCAGATCGAAAAGATCAGGTGCCGCCCGTCCACCGGTTGCAAACGGCCCGCCGCCGCCCAGGCCTCGATCAGCGCGGCGGTCTCGTCCACCAGCGGCTTCAAATCCGTCACCAGTCCCGCCCCGATCCTTGGCGCGCCTTGCAGGATCTCGTTTGCGAACAACCGACTCTCGCGCGGCAGCGCCCGGCTCATCTCCAGCTTGCGATGCACGTAGCGCAGGATCTCCTCCAGCGGCTCACCGCCGGGGTCGATCTCGCGCATCGGGTCCAGCCACGTGTCCATCAACCCGCTCAGCAGCGTGACGTGGATCTCTTCCTTGCCCGCGAAGTAATAGAGGATGTTGGGCTTCGACAGCCCCGATGCCTCGGCGATCTGGTCCAGCGTCGCGCCACGGAACCCGTGCATCGAAAACACGTCCAGCGCCGCGTCCAGTATGCGCTTGCGGTTGCGCAACTGTATCCGGCTCGGCCTGGCGCCGCCCGCCGCCTGCGTCCCGTCTTCCATCGCGCCTCTCACGTTTCACTGCCCGAAGATTTAGCATCACCCGGCCCGAATTGGCCAGCAACAGGTGCAATGCTTGACAGACCCGCCCCGCTTCGCAATCGTGGTTTTACCATTTGGTAAAAAAGTGGCAACCGGGATGGCAGCCAGTATCGCGTCCACCCGTGCTATGATACGACAGACAGGGGGACAGCGATGACCGCACCGGGCCAAAATCTCAAGATCGACGGCGACCGGCTCTGGGACAGCCTGATGGAAATGGCCAAGATCGGCCCCGGCGTCGCGGGCGGCAACAACCGCCAGACCCTGACCGACGAGGATGCCGAGGGCCGCGCGCTCTTCCAGACGTGGTGCGAGGCGGCGGGCATGACCATGGGCCTCGACACGATGGGCAACATGTTCGCTCGGCGCGAAGGCACCGACCCCGACGCGCTGCCGGTTTACGTGGGCTCCCACCTCGACACGCAACCCACCGGGGGCAAGTATGACGGCGTCCTCGGCGTGCTCGGCGGGCTGGAAATCATCCGCACCCTCAACGACCTCGGCATCAAGACGAAACACCCCATCGTCGTCACCAACTGGACCAACGAGGAAGGCACACGCTACGCCCCCGCCATGCTCGCGTCAGGCGTCTTTGCCGGCGTGCATGAACAGCAATGGGCCTATGACCGCGTCGATGCCGACGGCAAAAAATTCGGCGACGAACTCGACCGCATCGGCTGGAAAGGCGACGAGCCTGTGGGCGAGCGAAAGATGCACGCCTTCTTCGAGTTGCATATCGAACAGGGCCCGATACTGGAGGCCGAAGGCAAGGATATCGGCGTCGTCACCCACGGCCAGGGCCTGCGCTGGATCGAATGCACCGTCACGGGCAAGGAAAGCCACACAGGCTCCACCCCGATGCACATGCGCAAGAACGCCGGGCGAGGCCTCGCGCGCATCACCGAACTGGTCCACGAGATCGCCATGCAGAACCAGCCCAATGCCGTGGGCGCCATCGGCCAGGCCAACGTCTATCCCAACAGCCGCAACATCATCCCCGGCAAGGCTGTTTTCACCATCGACTTCCGCTCGCCCGACCTCGACAAACTCGAAGGCATGGTCGCCGAACTACTGGAAAAGGCGCCGAAACTCTGCGAGGAAATCGAGGTCGGCTTCTCGTCCGAGATCGTCGGCCAGTTCAACCCGCCCGCTTTCGACGAGACCTGCGTCAAGGCCGTCCGCGACGCCGCCGAACGGCTGGGCTATTCCCACATGGACATCGTCTCGGGCGCTGGCCACGACGCCTGCTGGATCAATGACGTCGCGCCGACGGCGATGGTCATGTGCCCCTGCGTCGACGGCCTCAGCCACAACGAGGCCGAGGAGATCTCCAAGGACTGGGCCACGGCAGGCACGGACGTGCTAATGCACGCGGTGGTCGAAACGGCGGAGATTGTGGAGTGATCGAAAGTGTTGGCCTCACATCAATAAGCGTCGGACCGAATAGCACCTATGCTCACGTTCCGGTCGCAGAATGGGCCAAGCGGGAGATGTTCTGTCTGGAGACATGCCGGTGTTTGGAGCGACTGGCGAAAGAGCACGGCTACGTTTGTGACGGACAGGAAATATCGCACGAACTGAGCGATTACTACATTTTCGCTGATGTAGGTTTCGGCAAGGAGTACACCACGACTTGGGTTCGCTGGTTCTCTATCCCACTGGATGTCAAGAAACTGCTTGTCGAGATTCTAGGAATCAGGAATCTCGATAGTACCGAACTGCCGTCAAGCAGCGGAAAAGGGCACAATGACCATGGTCTTTCGGCCGAGGAAAACGCGTCGCGAATAATCGAACATATGCGTCAACTGGCTAAAGAACAGTCGAATCCGACATCCTACACAGATTTCATTCGATCTCACCGCGACCACCACCGATTTCGTGAAATCGAAGCTGTAAGCCTATTGGCTGAGGGCAGATATGATGAGGCCAGTTCGCTCTGTACTGATGTCCTAACCGGAAAAATCAGAGACGCAGGCATTCCGACAGTTGTGATCTCAGACGATCAGGAATTTAAACGTATTCAATATGTTGCTGATTGGCTGGAAAGACCAATCGGCTAGAGATACGAAGGGAGACACCCCATGACCACCAAAGTCATCAAGAACGGCACCGTCTGCACGGCAGACCGCACGTGGAAGGCCGATGTCCTGTTAGAGGACGAGAAGATCAAGCAGATCGGCGAGGACCTGAAAGGCGACGAGACCATCGATGCGGAAGGCGCCTATGTCATCCCCGGCGGCATCGACCCGCACACGCATCTGGAAATGCCCTTCATGGGCACGACGGCGGCGGAAACCTTTGAGACCGGCACCTGGGCCGCGGCCTGTGGCGGCACGACGATGCTGGTGGATTTCTGCCTGCCCGGCGCCGACGGATCCATCAAGAACGCAATCGAGGAATGGCACCGCAAATCCGCGCCGCAGATCTGCTCCGATATCGGCTATCACATGGCCGTGACGGGCTGGAACGAGACCATCTTCAACGAGATGAAGGACGCTGTCGACATGGGCGTCAACTCCTTCAAGCATTTCATGGCCTACAAGGGCGCGCTGATGATCGAGGATGACGAGATGTTCGCCTCCTTCAAGCGCTGCCGCGAGCTGGGCGCGCTGCCCATGGTCCATGCCGAGAACGGCGATCTGGTCGCCGACATGCAGCAGGAAATGCTGTCCAAGGGCATCACCGGCCCCGAGGGCCACGCCTATTCCCGGCCGCCCGAGTTCGAGGGCGAGGCCGCCAACCGCGCGATCACCATCGCCGATGCGGCGGGCGTGCCGCTCTATATCGTGCATGTCTCCTGCGAACAGGCGCACGAGGCCATCCGTCGCGCCCGCCAGAAAGGCATGCGCGTCTATGGAGAGCCGCTTGCGCAGTTCCTGACCCTCGACGAGGGCGAATATTTCAACAAGGATTGGGACCATGCCGCCCGCCGCGTCATGTCGCCCCCCTTCCGCAACAAGGAACACCAGGACAGCCTCTGGGCGGGCCTCCAAGCCGGGTCGCTTCAGGTCGTCGCCACCGACCACGCCGCTTTCTCGACCGAGCAGAAGCGCATGGGTGTAGATGACTTCACCAAGATCCCCAACGGCTCCAACGGGCTGGAAGAACGGATGCCGGTGCTCTGGACGCGCGGCGTGGAAACCGGACGCCTGACGCCCAACGAGTTCGTCGCCGTGACCTCCACCAACGTCGCCAAGATCCTCAACATCTACCCCAAGAAAGGGGCCATCGTCGAAGGCGCCGACGCCGATATCGTGGTCTGGGACCCCAAGATCACCAAGACGATCTCGGCCTCCAACCACCACTCGATCCTAGACTACAACGTGTTCGAGGGCTTCGAGGTCACCGCCAATGCCCGCTACACCATCTCGCGCGGCGAGGTCATCTGGGCCTGGGGCCAGAACTCCCAGCCCCAGCCCGGTCGCGGCCGCTTCGTCCCCCGCCCGGCCTTCCCCTCGGCACACGAGGCGCTGTCGAAGTGGAAGGCGTTGACGGCCCCAAAGATGATCGAACGCGACCCGCTCAACATCCCGGCGGGCATCTGACCCCATGCGTCTCACCCTCACCCTTCTCCTGCTGGCCAGCCCGGCGACTGCCCAGCTGGCAGCCCCCCTCGGCAACCCTGACGGCTGCGCCCATATCCTGGGCGAGGAGGCCACCAAGGAAAACGAGGTCGCCATCGTCGCGGGCCACCTCAACCTGCACGGCGCGATCTGCCAGATCACCGCCGTGCAGACCGGCACGCTCATGGCCACCTGCCCCGGCGACGCCGACAGCCGCAAAAAGGTCCTCGGCATCACCCGAAGCGCCGATGGCAGCGGCGTTACGCTCACCCTGCCCGACGGCTCGGTCGAAGACCTGTTTCCCTGCGAATGACTCCCGCCGCCATGCACCCGCGCCCTTGCCCGCAAATTCATCATTTGCCTGAATCACAGGCAGGTGACGCCGGGGCCCGCCTTGACACTGCCATGCGGCGTGGGATTGTTCCCCGCAGCCGCTCCGAGACCCGGCCCGGAGACACGACACCGTAATGCAAGACGCCCAAGCCAACACCACAGCCAGCCCCGTGATCGCGGCCCGCGACCTGTCCCTGACTTTCCAGACCAATGACGGGCCTGTGCATGCGCTCAAAGACGTGACGCTGGATGTCGAAAAGGGCGATTTCGTCTCCTTCATCGGCCCCTCGGGCTGTGGCAAGACGACGTTCCTGCGCTGCATGGCCGACCTCGAACACCCCACCGGCGGCAGTATCTCCGTCAACGGGATGACCCCCGCCGAAGCCCGCCAGCGCCGCGCCTATGGCTATGTGTTCCAGGCCGCTGGCCTTTATCCGTGGCGCACCATCGCCGGCAACATCCGCCTGCCGCTGGAGATCATGGGCTATTCCAAGTCCGACCAGCAAAGCCGCATCGCCCGCGTGCTGGAGTTGGTGGACCTCGCTGGTTTCGAAAAGAAATTCCCCTGGCAACTCTCGGGCGGCATGCAGCAGCGCGCCTCCATCGCCCGCGCGCTCGCCTTCGACGCCGACATTCTCTTAATGGACGAACCTTTCGGCGCGCTGGACGAGATCGTCCGCGACCACCTCAACGAGCAGCTGCTGCACCTCTGGGACCGCACGAACAAGACCATCTGCTTCGTCACCCACTCGATCCCCGAGGCAGTCTACCTGAGCACGAAAATCGTCGTCATGTCGCCGCGCCCCGGCCGCATCGCCGATGTCATCCAAAGCACCCTGCCGCGCGAACGCCCGCTCGACATTCGCGACACGCCGGAATTCCTCGAAATCGCCCACCGCGTCCGCGATGGCCTCCGCGCGGGGCACAGTTATGACGAGTGAGCGTGCAAGTAGATATTCGTCTTTTATGGAAGTACTAGTACGACTGCTGTTGATTGTAGCGACAATCGCTTTTTGCGCTATGGTCTGGACACTAGCTTTCGGGAGGATCACGGACGGTCCGGGCGCTTTAGTCGCAGCCCTTTTCGTAATCACAGCAAACTATTTGTCTTCAACCTTATTGGGTAGAATTTGGCCTTGGTGGAGTCAGAGGCTTCAGCGCAGATCGGAAAAGAGACGTCAAGCGTCTGATTTTCATGGCCAGAAGGGACCAGTTCACTCGATTCTCCCCGTCCTGGCGGTCGTCGCAACCCTCATCGCGCTCTGGTATGCGGGCGCGGTCGCCCTCAACGCGCCCTGGGCCTATGACAAGGCCGCGCGGGCCGAGGTCACGCTTACGTTCCCCGAACTGGTGGCCGACACCTGGAGCCAGGAAAAGCCTAAGCTGCCCGCCCCACACCAGGTGGCCGCAGAGATGTGGAACACCACCGGCGCGATGATCGCCAGCGGCCGGCCCTTTTCCAAGCGCTCGCTGATCTACCACAGCTGGATCACGTTCAGTTCCACCGCCCTCGGTTTCCTGCTGGGCACCGCCCTCGGCACGCTGCTGGCCATCGGCATCGTCTACAACCGCACCATGGACATGAGCGTCATGCCCTGGGTCATCGCCTCCCAGACCATCCCGATACTTGCCATTGCGCCCATGATCATCGTCGTGCTGAACGCCGTGGGCATCTCCGGCCTGCTGCCCAAGGCGATGATCTCGATGTACCTGTCGTTCTTCCCCGTGGTCGTCGGCATGGTCAAAGGGCTGCGCAGCCCCAGCGCCATGCAGCTCGACCAGATGCGCACCTGGAACGCCAGCCGCTCGCAAACCTTCTGGAAACTGCGCCTGCCGTCCTCAATGCCCTATTTCTTCACCTCGCTAAAGATCGCCATGGCCGCCAGCCTCGTGGGCGCCATCGTCGGCGAGTTGCCCACCGGCGCCGTCGCGGGCCTTGGCGCGCGGCTTCTGGCCGGCAGCTATTACGGCCAAACCATCCAGATCTGGAGCGCGCTGATCATGGCCGCCACCCTTGCCGCCGTGCTGGTGGGCCTGATCGGACTCATCCAGCGCATCACGCTCAAGCGCATGGGAATGGCAACATGAACTGGCTTATCGCAGGGGCGCTCGTCTGGGCCGTGGGCTGGTGGATCAACACCCGCCTCGCCCGCCACCCGCAGAACACCGCCGCACAACTCGCCGCGCCCATCATTTTCGGCGCCACGCTCATCGCGGTCTGGGAATGCCTCGTCTGGGGCCTCGGGATCAAGCTCGCGCTCCTGCCCGCCCCCAGCGTCATCGCCGCCACCTTCGCGAACTCGCTCAACATCCTCTGGGGCGATTTCCTGCAGACCGCCATCAAGGGCGCGCTCACCGGCTATATCCTCGGCTGCGGGGCTGCGTTCCTCACGGCCATCGCCGTCGACCGCTCCGATTTCCTGAAACGCGGCCTCCTGCCCGTGGGCAACTTCGCCGCCGCCCTGCCGATCATCGGCCTCGCGCCCATCCTGGTGATGTGGTTCGGCTTCGACTGGCAGTCCAAGGCCGCCGTCGTCGTGGTCATGGTGTTCTTCCCGATGCTGGTGAACACCGTGCAGGGCCTCGCGGAGGCCGACGCCATGCAGCGCGACCTCATGCGCACCTATGCCGCCGGCTACTGGACGACGCTCCTGAAGCTCCGCCTGCCCGCCGCCATGCCCTTCGTCTTCAACGGGCTCAAGATCGGCACGACACTCGCCCTTATCGGCGCCATCGTGGCAGAGTTCTTCGGCTCGCCCATCCAGGGCATGGGCTTTCGCATCTCCACCTCGGTGGGTCGCCTCGCGATGGATCTCGTCTGGGCCGAGATCGTTGTCGCCGCCCTCGCCGGCTCGGGATTCTACGGCGCGGTCGCTCTGGTCGAGCGCGCCGTCACTTTCTGGCACCCGTCGCAACGGGGCCGGACATAACCAAAACAAACCAGACCAGGGAGAAGATAATGAAACATCTCACCACTACCCTCGGCCTCGCCGCCGCCACCCTCTGGGGTGGCATGGCTCAGGCCGCAGACGACGTCACGCTGCAACTCAAATGGGTGACGCAATCGCAATTCGCGGGTTACTACGTGGCACAGGACCAGGGCTTTTACGAAGAGGAAGACCTGAACGTCACCATCAAGCCCGGCGGGCCGGATATCGCCCCGGCACAGGTCATCGCCGGCGGCGGCGCGGACGTGATCATCGACTGGATGCCCTCGGCGCTCGCCAGCCGCGAAAAGGGCCTGCCGCTGGTCAACATCGCCCAGCCCTTCAAAAGCTCCGGCATGATGCTGACCTGCCGCAAGGACACCGGGATCGAAGGCCCCGAGGATTTCCGCGGCAAAACGCTCGGCGTCTGGTTCTTCGGCAACGAATACCCCTTCCTGTCGTGGATGAGCCAACTGGAAATCCCGACCGAGGGTGGCGAGGATGGCGTCACCGTCCTGAAACAGGGCTTCAACGTCGATCCCCTGCTGCAGAACCAGGCAGCGTGCGTATCCACCATGACCTATAACGAATACTGGCAGGTCATCGACGCAGGCCTGACGCCCGACGACCTCGTGGTGTTCAAATACGAGGATCAGGGCGTCGCAACGCTCGAGGATGGCATGTATGTGCTGGAAGAAAACCTCGAAGACCCCGAATTCGTCGACAAGATGACCCGCTTCGTCCGTGCCTCGATGAAGGGCTGGAAATGGGCCGAAGAGAACCCCGACGAGGCCGCGCTGATCGTGCTCGACAACGACGCCACCGGCGCCCAGACCGAGAAGCACCAGAAGCGGATGATGGGTGAGGTCGCCAAGCTGACGGCCGGCTCCAATGGCGCGCTCGACCCCGAAGATTTCCAGCGCACGGTCGACTCGCTGCTGTCGGGTGGCTCTGACCCGGTGATCACCGAGGACCCGGGCGAGGCGGCCTGGACCCACCAGATCACAGACAAAGCCCTGAACTGAAGCCTCTGAAAGCCTGACATCGGAACGCCCTCGCAGGACACTGCGGGGGCGTTTTGCTTTGGGAATGGACCCGTCCCGGACTTGATCCGGGACCTCTTGCTCCCAAGCCGCGCGTGGCACTACAACCTCGTAGGGTGGGTGCAAACCCACCAAGCGCTACCCCAGGAACACCTTGTCGCTCGGATACCGCACCCTTGGCCGGCTCTTCGCCGCCAGGAAGAAACCCAGCGTCAGCGGCCCCACCCGGCCCAAAAACATCACCGCGATGATCACAGTCCGCCCCAGCCAGTTCAACTCGCCCGTCGCCCCGTGCGACAGCCCCACCGTGCCAAAGGCCGAGGCCACCTCGAACGCCAGGTCCCGGAACGCGATGTTCTGCGTCGCCGTCAGCACGAACAGGCTCGCGAACATCAACAACCCGCTGATCGTTGCCAGCGCCATCACCTTCAGCACCTGGTCCAGTTCCAGGCTCCGCCCGAAGACATGCAGCGCCGGCCGCCTTTGGAAAAACGCCGCTGTCGCCAGCAGCATCACGATCAGCGATGTCACCTTGATGCCCCCGGCAGTCGAGGTCGACCCGCCCCCAACGATCATCAACATGATGGTCAGCAGGGTCGTCCCATCCCCCATCGCGGCGGTGTCTATCGTGTTGAACCCCGCCGTGCGCGGCGTCACCCCCTGGAACCAGCTGGCCCACAGCTTGTCGCCCGTGCTCTCCAGCGCGCCCAGGGTGCGCGGGTTGTCCCATTCCAGCAATGCGAAACAAACCACACCGATCACGATCAGCCACAGCGTCCCCGCGATCATCAGCTTGGAATGCAGCGACAGCTTCCGCCAATTGCGATTCTGATAGATGTCGCCCACCACGATAAAGCCGAGCCCGCCAAGGATGAACATCACCGTCACCGTCAGGTTGACCACCGGGTTCCCGACCCAGTCCGACAGGCTGTCAGGTTGCAGGGCAAAGCCTGCGTTGTTGAAGGCCGAGATGCTGTGAAAAATCGCATGCCACAGCCCCGCGCCCCAGCCCATCTCGGGCACGAAGACAAAACCCAGCAGCACCGCGCCCACCGCCTCGCATCCCAGCGCCACGTAAAGGATGATCCGAACCAGCCGGCCCAGGTTGCTGATCGTCGCCTGGTTCAGGTCCTCGCGCAGCATCACCTTGTGCGGCATCCCTATGGGAATGCCGAACGCCGTCAGGATAAGGACCGCGAACACCATCAGCCCCAAGCCCCCGAACTGCATCAGGCAGGCGATGATGATCTGCCCCAACAGGGTGAAATCCGATCCGGTATCGACCACCACCAACCCCGTCACCGTGACCGCCGAGGTCGCGGTAAAGATCGCCTCGCCCAAGCCCACCTTGCCTTGATGAGACACCGGCAGCCACAACAGCAACGCGCCCAGAGCGATGACAAGCAGATACATCACCGCTAGCACCGCCGGCGGCGACAGGCTCAGCCGGGTCGACCCCAGCTTGATCGACGATCTGCGCGCCACCTCAGAGGCTCGCGGAGAAGTCGCGCAGGTTGTTGCGTTCTCCCAGCATCAGCAGCAGGTCGTCGGTCTTCAGCGTGCAATCGTCCCCGTCGCGGCCGATAAACTTCGTCCCGCGCATCACCCCAAGGCAGCGCAACTCGAATTTGTCCGCATGGCCCAGCTCGGACAGTTTCTTGTCCTCCACCTCCTCGGGCACCTTCAGGTTCACCACGAAGAACCCGTTGCCCAGCCCTACGTAATCGCGCACCAGCGGGTTGTGCATCACCTGCGCGATCCGCTGGCCTATTTCCACCTCGGGGTGAATCACCCGATCCACGCCGATCCGCGACAGGATGCGGTGATGCGTCCGGCTGGTGGCCTTGGCCCAGACCGCGCCCGCGCCCACCTGCCGCAGATTCACCGCCGCCAGGATACTCGACTCCAGATTGTCGCCCACCGCCACCAGCGCCATGTCGACCTCGCCCAGGCCCGCTTCCTTCAGCGCCTCGTCGTCGCGCGCGTCTAGGATGATCGCCTCACCCAGCTTATCAGCATGGCGGCTGACGCGGGTCTCGTCGATATCCACGCCGATCACGTGATTCCCGAACCGTTCCAGCTCGGTCGCCACCGTGCTGCCGAAATTCCCAAGGCCGATCACGGCGAAACTGCGATGTGACATGGGGTCCCCTTCCTGTTCGCACGCAAACGCGCATAACCGTGCGCCGGTTCCGCAACCGCCATGGAACCCGGCTTCCGGACGGGCAATCTGGCGCGCCACAATCCCGCCACAATTGCCGGTTTAGCGGTCGGGGCGCGCAGAACCACTACATGTGCCCCGAATTATTGAAGAATGACTTCAAAATCTTTGAAAATAAACACTTTATTCAAATGACCCCCTGTGCTACCGTTTTCACTAATAAATAAGGCCAGCCGAAAAATCGGCGGTTGAACGAGGCAGAGAAAGAGCAGTTCCATGAGAACGCGGAGCAGGCAGCCCATCCGTTGGGGTCTGGTGGCTTTGGCCACCATATGGATGATGGTTATCGTACCGCTAAGCGCGGTCGCGGCCCCCTACGCAGCTTTGGTGATGG
This sequence comes from Roseovarius sp. THAF9, assembly GCF_009363715.1. Taxonomy (NCBI): domain Bacteria; kingdom Pseudomonadati; phylum Pseudomonadota; class Alphaproteobacteria; order Rhodobacterales; family Roseobacteraceae; genus Roseovarius; species Roseovarius sp. THAF9. The sequence goes on from NZ_CP045404.1 coordinate 3,422,875, forward strand.
ACGCACGATCCGGCGAGGTGCTTCATTCGCGCAACGCCGACACCCGCCTTCACCCGGCATCGCTGACCAAGATGATGACCCTCTACGTGGTCTTCGAGGCGGTCGAGAACGGCGAGATCACCCTCGACACACCCGTGCGCATTTCAAAACATGCGGCCAGCGAGCCGCCGTCGAAACTCGGCCTGCGCTCGGGCTCGACGATCAAGCTGCGCTATCTCATCCGCGCCGCCGCGGTCAAATCTGCCAACGACGCCGCCACCGCTTTGGGCGAGGCGATCGAAGGTTCCGAGGCCGCCTTCGCCCGGCGCATGAACCGCACCGCCAAGTCGCTCGGCATGACGCGCACGACCTTCAAGAACGCCCACGGCCTGACCGAAAAGGGCCACCTGTCGACGGCCCGCGACATGACCCTGCTGGGCCGGCACCTGTTCTACGACTACCCGGAATACTACAACCTCTTCTCCCGAGTGACCGCCAATGCGGGCATCAAGAAGGTCTATCACACCAACCGCCGCCTGCTGCGCGACTACAGCGGCGCCGACGGCATCAAGACCGGCTACACCCGTGCCGCGGGCTTCAACCTCACGGCCAGCGCGGAACGTGGCGGCGAGCGCATCATCGCCACCGTCTTCGGCGGCCGCTCCACCGCGTCGCGCAACGCCAAGGTGGCCGAACTGCTGGACCTCGGCTTCCGCCGCGCCCCCAGCCGCGTCGCCGTGAACCGCCCCTCGAAACCCGCCTACATGGGCAAGATCGGCCCCGCCGACAATCACTCCGTCCCCGGCGGCAAGGGCCGCACCGTGCGCCTCGCCTCCGCCGCCGCGGTCAAGAAATCCCTCCGCCCGCAGCGCCGCCCCGGCGAGGCTGTTGTGGCCGACGCCACACCCGATGTGGGCAACAAGAAAGACATCGAAAAGGCGCTGCTGGCCGCAGCCGAGACCATCACCGAGGACGCCACGCCGCCCGCCGCCCAAGGCAGCGCCACGCCCACGGCGACGCCCAAGGCCCGGCCCAAGGACCTCGTTCTGGCGAGCGTCGACTCCAAGGTACAGACCACGCCCAAGGCCAAGGAGCCCGCTGGCGACCCTGTGCAAAAGGTCGTCACCCGGATCTCCACCTCCGGCGGCCGCCACTGGGGCATCAATGTCGGCCGTTATCCTTCGGAATACAAGGCCCGCAAGGTCCTGCTGAAAACCGCCCTGAACGAGATGGAGACGCTCGACGGTTCGCTCCGCAAGGTGGTCAAGCGCTCCACCGGGTTCGAGGCGAATTTCATGGGTATGACCCGCGAAAGCGCCGACCTCGCCTGCCGCCGCCTGCAGGCCAAGCAGATCACCTGTTTCATGATCGACCCCGGCGCTTAACGCCAAACCCGATCCAGAGAACGCCTGCGCCTCCTTCCGCACAGGCGTTTGCCCTTCCGGCCCCTACCCCCGGCTTTCACTGTTCCAAAAATAATCAAGATACCACGGACGCCACCGGCACGCCGCTCTACAGCGGTGCGCTACCGCTTCGGCTTGTCGTCGTAAGTGTCGCTCAGGATGCGCTGCGCATTGCCCTCTGGGTCGTCATACTGGTTGCTGCGCACCGTCCACACGAAAAACGCCAGCCCCAGCCCCCCCAGGATCAGCGAGATCGGTATCAGATAAGCCAGAATGGTCATGCCCGCCTCCCCGACAGCCTTAGCGCGTTCAGCGACACGGTAATCGAACTCGCCGACATCGCCAAGGCCGCGATCAACGGCGTGGCCAGCCCCGCGACCGCCAGCGGCACCGCGATGACGTTATAAAGCGTCGCCAACCGGAAATTCTCGGTGATCCGCCGCCGCGCCTTCCGCGCCACGACCAACGCGTCGGCCAGCGGGCTCAGGTCCGTACCGAGCAGCACCACGTCGCTCGCCACCCGCGCGGCATCCAATGCCGAGGCGGGCGAGATCGACACATGCGCCGCCGCCAGCGCCGCGGTGTCATTCAGCCCGTCGCCCACCATCAGAACGCGGCTGCCCGTGTCGGACAATTCCGCCACGATCCGCCCCTTGTCCTCGGGCAGCACGCCCGCGTTCCACGCCTCAATCCCCAACCGCTCCGCCAGCGCCTTCACCGCCGGCTCCGTGTCGCCCGACACCAGCCAAACGGCCTTGCCCGCGCGCAACAACGCCGCCACGGCCTCCTCCGCGCCCGGCCGCAACGCATCCTCGAACGTCAGCGCCACTGGCGCCGCCGCCCCGATCTTCAGATAGGTCGCCGTCTCGGCACACGGCTCCGCCCCGACCCAGGCCGCCCGGCCCAGCCGCACGTCCAGGTCGCCCACGCGCCCCGACACGCCATAGCCCGGCACCTCGGCAATCCTTGTCACGTCCGCAGGCTTCGCCTCCGCCTCACCCAGCGCCTTGGCAATCGCCCGCGCCAGCGGATGCGCCGAACCCCGCGCCAGCGCCAGCGCTACCCCCCGCGCCGCATCGTCCAGAACGTCCGCGTTGGTCAGCACCGGTACCCCGGCGGTCAGCGTCCCGGTCTTGTCGAACACCACGGTATCGACCTCCGCCAACCGCTCCAGCGCGGTCTCGTGCTTGATCAACATCCCCTTGCGAAACAGCCGCCCCGACGCCGCCGTCGTGACCGCAGGCACCGCAAGACCCAGGGCACAGGGGCAGGTGATGATCAGCACCGCCGCCGCGATATTGAGCGCCGTGCGCATGTCGAACGTGTAAAGAAACCAGCCCGCAAAGGCCAAGGCGGACAGGATATGCACCCCCGGCGCATAAAGCTTCGCCGCCCGATCCGCCAACGAGGTATAGCGCGACCGCCCCGACTCCGCGATGGCCACCAGATCCGCCATCCGGTGCAGCGACGTCTCCGCCCCCACCGCGCTCGCGCGGATCCGCAGCGGCCCGGTCAGGTTCACTTCGCCCGCCGACACCGCCTGCCCCGGCCCGGCGAAAACCGGCACGGTCTCGCCCGTCAACAGCGACCGGTCCAGCTCGGACGTGCCTTCGACGATCTCGCCATCCACCGGCACGCGCCCCCCGGCCCGCACCAGCAGCACGTCGCCAACCGCCAGTTCCGCGATGGGGCGTTCGACCTCCGTACCGTCCTCGATCCGCCACGCGCGCGGCACTTCCAGCGCCGTTAACTCCTCGGCCGCCGACCGCGCCACGGCGCGCGTCCGGTGATCCAGGTACCGCCCCGCCAACAGGAAGAAGACAAGCGCAATCGCCGCGTCGAAATAGGCGTGATGCCCCGACAGCGCCGTTTCCCAAAGCGACGTCACCACCGCCAGCGCCACGGCCAGCGTGATCGGCACGTCCATGTTCAGCCGCCCCTGCCGCAGCGCACTCCACGCGTTGCGATAGAACGGCACGCCGCAGAACGCCACGGCGGGCAAGGCAATCGCCGCCGAAATCCAGTGAAACATATCCCGCGTCGCGTCATCGGCGCCGGACCAGACCGACACCGACAGCAGCATCACGTTCATCGCGGCAAAGCCCGCAACCGCCAGCCGCATCAGCAAGTCGCGCCCGGCCTTGTCCGTCGCCGTGGCGTTCAGCGTACCGGGGTCCAGCTCATGCGCCTCGTATCCCAGCCCTTCGACCAGCCCCACCATCTCGGCGGGCGTCACCTCGGCCTCAGCGTCGATGCTCGCCCGTTTCAGCGTCAGGTTCACCCGCGCCGAGCGCACACCGGGATGCGCGTTCAGCCCGTCCTCGATCTTGGAAATGCACGCCGCGCAATGAATCGTCGGCAGCGACAGCGCGATCTGCCCTGCCTCCGGCGCGACCTCCACGTCGTCGGCACCGGGGGCCGCCGCACAAGCCGGGCAGCCCATCGCCGCCTGATGCCGCATCGCCACGGTCACGCACCGCTCTCCTTGATCAGCACCACGCGCTGCTGAAACACCGTGCCGTCCTCGGCCCGCGCTTCCATGCGGATGTTCCAGTTGCCCGCACCCAGCGGCACCGTGGCAAAATACGCCTCGCCGTCGAACCGGAATTCGGGCGTCACGTCATCCTGCACATGGGTCGCCCGCCCCACCGTGGCATCGAGCGCCGCCACTTCCACCGGCTGGCCGTCCGCATCGGTGATCTTCAACTCCAGCAGACCCGCCTTGTGCGTGGCCGCCACGCTCCAACCCAGCGCCTCCTGCGCGTCGCGCCGGTCATCGAAACTCTGGCTGGCGACGTAAGAATTCTTCGTCTCCAGCCCCGGAAAGGTCTTCACCGCCGAAAACGCCAATATCAGGTTCACCGCGATGATGATCGAAAACGCACCGGCAAAACCTGCAAAGACGTGCCATCCCTTGATCGTGAAATCGCGTTTCATTCGCCCCTCCCGTTGAACACCGTGTCCTTGTGGGCGCGGTCCCCGTTCGAGATATCTTCGACCCACAGGCGCACGTCCGTCGCATCGCTCTGCGCCGCGTCCGATCCCGGCGGCGCAATCAGGTAGACGCGCTGCAAATAGGTCTCGTTGGCGGGCACCTCTACCGTTTCATAGGGGGTTCCTTCAAGCTGCACGCGAATGGCCGGGTCGCCCTTGGCCGAAATCCGCATGGGCCGCGCCTCGCCATGCTTGTTGCGCAGCCGCACCTCGTAGGTGTTGCGGATCGACCCGTCCGACAACGTGACGAAGGTCGGGTTGCGCACCGGCGCCACCGTCAGGTCGATATCCGCGCGGATGAACAGCGCAAACAGCAGCCCCGCCCCCACCAGCGACCACAACGAGGTATACATGATCGTGCGGGGGCGCAGGATATGCTTCATCACCGGCTTGGGCGGCTTGCCCTCGCGCTCGCGCTCCTCGTCGGTCAGCGCCATGTAGTCGATCAGGCCGCGCGGCTTGCCGATCTTGGCCATGATGTCGTCGCAGGCGTCGATGCACAGGCCGCAGGTGATGCACTCCATCTGCTGCCCGTCGCGGATGTCGATCCCCATCGGGCAGACATTCACGCAGGCCATGCAGTCGATGCAGTCGCCCGGCCCCTTCGCCGCCGCCGCGGCATCGGGCACCATGTCGCTCTCGTTGTTCGGCACCGGCGTTCGGGCATAGCTGCCGCCCGCCGTCCCCCCGGCCGCGTGCGAGGCCGCCTCGGCCTTGACCGCATCCTCGGTCTGCCGCCGCCGCACGTTGCCCTTGCCCCTCGGCTCGCCCCGCCAGTACCGGTAGCCGATGGTCAGCGTGTCCTCGTCCATCATCGCCGCCTGGATACGCGGCCACGGGCAGGCATAGATGCAAATCTGCTCACGCGCGAACCCGCCGAAAAAGAACGTCGTGGCGGTCAGGATCGCAATGGTCGTATAGGCGATGGGATGCGCGTTCAGCGTGAACAGATCCACCAGCAGCGTCGGCGCATCGGTGAAATAGAACACCCACGCGCCCCCAGTGGCCACCGCGATCAGCAGCCACAGCGCCCACTTGGTCAGCCGCAGCCGCAGCTTGCGGGCATCCAGTTTCTTTTGCCGGTGCAGCCGCAGCCGCGCGTTGCGATCCCCCTCGACCCAGCGTTCCACCAGGATGAACAGGTCCGTCCACACCGTCTGCGGGCAGGCATAGCCGCACCACACCCGCCCCAGCGCCGAGGTGAACAGGAACAATCCCAGCCCCGCCATCACCAGCAATCCGGCCACGAAATAGAATTCGTGCGGCCAGATCTCGATCCAGAAGAAAAAGAACCGCCGGTTCGCCATGTCCACCAGCACCGCCTGGTCGGGCAGCGACGGCCCCCGGTCCCATCGGATCCACGGCGTGACGTAATAGATCCCCAGCGTAAAGATCATCAGGATCCACTTGAAATTGCGGAACCAGCCGCTCACGCGTTTGGGAAAGACAGGCTCCCGCGCGGCGTAAAGGCTCTGCGGGGTCTCGGGAGAATCAGATGTAGAGGACACGGATAGCTCTCGCTCCGATAAAGGTCTGTTGCGCCAGCCCGTTCTGGCACGACGGTTGTTCCAAAACCTTGACTCAGATCAACCCTTTTCGTCGCAGGGCGCGTCCTTCTGACGGCGCAGCCACGTCACGAATTGACGCGCCTTCGGGCGCAAGACACCGGGCCGGGTGACGATATGATACCCCGTCTCACCCGCATCCCGAAAGAGCAGCTTCAGCCGCCCCGCATCCAGTTCCGCCTGGACCGAGGACATGGCGGTGCTGATGATCCCCTGCCCCACGCGGGCGCCTTCCAGCATCAGGTTGCCGGGCACCTGCGTCACGCTCTTGGCGCGGCCCTCGGTGACGCCGTGCTTGCGCAGCCAGTCGGTGGATTCCGACGTGCCAAGCTCCTCCAACCACGGATAGTCCAGCAAATGCTCGGGCCGGGTGATCTCGCAGTCGCCCACCAGCTTGGGCGCGGCGGTGATCACGATATCCGAGGGCACCAGCATTTCCACCTCCAGCCCCGGCCAGTTGCCGTCGCCAAAGCGCAGCGCAACGTCATAGCCCCCCGGCGTCAGCTCGTGCAGCTCCGCCGACGGGTTGATCATCAAATCGATGCCGGGGTGCCGCGTCTGGAAATCTATCAGCCGCGGCATCAGCCACGTCGTCGCGAACAGCTGCGTGGTGGACACCTGCACCGCCCGGTCCGCATCCGCCCCGGTCAGCGCATCGACACTGCGCGCGATGGTGTCGAACCCGGTCTTCAGCGCATCGGCCAGTTCGCGGCCCTCGGTGGTCAGCTGCAACTTGCGCCCGCTGCGGTCCACCAGCGGCACGCCCATCCTGCCCTCCAGCGCCTTGACCTGCTGGCTGATCGCCGCGTGGCTGACGTTCAGCGCCGCGCCCGCTGCCTGCGCCGAGCCGGTCTCGGCAAGGGCCGCGAACGCGCGCAAGGCCGTCAGGGGCGGGAGGTTAAGCCAATCCGTCATGTAATCTCATCTTACATATCTGAATTTTTCCTGAGTCGCAATAGCACGCTATAGCTGCCAGATTGAGGCTATCACACGAACCCGAAAGGAACACGACATGCTTGGAATTCTTTCAGATAGCTTCCGCACCGCCACCCGCCTCAACGAAACCGATGCGCGCAGGGGCCGCAACCATTGGGGGCCTCACACGCGCTTCGACACCCTCCGCGATGCCGAGCTTGAAGCACACCGCATCGGCCGCCTGCCGCGCTAGACCAACGCGATGTTTGAGTCCCGCATCTTTCATCCCAAACCGGCTCCGCGCCCCCGGCCCTGTCCCTGGCCGTGGCGGACGCGCCGCTGGTCTAATGTCCCACTCCCGAGCGCACGCTGAGCGCTCGGGCGTCTCCCCCGACTGACCCGTGGTCCCGGTCGCCTGGCCGCGCCACGGGTCTCTTTTTCATCGACAGGATCACCCTTATGACCTGGCACATTGATCGCACCGCAGATACCCCCGCCGGCACCGTCGCCTGGGGCAGCACCGGGTCCGGCCCGCCGCTCGTACTCGCCCATGGCTGGCCGTGGTCGTCGGTGTCGTGGCACCGGCTCATCCCCACGCTGGCCCAAACGCATAATGTCCTCTGGTACGACATGCCCGGATACGGTCGCTCGGACAAACGCGCCGATCAGCCCACCGGCCTCGACGTGCAGGGACAGGTCTTTGCACACATGCTGCGCCATTGGGGCCTCGACCGCCCCCGCGTCGTGGCGCATGATTTCGGCGGCGCAACCAGCTTGCGCGCGCATCTGTTGCACGGGGCCGAGTTCGACCATCTGGTATTGATGAACGTGGTCGCGATGCGGCCCTGGGGGTCGGAGTTCTTCGACCATGTCGGCCGCCATATCGACGCCTTCACCGGCCTGCCCCCGCATATCCACACAGCCGTGGTGCGGGCCTATATCGATGGCGCGTTGGTCACTGACCTTGCCCCCGACGATACCGAGGCGCTCGTCGCCCCCTGGCTGGATGAGGCGGGCCGCGACAGCTTCTACCGCCAGTTCGCACAGGCCGACGAACGTTTCACCGCCGAAATCGAGCCGCAGTACGGCGATGTCCGTTGCCCGGTTAAAATCCTCTGGGGAGAGGCCGATCCATGGATCCCGCTCGACCGTGGCCGCGCCCTGCACGCCCAGATGCCGACGGCCGCGTTCCAGACACTGGCCGGCGTCGGCCACCTGCCGCAGCTCGAAGCACCCGAAGCCGTGCTAAGCGCCCTAACCGACGTCCTTGATCAACAAGACAGCTGAACAAAAAACACCGGCCCTTCCTGAAATGCGCGAACAGAGGGAAGGGCCGGTGCCAAATCCGGGGGTCTGGGTACCCAGACCTCCGGAAATCTCGTGTCAGACGTCAGGTCATTCGCCACCGCCCAGTTGGTGAACGTAAGCGGAAACCGCGCGGATCTCCGCTTCACTCAGGCGGTTCTGCCAGGGCGGCATCACGCCAAAGCGCGAGTTCCATACCGTCTCATACAGCGCGTCGTAATCCCCGCCATACAGCCAAATCGCGTCGGTCAGGTTGGGCGCGCCCTGTTCGACCATGCCCATGCCGTTCTCGCCGTGGCAGGCGGCACAGTTATATTCGAACACTTCCGCACCCGCCTCGGCGGCCTGCGCGTCCTGCGGTTCACCCGACAGGGACATGACGTAATTCACCACCTGCATGACTTCTTCCTCGGTCAGAAGCTCGTCACGGCCAAAGGCCGGCATTTCCGAGTAGCGCGCATCAGGGTCCTCGTCATTGCGGATCCCGTGGGTAACGGTCGTGTGGATCGCCTCCATAGAGCCGCCCCACAGCCACGCGTCGTCCGACAGCGTCGGATATCCCGTAAACCCGCCGCCCTCTCGCCCGTGGCACTGCACGCACCAGGTGTTGAACACCGCCTCGCCAGCCGAGCGCGCATAGCCCGCCAGTTCGTCGTCGCCGGGAATGGACGCCAGCTCGACACTGGCCAGCCGTTCGTTGATCTGAGCGTTGGCCGCCTCGGCCGCCTCGATCTCGGTCTGCACGTTGGCCCGGGTCGAGTACCCCAGATAGCCCTGCGTCGCGCCCGAGATCATCGGCCAGGCCGGATAGGCGATCGTATACCAGACGCCCCAGGCGATCGTGGCGTAGAACACCCACAGCCACCAGCGCGGCAACGGGTTGTTGTACTCCTCGATCCCGTCCCATTCGTGGCCGGTGGTCTCGACCTCATGGTTGTCTTGCGGTTTCTTAGCCATTTTATTGCTCCTCGTCCGAGGCACGGCGCGTGGCCGGGGCCGGCGCGTCTTCATTGCGGAAGGGAATGTCTGCGACATCCTGGTAGGCGCCCCGCGATCCGGGCCGCATGACCCAGATCACGACGCCGATGAAGAAGGCGAAGAGCGCCAGCAGCATCCAGCTGTCCGCGAACTCCCGCAGCAGGGAATAGGTGTCCATCGTCGTCCCTCCTTACCGGCTTGCCACGGGCGTGAAGGTCGAGAAATCGACCAGCGTGCCCAGCATCTGCAGATAGGCGATCAAAGCGTCGGCTTCGCTGATGCCAGCGCGACCGTCGAAATTGGCCACCTGCACCTTGTCGCCATACCGCTCGATCAACCCGTCATAGTCGCTGTCGGGATCGGCCTGCGCCCGGAAATCCGCCTGCGCGTTTTCCACATGCGCGTCCTCGTACGGCACACCCACCAGCTTGTGCGTCGCCAGAAGGTCTTCGACGTACTGCCCGTCGATCAGCCGCTCCTCCAGATAGCCGTATTTGGGCATCACCGATTCCGGCACCACCGATTGCGGGTCGCGCAGGTGATCTACATGCCAAGCATTGGAGTAGCGCCCGCCGACACGCGCCAGGTCCGGCCCGGTCCGCTTGGACCCCCACTGGAACGGGTGGTCGTACTGGCTTTCCGCCGCAAGGCTGTAATGCCCGTACCGCTCCACCTCGTCGCGCATCGGCCGGATCATCTGGCTGTGACACACATAGCACCCCTCGCGGATGTAGATGTCACGTCCGGTCAGCTCCAGCGGGGTGTAGGGGCGCATACCCTCCACCTCTTCGATAGTGTTCTCCAGCCAGAACAGCGGTGCGATCTGCACGATGCCGCCGATGGTCACCACCAGGAAGGCAAAGATCGCCAGCAGGGTCACGTTGCGTTCCAGGATCTGGTGCCGGTCCAGGAAGGTCTTCTTCTTGGGCCGGTCCCCCACGCCCGAGGCCGAAGCCGGCATCGGGGGTTTCTGCATTTTATCGTCAGCCATTTTTCCGGCCCTCCTTATTCAGCCGGGACAGCGGAGTTGTCGGTCTGCACCGCCGGGCTCCGTCTGACTGTCATGTAAAGGTTGTAGCACATGATCAGGGCACCGGAGAGGAACAGGACCCCACCCAGACCGCGCACCACGTACATCGGCAGCTTCGCACTCACCGTGTCGGCGAAAGAGTTCACCAGGAACCCGTTGGCATCCACTTCGCGCCACATCAGGCCCTCCATGATACCCGTCACCCACATCGACGCCGCGTAAAGAATGATCCCGATCGTCGCCAGCCAGAAGTGCCAGCTCACCAGGCTCAGGCTGTACAGCCGCTCGCGGTTCCACAGCTTCGGCACCAAGAAGTAAAGGCAGCCGAACGTGATCATCCCGTTCCAGCCCAGCGCGCCCGAATGCACGTGCCCGATGGTCCAGTCGGTGTAGTGCGACAGGCTGTTCACCGCGCGGATCGACATCATCGGCCCTTCAAAGGTGGACATCCCGTAGAAGCCAAGGCTGATCACCATCATCCGGATCACCGGATCGGTCCGCAGCTTGTCCCACGCACCCGACAGCGTCATCAGACCGTTGATCATCCCGCCCCAGGACGGCATCCACAGCACGATCGAGAACACCATGCCCAGCGTCGAGGCCCAGTCGGGCAGCGCCGTGTAATGCAGGTGGTGCGGACCGGCCCAGATATAAAGAAAGATCAGCGCCCAGAAGTGGATGATCGACAGTTTATAGCTGAACACCGGCCGCCCGGCCTGTTTCGGCACGAAGTAGTACATCATCGCCAGGAACCCTGCGGTCAGGAAGAACCCCACGGCGTTATGGCCGTACCACCACTGCGTCATCGCATCCTGCACGCCCGAAAAGACCTGAACGGATTTCGAGCCGAAGATGCTCACCGGGATGCTCAGGTTGTTCACCACGTGCAGCATGGCAACGGTGATGATGAACGACAGGTAGAACCAGTTCGCCACGTAGATATGCGGCTCCTTGCGCTTCACCAGCGTGCCGACGAAGACGGCCAGGTACGACACCCAGACAATGGTCAGCCACCAGTCCACGTACCACTCGGGTTCCGCGTATTCCTTGGATTGCGTCGCGCCCAGCAGGTATCCCGTGGCGGCCAGCACGATCACCAGCTGGAACCCCCAGAACACGAACCACGCCAGGTTTCCGCCCCACAGCCGCGCCGCGCAGGTGCGCTGCACCACGTAAAACGACGTCGCGATCAGCGCGTTACCGCCAAACGCGAAGATCACCGCGCTGGTGTGCAAGGGCCGCAGCCGGCCAAAGTTCATGTAGCCTTGCGCCCATTCGAAATTGAGGCTCGGAAAGGCCAGCTGGAACGCGATGAACGTCCCCACCAGAAAGCCCACGACCCCCCAAAGCGCCGTGGCGATCACCCCGGCGCGCACGACCCCGTCCATGTATTCCCCGGACAGATCGACCACGGGATGGTCCTCGTCCGTGTTGCGCAGCACCCAGATGAACATGCCCGCCGCCACAAGGGCGATGGTCAGCGCATTCACAAGGTACGCGATATCCCGCGCCTGGTTGGCGGCGAACAGCGCGAAAAACGCGATCAGCCCCAGCAGGATCAGTTTTACGTAGTTACCCATTTTGCGTCCCTTTGCCATACACCCGAGTCGGCCTTTTGGGCCGCCCGGGTCTTTCAGACTGTCCCGCTTATTTCCGATGCCGAGTCACCCTGCTTTGATCTCGATCAAAGGATTGCCGCCTTGCGGTTGATCGTCATCAAGGCGCCGCGGCCGAACGCGGCGTATCCTCGCGTCGAAACGGCCCTTGAAAGGAGCGATACAATGTTCTGGAAGACGATCTTCTGTGCCCTGTCCGATGCCCGCCGCGTCGAGCACACGCTGACCTACGCCGCCGACCTCGCGCGCCTACACGGCGCGCATCTCGACGTGCTTTGCCTTGGTGTCGCACGCGATGCCTCAAGTCAGTATTTTTCCGGCGCGGGCGCCGCCGGCGGCGTCGTTCTGCTTCAGAACGTCTTCGAAAACTGCCAGGCCGAGGCCGTTGAAATCGACACCGACGCCCGTGCCATCCTTGAAAAGCAGGACGGCTTCTTCTGGTCCTGCGATCAGGGCGTCGCGCAACTGGCCGATCTGGGTCAACACGTTGCCGACCGCGCCCGCTTCGCCGATGTGGCGGTGCTGCCCATGCCTTATGGCGAGGGGCTGGGCCCCGAGCTTGCCCCACTGACCGAGGCGATCCTGTTCGACGGACGCATCCCCGCGATGATCCTGCCCAACGCGCCCGACCTGGCGGTCAGCCCGAAAAAGGTGGTGGTTGCCTGGAACGATGGCCGCGAAGCGCTGCGCGCCGCCCGCGACGCCCTGCCGATGCTGCAACGGGCCGACCGCGTGCACGTGGTGGTGGTCGACCCGCCGGTGCACGGCCCGAACCGCTCCGATCCCGGCGGGCTGATCTCGCAATTCCTCGTGCGCCACGGCGTCACGGTCGAGGTCGACGTGCTGTCGAAAACCCTGCCCCGCGTCGCCGACGTGCTCTTGCGCCGCGCACAGGATATCGACGCCGACGCGCTGGTCATGGGCGCCTACGGCCGTTCCCGCGTGCGCGAGGCGGTCTTCGGCGGCGCCTCCCGCTACATGCTGGAGCACGCGCCCCTGCCGCTCTTCATGGCACACTGAGCAGCGGCGTCCGCAGACTCCCAGCGGCAAGTTTCGACAAAGGAAACAGACCGCCCCTGATGTGAGGGGGGGGCATCCAAACTCCAATGCCTCTGCAGGCATCAGTGAGGGAAACCTGATCGCGGGACCGGCCGCTATGCGGGACTTTCAAGACTTTCGGACTCGTCAAGCAAGCCTTGGCTTTCGGCCCTTAGCGGCACTTCACGGCGACTAATGACGCTGCACTGCAACTTTCGCGAAGCCGACATTCATTGCGAAGTCGACACACCCAGGTTTTTTATAACCCCAACATATCGTTGGGGTCTTTTTTTGCGCAATAAATACCGACTTTCCAAAAGCTCAGCCCGGCATTGCAGACTCGTCCCGACCCAGCCGTATCATTGCAAAAACGCTCCCGGGTTATCTGCAAATTCCTGTTGAGCGCGCTCGTATTCGCCTGGATTCCCGATATCGATCCAGCGGCATGGCTGGGTGAAGCCGGACACCTTGTGCGCCTCTTCGATTAGCCGCAAAACGAGGGACGGAGCGTCGAGGTACGCATTGGGATGGATTAAAGACTTCACGTGCGGCGAATACACATAGATCCCCATACTTGCCGCGTAAGACATCTTTGGCTTCTCGTCATACCCGGTAACTGTGTTTTCATCGCCAAGCGACAGAACGCCAAGCTGGATCTGCACCTCGGTCGTGACGACGCCGACCGTCAGGTCGGCGCCCGTGTCCAAGTGGTGCTGCATCATGGCATTGAAATCGATATCCGACAGTAGATCGCCGTTCATCACGAAAAATGGCTCATCAAGGCCCGCGATCGTACCGATGGCCCCGGCGGTGCCCAAGGGCTTTTCCTCGACGTGATAGATGATGTTCATGCGCTCTGATATCGAGTTTTGCGACAGGTAAGTCTGGATCAAATTGCCAAGATAGCCGATGGCAATCACTACGTCCGTCACACCGGCCTTTTCCAGCCGTCGCAGGATGATCTCGATGATCGGCAAATCGCCGATCGGCAGCAAAGGCTTAGGCAGAATAGCTGTATAAGGACGCATCCGCAGACCTTGTCCGCCAGCGAGGATAACCGCTTTCATATGGACCTCCTCAAATCTGGTAGCCGTCAGCGGTGAAATATTCGAGGTTCTCCTCGACCCATCGCGCGGTTTGGGCAAGCCCCTCGGCGAGTGAGACCTTGGGCGCCCAGTCCAGCATCTCCGCAGCGCGCGCGGTCGACGCGATGAGGCGGTTCACCTCGCTTTTCGCAGGGCGTTGCCGGTCGGATTGATCGGCGATGATGCGTGGCGATTTTCCCAGAACCGCGCAGATTTCCTTTACCAGATCGCCGATGCTGATCTCGACACCGGTGCCAAGCTGGGTGACCTCGCCCACAGTCGCGCCAACCTCGGCAACGCGCATGGCCCCCGCCACCGTATCCTCGACGAACAGCAGATCGCGCGTGGGATGCAGCGAGCCTAATCTGACCTCGTCGCCGCGCAGGGCTTGACTGATGACGGTGGGAATGATGGCGCGGGCCGGCTGTCGCGGCCCGTAGGTGTTGAAGGGGCGGCAAATCGCAACCGGCGTTCCGAAGGCCCGGTGATAGCTTAACCCAAGCTGGTCGGCGGCGATCTTGCTGGCGGCGTAAGGCGACTGCGCCTGAAGTGGATGCGCCTCGTCGATCGGCGCGTAAAGCGCGGTGCCGTAGACCTCGCTGGTCGAGAAGATCACCAATTTCGACACCCCTGCCGACCGCGCCGCCTCAAGCACGTTGGTGGTGCCCATCACGTTGGTCTGTACCACATCGACGGGATGAACATAGGAATAGGGAATGCCGATATGCGCGCCGAGGTGAAAGATCGTATCGCAATCCATCGCGGCGGCGCGCAAGGCTGCTGGGTCTTTCAGGTCGCCCATGACGAACCGTATACGGCGACGCAGGTCCGGATTCATATAAGCCGCGGCGCCCCCGACCCCACGCGAAGAATACCGCGTGAACACCGTCACATCCGCGCCCGCCCGGACCAGCGCCTCGGACAGGAAACTGCCGATGAATCCCGCTCCGCCCGTGACCAGAACGCGCCTGTCTTTCCAGAAATCCGTCATATCGTCGTCGATGCCTTCCTGTGAGGTTGGGTCGTCTGCATGGCCCGCTCAAGCGCGGTCTCCAGATCGTGGCGTGGCTGCCAGCCGGTGCGCGCCATAAGGTGCGCGGGGTCGCCATAACAAATGTCGACCCCCTCTTCGGCGTCGGACGGATCGCGGCTGACCCAGCTTGCGCCAAGCGCCTCGGCGATCCGATCAAGCAGATCGCGGATGCGTGTCGGGCGGCCCGTCGCCACGTTCAGTGCCTCGCCCGGCGCACCGTGCAGTGCCATCGCGATAAGGGCGTCCGCCGCATCCTCGACGTGCATGAAATCCCGGACATGGTTCACTGGCCCGACTTCGAAACTGCCGCCACGGGCCGCCCGAGCCTTGCGGATGAAGACCTCCGGTGCCAGATGGGCAGGCTGCCCCGCCCCGATCAGATTGAATACTATACCTGTCTGAATATCGTGCCCATCTCGCGTATGGGCCCGCTGGCCAAGCTCCATCGCGGCCAGTTTGGCGCGGCCATAGTCCGATGTCGGCTTTTT
Organism: Roseovarius sp. THAF9; assembly: GCF_009363715.1. Taxonomy (NCBI): domain Bacteria; kingdom Pseudomonadati; phylum Pseudomonadota; class Alphaproteobacteria; order Rhodobacterales; family Roseobacteraceae; genus Roseovarius; species Roseovarius sp. THAF9. Next base: position 3,438,304 of record NZ_CP045404.1, read on the forward strand.
GGGATCATCCTCGCGCGTTGCGCGGGTCTGAGCCGCCCCGTGCCCATAGATCGCCGCCGAGCCCGTCAGGACCAGACGTGGCCATGCGCCCGCAAGTCCGAGTGCTGTGATCCATGTTTCTGTCAGGACAAGGTTGTCTGTGACGTCGCCCACCCCGGGCAGAACCCCCGCCGCGTCGATAGCATAGTCGGGGCGCGTGTTGTCCAGAAACGCGGCAAGGCCTGTGGCATTGCCGGTATGGAAGATTTCCCGCGAGACGGCGATTGCCTCCAGCTCCCACGCCGCCGCCCGCGCCACGACTGCCTGCCCCAAGAAACCCGACGCACCGGTGACAAGCAGCTTGTTTTTGCGCTGGCGGATCATGAGGCCGGCCCTTCAGTTCTGCCGAGACCGGCCGGTCATCGGCCCGCCTGCACGCTAGAAAGGTCCGGGAACACCTCCTGTGCCTCGGACGCCGGGCGGGCCAGGTAAATTTGGGCAAAGAAGTACCCGGTCGTCTCAAAGCCCGAGGTGTCATGCCCCGCGGCCTCTGCGATGGCCATGGCGCGCGCCTGTTCGCTGGCACTGTCAAAACGGCGATGCGGAAAGGGCTGCAGGCCAAGCGTGTCGATCACCAGCCCATGATCACGCAGCACGTCGAAGGCCTCAATCCTTTCGTTCCCGCGCACGGGCGACGTGACCACCCATGGCTTGCATTCCCCACAAGCGCCCAGAAGACGGTCCAGCGCGGTGGGCATCAGATGCGCCACGCTGCCGCATTCGACGATCAGGTCCACCTCGGCAAGCTGCGCGGACAGCGCAGGCGACGGCGCGTTCTGCTCCAGGTCTTCGTCAAAGCCGTGGTCGAACAACCCCACCGCCTTGCCATAGCGGACCGCGTTCGTGGCCACATCCAGGCCGGTAAAGCGCGCACCCGGATAGCGCGCTGGCAATCTCTCTAGCCAGCTCCGGTCCTGATGCTCCATCGCCGACGCGGTCAGTGTGTCCAGCGATCCGTCCTCGTAGCGGTCCAGAAACTCGGTCGCCGAAACCTCGTGCTTCATCAGCGCGGTGACGATTCCGTAGCTGCTGGCGAAATCCAGAATGTCCGGCGCCGCGATACCGCGCACCTCCATCAACCTGTCCAGTACCGCGCGGAACACCGACACCGCATGCGCATGGTTGCTGTAGCCAAGCGATCTCAGCATCCGGTAATAGCCCCTGCAATCCGGCTGGTCGTAGGTATCATCGAACAGCGTGACGAAAGGCGTTCGCGTCTCAGGCTGGGTCAATGGCATCCGGTAATCCGCTTTGGGTAAGGTCTGAAAAGGCAGTCCTACGTAATTGCAGGCTTTGAGACATGCATTCAACTTCGTTTTCCGAAACATCGTTGATTTCTTCGTGTGAAACGGCGCGTGGAATTTCACGTGTCCGTCACGCAAATGAAACAGAGCAAGATAGCATGCAGCACCTCCCACGATCTCGAATAGCCTGCAACACGTAGCTCAACGCCAGCAAGGAGACCCGACATGGCGCATACGACAAACTTGGAGCAAGGTGGCTCCAAGGTGCTAATGGGAACGCTCCTGGCCTGGCTGGCGGTGCTGATCTACGCCTCCTCGAACTCGATCGTCACGCTACTGACGGAGATCGGAGAGGTGAACCAGGTCATGGGGCGCAACGCCATCACCTTTTGCAACTTGCTGGCGCTGGGGTCGGCGATTTCACTGATCCCTATGATATTTCTCTTTCATAAGGACTGGACCCGCGACAAGCTTCGGGCGCTGACGCGCAAGGATTGGGGCGTCCTGACACTCTCCGCCATACTGTCTTCGGCCCTCACGCCGGCGCTTTTTTTCTATGCGCTCGACCATACCACCGTGACCAACGTGGTGCTGGTCGGCCGGATCGAGCCACCGCTCTTTATCCTGGCGGCCTGGTTCTTTTTGAAAGAGACGCTCGACCCTTGGGCACTGGCGGGCGGCGTCGTCGCACTTGTCGGCGCCGCGCTGATCATCGCGCTCAAGGGTGACGGGTCGTCTTTCTCGCTGGGCATGGGGGAGCTTGCAGCGGTTGCGGCAACCCTTTCCTTCATCGCCTCTACGCTGGTGGCGCGCGTGGGGTTGCAAGGCGTGCCGCTCGGCATCTTCTCGATCTACCGGACCATTCTGGGCACGATCATCTATGCGGTCATCGCGCTTTACCTCTACGGTCCGTTCCACTTTCAGGACCTGTTCGCGCCAGTCGTGCTGAAGTGGATCTGGGTTTACGCGATCATCGTCATCATTATCGGGCAATTCGCCTGGAATATCGGCCTGAAATATGCCCGCTCCGGCGATGTCGCGCTGGCCACCTCTTTCTCACCGCTGGCCGCGATCATGATCGCCATGATCCTGCTTGGAGAGGAACCGGGTGCGGGTCTGATCCCCGGCGGGGCGGTTATCATCGCCGGTGTCGCGCTGGCGCAGTATGGACGCTTTCGCAAGAAACGGGCCGAGAAGCGCGCCATGGAACGGTCGATGGAGTTGGAAGGCAGCGCGAACTTCAAGGGCGTGTGACGCCCTTGCGCAGGTCAGGCGTTGATCTTGTGGGCGTAATGCTGAAGGAACAGGTGCAGAATATTGTCGGCCATGGCGTTGTAATGTTCCTTGTTCCGCGGATCATGACTGATCTGGCCGATCGCCACCTCGATGACTTCGTGATCGGCCGCATGCACCCGCAACATCACGTCGATATCGGCCGCGTTGTTGTCGACAAGCGCGTCGATTTCGATCAGGTCGCGGTTGAACAGGTAAATTCCGGAATTTACCGCGGTTATATGCTGAAGGCCGGGGAAAATCTGCCGGATCGCGGGCCGGACCAGCAGCCGCGTCATCGGCATGTCGTCATTGGGATCCTGCCAGTTGCCCTTGACCATACCCACATTGGGCTCTCGCGATTCCGCCAGGACCACAACCATGCCCGGATCGAACGTATCCAGATCGGCGTCAAGCTTCATCACCCAGGACGATTTCGCGGCTTTGTAACCGGTTTTCAGCGCACGTCCCATTCCCAGCCGCGGCTCAGGGACCACGACGGCCCCGGCCGCGGCAGCATTGGCGGCGGTGCTGTCCCAGGAGTCGGTATCGACCACGACAACCTCGCGCACACAGGGCAGGTTGATCACGGCGGCCACGACGCTGCCGACGGTCTCGGCCTCGTTTCGTGCCGGAATGACAATCGAAATTCCGTCGGACATTGTCGGTCTTTTCCTTTTCGGGGCAGTCTTTGCGCGAAGTTGTTGCAAGTGCGGCCTAGGTTTACAATCGTGCTTGCATGGTTCCAACGACAATATGAACTGAGTAACAGGTTTCATTTTCAAGCGGCAGGGTAACCGATGACCAACACCAAACGCGCCGCACCCGTGCGCCCGATCGTGAGGAAACTCGCGCGCGAGGCGCGCGATGGCACGCTCTCGCGGCGCGAGTTCCTGGCGCTGGCCAGCACATTCGGCGCGTCCGCCGCCACCGCCTATGGTCTAATCGGCCTGTCTGCGCCGGCTCGCGCTTCCAGTGAAGGCACCAAGGGTGGCATACTGCGCATCGGCAGTCGCGTGATCGAGATCGTCGATCCGCGCAAGTTCGCCAAGACGGAACAGGGCAACCTGGCGCGCACGTTCTGCGAACCGCTCGTGCGGTGGGAGGACGACGCCACTTTCGCGCCCGTCCTTCTTGAAAGCTGGGAGGTCAGTGAAGACGCACGCACCTATACGCTCAAGGTCCGCCCCGGGGTGACCTGGACCAATGGCGACACGCTCGATGTCGATGACGTGATCCACAACCTGCGCCGCTGGTGCGATACGCGGGCCGAGGGCAACTCGATGGCCACCCGGATGGCGCCCCTGATAGACACTGCTACCGGGCGCATGGCCGAGGACCGGGTCGAGCGTGCGGACGACATGACCGTGCGTCTGCACCTGCCGCAACCCGATATCACGCTGATCGCAGGCATGGTCGATTACCCTGCCTTGGTTGTGCATCGCAGCTTTGACGACGACAGCAGCCTGATGGACACGCCCCTTGGCACCGGCCCGTTCGAGCTGGTTTCGCTTGAACTGGAATACAAGGCCGTGGTCAAGCGTCGTGAACAGGGCCAGTGGTGGGGCGGCGAAGCGTATCTGGACGGCGTGGAATTCATCGACTTCGGCGCCGATCCGGCGGGCATGGTCGCTGCCTTCGACTCGGGCGAGATCGACGCCAACGAAGATACCCCGCCCGACTACGCAGACGCGCTCGACAGCTTCGGCCTTGTGCGACAGGAACGCACGACCCAGAATACCATCGTCGCCCGGATGCGCGTCGACACAGCCCCTTATGATGACATTCACCTGCGTCGCGCCATTCAGAAAACCGTAGATAACCGCATCGTGTTGGCGCTCGGCGTCGATGGTGACGGCACCTTGGCAGAAAACCACCACGTCTCGCCCGCGCATCCCGAGTATGCCGAACTGCCGCCGTTCGAGGCTGACCCCGCCGAGGGCTTCGCCATGGCCCAGGCGGCCGGCCACGCCGAGACGTTGATCGACCTCGTGTCGATCGACGGCGACTGGCGCACCGCCACCTCCGACGCCATCGCCGCGATCCTGCGGCAGGCCGGGTTCAACATTCGCCGCACGGTCATCGCCGGACAGACATACTGGAACGCGTGGAACGAATACCCCTTCAGCACGACGGCCTGGGGCGGACGCCCGCTTGGCGTCCAGATCTACGCGCTGGCCTACAAGTCGGGCCAGCCGTGGAACGAGACCGGCTTTGACGACCCCGAATTCGACGCGCTGTTGGATCGGGCCCTGGCCGAGCCCGACGCGGAAGACCGCAGCCAGATCATGGCGCAGCTTCAGACCATCCTGCGCGACAGCGGCGTGATCATTCAGCCGTTCTGGCGCAACCAGATCATGCACCATGCCGAACACGTCCACAACTACAGCCGAGACCGCTACCGCGAGCTTCACCTGCATGAGGTCTGGATGGATGGATAACAGCGCGGCGCATACCTCGGCAGACCGCCGAACGCCTCGGGAAAAGACCACATCGCTGGCACCCGAAACGCGGACGCTCACCTTCTCGGGTCCCGGTGCACAGCTTCAATACGCGATCCTGATGGCCCTCTTCCATGTCGCGCTCAATCGCAGCCTTTTCGGCATCTTCGCGCGCGGCCTTGGACGGATTTTCCCGGCGGACAATTCGGCCCTTATCGGCATCGACGGCGCACCGCCTTTTCGCGTCTCGCTCAACGATGGCTACTGGACCCGCTTCGCGCTCTGGCATCAAACTTACGAGCCCGAAATCGCCCGTCTTCTGGCTGCCGCCGCGCCCCTTTCCGACCTTTTCTGCGATCTCGGAGCGAACAAGGGCTACTGGACCCTGCGCGCCTCGACGCGTTTCAAGCAGATCATTGCCGTCGAGGCCGCCGCAAAAACTTTTTCAACGCTCAAGGCCAATGTCGGACACCTGCCCAACGTGGCACTGGAACGCGCGGCCATCCACGCACAGTCTGGCCAGCGCATGACCTTCGTAAACGTCGCCAACAGTCATGCGTCTTCGCGCCTGCTGAACGGTGGCGCGGCCGGCGAGGACAACACGACCGAAACTGTATATACCCGCAGCATCGACGATCTGGTGCCCGCTGGTCAGCCTGCGCTGATAAAGCTCGATGTCGAAGGCGCGGAACTCAGCGCTTTCGCGGGTGCCACGCGCGCGCTCCGCGACGGCGCCGTAATCATCTACGAGGAACACGGCAGCGACCCCACCTGCGCCGTCACCCGTCACCTGTTGGAACAGCCCAATCTGCAAGTCTATTGTTACGAAGACGCGCTCCTGCGCCTGAACTCGGTGGCAGCCGTGCGCGCTCTCAAAACGGATCGTTACAAAGGTTACAATCTCTTGGCAGCCCGAGCGGACTCACCGCTTTTAAGGGGCATTGTACAGTCGTCGCCGTACACTGACACATAAGTTTTTCGGGTCTGCAGAAAGTGACGAAGCTCGTGTATTCGTGTCACTTTAAAGCATTTTCACCAACATCTGCTTTTCCAGAGCAAGCATCGGTTCCTCGCAACCACAGCGAACTTCCGATTCCCTGAAGGTTTTTCGATGCGGGCCGGGGCGCAACATTTCCTTTCCGCGAGGCGTGCGGCCCGCGTTGACAAACCTCGGAAGGAGGAAGCCGCGGGGGCTGGTTGTGGTTTATGGGGAAAGAGTGCTGGCGGATGAGGCTGACTTAGCCACGAGTGGGCGGTCGACTGTGTTTGAAGCGCTTGCCGCAGTCATTTTTCGGCACCTGGATCGTGAGCATTCCATAGATCGAGCGCTGACGATGCAATTAAGACCATCAATTTGGATGATGACTGCAAGCGATTTGGACCGATCAGCCGAAGACGGTCGGAGCGTATCGAAGTGAGTGTTAACGCAGTTGATCATGCGGCTTGCTCCCGTGGTGGCGCGCGTGACTGTGGTATCTGACCGTGCCGGAAGATCTCGATGATGCGCATGTCGCCGCCGCAGCAGGGGCATGGCTCGCGCAAAGTAAGAGGGATGATATCGGGATCTGGCTCAGGTTCAGAGGTTTGTTCGGCGAGTTGGACGCCCAGTATGGCTCGGATTTTGGTGATGTTTGTTTTGCGCGCCGCACTGGCCAACAGGCCGTAGTGCCGGATGCGATGGAACCCGTCCGGGAGAACATGCATCAGGAAGCGGCGGATGAACTCGGGCGTTGCCAAACGCATGACCTTTTGACGGTCACCACGTTTGATACGATAGTCCTTCCAGCGGAACGCGACGGTATCGGCATCCGCACTGACCAGTCGATGGTTCGAGATCGCGACCCGGTGGGTGTAACGGCTCAGGTAGGCCAGCACAGCCTCAGGCCCGCCGAACGGAGGTTTGGCATAGACCACCCAGTCGGTTTTGCGGAGCGGGGCAAGCCACTTCGCGAAGGCATCCGCTTGCGCCAGGTAGGCGAGATCGCCAAAGAAGAAAGTGAGTTGGCCAGCGCGGTGCAACTCGAGAATGCCATCCAGGAACAGGCGCGCCAAAACGCGCACATGCAGGAAGAACCCTGGCGTGCAGGCCACCCATCTGGCACCGTCCGGTGACAAGCCACCGCCTGGGACAATCATGTGGATGTGCGGATGGTGCGTCAGTGCAGAGCCCCAGGTGTGAAGAACGCTGGTCATGCCGACCTTCGCCCCAAGGCGCTCGGGATCAGAGGCAATTGTCATCACCGTTTCTGCCGACGCGCGGAACAACAGGCTGTAGACCGCCTTTGGGTTCCAGTACGCGATGCGGGCGATCTCTGCGGGCAACGTGAAGACGACGTGGAAGTACTCGACCGGCAGCAAATCTTCAGCGCGCGCTTCCATCCAGTCCCGCGCGGCGGGGCCCTGGCACTTGGGACAATGCCGGTTCTTGCAGCTGTTATACGCGATGTGATGGTGGCCGCATTTTGCGCAACCTGCCACATGCCCGCCGAGAGCTTCTGTTCGGCAGGCTTCAATCGCCGACATCACCTTGAGTTGGCCGAGACTGATGTGACCTGCATTAGCCCTTCTATATGCGGGACCATAGCTCCGGAAGATATCAGCGATCTCTAACCGCGGGCGCGGCAACCGCCGGGGCCGCTACTCAAGTCCCCGCCTGACGGTATGATCCTGGAGCTTTTCCAGCATCTCGTAGGGGCTGACCGTGCCGCGAATGGTCTTGGTCGCGACATGCGTGTAGCGCGCCGTCGTGCTGAGCTTGGAATGTCCCAAAAGCACCTGGATCACCCGGACATCCGTTCCCGCCTCGAGCAGATGCGTAGCAAAGCTATGCCGTAAGGTATGCAGCGTCGCCGGCTTGTTGATCCCAGCCATGTGCTTGGCGGACGTGAACGCACGGTTCAGTTGGCGCGGCGACAGAGCCATGATCTTTGGCTTGCCCGGAAACAGCCATCCCTCTGGCCGAGCTTCCCGCCAGTAATCGCGGAGCAAGTCAAGTAGGGCGGGAGACAGCATCGCTTTGCGATCCTTGTCATTCTTGCCCTCGTCGACATGGATCAGCATCCGGTCGCTGTCGATATCCGAGACCTTGAGATTGCAGACCTCGGATGCGCGCAAGCCAGCGCCATAGCTGATCCCCAAGGCCGCGCGATACTTCAGCCCCGGCCCCGGAACCGCCGCCAATAGGTCGCCAACCTCCTCGACGCTCAAGACAACCGGCAGCTTCTTCGCCTTGCGCCGGAACTGCATGTACCGCTTCATCTCTTCACGCCCGCAGGTCATGCCGAAGAAGAACCGCAGCGATACGATCCTCGCGTTGAACACCCCAGTCGAGACGCCAGTATCTGTCATATGGAGCTGATACGCGCGAAGCTCGTCCGGCGTCGCGGTGTCCGGTGAGCGCCCGATGAACTCTGCAAAGTACCGGACCGCCCTGATATGGCCTTGCTGGGTCTTCGGTGACATTCCACGAATGCGCATGTCCTCGATCATCCGCTCGCGCAGCGGTGTGGTCTTCTCCTCCTTCATGAGATCCTCCTGTCATCAGATTGAGAAACCTCAATCGTCAGTCAGGTCAGCGAGATCGCAAAATTCGCGCCGTGAGGGGCGGCTCATAGCGCCAGCCAAAAGCGCCATTGCCGCGATAGCGGCTTCGTCCGTCCGCCCATCTTGTCGAACGCTGCGCCGTCCACCAACGAGCAATTCTGGCTCGAAGCGGACATTGCCGCGCGCTCTCTTCACTGTTCCTCAAATACTCGTTTCACCTCGGCGACGCCCTGACGGACGCAACCTGTCCGAAAGCATGTACAACGGTCACAAAGGTCCCGGAGGGCGGGCGAAAGCCCACGGCGCGCGCGATCATTCACCAGATCCTGCCGAACGCTCTGTTAAAACGGAAAACCAGGAAATCGCACCGTCGGCGCACCACGTGAATACCGACGTGATACCGACTTGCCGATCAAGGCCAGAGCCAGGAAATTAACGCTTTTCACGCCACCTCAGGCCAGCATCCCGCCGTCACTGTCGTCGCCCGCCTCTTCCAACAGGCGGTCGAAATCGGGCACCGTCACATGCCGCTTGCCTTCCAGATGGATCACCTGGTCGCGCTTCAGCGCGCTGATCTGGCGGCTCACCGTCTCCAGCGTCAGGCCAAGGTAATCGGCCATCGCCTCGCGTGTCAGCGGCAGGTCGAACACCACCTGTCCCGCAGCCTTGGACATGTTCAGTACCGCGTTGCGCCGGCCAAGAATAGCCAGGAACGACGCGATCTTCTCCCGTGCCGTCTTGCGCCCCAGCAGCAGCATCCATTCGCGCGCCGCATCCAGCTCGTCCAGCGTCATCTCCAACAGGCGCTGACCGATATGCGGCGTGTGAATCATCATGTTTTCAAAGGGTTGCTTGCGAAAACAGCACATCACCACGTCGCTCACCGCGACAACGTTATAGGCCGCTTTCTCGCGCCCCGGACGGCCCACGAAATCGCTCGGCAACAGCAGGCCCACCATCTGCGTGCGCCCGTCCTCCAGCGTCTGCGTCAGCATCGCGATGCCGGAAACGACCGAGCCCACGAAATCCATGCGGTCCCCGGCCCAGATCAGCGTTCGGCCCGCCTCGAAGCTGCGGTAATACTTGATCTGGTCCAGCTGCTCCAGTTCCTGCGCATCACATCGCGCGCATACCGCCCGATGCCGAATGGGGCATTCCCCGCATTCACGGGGGATCGCGTCAGGTGCGTCTTTGAGCATCGACAGTACTTTCGGTCGAGTTGATCTGCATCAAGGTTTTCGTGTTTTCCCAAACCTAATCTAACGCCATGATTGATAGAGAACAACTCCGCAGACTGGGACTGTTCGACGCGAACGTACCGCGTTACACCAGCTATCCCACGGCCCCGCATTTCTCCGATTCCGTTGGGTCCTCGACCATGCGGAACTGGATCACGTCCATAGAGCCTGGCAGCGCAATCTCGCTCTACCTGCACGTACCCTTCTGCCGCAGGCTGTGCTGGTTCTGCGCCTGCCGCACGCAGGGCACCAAATCCCTTTCGCCCGTCGCTGCCTATGTCGAAACGCTCAAGGCGGAACTGGTACTTTTGAAGGCCACCTTGCCACAGGGCGTCACCCTGTCGCGCCTGCACTGGGGCGGCGGCACGCCAACCCTGCTATCGGCCGACCTGATCACCGATCTGGCCGAATCAGTGCGTGATGCGGTGCCCTTCGGCGACGACACCGAGTTCTCGGTCGAAATCGACCCGAACGAGATCGACGCCCCCCGGATCGACGCGCTCGCCGCCGCCGGGATGAACCGCGCCTCCGTGGGTGTGCAGGACTTCGACGACGCCATTCAGCAGGCCATCGGCCGCATCCAGACCTTCGACATCACCCGCGACACCATAGACGCGCTGCGCGCCGCCGGTGTGCGCAGTCTGAACGCGGACATCCTTTACGGCCTGCCGCATCAGACCAAGGGCCGCATGGTCGAAAGCGTGCAGAAACTCCTGTCGCTCAACCCCGACCGCGTGGCGCTTTACGGCTATGCCCACGTGCCGTGGATGGCCAAGCGCCAGCAGCTTATCCCGTCCGATGCGCTCCCCACGCCAGAGGAACGGCTCGAGCTTTTCGAAGCCGCCCGCCGCCTCTTCGTCTGGGACGGCTACCGCGAAATCGGGATCGACCATTTCGCGACACCCGAAGACGGCTTGAGCATCGCAAGGAAACTTGGCCGCCTGCGCCGCAACTTCCAGGGCTACACCGACGACACGTCCGAGGTGCTCATTGGGCTGGGGGCGTCGTCGATTTCGCGCTTCCCGCAAGGCTATGCCCAGAACGCCCCCGCGACCGGTGCCCATACCGGGGCGATCCGCGAGGGCCGGTTCTCGACCAGCCGGGGGCATGTCTTCAAGGGCCAGGATCTTCTGCGGGCCCGCCTGATCGAGGCCGTCATGTGCGACTTCCGCATCGATGCCGGGGAAATCTGCGAAACCTTCAGCATGTCTCGCAAAATGGTACGAGAGATGCTGGAACCTGCCGCACGCGCGTTTGACGGGCTTCTGGACCTCAGCAACGAAGGTCTGTTCATCCCGCACGAGGCACGCCCGCTGACCCGGATGATCGCCCGCAGTCTCGACGCCTACGACCTCAGCCGCGCCGGCCACAGTTCGGCGATCTGAGTCGGGCTCAGGTCAGGCGTTTCTCCAGCACCAGCGCATCGACCGGCCCACCATCGGGCCGCTTGTAATACTTCGCGCGCCGCGCAAGCTCGGTGAAGCCGAACGAGCGGTAAAGCCCCAGCGCCGCCGCATTGTCTGCCGCAACTTCCAGGAACAGGCGCTCCGAGCCGCGCGCTTGGGCCTCGGCCTCGAACGCTTGCAAAGCCGCCCGCCCGTGGCCTTGCCGCCGCGCGTCGGAATCGGTGGCGAGCGTTAGCAGTTCCGCATCGCCTGCCACCGCTTGTCCTACAGCAAAGCCCTTGGTGTCACCGACCACAAAGATATGCGGCCGGTCCAGAAGATCGCGGAACTCGCCTGCGCTCCAGGCCCGCCCCTGCCCTTCGAACGCGCGCGAATGAAGCACGGCCATGTCGTCAGGCGTCATCAAGGATCACCGGCGGAGCATCGCGCGTGGGCGCTGCGTCGGCGGGCTTGAGGTACAGCGGCGCCGGAGGGGGCACGTCTTCGCGCCAACGGGTCGCGGCGATCCGCGCGATGGCAGAGGCCGGCGCATAGGTCGCCGGAACCGCGCGTGCGCCGATCCGTGCCGCCACCGCCTCGGCCGCCGTTCCGACACAGACCAGCCCCGGCTCCATCAGGCCTGTGTCGATCTCGTCGATCGCCATCAGGTCCGGCCCAAGTGGTGTGTCCATGCCAAAGCCCTGCACATAAGCCTGTCCACGGGGTGCGTCCCGTGTCGCCAGCACCGGGCTGTCCTGTCCGTATGCCGCGGCCTCAAGAATGCTGACGCCAATAGCCGGGATATCCAGCGACAGGGCCAAGCCTCGCGCCGCAGCGACCGAAATCCGGATGCCAGTGAAATTCCCCGGCCCGATGCCGACCCCAATGGCGTCAAGGTCACCCCAACCGGCGCCGCCATTGGCCAGAGCGTCTCCCAGCGCCGGAAACAACGCCTCTGCCTGCCCTTTCGGCATGTCGACATAGTGGTCGCTCAGAACGTCCTGCCCCGAAAGCAACAACACCCCCAGCCACGGGCCGGAGGTGTCGAATCCCAAAACGAGCGGTGCGTTGGTCACGAGGTCAAACGCCGACGGGGCGAACCTCTGTCACTTCGGGGATGTAATGCCGCAGCAGGTTCTCGATCCCCATTTTCAGCGTAATGGTCGAGGAGGGGCAACCGGCACACGCACCTTGCATATGAAGGTAAACCACGCCGCGCTCGAAACCATGGAACGTGATGTCACCACCATCCTGCGCCACGGCAGGGCGCACGCGGGTGTCCAGCAATTGCTTGATCTGGTCGATGACCTCGGAATCCTCGCCTTCGCTGGCGGCGTGGCCCGACTCCGGACCGTCACCAACCATGACCGGCTGACCGGATTGGAAATGCTCCATGATCGCGCCTAGAATTGCGGGTTTCACATGGTCCCATTCCACCGCGTCCTGCTTGGTCACGGTTACGAAATCATTGCCAAGGAACACGCCGGTCACACCCTCTACGCCGAAGACGCGCGCGGCCAGCGGAGACTTGTCGGCCGTCTCGGAAGACGGGAAATCGGCTGTCCCGGCGTCCAGCACGGTCTGGCCGGGCAGAAACTTCAGCGTTGCCGGATTCGGGGTCGATTCTGTTTGAATGAACATTGTGCGCGCCCTTTTTCTATGTTGCCCAAGATATGCGCAGCGAGACCCGCAGTGTCAAGGTTTGGAACCATTCTAAAAAGCGCGACTCAGGTGATCGCTTCCAGCCGCTCCTTGCTCAGGTCACCTGGCACGATAGTAATCGGGATCGGCAAGCCACCGGAATTCTTCGACAATTGTGACACAAGCGGCCCGGGGCCCTTCTTGTCGGCGCTGGCGCCCAGCACCAGCACACCGATCTCGGTGTCCTCCTGAACCTGCGCCATGATCTCGGCCACCGGCTCGCCTTCGCGGATCACCAGCTCGGGGTCGATGCCCTGCTTGTCTCGCATCCACTTCGCGAAGACCTCGAAATGCGCGTGGATCCGCTCGCGGGCCTCCTCGCGCATGATGTCGCCCACGCCGATCCAGTGATTGAATTCATCGGGCGGAATTACCGCGAGAATCTCAACGCCGGCCTGCGTGTTCTTGGCGCGCATCGCGGCAAATCGCATGGCGTTGAGGCATTCCCGGCTGTCGTCCAGCACCACGAGAAACTTGCGCATGATGTTCCCTTCGTCTTCCGGCGTTCATATTGACGGGTTCCGGGGCGTCCGGCAACATCCGCTTTCCGTCATCAGGACCCCAGTGTCAGTCAAACGTCCCCGCCACGCGCCCGACCAACATGAAGGCGCGCGCCGTGCGCGTGTCCGACATCTCGGACATCTCGGCATCCGTCGCCATTTCAGCGAACTGGCTGATCGTGCGGTCGAACAGCCGCAGGAAATGGTGGGCGGCATCGCGAAAAATCGTGTCCTGCTTCATACGCGCCGCGGTCAGCGCCAGCGAAGAGCGGTCCCGCACACCGCCCAAAGCCGCCACCGCCCGGCCCCGTTCGCCAGCGGCAAAGCGGCGCCAAACTTCGGGCCGGGCCATGTCGGGGCGCAGATCGTCCATGTAGATGCCTTCCTGCGACAGCAGCGTCAGCACATCCTGACTGGCCTGGATCAGCTGCGCACTCTGCCGGTTCTTCAGGGCCCGGCGCAGCGCGGCAAAGCCTTCCTTGTCCTCGGCGTTTTCCGGGAAGTTCAGCGCCCGGATGAAATCTTCGGTCGCCAGCGGCGGGGCCATGTCCTCGGCCGGGGTCCCAAGCGGCAGCGCGACCTGGTCGGTGCCAGCCTCTTCCGTCACCGGCACCGGGGTGTGCCGGGGCGCGGCGGCGTCGCGCACGGTGGAAAACGTCGCCAACGCCGTCTCGGTCTTGCGCTGGGCCGCCGCGATCTCTTCCAGCTTCTTGGCCACCGAAGGCTGCGTCACCTCGTAGGCATTCTGGTTCTGCGCCACATAGGCCTGCCGGATCGCGTCGATGGCGGTTTGCAGGCGCCGGCTCTCCTCGCGCATCACCTTGCTCGATCGTGCCGCCGTCGCGGCAACCCAGATCATCGCCACCGGCATGAAGATGGCCAGCAGGATCACCACGAATTGCAGGGCCCCGCCGGATTCCGAGAACATGCCCATCGGCTCCAGCACCAGAAAGAACACCGCCGTGCCGCCAAGCCACAGAATGGTAAGCGCCAGCGCGATTACCTCGACCCCCGTGACCCTGTCCTTGCGGGGCCGGTCATAGACACCAAGCGGTGTCTGCGGTGACTGGTTTCGGTCGGTCATGGGCAAACCTGATTGAAAATTGCCGGGTCAGATATATTCGACCTTCAGCACTTCGTAGGCCTTGTCGCCACCGGGCGTGCGCACTTCTACGCTATCGCCTTCTTCCTTGCCAATCAAAGCCCGCGCGATAGGCGATTTTACGTTCAGCAGGCCCTTTTCGATATTGGCCTCGTATTCGCCCACGATCTGATAGGACTTTTCCTCGTCCGTATCCTCGTCCACCAGCGTCACGGTGGCGCCGAACTTTATCGGGCCGGACAGCTTCTTGGGGTCGATCACGTCTGACAGGCTGATCGCGCCTTCTAGCTCCTTAATACGTCCCTCGATGAACGACTGCTTTTCCTTGGCCGAATGATACTCGGCATTCTCCGACAGGTCGCCATGCTCGCGCGCCTCGGAAATCGCCTTGATGATGGCCGGGCGCTCGACGGATTTCAGCTGTTTCAGTTCCGCGTTCAGCGCGTCATAGCCGTCCTGCGTCATCGGGATCTTTTCCATGACCTGTCCTTCTTTCCTGTCCCTAGTATCACCAAGGGGCCGCCGTTACGCGACCCCGTTCATTTGCCAAAGCGTGCGCGACAGAATGACCCGACCTGACGCGCCAATGCAAGTAGGTCATGGCCGCACTCCGCACAATCACGCCGAAACTTGCGCCTTTTTGACGCTTTTGACCGCCTGTTACGTCGTGTTCGAATTGACCTTGCGCAACCCCGCGCGATAACCAGTTGCGAAGTTTCTTACGCGGGCCGGAGTACGACCGGACGACCAGGAGAGGACCAAGATGACCCAAGTCGAACGCGAAGCCATGGAATACGACGTCGTGATCGTCGGCGCGGGGCCCGCAGGCCTGAGCGCCGCGATCCGCCTGAAACAGCTCGACCCCGAGCGCGAGGTCGTCGTGCTGGAAAAAGGCTCCGAAGTGGGCGCGCATATCCTGTCGGGCGCGGTGCTCGATCCCTGCGGTCTCGACGCCCTCATCCCCGACTGGAAGGAAAAAGGCGCGCCGCTCAACGTCCCGGTGAAAGAGGACAATTTCTTCATGCTGGGCGAGGCGGGCAAGGTCCGCATCCCCAACTTCCCGATGCCGCCGCTGATGAACAACCACGGCAACTATATCGTCTCGATGGGCAATGTCTGCCGCTGGATGGCCGAACAGGCCGAGGCCTTGGGTGTCGAGATCTTCCCCGGCATGGCCTGCTCGGAAATCGTCTATGGCGAGAACGGCGAGGTAAAGGGCGTCGTGGCCGGCGAATTCGGCAAGAACGCCGACGGCACCCCCGGCCCTGGCTATGAGCCGGGCATGGAACTGCACGGTAAGTACGTGTTCCTGGGCGAAGGCGTGCGCGGGTCGCTCTCCAAGGAGGTCATCGCGAAATACGACCTTTCCAAAGGCAAGGAGCCGCAGAAATACGGCCTCGGAATGAAGGAAATCTGGGAAATCGACCCGGAAAAGCATCGCGAAGGCACCGTCACCCACACGATGGGCTGGCCCTTGGGCAAGAACGCGGGCGGTGGCTCGTTCATCTACCACCTCGACAACAACCAGGTCTACGTCGGCTTCGTGGTGCACCTGAACTACAAGAACCCGCACCTCTACCCTTACATGGAATTCCAGCGGTTCAAGCATCACCCGGTGGTGGCCGACCTGCTCAAGGGCGGCAAGCGCGTCGCCTACGGCGCCCGCGCCATTTCCGAGGGCGGGTACCAGTCGATGCCCAAGATGGTCGCGCCCGGCGTCGCCCTTCTGGGCTGTTCCGTCGGCATGGTCAACGTGCCGCGCATCAAGGGCAACCACAATGCCATGCTGTCGGGCAAGGCCGCGGCCGAAGCCGCGCACGAAGCCATCGAGGCCGGCCGCGCCAGCGACGAGTTGTCGAATTACGAGGACGAAGTGCGCAACGGCGCCATCGGCGCGGATCTGAAAAAGGTCCGCAACGTCAAACCCCTGTGGTCCAAGTACGGCCTCACCGCCTCGCTCACGCTGGGCGGCCTCGACATGTGGACCAACACGCTGGGCTTTTCCTTTTTCGGCACGCTGGGCCACGGCAAGAACGACGCCGAGGCGACCGAACCGGCCAGCAAGCACGCCGAAATCGACTATCCCAAGCCCGACGGCAAGCTCAGCTTCGACCGGCTGACCAATGTCAGCTTCTCGATGACCAACCACGAGGAAAGCCAGCCTGCCCACCTCAAGCTGAAGGACCCGAATGTTCCGGTCGAGGTGAACCTGCCCAAATATGCCGGTCCCTCGGCCCGCTACTGCCCGGCGGGGGTCTACGAATTCGTGGAAAAGGACGGCGAGCAACAGTTCGTCATCAACTTCCAGAACTGCGTCCATTGCAAGACCTGCGATATCAAGGACCCGGCCCAGAACATCAACTGGACCACGCCACAGGGCGGCGACGGGCCCAATTATCCCAATATGTAACCGACAGGCGAAATGATGCGAATGTGAGGGCGGCAATTTGGCCGCCCTCATTGCGTTAACGGGCCGCTCATACTACTTTCGCGCAAATCATCGACCGCACAGGCAGGGAGCCCAGACCCGTGAAAATCCTGACCGCAGGCGCCATCGCCGCGATTCTGCAGGGCATCGCGTTGCCCGCACTGGCCGATATCAATGTAGGGGCCTACCTCGCGGCCCGGCAGGCCCGCTACCAGAACGACTTTGACGCCGCCGCGCAGTATTACACCCAGGCGCTGACCCGCGACGCCAGCAACCCCGTCATCCTCGAAAGCACCGCCATTGCCTTCATGGCGCTGGGCGAGATCGACCGCGCCGTGCCCGTCGCCCGCCAGATCGAGGAACAGGAGCTGCAAAGCCAGGTCGCCTTCATGGCCCTCATCGCCGAGGACGTGGCCGCCGGCAATCATGACGCCGTGATCGAACGGATCGAGGCCGGCAAGGGCGTGGGCCAACTGGCCGATGGCCTCGTGATGGCCTGGACCGAACTCGCCCGCGGCGATGTGGACGCCGCTCTCGCGCGGTTCAATGACGTATCCGAAGAACGCGGCCTGAAGAATTTCGCCCTTTATCACAAGGCGCTTGCCCTCGCCTCCGTTGGCGATTTCGAGGCCGCCGAAGCTATCTTTTCCGGCGGTGAAGACGACGCCCCCCTGCAGCGCACCCGCCGTGGCACCCGCGCCTGGGCCACGGTGCTCAGCCAACTGGAGCGCAACGACGAAGCCATCGCCCTTCTGGATGACGCTTTCGGCCCCAATGCAGACCCTCAAATCCTCGCCCTCCGGGCCGAGCTTGAAACCGGGCTGCCCGTGGCCTTCGACATGATCTCCGGTCCAAAAGACGGCGTCGCCGAGGTGTTCTTTTCCATCGGCCAGGCCTTGCTGGGCGACATGGGCGACGACTATATCCTGCTTTACGCCCGCGTGGCGCAGTACCTGAACCCCGACCATGTCGATTCAATCCTGATGTCGGCGGAACTGCTGGAATCGCTGGAACGCTACGAGCTGGCCACCCAGACCTACAAGAGTGTCCCGCGCGATCATCCGTCCTTCACCGCTGCCGAGATGGGCCGCGCCGAGGCGCTGCGCCGCGCCGACAAGATGGACGCCGCCATCGAGGTGCTGGAACAGCTGCGCGACTCGCACCCCGAACTGCCCATGGTGCATGTCGCAGCCGCGGACCTTTATCGCCAGAGTGAAGAGTACGACAAAGCGGTTACGGCTTACGACGACGCCATCGACCTTCTGGGCGAAGCGCAGCCGGGACATTGGTTCGTCTACTACGCCCGCGCTATCAGCCACGAACGGCAGGATGAATGGCCCGAGGCCGAGGCCGATTTCCGCAAGGCGCTGGAACTGAACCCCGAACATCCGCAGGTTCTGAACTACCTCGGCTATTCGCTGGTTGAGAAACAGCAAAAGCTGGACGAGGCGCTCGACATGATCGAACGCGCCGTCGAGGCGCAGCCCGAGTCCGGCTACATCGTCGACAGCCTCGGCTGGGTCCTTTACCGGCTGGGCCGCTACGAGGAAGCCATTGGTCACATGGAACGCGCCGCCGAGTTGATGCCGGTGGACCCGGTGGTCAACGACCACCTCGGCGACGTCCTTTGGGCCGTGGGCCGCGAGATCGAGGCGCAGTTCCAGTGGCGGCGCGCCCTGTCCTTCGTGGACAAGGAAAACCCGTCGCCCGATGTGGATCCCGACCGCATACGTCGCAAGCTCGAAGTCGGCCTGGACGTTGTCCTGCAGGAAGAAGGCTCGCCCCCGCTGGAGGTCGCGGATGACGGCGGCTGAGGGCTTCGCCCCGGCCAAGATCAACCTGACGCTGCACATCACCGGGCAGCGTGACGACGGCATGCACCTGCTCGACTCGCTGGTCATGTTCGCCGATGTGGGCGATCACGTGACGGTCGCGCTGTCCGACACGCCGCACCTTTCGCTCAGCGGCCCAATGTCCAAGGGCGTGCCGGACGGGCCCGACAACCTCGTTATGAAAGCCGCCGACCTGATGGGGGTCAGCGCCGATATCAAGCTCGACAAGGTTCTGCCCCATGCTGCGGGTCTTGGCGGCGGCTCGTCGGACGCAGCCGCCACCCTGCGCGTGCTGTCGCGCCTGACCGACACGCCCATGCCCGCCGACGTCACTCCCTTGGGTGCTGACGTGCCCGTGTGCCTTGGCAACAGCGCCGCGCGGATGCAAGGGATCGGCGAAAAAATCGACACGGCACACGACCTGCCCTGCCTGAACGCGGTCCTGATCAATCCCGGCGTGCCCATGCGCACGCCCGACGTCTTTGCCGCCGTCGGTCAGAAGAACAACACGCCGATGCCCCCGGAAATCCCGGCAAACCTCAGCGCGATCGAATTCATCGACTGGCTTCGTGGCATGCGCAACGATCTGGAGTATGCGGCGATCGGGCAGACGCCCGTCATCGCGCAAGTGCTGGGCGCACTCAGCGTCACGGCGGGCTGCCGCATGGCCCGCATGACCGGCTCCGGCAGCAGCTGTTTCGGCCTATACACCGGCGAGGAAACCGCCCGCGCCGCCGAGGGCCGCCTGAAAGAGGAAAATCCGGGTTGGTGGGTCACCGCCACCCGGCTCAATGCGCACCCCTGAGGGTTTGTCCTAGCGGATGCGCGCAACCACGTAATCCGACAGCGCCAGCAGCATGTCCCGCACCGGATGTTCGGGCAGCTGCTCCATCGCCGCGTTGGCCTTGGTCGTCCACTCCAGCGCGTCGTCCCGCGTCGCCTCCAGCGTGCCGTGCTTGTTCAGCAACCTAAGCGCCTCGTCCAGGTCGCCCTCGCGCTGGTCACCCTTCTCGATGGTCCGCGCCCAGAACGCGCGCTCGCTCTCATCTGCCAGCGCCACCGCCTTGATTACCGGCAGGGTCAGCTTGCGCTCGCGGAAATCATCGCCCACGTTCTTGCCCGTGGCCTTGGCGTCGCCCTGATAATCCAGCAGATCATCGACGATCTGGAACGCGATGCCCAGCGCGTCGCCATAGGCATATAGCGCCTTCACCTGCGCCTCCGGCGCTCCGACAATCACGCCACCCACCTCGGTCGCGGCCGAGAACAACGCGGCGGTCTTACCGCGCACGACCTGCAGGTAGATACCCTCGTCCGTCTTCAAGTTCCGCGCCGCGGTCAGTTGCAGCACCTCGCCCTCGGCAATCGTCGCCGCCGCGTTCGACAGGATGTCCAGTACCGTCAGCGACCCGGTCTCGACCATCAACTGGAATGCCCGCGCGAACAGGTAGTCGCCTGTCAACACGCTGGATTTATTGTCGAAAAGCAGGTTCGCCGTGGGCCGCCCGCGCCGCTGCGCGCTTTCGTCCACCACGTCGTCGTGCAACAGCGTCGCGGTATGGATGAACTCCACCGTCGCGGCCAGTTTCACGTCATCGCCGCCGCCATATCCGCACAGATCCGCCGCAGCCAGCGTCAGCATGGGTCGCAACCGCTTGCCGCCTGCCTCGACCAGATGCGCCGTCACTTCCGGAATACGCGGCGCGTGGCGCGACGCCATCCGCTCGCGGATCAGGGTATTCACCTCGTCCAGCTTGCCCTGCAGATGCGAGGCCAGCGCTTCGTGCGGTTTGGTAGCGGCGTGGTCCAGTCCCATCAAACTCCTGTCACTCAGGCTCGACAATGCGCGTCCGGTGTCCTTAAGTCATCCCCATGAAGCATCTTCTCAGCACCACCGACCCGACCGTGATGGCCTTCGCCAAGGCTCTGCTTCAGGGCGAGGATATAGACTGCTTTGAATTGGACGTAAACATGAGCATCCTCGAAGGCGGCATAGGGATCTTCCCACGCCGCCTGATGGTCAGCGAGGAAGACTACTTTCCCGCCCGCCAGACCCTTGAGGACAACGGGATAGAGGTCGAGGCGCTCTCGTGACGCTTGAGACCACCTGCGACGATTATCTCGGCGGGAGGCTGAAAATCCTTCAGCCCCGGGCGGGCTATCGCGCCGGCATCGACCCGGTGCTGCTGGCCTCCAGCATCCCCGCCAAGCCGGGCGAAACCGTGCTCGATCTCGGCTGCGGCGTCGGCGTCGCGGGGCTCTGTTTGGCGCGGCGCGTGCCCGAGCTCCAACTGACCGGACTGGAACGTCAGCCTGCCTATGCCGCCCTTGCCAAGGAGAACGGCGCGGCCAACGCCCTGCCCTTCGAGGTGATCGAAGGCGATCTTGCCGACATGCCCGGCACCCTGAAAGAGCGCCAGTTTCACCACGTCTTCGCCAACCCGCCCTATTTCGACCGCGCCGCCAGCACGGCGGCCACCGATCTCGGCCGCGAAGGCGCCGTGGGCGAGGATACTCCTCTCGCCGAATGGGTCGCCGCCGCCGCCAAACGCACCCGGCCCAAGGGCACCACCACCTTCATCCAGCGCGCCGACCGCCTGCCAGAGCTTCTGTCCCACGCCGCGCGCCACCTCGGCAGCCTTAAGCTTCTGCCACTGATTCCCCGTCCCGGACGTCCCGCCAGACTGGTCCTTTTGCGCGGAAAACGCGGCGGACGGGCCGCATTCCGGTTGCATGACGGCTGGTGCCTGCATAATGGGCAAGCGCACGTTAACGATTGCGAAAACTACACGTCGGCAACGGCTTGCATCCTGCGCGACGGCGGGGAAATGCCTTTCCCGGACTGATTTAGGCAAGTTGTAGCTAAATCCCGCCAACCGATTTTGCGGGCGCAGCGTGACAGATTACATGTTTTGTGCTGCACTATCCCGTGCACATCAGAAAGAGGAGACGCATTCATGGCATTGAGTTCACATGTCGAGGAACTTAAGAAGAAACACCAGGCTCTCTCGGAACAGGTCGAAGCGGCACAGCGTGCCCCGGGAACGCCCGACACTGAAATCTCAAGCATGAAAAAGCAGAAACTCCGGCTGAAAGAAGAGATTGAACGACTTACCCATTAGCATGCCACGCAACGACTGATCGGGATGCGCCCCCGCGGCGCATCTCGTGATTACGCGGGCAACAGCGGTACCATCTCCATCTTCGCGGTCGTCTCGAACCCCTTGGCGGTTTCGGCAAGCATCCAGTCGCGAAAAACCTTTATCTGTGGCTTATTCTCCGCGCCCTCACGGCACACAAACCGGAACTGCGCTCCGGCGCTGACCGCCTTGCCATAGGGCGCGACCAACCGCCCTTCCATCAGGTCTTTCATCACCAGCGCCCGACGCCCAAGCACCACACCCACGCCGGCCAAGGCCGCATCGATCGCGTGATCCCCTTGCGAAAATCGCGGGCCGTGCGGCTCTATTGGCGGCATGCCCACCGCACGGAACCACGCCGCCCAATCGGTCGGCGGGTCCAGGAAATCAATCGACTGGTCGACGATCAGAACCGCCTTGGCCAGGCTTTCGATCGTCGGATACCGTTCGGCCAGCGCGGGTGTCATCATCGGCGTCACCCATTCCTCGGCCAGCGGCAGCGAATACAACCCTTTGTCCGCCCCGTGGCCGAACCGGATTGCCACGTCCACCTCGTCGCGGACGAAGTCCATCAGCCGGAGCGACGCCGTGAACCGCAGCTCGATCTCGGGATGGGCCTGAGCAAATTCGTAAAGGCGGGGCGCCAGCCATTTCGCGGTAAAGGCCGGTCCTGCCGTCACTGTCAGCGTGCTGTTGTCGAGCCCCCGCCGGGTCGCCGTCCAGGCCGCTGACAGCGCCGAGAACCCGTCACGGCAGCCCGGCGCCAGCGCAGCCCCCGCCTCGGTCAGTTCCACCGCGCGGTTCAACCGCCGGAACAGCGCGGCCCCCAGATGCTCTTCCAGCGACTTTATCTGGAACGACAGCGCGGCCGGTGTCACGTTCAATTCCGCCGCCGCCCTCTGAAAGGACATGTGCCGCGCCGCGGACTCGAACGCGCGCAAGGCAGTCAACGGAGGCAGGCGGTCACTCATTTCACTAAAGTAATACTTAACTGAAACCGTGAAAAGTCTCGTTTGTGGTCTTTTCTGCAAAGACGCATATTCAACCCAGTCAAGTTTCCCTGAAAGGATCAGCCATGATCGAGACAGCCACCGATGCCAAGACCCGCGATGCCTACCGCGCCGCGCATTACGAACGCAGCCGTGCTTTTGGCGAGCTGCTCAACTGGCTGGGCCGAAAGTCACCTTCCAGATGATCGTTGCAGGTCTCTGGAAACAGAAAGGGCCGGTTTCCTGACCGGCCCTTTCGCATTTTTGGGTCAGGTAAACTTACCCGAAGAACTGCGCCCCGTTGGCCGAAATCGTCGATCCGTTGATAAAGGCGGCGTCGTCGGAGGCCAGGAATGCCACGCAACGCGCGATCTCTTCCGGCTCCCCCAGGCGACCGGCCGGGATTTGCGCGATGATCGATTCGCGCACCTTTTCCGGCACCGCCATAACCATCTCGGTGGCGATATAGCCGGGGCAGACAGCATTGGCCGTGATCCCCGCCCGCGCGCCTTCTTGCGCCAGCGACCGCACGATGCCGATATCGCCCGCCTTGGTGGCCGCATAGTTCACCTGCGCGAACTGGCCCTTCTGGCCGTTGACCGAACTGATCACGATCACGCGCCCGAACTTGCGCTCACGCATACCCGGCCAGACCGGGTGCACGGTGTTGAACACGCCCGTCAGGTTGGTGTCGACCACGTCCTTCCACTGGTCCGGCGTCATCTTGTGGAACGGCGCGTCACGGGTGATGCCCGCATTGGCCACGACCACGTCGATCGGGCCAAGCTCGGCCTCGACGGTTTCGATCCCGGCCTTGGACGCGTCGTAATCGGCCACGTTCCACTTGTAGGTCTTGATGCCGGTCTCGTCGGTGAACTTCGCCGCGGCTTCGTCGTTGCCCGCATAGGTGGCAGCAACCTCGTAGCCCTCTTCCTTCAGTTTTTTCGAAATGGCCTCACCGATACCGCGGCTACCGCCGGTCACAAGGGCAACTCTCGCCATGGGAACTCCTCCAGTCTTTCTGTCCAGTGTTGGTTTTCTTGGAAACTTTGCTACTCATCATGTGCGCAAAGCGCAACATTGTTGCGCAATTCTTTTCACTTCGCGGCACTCATCCGCCGTTCAGGTACGCCTCCGCGTCTTGCTGTCCCAAAGCCCACGTATCGCGCAGCTTTTGCGGGTCGGTAAAGTCGATCTTGTCCGCAGGCGTTTCCTCGGACGGCCAGACATAAACGCGGCCCGGCACGTCCGGCAGATTTTTGTAGGGCCGGGTCAACAGCACCAGCGTCTCGCCTTCGTCTGGGTCGGGCAGCGGAGCCTAGTCGGCCATGCCGCCATCGACCACGCGCCGGTCGCCCCAAAGCGGCGGCTCGAACACCGGCGGAATCACCGCGGCCGCATTGATCAATTCCACCAGCCGCCCGTCGCGCGCCGCCTTGTTGGCATCGACCAGTTGCGAAGTCAGGCCCATTTTCTCGGCCCAGTCGAAATGCGGGCTGCCCACGATATGCAGTTCCGCCTCATAGGCCGCGGCCAGCGCCGTGCCCGTCATGGTCGGATGGCCGGTAGAGGGCGGATGCGCAATCTGGATTTGAAAGGCCGGACCACTCGCGACCCGATCCTTGGCCGACTCGTCCAGAACCGTTTCCACCACGTCGCAATAGATGCGCTGGTGCGGCGTGATGCCTGCTTCGTCTGCGGCAAAGAGGTCGAGGTTGTGGTCGCGCTTCTCGAACGCATCGCACATCACGTCCAGCAGCCGCTCCTCGATCCCGGCAATCCACGCGGCACCGGCCAACGCGCCGCCGCTCACCCCGGTCACCCGCTCGGGCGTGAACTTGCGCGTCTGCTCCAGCCGCGTCAGGAAACCGCCCTGCCAGAAACACCGCAACCCGCCGCCGGAAAACACGATCTGCGGGGGATTGTCGGGCAATTTCATGCAAAAATCCTTTCGGGAAATCACATGGAAGAACAGGCCCCGAGGGCCTGTTTCCTATTTCAGCATCAAATGCTTACGGGCGCTCGATGCACATTGCGACACCCATGCCGCCACCGATACACAGCGTGGCGAGGCCCTTCTTGGCGTCGCGACGCTTCATCTCGAACAGCAGGGTGTTCAGAACGCGGCAGCCCGACGCGCCGATGGGATGGCCAATGGCAATCGCACCGCCGTTCACGTTCACGATCGACGGGTCCCAGCCCATGTCCTTGTTCACGGCACAGGCCTGCGCGGCGAAGGCTTCGTTTGCCTCCACCAGATCCAGGTCATCGACGCTCCAGCCCGCTTTTTCCAGCGCCTTGCGGCTGGCATGGATCGGGCCAACGCCCATGATCGAAGGGTCCAGACCGGCCGTCGCGTAGGAGGCGATCCGCGCCAGAGGCTCGAGCCCGCGCTTCTCGGCATTCTCGGCACTCATCAACAGCACGGCCGCCGCACCGTCATTCAGGCCCGAGGCGTTGGCCGCGGTGACCGACCCGTCTTTCGTGAAGGCGGGGCGCAATTTCTGCATCGCATCCATCGTGGCCCCGTGACGGATGTATTCGTCTTTGTCGACGACGGTCTCACCCTTGCGGGTCTTGACGGTGAACGGGATCACCTCGTCATCGAACTTGCCCGCCTTCTGCGCCGCCTCGGCCTTGTTCTGGCTGGCGACGGCGAACTCGTCCTGCTGATCGCGCGTGATCTGCCACTTGTCGGCGACGTTCTCGGCGGTCTGGCCCATGTGATAGCCGTTGAACGCGTCCCACAGCCCATCGCGGATCATCGTGTCGATGTATTTCATGTCGCCCATCTTGTGCCCGGCGCGCAGATGCGCGGCGTGGGGGCTGAGGCTCATGTTCTCCTGCCCGCCGGCGGCAACGACATCGGCATCACCCAACTGGATGTGCTGCGCGCCCAGCGCCACGGCCCGCAGGCCCGACCCGCATACTTGGTTGATGCCCCAGGCCGCGCTTTCGATCGGCAGGCCGGCGTTCACATGCGCCTGGCGTGCGGGGTTCTGGCCCTGCGCCGCGGTCAGGACCTGGCCAAGGATCGTTTCCGAAACCTCGGCCTTGTCGATGCCCGCGCGCTCGACGATGGCTTCCAGAACGGCCGCGCCAAGATCATGGGCCGGGGTGTTGGCGAACGCGCCGGAAAAAGAGCCGACAGCGGTCCGTGCTGCCGAAGCGATAACTACATTGGTCATAGTGTCCTCCACCAATTCTTGCTGGCCGAGGAAAAAGGGCAGCATGCCTGATGCGGCCCCCGGATTCCCCGCATTACGCAGGGTGTACCGCAGTCGCCGCAACGCGGCAACTGTAGCCGTTGTCACAGGTCAGGCCATCGCGGCCGTCTGGGTCGTTCCCAGCCATGGTGCCTGTACCGTGGGCGCCCCGAAGTAATAGCCCTGAAGGCAATGCACCCCGATATTCTGAAGGTAAACGGCGTCGTTGGGCCGCTCCACGCTTTCGGCCACTGTGACCATGTCGAACTGTTCGGCGATGGCGGTCAGCGCACGCGTCAGAACCTGGTTGTCCGGGTTTTCCGCAATTCCGCGAATGAACTGCCCGTCGATCTTGAGGATGTCGAAAAAGAAATCCTTGAGGTATCGGAACGAGGTGAACCCGGCCCCGAAATCGTCCAGCGCGAAACTGATACCCTTCCTCTGCAGATCCGCCATGAAATTGACCACCAGCTCCGGCACCAGCATGGCCGAGCTTTCGGTGATCTCCAGGATCAGGCGCTCACCCAGCGTCGGGTCCTGCCCCAATCCGCGTTTCAGCGTCCGCATCCAGCGCGGATAGCCGATGGACCGCGCCGACATGTTGATCGACAGGCGGATATCAGGATACTCGCGCAAGGTGCGGATCCCCTTTTCAAGCGAAAGGCAATCGACGATGCGGCCCGTCTCCGTCGCTTCGATCGCGTCGATGAACTCCCGCGCCGGGATGATCCGGCCGGTTTCGTCCAGCACCCGTGCCAATCCTTCGTAAAAGGCCGGCCGGTCCTGCCGCCCCGACGGCACAACCGCCTGATAGGCCAGCATCACGTGGCCATGCCGCACCGCCTCCTCGACCATCTGGATCACCGACTGGTCCCGCGCCGACACGGCGTAGGCCAGCGGGTTGTGATGCCCTTTTGGCACATTCGCCCACTTCAATCTCTTTTCACCCATGAATCTCTCCGTACTCCACCGCCGCCCAATAAGCGCCACGCAGGCTAAGGAATTGTTAAACCGGGCATTTGAGTCATACTGTCCGCAACAGGCGAAACCGGGGGGCTTGAAGGATGGAAAGATGCGGCTGGGTCGGCACCGATCCGATCTACGAGGCCTATCACGACACCGAATGGGGCGTGCCCGAATGGGACAGCCGCGCGCTGTGGGAAAAGCTTATTCTAGACG
Source organism: Roseovarius sp. THAF9 (assembly GCF_009363715.1). NCBI lineage: Bacteria > Pseudomonadati > Pseudomonadota > Alphaproteobacteria > Rhodobacterales > Roseobacteraceae > Roseovarius > Roseovarius sp. THAF9. The sequence goes on from NZ_CP045404.1 coordinate 3,465,543, forward strand.
GCTTCCAGGCCGGTCTCAGCTGGATCACGATCCTGAAGAAGCGCGACAACTTTCGCAAGGCTTTCCAAGGCTTTGACCCGGATCTCATCGCCACCTGGGGCGAGGAGGACGTACAGCGCCTCCTGGGTGATCCCGGCATCATCCGCCACCGCGGCAAGATCGAGGCCACGATCACCAACGCCCGCGCCTGGCAAGACATCGAGGCCGAGCAGGGGTTCGACACCTACCTGTGGTCCTACATGGGGGGCGCGCCCTTGCAGAACCGTTGGACCAGCCTGGCCGAAGTGCCCACTGAAACCGAAATATCCCGCGCAATTTCGAAAGATTTGAAGAAACGCGGCTTCAAGTTCTGTGGCCCCACCATCGTCTACGCCTTCATGCAGGCCGTGGGCATGGTCAACGACCATGTGCTCACCTGCCACCGCCACGCACCCGTGGCCGCCATGGCCACGCCGCCGCGCTGAACTTTGCCCGCGCGAAAGCTTGCCCCCGTCGCCCCTCTGGCCTAGACCGGATCCGAAGATTTCAGGGGAGGCCCAGATGACCAAGTTCGACAAAAGCAAACTGCCCAGCCGCCACGTGACCGAAGGGCCCGCCCGCGCGCCGCATCGCTCATATTACTACGCGATGGGCATGACCGAGGAGGAAATTCACCAGCCCCTCGTCGGCGTCGCCACCTGCTGGAACGAGGCCGCGCCCTGCAACATCGCACTCAACCGCCAGGCCCAGGCCGTCAAGGGCGGCGTGAAAGAGGCCAAGGGCTCGCCCCGCGAATTCACCACGATCACCGTCACCGACGGCATCGCCATGGGCCACGAGGGGATGCGCTCGTCGCTCGCCTCCCGCGAGGCCATCGCGGATACGGTCGAGCTTACCATGCGCGGCCACTGCTACGACGCCATCGTGGGCCTTGCGGGCTGTGACAAGTCGCTGCCGGGCATGATGATGGCCATGGTCCGCCTTAACGTCCCGTCGGTCTTCATCTACGGCGGTTCGATCCTGCCGGGCAAGGCCCCCCAGATCGACGAGATCCCCGAGGAGTTCCGAACCCGCGACCTGACCGTGCAGGACATGTTCGAAGCCGTCGGCTGGAACCAGAACGGCACCATGTCCGACAAGGCGCTCGACGCGCTCGAACGCGTCGCTTGTCCCTCCGCCGGGGCCTGCGGCGGCCAGTTCACCGCCAACACCATGGCCTGCGTGTCCGAGGCGATCGGCCTGGCGCTGATGAACTCCTCGGGCATGCCCGCGCCGTATGAATCCCGCGACCAATATGCGGAGGCGTCGGGCCGCGCCGTCATGGACCTGCTGGAGAAAAACATCCGCGCCCGCGACGTGGTCACGCGCAAGTCGATGGAAAACGCCGCGCGCGTCGTCGCCTGCACAGGCGGCTCCACCAATGCCGGGCTTCATCTGCCCGCCATCGCGCATGAGGCGGGTCTCGAATTTTACCTCGACGATGTCTGCGAGATCTTCCGCGACACGCCCTATTTCGTCGATCTCAAACCGGGCGGCCAATACGTGGCCAAGGACCTTTACGACGCCGGCGGCATCCCCGTGGTAATGAAGGAGCTGCGCAAGGCGGGCCTCATACACGAGGATTGCATGACCGCCACCGGCCGCAGCATCGGCGAGGAACTCGACCGCATTGAGCGTGAAGCGGACGGCAAGGTGATCTATTCCATCGATGCGCCCCTCACCAAGACCGGCGGCGTCGTCGGCCTCAAGGGCAACATCGCCCCGCAAGGCGCCATCGTGAAGGTCGCGGGCATCGCGCCCGAGCATCAGGTCTTCACCGGCCCGGCCCGCGTTTTCGAATGCGAGGAAGACGCCTTCGCCGCCGTGCAAAAACGCGAATACGAGGAAGGCGAAGTCATCGTCATCCGCAACGAAGGCCCCGCCGGCGGCCCCGGCATGCGCGAGATGCTGGCCACCACCGCCGCGCTTTCGGGCCAAGGCATGGGTAAGAAGGTCGCGCTCATCACTGATGGCCGCTTCTCCGGCGCGACACGCGGCTTCTGCGTGGGACATGTGGGGCCAGAGGCGGCCCATGGCGGCCCCATCGCGATGCTGAAGAACGGCGACAAGATCACCATCGACGCCATCAAGGGCGAGCTTTCCGTGGACCTGCCCGACGCAGAACTGGAGGCGCGCAAGAAAGACTGGCCCGGCCCGCGCGAGACGATCTACGCCTCCGGCGCGCTCTGGAAATACGCCCAGCTTGTCGGCGAGACCTACAAGGGCGCGGTGACCCATCCCGGGGCCGAGGCCGAGCGTCACGTCTACGCGGACCTCTGACCCTGACCATGCGCGCGTTCAAACCGATCTGGCTGGCGGCCTTGCTTTGGCCGCTTGCCGCCTGCGACGACGTGGGGCTTGGCACCGCCGACGACCCCAACGTCGTCGAGGCGCTGGCACTCTATGACGGCGCGGTCGTGGTGCGCGGCCCTCGCGGCTATTGCGTCGACGCGGACAACGTGCGCCGCCAGCCTTCCAGCCGCCTCGTCTTCCTCGGCAGTTGTGAATCGCTCAGCGGCGAACCGGGCGTAACCGTGCCGCTGGCCCTGATCGCGGTCAACGTGGCGGGCAAGCAGTCGGGCCGCACCCAGCCCGCCGCCGCCACCATCGCTGCCAGCGCCGCGCCCAAGAAACCGCTCGCCGCAATAGATGCCGACGGCCTCGCATTGGTGCATCTTGATGCAGGCGGCGAGCTGGCCTTGCCTGGCGGCGACCCGCGCTACTGGCGCGGCGCTATGGTCATCAACGACCATCTCGTCAGCCTCGCGGTCTATGCTCCGGCGGGCAGCAGCCTTGCCGGGGGCTCGGGCCGGCGCTTCATCACCAACCTCGCCCGCACCCTGCGGAGCGCCAGCACGCAGTAACCCAAGGCAATCAATGCATTGTTTCCAAACGCGGGTTAATGCTATGACAATGTCTCAGGGGCAAACTGCAGCAGAACCAACCGGAATCGATCCACGCATATGGGGCTGAAACGTTCAGGACTGGATTGGCTGGCCCATCGGCGCGACCTGCGGCGGTGGCGGCAAACCGTGCGCGACGCCACGTCTATGACGCTGGAACAACTCCGCGCCGAACGCTCCGAGGCGCGGAAATTACGCTATCACCTCAACGAGTTGATCAGCCACGCCGACAACAGGCTTGCGTTGCCGATGATCGGCTCCCACGCCTTTCCCAAGCCGCATGGCACCGATTGGTCCTGGCGTCCCGCAATCTGGCGCGAACCGCTGGCGGTGCCGGGCCAATCCTCGGTCCTTAGCAAGACGCAACTGGGCAGCGAGCTGACACTGTTTCACGACTGTCAACATTCCGAATTGACCCTGCGCCAGCTGCGCAACACCCGCGAGGCCGATCTTGCGCCGTTCGGCCTGCGCATGGACGTCTTCAGCTTTGACGGCTCCTTCCTGTCCCTGGTGCTCGACCTGCCCGAGGCCGCCGTGCTGGGCCTGCAACAGCGGCATCTCATCCGCATGGACACCATCGTCGAGATGGAAAAGCCCTTGGAGATCTTCGCGCGGCTGAACATCAAGCACGGCCCGAACACCGAACAGATCGTGCGCGAGCTGCCGCTGCATGAAGAAGAGATCATGGTCGAATTCGACCTCGCCTACTCCAAGCTCAACGAGAAGCGTATCGAACGGGCCTGGATCGACCTGATTTTCGAGAACCCGCAGATGAGCCAGGTCATCCTGCGCGACCTCACCTTCAGCCGTCGACCGCGCGCGGAATTCTAGGGGGACACGGATGCAGGAACTGACATTGACCAAGACGCGCCTCTTCGAAGGGGTCTGGGAAGGGGTCATCACCGGCGCCGGCGACCGCCGCCCGGACGTGTCGGTCACGCATCTGCAAGAGACCATCGCCGGGGTCGAGGTTGTCGAGAAACCCGAGGAACAGGCCTGGGTCCTGCGCGTCCCCATCCCGGCCGACCGCATCGCTGACGGGGTGCAGACCTTCCTTATTTCCGACGTCGAAACCGGCGCGGCCCTGGGCAGCTTCTCCATCGTCTCGGGCGATGCGCTGGCCTACGACATCCGGGCCGAGGTGACGCTCCTGCGCGAAGAGCTCGACATGCTCAAACGCGCCTTCCGCCGGCATTGCCTGGAAACGATGTAGGTCCGCTGTGCGGACATTCCCGACCTATGTAGCTCTTCCAACAACGGCGGCTATCGGGCGGCACAGCAAAAAAGGCTTGATTGTGAGCGCCCGCGCGCCTCCAGCCGAAAAGCGAGAGCGGCCTCCGCGCAGAAAGACGGGTACACCTCGTGTCAGGAAAGCGACTTGACCAGGAGAACCCAGTGTTCGGTTTCGGTCTCCCAGCCGTCTTTGACGCATGGGGCTTTATCCAACTCAGAGTATCCCTTTCGCTCGTATAAACGTCTCGCTCCCACGTTTTCATCGGCGACAATCACACTCATTCTTTTGTACCCCGCGTCGCGGGCTATTTCGTCAGCGACATCAAGCAGCTTCGAACCAAGTCCCTGACCACGGTTCTCCGGGTAGCAAGCCAGAACATTGACATACCAGCTGTCTAATGCTTCGTTTTCCAGTTCCTGCAAGGGATGAAACAAGGCTGGCAAGTCATCTGCAAATTCTTCTGGTTCAGATCCGATCCCATAACCAGTGAGACCGGCAACCGCTCCGTTTCCAAAGTCAATTACCACCACTTGCCCCTCTCGTGCCTTTTCAGCCTGTCGCGCGCGACCGACGGCCCAAGGATCCTCACCCTCTTGTGCGAGCCCGGTCCAGACATGGAGCGGCAGACCTTCTCCTGCAAAGTTCACCAAGTCCGCAAGTGCATGAGCATCAGCTTCAACGGCCAATCTCAAAGGTTTTTCAAGTGGTATCATTTATCTCACTCCTAAGAATTCAGAGCGTCATAGACATTTCATGCCATGCCATTCCCCCGTGATCGGAAGCGGACGGCCTCAGATAACCAAAGCCAAGCTTCTGATAGAGCGGCACGTGATGCTCTTTGCACATTAGATAAATTGTTGCTTTATCCATCCGTCGCATCCGTCCGACGAACTCGTCCATCAGCGCCCTTGAATGGCCTCTACCTTGCTCTTCGGCGTCCACCACGACAGACATGATGACGACGTTAGGTGCGTCGGGGTCATGCCCCACAAGTTCCTTAAATTCCTCATCAGACATTTCGACTTCATGGGCACATCCGCAATTGATAAAGCCAACGATCTCGCCTCGTTCTTCAAGAATAATGAAACCATCGGAATAGCCCTCGATCCTCTTATATATCTTTTCGAGGGTTGCTGCTTCGTCGCCTTCATAGGCAGCAGTTTCGATCTCAAAGCATCGCTTTGCGTCGGATCGTCGGGCATTTCGGAACCTGCTCATGCATTTACAGTATGCACGTTGGGTCAAGTTGCATAGCCGCCATTGGTTGGGCTCGCAGCATCCGGCACTTTGGGCTCAAACCTGACCTTCGCGACTTGGCCGCTTGGCTCAACTGTCTTTGCCCAGCTTCACCACGTTAACCGGATCCTCCGGCGCCAATTCCTCGAAATCGAAATTGTCCAGCTTCGCCGCCCGCTTGCCCGCACGCTCGGCGGCAGTGGAAATTCCTTCCACGTCCCGCCGCGCCTGATCGAAATGGGTCTCCAGCTTGCCTGCGCGTTCCAGCACCAGTTCCACGTCGCGGTGCAACTGCCCCAGCATCTTGCGGATGGCTCCCGCCTGTTCGCGCATCCGCGCATCTTTCAGGATCGCGCGCATCGTGTTCAGCGTGGCCATGCAGGTGGTGGGCGACACGATCCAGACCTTCTGGGCGAACCCCTCGCGCACCAGTTCCGGGAAATTCGCGTGCAACTCGGCATAGACCGCCTCGGAGGGCAGGAACATCAGCGCGCCATCGGCGGTCTCGCCATCCAGGATGTACTTCTCGGAAATGTCCTTGATGTGCTTTTTCACCGAGGTCCGCAGGAATTTCGCCGCCTCGTTCAGCTCGTAATCGCTCGTGGCGTTGCGCAGCGCCTCGTAGGCTTCCAGCGGGAATTTGCTGTCGATGGCGATCGGCCCCGGCGGGTTCGGCAGGTGGATCAGGCAATCCGCCCGCCGCCCGTTCGAAAGCGTCGCCTGCAGCGAATAGCTGTCCGACGGCATCGCCTTGCTGACGATATCGGTCAACTGGATCTCGCCGAACGCCCCGCGCGTCTGCTTGTTCGACAGGATATCCTGCAGCGACAGCACATCCCCTGACAGCTTGGTGATATTGTCCTGCGCCTTGTCGATGGCCGACAGGCGCTCCTGTAAGGCCGTCAGGCTGTTCGTGGTCTGCTTGGACGAGCCATGAAGCGTCTCGCGCATCCGCTCCTGCATCTCGGTCAGCGCCCGCTGGCTGCGCGTCGCGTTATCGGCCAATCGGTCCTGCATCTGCTGCTGCACGCCCGCCAGCCGCTGTTCGACCATCTGCGCCAGCTGTGTCTGCCCGCTGGTCGCCGTGTCGCTGACCACCTGGATCGAACTGCGCAAACCCTCCTGCCCATTGGCAAGGCTCTGCACGTTCTGCCCCAGATGCCCCAACTGCTGCGCCAGCGGCTCTGTCGCCCTTGCCGTCCGCGCCGCGGCCCGCAGCGCCAGGATGACCAAAACGAGGATCAGCAGCACCACGCCCCCCGCCGCCAGCGCGGCCATCACCAGCGGATCGTCCAACTGATAGGTCGTCTCGCCAATCGTAATCATGTCCGCCCGAACAGCCGCTCGATATCGCTCAGTTTCAGCTCCACATAGGTGGGCCGCCCGTGGTTGCACTGCCCTGAATGCGGCGTCGCCTCCATCTCGCGCAGAAGCGCGTTCATCTCTTCACCGCTCATGCGCCGCCCCGACCGGATCGAGCCGTGACAAGCCACCCGGCTCAGGATCGCCTCGATCCGCGCCTGCACGTTCAGGCTCTCACCCATGTCGGCCAATTCGTCCAGCACGTCGCGCAGCATCTTGCCCGCGTCGCACGGCCCCAGGATCGCCGGCGTCTCGCGCACCGCGATGCTGCCCGGCCCGAACGCCTCGATCACCAGCCCCAGCCGCGCCAGATCCTCGGCCATGTCCAGCAGCAGCCCCGCCTCGCCACTGCTCAACTCGACAATCTCGGGGATCAGCAGCGCCTGACTGGCCACGCCGTTCTCGGCCATCTGCCGCTTCAGCTTCTCATAGACCAGCCGCTCATGCGCCGCGTGCTGATCCACAAGAACCATGCCGGTCTCGGTCTGCGCCACGATGTAATTCTCGTGCACCTGCGCCCGCGCCGCACCCAGCGGCAGCGATTGCGGCGTGACCGCCTCGTCGGACCTCTCCACCACCTCCGGCTCGACCCGGCCGGAATACGCGCTCTGCATCTCGGCGAAACCCGCCTCCGGCGCCTGCATCTGGTAACTCGCCGCCCGCGCCGCAGCCCCGGGCCGGTCCATCTGGTACACAGGTGCGCCGCCCGCCTGCGGCACCGGCTCGGGCCGCATCGCGCCCAGCGTCGCGCCCGCCACGGTGGTCGACGCTCGGTGCCCTGCCTCGGCCAGCGCATGGCGCAGCCCCGACACCAGCAGCCCCCGCGCCACGCCCGGATCGCGGAACCGCACCTCGGATTTCGCCGGATGCACGTTCACATCCACCAGTTTTGGGTCGCATTCCAGGAACAACGCCGCCGCCGGATGCCGGTCCCGGCTAAGGAAATCGTGATAGGCCGCCCGCAGCGCACCATAGAGCATCTTGTCCCGCACCGGCCGCCCGTTGACGAACAGGTACTGCGCCACGCTCGACCCCCGCGAATAGGTCGGCAACGCGGCATAGCCGGTCATCGCGATCCCCTCGCGCTCGGCCTCGATCCACAGCGCGTTCTCGGCAAACTCCCGCCCCAGAACCTGGCTCAACCGCCCGTGCAGCGCATCGAACAGGTCGCCGCTCTCGGCATCGGCGCGAAACACCACGCGCGGCTCACGCCCTTCGCTGACGTCGCGCAGGGTAAAGCTGACGAACGGCTCGGCCATCGCCAGCCGCTTGATCACGTCGCCCACCGCCTGCGCCTCGGCCCGGTCGGTGCGCATGAATTTCAACCGCGCGGGCGTGGCATAGAAAAGGTCCCGCAGCTCCACGACCGTCCCACGGTTCAGCGCCGCTGGCTTCACCGCGCCGATCCCCCCGCCCGCCACGGTGATCTCGACCCCGTCAAACCCCTGCGCCCGGCTGGTGATCGTCAACCGCCCAACCGACCCAAGGCTGGGCAACGCCTCACCGCGAAAGCCAAAGGAGTGGATGTTGAGCAGGTCCGACCCGTCGATCTTCGACGTCGCGTGCCGGCTCAGCGCCAGCGGCAACTCGTCCCCGGTCATCCCGCAGCCGTCGTCCCGCACCCGGATCAGTGTCTTGCCGCCATCGGCGATATCCACCTCGATCCGCCGCGCGCCGGCATCCAGCGCGTTCTCCACCAGTTCCTTGACCGCCGAGGCCGGACGCTCCACCACTTCCCCGGCGGCGATCCGGTTGATCGCGGTCTCGTCCAACTGCCGAATGACCGGACGGTCCTGGCTTATATTGGGGCTTATTTCATTCATACCCCAATACCTAGCATGATCGCGTCCGATTCTGCTAGGTCCGACTGCGCCGTTAAAACCTCCGAACGCGTTTTTATCAAGAAGCGGATCGTCACCACACGCAAGGCTTCAAGGCATCACGGGAACCCGCAGCGCAACGCCCTAGTTTTCTACCAAATGCCAAGCCCACGAAAGGCCATCCCATGCACTCCGAAACCATCGGCGCCGCCACCTTCGAGACCTGGACCATCGACGAGGTCGCCGACGCCTTCGCCGCGAACGAAATCGTTCTGATCGATGTCCGCACCATTCCCGAATACGCCTTTCAGCATATCGAGGGCGCCATGCTCTTCCCCATGCCCTTCTTCGACGCGCACAAACTGCCCGGCCAGTCCGACAAGCGCATCGTCCTGCACTGCGGCTCGGGCGTCCGGTCCGAAAAGATGGCCCGCGCCGCGATCGAGGCCGGCATAGACCGCATCGCCCATATGGAGGGCGGCTTCGGCGCGTGGAAAGAGGCCGAAAAGCCTTACATCGGCACCTCCATGAGCACCGGCGGCCCCGAGCGCGTCAACGCCTGACCCGGGCGGGTCTCCGCCGCGCGGACAGGCTTTGCGCTTGATGCGGCGCCGCGCCTCGCCTATTCCCGCGCCAAATCTACCGCGAGAGGCACGCGCCCCATGACCCTTTCCACGATCCACTCCATCGACAGGATCCTGCTTGGCGTTATAGTCGCCGTACTGGTCCTGACGGTCGGCATCTATTTCTACAGTACGGATTTCTTCTCGCTGACCTACGCGCGCGAAGATGGCTATGTCGAATACGCCACCGCGATCTTCCTGTTTGTGGCCAGCCTAGTCCTCATGATGAACGCGCGGTCGCTCAAGGCCCGCGGCGCCGGTCTCGCCCTCGCCTGTACCCTGTTCTACGCGCTGCTCTTCTTCTTTGCCGCGGGCGAAGAGGTTTCCTGGGGCCAGCGCATCTTCGGCTGGGAAACCGGCGAGACGTTCCAGCAAATCAACAAGCAGCAGGAAACCAACCTGCACAACCTGATCGTGCCCACGCCCTGGGGCGATTTCCACCTCGCGAAGACGCTCTTCGGCCCGGTCCTGACGCTGATCCTGCTGATCTACCTCGCCGTCCTGCCGCTGCTCTATCCGCGCGTCGCATGGATCAAACGCTCGCTAGACCGCATCGCCGCCCCGGTCCCCGGCACCCGTCACGCGGTGCTCGCCGTCGCCGCCAGCCTCGTGATCGCCGCCATCGACGTCTCGCGCAAATGGGAGGTCTACGAGCTCGTGTTCAGCTTGCTGGCCACGTCGATCTTCCTGCTGCCCCAGAACCGCGAGCACACGACCTGAGCCACCGGCTCAGATGATCTCGTCCTCGTCGTAAAGCGGCGCGGCCTCCATATGAGCCGCGACGCCCTCGGCGGCGTGCTCGGCCCGCGGCGTCTCGGCGATGTGAAACAGCGCCTCGCCCTCGTAGACCGCCGGCATGTTCGACCGCCCGATCACGATCCCCGCCTCTTCGCACACCACCTCGCAGTCGGTCTGCCCCATCGGATCGCTGACCGCGCCCAGCACGGCACCCGGCTCCACCGCGTCGCCGACCGCCTTGTAGCCGCGAAAGACGCCGCCCACGGGCGCCCGGTACCAACTCGACGAATTCGCCACCACCGGCACGCTGCGCTGCTTCGGCACGCCCTTGGCCCCGATCATGCCCAGCTGGCGCATCACCCGCAGACACCCGCTCACCCCGGCTCGCACCGCCAGCTCGTCGAACCGCAGCGCCTCGCCTCCTTCGTACAGCAGGACATCCACGCCCTCCTCCTCGGCGGCCAGCCGCAAACTGCCTTCGCGCAGCTTCGAGGCCATCATCACCGGCGCGCCGAACGCCTCTCCCAACGCTTTCAGTCGGTCGTTGTCCGGCGTCAGCCGGATCTGCGGCAGGTTCGTGCGATGAATCGCCGCCGAATGCAGATCGATCCCCACATCCGACCGCCGCACCACCTCTTCCATGAAGATATGCGCCAGCCGTGACGCCATGCTGCCTTCCGCGCCTCCGGGAAAACAGCGGTTCAGGTCGCGCCGGTCGGGCAGATACCGCGAATGATTGTGAAACCCGAATCCGTTGACGATTGGCACCGCCAGCAGCGTGCCCGCCATGCCCTTCAGAGGCGCGGCTCGCAACAACCGCCGCACGATCTCGACCCCGATCACCTCGTCGCCGTGAATCGCCGCAGAAACGAACAGCACCGGCCCGGGCCGCCGCCCATGAATCACATGCACCGCAAGGTTCACCGGGGTGTGGTCCGACAGGGTGCTCACCGGCACGTCCACCGTCTCACGCGAGCCGGCTTTCACCACCTTCCCACCAATCTCGAATGCGTCACGTTTCGCCATGCCCGGCTATGTCGCGCAAAAACGGGGCCCTGTCCACAACCGAACAGGGCCCTCTTCTTCTGGCTATAAATATCCCGGGGAGTTTGAGGGGCAGCGCCCCTCATCCCACATATCAAGCGCGGCACAGCCGCACCTTTTGGTCAACCCGGCAACTTCGCCATCCGCAGATAGGGCAGCACGGTGTTGAACTCCCCGAACTTGGCCTTGGCGTCCTCGTCGCTGACCGAGGTCGGGATCACCACGTCCTGGCCCAGGGTCCAGTCGGCGGGCGTCGCCACGCCCTGCCCGGCGCTGGTCTGCAACGCATCGAGCGCGCGCAGCACCTCGCCAAAGTTCCGCCCCACCGTCATCGGATAGGTCATGGTCAGCTTCAACTGCTTATCCGGCCCGATGATGAAGACCGAGCGCACCGTGGCACTGTCGGCGGGCGTGCGGCCATCGGGCAGATAGGCCTCGGCAGGCAGCATGTCGAAGGCCTTGGACACCTCCAGACCATCATCCGCTATGATCGGAAAGCCCGGCTTGGCGCCGCCGGCGGTCTCGATGTCGCCCTTCCATTTCTTGTGATCCTCCACGCCGTCAACGCTGACGCCGATCACCTTGGTGCCGCGTTTCTCCCACTCGTCGGCCAGCCGCGCGACGGCGCCGAATTCGGTGGTGCAGACGGGCGTGAAGTCCTTGGGATGCGAGAACAGGATCGCCCAGCTGTCGCCGATCCAGTCATGCAGGCTGAACTCGCCCTGATCGGTGGTCACGGTCAGGTCGGGAATGGTGTCGTTGATCCGCAGTGCCATGGGGCATCTCCTTCTTTTGCAAATCGAATTCTCGCGCTCAACATAAGAAGGCTGCGCGAAATTAACAGCCGCCCACTTGCGGCAATCCGCCCCCTATGGTCATGTGCGCGCCAAATGCCCACATATGCGGCTCAGACGAAAGGAATGCGACATGATCGAGAAGAAACAATTCTACATCGACGGCGCCTGGGTCGATCCGGTCGCGGGCACCGATCACCACGTGATCGACCCCTCGACCGAAGACCCCTGCGCCGTGATATCTCTGGCCGGCGAGGCCGATTGCGACGCCGCCGTCGCCGCCGCCAAATCCGCTTTCCCCGGCTGGATGGCCACCCCGGTGTCCGAACGTATGGCCCTGGTCGAGAAACTGCGCGAGATCTACAAATCCCGCGCCGAGGATATGGCCAAGGCCATCAGTCTGGAAATGGGCGCGCCCATCGACCTTGCCCGCGCCCAACAGGTCGGCGCCGGGTCGTCGCATATGAAGGCCATCCTGAAGGCCGCGTCGGAGTTCGACTGGATCGAACCCCTGGGCGATCACGCCCCCAATGACCGCATCATTCACGAGGCCGTGGGCGTCGTGACCATGATCACGCCCTGGAACTGGCCGATGAACCAGATCTCGCTCAAGGTCATCGCCGGGTTGCTCGCAGGCTGCACCATGATCCTCAAACCGTCCGAGGAATCGCCCCTCTCGGCCCTGCTCTTCGCCGAGATGATCGACGAGGCGGGCTTCCCTAAAGGTGTCTTCAACCTCGTCAACGGCGACGGCGCGGGCGCAGGCACGGCGCTCACCGGGCACCCCGACGTCGACATGGTCTCCTTCACCGGCTCCTCCCGCGCCGGTAAACTGATCTCCAAGAACGCAGCCGACACACTCAAGCGCGTCAGCCTCGAATTGGGCGGCAAGGGCGCCAACCTCATCTTCGCCGATGCCGACGAAAAGGCGGTCAAGCGCGGCGTCCTGCACTGCATGAACAACACCGGCCAGTCCTGTAACGCGCCCACCCGGATGCTGGTCCAGCGCGACATATACGACCAGGCGGTCGAGACCGCTGCCGAGACGGCGAACAAGGTCACCGTTGGCCCCGCGTCCGAGGAAGGCCGCCATATGGGCCCCGTAGTGAACGAGACTCAGTTCAACAAGATCCAGGACCTGATCCAGAAAGGCATCGACGAGGGCGCACGCCTCGTCACCGGCGGCACGGGCCGCCCCGACGGCCTCAACCGCGGTTTCTACGTCAAACCGACGATCTTCGCCGACGTGAACAACGACATGACCATCGCGCGCGAGGAAATCTTCGGCCCGGTCCTGTCCATTATACCCTTCGGCACCGAGGAAGAAGGCATCGAAATCGCCAATGACACACCTTACGGCCTGACCAACTATGTCCAGACGCAGGACCCGGCCCGGGCCAACCGCTGCGCCCGCGCCCTGCGCTCGGGCATGGTGGAAATGAACGGCCAAAGCCGCGGCCTCGGCTCGCCCTTCGGCGGCATGAAACAGTCCGGCAACGGGCGCGAAGGCGGCAAATGGGGGCTCGAGGACTTTCTCGAGGTCAAGGCCGTCTCCGGCTGGACCGAAGGCGCCTGAGGCGCATGGAGGTCCACGTCTTCGTGTTGCATCTCGTCCGGGCCTCGGCCCGGCGAGAGAACGCGCAGGCGCTGCTGGCCGACGCCCGCGAGATCGGCGGCTTGAAAGGCGAAATATGGCCCGCCGTCGATGGCGGCGCCATGTCCTCGACCGACCTTTCGGCCAGTGTCGGGGCCGCGCTTTTCGACCCCGGCTATCCCTTTTCGCTGAAGGCGGGCGAGATCGGCTGCATGCTCTCGCACCGCCAGATCTGGGCCGAGCTTCAGATGCGCGACGCGGGCGCCGCCCTGATCCTCGAAGATGACGCCGAGATTGACCCCGACACGTTTCAGGCCGCCCTCGACCTCGCCCGGACCCATATCGACAAGCTGGGCTACATCCAGTTCCAAACCCGCGCCTCCAAGGGCCCGTCGCATCTCGTAGACACCTCCGGCGATTGCCGCCTGGTCGTCCCGCAACAGGCCGGTCTGCGCACCACCGGCCAGATGGTCAGCCGCACCGCCGCGGCGCATCTTCTGGCGCTGTCCGACCCGTTCGACCGGCCCGTCGATACCTTCATTCAGTCCCACTGGCACACCGGCCTGCGCCCGGCGGTGATCTACCCTTCGGGCCTTGCCGATATCGGGGAAGAGCTGGACGGCTCCACCATCCAGTCCGGCGACAAGCCCTGGACAGAAAAGCTGATGCGCGAGTTTCACCGCACCCGCTATCGCGCCGCCGTCTCGCGCCTGTCGCGCCGCAGCACCGCGCCCGCCGGGGGCGGCTTCGCGCAGGACAAGGGACAATGACCACGGATCGCATCATCACCCGCCTCTTTGGCGGCGCGGGCAACCAGATGTTCCAGTATGCCGCCGCCCGTGCACTGGCCGACAAGCTCTGCTGCGAGCTTCATGTCGATAACCGCTATGTCGCGGGCTCCGCCGACCGCGGCGACTGCTTCGCGCATTACGCCAATGCCCGGTTCACACGGCAGGGCCCCCTGCCGCCCGCCAAGTCCAACGGCTGGCTGCGCTACGGGCTCTGGCGCGCCTTCGGCACGTCGCCCAGGATCTACCGCGAGAAAGCGCTGGGCTTTGATCCCGATCTCTTGGAGCTGCCGCCGAACACCTACCTGCACGGCTACTGGCAGTCCGAGCGCTATTTCGCCGAGATTGCCGAGCAAATCCGCACCGACCTTACCTTCACCACCCCGCTGGACGTCTCCAACGCCGACATCGCCGCCCGCATCGCCGACACCGCCAATCCAGTCGCGCTTCACGTCCGGCGCGGCGATTACATCGCCACCGGCGCCTATGCCGCCATGACGCCCGAGTATTACCGCAGCGCCGCCCGCCACATCGCCGACACCACAGGCATCGCACCGACCTGCTTCGTCTTCTCCAACGATCCAGCCTGGGCCCGCGACAACCTGGCCTTGGACTTTGAGACCGTGGTGGTCGACCTCAACGACGAGACCACCGGCCATTTCGATCTGCACCTGCAAACCCTCTGCGCTCACAACGTCATCGCCAACTCCACCTTCTCCTGGTGGGCGGCCTGGCTAAACCACAATCCGGACAAGATCGTGGTGGCTCCAAAAACGTGGTTCACCGACCCCAAACTCTCCAACCCCGATCTCATCCCCGACCGCTGGACACGTCTGTAGGGTTGGGCTTCCACCCCACCTTTCCCCACACGGCGAAACCCTCTACACACCCCGCATGGACACCACCCCCGATATCGCGCAGGCCACCTTCGTGCCCGAGACCGTGCACAAGCGCGATATCTTCTCCGAAACCATTTCCGGCCATCTCGAAGGCCACCCCGAGATCGCCGTCGTCCTGCGCAAGCTCGACACCGTGCCGCTCTACGCCCGGCCCCTGTCGCGCTGGCTTGCCGCCAAGGAAACCCGCGGCCTGCGTGCCGTGCAGGGGATCGAAGGCTGCCCGATCCTCATTCGCGCCGACCACGTCGGCCTCTTGCGCAGCTGGACGCAAGGCACGCCGCTGCAACTGGCCAAGCCCACCGACCCCGAATGGTACCGCGACGCCAAGCGCCTCCTGCGCGAAATGCGCCGCGCCGGCGTCACCCATAACGACATCGCCAAGCCGCAAAACTGGCTGATGACGCCCGAGGGCCGCGCCGCCGTCATCGATTTCCAACTCGCCTCTGTACATCACCGCAGGGGCAAGCTCTTCCGGCTAAAGGCGCGCGAGGACCTGCGCCACCTGCTGAAACAGAAACGCGCCTACGCGCCCGATCTGCTCACCCCGTCCGAGCACCGCATGCTGGCACAGAAATCCCTGCCCTCGCGTGTGTGGATGGCCACCGGCAAGCGGCTCTACAACTTCATCACGAGGCGGGTCATGAACTGGTCCGACGGCGAAGGCACCGAGGATAGACTGGACCGCGACGGCCCCGCCCTGCGCAAGGCCCTGCTCGACCACCCGCAGATCACCGATGTGGCGCTCTGCACCTTTGCCCTGCCCGCCAAGGGCGTCGGCCTCTACGCCTTCGTCGAAACCCCGCTTTCGGGACACGACGTCACGAAACTGGCCCCCACGCCCAAACCCGAACACATCCAGACCGTCGCCACGCTCCCACGTCATCCCGATGGCACCGCCCGCCTCGACGCGCTCACCCTCGTCGCCACCAATCGCCTCGACGAACTCGAACAGCTTCAGCAGGGCGACCCCGACCTCGCCGCCACGCTGAAGCCCATCGTCGCGCAGCGCCTCAACCTGACCGACCGCGTCCTGCGCGCCTGAGTTTCACTGTTCCCAAAATACTCAAGACCAACGGCCCGATCCGGGCGCTCCGCCCGCCTCAGAACGGCGCCTTCTGACGAAAGACCATCCCCATCCCGCCATCCGGGTGTCGCAGCCGCAACTCTTCGGAGTGCAGCATCAGCCGTTCATGCTCGAGCGCCGCACCCTCGGCATAGAACGGATCCCCCAAAATCGGATGCCCAAGGGCTTGCATATGCACCCGCAACTGGTGGCTCCGCCCGGTCTTCGGCATCAGCCGCATCCGGGTCTCGCCCTCGCCATATCGCTGCACCCGCCAGTCCGTGATCGCCGCCTTGCCGGTCTCATGACACACTTTCTGCCGGGGCCGGTTCGGCCAATCCACGATCAGGGGCAAATCCACAGTCCCGGTCCGCTCCTCCACCCGGCCCAAGACCCGCGCGGTGTAGATCTTCTTCACCTGCCGCTTCTCGAATTGCAGGCCAAGGTGCCGCTGCGCGTGGGGCGTCAGCGCAAAGACCATCACGCCCGACGTGTCGCGGTCCAACCGATGCACCAACAGCGCCATGGGAAACGCCTCCTGCACACGGGCCAGCAGGCAATCGGCCAGGTGTTCGCCCTTGCCCGGCACACTCAAAAGGCCCGGCGGCTTGGCCGCGACAAGGATCTCGTGATCCTCGTGCAGCACCTCCAGCGGGGTCATCGGCGGGTCATAGTCAGACATGGTCCGCCGCATACACCACGCACATCCGCACCGCCACCCCGGGTCGCGGCCACGCTCCGCGTTTCACTGTTCCTTAAATACTCCTGCCGGAGGCATTAAACCTTCACCCGCTCCGATTTTGGGTCATACATCGGCTTCAGCGACGCTTCGGCGCGCACCCGCGTCCCCGCCACGTCGATCTCGTAGGCGGACGCCAGAACCTCCTCAGCACTCTCACCGGCGCAGGGCACATACCCCATCCCAATCGCGCCACCGAGGTGATGTCCATACGCCCCCGAGCTCAAATAGCCCACGAGCTCCCCGTCCCGCAGCACAGGCTCGTTGTGATAGACCAAAGGTTCGGGATCGGTCAGCCGGAACTGCACCAGCCGTTTCGTCAGCCCGGCCTGCTTCTTGCGCAGAACCGCGTCACGCCCGATGAAATCGGGTTTCGCTGTCTTCACGGCAAAGCCTAGCCCGGCTTCCAGCACATGATCCTCGCAAGTGATGTCGTGCCCGAAATGCCGGAACCCCTTCTCGATCCGGCACGAGTCCATCATGTGCATCCCGCACAGTTTCAGCTCATGATCCTGTCCCGCGTCCCAAAGCGTCTCGAAGACGTGCCCCGCCATATCCGCGCTCACGTAAATCTCCCAACCCAGCTCGCCCACGTAGCTCACCCGGTGCACCCGCGCGAACCCCATGCCCAGTTCGATCTCCTGCGCCGTGCCGAACGGGTTTGCCTCGTTGGAAAAATCAGCCGGACTGACAGCCTGCATCAGCTTCCGCGCATCCGGCCCCATGACCGCCAGCACGCCTTCGCCTGCCGTGACATCGGTAATCACGACGTTGAACTCGCCCTTGTGCCGTTCCATCCACGTCTGATCCGCCAGCCGCGTCGCGGCCGGCGTCACCACCAGGTACGCCGTCTCGCTCAGCCGCGTCACGGTGACATCCGCCTCGATCCCGCCTTGGTCATTCAGGAACTGGGTATAAACGATCTTTCCATTCGGTACCGAATAGTCGCCGCCGCCGATATGGTTCAGAAACGCCTCCGCATCCGGTCCCTCGACCCGGATCTTGCCGAAACTCGACATGTCGTAAAGGCCCACGCCCGTGCGGATCGCGCGATGCTCTTCGGCAGCATTCTCGAACCAGTTCTGCCGCCCCCAGCCATAGCGATACTCCCGCTCCTGGCCGTCTGTCGCGAACCAGTTCGCCCGCTCCCAGCCGGCCATCTCTCCCATCACCGCACCGCGCTCCAGCAGGTGGTGGTGGAACGGTGACCGCCGCACCCCCCGCGCCGTGCGCTTTTGCAAATAGGGGAAATGATCGGCGTAAAGCAGCCCCAGCGTCTCCTTCGACCGCTCAAACAGGTACTGCCGGTTCCCCTGGAACGGCTGCATCCGGGAAATATCCACGTCACCCAGATCGAACGGCTTCTCGCCACTGTCCATCCACTGGCTCAGCGCATGACCCGCGCCCCCGGCACTCTGAATGCCGATCGAGTTGAACCCGGCGGCCACCCACACATTGTCCATCTCCGGCGCAAGACCCAGATGATAGGCATCATCCGGCGTGAAACTTTCCGGCCCGTTGAAAAACGTGTGAATCCCGGCATCAGCCAGCATCGGCATCCGGTTGACCGCCGCTTCGAGGATCGGCTCGAAATGGTCGAAATCCTCGGGCAACTGGTCGAACTCGAAGCTCTCGGGAATGCCCTGCATCCCCCACGGCTTGGCATTTGGCTCGAACGCCCCCAGCAAGATCTTGCCCGCGTCTTCCTTGTAATAGGCACACTCATCGGGCACCCGCAGCACCGGCAGTTGCCCCAGCCCCTCGATGCCTTCGGTCACGATATAGAAATGCTCGCAGGCATGCAGTGGCACGTTCACACCCGCCATGCGGCCCACCTCGTGGCCCCACATGCCCGCGCAATTCACGATCATGTCGCAGGCAATATGCCCCATCTCGCCACCATCGTCGGCGACCCAATCCACGCCCGTCACCCGGCGGCCCTGACGCGCGATCCCGGTAACCTTCACCCGCTCCTTCACCAGCGCCCCGTTCTGCCGCGCGCCCTTGGCCAGCGCCAGCGCGATATTGGCCGGATCCGCCTGCCCGTCCTTGTCCAGGTAAACCGCCCCGGTCACATCATCCGCGTTCAGATGCGGATAGCGCGCCTTCACCTCCGCCGCGCCGATCTCTTCCACGTCCACGCCAAAGGCCCGCGCCATCGCGGCCTGCCGGTAAATCTCCTCCCGTCGCTCATCGGTCAGCGCCACGGTGATCGACCCGCAGCGCCGGAACCCGGTCGCGACCCCGGTCTCGGCCTCCAGGTTGCCGTAAAGCTCCTGGCTGTATTTCGCCAGCTTCGTCATGTTGGCACTCGCCCTCAGCTGCGCGATCAGCCCCGCCGCGTGCCATGTCGTCCCGCTGGTCAGCTGCTTGCGCTCCAGCAGCACCACGTCCGTCCAGCCCAGCTTGGCCAGGTGATAGGCCACCGAACAGCCCACCACGCCGCCGCCGATAATTACCACGCGGGCATGCTCCGGCAGGTTACTCATCGCCTGCCTCCTTGAACGCGGCATAAAGATTCTGCCACTGGTTGGTCATCGGCCCCACCGTGCGCCACTCGACGTGCAAGCCATCGCGCTCGAAATGCCGCTCGACCCAGTCCTCGATGGCCTGCGGCTGCGACATCGAGAAATTGCTCGCGCCGATCTCGAACAGAGGCAGGTCGGCGTCGATCTCGCAGGACCGCCCGAACTCGTCTGTCGCCTGCACCTGAAGCCTGTAGCGATCCGGCGCCACATGGCTCAGCGCGAGCTTCAGCACATCCGTCGAGCCATAAGAGCCCTCCTGAATCGCTGCCGGCGCCTCCAGCACATCGGGCATCTTCCGCCAGTCGAAATCGACCGTCACACCGTCCAGCGCCGCACGGTCCCGGCTGGCGAACTGGCGTTCGTCGATCTGCAGCCATTCGGTGGTCAGTGCTGGCGCCAGCAGATAGGCCATGTCCGCGTCGCCGCTCTCGTCCGGGATCTCCCGGCTCTGCGCGGCGATCATGATATCCAGTTGCACGCCCTCGGTTTCCTGACCGTTCTCGAAACTCTTCCACAGGACGAACTTCGCGTGGCTCACCTCGAAATCCAGCCGCCCGAATTCCTTGCTTTCAAAGCGGAAGCGCCCGCTTGCCGGGACCATGCCGGGGGGAAGCGTGCCGTCACTCATCTCGTCACCTCCTTCATACGATCTCGTGTCCCGCCGCCTGAAGGCAGCGCGCAATCTCCGCGATATGCGCCGGGCCGATCTCGCAGCAGCCGCCGACGATGGTGGCCCCCTGCGCGACCCAGCCCATGACGTATTCCGCGTATTCCAGCGGGCCAAGGTCCTTGCGTTGCTCCAGCGCATCCACCGTCGGCGCATCGCCCAAGAACCCGTCGCTGATCTCCGTGAACCCGTTGGCGTAACCGCCAAAGGGCAGGCCGAAATCCTTGATGACGTCCAGCGCGGCGCCCGTGGCTTCGGGGCGCGAACAGTTCACCAGCGCCGCCGCCGGCGCGTGCCTTGCTACCGTCTCGGCCAGCTCCGCCACCGGCTCGCCCGAGCGCAGTCGCGTGCCGTCCCGGTCATCCACGCTCAACGCCAGCCACACCGGCAGGCCCTGCCCCGACGCCGCCCGCAACGCACCCTCGGCCTGATCCACCGACGACATCGTCTCCAGCAGGAAAAGGTCCACGTGATCCTTCATCAGCGCCACCGGCTCGGCATAGATCTTCGCGGCCTCGGCGGCGGGCGGGCAGGTCTCGGGCTTGTAGGACTGCACCAGCGGCCCGATCGCGCCTGCCACCCGGCCCTTGCCACCGCTCGCCGCTCGGGCCCGGCGCGCCGCCCTTACCGCCGTATCGGTCAGTTGCCCGACCTTGTCCTCCAACCCGATCCGCACCAGCCGGTCGCGCAGCACCGCGTAGGTGTTGGTCGTGGCCACCGTCGCGCCGACGTTGAAGTAGTCCAGATGCACCTCGCCCACCAGCTTGGGATGGTCGATCATCACTTGCGTCGACCACAAAGCCGTCGCCCGGTCGCCCGAGCGTTTCACCAGCTCCTGCCCGATCGAGCCGTCCAACAGTGTGACCTGTGCCATGTACTTCCTCCCGCGCCCCTGTTCAGATGTCGATGCCGTCCGGGATCAGCACCAGCTTCCCGGCATGCCGCTTCGACATGAACTCTTCCTGCGCCCTGTCAATCTCCCGCATGGGAAATGTCTTCGCGATCAGCGGTTTCACCGCACCCTGCCGCACCATCTCGACCAGCCGGGCAAAGACCGCGTGCGACTGGAAGGTGCAGCCGTGGATCGTGATGTCCCGCAAATAGATGCGCCGCAGATCCGCCTCCACCACCGGCCCGGCAATGGCCCCCGCCACCGCGTAATGCCCGCCCGGACGCAGCGCGTCGATCAACGCGCCCCAGCCCGGCCCGGCCACAAGGTCGATCACCGCATGATACGTATCGGCGGACGGCACCTCGTCCCGCCCGATCACCGCCACCGCACCGGCATCGCGCACGCACTCGGCCTTGGGCGCCGACGACACCCCCGTGACCTTCGCCCCCAGCGCCGTGGCCAGTTGCACCGCCGCCAACCCTACGCCACCGGATGCTCCGGTGATCAGCACGCGCTGCCCCTCTTCGACTCCAGCCCGGTCCAGCAGCCCCGCCGCCGTACCAAAGGCGCACGGGATCGCCGCCAGTTCCACGTCGCTCAAGGGCGCGTCGCTCACGTCAAAGAGATCCCCCTCCGGCACCACGCAATACTGCGCGAATGCCCCGTCAAATTCCGACCCCAGCGCCTCGAACCCAACCGGGTTGTCTTCGGTCGGACGCGGCTGGTTGATCGGGCAGATCACCCGCATCCCCTCGGCCACCGCGCTCACGCCTTCGCCCAGCGCCACGACCTCACCGCACAGGTCCCCGCCCTGGATCAGCGGAAAGTCCAACGCCCCGGACCAGCCGCCCTCCTCGACCCCGTCCTGCGACTCGCCCGTCGCCCCTGTCACATCCGCCGAATACCAGCCCTCGCGCGTGTTGATGTCGGTGTTGTTCACCCCCGCCGCCAGCACCCGCACCAACACCTCACCCGGCCCGGGCCGCGGCACGGGGATATCCTCGCGCCACTCCAGCTTCTCCGGCCCGCCGTGGCCGGTCAGATACACGCCGGACATGGTCGCGGGCAGGCTCATCGCGCCGCCCCCTTGTCGAGATCCTTCAGCCCCAAGAGCACCGCAGCGCCCACCATCAGCATACCGCTCACCCGGTTGATCCACACCCCGGTCAGCGATGTCACACGCCCCAAGGTGCGCGTCGCGGCCCAGCCCCAAAACAGCAGCACCAGACCGTCCACCACCAGATAGGTCACCCCCAGCACCAGCAATTGCGGCAGGATCGGCGCGCCCGCATGGATGAATTGCGGAAACAGCGCCCCGAAGAACACGACCGCGTAAGGATTGGCAGACGAAGTGACAAAGCCCTGCCGGAAAAGACGTCCTTTCGCCGCCGCCCCCAGCGCCTCGGCCCCGCCTTTGCTCAGCATCAACCGCAGCCCGATCCAGACAAGGTACGCCACGCCCACCCATTTCACGACCCACAGCGCATCGGCATTGGCCGCGATCACCGCCGTCAGGCCGAAGGCCGCCAGCGTCATCTGCACCGCGTTGGCACTGAGGTCCCCCGCCACTGTCGCCAGCGACCGGCGCAGCCCGTGGCGCAAGCTGTTGGAAATGATCAGCAACTGGCTGGTGTCCGGCGGTGTTGCGAAAAACGCCGCCAGCACGCCAAGATAGATCAGATAGGTCTCGATGCTCATCATCCGCCCTTTCGCCTTCCCGTCCCGGGCCTGACCCTTCCTGCCCCTGGCTGGACCTCTAACTCATGCCGTCAGCCTTGCATTCTCCGGATCCCAAAGCGGCTGATCCGGCTGCACCACGGCCTTGCGCCGCTCGCCATAGATCTCCACTTCCAGCTCGGTGCCCGCCGCCGCCACATCCGTCCGCAGCATCGCCAGCGCCACGCTCGCATTCACACGATAGCCCCAGGCGCCGCTCGTCGTCTCGCCCACGATCTCATCCCCGTTCCAGATCGTCGACATGTAGGGCGCATCCGCCTCCCCCGCGTCGATGATCAGCGGCGCAAAGGCTTTCTTTCGGCCCTGCTGTTTCTCCGCCAACAGCGCGGCCTTGCCCGTAAAATCCTGGTCCTTGTCGAACTTCACGAATCGCTCAAGCCCGGCCTCCAGCATCGAGTAATCCGTGCTCAGATCACCCTTCCACGCCCGGTATCCTTTCTCGATCCGCAGGCTGTTCAGCGCATACATCCCGAAGGGCTTCGCCCCCGCCTCCAGAATGGCATCATAGATCGCCGGCATCTCGGCGTTCTCGGCATGAACCTCCCAACCCAACTCGCCGGTAAAGCTCACCCGGATCAGGAAGGCAGGCCGCCCCGCCACGGTGCAATGCTGATGGCTCAGCCACCCGGCCTCCAGATCGGCATCACTGATCCCGGCCAGCACCTCGCGACTCTTCGGCCCTGCCACCAAAAGCGCCGACCGCTCGGTCGTCGTCTCGGTCACACTCACACCCGCCGGCACGCTGTTTCGGATCAGCTCGCCGTCATGCCACTGCGCCGTGGCGGCAGTGATCAGCACGAAATCATTCTCCGCCAGCCGGATACAGGAAAACTCCGTCACGATCCGCCCCTGCGCGTTAGCGACATAGACAAGGTTCATCCGGCCCACCTTGGGCAGACCCCCGGTCACGAAGCCGCGCAACCAATCGTCGGCCCCAGAGCCCTGCACCCGGAACCGCGAAAACCCCGGAAGGTCCAGCACGCCGCAGGCATCGCGCACCACTTCGCATTCTTCGCGGATGCGCTGCTCCCACGGCCCCTTGCGGTTCCACGTATGGGTGCTTTCCTCCGAAGTGTCGTCATCCGGCTGCGCGAACCAGTTCGCCCGCTCCCAGCCATTGTACGCCCCCATAACGCCGCCCAGTTCCAGCACGCGCCCATGGTTCGGCGACAGCTTCTTGTCGCGCCCCGCCGGCCATTCGTGCCACGGGAAATGCATGGCGTATTCGTTGCCGTAGACTTCCATCCCCTTGGCCACACAATAATCGTGATCGGTGTAGTCGGTGTAACGGCGCGGATCGACCGCCCACATGTCCCATTCCGGCGCACCGTCCACGATCCACTCGGCAAGCACCTTGCCCGCGCCACCGCCCTGCGCGATCCCGAAGGTAAAGACACAAGCCTCGAACGCGTTTTTCACCCCCGGCATCGGCCCCAGCAGGGGCAGCCCGTCGGGCGCATAGGGAATCGGCCCGTTGATGATCCGGCTGATCCCCGCCGTGGCCGCCACCGGCACGCGCTCCATGGAATCCGCCACGATATCCTCGATCCGTTCCAGGTCATCCGACCACAGCTGAAAGCTGAAGTCCTCGGGCATCGGGTCGGACGGCTCCACCCAATGGGCGCGGCAATTGGGTTCGTAGGGCCCGATGTTGAACCCGTGCTTTTCCTGCCGGAAGTAATAGGACACGTCCACGTCCCGCAGAAGCGGCAGCTTGCGGCCCGTCTCCTTGCTATGCGCCTCGATCTCGGGGATCTCGTCGGTCAGCACATACTGGTGGCTCATCACCATCATCGGCACTGTCCGCCCGCCATAGGGCTTGAACCATTCGCCCACGGTCTGCGCATAGTAGCCAGCCGCGTTCACCACGTAATCGCAGGCGATATCGCCCTTGTCCGTGTGTACGATCCAGCCTTCACCGTCCTGCGTCACGCCGGTGGCCGGACAGAACCGCACAATCGTCGCCCCCATGTCGCGCGCTCCCTTGGCCAGGGCCTGCGTCACCTGCGCCGGGTCGATATCGCCGTCATTGGGATCGTAAAGCCCGCCCACGATGTCATGCGTTCCGATGAACGGATACCGTGCCTTGATCTCATCGGGCGTCAGGATCTCCAGATCCATCCCCTGATGCTTGCCCATCCCCTTGGCGCGCTCGAACTCCTGCATCCGCTCCTTGGAATGCGCCAGCCGGATCGAGCCGGTCTGGTGATAGTTCATCGGGTAATCCACCTCGTCCCCCAGCCGGGCATAAAGCTCGGTGGAATAGCGCTGCATGTTCATGATGCCCCAACTGGTCGAGAAGGTCGGCACGTTCCCCGCCGCGTGCCAGGTGCTGCCCGCAGTCAGCTCGTTCTTTTCCAGCAGGACGCAATCGCTCCACCCTTTCTTGGCAAGGTGATAGAGCACCGAGCACCCCACGACGCCCCCGCCTATGATCACCACTTTCGCGTTTTTCGGCAGATCAGCCATTCTTCTTGCCTCCCTTTGCTCCCTCGGCTCCGCCGGCGGGCGTTACCTCGAATTGGTTTTTACGTGTTCTCTGTTGCTCAGTGCTGCGCCGTCCCAGCTCGCGGTCAGGCAACCGATGTTCGATCATCCGTACGCTACGCGCCCAGCCTGCTTCAAAATGAGCTTCATACACCAACAAACCGGCTGACTCGGCGCCGTACCGGGCAAGCAACTTCACTGTCGCGGTCACGTCCGTTTCCGTGGTCGTGTAATCACCCTCATCGAGCAGCGCGCCGGTCTCGAACCTTTTGCGCTGTTGCTCTCGCAACCGATGCATACGCTCATGGATCAGGTTCAAGTCTTCTGGCACCGGCTCACCGAGGTAAACTGAAACCCGCTGTTGAAGACGACCGTCCGGCCTCACTTCGAATTGCCGCTGCTTTTGTCCAGGCAGGTCCTTTGTTTGAAAATGAAATTGCCACGGCTTCCGCCCTTCGGGCAGGTCCGGCAAATCTGCATGCCATGTGATAATGTCATAGACGCCCAACGCTCACGCCCCGCCTTGCTGTACGGATCTGTAGGGATGAAACGGAAGCCCGATCATTTCTGCGGAACTCCGTCCGCGATGTCGTAGTAATCGCCCTTGTCGGCGGTGAAGATATGCTTCTCCAGACGCAGCCCCGTCGGCCCGTCCAGCGCGCCCAGGGCAAAGCTCATGGTGTCCTCGTCATGCGCTTTCCAGAACAGAAACGCCCCGCAGGTCGCGCAGAACCCGCGCTTGGCGGCGGGCGTCGCCTCGTACCACGTCACCTCGCCGGCGATCTCCAAGTCAGCCTCCGGCACGAAGGCCGAGGACCACACATGCCCCGATTGCTTGCGGCATTGCCCACAATGACAGGCCGACACCCCTTTCGGCGTGCCCGCTACGCTGAACCGGACGTTCCCGCACAAACAGCTTCCCTCAAGCATTCTCACCTCCACTGAAGCGCTCGAACTGCGGCAGCCCGTCGCCGATTTCGTAATAGTCGCCCTTGTCCTCCAGAAAGACATGGGCCGTGATCC
The DNA here is from genome assembly GCF_009363715.1 of Roseovarius sp. THAF9. NCBI lineage: Bacteria > Pseudomonadati > Pseudomonadota > Alphaproteobacteria > Rhodobacterales > Roseobacteraceae > Roseovarius > Roseovarius sp. THAF9. Next base: position 3,491,732 of record NZ_CP045404.1, read on the forward strand.
TCAACCCATGCCCCGGCTCCAGCGATGCGGCGGCAACCACGGTGCGCGGCGCATCCCCGGGCTTCCAGAACAGGCTCGACCCGCAAAGCTTGCAGAACCCTCGCCGCGCCGTGTCGCTTGACTGGAACCACGCCAGCCCCTCGTCGCGCTCCATCACCAGGCCGTCGTCCGCCACCGAGGTCGCCGCCCAGAAAAATCCCGACTGCTTGCGGCACTGCCCGCAATGGCACCCCAGTATGTCCCGCACCTTGCCCTCCAACCGGAACGCCACCGCCCCGCACGAACAGGCCCCCCGGATCATCTCACGCCCTCCCCGGCGTCGACGCAGCACCCAACAGCACGCCGTAGATCACGAAACACGCCGCCAGCCCCCGGCGCAGCCACACGTTGAACACCGCCCCCAACGCCGCCCGGCCCAGCCCCGCGCCCAGCGCGGTGTAGCCCATGTAGCTCAGCGCGGTCAGGCTCAGCGCCGTGGGAACGATCACCCACATCTGGCTCCAGATCGGCACGTCCGGTTGCACGAACTGGCTGAAGGCCGCCAGGTACCCCGCCACGCTCTTGGGGTTGATCGTCGCAATGGCAAAGGCCCGCCAGTAGATGCTGCGCCCGGCCGGCGCGGCCACCACCACCTTTCGCCGCGCCATGATCCAGCCGCGCACACCGAGGTAGATCAGAAACCCCGCGCCGATGAATTTCGCCACCTGAAACGCTTCGGGCGAGGCCGCGATCAGCGCCGTTACCCCCGCCGCCGACAGCGTCAGGAACAGTGCCGCCTGCGTCAGGATCGCCGCCACCCCCCACAGGCTGCGGCGGAACCCGATCGTCATGCCGTTGGTGATGCAGTTCACCGCGTTCGGTCCCGGCGTGGTCACGAACACAACCCAGAACAGCGCGAAGACGGTCCATCCCTCCAGGCTCATCTCCGCCCCCTCAATAGACCGGCGGCGCGATCACCCAGATCGCGACACACGGCGCGTCATAGGGGTTCGACCACGCATAGGTTTCATGCCGGATTCGAAAACTGTCCCCCGGCCCCACGGTGAACGCCCGCCCGCCGATGCTCAGGTCCAGCCGACCGGACACGATGTACCCCACCTCCTGCGTCGGCCGCGCGGCGGGGCGCTGCATCTTCGATCCGGGCCGGAACGTGGAATGGATCACCTCGAAATCGTCGCTCAAATCCGGCGACAACAGTTCTTCGATCAGCCCTTCCTCGCCCGAGCCCATCTGCCGCCGCGCCCCTTCGCGCACGATGATGCCCTGCTCCTCGGCCGGGGCGCTGGCATGAGCGAAAAGAAACGACATCGGCACGTCGAACGCACCCGCAATCGCCCGCAGATCGGAAATCGACGGCTCGGACAGGTCCCGCTCCACCTGGCTCAGCCAACCCACCGACCGGCCCAGCGCCTGCGCCATCTCGCTCAGCGTCAGCCCCCGCGCCTTGCGCAAGGCGCGCAAGTCGGCTCCGAGGCTGCGCATGGCGGAGATCTGGCTCTGTTCCAAAGGGCACTCTTCCCGTGAAATTATTGCGTCAATTTTCACGCTGCGCGAGTCGCGTGAAAAAATCAACACAAATTTCACAGCGTTCTATACGACGGCTCTGCACACCATTGCCTGAAACCGTCCTCTTCGTGCTATGATAGGTTGTTTCCGGTTTCGATTATTTATTTCACCCTCTCAAACAGGATTAATCTCAATGCGTTTACTATGTACGACTGCCTTGATCGCGGCCATCTCCACGCCCGCACTTGCGGAAATGAGCAAGACCGATCGCGCCCTTCTCGAAAAGCTCAAGAATTCTTCGGCCTTCATGAAGGACCATATCCCCCCCGGCCACACCGCCATATCGATCGAGCGCCGCGGCGGCATCTCCACCGGCCCGCTGATCTGGGGAGGCGACCCGGAAAATCTCGAGATCAAGCCGCGCGGTATTCAATCGGCTGCAAGCATCAACTGCGACCCTGATGATACAATACCCTTCGGTGGCGATATCACGGCCGAATACAGCCATGTCGGGACATTCAGGACATCCCAAGGCGCCGCGATAAGCGCCGAATTCAGCATTTCCGCGGACTGGCCCGGCGGGTCGTCCCAGGCCGCCTTCAATACCACGATCACAAGTGAAACGGGACAAGCCACGGAAACCGGGGTTATTCTGGCCTACACCCAGACTTACAACACGATGGTCGCGCCGCTGCACTTCCGTCGTGCGCAGTTGCAGGTCATCGAACAGGTGATCGAGGGCAAGCCCTTCTCGGTCGATGTCGAGATCACCGGCGATGCCGTGGTGCAATACGCCCCCGAGGTGTCATGGCGCCGCCCCGGCGATCTTGCGGGCGCGCGGCTTGTTTTGGGCGGAAGCGAGCCCGACGCCAACGGGAACAATCGCAACCTTTACATCTGCCGTGCCGAACACAACGGCTTTCTGCATCCCGGAAAACGCATCGCCGGAAAGTGCAACATCAGCTACGGCGGCAAAGAGTATGAAAAGCGCAGCTACGAGATGTTGTCGATGCCCGATAACAGCTACTACTGGGAATGGAAGGACGACTTCGAGGACAGGCATGAAACCGACCAGGCCAGGCTCGATGACCCCGACCAATCGCCCGTGATAAGCGATGTCGAGGATGATGACCCCGATCGGCGCTACAACGGTGCTCTGCTCGTCTGCCAGGCCGAATACGAGGGTGGCTGGCATCCCGGCAAGGTGGTCAACAATCACTGCATGTTCGGTTGGGGCGGCGACGAAATCCAAGTGGGTAACTTCAAGGTGCTCATGCAAAAGACGCCGGACGGCCCATCGCAGACCGACGCCTTCGACCTCTCCACCTACCTTGCGCCCGAATTGCTGAGCTTTCGGGTCGAAGGCACGTTCGAGGGCGCCAGCGCCGTGGATTCGCGCGTCGTGGTCCAGCGCCAGCAACCCGTGCGCCCCGGCGAATGCGTCGTAGAGCCGAGTGCAGAGGTTGCCGCTGATGAACTGTCGCCCCTTCAGAAAGAGGTCGAAGTGGAGCGTACCGAAGTCAACCTGACGCCCGATCCCGGCACTGACACCGGCAACGGCCAGACGCGCACCGTCAGGATGGCGAGTGTCGGGACGAAGCCCGCGAAAACGGTCACGTTCGACAACATCGCCACGGAAAAGCCGATCGAGGGCGAGGTGCAGTCCGTGGCCAGCCTCTCCCAAGAGGTCAATCCGCTCGACTGGCAGGTCCGCACCCTTCGCCGCACGAAACCGATGATGGCCGGCGATGACATCCTGATCGTACAGCGCGCCCTGACTGACGCGGGCTGGCCGGTTTTGCATGACGGCGTTTACGGCGGGTATACGCGGCGGGCGGTGATCCTGTTCCAGCGCGCGCATGGCCTGCGCGCTGATGGAATCGTCGGGCCGGCGACCGAAAAACGGCTCGGCTTGTAACGGCCATTTCCCGACCCCGCCGCGCGGTCTGTTCGCAAACGCCGTGCGGTTGGGGAAACCGACGCGCTGCCACCGGAATACCGACGCGATACCGATCGCTGTTTTCGCCGTTAACTTTCGATTCGGCCGAACACCATTTCCAGAATGCGCGCCAGCCCGTCCGCATCCCCCTGATCGAACGCGGCAGGTTGATCGCTGTCGATATCCAGCACCGCCAGCAGCCGCCCCTGCCCGTCCCGCACGGGCAAAACGATCTCCGACCGGGTCGAGCTGGCACAGGCGATATGCCCGTCAAAACTGTCGACATCATCGACCAGCTGCACCTCGCCCGTCCGCGCCGCGGCCCCGCAGACCCCCCGCGAAAACGGGATCTGCAAACACCCATGCCCGCCCTGATAAGGCCCTATTTTCAATAGCTTGGGTTCGGTCACACGGTAGAACCCCGTCCAGTCGAACCGCGCGTCGGCATGGTGCAACTCGCACACCACCGTCGCCATCAGCGCCACCGCGTCGCTCTCGCCCTCGGTCAACGCCCCGATGGTCTTGGACAACGTGTCGTAATCCGCACGCATAGCTCACCTCCCGCGCCAAGAGTTTTCAGCAAAACTCTTGGCAAATCTTTTCCGTAAAAGATTTGCGCCTCAGTCCCGCTCGATCGCGATGGCCGTGCCTTCGCCCCCGCCGATGCAGATCGCTGCCACACCACGCTTCAAATCTCTTTTTTCCAACGCATTCAATAACGTAACCATGATCCGCGCCCCGCTTGCCCCAATGGGGTGTCCCAGCGCACAGGCCCCGCCATGCACGTTCACCTTGTCCCGCGGCAGCCCCATTTCGTGCATGAAGGCCATGGGCACTACGGCAAAAGCCTCGTTCACTTCCCACAGGTCCACGTCGTCCTTGGTCCAGCCGATCCGCTCCAGCAGCTTCTGCGCCGCAGGCACCGGGGCCGTGGTAAACCATCCCGGCGCTTGCGCATGGCTGGCATGGCCCAGGATCCGCGCCCGCACCTTCAGCCCCTGCGCCTCCGCCGCCTCGCGCGAGGCCAGCACCAGCGCCGCCGCGCCATCGCTGATCGAGCTCGAATTGGCCGCTGTCACCGTCCCGCCCTCGCGGAATGCAGGCTTCAGCTGTGGTATCTTGTCGGGCCGCGCCTTTCCGGGCTGCTCATCCGTCTCGACGACCACACTGCCCTTGCGAGTCTCCAACGTCACCGGCGCGATCTCGCCGTCGAAAGCACCGCTCTTCTGCGCCTTCAGCGCCCCTTCCAGCGACCCGATGGCATACGCATCCTGCGCCTCGCGAGTGAACTGGTATTTCTCGGCGCAATCCTCGGCGAAAGTGCCCATCAACCGCCCTTTGTCATAGGCGTCCTCCAGCCCATCAAGAAACATGTGGTCGATCACCTGCCCATGCCCGATCCGCGCCCCGCCGCGCATCTTGGGCAGCAGGTATGGCGCGTTCGACATGCTCTCCATGCCCCCCGTCACCATCGTGTCGGTATGGCCCTGCGCGATCTGGTCGAACCCGATCATCGCCGCCTTCATGCCCGAGCCACACATCTTGTTCAGCGTCGTCGCAGGCACCTCTTCGCCCAGCCCCGCCCTGAAACCTGCCTGCCGCGCCGGAGCCTGCCCTTGCCCGGCCGGAAGAACACAGCCCATCAACAGCTCAGCCACAGTCGATGCGCCCGCATCATTCAGCGCCGCGGAAATTGCCGCGCCGCCCAGGACACTGGCCTCGACCCCATCGAAATCCCCCTGGAAACCGCCCATGGGCGTTCGGGCCGCACCCGCGATCACAACCTCTTTCATGCTGACTGTCCTTTCATCTTTGCGTGCCGCTTTCGGAAAGCTCTCGGGGCCAAACGGTTTGGTAAGGAATTGCGCCTAGCCTGCACGCAACTTTCCCGTGTCCGGAGGCTTCATGCAACTTACCTGCGCCACTCACAACAACATCAAGGTTATCACGGTCGAAGACAACCGCATCGACGCGGCTTCGGCGATTCGATTCAAGGATGAAATGCGCGCCCTGACGGATGACGGCGGCGATCACGTTGTGCTCGACCTGTCCGGCGTCGCCTTCGTCGATTCCAGCGGCCTTGGTGCCATCGTCGCCTCGATGAAACAAATGGGCGACGGGCGGCGGCTGGACCTTGCCGGGCTGACCCCGGACGTCGCTAAGGTATTTCGTCTGACGCGGATGGATTCGATCTTCGTGATCCACAAAGACATGGCAGCGGCGCTTCAGCGCGCGGCGGGCTGACGCGGTAAAGTGGCCGCCACCGCCCCATCGGACGCAGGGCCGCTCATCGCGCTCTCGTCCACAGCGACGGAACTTGAAGTGCGCCATATGGTCGAGGCGCTCGGCGTGGCCTTGACCGATGCCGGGATTGACGGGGACCTGCGCAGCTCGATCACCCTCGCGGTCAGCGAGGCACTCAACAACGTCACCGAACATGCGTATGCGGGCCGTGCCCCGGGCGAGGTGCACATGACGGCCAATCTTTCTGACGACCGCGTGCTGGTCACACTGTACGATTCGGGCCGCGCCATGCCGGGCGACGCCCTGCCTCCGGGCCACCTGCCGGACAGCTCAGGCGCCCGCGCGGACCTGCCGGAAGGGGGATTCGGCTGGTTTCTCCTCCACAAGCTGTGCCTTGACCTTTTCTACACGCGCCAAGCGGGTCGCAACACGCTGCGCATGACCTTTCCGCGTTACGTGGCACCGGAAAAATCCTGACGTCACCAAATTGCCCCAATCCCATCGCACAGCCGCCCCAATGGATCGACATAAACGATACTGTAGCTGCATATGGCTTCCCTCGGCGCCGCGTTTTACAGCCCCCACCCAGTACGCGGCGTCGAGGTTCTTCTCCCCCCTGATTGGCATTTCCCGACGCACTCCCTAAGGTGGCCCCAAAAACCACCAATCACCGGAGCTTTCATGCGCGATTTCCAACGCCCCGGCCGCTCGGCCGTTCTGGCCACGAATGGCATGTGCGCCACGTCGCACCCCCTGGCCGCACAGGCCGCCATCGACATTCTGAAACGCGGCGGCAACGCCATGGACGCGGCCATCGCCGGCGCCGTCCTCCTGGGGATCTGCGAGCCGCAGATGACCGGGATCGGCGGCGACTGCTTCGTTCTGTTTACGAAACCCGGCAGCGATGACATCCATGCGCTCAACGGCTCCGGCCGCGCGCCCGCCGCCGCCAGCGCCGCCGACCTGCGCGCCCGCAGCCTCGACACGGTACCCCTGCACGGCCCCGAGGCGGTCACCATTCCCGGCGCCGTCGACGCCTTCTGCCATTTGTCCGACACCCACGGCAAGCTGGGTCTCGATGCGCTTCTCGCCCCCGCCATCCACTATGCCGAGAACGGCGTGCCTGTCGCCCCGCGCGTCGCCAATGACTGGCCCAGTGCCGGTGAATGCCTGCAGGGTCACGGTCTCACCCATTTTTCGAACGGCGGCAAACCCCTGCAGCAAGGCGAGATCTTTCGCTGCCCCGGCCAGGCCGAGGTGCTGCGCCGCGTCGCCCGCGACGGGCGCGACGCGTTCTACAAGGGCGAAGTGGCCGACGACATATTGGCGGCCCTCAACGCCATGGGCGGCGTCCACACGGCGGACGATTTCGCCGCCACCGCCTGCACGCCGACGGATCCCATCAGCGGCAGCTATTCCGGCATCGACCTGGTCGAGCATCCGCCCAACGGCCAGGGCGCCACGGCGATCCTGCTGCTCAACATCCTAACGCAGTTCGACATCGCGGCGATGGATCCTCTCGGCGCCCAGCGCGCCCATATCGAAGCCGAGGCGACCAAGCTGGCCTATGACGCCCGCAACCGCTTCATGGCCGACAGCGATCATGTCGCGCGGCTGGGTCACATGCTGTCAATGGACACCGCCCGCGCGCTCGCCGCGCTCATCGATCCGAAAAAGGCCATGCCGTCCGCGACAACGCTCAGCGAGGCCGTGCACCGCGACACGATCTACATCACCGTGGTCGACCGCGACCGCATGGCGGTGTCGTTGATCTACTCCATCTTCCACGGCTTCGGCTCCGGCATCGCATCCGAAAAGTTCGGCATCCTTCTGCAAAATCGCGGTGCCGGTTTCACGCTGGAAGAGGGGCACCCCAATGAGATGGCCGGCGGCAAACGCCCCATGCACACGATCATCCCCGGCATGCTGCGCGAGGGTGGCCGCGTCACCATGCCGTTCGGCGTCATGGGCGGCGCGTATCAGGCCAACGGCCACGCGCGTTTCGTGTCCAATCTGCGCGATTTCGGCTTCTCCTCGCAGGAGGCGATCGATGCCCCCCGCTGCTTCCCCGATGCGGGCGAGTTGCGGGTCGAGAAGGGTTACGCCCCCGAGGTGCATCAGGCGCTGGCCGATCTGGGTCACAACGTCGTCGAACCCGACGAGGCCATCGGCGGCGCGCAGGCCATCGAAATCAAGGAAAACGGCGTGCTCGAAGGCGGCTCTGACCCGCGCAAGGACGGCTGCGCGCTGGGGTATTGACGCCGCAACGAGTCCGGGGCGCGGCACCGCGCCCCAAGGGCTTAGTTCAGTTGGAAGTGAAGCGGGTACTGACCATCCTCGAACGGACCGAACAGGTCCGGGATATCCGGATGCCCCACGGGCTCGCCCGAGTAATCGGCGATCAGGTTCTGTTCGCTGACATATGCCACGTAATAGGTCTGATCGTTCTCGGCCAGAAGGTGGTAAAACGGCTGATCCTTCACCGGGCGGCTTTCCTCGGGAATCGAGTCGTACCACTCCTCGGTATTAGCGAATTCCGGGTCCACATCGAAAATCACACCGCGAAACGGATGTTTGCGGTGTTTCACGATCTGACCAAGGTGATATTTTGCGCGCGTCTTCAACATTCATCTAGCCCCTACCCGCACATCCTACCGCGTTCAACCGAGTTTTGTCCAACCTGCACGAGCAATTTATCGGGAAACAGTTTGTGAACCCGGCTCCGACAATTTGCGCCGCGCGCCTCACTCATGGCGGCAAAATCCGCCATTCCCAAGCCCCGATTCTTTCGTTAAACTTAAAAGAAAAACAAACATAGCGAGAGGCAGATGAGCAGACGTCTTCGCACGATCCTTGGAATGGTGGCCTTGGCCACTCTGAACGCCTGTGGTGGCGGCCCCAGCGGCCCGCCGCCCGACAATCTGGAAAATGCCTGCGCCATCGTGGCGCAGAAACCGCACTACCTGCGGGCCTTCAAGGCGACCGAGCGTCGTTGGGGCGTGCCCGTGCCGGTTCAGATGGCCACGATCTACCAGGAAAGCAAGTTCGACGGCGAGGCGCGCACGCCCTTCCGCTGGACGCTCGGGGTGATTCCCATGGGCCGCCAAAGTTCCGCCTACGGCTACAGCCAAGCGCTGGACGGCACGTGGGAGGAATATCTGAACGACGGCAACCGCGCCGCGCGGCGCAACGACATCCGGGATGCGACCGACTTCATGGGCTGGTACATGGCGCAGTCGAACCAGCGCTTGGGCATTCCGATGCACGACGCGCGCAATCACTACCTTGCCTATCACGAGGGGCGCACCGGCTATAGCCGCGGCAGCTACAACGCCAAACCTTGGCTGTTGCGGGTCTCGGGCGAGGTCGGCGAGCGCGCCGTCGTCTACGATCAACAATTGCGGGCCTGCGGGCGGCGCTAAGCCGCCCCGCCTCGCCCGGCCTACCTGTCGATCCGCTTGAACTTGTCCTTGCCGGGAATGACGAACCTGTCATTGCCCAGCTGTGTACCCGTTGTCAGATCGCCCAGCACCACGGTGGTCTTGCTGCCGCCGCTGTCGTTGATCACCCACTGACGCAGCTCCACCGGGTTGCCGGTGAACACCAGCTCGATATTGCCGTATTCCGGGTGCGCTGGGTCCTGCGCACGCACCGTGGTGGTCTTGCCATCGCTGCTATGGCCGGTGACCATGCGCGCGCGACCGAAATCCACGTTGCGTTGCAGGATGATCTTCAGCGGTGTGCGATCCAGCGGATAGGCCTCACCCCCGGTATTGGACTTGGGGTCGATGATGCCCACCGTGTCGCCATCGGCCACCACCAGCGTCTGCTCCGGCGGATTGTACTCGAACCGTACCCGTCCGGGCCGCTTGATATAGATCTGCCCGGTGCTGATCGTGCCATCGTCGTTGATCTGGGTGAACTCGCCCGTCGCCGAACTGAAACTGTTCAGGTATTGCGAAATCTCGTTCAGCGACAGCTTTTGGGCCATCGCCGGCGTGGCCAGCAGCATACTCAAAGCCAAGGCAACCATGCGCATGAGGGGAAACCTCTCCTTAATTCATCGTCTTCGCAAGATAGGCACGCCCGCGCTGTTATGCGATAGCAATCGGTGCAATTGCGCGTGAGCACCCACGTCTCGGGGCCCAACGCGTCATGACGGGAAAAGGTTTACCGCCGCGAACAGCGCGCCGGCGCTCGCAGCGAAGGCCACCACCATCAGCACCCCGTCCCGCACCGTGATCGCCAGCCCCAGCAGGGCAATGGCCGAAAACGGGATCAGCGCCGCGAACGGCACCACTTCCAGCGGCGGGATCATCAGGGACAGGCCCACGACCACGCAGGCGGCGGCGATCTGCGCCGGCTGCCCGGTCAGCGCCTCCAACCGGTGCCCGAAATACCGGTCCATCCACTTCGCCACGGGACGCGCCTTGCCGACCGAGCGGGTGACCTTCTCATCCTCCACCGCCCGGTTGCCGATCCGGTCGGGGATCCAGAAGCTTTGCCGTCCCAGCAGGATCTGCACGGCAATCAGGATCACGAGAATGGCAAAAAGCGTTGGTACTCCGGGGATCCCGCCCAGCGGCGACGCGCCCAGCAGCGCCGTCACGAAGATAATTGGCCCAAACCCGCGCCCGCCAATCGCATCGACCACATCCTTGACCGAGACGCTGTCTTCGCCTTCGGCCAGCCGGTCGATCTCATCCAGAAGTGTCTCGGCATCGCCGGCCATTCACCTTTCCCTCGTGCGTTGTGGTTTGTTACCACGCCAACGCGACAGACAGGCAAACGTTTCCCAGGGACGAAACAGAGGCGTTATTGCTCCGGCACCAGAATCTCGCGCTTGCCCACATGGTTGGCGGAACTGACGACGCCTTCCTCCTCCATCTGCTCGACCAGCCGCGCGGCCTTGTTATAGCCGATGGCCAGCTTGCGTTGGATATAGGACGTGCTGCATTTCCGGTCGGTGATGGCGATCTGAACGGCCTGGTCATACAGGGCATCCTCGCCGTCCGTATTGCCGCCCGTCGACAGACCCAGAACCGCATCGATCTTGTCGGCCTTGTCGTCCTCGGGGCCGTCCTGCACGCCACCCACATAGACCGGCGGGCCGAAAGCCTTCAGGTGATTCACCACCTCTTCGACCTCTTCATCGCTCACGAAGGGCCCGTGACTGCGGGTAATCTTGCCGCCGCCCGCCATGTACAGCATGTCACCCATACCCAGAAGCTGCTCGGCCCCCATCTCGCCAAGGATCGTGCGGCTGTCGATCTTGCTGGTCACCTGAAAGCTGATCCGGGTGGGGAAGTTCGCCTTGATCGTCCCTGTAATGACGTCCACCGACGGGCGCTGCGTGGCCATGATCAGGTGGATGCCCGACGCCCGCGCCATCTGCGCGAGGCGCTGGATGCAGGCCTCGATCTCCTTGCCGGCAACCATCATCAGGTCAGCCATCTCGTCGACGATGACCACGATAAAGGGCATCTTCTCGGGCGCGAATTCCTCGGTCTCGAACACCGGCTCGCCGGTGTCGTCGTCGAACCCGGTCTGCACCGTCCGGCTGAACATCTCGCCCTTGGCCAGCGCATCGGCCACCCGGCTGTTGTAGCCGTCGATATTGCGCACTCCCATCTTCGACATCTTGCGATAGCGGTCTTCCATTTCCGCCACGACCCATTTCAACGCCACCACGGCCTTCTTCGGGTCCGTCACCACCGGGCTCAGCAAGTGCGGAATCCCGTCATATACGCTCAGTTCCAGCATCTTCGGGTCGATCATCACCATCCGCAGATCCTCGGGCGTCAGCTTGTAAAGCAGGCTCAGGATCATCGTGTTGATCGCCACCGACTTGCCCGACCCCGTCGTCCCCGCGATCAGCAGGTGAGGCATCTTGGCAAGGTTCGCCACCATCGGGTCGCCGCCGATATCCTTGCCCAGCGCCAGCGGCAGCTTCTGGTTGCCGTCGCCATAGTCGCGGCTCGACAGGATCTCGCGGAAACTGACCATCTCGCGGTTGTCATTGGGCAGCTCGATCCCGATCACCGAGCGGCCCGGCACGGTGCTGACCCGCGCCGACAGGGCCGACATCGACCGCGCGATATCGTCCGCCAAGCCGATGACACGACTGGCTTTCAGGCCCGGCGCCGGCTCCAGTTCGTACATGGTCACAACGGGGCCGGGGCGCACGCTGACGATCTCGCCCTTCACGCCATAATCGTCCAGCACCGTCTCCAGCATCCGGGCGTTTTCCTCCAACGCCTCGTCGCTCAGGTGATGACGCTGGATGTTGACCGGATTGGTCAACAGGCTCAGCGGCGGCAACTCGTACTCGACCTGCGGCTTTTCCTCGAATTGCAGCTTGGGCTGCGCCTCGGCCTGCGCCCGGGTGGACGGTTGCGGCGCACGGCGCGGCGGGTGCTGCACGACCTTCTTCGGCTCGGTCGCGGGCACTTCCGCGGGCGTTGCGGCGCGCGAGTAGACCGGAACCTCCGACTCTGCCTGATATGCGTCATAGGCGCCATAGCCATCTTCGATCACCTCGTCCTCGGGCGCGGCCTCGACCATCTCCTGCATCGGTGCATGGGTCGGCGCGACGCCCGGCACAGCCTGCCCGGCGGTCAGCGGCGGCTCGGCCCGCACCGTGTTTTGCGGCGCGGTGTTCAGGATCAGCGGGTCCGGCCCACGGCCCCGGCCACGGGTCAGCGGCGCCACCGACTCGACCTGTACGGCGGGGTTCTGGCGCACCCGGCTCTTGATCACGTCAGCGATCTTGGCGGTGACGCGGTCACCACTGGGGGCGGGCATGTCGGGCATTTCCGACGCCTCGATCAGTTCCGGCTCGGGCTCACGCTCGGGGCGGCGCATCAGCGACGGCATCCGCGACAGCAGCCCGCCGGTCTTTTCCGGCGCGGGGCTCATGTCATAATCCGGCGCGGCGTGCGCGACCGATGCAGCATGGGCCTGCTGCGGGGCACTCGCGACCATCGCCGGCTCGGCCCGGTGCACGCGCGGCTCCGGCACAGCGGCCTCGGCCCGGGCCATCTCGTCGGCCTCGGCGCGCTCCTGCATCCGGCGGTCCCGGCGCTCGGCGGCGCGGGCTTGCGCCGTCTTCGCGGCCCCTGCCGCGATCCCGCCGCCACGAGCCAGCAGGGCACGCAGCGTGGCATAGGTCATGATCGTGCCCACCACCAGGAACCGTGCGATCTGCGACAGCTCCAACCGGCTGAACCCAAGGATGAACGCGCCCAGCGTCACCATCCCGGCTGCCAAGAGCAGCGACAACAGCTTCAGCCCGAAGGTCGCGCTGATCGGCAGGAAACCCAACACGGTGCCCAGCGCCATCTCCCCGAACAGCCCGCCATAACCAAAGCTGTGCGAGGCCGACCATGCCGCGCTCGGCTCCAGCGACGAGGCATACATCGCCAGAAGCGCGATCCAGATCGGCGCATAGATCAACCGGCCAATCGCCCGGTCCTGACCGCGGTGCAGGGCAAAACGCACACCCCACGCTCCCAGGACAATTGCCAGGCCCCACGCCCCCCATCCCACGATCATGAAAAGCGGCGCGGCAATCGACGCGCCCATGCGGCCCAGCATGTTCTGCACCGGCTCGTCGGTTGCGGCCATCCAGCTGGGGTCGTCAGGGTGATAGGATGCGATCATCATCGCGGCGGCAAAGCCCAGTGCCAGCAGGGCCAGTCCCAGAAGTTCCTTGCCTCGCTTCTCGATCGCCTCTGCCATCGAGCTGTCCAACAGCGGGTCACGTCCGCGCGTCTGATATGCCATGTTGCCTCTTCCTCGTTAATTATATAGACAGTCACGCAGCTGCGTCAGGCCGCGTGCCACCTCCTTCTTTGGGGCCACCATCGCGACCCTTATGTATTGCTTGCCGGGGTTATGCCCGCCGGCCTCCTGTGCAAGATACGCGCCGGGCAGCACCCGCACGCCTGTCTCTTTCCACAGCTTCAACGCCGCCGCCTCGCCATCCTCGACCGGCAGCCACAGGAAAAACCCCGCCTCGGGGCCCTGATAACCTGCCACGCCGTCGAAGATTTCGTCGGCCAGCGCGTATTTTTCCTGGTAAAGCCTGCGGTTCACCTCCACGTGCTTTTCGTCCGCCCAGACCTTGGCCGCCGCGTGCTGCAACGGCATCGGCAAGGGCGTGCCCGCGTAAGAGCGCAATTGCCGGATCCGCTTCATGCTCTGCGGCCCCGCCGCCACGAAACCCGACCGCAACCCGGCCAGGTTCGACCGCTTCGACAGGCTGTGAAACGCCACCACCCGCTCGGGGTCCGCGCCCTTATTCTTGGCGACTTCCAGCGCGCCCACGGGCGGCGTGTCGCGGTAGATCTCGGAATAGCATTCGTCGGCGAAGACCTTGAAATCGTGCTTTTCCGCCAGCCCGATCAGCGTTTGCCAGTACTCCGCATCCGCCACCGCGCCCTGCGGGTTCGACGGTGAGCACAGGTACGCCACCGTCACCCGGTCCAGCACATCGGCGTCCAGACTGGCGAAATCGGGCAGAAAGCCGGTCTCGCGCGTCGCGGGCAGGAACATCGGCTCGGCCCCCACGCTGAGCGCGGCCACCATGTAAACCTGGTAAAACGGGTTCGGCAGCAGAACGATCGGCTGCTTGCCGTTCTTCGTCTCGGGGCACAGCGTCATCATCGCGTTGTACAGCCCCTCGCGCGTGCCGTTCAGCGCCATCACGTGCCGGTCCGGGCTCAACTCCACGCCATAGCGCCGCGAAACCCAGTCACAGAACGCCGTGTTCAGCGCCGGAATACCCTCGTTCACCGGGTACTTGCGGAACTCGCCCGCGTGCTTCTCGATCACGTCCATGATCCAGCCCGGGAAATCGTGCTGCGGCTCGCCGATGGTCATGTGGATCACATCACCGCCGGGCGCGTGCACGTCCAAAAGGCTCCGCAAACGCGGAAACGCATATTCCGGAAGGTTCGAAAACCGCTCGGGAAACATCAACACTGCCTCAAAGCTACGGGATCGTTGTCGCCCCGTTTTAACCAAATCTACAAAAGCGCCCGCGTTGCGTCCAGAAAAACCAACCGGGGTCGCGGGGATTGTGGCATTTTTGGCAAGTGGTTAGCGGATACCTCTAAAGTAGGCCAAGTATTGTGGCCCTCCGGCATCACCCAGACAAGATTTTGCGTCCAGCAATGATTTCGAATGTTCAGGCCAACGCCGTCTCGGCCGCCTTGGCGACCCGCAGTATCCGCTCTTCGCCAAAAGCTTCGCCGCACATCAGCAGCCCGCAACCGGGGATTCCGGTGGGCAAGTTGACAGCGGCCAGCCCCATCAGGTTGCCCACCCGCGTGTTGCGCAGCGCCAGCAGGTTTTCGGTCACGTAATACTCGTCGTCGGTCATCAGTCGGTCCACCTCGGGCGGCAGGTTCGGCGCAGTCGGCATCAGCACCGCGTCATAGGGTTTCATCCGTTCGGCCCACTGGATTCGCAGCGCCGCCAGCAGGTTCCAGCCCGCGACGTAGTCACAAGCCCGAAATTCCTTGCCGGATTCGAACCGCTCACGGATCGGCTTGAACATCTTGTCCGGATTGGCCGAAATCACGTCGCCCCAAATGCCATAAGCCTCGGACGTGAAAAGGATCGCCGACAACGGCATCGCCTGCTCGGCCTCGGGCGAGTCCACCTCCTCGATCCTCGCGCCAGCGGCTTTCAACCTCTCCAGCGCGCTGAAATAGGCATCACGCGGTTCGTCCCGGATGTCCTCGAACACCACCGACTGCAACGCGGCAAAGCGCATCCCCTCCAGCGACGCGCCTTCCAGGTCCGCTGCCCGCCCACCTTCAAGCGCCGCCAGCATCAGCGCGCAATCCTCCACGCTGCGGCCCAGCGGCCCCACCGTGTCGAACTTCGCGCAGAGCGGCACGACCCCGTCCAGCGACACGCGCCCCGACGTGGTCTTGAACCCCACCAGATCGTTCCAGGCCGACGGGATCCGCACCGACCCGCCCGTGTCCGACCCGATGCCGCAGGCCGCCAACCCATGCGCCACGCTCGCCGCCGCACCCGAGGATGATCCCCCCGGCACCAGCTTCGGGTCGTGGATATTCGGCGGCGTCGCTGTCATCGGGTTCAGCCCCAGCCCCGAAAACGCCAGCTCGCTCATATGCGTCTTGCCCAGACAGACCAGCCCCGCAGCGGTCGCGTTGCGCAACACTTCGGCGTCCCGCTCCGGCACGCGGCCCTTCAACAGCCGCGTGCCCGCCTCCGTTGCCGTCCCCGCGCTGTCGAACAGATCCTTCCAGCTAATCGGCACGCCATCCAGCGGCCCAAACCGCCGCCCGGCTTTCGCCCGTGCCTCGGCCGCCTGCGCCTCGGCCCGGGCGCGCTCATGGGTGACGACCGAATAGATCTCGTCCCGTGCAGGATGCGCATCGATCGCCTCCAGATACGCCTCCGTCAGCGCCGCCGGCCCGATCTCGCCCGCCTCGATCCCGCGCCCCAGCTCCGCCGCACTCATCGTCAGCCACTCGTTCATCCCGGATCCTCCGCGCTCTTGCCAAGTCGTCCGCATGAACGCAGATGCCTCGTCGCAAGGCAAGCCCACCCAATGACAATCCGGCGCATGGACAATTCGGCCCGCGCCAACATATTGAACCGCATGGACCATGACAGCGATATCCTCATCGTCGGCGGCGGCCTCACCGGCCCAGCGCTCGCCCTCGCCGCAGCACAGGCTGGCCTGACCGTCACCGTGATCGACACCCTGCCCCAGACCGTGCGCGAGGATGCCGCCTTCGACGGTCGCGCCTATGCCCTGGCGCTGGCCTCGGTGCGCCTGCTGAGCAATATCGGCATCTGGCCCCGTGTTGCAGACAGCGCGCAGCCCATGCTGGAAATCAAGGTCTCCGACGGCCGCGCGGGCGAAGGGGCCGCACCCTTCTTCCTGCATTTCGACCATGCCGAGATCGAGGAAGGCCCGATGGGCCACATGCTCGAAGACCGCTACCTGCGCCGCGCCTTTCTCGAGGCGATGCAGGACGAGGATCGGATCGCCCAAGTCACCGACACCGTCACCGCACAGGACGTCTCTCCCACCGGCGTCACCCTCACGCTCGCCTCCGGCAAGACCCTCGCGGGCCGCATCGTGGTGGGCTCCGACGGGCGCGCCTCCGGCACCGCGCAGCGCGCCAGCATCGCCCGCACAGGCTGGGACTACGGCCAGACCGCACTGGTGGCCGCCATCGAACACGAGCTGCCCCATAACGGCATCGCGCACCAGTTCTTCATGCCGCCCGGGCCGCTGGCCATCCTGCCCCTGCCCGGCAATGTCAGTTCCATCGTCTGGTCCGAGACCGAGGCGACCGCCGCCCGCTTCGCCGCGCTGGATGATGCCGAGTTCATGGAGGTCCTCCGCCCCCGCTTCGGCGATTTCCTGGGCGACATCTCGCTGCGCGGCAAGCGCTTCACCTACCCGCTGAACCTGACATTGGCCAACGCCTTCGTGGCCGAACGGCTGGCCTTGATCGGCGACGCCGCCCACGGCATGCACCCCATCGCGGGCCAAGGCCTCAACGCTGGCCTGCGCGACGTGGGCGCGCTCGCCCAGGTCCTTACCGACGCCACCCGCCGAGGCGAGGATTTCGCCGCTTCCGACGTGCTCGCCCGCTACCAGCAATGGCGCCGCTTCGACACCGCAACGCTGGCGGTGACGACCGACCTCACCAACCGGCTATTTTCCAACGACAACCCCCTCCTGCGCGCCGCGCGCGACATCGGCATGGGCGCACTGTCGGCCATGCCCGCCCTGCGCCGGAAATTCATCCGCGAGGCGGCGGGCCTGACCGGCGACCTGCCGGAGTTGATGAAGGGGTGAAGCCGTGCGAAGTCGAAAATCACCCGTCCCGGACCTGATCCGGGGCCTCGCGTAGGGTGGGTGAAAACCCACGCGCCCCTACCCCGCCTCCAGAACCCGGATCACCGTATCCCCGTACCCCCGCTCATCAAGCAGACTCAAACCTTCGGGCACCGTCACCGCGCCGCCTTCCTCCCAAACCACCAAGGCCCCCGGCGCAATCCACCCTCCGGCCATTGCCGCGCTCAAAGCCGCCTCGCCCAACCCCTTGCCATAGGGCGGATCGAGGAACACCAGCCCGCAGGCCTCCGTCGCCGCGCCAAGCTTGCGCGCATCCCGGCCAACCAGCGTTGCCCGGTCCGCAACACCGCACAGCGCAACATTCTCCCGGATCAGCCGTTGTCCCACGCGCCCGCTTTCCACGAACACCGCGCGGGCCGCTCCGCGCGACAAGGCCTCCAGCCCCAGCGCCCCGGTCCCGGCAAAGAGGTCCAGCACCGCGGCGCCCTCCACGCGCTCCCCGAACCGCGCCATCAGCACGTTGAACAGGCTCTCGCGCACCCGGTCCGAGGTGGGCCGCAGCCGCGCGCCCTCGTCCCCCTTGCCGACCGAGCCCAGCCGCCGCCCGCGAAACTCGCCGCCGATGATCCTCACGCCTTCAACAGCGCCTTGAGGTCCGCGCCAGGGTCCGCCACCACCGCCGGATCGGCAGTTTTCCCATTGTCGATCAAACGCTTGCCCACCATATAGGCCCGCGCATCATTGGCCGCGTCCACCGCCAACAGCGTGTCGCCCGCGAAATACCAGAAAGAAATGCCGCCCTCGCTGTCGCGCGTCACCACCCGGTCATACCCCACGTTCAGCCCGGCAATCTGCAGCTTCACATCGTACTGATCCGACCAGAACCACGGTTGCGGCACATAGGTCTTGTCCGCCCCCATGATGTTCTCGGCCACGCATTCCGCCATGTCGATTGCATTGGGCACGCTTTCCAGCCGCAGGCGCGCGCCCCGGTACGGAAAGCTCGCACAATCACCGGCGGCCCAGATCGCCGGATCGCTCGTGCGCCCCTGCGCGTCCACCTTGATCCCGTTCTCGACCTCGACACCGGCCGCCTCGGCCAGCGCCGTGGCCGGCGTAATCCCCACGCCCACGATCACGAAATCCGCTTCCAGCTCGGTGCCGTCGCTCAACAGCGCGCCACTGACCCGCCCCTCGCCGGTCAACCGCTCCAGCCCGACGCCCTCGCGAATGTCCACCCCGTGCGAGCGGTGCAACTCCCGGAAATAATCCGACGTCTCATTCGCCGCCACGCGCTGCAGGATCCGGTCCGCCATTTCGACCAGCGTCACCTGCAACCCCTTCGAGGCGGCCACCGCGGCGGCTTCCAGCCCGATATAGCCGCCCCCGACGATCAGCACCTTCGCGCCTTCGCGAAACTCCGGCCCCATGCTGTCCACGTCGCGCAGATCGCGCACGACATAGACCCCCTCCAAGGCCCCGCCGATCGCTGGCGGCAACCGCCGCGGCACCGACCCCGTGGTCAGAACCAGATGCTCGTAAGGCACGGCCTGCCCACCGGCGACGACCACCTTGTCGGTCCGGTCAATCGCCGTCACCGCCGCGTCCAGCCGCAGGTCGATCATGTTCTCGGAATAGAAACTCTCGGGCCGCAGATAGAGCCGCTCCAATTCCATCTCGCCCAGCAGGTATTTCTTCGACAGGGGCGGGCGCTGGTAAGGCGGTGCGTGCTCTTCCCCGATCAGCGTCACCTTGCCGTCATAGCCAAGCGCCCGCAGCTTCGCCACCAGCGAACTGCCCGCCTGCCCCGCGCCCACGACAACGATCCCAGACATGTCCCCTCCTGCAAATTCCACATGGCCCTCGGGCCGTCAGGGCCTATACTTACAGGCAATCGAAACGCAAACGAAAGACAGGATGCGACAATGACGATCACCACCGGCGACAAACTCCCCGATGCGACGCTGCTCAAGATGGGTGCGGACGGCCCCGAAGAGGTCGCGCTGTCCGACAAGACCAAAGGCCGCAAGGTGGCGATCTTCGCCGTTCCCGGCGCCTTCACTCCCACCTGTCACTCCGCCCACGTGCCCAGCTTCATCCGCACCAAGGCCGATTTCGACGCCAAGGGTGTGGACGAGATCATCTGCATCTCGGTCAACGACGCCTTCGTGATGGATGCTTGGGGCAAGGACACCGGCGCCAGCGACGCCGGCATCACCATGCTGGGCGACCCGCAATCGGAGTTCACCAAAGCCGTCGGCATGGACTTCACCGCACCGCCCGTCGGCCTCATCGACCGCTCCAAGCGCTATGCCATGCTGGTCGAGGATGGCACCGTGAAGGTCCTGCATGTCGAGGACAACCCCGGCGCCTGCGAGACCTCCGCCGGTGAGTCGCTGCTCGACGCGATCTGACACGTCAGGCCGGGGCGCGCACGCGTCCCGGCCTTTGGCCAAAGGTCGCTCAGCCTTCGGCCAACTTGTCCATCTTCCGCGCCAGCTTGGTGTCGCGTGAACTCAGCCCCTCCACATCGTGGCTGGTCAGCGTCACCTCGACCGTCTTGTAGACATTCGACCACTCGGGATGGTGATCCCACTTCTCGGCCCAGATCGCGCAGCGGGTCATAAACCCGAACGCCTCGACGAAATTGGCGAACTCAAAGGTTTTGTGGATGGCATCGCGGCCCTCGACCATTTCCCAGCCACTCTCCAACAGCGGCTCCAGCGTCGTCTTCCGCGCAGTATCGCTCAGCTTCTCGCTCATTCCTGCTCCTCCACGTTTGCTTTCCTGAACGGGCCGAAGCTCGTCAGGATTTCGATGTCATCCGCCACGGCCTCTCGCTCTGCCTCAAGATAACGCGCCACGGCATCCGAAAAAGGCGGGTCACGAAACCAGTGCAGCGAATGGGTCTCGACCGGCAGGTATCCGCGGGCCAGCTTGTGCTCGCCCTGCGCGCCGGCCTCGACACGGGACAGCCCGTGTTCGATGGCATAATCAATCGCCTGATAGTAACACAACTCGAAATGCATCGCAGGGTGATGCGCCGCACAGCCCCAGTACCGGCCATAAAGCGCGTCGCGCCCGATCATGTTCAGCGCGCCCGCCACGGGCACGCCGTCCTCCAGCGCCAAGACCAGCAGGATGTCGTCCCGCAGACGCTCCTGTGCGAGGTCAAAGAACTTGCGCGTCAGGTACGGCATCCCCCATTTGCGCGCCCCGGTGTCCTGGTAGAACTCCCAGAACGCCTCCCAGTGCTCGGGCCGGATCGCGTCGCCGGTCAATTGCACGATCTCGCCGCCAAAGCCCTGCGCCTGCGCCCGCTCCTTGCGGATGTTCTTGCGCTTGCGCGAACTCAGGCTTTCCAGAAAGTCGTCGAAGCTCTCGTATCCACGGTTCAACCAGTGAAACTGCTGGGTAATCCGCGGCAACAGGCCCATCTGCGTGCCCACTTCCCGCTCGAACTCGGTGCAGAAGGTGACATGCAGCGACGACAGCTCGTTGCGGTCCCCGATGCTGACCGCGGCCTGCATCAGCGCATCGCGCCCCGGCTGCTCGTACCCCGGCCGGGTCAGCATCCGCCGTCCTGTCACCGGCGTGAAGGGCACCGCCATCTGCAGCTTGGGATAGTATCGCCCGCCGGCGCGTTCATAGGCATGGCCCCAGTTGTGGTCGAAGATGTACTCGCCCTGGCTGTGGCTCTTCACGTAAAGCGGCGCGCAGGCGATCACCTGGTCGTCCATCTCCGCCACCATGTAATGCGGCTGCCATCCCGTGCCGGCCCCGACCGAGCCGCTGTCCTCCAGCGCCTTCAGAAAACGGTATGTGGTGAACGGGTCCTCCGCCCGACCCCCATCCTCGGCCTCGGGGCAGGCGCACGCATCCCACTCGGCCTGCGCCACGTCGCCCAGGCTTTCGTAGACGCTCACAAGGACCGATCCGCCATCCATCAAGACCGCTCATCACTTTTGGAAATCATACCCTCAATCTGTGGCCGACCCGCTCCGGTTCAAGCGGGAATTGCCGGAAGGTATCCCTCGAAGGTGATGTTTTGCGCCACGCGCCGTGCCTCTGCTTCCTCTTCCGGCGACCGGATCGTCCAGCACAGCACATCCGCGCCCTTGCCCTGCAATTCCGCAACCCGGGCCCGGCCCAGGTCCTGCGCCTGATGGCTGACAAAACACGCCCCCGCGCGCTCATAGTCCGGGATATCGCGCAATCGCTCCTGCACGTCAGCACGCAAAAGGGGCCAGTCGTCCACAGCATAATCGCAACTCACGATGCCGCGCACCACGTCGGGCGCAAGGTCGCGCATCGCTATCATCATCTCGGGGTTGAACGACATCACCGCCACCGGCCCGGCATAGCCTCGCAGCGCCACTGCCGTCGCGGCCTCCAGTCGCCCGTCGGTCTGGCCCATCTGACCCTGCTGGTCCTTCAACTCGATCAAAAGCGGCACGCGCCCCGCCACCAGCTCCAGCACCTCCGGCAACGCCGGTATTCCCTCGTCCCCGCCCAGCAGCGAGATTCGGCCCAGCTCCGCCGCGTCCCGCTGCTGCACCGGCCCGGCCTGCCCGGTCAGACGCCTGAGGTCATAGTCGTGAAACACCATGGCAGCGCCGTCGCGGCTGAGTTGCAGATCGATCTCGATGCCATAGCCATGGGCCATCGCCGCCGCGATCGCCGCGCGCGAATTTTCGGGCCGGCAGTCGCTCACATCATGCAAAGCCCGATGCGCCAGCGGCGCGCGCAGAAATTCCGGGTCCAGCCGGCTCATCCGATCTGAAACACGCCTTCGATCTCGACCGCCACGCCAAAGGGCAGCGCCGGCGACGACACGGCCGCGCGCGCGTGTTTGCCCGCGTCACCCAGCGCCTCGCCGATGAAATCCGACGCACCATTGATCACCTGCGGCTGCTCGGTAAAGTCCGGAGTCGAATTCACGAACCCGCCCAGCTTCACCACCCGCTTCAGCCGGTCTAGGTCACCGCCGCACGCCGCCTTGACCTGCGCCAGCAGGTTGATCGCACAAGCCTTCGCCGCCTCGGCGCCCGCGGCCACGTCCATGTCGTCGCCCAGCTTGCCGATCATCATCTCGTCGCCCAGCTTCGGCAACTGACCCGAAACGTACAGTATGTCACCCACCTGCACATACGGCACGTAATTCGCCGCCGGTGCCGCTGCCTCGGGCAGCGTTACGCCCATCTCAGCCAGCTTGTCCTCGAATTTCCCCATGATCCCGACCTCCTCGGTTGCGTTGCCGCGAACGCTAGACGCTCGGCGCACCGATGCAACCGCAAAAACCGGCACGGGCTTTTTCTTGCGAAAAATACTCACGGTCCCGTCGTCCGCCACGCAGCCCCGCCCCCGGGACCTGCGCGTCACGCCCGCCACGCGCCCCGAGACGTCCCGAAGGGATGCCGAGACACCCCTGCGCGCCGAAGGCGCTCCGCCTACTCGCGAAACGCCTTGGCGAAGTAATCCGTCAGCGGTTTCGTCAGGTATGCCAGCGGCGTGCGGTCGGCGGTGCGGATGAAGGTCTCGACCGGCATGCCGGGGATCAGCGTCACATCCTCCGGCAGACGCTCCCGCTGGCCTTCGCTCAGCGCGACCTCGGCCCGGTAATAGCTTTGCTGCGTCGCATCGTCCTGAAACGAATCGGCCGATATCTGTACCACCTGCCCGATCAGCTCCGGCGTCGTCCGCTGGTCCAGCGCGGAAAACCGCAGCGTCACCTCCTGTCCCACGAACAGCTTGTCGATATCCGTGGGGTTCACCTGCGTGTTGATGATCAGCGGACGGTCTTGCGGCACCACGTAAAGGATCGGATCGGCCGGCCGGATAACCGACCGCAGCGCAAAGACCTGAAGCCCGTAAACCACCCCGCTCACCGGCGCGGTGATGTCCAGCCGGCTCATCTGTTCGATCAGCGCACGCCGCTCCTCCAGCAATTCCAGCTCACTTAACTGTAAGTCGCGCAAACTGGTAATCGCCTCCTCCCGGCGCCGCGTGCCCAGTTTCAGGGTCTCGATATCGATCTCGGTGATCCGCCCCTCGGATTGCGCCACCTGTGCGGCCAGCTCGCCCAGCTGGCCCAGCATCCGCGATTTTTCACGTTGCAGCGCCAGCACCCGCGAAGCCTGCGCAAGCCCTTGGTCCAACAGCGATTTCTGGTCGGCCAGTTCCTTTTCTATCAGCTCCAGCTGCTCGTCCATCGCCGCTTGCTGCGCCTCGATCCCCTCGATCTGGTTGCGGATCTGCCCCCGCCGTTTCTCCAACTGGGAAATCTCGCTCGCCACGGTCTCGTTGCGCGCCGTGAAAAGCCGCCTCTGCCCGTCCAGCAGTTCGGCCACCTCCGCATTGCGCGCCGCCACGTCGCGCACCAGATCGGGAAAGACGATCTCATCCCGCTCGTCACGCTCGGCCTCCAGCCGTCCTCGCCGCGCCTGCAATTCGAAAAGCTGGTTTTCGGCAATCGCCAGCTTCGAGCGCAAGCCGGTGGCATCCAGCCGCAACAGCACCTGCCCGGCCTCCACCGTGTCGCCCTCGTCGACCTCGATCGCCGCGACCACACCGCCATCGGGGTGCTGCACCACCTGACGGTTCTGGTCGACCTCGATCTGCCCACTGGCAATGACTGCACCCGAAATCTCGGTCACCGCGGCCCAGGTCCCGAAACCGCCCACCAGGATAAGCAGCCCGGTCACTCCCACGATCATCGGCGTGCGGACCGACCACGCGCTGCGCTTGTCGTCGCTCATCGAACCCCTCCCGGCTGGCCGCTGGCATTGATTTCCCCGGCGTTCTTCACCACGTCCTTCAGAACCTCGTCCTTGGGCCCGAAGGCGCGCACCACGCCGTCTTCAAGCATCAGCAAATGGTCGCATTCCCGGATCGCCGCGGGCCGGTGCGCCATGATCAGCACCGATTTTCCTTCGGCCTTGAACTCCCGAATGGCGTGGTTCACCGCCTCGCTGCCCTCGTTGTCGAGGTTCGAGTTGGGCTCGTCCAGCACCACCAGCACAGGGTCGCCATACATCGCCCGCGCCAGCCCGATTCGCTGCATCTGGCCGCCCGACAGGCGCCCGCCCCCTGCGGTGACCCGCGTGTCATAGCCGTCGGGCAGCTTCAGGATCATGTCATGCGCATCGGCCTTCTTCGCCGCCTCCACGATCTTGGCCGGGTCCGGCTCTTCGGCCAGGCGCGAGATGTTCTCGGCGATGGTTCCCTCGAACAGCTGCACCCGCTGCGGCAGGTACCCGATATGCTCGCCCAGCACGCGCGGCTCGAACTGATCGATCGACGCGCCATCCAGCCGGATTCGCCCACCCGCCGGCCGCCACAGCCCGGTCAGCGCCCGCGCCAGCGTCGATTTGCCGGCGCCTGACGGACCGATCACGCCCACCGCCTGGCCTGGCTCTACAGTGAAACTGATGGTCTTCAGCGCCGCCTGCTGGTCGCCCGGCGGCACCACTGTGACCTGTTGCACCTGCAACAGCGCCTTGGGCTTGGGCAGCGGCGTGCGCTGCTGCTCGGGCGGCACCAGCGCCAGCAGCTCGGTCAGCGATTGCCAGCCCCGCAGGGCCCGTTGCACCAGCGCCCACTGCCCGACGGCCAGCTCGATCGGCGCCAGCGCCCGGCCCATCAGGATCGAGCCCGCGATCATCGCGCCCGGCGTCAGCTCGTTCTGCAACACAAGGTACGCCCCCAGGCCCAGCATCGCCGATTGCAGGAACAGCCGGAACGTCTTGGTCGTGGTGGTGAACGTGCCAACCAAGTCCGAAGAATTGATCTGCGCGCGCAGCGATTCACCCCGTGCCTTCTGCCAGCGCGAGAATGCCTGGTCGCGCATTCCCATCGCCTGCACCATCTCCGATTCGTTGCGGATCTGGTTGGCCAGGTTTTCGGCGGCGGCCGAGCTCAGGGCCGACTTGGCCGCCGGTTGCTTGGTGACCTTCTGGTTGATCACGGTCACCATGATGATGATCCCGCCGCCCACCAGCGCCAGCGCGCCCAGCCACGGATGGAACAGCCAGATCCCGGCCAGGAAAACCGGCGTCCACGGCATGTCGAAGATGGCCATCAGCACCGGCGACGACAGCAACCGCTGCACCGCTTCCAGGTCGCGCATCCCGGTCTCGGACTGGTCGCCGGGGGCCAGCGCCGACTTGCGGATAACCGCATCGAACACCCGACGGTCCAGCCGCGACTGGAACCGCGCCGCGACCCGGCCCATGATCCGCCCGCGGGCATAGTCCAGAAGGCCCATCATGCTGTAAAGGAATACCACCAGCACGCTCAGCGCGATTAGCGTCTCGACCGACCCGCTGCCCAGCACCCGGTCATAGACCTGCAACATGTAGATCGGCCCGGTCAGCATCAGCATGTTGACGAAAAAGCTGAAGATCCCAACGAACCAGTAAAGCCCGCGGCTCTCGCGGCGGGCAGCACGCAATTCCTCGCGGCCCGCATCAAGTCTTGCCTTGCTAAGTTGCATCCCGTCTCTTTCGCGTGCCGCTACATCGTTGCTTGAACGATACCCAGTTCCGCCTTACTACCATTGTTACGGCTTCGCCACAGACCATCGCCGAAAAGATGGCACGCCTGTGTAAATTCAGCCGTTTGTTTATGTATGCCGCAATAGCTTAACCAAAGTCTGACCGTTGCCACATTTCTCGTCTTCCAGTCAACCAAAGCTGATCGCGGCTTGCCTTGCCCTTGTCGTGACCCTCGCCGCAGCGGGTTGCACGCCAACCCCGGCGAACCACCCGGCCGACCAGCCCTTCGATCCTTACGAAGAGGAAAACCGCCGCACCCACGCCTTCAACCGGGCGCTGGACAAAAATCTGGTGGGACCCGCGGGCAAGGGCTATTCCGGCTTCATTCCCGACGATGTCGAGAACATGGTCGGCCGCTTCGCCTTCAACCTGTCGATACCCGGCGCGGTGGTGAACAACATCCTGCAAGGCAACATGAAAGGCGCGACCGAGGATACCTACCGCTTCCTCGTGAACACCACGATCGGACTGGGCGGCCTGTTCGACACCGCGTCCGAACTCAACATGCCCCAGGCCACCGACGCCGATTTCGGCCAGACCCTCTATGTCTGGGGCGTACGCGAAGGCGCCTATGTCGAACTGCCCCTGCTCGGCCCCTCGACCGAGCGCGCGGCGGCGGGCAAGATCGTCGATCTCTTCACCAACCCGCTGACCTACGTGCTGGACGAACCCGAGAACTACTATGGCACTGTCGCCTCTGGCGTCACGGGCTTGTCGGACCGTGGGCGTTATGCCGACACCATCGATTCCATTCTTTACGACAGCGCCGACAGTTACGCGCAGGCGCGGTCGCTCTATATTCAGAACAGGCGCTTCAAGCTCGGCGGTGGCTCGGGCGGGGCGTTCGAAGATCCGTATGATGCCGAATTCGGCACGCCGCTGGAGGACCCCTACGATGAATGACATTTCCAGACGTTTCCTGATCGGCGCCGGTGCGGCCGCCACGCTGCTGCCCGCAGCCGCAACCCCCGCCTTCGCCCTAACAGAAGCCCGCGCCCGCGGCCTCATCGACCAGGTCGTGTCTGATATCAATCGCGTGATCGCCTCGGGCAAGTCCACCGGCGCGATGATCCGCGACTTCGAGCGCATCTTCGCCCGTTACGCCGACGTGAACATCATCGCCCGCTCCACGCTGGGCGCCGATTCGCGCCGCGCCTCCTCGCGCCAGATGCGGGCCTTCACCTCCGCTTTCCAGGGTTATATCGCCCGCAAGTACGGCAAGCGGTTCCGCGAGTTCATCGGCGGCCAGATCACCGTGACCGGCGTGCGCCGGGTCAAGTCCTGGCACGAGGTCCGCTCGACGGTGAAGCTGCGCGGCAGGTCGCCCTTCACCGTGCTTTTCCTGGTGTCCGACCGCTCGGGCCGCGACCTCTTTTTCGACATGGTGATCGAAGGCGTCAGCCTGCGGCTCAGCGAACGCACAGAGATCGGCGCGATGCTCGACCGCAACGGCGGCAATATCGACGCGCTCATCGCCGACGTGAAGCGCGCGGGCTGATCCCGAAACAGGTCCGGCCGATCTGCCCCGCCGCCGCATAAGCTCCGGCGGTGGCGCGGGGTTTGTTGGTCTTTTCCGAGCTATCGCCCGCCGTCCGCCGGCCCCAACAACTCTTCCAGCATCCGGTTGATCGTGTTGCCCCGGTCCCGGTCCTGACGTTGCTGCGTCTGCGTGCGCGGCTGCTGCTGAACCTGCGGCTGCGGTTCGACCCGGATCATCGGTAGGTCGTTGACCGGCACACCCTCGTTCACCCGCACCATCGTCTCGCGCCAGATATCCGCCGGAAGCCCGCCGCCAGTCACGCCCTTGAGCGGCGTGTTGTCGTCATACCCCATCCACACCCCGGTCACGTAATCGGCGGTGAAGCCAAGGAACCACGCGTCGCGTGCCGCCTGCGTCGTGCCGGTCTTGCCCGCGGCCTGCCGATCGGGCAGCTTGGCGCGCGTGCCAGTGCCCGACTGCACCACCTCGTACATCATGCCCATCAGCTTCTGCGCCGCTTCCTGCTGGATCACACGCTCTCCAATGCCGCCCCCCTTGCGCATCAGCGGGTCGTCATCGCCCAGAAGCTTCAGTTCGACCAGACCGTAGGGCGTCACCGACGAACCGCCGTTCAGGATGCCCGCATAGGCCCCCGTCATCTCCAGCAGCGTGCTTTCCGAGGCGCCCAGCGCCAGCGCCGGGCCATCCGCCAGTTCGTTGTCGATGCCGAAATCGCTGGCGACCCGGCGCACCAGGTCGCGCCCCACGCTCTCCGACACCTTCACCGCCGGAATGTTGTAGGATTTGGCAAGCGCCGTGATCAGCGGCACGCGGCCATGAAACCTGTTGTCGTAATTGTCCGGGCACCATCGGCCGGATCCTGCGATGTCCAGGCAATAGGGCTCGTCCACCACCATCGAATTTGGCTCGTACCCCAACTCCAGCGCCGTCGCATAGACGAACGGCTTGAAGGCCGAGCCGGTCTGCCTCTTGGCCATCGTCGCCCGGTTGAACGCGCCGGTCACGCGTGACTTGCGCCCGCCAACCATCGCACGCACCGCGCCATCGGCGCTCATCACCACGATGGCGGCCTGCGCCTTGGACCCTTCACTAACCTTGTTCTCGAACACATGGGTCAGCGCCTCTTCGGCGGCGCGCTGCATCCGCTGGTCAAGCGTGGTCTGGATGATGACATCCTCTGTCGTGTCGCGGGTGAACAGCTCCGGCCCGCTATCCATCACCCAGTCGGCGAAATAGCCGCCCGCCTGCGCCTCGGCGGCCTCCGACAGCGTGGCCGGGTTGTCCTGCGCCGCCTGCGTCTCGGCATCGGTCAGGTAGCCCTGCTCGTTCATCAGCCGCAGGACCGTCGCCGCCCGTGCCTGTGACCGTTCCAGGTTGGTCGTCGGCGCCAGCCGCGTCGGCGCGGTCAACAATCCCGCCAGCATCGCCGCCTGCGCCGCGTTCACCTCGCGCGCGCTGACCCCGAAATAGCGTTGCGCCGCGCCCTCGACCCCAAAGGCACCGCCGCCGAAATAAGCCCGGTTGAGATAGATCGAAAGGATCTCGTTCTTGGAATACTTCGCCTCCATCGCCATCGCATAGATCGCTTCCTTGGCCTTCCGGCTCAGCGATCCGCGGCGGCAATCCTGAACGTACTCCGCCTCGCTCTCCCACTCGGACTCGTCGTATTCAACGCCAAGGCACAGCAGCTTCGCGGTTTGCTGCGTGATCGTCGACCCACCGTGACCGCTCAGCGGCCCGCGCCCCTCGCTCAGATTGATGCGGACGGCGCTCGCGATACCACGCGGGCTCAGGCCGAAATGCCGGTAGAACCGCTTGTCCTCGGTGGCCAGCACCGCGTTGCGCAACTCGGGGCTGACGGTGTCGGCTGTCACAACGCCGCCGAACTGGTCGCCGCGCCACGCGAACACGTCGCCCTCGCGGTCCAGCATGGTAACCGAGCCGCGCGCACGACCGTCCAGCAATGCGCGCACATCCGGCAACCCGGCATAGACATAGGCCACCGCCAGGGCCGTCACCAACAACACCACCGCGGTCACGCGCCACGTCACGACCCAGATCAGCCGCAAGACCCAGCGGAACAGCCGCTTGATCCACGCCACGGGGCCGCGCCCGCCACCCGAGCCGCCACCGCCCTTGCGCCGCGTGCGCGCGGTTTTCGCAGGCTTGCGCGCAGCCGTCTTGGCCCGGCCCTTCGCCGCTGTCTTCGCGGATTTGCCGTATCGCCTGTCTGCAACGAGTCGCGGCGTTTTTCGCCCCTGATTTCCCATGCCCTAACCTGCCCGGACCTCTGGTTTTGCGTTATTCTACAGGTCCTCATTCCGAAAGTAGACCCCCAAAAGCGTACGATTTCACCCGTTGCCGCCGTGTTTCTCATGCCCCGCCCGAGCTCCTCCCGGATCGCCGCTTACGCGTGAAAGACCCGAGGACTCTACGCGCCTCACCGACTCATATTTGCCTATTTATTAGTCATTTCAATTTTTTTGCGCATAATTTGTGCATATCTTAATGATTTCTGCCCGCTTCCCCAGCGCTCACCCTTCCAGCCCGGCACATCTCCGTCACTTTCTGCATCAGCGAAATAAACCTCGCCCAAGCAACCGAAAGGGACATCTGTGAAACTCATCATTGCAACCATCAAGCCGTTCAAGCTTGAAGATGTGCGCGAAGCGCTGACAGGGATCGGCGTGCGCGGCATGATGGTGACCGAGATCAAGGGCTTCGGCTCACAGTCCGGTCACACCGAGATCTACCGCGGCGCGGAATACGCCGTGAACTTCGTACCCAAGATCAAGCTCGAGATCGCCGTTGCCGCCGGCATGGTCGACCAAGTGGTCGAGACCATCGCGACGACCGCGCGAACCGGCAAGATCGGCGACGGCAAGATCTTCGTGCTCGATATCGGGCAGGCCATGCGCGTGCGCACCGGCGAAACCAACGATGACGCGCTTTGAAGACGCGCGAAAGAAGGGATAACATCACTATGAAACGCTTTATTCATCTGGGGCTCGCCGCAACCGCAATCGCGGTCCTGCCCCAATTTGGCTTCGCACAGGAAGCCGCCGAAGCCGAAGCAGCCGCACCGGGCTTTGACGAGATCGGCCCCTACATCATGACGACCCTGCTGTTCTGCATGGCCGGCTTCCTGGTGTTCTTCATGGCCGCAGGCTTCGCCATGCTCGAAGGCGGGCTGGTGCGCTCCAAGAACGTCACCATGCAGATGACCAAGAACATCGCGCTCTTCTCGATTGCCGCGATCATGTACTGGCTCATCGGCTTCAACACGATGTACCCGGGCGACTTCAACGGCTACTTCGCCATCGGGGGGCAGACTGTGCTCGATCCGGTGGGCGTGGCCGCGGCCGATGCAGCGCTTGACTATGCATCCGTCGGTTCGGACTTCTTTTTCCAGCTGGTCTTCGTCGCCGCCACCGCCTCGATCGTGTCGGGCGCGCTGGCCGAGCGGATCAAGCTGTGGCCGTTCCTGATCTTCGTCGTCATCCTGACCGGCATCATGTACCCGATCTCGGGTTCCTGGCAGTGGGGCGGCGGCTGGCTGTCCGAGGCCGGCTTCTCCGACTTCGCCGGTTCGACCGTCGTGCACTCCGTAGGTGGCTGGGCTGCTCTGGCCGGTGCCATCGTGCTCGGCCCGCGACTGGGCAAGTACGGCAAGGACGGCAAGGTGCACCCGATGCCCGGTTCCAACCTGGCACTCGCCACTCTGGGGACTTTCATCCTTTGGCTCGGTTGGTTCGGCTTCAACGGCGGCTCGCAACTTGCCATGGGCACCGTGGGTGATGTCTCCGACGTAAGCCGCATCTTCGCCAACACCAACATGGCCGCCGCGGCCGGTGCCGTGACCGCGCTGATCCTGACCCAAGTGATGTACAAGAAACCGGACCTCACTATGGTGCTCAACGGCGCCCTCGCCGGTCTCGTTTCGATCACCGCCGAACCGCTCGCGCCCACGCTCTTCGGTGCGCTCTGGATCGGTGCCGTGGGTGGCGTTATCGTGGTCCTGACCGTCCCGATGCTCGACAAGCTGAAAATCGACGACGTGGTCGGCGCCGTACCGGTGCACCTCTTCGCCGGTATCTGGGGCACCATCGCCGTCATCTTCTACGGCGAAGCCAACCTGATGACTCAGCTGACCGGCATCGTCGCCTACGGTGTGTTCACCTTCGTGGGCAGCCTGATCATCTGGTTCATCCTCAAGGCCGTCATGGGCATCCGCGTCGGCGAGGAAGAAGAGATCGCAGGCCTCGACATGTCGGAACTGGGGATGGAAGCCTACCCCGAGTTCTCGAAGGGCTGAGACCAAATCAGTATGGGTCCTCCCGACCCTTGACACTGACCCGGGCGTTCGCGCCCGGGTTTTTTCTTTCGCCCCGGGGATCGAACGCCATTGCGGTCCATGCTCCCGCGCCCTAGCTCTGGTTCCATGTTCGACGCCTACCGCCCGCACGAAGCCCTTGTTCACCCGGCGCGCCCCACCGCCTCGCTCGTGCGCCTGGTGCTGGGCGCCGTCATGCTGGCAGTGCTGTTCCTGTCGCTGATCTTCGCCGCCTCGGCGCTGCTGAACATCGTGGCGCCCGCGACCTCCTGGGACAGCACTTTCGGCGATCTGGAAACCGGCGACACCCCGGCCGGCGTTCTGGCCAACCTCTACCTCTTCGGCTTCATCATCGTCGCCCTAGCCATGACGGGCCGCGCCATCCATGGCCGTGCGCTGCCCAGCTTCGTCGGTGACCTGCGCCTTGCACGGCTCCATTTCGCCCGCGTCTGCCTGTACATGGTCGGGCTGCACCTCGCGCTGTCGATCCTGCTGCCCGCCACGCCCGGCCTCACGCCCGAGGCAAATATCGACACCACCCGCTGGCTGACCTTCCTGCCGCTCGCCCTGCCCGCCCTACTGATCCAGACCGGGGCCGAGGAACTGGTCTTTCGCGGCTACCTGCAAAGCCAGCTCGCCGCCCGCTTCGCCAATCCCCGCATCTGGATCATTGTCCCGTCCATGTGCTTCGGCATGCTGCATTACGACCCCGCCATCAACGGCGACGCCACCTGGCTGATAGTCGGCTGGGCCACGCTCTTCGGCATCGCCGCCGCCGACCTCACGGCCCGCACCGGCACCATCGGCGCCGCCCTCGGCCTGCATTTCGTCAACAACTTCTTCGCCATTCTCGTCGCCGCACCCGCGGGCAATTTCGACGGCCTGGCGCTCTACACCTACCCCTTTGCCCTCGGTGACACCGATGCGCTCTGGCTCTGGGCGCCGCTCGACCTGATGCTCTTGCTGGTCAGTTGGCTCACCGCGCGCCTCGCCCTGCGCGTCTGATTGCATTTCCCCGCGCCACGCCTTATCTCAAGGGCGATTTGCAACGGGAACTGGGCCACAGATGAACTGGATCACCAATTACGTGCGTCCGCGCATCAACTCGATCTTCTCGCGCCGCGAGATCCCCGAGAACCTGTGGACCAAGTGCGACGAATGCGGAACCATGCTGTTCCACCGCGAATTGCGGGAAAACCTCAACGTCTGCACGTCCTGTGGCCACCACATGGCCATTACCCCGCGCGACCGCTTCACCGCGCTGTTCGACGGCGGCACCTTCACGCAAGTGTCCGTGCCCCAGCCCACCGCCGACCCGCTGCATTTCCGCGACCAGAAGAAATATCCCGACCGCCTGCGCGCCGCGCAAAAGGCAACCGGAGAGACCGAGGCGATGCTGGTGGCCTCCGGCGAAATCGGCCGCACCCCCATCGTCGCGGCGGCCCAGGATTTCTCCTTCATGGCCGGGTCCATGGGCATGTATGTGGGCAACGCCATCATCGCCGCCGCCGAGGAGGCCGTGAAGCTCAACCGCCCCCTCGTGCTCTTCTCCGCCGCGGGCGGCGCGCGCATGCAGGAAGGCATACTGTCGCTGATGCAGATGCCCCGCACCACCGTCGCCCTGCAGATGCTCAAAGAGGCCGGCCTGCCCTATATCGTCGTGCTGACCCACCCCACCACGGGCGGCGTCACCGCGTCCTACGCCATGCTGGGCGACGTGCATATTGCGGAACCCAACGCGCTGATCTGCTTCGCCGGCCCCCGCGTCATAGAACAGACCATCCGTGAAAAACTGCCCGAGGGCTTCCAGCGCGCCGAATACCTGCTGGATCACGGCATGCTCGACCGCGTGACCCCGCGCGGCGAAATGCGCACCGAACTCATCACCATCCTGCGCATGCTCATGAACCTGCCGCCCGCTGTCACCGCCGACCTCCCCGCCCCCGAGCTTCCGGTTGAGGAAGAGCCTCAGGACGCGGCACAGCCCGACACGGCCGAGGAACAGACCGCGGACGAAGCCGACAAATGACCGCCCCCACATCGGACGTCATCCTCGACCGGATGATGGCCCTGCACCCCAAGATCATCGACCTCACGCTCGACCGGGTCTGGCGCCTGCTCGATGCGCTCGGCAACCCGCAGAACGATCTGCCCCCGGTGATCCACATCGCCGGCACCAACGGCAAGGGCTCGACGCTGGCCATGATCCGCGCCGGCATCGAGGGCGCGGGGAAAACCGCCCACGCCTACACCTCGCCCCACCTCGCCCGCTTCCACGAACGCATCCGGCTCGCGGGCGAGTTGATCACCGAGCCGCACCTGACCGAGGTGCTCGATGAATGCTACGCCGCCAACGGCGATGCGCCCATCACCTATTTCGAGATCACCACCTGCGCCGCCATCCTCGCCATGGCGCGCAACAAGGCCGATTACACCCTGCTCGAAGTGGGCTTGGGCGGACGGCTCGATGCCACCAATGTCGTGGCCAGGCCCGCGCTCACCATCATCACGCCCGTGTCGATGGACCACGAGCAATATCTCGGTGACACGCTGGCCAAGATCGCCGGCGAAAAGGCCGGCATCCTCAAGCGTGGCGTCACCTGCGTCGTCGGCCCGCAGGACGAGGAAGGCATGGACGCCATCGAGGCTGCCGCCCAGCGTCTGGGCGCGCCCCTTCTGGCCCACGGCCAGCACTGGCACGTCACCACCGAGCGTGGACGTCTCATCTATCAGGACGAAACCGGCCTCCGCGACCTGCCCCTGCCCAACCTGCCCGGCGCGCACCAGTACGAGAACGCGGGCGCTGCAATCGCCGCCCTGCGTCACCTGCAACTTGGCGATGCCGCAATCGAGTCGGCGGTCACGCACGCCCACTGGCCCGCCCGGATGCAACGCCTCTCGACCGGCCCGCTGGCCGAGGCCGCACCGCAGGCCGAACTCTGGCTCGACGGCGGCCACAACCCCGCCGCGGGCCGCGCGCTTGCCACGCACTTGGCCGCCCTGCCGCCCCGCCCCACGCACCTGGTCTGCGGCATGCTCAACACCAAGGATATCTCGGGCTACCTCTCGCCACTGGCCGGCGTCGCGCAAAGCCTCACCGCCATCTCCATCCCCGGCGAGGCGAACACCCTGCCCGCCGAAGACACCGCCACCGCCGCCGCCAATGTCGGCCTGCCCTCAGGCACCGCCCCCAGCGACCGCGCAGCCATCGAGGACATCGCCGCCAAGGATCCAAACGCCCGCATCCTGATCTGCGGCTCGCTCTACCTCGCCGGCGCTATCCTGCGCGAGAATGGCTGATCGGATGCTTGTGGTCGTGCCTCCGGCATAAGTATTTGAAGAACAATGAAAGCCGGGGCGACCAAACCTTTCATTGTTCAAGAAATACTCAAATAGGGCGGGCAGCACAGGGCAAGACCGTCTGAGTTTTTCAATCTGAATGACGACAACGGTGCGCCCGCCCCGGGCCTGACCCGGGACCTTCGAGGGTGGGTAATAACCTACGCGCCGGGGCTTAGCCCGCACGCGCCTCCTCTTCCGCCAACAACGCGGTCAATCCCGCCTTGTAATCCGGATAGATCAGCTCGACCCCCAACTCGTCCTTGATCCGGCTGTTATCCACCCGTTTCGACTCCGCATAGAACGACCGCGCCATCGGGCTCATGTCCGCGTCCTCGAAACTCACCGCCGGGGGCATCGGCACGCCCAGCAATTCCGCGGCATAGCCAATCACGTCCTGTGGCGGCGCCGGATCGTCGTCGCAGACATTATAGGCCGCACCCGGATTGGGCCGCTTGATCGACGCCTCCAGCACCTGCGCGATATCCTCCACATGGGTCCGGCTGAACACCTGGCCTTCCTTGATGATCCGCCGCGCCGTGCCCTTTCGCACCTTCTCGAACGGGCCGCGCCCGGGGCCGTAGATGCCCGCCAGCCGGAAGATATGCAACGGAAGGCCCGGAATACCGGCCCAGGCCGCCTCGGCCACAACCCGCCTGCGGCCCCGCTCGGTCGACGGCTCCAGCGGGCTGTCCTCGGTCACCCAATCGCCCTCGTGGTCGCCGTAAACGCCGGTGGTCGACAGGTACCCGGCCCAATCCAGCCGTCCGGCTACCTTGGCGATGTCATCCCCCAGAGCATTCAGCACCGGGTCGCCGTCCTCCCGCGGACTGACAGAGGTCAGCAGATGCGTCGCCTCTCCCAGCGCCCCGGACAGGTCACTTCCGGGCCAGACCACGCCTTCCACGCCCTCGTCCGCCAGCGCCTTGGCCTTCTCTTCGCTCCGCGTCGTCCCGATCACGCGCCAGCCCTGCGGCACCAGCCGCCTTGCCAGCGCCCGCGCCGAAAACCCGTGCCCGAAGGACAGCAACACCTTGCCCATGCGTTTCTCCTTGTGCCTCACCCGGCTGATATATCCTCCAGCGGCCGCGACGCCACCCAGGCATAGCCGTTCTCGCACAGGATGGTGGTCTCGCGCAGGCCATGCGGCTTGTCCGTCGGCGCCTGCAACACGTGCCCGCCCGCGGCCTCGGCCTTGGCCGCCGCCTCGTCCGGGTCGCTGTCGAAAAGGTGGAGCTGCGCCCCCGCGCCGCGTGGGCCGCTTTCGGGCAACAGCCCCAGCGCGGGATGGCTGCCATAGGTCCCGTCCGCATGCAGCTGCATCAGCTGATCGCCATAGAGCATGATCGCGAAATCCCCGCTCACCCGGTGGGCCGTCATCCCGAACACCGTTTCCAGAAACGCCACCTCGCGCTTCACGTCCCGCACCAGCAGGTTCAGCCCCAGCCCCCGCAGCGACGCGCCGAACACCTCCGGCCTGACCGTCTCGAAATCCATCGCCCCCTCCCGCGCAGCCAAATCCGCGCCAGCTTGCGAAGCGCCCATTGCTCTGTCAACGTGCGCCGCACAAGTTTATTGTAACGGGTACACCATGGCTCAGACCGCCGATGACGGCCGCTATCACAGCCCCCAAGCCCCCGCGCCGCAAAACTTCACCGAGGCCGCGGCGGCGGTGGCGCATCTCGTGGCCCTCTACGACGATGCGGTGCGCTTCCTGTGCGAGGCGTTCCAGGCGGCGATGCTGAACGGCCAGCCCTCGCGCCCCGTCCGCGCCTTCTACCCCGAGATCCGCATCAGCACCTCCAGCTATGCCAAGATCGACAGCCGGCTCAGCTTCGGCCATCTGGCCGAGCCGGGCACCTACAGCACGACCGTCACCCGGCCGCGCATGTTCCGCAACTACCTGACCCAGCAGATCGGCCTCCTGCTGGACAATCACGAGGTGCCGGTGACCATCGGCGTGTCGGACACGCCCATGCCGGTGCATTTCGCCGTGGCCAACGACGCCTCCATCACCGTCCCGCAACAGGGCGCGTCCGATTTCACCCTGCGTGATTATTTCGACGTGCCGGACCTGTCGAACACCAACGACGATATCGTCAACGGCACCTACACCGTGATGCAGGAGGACCCCGCGCCGCTTGCCCCCTTCACGGCCCAGCGCGTGGACTATTCCCTCGCCCGGCTCGCGCATTACACCGCCACCGCGGCCGAGCATTTCCAGAACCACGTTCTATTCACCAACTACCAGTTCTACGTGGCCGAGTTCGAGGCCTTCGCCCGCAAGATGCTGGCAGATCCCGACAGCGGCTACGACAGCCTCATAGGCCCCGGCGACGCGCAGATCACCGGCCCCGACGAGGTGCTGCGCCCCACCTCCAAGTTGCCGCAGATGCCCACCTACCACCTCAAGCGCAAGGACAGCAGCGGCATCACGCTGGTGAATATCGGCGTCGGCCCCTCCAACGCCAAGACGGCGACCGACCACATCGCCGTCCTGCGCCCGCACGCATGGATCATGGTCGGGCACTGTGCCGGCCTGCGCAACTCGCAGTCACTGGGCGATTTCGTCCTTGCCCATGCGTATTTGCGCGAAGACGCGGTGCTCGATGCCGACCTGCCCGCCTGGGTGCCCATCCCGGCGCTGGCCGAGGTGCAGATCGCGCTGGAACAGGCCGTCGCCGCCGAGACCGAACTGGAAGGCTACGCGCTGAAAAGCGTCATGCGCACCGGCACCGTGGCCAGCTTCGACAACCGTAATTGGGAGCTGCGCGACCAGTCCGGCCCGGTCCAGCGCCTTAGCCAGTCCCGCGCCATCGCGCTCGACATGGAAAGTGCCACCATCGCCGCCAACGGCTTTCGCTTCCGGGTGCCCTACGGCACCCTGCTGTGCGTCTCGGACAAGCCCCTGCACGGCGAGCTGAAACTGCCGGGCATGGCCAGCGATTTCTACAAGACACAGGTCTCGCGCCACCTGATGGTCGGCATCCGCGCGATGGAACACATCCGCGACATGCCCCTGGAACGCATCCACAGCCGCAAGCTGCGCAGCTTCGACGAAACCGCGTTCCTCTAGGCGCCACACGGCACACAAGCACACCGGCCCCGGTCCTGATCCGGGACCTCCCGACCTGCTGTTCCCGCATCGCTCAAACCAGCCGCAAACCGACCGGAATCCGGCACCCTACGGCACCGTTTTGCTTACATAAATTGAAAATCCTCGCGCCGACTCGCCTTTTGCGTCTACGCTGTCCGAATTCCGATCCGGAATAAAAAGACAGGAGAGAACAATGTCAAAAAAACTGGTCCTGGGATTTGACGACAGTGAAAGCGCCAAGGCGGCACTCGACTTCGCAACCACCCTGGCAAAGGCACAAGGCGCGGAAATCGTCGTCGCCCACGTGCTGGAATGGTCCCCTTATTCCTTCCTGACACAGGAAGAGCTCGCCGAACGGCACCAGCGGCGCAAAGAGGAACTGGCCCGCGCCGAGGAGGCATTGCTCAAGCCCGTTCTGAAACAGTTGACCGATGCCGGCATCACCGCCACCACGGTCCTGCGCTACGGTCATATCGCCGACACGCTGGTCGACATCATCAAGGAGAACAGCGCCGAGCAGATCGTGATCGGCCGCACCGGCCATTCCGCCCTGTCCTCGCGCCTCTTCGGCTCGGTCGCGGGCAGCCTCGCACAGGCGGCACCCGTGCCGGTCACCATCGTGCCGTGACCACGCGCCAAACATTCAACGACAAGTATCGAGGGACACAGATGAAACATGCATTCAAGACGCCGCTTCTGGCGCTCTTCGCCCTGCTGGCGCTCAGCGCCCCGGCCCTGGCGCAATCCATCGACGAACGGGTCAACGAGATCTTCGCCAATTCCACCGGCTGGTTCGTCAGCCTGATCTTCTCCGACTTTCCCGGCACCAGTTTCCCCTGGATCGTGGGCTGGTTGGTGATCGCCGCCACCGTCTTCACCATCTATTTCGGCGTGGTGCAATTCCGTTGGGTCGGCCACTCCATCGCGCTCGTGAAAGGCGACTATTCCGACCCCAACGACGCGGGCGAGGTCAGCCACTTCCAGGCGCTCGCCACGGCGCTTTCGGGCACGGTCGGCCTTGGTAACATCGCGGGCGTCGCGGTCGCCATCGGCATCGGCGGTCCGGGGGCCACGTTCTGGATGATCCTCGCCGGCCTCATGGGCATGGCATCGAAATTCACCGAATGTACGCTGGGCGTGAAATACCGCAACGAATACCCCGATGGCAAAGTCTCGGGCGGCCCGATGTATTACCTCTCCAAGGGCTTCAAGGAGCGCGGCATCTTCGGTGGCGGCATCCTGGCTGTTCTTTTCTCGATCTTCTGCATCCTCGGCGCGCTTGGCGGCGGCAACATGTTCCAGGCCAACCAGGCCCACGCGCAGCTTTCGAACGTGCTGGGCGACTATCCCGGCTGGATCACCGGCCTCGTCATGGCGTCGGTCGTCTTCGCCGTGATCGTCGGCGGGCTTAAATCCATCGCCAAGGTTACCGAAAAGGTCGTACCGTTCATGGGCATCCTCTATGTCGGCACCGCGCTTGTCATCATCCTGATGAACTATGACCAGATCGGCACCGCCTTCGGGCGCATCTTCGAGGGCGCCTTCACCGGCCTCGGCGTCGCCGGCGGTATGGTCGGCGCGCTGATCCAGGGCTTCCGCCGCGCCGCGTTCTCAAACGAGGCGGGCGTGGGCTCGGCGGCCATCGCCCACTCTGCTGTGCGCACCAAGGAGCCGATCACCGAAGGTTTCGTGTCACTGCTGGAACCCTTCATCGACACGGTCGTGGTCTGCACCATGACCGCGCTGGTGATCATCATCACCGACCAGCTGGTCACCGACCCCGAAACCGGCCTCTTCGTGCTGAACGAGGCGGGCACCGCGATCCAGACCGTCGGCGACAATTCCGGCGTCGCGCTGACCTCTGCGGCGTTCCAGTCCTCGATCGACGGGTTCAAGTACATCCTGGCGCTGGCGGTGATCCTCTTCGCCTTCTCCACGATGCTCAGCTGGTCCTACTACGGGCTGAAGGCCTGGACCTACCTCTTCGGCGAGGGCCAGACGAAAGAGCTGATCTTCAAGCTGATCTTCTGCGTCTTCGTGGTGATCGGCGCGGCCTCCAGCCTCGGCCCGGTGATCGACTTCTCCGACGCGGCGATCTTTGCCATGGCGGTGGTCAACGTGCTGGGCCTCTACTTCCTGATGCCGATCGTCAAGCGCGAACTGCAGAGCTACGCCGCGCGCCTGCGCTCGGGCGAGATCAAGAAGTACAAGTAAGGCACTCCGGTCCCGCACCCGGGGCCGCCAAATGAACGACACCGCCCCCGCAGGATCTGCGGGGGCGGTTTGCGTTGGCTGCCATGACAGCCGACAGGCACAAGCTCTGCCAGCGGGCGTGTATATGTCCGGCCCGCAAAAATGCTTGTAAAAAAAGCAAAATCGCGTCAGAGTTTTCGATGTTTTGGACAATTCTTTTTTATAGGCTTGGTTTGATCATGCATAAGCTCAGTAATTTCGTGAAAGCGTTGGCGCCGATACTGGTGTTTTTCGCAACCTCCCTGCCTGCGATGGCCGCGACGATGCAGGCAACTTTCACAGGTGTCTCTTCCGGCGTTTCAAGCAGCTTCCAGGATGACGCCCAGGATTGGGGATTGGCCAGCGGTGGCCCGCTTTCCTACACGGCCTCGTATGTCTACGACACGGATGTCGCGACAACATCCGACGCCAATAACGCGGCGATCGTGGCGATCCAGGCGGCCTCCCTCACGATGAACGGACAGACCTTCAACTTCGGGTCGGGCAACGCGTCCTACAGTCCCTTCATACGCGGCTCGTCGGACATCTGGGCTCAGTACACTGCCAATAGCGACATCGTTGATGGACAGTCGCGCTATGTTCTCTCCATGGGGCAACGGGCCGTGTTCAATCACCCGGATCCGGCATTCGATGCGTCCGCTGCCAGAAATGATCCGACCAACAGCGCGCTGGCCCCGGACCTCGGGTACGAATTCTCCACCAACGAATTTTCCACCCTGATCTACGGCGCGGAAAGTTTCTTCAGCTTCAGCGAATACGATCTGCTGACCGGCGCTCGTGTTTCGCATGTCTGGGGTCTTCTCGCCCCTACGCCACAGTCGATGCAGGTGTCCGCCGTTCCGCTTCCGGCGTCGTTTTCCGTGTTGTCTCTCGCTCTCGGTTTTCTGGTTCTGATGGGACGACGCAAACGCGCTTTGTCTGCCTGATCCATGCGACCTTCGCCGGACCTGTCGCACGGGGTGCCGGTGCGCGCGCGCGGCAGCCGAACCCTAGGTGGGGCAGAAACGCGCGGGTATGCGCGAACCTTCAGATAGGCGTACAGACCCGATAGCGGCCGCGCCCTTACAGACGCCCCTCGCCACATCACAACTCGACGGTCACCCGCGTGCCCTGCTCCAGCCGCTCGACCGAAAGGTCAGCCTCCAGCGATTGCGTCAGCGCCTGCACGATGCTGCCGCCCACGCCGGGCTTGCCGTCTTCGCCGGTGGTATCCAGAGCGCCTTCGTGATGCTCCGCCCGGTTCTTCTGGGCGGCGATGCTGGGCGCCGAAAAGGGCCAGTTGCTGTTCTCCGGCAACCCGTTGCCGTCATCCTCGACCATCATGTAGACGCCGCCGCCCTCGCGCCGCGCGAACCGCACGTCGAGGGTGCCCGACGACCGCCCCTCGAACGCGTGCTCGAACGCGTTGGTCATGAATTCCGACAGCAAAAGCCCGAGCCGCGCCGCTTGATCCACGGGCAGCGAGATCTCGTCGCATTCCACGTTCACACGGATCGCCCCGCGCGGCTCCAGGCTGGACACGACCGACGCGATCCGGCTCAGGTAGGCGCCCGTGGCGATCTCCTCGCTGGCGCCCGTCCCGCCACCGCTC
Source organism: Roseovarius sp. THAF9 (assembly GCF_009363715.1). Classification (NCBI taxonomy): domain Bacteria; kingdom Pseudomonadati; phylum Pseudomonadota; class Alphaproteobacteria; order Rhodobacterales; family Roseobacteraceae; genus Roseovarius; species Roseovarius sp. THAF9. The sequence goes on from NZ_CP045404.1 coordinate 3,533,947, forward strand.
AACAGCTCGTCATAGAGAACCGACAGCGCCTCGATCCGCCGCCCGATCGCCTTCAGCGACTCCTCGGTCACATTCTGACGGGCCTGGATGCGGATCATGCTGACGATCATCGACAGGTGGTTTTTCACCCGGTGCTGCAACTCGCGCAGCAAACCCATCGACGCGTCGTCCCCCTCGGCCCCGCCTGCAGGCTCCGGCACCTCGCGCTGAAGGCCGAAGAAGGCCGTCAACTCGCCATCTTCTCCGTGGATCGGCGCGACCAGCAGCTGGTTGCGAAAGGCCGAGCCATCGGCGCGGTGATTGGTCAGCGTGACCTCGAATTCCTGTTCCGATTTCAGCCCGTCGCGTATGCGCGTCACATGCTGCGCGTCGGTCTCCGGCCCCTGCAGGAAACGACAATTGCGCCCGACCGCGTAACGCCGGCTGTACAGCGTAAGCGCCTCGAAGGCGGAATTGACATAGGTGATCGGATTGTCCTTGATCCGCGGATCCGTCAGCACGATCGACAACGGAGAATGCCGGATCGCATTCTTCATCACGTCATCGCCATCCATGCTGGCGTCCATCGGTCTCATGGGCCATCCCCCTCTTCACAGTATCATTTACATCGTAAATCTTGGCGAAGATAGGCCGACCTTATGGGACGTCCAGCGCGAGATCTGTACGGTGTCGTACCATAATCGGAGATTTCACGCGTCCCCACCGATTTCGGGCAATAACTCGCGGTTTGCCGCCCGCACGAGGTTGTAGCATTCGCAACTGGCGTTCGTCAGCCCGGTGCGGTCGGTGATCTTGACCCGGCCCCGCCTGTAGGAAATCAGTCCGTTCTCCTGAAGATCCTGCGCGGCTTCCGTAACCGTCGCCCGCCGGACCCCCAGCATTTCCGCCAGAAAGTCGTGTGTCAGCCGCATCTCGCTGCCGTCGATCCGGTCCGCCATCGTCAGCAGCCACCGCGCCAGGCGCTGCCGCGCGCTGTGCGCCCCGTTGCACGCGCCCGAGATCATGACCTGGTAGAGCACCGATTGCGCGCTGGCGAACAGCACCCGCTCGAACGTCTCGCGCTCGGATTTCAACTGCACGAACCGCTCCGCCGGCAGGCGCAGCGCCGCGCCCGCGATCTGCACCTCATCGGTGTGGAAGTTCCGCGACTGGCCCAACATCAGGTTCACCGCCGTCGACGCCTCGCGCCCGATATTGGCCATCTCGATGCCCGACCCGTCGCTATAAGTCGCGATCGCGGAGATCACGGCGGTTTCGGGAAAATAGACCGCATGGGTCGCCTGCCCGGCGCGCTGCAAGACCGCGCCGGCCTCCAGCGTCACATCCTCGCAGTGCCTGGTCACCGCGTCGCGCGTCGTGGCGTCCAGCGCACACAGAACCCTGTTGTTCGTACCATGTGCCATGCAGGGGCAACGCCTGCGACGCCCATTCGTTCGAAATTCACCGGTGCTGCGCAAGTTCCGGCTAGCTGCATCCGCCCGCCCGGCGCTATCATGCATGTGCATTGGCCGACTCGGGCCTCGCCTTCGGAAAGGAAACACGCCATGCCGCTCAAGGTCATCGGCTCAGGCTTCGGCCGCACCGGCACCATGTCCACCAAGCTCGCGCTGGAACAGCTGGGGCTCGGCCCCTGTCACCACATGGTCGAGGTCATGCAATCGCCCGAGCAGCCGCCCCTCTGGGACGCGCTCGCCGCCGGCCATCCGGTCGACTGGGCCGAGGTCTTTCGCGACTACACCAGCCAGGTCGATTTCCCCGGCGCCGCGGTCTGGCCCGATATCGCCGCCGCTTTTCCCGACGCCCGGATCGTGCACACCGAACGCCCCGAGGACGACTGGTGGGCCAGCTTTTCCAAAACCATCGGCAAGTTCTTCGCGCTGCGCGAAACCCTCGACCTGCCGCCACCTATTGCCGCGATTTTCAAGACCATGGACAAGATCGTCATCCAGGACGCCATAGGCGGCCTCGACCGCGACACGGCCATCGCCGCCTATCGCCGCAACAACGCGCGGGTGCGCGAAACCGTGCCCGCCGACCGCCTGCTGATCTTCTCGCCGGTCGACGGTTGGGACCCGCTCTGCGATTTCCTGGACCTGCCGAAACCCACCGGCGACTTTCCCCGCAGCAACGCGCGGGATGAATTCTGGGCCCATTTCGGCGGCGAGCCCGAAACCGTCTGACCCGGATCGCGCGAGTCGCGACATGAGGCTATTGCACGCGCCGCATTAATTCAGTAATTCACGAATTATGGAAACGCTGATTCCCCACCGGCTCGCCACCCTCGGCCATCCCCAGCGCATGGCGGTCTTTCGGCTGCTGATGCGGCGCTACCCCGATGCCGTCCCGGCGACCGAACTGGCCCGCGCGCTCGACCTCAAACCCAACACGCTCTCCACCTACGTGAACGCGCTGGTTCAGGCGGGACTGATCACGCGCACGCGTATCGGCACGTCACTTCGCTACAGCGTCAAAATGACAGCGATGCGACAAACCCTCGACTATCTCATCGGCGACTGCTGCCGTGGCCGCCCCGATGCCTGTTCCCTCACCTCCCTCCACACGCTTCTCGGAGTTCCCCAAATGACCGACCGCAAATATAACGTGCTCTTCATCTGCACCGGCAATTCCGCCCGCTCGATCTTTGCCGAAAGCCTTCTGCGCTCCGAGGCGGGCGACCGCTTCAACGCCTATTCGGCAGGCACCAAGCCCAAGTCCGAACTGAACCCCTTCGCCCTCGACGTGCTGGAGCAGAAGGGCCACGACACGTCCGTGCTCGAAGCCAAGAACGTCTCGGTCTTCCAGGGCCCGGACGCGCCGCAATTCGACTTCGTCTTCACCGTCTGCAACCAGGCCGCGAACGAAGAATGCCCGGCCTGGACCGGCCAGCCCGTCAGCGCCCACTGGGGCATGCCCGACCCCGTGAAAGCCGAGGGCACCGACGCGCAAAAGGCGCTCGCCTTCCAACAGGCCTACGGTGCGCTGCAAAACCGCATCAAGGCGTTTACAAGCTTGTCACTCGACAGTCTCGACCGGATTTCCCTACAAAAAGCCGTGGACGACATCGCAAACATCGACACCGGAGCTTCCGCATGACCACATATGCCGTCAACGGGCTGGGCCGCATCGGCAAGCTGATCCTGAAACCGCTGCTGGAACGCGGCGCAGACATTGCCTGGATCAACGATGCCGTGGGCGATGCAGAGATGCACGCGCATCTTCTGGAATTCGACACCGTGCATGGCCGCTGGGACGCCGAGTTTGCCCATGACGCCGACAGCGTCACCATCGACGGCACCCGCATCCCCTTCATCGGCACGCGCGACCTGTCGGCCCTGCCGCTCGACGGAGTCGACGTGGTCATCGACTGCACCGGCGTCTTCAAGTCCGAGGCCAAGCTGGCCCCTTATTTCGACGCGGGCGTGAAAAAGGTGGTCGTCTCGGCCCCGGTCAAGGACGGCGACGCGGCCAACATCGTTTATGGCGTCAACGACGACATCTACGATGCGGATCGCCACCGCATCGTCACCGCGGCCAGCTGCACAACCAACTGCCTCGCGCCCGTGGTCAAGGTCATCCACGAGAACCTGCGGATCAAGCACGGTTCCATGACCACGATCCACGACGTCACCAACACGCAGACCATCGTCGACCGCCCTGCCAAGGACCTGCGCCGCGCCCGCTCGGCGCTCAACTCCCTGATCCCCACCACCACCGGCAGCGCCACCGCGATCACGCTGATCTACCCCGAACTCAAGGGCCGCCTGAACGGCCATGCCGTCCGCGTCCCGCTTCTGAACGCCTCGATCACCGATTGCGTATTCGAGGTCGAGCGCGAGACCACCGCCGAAGAGGTCAACGGCTTCTTCAAATCCGCCGCCGAAGGCTCGCTCAATGGCATCCTGGGCTACGAGGAACGCCCCCTCGTCTCCGCCGATTACACCAACGACCAACGCTCCGGCATCGTCGACGCGCCCTCGACCATGGTCGTCAACGGCACCCACGTGAAGATCTACGCGTGGTACGACAACGAGATGGGCTATGCCTATCGTCTCGTTGACGTGGCCCTGATGGTCGGCGCCTCGCTGTGAGCCAGACCCGCGAACGTTCCGAGGGCCTCTCGGCCTATATCGCCGTCACAGCGGCCTACTGGGCATTCATGCTCACCGACGGCGCGTTGCGGATGCTGGTGCTGCTGCATTTCCACACGCTCGGCTTTTCCCCCGTCCAACTGGCGTATCTCTTCGTCCTTTACGAGATCGCCGGCATGGTCACCAACCTCGCCGCCGGCTGGATCGCCGCCCGCTTCGGCCTGACCTCGACGCTCTATGCTGGCCTTGGAATACAGGTTTTGGCTCTTCTTGCGCTGACCCAGCTCGACCCCGAATGGGCCATCGGCCTCTCGGTCGCCTTCGTCATGGTCGTTCAAGGCGCCAGCGGCGTGGCCAAGGACCTCGCCAAGATGTCCTCCAAGTCCGCCGTCAAACTCCTCGCCCCCACGACGGGCGGCGGCCTATTTCGTTGGGTCGCCGTGCTCACCGGCTCCAAGAACGCCGTCAAGGGTCTGGGCTTCCTCCTCGGCGCGGCGCTCCTGGCACTCATCGGCTTCACCGGCGCCGTGCTCGGCATGGCCGCGATCCTCGCCCTCATCCTCGTGGCGGTCCTCATCGCCATGCCCCCCGGCCTGCCCAAGGGCCGCAAGGGCGCCAAGTTCTCCGAGGTCTTCTCCAAGTCGCCCAACGTCAACTGGCTGTCCGCCGCCCGCGTTTTCCTCTTCGGCGCACGCGACGTCTGGTTCGTCGTCGGCATCCCGATCTACTTCTACGCCGTCCTCTCCGACGGCACGGAAGAGGGCAACCGTGCCGCCTTCTTCCTCATCGGCACGTTCATGGCCGTCTGGATCATCCTCTACGGCGCCGTGCAGGCCGCAGCCCCCCGGCTCCTGCGTGCTGCCTCCCGCCCCGAGTCCGATCTGGTCTCTGCTGCCCGTGGCTGGGCCTGGGCACTGGCCGCCATTCCCGCCGCCCTGACCGCCGCCGCGCTCGCCGCGTCCGGTCCGCAGCCGTGGCTCACCGTCACGCTGGTGGCCGGGCTGCTGGTCTTCGGCGGCGTCTTCGCGGTCAACTCGTCGCTGCATTCCTACCTCATCCTCGCCTTCACCCGCGCCGAGCGGGTGACGATGGACGTGGGCTTCTACTACATGGCCAATGCCGGCGGGCGGCTCGTCGGAACCGTGCTCTCTGGCCTCACCTACCAACTGGGCGGCCTGCCCCTGATGCTCGGCACCGCGACCGCGATGGTCGCAGCCTCCGCCTTGGCCTCCGGTCGCCTCGATCCGGCCCTGGGCCAGGAACGCCCCGCCACGTAGCGTCAGTCTCCTGTTAACCACGGACGGCCGGTTAACCCGGCCTTTCGCGAAAACGGCACTGTCGCGATACCACCCAAATACCGACGCGATACCGACGTGCGCTTTCGGGCGGTTCAAGCCCCATTAACCAAGTTTCACTGGCGATTCCCCGCCTCGCTCGCAAGATTGCCATTTGCGCGTTGTGGTCCGCCGAATCTCGTGTAAAACGGCCGAAACCCCAAAAAAACAGGCCCGAAACGCCGAATTCGGCCTTGTTTTGCGACACTATTTGTTGTGTTTGCCTACAAGATACAGTTAAATCCCGCGCAGGAGGCCCAATAAACGGGCAGTTGAAGGAGACCAGAAAATGGCAAAACCGATGACCAAAACCCAGCTCGTTGCGGCTCTCGCCGAGGAAATGGGCAGCGACAAGAAAACCGCGACAAGCGCCCTCGACTCCATGATCGAGATCATCACCAAGGAAGTGTCGAACGGCGGCGCCGTCACCCTTCCCGGCGTTGGCAAGATCTACTGCCGCGAGCGTCCGGCACGCATGGTGCGCAACCCCGCCACCGGCGAGCAGATCCACAAGGATGCCGACAAGGTCGTTAAGATGACGATCGCCAAAGCCCTCAAGGACAGCGTCAACGGCTGACCTTGTAATCCTTCCAGGTTTCGGAAAGGGTCGCCCAACCGGCGGCCCTTTTCATTTCGAGGACGAGTAAAACATGGATGTTCGCGCGTTACTCATGGGGCTGGCCTTTGCCGTCATGTGGTCCAGCGCCTTCACCTCCGCGCGCATCATCGTCGCCGCCGCACCGCCCGTGACAGCACTCGCCCTGCGCTTCCTGATCTCTGGTATCCTGGGCGTCCTGATCGCCCGAGCCCTGGGGCAATCCTGGCGCCTGACACCCGCGCAATGGCGGGCCACGATCATCTTCGGCCTCTGCCAGAACGCGCTCTATTTGGGCCTGAATTTCGTCGCCATGCAGACGGTCGAGGCCTCGCTTGCCGCCATCATCGCCTCCTCCATGCCGCTGCTCGTCGGCCTCGCCAGCTGGCTGATCCTCGGCCAGCGCGTCAGCGCCCTGGGCTTTGCAGGCCTCGCCGCTGGCATGGCCGGCGTCGCGCTGATCATGGGCACGCGGATTCAGGGCGGCGCCGACCTTTATGGCGTCATGCTCTGTATCGGCGGCGTCATCGCGCTTACCTTTGCCACCCTGATTGTGCGCAGCGCGACCTCGGGCGGCAACTTCCTGATGGTCGTGGGCCTGCAAATGCTGGTCGGCAGCGCCGCGCTCGGCGTCGTCGGGCTGTCCACGGAAACCTTTGAAATCGCCTGGTCTTGGCAACTGATCGCCGCTTTCCTCTACACCACACTGATCCCTGGCCTTGCCGCCACGCTGGTCTGGTTCGCGCTGGTCAACCGCATCGGCGCGGTCAAGGCCGCGACCTTCCACTTTCTCACTCCGTTCTTCGGCGTCACCATCGCCGCCCTCGTGCTTAACGAAGCATTAGGTTTCTGGGATATAATCGGCGTGCTGGTGGTCACAGGCGGCATTCTCGCCGTGCAGCTCTCGCGCCAGACGGCCTCGCGCTAAGGCGTCGATTTCGTGATTTCTCCGCTTTCGGGTATTCTGAAACGCGGGGGGATACGATCATGCTGCAATTCAACGCCGAGACGACGCGCCTGCTGGACCTCGTCTATCAGGGGTCCGACATCATCCAGCGGCGGCGTCTGTCGTTCGACGCTGTCCTGCCGAAGCCTGCCGAGACGATCCTCGATATCGGGAGCGGCAATGGCCTCCTTTCCGCCGAACTGGCCCGCGCCGTCGGGCCCGGCGGGCACATCATCGGGGTTGACCCCAGTCAGGACATGCGGAAGGCTGCCATCGCCCGCTGCGCGGATTTCGATTGGGTCGAGTTCCTCGATGGCACAGCCTACGATCTTCCCGTCGCAACGGACTCGGTCGACAAGGCCGTCTCGGTGCAGGTGTTCGAATATCTCGATGACCTGCCACGCGCCTGTCGCGAGGTCGCTCGCGTGTTGCGCCCCGGTGGGCGGCTGGTGGTCAGCGACATCCATTTCGACAGCTGGATCTGGCACACCGAGGATCAGCCGCGCATGGACCGCATGATCGCCTCGTGGGACGACCATTTCGTTGAGCGCCGCGTGCCTGCGGTGCTGCCGCCGATGCTGCGCGACGCGGGGTTCGAGATAGAGGATATCCGCCCGGTCACGCTGAATGATCACGATCTCAGACCGGACGGTCTGGCCCGCATGATGCTGACGTTAATGGATAACTACGCGCGGCAGAACGACCTCGTCCCCGAAGCCGATTGCACCGCATGGCGCGAAGAGCAGGAAGCGCTCGCGGCAGAGGGCCGATTCTTCTTTTCGATGACACAGTTCGCGGTAATCGCCCGCAAGTCATTAAGTCGGGATCAGCCGATCACGCCGCGCGGCCCCTCACCGACCTGCCCGCGATGCAACAGCAGGTGATCGAGGATCACGCAGGCCATCATCGCCTCGGCCACCGGCACCGCGCGGATGCCGACGCAGGGGTCGTGCCGCCCCTTGGTGACCACCTCGGTCGCGCTGCCGTCCATCCGGATCGAGCGGCGCGGCGTCAGGATCGAGCTTGTGGGTTTCACGGCAAACCGCACCACGATGTCCTGCCCGGTGGAGATGCCACCAAGGATACCACCCGCGTGGTTACTGCTGTATTCCGGGCCATTCTCGCCCATGAAAATCTCGTCGGCATTGTCGACGCCGGTCAACCTAGCGGCCGCCATGCCTTCGCCAATCTCCACGCCCTTCACCGCGTTGATACTCATCATCGCCGCCGCCAGATCGGTATCAAGCTTGCCATAAACCGGCGCGCCCAGCCCCGCGGGCGCGCCGCGGCACACCACTTCGATCTCGGCCCCGACAGAGTTCTGCGCCTTGCGGATCCCTTGCAGGTACTCCTCCCAGACCGATACCGCACCCGCATCAGGCAGAAAGAAATCGTTTCGGCCGACCTCTTCCCAGTCGATCTCGTCCCGGTCGATCGTGACCTCGCCCATCCGCGTCATGTAACCCTTCACCTGCAGCCCCGGCACAAGGCTTGCCAACGCGGCCCGCGCCAGCCCGCCAGCGGCCACCCGTGCCGCCGTCTCACGGGCGGAACTGCGCCCGCCACCACGATAATCGCGGATGCCGTATTTCTGGTGGTAGGTGATGTCGGCATGGCCGGGCCGGAAGGTCTGGGCGATGTCGCCGTAATCCTTGGACCGCTGGTCGGTATTCTCGATCATCAGTTGCACCGGCGTGCCGGTGGTCTGGCCTTCGAACACACCCGACAGGATCTTCACTGCATCCGGTTCCTTGCGCTGCGTGGTGTGCTTGCTCTGGCCCGGGCGGCGCTTGTCCAGGAACTGCTGCAAATACGCCTCGTCCACCGGAACACCCGGCGGGCAACCATCCACCGTCGCGCCCAAGGCGGGCCCGTGGCTTTCGCCCCAGGTGGTGACACGGTAGAGATGTCCGAACGTATTGAGGCTCATGCCCTGTCTCCTTTGCCGCCTGCTCTACCCGTGCGCCCCATGCGTCTCAAGCAAATTCGCCGGAGCCGAAGCTCACACACGGAACAGGTCGCAAATTTACAATTTGATGTCGCAAAAATTACAGGTTGCGCGTATCCTTCCGCCCATTCTCATTCGGCGACATACCCGGTCGAATGCTGGCGGATTCTCGAAAAGACCCCGAAATTTGCCGACCTAAGCGCCGGAAAAACAGGATGGAACAACATCCGATCAACAGGGAGACTTCGATGACGTACGAAACCGAAAATGTGCAGGTACGCCCCGTCGTACGCAAGCTGGCCGAGGACACCCGCGCCGGCAAGATGGACCGCCGCGAATTCATGGCGCTCGCCTCGACCTTCGGCGCCAGCGCCGCCACCGCTTACGGCCTTCTGGGCATGGCCCAACCCGTCATGGCACAGGATGGCGAAGGCAAGAAAGGCGGCGTTCTGCGCGTCGCCATGCGGGTTCTGGAAATCACCGATCCGCGCAAATTCGACTGGACCGAGAAGGGCAATCTGGGCCGCCAGTTCTGCGAGCCGCTGGTGCGCTGGAACTCCGACTACAGCTTTACCGGCCTTCTGCTGGACAGCTGGGAAGTGTCGGACGACGCGCAGACCTACACCCTCAATCTGCGCCAGGGCGTGAAATGGAACAACGGCGACGACTTCACCGCCGAGGACGTGATCCACAACATCACCCGCTGGTGCGACAAGTCGGTGGAGGGCAACTCCATGGCCGCGCGCATGGCGTCCCTGATCGACGCGGACTCGGGCCAACTGGCCGATGGCGTGGTCGAACAGGTCGATGATTACACCGTCAAGCTGAACCTGCCGCGCCCCGATATCTCGCTCATTGCCGGCATGGCCGACTATCCCGCGCTGATCGTTCACCGCAGCCACGGCGACGACACCGACCTCGCCCAAAACCCGATCGGCACAGGCCCGTTCGAATTGGTCTCGATGGATATCGGCACCGGCGCCGAGGTGAAGCGCCGCGAAAACGGTGAATGGTGGGGCGGCGAGGTTTATCTCGACGGCATCAAGTTCATCGACTTCGGCACTGACGGCGCGGCCATCGTCGCGGCCTTCGACGGTGACGAGATCGACGTGAACGACGAGACCACGTCTGACTTCATCGACACGCTGGATGGTCTTGGTCTGGTCAAGAGCACCATGCCCACCGCCAACACCATCGTGGCGCGGATGCGCATGGATACCGAGCCCTATACCTCGAAAGAGCTGCGCAACGCCGTCCAGATGGCGGTAGACAACAACATCGCGCTGCAACTGGGCATCAACGGCGACGGCATCACGGCCGAAAACCACCACGTCGCGCCGTTCCATCCCGAATATGCCGAGATTCCCAAGAAAGAGGCCGACCCCGCCGCCGCCATCGAAATGGCCAAGGCCGCAGGTCACGGCGAAACCGAGCTGGAGCTGATCTCAATTGACGGCGACTGGCGCACGGTGACCACCGATGCCATAGGCGCCATGCTGCGCGAGGCAGGCTTCAACCTCAAGCGCACAGTCATTCCCGGCTCGTCCTTCTGGAACGACTGGACGAAATATCCCTTCTCGACCACCAACTGGGGTCCGCGCCCCTTGGGCGTACAGGTGCTCGTGCTGGCCTACAAGTCGGGTGAGGCATGGAATGAATCCGGGCACTCGGATCCCGAATTCGATTCGATCCTCGAAGAAGCGGTTGGCGTGTTCGACGCGGACAAACGGCGCGAATACTCTGCCAAACTGCAAGCCCGCTTGCAGGACAATGGCGTGATCATTCAGCCCTTCTGGCGCAACCAGACCAAGCACTTCGCAGATCACGTGAAGAATGACCAGGTGCACCAGTTCCGCTACATGCATTTCGAAAACGTCTGGCTCGACACCTGAGCCTGCGCGAGATCATCGCTTACCCAATGGCGGCGCCTCATGCGCTGCCATTTTTTTTGCGAGTCGACGTCAGGGGTTAGCGCCCGCCGCCCTCAAAACGAATCACGCGTTATTGACCGGCGCGAATCACTTCGCCTATACCTTGTAGAACAGCATGAAACGCACGGGAACAGGGGACCGGAACCGTGCATGCATCGGGGGACGCCGTGTTGCAAACGGCACTGGGGCAAATCTCAATTTCGGCACTGCGCAGGCGCGCGGGGAATGCCGCATGACCCGGGCGACGGTCATAGCGGGCCAGCCTGCCCCGGCGATCCGTCAAAGCTTTTCCGATATCTTTCAGACACACACCGCGACCCACGCATCGCGGCACACCCTGACCGGGGACGATCAACGAGACCCGGCACGGTAACCCTACAACGCGGCAGGAGGGAATGAGGGGCCGAACCAACGGCCCCCTTTCTTTTGCGCGGTTCCCAGTGGCGTCACTGGACAGAACCCCGGCGCGGTGCCACGTTTGATCAAATCCGCGACTCAGATACGGGGGCTTTCCATGAAAGACGACAATTTCCTGAGAGAAATGAACGCACGCCACCTGTGGCACCCGATGGGCCACCCGGGCGAGCAGCAGGAACATGCCCCAACCATCATCAAAAGCGCCGAGGGCGTCGAAATAACCGATATAGACGGGCACCGCGTGGTGGACGCCGTGGGCGGGCTGTGGTGCACGAACCTGGGCTATTCCAACGATGCCATCAAGCAGGCGATCAGTGATCAGCTGTGGCAACTGCCCTATTATTCGGCCTTTGCCGGCACCACTAATCCCCCGGCAATCGAGGCCTCCTACGCGGTGCAGGAATTTTTTGCCGAAGACGGCATGGCCCGCGTCTTTTTCACCTCCGGCGGGTCCGACGCGGTCGACACGGCCCTGCGCATGGCGCGGCAATATCATCGCCTGCGGGGCGAGCCCACGCGCACCAAGTTCCTCTCGCTGAAAAAAGGCTATCACGGCACCCATTGGGGCGGCGCTTCGGTCAACGGCAACAACCGCTTTCGCATCACCTACGAGCCGCTTCTGCCCGGCTGTTTCCACCTGCCCAGCCCCTACACCTATCGCAATCCGTTCCACGAAACGGACCCCGCCAAGCTGGCCGAAAAAATCGCCGCCGCGATGGTGGACGAGATCGAATTCCAAGACCCCAGCACCATCGCCGCCTTCATCATGGAGCCGATTCAGGGCGCGGGCGGTGTCATCGTGCCCGACGCCAGCTTCATGAAGCACATGCGCGAGATCTGCGACCGCTACGGGATCCTGCTGATTTCCGACGAGGTGATCTGCGGCTTCGGGCGCACCGGCGACTGGTCGGGTGCCCGGCACTGGGGCGTGCAGCCCGACATGATGACCGTCGCCAAGGGCATCACCAGCGCCTATTTCCCCGTGGGTGGCGTCCTCCTCAGCGAGACGGTCGCGGCGGTTTTCGAGAACGCCGATGCAGGTGGCGCGATCTGGACGGGCTATACCTATTCCGCGCATCCGGTCGGGGCCGCCGCTGTCGTCGCCTGCCTGTCCGAGACCTTGCGGCTGGATACGAAAACCAACGCCGCGGCCCGCGGAACCCAACTGTTCGACGGCGTGCGGAACCTGATGGAGAAACACGACATCATTGGCGATGTGCGGGGCGGGCACGGCCTGATGACCGGCATAGAACTGGTCAGCGACCGCGCCGCGAAAACCCCGATGGATGCGACCACCGTCAAACGGGTCCACAAGGCCACCTTCGAGGCCGGCGCGATGGTCCGGATCGGAGGTAACAACCTGCTGATGTCACCCCCCCTGATCATCACCGAGGCCGAGATCGACCGCGTTCTTTCGGCCCTGGACGCGGGCTTCGCCGCAGTCTGACGGCAGCACAAGCGAAACCGCAGCGGCACTGCGCGCGTCCGAAGTTCCCATTTTCGCCGCGCTCTGTGGTCGCATTGGGCGGACATTCGCGCGTTTGGCCCTAAATTGACTAGTGGCGGATAAAAACGCCCGTCGTAACCTGTCAACTTTAGAGCCATGGACACACTCCTGCTTTCGCGCATCCAGTTCGGTGCCAACATCTCGTTCCACATCCTGTTTCCCACGATCACGATCGCGCTGGGGTGGGTGCTTTTCTACTTCAAGCTGCGCTTCAATCGCAGCGGCGAGGAACGCTGGATGAATGCCTACCGCTTCTGGGTGAAGGTGTTCGCGCTCAGCTTTGGCCTTGGCGTCGTGTCGGGGATCACCATGTCCTTCCAGTTCGGCACCAACTGGCCCGGCTTCATGGAAACCGTCGGCAACATCGCCGGCCCGCTTCTGGCCTACGAAGTATTGACCGCCTTCTTCCTCGAGGCCGTGTTCCTGGGCATCATGCTTTTCGGCATGAGCCGCGTTCCGGGCTGGCTGCACACGCTGGCCACGTTTTTGGTGGCGTTCGGCACGACCATGTCTGCCTTCTGGATCGTCGTGCTGTCCAGCTGGATGCACACGCCGGCGGGGTTCGAGATGCGCGAGGGTGTGGCCCACGCGACGGACTGGTGGGCGATCATCTTCAACCAGTCCATGCCGTACCGCGTGACCCATATGCTGCTGGCCTCGGGCCTGACGGTCGCGTTCCTGCTGGCCGGTCTGTCCGCTCTGCGCTGGCTGCGCGGCGACAAGGGCGAAGACGTGCGTGTGTCACTCGTGACGGGCCTTGGCCTCGGCGCGTTGCTGATCCCGATGCAGATCCTCGTGGGCGACATGCACGGGCTGAACACGCTGGAACATCAGCCCGCCAAGGTGGCTGCGATGGAAGGCAACTGGGAGACGCAAGGCAACGCCCCGCTTCTGCTCTTCGCGATCCCGGACGAGGCCGCGCGCGAAAACCATGCCGAGATCGGCATTCCGAACCTCGCGTCGATCATCCTGACGCACCACGCCGACGGTGAAATTCCGGGCCTCAACGACTTTGTCGCCGAAGACGGCACGATCCTTCACCCGCCGGTCGCGCCGGTATTCTACGCCTTCCGCGTCATGGTGGGCACCGGCATGGCCATGCTTCTGGTCAGCTGGGCCGCCGTCGGCTTTATGGCCTTCCGGCGACGTGGCCCCGAGGGTCTGCCCAAGCCGCTGATGCTGGCGCTGGTGCCGATGGCCTTTTCCGGCTGGGTCGCCACGCTCGCGGGCTGGTATACGACAGAAATCGGACGGCAGCCATGGCTGGTCAGCGGCGTGATGACGACCGAGCAAGCCGTGGCCGAAGTGCCCGCACCGATGGTGGCGACCACGCTGGTGATCTACCTTTCGGTCTATGTCGCCCTGCTGCTGGCCTATATCGGCGTGCTCTACTACCTCGCCTGCGTCGGACAGCAGGCGAAAAAGCGGGGCCGCCCCGACATGCCCGGGCTGAACCCGACCCCGGCAGAGTAGACGCATGGACACGTTCGGAGATCCCTCGATCTGGTTGCCGCTGGCCTTTGCCGGCCTCATGGGCCTGTCGATCCTGATCTATGTCTGCCTCGACGGGTTCGACCTCGGGATCGGGGTACTCTTTCCCTTCGCCACCGAGGCCGAGAAGGACCGCATGGTCGCTTCGATCGGGCCCTTCTGGGACGCCAATGAGACCTGGCTGGTTCTGGCCATCGGCATCCTTCTGGTGGCCTTCCCCACCGCGCACGGCGTGATCCTGACAACCCTCTACCTGCCGGTTGCCCTCATGTTGGTGGGCCTCATCCTGCGAGGCGTCGCTTTCGAATTCCGCGCCAAGGCCCCGGCAAATCGCAAGCGGCTGTGGGATCTGTCATTCTGGATCGGAAGCATCATGGCATCGCTGTCCCAGGGCTTCATGTTGGGCCTATACGTCATGGGCCTGAACATGACGCCCTTCACCCTGCTCTTCGGGGCGATCACGGCGGTATTCCTGACGGTGGCCTACTCGTTTATCGGGGCGACATGGATGATCCTGAAAGCCGAAGGCGAATTGCAGGCCAAGGCCATCCGCTGGGCGCGTGACGGGATCTGGGGCGTGATCCTTGGGCTGGGGGCCATATCGCTGGCCTCTCCCTTCGTCAGCAGCCGGATCTTCGACAAGTGGTTCACCCTGCCCGAACTTTACTTCCTCGCACCGCTGCCCCTGATCTCGGCGGGCCTGATCTTTCTGCTCTGGGGCCTGCTGCGCGGCCTACCGCGGGAAAACGACGCGCTGTGCGCCGCGCCGTTCGCCTTGACCATCGCGCTCTTCACGCTGGGCTTTATCGGCATGGCGTATTCGTTCTACCCCTATGTGGTGCCCGAGCGCCTGACCATATTCGAGGCCGCAAGCGCACCGGAAAGCCTGATGATCATTCTCGTCGGCACGCTTTTCGTCCTGCCGATGATCATCGGGTACACGGTGCTGTCCTACGTGATCTTCCGCGGCAAGGCGACGGAGCTGCGCTATGACTGACGCCCGGGACGGTCAGCGCTTCAACTGAACCGCTTCCACGCATCCTGCATGGCCTTTGACATGTCGTCCCACGCCTTGTCGGCACCGGCCTTCACGTCGTTCCATGCCGCCGTTTGATTGCGCTGCAACTCGTCCAGCTTGACCTGCATCTCGTCACGCTTCGCACGAAGCTCTTTCAGGTGTTCCTCGTACTGGCCTTGCGCATCCGCTTGTGCCTTTTCGGCCTGCGCGCGCATCTTGTCGATATTGGCCTGCCACTCCTTCATCTGAGCCTCGAGCTTCTTGGTGTAGGCGTCCTTGTCGGTCATAGGTTAGGGTCCTCCCTTATTGCTGGTCTGCGATCTTCAGATTTAAACTATACCACGCCCTGTCCCTTCATGCAGAGGGTTCTCCCCAACCTCCTCCGCCGGGTGTCTCCATGCCGAAAATCGCGCCCTTCGGAAGGTCGATCTCGTCATTGCCTGCCATTTCACGCACCGTGCCGTCCGGCATCTCGACCCAGTTGCGCCCAACTTTTCCGGGCTCACCCCCGTCGCCGCCAAAGGGCGGAATGATCCGGTGATTACTCAGGGTGGTCACTGTAACGGGTTCCAGGAACCGCATGGTGCGAAAAACGCCATGCCCGCCGCGCCACTGGCCCGCACCGCCTGAATTCGATCGAATCGTGAACGCTTCCAGACGCACCGGGAAACGCTTCTCCAGCACTTCAGGATCGGTCATGCGCGTGTTGGTCATATGGCTTTGCACCGCGTCGCAGCCGTCGAAACCAGGGCCGGCACCGGTGCCGCCTGCGATGGTCTCGTAATTCTGGAAATCGTCGTTGCCCCAGACGAAATTATTCATCGTCGCCTGGCTGCCCGCGATCACCCCAAGCGCCCCGTAAAGGGCGTTGCAGGTCGCCTGGCTGACCTCGGTATTGCCCGAGATGACCGCAGCCGGATAAACCGGGTTCAGCATAGAGCCATCCGGGATGATGATATCTAGCGGCTTCAGACACCCCTCGTTCAGCGGGATGTCCGCGCCGACCATCGTGCGGAACACATACAAGACCACGGCGCGGCAGATCGACTTCGGCGCGTTGTAGTTGCCGTCGTGCTGCGCGGAAGTGCCGGTGAAATCTATGGTCGCCTCGCGTGCGTTCCGGTCTACGCTCACGCGCACCTTGATCGTCGCACCGTGGTCCATCGGATAGGTGAACTGCCCGTCAGTCAGCTTGTCGATCACCCGCCGCACGCTTTCCTCGGCATTGTCCTGAACGTGGCGCATATAGGCCTGAACCACGTCCAGGCCGAACTGGTCCACGACCTTCAAAAGCTCCTGCCGCCCGGTTTCGTTCGCCGCCACCTGTGCCTGCAAGTCAGCCAGGTTCTGCGGGATGTTGCGGCACGGATACTTGCCCGAGGACAAGACCGCTTCGGCCTCCGCCAGCTGAAAATCGCCCTCGGCCAGCAGCCTGACGTTGTCGATCAGCACGCCCTCTTCGTCGATGTGGCGGCTGTCGGGCGGCGCGCTGCCGGGCGTGCGCCCGCCGATGTCGGCGTGGTGCCCCCGGCTCCCCAGCCAAAAGACCGGCTTGTCCTCTATGAAGACCGGCGTCACTACCGTCACGTCCGGCAGATGTGTGCCGCCTTTGAAGGGCGAGTTGAGCATGTAAGCATCGCCCGGCTTCACATCCGGGTTCAGCCGCATCACAGTCTTTATGCTGTCCGACATCGAGCCCAGATGCACCGGCACATGCGGCGCGTTGGCCACCAGCTCGCCCTCGGCGTCGAAGATCGCACAGGAGAAATCCAGCCGCTCCTTTATGTTGACCGACCAAGACGTGTTGGCCAGCGTCGCGCCCATCTGGTCGGCCACCGACATGAACAGGTTGTTGAACACTTCCAGCAGCACCGGATCGACCTGCGTGCCCGCGGCGTGGTCCCGCGCCTTGGCCTCGACCCGGTCGAGGATCAGGTTCCCCAGCCGATCCACCCGAGCGGCCCATCCGGGCTCGACCATGTTGGTGCCGGTGGGTTCGGTGATGATGGCCGGGCCCTTGACACTTGCATCGGGGCCCAGCGTTCCGCGCTCATAGATCGGCACGTCCTGCCATTCACCGTCGGTGTAAATCGGCACGTGCGCGACGGCCTGCCCGCCGCCCTGTGGCACCGGCGGCGCAGGGGTGATCCCGCTCTTTCCGGTGGCCTCGACGCTAAGCATCTCGATCACTACGCCACGGTCGTGCGAGGCAAAGCCGAATCGCGCCTTGTGCGCCGTCTCAAAGGCGGCCCGTGCCTCGTCTTCGGTCTTGGCCTCGACTGGCAGCGCCTGGTGTGAGCCTTCGTAACGCAGATGCAGCCGCGTCGTTGCAGCGACCTGGGTGCCGCCCTGTGCCTCGACCTCGGCGGAGGCATCCTCGGCCATATCCTGCGCCCGCGCCAGCGCCGACCCGATCTGATCCAAAGGCGCATCCATCTGCACCTCCTTCATCGATTTGATTTCGGCCAGGCCCATGCCGAAGGCCGACAGCACACCGGCATAGGGATGAATCATCACCCGTGTCATGCCCAGCGCATCAGCTACCAGGCAGGCATGCTGACCGCCCGCACCGCCGAAACATTGCAAGGTATAGCCCGTCACGTCATGGCCGCGCTGCACGCTGATCTTCTTGATCGCGTTGGCCATGTTGTCCACGGCAATGCGCAGGAAACCCTCGGCCATGTCCTCGGGGCTGCGGGGCGTCTCGCCCGTCTCTTGCGCGACGGTCTCGGACAGGGCGGCGAATTTCTCGCGCACAACGTCGGCATCCAGCGGCGCGTCGCCATCGGGGCCAAAGACGGCGGGGAAATGTTCGGGGTTCAGCTTCCCCAGCATCAGGTTGCAATCTGTCACCGCCAGCGGGCCACCCCGGCGGTAACAGGCCGGTCCGGGATCGGCCCCCGCGCTTTCGGGGCCGACCTGAAACCGGCCATCCTCGAATTTGCAGATGCTGCCGCCGCCCGCCGCAACGGTGTGGATGTCCATCATTGGCGCGCGCATTCTGACGCCCGCCACCTCGGTCTCGAACGACCTCTCGTAACTGCCGGCATAGTGGCTGACATCCGTCGACGTGCCGCCCATGTCGAACCCTATCAGCTTGTCGAACCCGGCGGCTTCGCCCGTGGCCGCCATGCCGACAATGCCGCCCGCCGGGCCTGACAGGATCGCGTCGCGCCCCTGGAACCGCCGCGCCTCGGTCAACCCGCCGCTGGATTGCATGAACAGCAGGCGCTGGCACGCGCGGCCAAGGTCCAGCGCATCGGCCACTTGGTCGACGTATCGCCGCAGGATCGGCGACAGGTACGCATCCACCACCGTGGTATCGCCCCGTCCCACCAACTTGGCCAGGCGCGAGACATCCGCGCTGGTAGAGATCTGGGTAAATCCGATCCCGTGTGCCATCTCGGCCACCCGGTCCTCGTGATCGGGATTGAGATAGGCATGCAGCCCAGCAATGGCCACGGCTCGGATGCCCGCGTCATAAGCCTCTTGCAGCGCCAGACATACCGACGCCTCGTCCAGATCGCGCACGACCGCGCCGTCGGCACTCAGCCGCTCGTCCATTTCGACCACATCTTCGTACAGCAGGTCTGGCCGCTTGATGGCCAGGTCAAACAGCCGCGGCCGGGCCTGATAGCCGATCTTCAGCAGATCCCGAAACCCCTTGGTTATGACCAGCAGCACCCGCTCGCCCTTGCGCTCCAACAGCGCATTGGTGGCGACGGTCGTACCCATCTTCACCGCGGCGATGAACCCGTCGGCAAAATCCTCCTCGACGCCCATCACCTCGCGTATGCCCTGCACGGCGGCATCGCGATACCGCTCGGCGTTCTCGGACAATAGCTTGTGGGTATGCACCGCGCCGTCCGGGTCCAGCGCCACCACGTCGGTGAAGGTCCCGCCCCGGTCGATCCAGAATTCCCAATGGCCCATCGTCACGCTCTCCCGACTTCGCTTTGCAGCCTTGGGGCGTACCGCGCGAATGTCAACGAAGCGGCCATTGAATTCCCACCCGGTTTTTGTCCATATGGGCACGACCCGAATAGGAGCCAGACCATGGACATTCGCCCCCTGACCAAGGAATTCGCCGTCTCGCCGCAGATCGACGCGGCCCATATCAGGGAAATCGCCGGTGCGGGGTTTCACTCGATCCTCTGCAACCGTCCGGATGGCGAGGAACTTGGCCAGCCAGATTTCGACGCGATCGAGGCTGCCGCCCGGGCCGAGGGGCTCGAAGTTCGCTGCGTGCCGATCACCTCTGGCCTGATCACGCCCGAAGCCCTCGCCGCGTTCGATCAGGCACTCAAGGAATTGCCGAAGCCGATCCTAGCCTATTGCCGCAGCGGCACGCGATGCACCATGCTGTGGGCGGCGGTCGAACATGGCCGGCGCGAAGATAAAGAGATCATCGCCCGCGCGGGCAAGGCGGGTTATGATGTCGCGCCGCTGGTGCGCCAGATGCAGGCACAATGACTCGCTGGATCGCGCTGGTCCCGGACAGTTCAGGCACGGCTGGATATCTGCTCGACGGGGCGCACCTTGAACGGCAGGTCATTGCAACGACCGAAAAGGCGGTTCGCGCCGATCTGGGTGATGCACCGCGGACCGTGAGGCTCGGCGATGGTCCACCCGATCGCCTGCCCGCCGCCGTCGTACCGCAACGCACAAGTGGCCTGTCGGCGCTGGAACAAGCCGAGCCGCCCGATATAATCGCGGCTTCGGTACGCCTCTGGATAGCCGGTGCACTTGCCTCCCGACCGCATTGGGATGGTGTGATCTGCGCCACGCAAGGCGACGTAACCCATTGGATCCACGTCAGCGCTGAAGAGGCGGTGAGCGCCCAGACCGTCCTGACACCACGGCTGATCAACGCGCTCGGCGGCGCAGCTTCGGCAGATGCCGACGCGATAGCCGACACGCTCAGCCGCCCCGAACGTCTGGCCGCGCATCTTCGGCAGGCGGAAATCACGGGCGACCGCGCCGCGCTGACGGGGCACCTCGTGGGCGCAGAACTGGCGGCGACCCGGCCCTACTGGCTGGGGCAGGAAGTGCTGGTCATTAGCGTCACGCCATCCGCTCAAATGACCGCGCTTGCGGCTCAGAGCGTTCCCGCGACGGCGCTTGCCCCGGGCGACCTTGTCCCACTCGGGCTTGCTGCGCTTGGCAGGGCATTGGGCCTCGCCGAAAGCTAGGACGGCTCCGCCCTTGCGCCGCTGCGATTGCGACAGGGCCCGAACACTGCTGCCAGCGCAAGGATCACGCCGGACACCGTAGCGATCATGCCCGCGGCACTGACCGCGTCGTCAAAGCCTAGCCACAGCGGTCCATATCCTGCCAGCACATAGCCCAGAATCGCCGAGGTCACCGCAAAGAGAACCGACCACGCCACCTGCGCCTCAAGCCCGTTCGTCATCATCCGAGCCGCGGCAGGCGGACAGATGAACATCGCGATTACGATGATCGAGCCGACTGCGTCGAAGGCCGCCACCGCCGCGATGGCGGCAGCCACGACCAGCGTCAGGCCGATCAGACCGACTGGCAGGCCCATTGTGCGGGCGAACCCCTCGTCGAAGGTCGACAACTTCAAGGGCCGCCAGAACATCCAGGTCACCGCCGTGACGAACGCCAGGGTCAACGCCATACGCGGCAGTTCGGGCGGCAGGCCGCGCAGGGCCTCCGTGTCCCACAGGGATGACCAACCGACCGCGTCCAGCCAGATCAGGCTCTCAAGGTTGCCGTAAAGCGCGTGCTCGACGTCCAGATGCACCGACGAGGTGTCTGACTGCTCCAGCAACAGAACGCCGCCCGCAAACATCGCTGTGAACACCACCCCCATGGCAGCGCCCGGTTCAATCTTGCCCAGGCGGCGGATCGTTTCAATCAATCCGACAGCGACAAGCGCCGCCGCGCCCGCGCCCAGCATCATCGGCCATGCCGCCACGACGCCGGTCAACAGAAACGCCACCACGATTCCGGGCAGGACGACATGGCTGATCGCGTCGCCGATCAGGGCCTGCCGCCGCAGCAATAAGAAGTTGCCGGGAATCGCACAGGCCACGGCGGCACAGATCCCTATCGAGATCGGTGCCAGTGAAAGGACGACAAACTCCTCCCCCATCACGGCACCTCCTTTAAGCGCAGCCCGTCATCAAGCGCCAATAGCTGGTCGGGCGTCAGGATGTCATCCAGGGGCGTCAGCCCGTCATAGCTTGCTGTGGCTTCTTCATGCGCCGGATCCGAGCGCAACGCCAGCCAGCGCCGCTCGTCACGCAGCGCCGCCGCCGCTTGAGCCCGGCCTTGATCGGTCGCCACACCATCCGGCCGGATCAGACCCTTGCGACGCATAAGTCGCAAGGTCAGGCCTTCGTAGATCGGTTGGCCCTGCGCCAGCGCCAGCAACCCTTGCCGCACGTGAACCCTGGCCCGAAACCTTCGGTGGCGCAGCACGGCCGCCAAAACGCCGCGGTTCGGCGCGGCGACAAGCGAAAGAGCGAACAAGGCGAACGACACCAGAACGACGATCGGCCCGGTCGGCAGTGCCGGCGCCGTGGCCGATAGGGCCGTCCCGGAATATCCTGCCACCCCGCCGATCAGCCCGGCCAGGATCACCACGTAACCCACCCGGTCGGTCCAGAACCGCGCCGCCACCGCCGGTATGATCAGCAACGCCACGATCAGGATAAGACCCACGATCTTGAGACCGACCACGGTGATCGCAAGTGCCACGCCCATCATCGCCAGCTCTATCCGGGGCACGTTCATACCCGCGCCGGCGGCGAACTCCCGATCAAAGGCGACCATCGTCATTGGCCGCCGCAGCAGCGCCACTAGCCCCAGTACGGCTGCGCCACCCAAAGCAATCACAACGGCATCCTGCCACAACATTCCCGCGGTCGACCCAAGCAGGAAATTTTCCAGTCCGGCCTGCCGCCCGGAACTCATCGACTGGATAACCGTCAGCAAAACGATTCCGAAACCGAAAAACACCGACAGCACTGCACCGATCGCCGCATCCTCGGACAAGCGCGTGCGATTGGTCAGGGCGCTGACAGACAAAAGGCCCACGGCGGCCGACAGGGCCGAGCCCAAAAGCAACCCGGGCAAAGCTCGTCCGTCACCGCCCAGCCCGACCATCGCAATAAAGGCTAGGGCCACCCCCGGCAGCGTGGCGTGGCTGATCGCGTCGCTAACCAGCGCCCGCTTGCCCAGGAACAGGAAACTTCCCGTGGCCCCCGCCGCCATGCCAAGCAAGGCCGCCCCGACCGTGACCAGAGTGGCGTTGTAGCCCAGTTGCAAAGTCAGCGCGTCCCAGATCATGGCATATTATCCCGTGATCCCGATCTGCGCGGTCGCCAGCCGCCCGCCATAGGCCTCTTGAAGGTTGGTCTGGGTGAACGCCTCGGCGACCGGACCTTCTGCGACCTTGCTGGTGTTGATGACAAAGACCCAATCGAAGTAAGCGGCGACGGTCGACAGGTCGTGATGCACCGCCACGACCGTCTTGCCTTGCTGGCGCAGGGACTTGAGGACCGAGATGATCGCCGTCTCCGTCGCTGCGTCAACCCCGGCAAAGGGTTCGTCCAGCAGGTACAGGTCGGCGTCCTGCGCCAAGGCCCGCGCAAGAAACACACGCTGCTGCTGACCACCCGAAAGCTGGCCGATTTGCCGATCGGCAAATCCGTCCATACCGACGCGCTCCAAGCAGTTGATGGCGGTCTGTATGTGCCTAGTCTTAACGCGCCCCAGAAGGCCAAGCTGGCGATACTGGCCCATCAGCACCACATCGAGCACACGCGTCGGGAAATCCCAATCCACGCTTGCACGCTGTGGCACATAGGCGATGCGGGCACGCATCTTTTCCAGGGGATGGCCCCAGGCCGTAACGCGTCCGGACAAGGGCGTCACGATGCCAAGCGCCGCTTTCAACATAGTCGATTTGCCCGCGCCGTTCGGACCGATGATGGCCGTCATATTTCCTGGCTGAAACGTCGCGTCTACGGAGAACACAGCGGGTTTCTCTGCATAGGACACGGTCAGCCCGCGAATGGCAAGCGGGCTTGACGCTAACGCCTCCCGGTCGCTCTGATCTCTATCCGGTGTGACCAGCTTCATGCTCATTTTCTCAGCCTTCCGCCGCCAAAAGACCCTGCATGCCACGTTCCGGGGCACGACCGCCCAAGGCGTCGGCGATGGTCGTGACATTGTGGTCGATCATCCCGATATACGTCCCTTCGTAGCTGCCCGGCTCCCCCATCGCGTCCGAGAAAAGTTCGCCGCCGATCTGAACTGCATGCCCTCGCGCCGCAGCGCCCTCGACGAGAGCCCGCACGTTTCGATCACTGACCGACGTCTCGACAAAAACGGCCTGAACGTCACGCTCCACCAGCATGTCCACAAGGGTTCGTATGCGGCTCAGACCCGCCTCGGACTCGGTCGATATGCCTTGGATACCTATCACGTCGAAATCATAGGCCGAACCGAAATAACCGAACGCGTCATGCGCAGTCAGCAGCACGCGGGCGGATGGTGGAACAGTGGCCAAAGTGGCCTTCGCATACTTTCCAAGCTTGGTCAATTCCGCCTGGTACGCGGCGGCGTTGGCTGCAAAATCCGACGCGCGTTCCGGTGCGGCCGTGCTCAGCGCGTCTCGCACACCGTTCACCACATACGCCCAAAGCTGTGGCACCATCCAGACATGCGGGTCGAACTTGTTGACGTAATCCTCGTGGGCAATCCGGTCTTCACGCGGGACATTCTCGCCCACCGGCACGGCCGTTCCGCGTTGCCCGAGCTTGAGCAGGAATTCCTCCATCTGCGCTTCAAGATAAAGACCATGCCAAAGCACCAAATCGGCGCGCAGCGCGGCCTGAATGTCGGTGCGGGTCTGGCGATAAGAATGAGGGTCCACCCCGGCTCCCATCAGCGACCTGACCTCGACATGGTCGCCGCCGACGCGCCGCGCGGCATCACCGATCATGCCGGTTGTGGCGACCACTGACAGCCGTCCCGTTCTCGCGCGCGACGGCGTGCTCGCGAACGTGCCGACCGCCAATGCGCTCAAAACGACCTGACGTCGTGAGAAATGCATCGCGGATATCCTTTCCTGCCGCAGATAAAAGTGAATATGCAAGTCATTCTCAATAAGTCAAGACCATCGCATCTTTGCCCTAAAAACGCCCTACTGGATCGTCAAATTCCTCGCGACGCCACACCGACGGCGGCGAAACCTTGCAACACGGCCCGGCCGCGACGGTTCGAGCTTCAAAACCTTCACGGAAAGTTGCAAAAGCCGGAAAAGCCGAGTCGAGGCCATAAAGAGTAGCGAGAAAAGACCACATGTGCACAATTTGCAGGCTGACCCAGACATTCGATCCGATGCGCCACGACCCCGGCGTTCTGACCCCGGAATGGCCCCTCGCAGCGCTGATCTCGGAAAGCTTCGATGCCTCCGCAGGCACATTCACGAGCTACACCATGTCGGTCGGCGACACGTTCAACGGATCAATCGCCTCGGGCACGGATCAGGACTGGATCGCAATCGACCTGACGCAGGGCGATGCCTATCAGATCTCGCTCACCGGCATCACACTGAGCGATCCGTATCTTGCCATCTACGACGACACGGGAAACCTTGTCACCCTCAACGACGATGTAAGTTATCCAAGCAATCTGAACTCGGAATTGGTGTTCACGGCAAGCTATACCGGCACCTACTATATCGAGGCCGACGCCTATAGCACCGAGACCGGCAGCTATCGTGTCAGCGTCCAGGAGACAACACCGCCACTGCCGCCGTCAGTGGCTACATACGACCAGCTCGCCGATTACCTGATCGTCGGCGAGGGCCTCTATCCTGTCACGTTCTCGGCTGCGCAGGCCGCCGCGATCACCGTCGACATCTCGGGTCTGACGGCGGTGGGTCAGCAAATGGCGCGTTGGGCGATGGATGCCTGGGAAATGGTGGCTGACGTCAATTTCGTGATCCAGAGCGATGGCACGCAAGGAAACGAGATGATCACCGTCGATGACGAGGATCCTGGCGCGTTCGCGTTCTTCCCGAACTCGGGATCGACAAGCACCAACATGGGCGACAACACCGATGGCGTGGAACTGAACGTCAACAGCAGCTGGTTCAACAGTCAGGGCACGACGCTCGACAGCTATTCATTCCAGACTTTCGTGCATGAGTTCGGTCATGCGCTTGGCCTGAACCACCAAGGCGACTACAACTTCAACGGCCAGCCCATCAACTATTCCGACAGCGCCACCTTCGCGAATGACAGCTGGCACTTGTCAGTGATGTCGTATTTCAGCCAGACCGAAAATCCGACGCAACCGGCCAGCTTTGCCTACACGGCGGGTCCCATGATGGTCGACATTCTGGCGATCCAGCGGATGTATGGTGCCCCAGGCGCAAACGGCGTGACCGCAGGCGACACAACCTTCGGCTTGAACTCGAATATCGGCAACTATCTGGACGATCTGTTCAACGTGCTGGCCACCGGCAGGACAGGTCCGAATACTGACGGCACACCCATGGCCTTTACCTTGTATGATCAGGGCGGCACCGACACGCTTGACCTAAGTTTTCTGGGCAACGGAAGAGCGGCCAACGTCAACCTGCAAGGCGGAGAATTCTCGGATATCGGTAGCCGGATCGGCCAGATCGGTATCGCGGTCGGAACGGTCATCGAGAACCTCGTGACTGGTGCCGGCAACGACACAATCACCGGCAACGAAGCAGCCAATTCCATTATCGCCAGCGCGGGTCAGGACAGCGTGAATGGCGGGGACGGAAACGACACGATCCAGGGCGGAAGCGGGTTCGACACGATCGAAGGCGGCGATGGCAATGACGAGTTGGAGGGTGGAGACCTCGCTGACTTCCTGAGCGGTGGCAACGACCAGGACCACCTTGATGGCGGCGACGGCGCGGATCAGATCCATGGTGACGCAGGCAACGACACGCTGCTTGGCGGATCGGGTGCGGACCGTCTCTTTGGCGGGGACGGCGACGACTGGATCGACGCAGGTTTCAACTTCGGCACGTCTGTTGACGGCGTCGAAGGCGGCGCTGGCAACGACACGATCTTCGGCGGCGTCGGCTTTGACCTCTTGCAGGGCGGCATCGGCGATGACGAGATCCATGGCGGCGCCCAGG
Organism: Roseovarius sp. THAF9; assembly: GCF_009363715.1. Taxonomy (NCBI): domain Bacteria; kingdom Pseudomonadati; phylum Pseudomonadota; class Alphaproteobacteria; order Rhodobacterales; family Roseobacteraceae; genus Roseovarius; species Roseovarius sp. THAF9. Next base: position 3,560,383 of record NZ_CP045404.1, read on the forward strand.
CCGACAACATTTACGGCGAAGACGGCAACGACACGCTGAACGGCGAAGCCGGCTTTGACCGGCTGTTCGGCGGCGCCGGGGACGACCTGCTGGAAGACTACGAAGGTTTCGGCGGCCAGTTCGGCGGCTCGGGCAACGATACGATGCGCGGTGGCGATGACAGTACCACCTTCTTCGGCCAGATCGGCAATGACCTGATCGAGGCGGGCGGCGGCGACGATCGCATCGGCGCGAATGCCGGCTTTGACACGATCGACGGCGGCGCGGGCAACGACCTGATGTTCGGGGATTTCAACGCCGACACCTTCGTCTTCCAGGACGGCCACGGTGTGGACACGGTGGGCGACTTCGATGCGCTGAACACGTTCGAGAAGATCGACCTTCAGGCGGTCACCTCGATCACGTCGCTGGCGGATCTGAACCTGGGTTCGACCACAAGCGGCGCGGCCACGCAAGCGGGCGCCAATGTCGAGATCGACACCGGAAACGGCAACCTGATCATCCTCAACGGCGTGTCCCTCAGCGACCTAGATGCCAGCGACTTCATCTTCTGATCGCAAGCGCATCACATACTGCAACGTATTGTTGAAAATGCGCTACAGGTGGATTTTCTTCGCCTAAAAACTTGTGCCGAACACAACCTCTTGTGTAGATGTCTTGATAGTTCTGGCTAATTTGATGGAGTGATCGCGTGACGCAAATCGACTTTCTTGGTACCAACAGCAGCTTTCTCGGGGACGCTTTTTTTGACAGTAACGACAGCCTCGATAGCCTTGACGTAATCAGTCCCCGAAACCAGGTCACCTCAACAATCGAACTAGAAAACTCCGACACCGGGATCTTCACGACCATCACCGGGACAAACCTGCTCGTGAACTCCGCTGGTGACCCCGTTCAAGGCACGATCACGGGGTTCAGCTTCTCGCAGAACAATGTGGCACAGGCGACAGTCTCAGGCATCTCCTGGCCAATCACCACCCTCCTTCAGGCACTGCTCGATATCGAGGCGAACGATGATCTGACCGGCTTGGCCGCGCTGTTCAACGCAGATGGTCCGATCACTTTCGACGCCAGCGCCGCGTCCGCCGCCTTCGGCTACGACATGTCAGAACTCGAGGATCTGCTGGAGTTGATCACGCAGCCGATCACGGCGATCGGTACGTCAGGTGCCGACACTCTGATCGGAGGTCAGGGAAACGATTCACTTGATGGCGGTCTCGGCAACGACATTCTTTTCGGTTTCGATGGGAATGACACGATCAATCCCGGTGACAATAACGGCAATGGTGATACGATATATTCCAGCGCCGGGAATGACACGTTCGATTTGTCGGACATCGTGGACGGCTGGGTGCCGCTTGACTACACATTCTCCACATCGCCGATCACCGCTACAATCAACGGCCTAAATAACACTGGGTCCATCAATGCGGGCGTCGAAGGCACCGATACGATCATTGACGTGATCAACCCGCTCGCCTCCGGCTGGACGACCGGCGGCTTGCGCATCAACGGCAGCACCGGAGCGGACACGTTCAACGTGACTCTGGGCGACGAGCAATGGATGGATATTGTCGGCGAAGACGGCAATGACACCTTCAACCTGAACTTCACGGGCACGGGTTACGCGCGGATATCTTATATCTTCAGCAATGGCGCGGTCACAGCGGACCTCACAGCCGGCACGATCACGCAGGACGGCTTTACCGACCAGCTCAACCTGACAAGCACCGGAAACAATTTTTACGACATCGAGCTGCGGACAAGTGCCGGCAACGACTCACTTCTCGGCAGCGGCGATGACGAATCGTTCATCGTGCGCGGCGGCAACGACACGGTGGACGGAGGGGACGGTTTCGACCGCATCCGCTATGACCGCAGCGGCTATGATGCCGTCAGCGTGGACCTGACGACAGGTACGGCGACAGGCACGTATTTCGGCGGACTCTTCACGGACACGCTCAGCAATATCGAGGTGGTACGCGGCTCAAGAAACGGCAACGACACACTCATTGGCAGCGCGGCTGACGAGGGTATCCATGGCCGCGGCGGCAATGATGGTATAGCCGGCGGCGCAGGCAACGATGTTCTGCTGGGTGAAGACGGCAATGACACGATGGACGGCGGCGCCGGCGACGACGGCATGATCGGCGGCGCGGGCACCGACACCGCGGTGCTTGCTTCCTCTCAGTCCAGCGTCGTTATCACCCAGACCAATGCAGGGTTCACGTTTAACGGATACACGTACGGCGGCAGCGGCTTGGTCGTCCGGGACAGCGACGGTGTCGATTTCATTTCCGACGACGTGGAATTCATCCAGTTCTCCGATGGCACGCTGACCTACGCACAGCTGGAATCTCTGGCCGGCATCACCGATCTTGGCACCGCGGGAGCGGACACACTTGACGGTGGGGAGAATGGCGACTTCCTGGTCGGGTTCGGCGGCAATGATACGCTCAACGGCAACGGCGGCAACGACAGCCTGCTCGGCAGCGCCGGGTTCGACTCGATCTCTGGCGGCGACGGCAACGATACGCTTCTTGGCGAAAACCAGGCCGACTTCCTGAGCGGTGGCAACGACCAGGACCACCTTGATGGCGGCGACGGCGCGGATCAGATCCATGGTGACGCAGGCAACGACACGCTGCTTGGCGGATCGGGTGCGGACCGTCTCTTTGGCGGGGACGGCGACGACTGGATCGACGCAGGTTTCAACTTCGGCACGTCTGTTGACGGCGTCGAAGGCGGCGCTGGCAACGACACGATCTTCGGCGGCGTCGGCTTTGACCTCTTGCAGGGCGGCATCGGCGATGACGAGATCCATGGCGGCGCCCAGGCCGACAACATTTACGGCGAAGACGGCAACGACACGCTGAACGGCGAAGCCGGCTTTGACCGGCTGTTCGGCGGCGCCGGGGACGACCTGCTGGAAGACTACGAAGGTTTCGGCGGCCAGTTCGGCGGCTCGGGCAACGATACGATGCGCGGTGGCGATGACAGTACCGCCTTCTTCGGCCAACTGGGCAACGACATTATCGAAGCGGGCGGCGGCGACGATCGCATCGGCGGCAACGCAGGTTTCGACTTGATCGACGGCGGCGCGGGCAACGACCTGATGTTCGGGGATTTCAACGCCGACACCTTCGTCTTCCAGGACGGCCACGGTGTGGACACGGTGGGCGACTTCGATGCGCTGAACACGTTCGAGAAGATCGACCTTCAGGCGGTCACCTCGATCACGTCGCTGGCGGATCTGAACCTGGGTTCGACCACAAGCGGCGCGGCCACGCAAGCGGGCGCCAATGTCGAGATCGACACCGGAAACGGCAACCTGATCATCCTCAACAACGTGTCCCTCAGCGACCTGGATGCCAGCGACTTCATCTTCTGATCGGCCCCTTTACCTCCCGGCGTAGTCGATATACGCTGGGCGGATAATCCTAAGGGACCTTTCGCACGATGAACGAAAAGATCTTCGGCAAGCTTTTCCTCAGCATTGGCGCCATGAAGGCCGGAACCACGTGGCTTTTTGCCGTTCTGGAACGAAACCCCGCGCTTCATTTCACGCTCGAGAAGGAAATCCACTACTTTTACCACAAGTACGTGAATGGCCGGCACCTGAGCGAACGGCGCAGGCTACAGACGGCAAAGGACCGTTACCTTTTCCGGTTCGATCCCGAGCGGGCGAATATCGATCGGATTCGTGGCAATCTGCACTGGGTTGCCAACTACCTTCAGCGTCCGGTCGACGACTTCTGGTACCGCAACCTTTTTGATCTGCGCGATACGCAGGAATGGGCCTGCGACTTTTCCAATCTGCACTCTTTCGTCCCGGCAAAGGCATGGCCCCAGATTGCCGACAGCTGTGAGCAACTGCGCGTGCTCTACACCATGCGTCATCCGGTCAAGCGGCTCTGGAGCCATACGAAGTTTCATCTGCAGATGACGGGCGGCCTGCACCACCTTGAAGAGTGGGGACCAAGAGAGTTTGAAAATTTCGTGCGGACGCCGCATATCTGGAACAACGCCGAATATGGCGCGGTTCTGCGCAGGATGCGCGAGGGCCTTAAACCGGATCAGCGCAAGGTTATCTTCTACGAAGACCTGCATGCCGACCAGCGTGGCACGTTGGCGTCAATCGAGGATTTCCTGGGGATCACGCATTTCAACTATCCCCAGCCTTTGCTGGAACGCCGCTTCACCGAAAGCGTCAATCATAGCATGCCGGATTACTTTCCCGGATTGTTCGCGGATGACATTGATCGGATCAAGCGCGAGATCGAGGCGGAAGGGTTCAAGTTGCCGGCGAATTGGCAAGGGTAAAAAGGCGAAAGCAATGACACAAGCTCACTTCAAGCAAGCAGTTGCTCAACTACATCGGAAATATCGGGCTTACCGAAATGATAATGTTCCGTTTCCAATCGAGTCTATTATTGCATGGTACAGTCTGTTTGCCGCTCAGGCGAACCTTGATGTTCGAGGTGATATCTTGGAAATGGGCGTCGAGCACGGTGGAACAGCGTTTTTAGAAGCAGTCGCTCTTCGGGACGACGAGAACCTAGAACTTGTTGATCTGAAACAATCTCCGCGGTTCAAGGCGATGGCGGACACGCTACCTGAGAGTTTGTCGAAACGGATCCATTTCCACGAATGCTCAACACGCGCACGCGAGCTGGACGCTTTGACTGACCGAAGATTTCGCTTCATTCACATCGACGCCGGTCATTCGAAATCCGATGTTGTTCATGATATAAGACGCTTCTCTGGCGCGCTTTCTCCAGAGGGAATACTTTGCTGTGACGACGTATTTGAAATCCGTTGGCCCGGTGTAACGGAGGCAGTACTTCAAGAGATGCCTGCTACGGATCTAGTGCCCTTCCTTTTTGTTAACAGAAAGCTCTATTTCTGCTGCGCCTCAATGTCCGAGAAGTACCGCCAAACATTAACCGATGCACTCCCTGATATTAAGGGTTTCGGTGATCTAAGACATTGGACGGAAACGATGTTGGAAGCCGATACACTGATCTGGAAACAAATCCCCAGATCCGCTAATTTGGGCGACCTTATTCATTAGGTAACAGCATCCTTAACAATCGGGCAAAAATATCCTCAACCGCCGCTTCTCGATCTGTTAGCCGATAGTCCCGATTTCGAGGATTGCTCTGTAGGGTCCCTGTAAAGCCGAGGTCTTCCACGAAGTTGGACGCAACAGCTTCCGGAACCATCGCGCCTTCGACCATTGAAGCCGTCCAACGTAGGCTACCAGTACTTATGCTAGCGCGATTGCCATGCTGAACGCCGGGAAGCGAATAGAACCATCCAGGCTTGTGTTGCATTGTCCCGGCATGACAAAGATAAGCGTGGCACGAAGCTATCTCATGCACGGAGTCAATTAAGGTCATTCCGGTTAAGTCTCTCAATTGAGCGCACTGTTTCCTTGGCAACGCTTCAGAAATTTGACCGATAAGGCGCTGTGCTCCAGAAATGCGTTCTTCAAAGGACAAGCGAACCGGATCGTAGATTGGGCGCGCAAAATCTTGCGGCAAGGAAAAACCATCTAGCAAGAAAACGGCATTTGGACAGCAATCAAGGAGCTTATTGATAATTAGCGCTAATACTTCTACTTGGTCTTCCAGGGTCCGGCCTTTTTCGCGAACGGTCATATAGATTTTTGGTTCTGGCGAAGGTGACCAACTTAACGGCAGACCGATAAGCTCCATCAATTCAGTTTTGGCATTTCCATCACAGAAAACCGATCCAGGCACCAAAGTTGGACGGCTCTGCCATCCCCGTGCCTCTTTTGTTCGTTCCACCTCGTCGAAGCAGATCTTGTGGGCTTTGCAGAAAGCCGCGATATTCCCCATTGGATCATGCAATATTCGAACATCAAAGTTTGAAACCGAGTGGGCGAGATGCCAAAGCCCGGGAAATTCGTTCCACATATGATGTGCAAAGTTCGTGTGACCTGTGAAAACCAATGGGCGAGCAGTCGTATCGACCCTCACATCTGGGCAAACGTTGTTCCCCAAGATCTCCTGGGCCTTCGCAATTAAGGGCGACGCTTCACTATCGGCTACGGTATAAACACTCTCAGGTGTCACTAGTGCCAGAACTGGACACCCCAATCGCACTGAAGCTGCAACAACACAGAACGGTCCAGTCGCTCCAGAAAACCAATAAAGACATCCGTTCTGAGGCCAGTGATAGTGCGCTTCCGCTTGGCACTGCTCACCAGTGGTCGGGTCGGGCACTGTGAACAGGCCAGTTTCCGCAATATTTATCTGAAAACGGCGCAGCGCTCTATCGCTTGTCCATGCGTTACCTGCGCGCAAAGCTTCAAGGGTCCTTGAAACCTGTTGATCGTTCTTTTCGGACGCAGAGCTCAAGTCTTGGACTCCTGTTTGACGCCAGGAATCTTACGAGCAACTTGGCCGCTAGTCTTTTTTGAGCACATTCCAGCCATTAACATCTGGTCGTCCAAGTTCGCCTCTTTCAGAAGCGCAACCAACTCCGGGTCGTCCCCACCTTTTTGCTCCCCGGCCATGGACACATTGCGTCGCTCCTCGGTCCAATCGAAGTCGGGATAGGCGTCCGAAATGGTGTCGGAAAGCCTGCTCAGCATTGCGCCGAAATCGGACACCACCCCCACGACAGTCAAGCGCTCCAGCGACGACTTGGCACGCTCCAACTCGGGCTCGGGGCCGGGCACGAGGCTCGCAAGCCGGTGGGTCTGGAAATTGCGGCACTGGCGGTCATTGGGCATCGCCAGCCTGACCTTTACATACCCCTCCAGGTCCGTGTGCTTGGCCAGCACGGCACCTAATGTCTCTGCATCCTGATCCCGCTCGAACCGGTAGGCCGATTTGATCCGCGCAATGGGGTCGCGCAAGAGCATGACTGACACGATCCGCACGCCCTCGACCTGCGGCAACGGTCCCATCATCGTGTGCGACGAGAACGCCACCGCATCCGGTTCTGATCGGATCCAGTTCTCGACTTGGGCCGTGTTGTTCTGGCCCTGAAATTCGCGCGTGACCCAGCGGCTACCGAAATTATGCTTGAGCACGGCGTCAAGCGACGTACCCGCGTTCTTGAAGAGGTGATAGTGCAAAATAATCGTGCGCACCCGGCTCAGCCCAATCCCTGACAAAAGATCCGTTCGACCCTAAAGCGGACATACGTGAGTTTCAACGAACCGGTGCGTTCGGCAGGAACAAGTCCGCCGCCTCGAATGCTTCGCGCATGATTAGGCGCCCCTTACGGAACGAATAGTTCTCCGCCATATAGGTGCGCGCCGCCTCGGACATCTTGTGCCAGAGTTTGTCATCGCTATCCAGCCGCTTGATCGCCTCGATCCAGTCTTCATTTGTACGCGCGATAAAGCATTCCTGCCCATCGCGCAGACCGATACCCTCGGCCGCCACCGGGGTGAGAACACAAGGCGTGCCCCGGGCGAGCGCTTCCAACACTTTTCCCTTGATACCGGCGCCGGACAAAAGCGGCGCCACGAAGATACGGTGCGGGTCAAAGGCATCGGCAACATCATCGACAAATCCAACCGGGTCGATCGACGGCCCCTTGAGCGACTTGATCTCGTCAGTCACCCCCGCCCCGTAAACCGAAAGCACAAGGTCCTTCCGCTGCGTAGTCAAAAGCGGCATGATCTCACGCGCGAACCACAGCAGACCCTCCTGGTTCGGGTGATGGCGGAAACTGCCCAGGAACGAAATACCGGACCTTTCCTCCAATGGCGTGATCGACTCAGGAAGATTCACGACCCATGGCACGTGCATCACTTTTGCCGCGCCTTCGGTGTAGGCTTCGATCACGGCATGTTCCATTTCGTTGTAACTGAGCACGATATCGACCTGGTTGATGATATCCAGCTCGGCCGTCCTGGTCTGGCGCGCGGCTTCCATCCGCCCCTCGTTGCCGTTCGACCGTGCGGCACGAATCTCTCGCAAAAAATGCAGGTCGGCATTGTTGAACAGAACCTTGGCTTGCGGCGACAGCATACGGATCTGTTGCAACACGTCCCGAGCGACATAGAATCGAGTGATATAGAACGCATCAAAATCCGCCGCATGACGTGCGATGTATTCCTGCACGCTCATGTAGAACGGGGCGTAGATCATCTCGACGCCCATTTTTTGCAAGTCCTCGGTATACTTGCCCAAATGCGCCATGTTGGTTGGCAGGAACGTGACCTTGTAACCAAGCGACTGCACAAGACGAATTTCCTGGAGCGCGGCATAAGAACCCGCATCCTGATCCGGACGCGGCGTGGTGTAATCAATGAACAGCACGCGCCCGACTATGCCGCGGTCTTTTTCCAGGTCCGGGCTGTGCCCTTCGCGGCCAAACCGGGAATAGTCACTCGCCCAGCGTCGCTTAAACTTTGGTCTGTTGACCTCTTGGAAGCGCTTGAAACCGCTTGAAACGTCCGTTCCCGAGGTCATCCCCTCGTAATGATAAATCACGGAGGACGGCACAAACCAGGTCGTGTACCCTGCCTCGCGCACCTTGAAGGCAAAGTCTGTGTCTTCAAAGTACATCGGCTCTAGGTATTGCGACAGCCCGCCGACCTCGTCCCAGATCTGCTTGGGCACCATCATTGCCGCGCCGGACAGGTAATCGGCCTGCCGCGCGTAACAATACCGTGGATCGTTCGGGTTCTGCCGGTTGCCATAGTTCCACGGATTGCCTGTGCCCCAGATGATACCGCCTGCATCCTGAAGTTTGCCGTCGGGATACAGCAATTTGGCACCCGCCAGCCCGACGAAATCGAACCGCTCGAACGCTCCGAGAAGCTCGTCGATCCATCCGGTCGTCACCTCGACATCGTTGTTCAAAAGAACGATGTAGTCGCCCTTGGCCACAGACGCACCCGCATTGCAGGCCCTTATGAAGCGTTGCGGTTCCTCGTTGTGCAACACCGTGATCCCGGAGACGATGTTTTCCAGCTCCGCAGTCTCATCGGTCGAGGCATCATCGACCACGATCACCTCGAAGCTGGCGTCGTTCGGCGCCAGCAACAGGGAACACAGCGCCAGATAGGTAACTTCGACCTTGTTGTGCGCCGGAATGACAATGGACACCTTGGGCTTGTCCACTTTCGGAAAGGACAGAGGCTTCAACTTTACTTTGCCGTAACCGCCTTCGACGGTTTCCATCGCATGAGCGAGCTGTGCGATGTCCAGGCTGTCTTCCGTTTTACTGGCGGCGCTCGCAAACAGAGCCTTAATCCCCGCAAAGCGCCGACCTGTCTGCGGAAAGATCGAGTCCGGGAAAGGGGCCGCGCTTTCGCGTTGCAGCACGTCTGCCGGCGTCAGGATCTTCGGCATCAATAGCTGACCCTCCCAGTACGCCACCGTTCCAGATGCGTCCCGCAGGCTCAGATGATGTGTCTGGCCGTCCAGGTACTCCTCGGAAATCCGCAGCGGCGTCTGCCCACGCTGTACGCTGACCTGCTGGTCATGCCGTCCATTCACGAACAGCGACAAGTTGACAGGCGCACTGCACGACACCACCAGGGTATGACCAGAACTGTCATCGACCGTGATTTCGGCCTCGGGGGGCAGCGAAAAACTTTCGCTCTGCCCGCCCTGGTTGACCGAGATCGTGGATTCCGGCGCCGGTATAGCCGGCAAGTACGCCGACAGCCAAACACCACCGCTGGGGATCTTGTCGCCGACCAGCATCTCGGGATTGAGCCTGCCTTTCGCGCTCCCTCGACGGTTCGGCCCGACATGCACATCCGAAAGAAAGAGAAAAGGTTCGCTTCCGCTTCCGTCATCTACAAAACCGGAATAGTTCAGTGTCAGACGGATCTCGAAACGGCCGCTACCGGCTGGCAAAGGAATAGAGACATCCTGGTATTCGCTTGCGTTCCGCCCGCCCAGGGCCGCCGGGTTGAAATCGATCCTGCGTTCCGACACCACGCCGGTTTCAACATGCAGGAACGTCACCTTCAGCCGCGCCGTTGCCCGGTGCACGCCCAGAAGTGCATTGAAACATAAGCCCTTCTCTTCCACGTCCACGGTGATCGGCCGATCGATATGTATTTTGCAGGGTGACTCGCGGCGTACGACCATGACCTGGATAGTTTGCGTGCCCGGCAGCGCCCAGTCCATCAGGTGGTTCACCCAAAGCGCTGCCACTTCGCCGGGCTTGGTCTCGGCAGGTTGGGTCTGCATGGCCAAGTTCAGGGAATCCGTCGGTAGATCGACACGGCTGACAAACGAATACTCTTCCAGAGCCTGAGCGTCGCATGGTGCAAAGGGAACGCGTGCCGACTGCATCGCCAGTTCCGCCGGCTTGGTCGGAGCCTTCTCGAAATTCACAAAGACATTACGGTTCACCAAAATGGCCGATCTTATGTCGTGGGCGGATGTTCCAAATTTCATCATGTCTCAATCATCAAGATACTTAGGGCGTGGGGCAGCGCCATCTCTGCACGGCTACAAGACCTCAGGCAGAGAGTATAGCGCCTATTTGTCGAGGATGTCCCTGTGGTACCGATTCAGCAAGAATAGGCCCACCAGAAGGCCGATCAGGCCAAGCATAACGGGATAGGTGGCAGACACGTAGGTCGGACTGTAATAGGGATAGAACGCGTCGCGCATCATCCCGATCGGGTGGACCAGCGGATTGTACCACAACACGCTCCTGTAGGGCTCCGGCACCGTTTCGAACAGGAAGAAAATGCAGGAAACCAGGAAAATCGGCCGGTTCAGAACCGCCCATGACGTCTGCCAGACTGGAAAGGATACAAACAGAAAGCTGTTGAGCGTGCCCACGCCGACCGAGAATATGATAAGCATGACATAGGCGGTCGCCACCTTTCCGACATCGATGGACACATCGTCGGCAAAAAACGTCAGAATTACCGCCATGACCGCGATGTGGACCATGAACTGCGTCATCACGTTAAGGATAAAGCGCGCGATCAGCGCATCGACGAAGGTCACCCGCGGATATTCCAGCAAGGCGCGCGAAAAGTTCAAAACCTGTGCCAGCTTCATCGCGATATCGCCGTACATCAAGAATGGCAGCATGGCGCACGCATAGAAGAGCGGAAAGGACGTGCCCAGCGGAGGGTGTCTAAACCCGGCGGAGAAGATGAAAGTCATCAACCCGATCCCGGCGGCTGGCTCGATCACGGCCCAGATGTAGCCCCCCGGCGAGCGTCCGTAGGACGTCGACATTTCCCGTAGCATCAGCGCGAACACTGAACGGAAGGTCGCGAACGGCATGCGCACCTCGCGCAGTTGCGATTCTTCGTCCTCGGTCAGGCGAGGATCGTGCGGTGAAGGCGAATTGACGTCAGTCATGGAAAGAGATGGTGGCAGCGCTTTTGCAGTTCGACTATGGTCGGGTCAGTTGTTCAAAATCATTCCTAAAGGCCGGAAAGTCCAGCGTACATGTCAAACCCGCCTTCCGCACCGGCCCTGGTGCCGTCTCAGCCAGTCGGTCAACCGGCACCAGAAGAGACCCGGCAGGAATCCAAAGTCCCGCCGCCCGCTGCCAAAGCCAAGCCGCAGCGACGCCACTTCGGGCTTGTTCTCAGCTTCTTTATCTGCTGGCTCGTGCCGGTCATGCTGGTCGCGGGGTATATGTGGCTGCGCGCGGCAGACCAATATGCCTCTCACCTGGGCTTTTCGGTCCGCACCGAAGAGGCAAGCTCGGCCATCGAACTGCTCGGGGGCATCACCGACCTGTCCTCTGGCAGTTCTTCCGACACCGACATCCTGAACGACTTTCTGACCAGTCAGGAACTGGTCAGAGAAATCGACCAAGCCGTCGATCTTCGTGCGATCTGGTCTCGGGTGCCCACCTCTCGCGATCCGGTCTTCGCGTTTGACGCGCCAGGCACGATCGAGGATCTTGTCGACCATTGGGAGCGCAAGGTCACGATCATCTACGACAGCGGCGCGGGCCTGATCGACATGCGCGTTCTGGCCTTCGACCCTCAGGATGCGCGCGATATCGCCCAGGCGGTGCTGGAAGAGTCGACCCAGATGATAAACCAACTCTCTGCAATCGCCCGCGAAGACGCGATCGGCTATGCCGAAGCCGAACTCGAGGTCGCGGTTGACCGGCTGAAAACCGCGCGCACCGCGCTGACCGAATTTCGCAACCGCACGCAAATCGTCGATCCCACGATCGACACGCAAAACCAAATGGGTCTGCTTGTGAACCTGCAGCAGCAACTTGCCGAGTCTCTGATCGATCTCGACCTACTGCAATCCACGACTCAGTCCAACGACCCCAGGATCACGCAGGCCGAGCGCCGCGTCGAAGTGATCGAGTCGCGCATCGAGGCCGAGCGCCGCAAGCTCGGTCTCGGCAGTTCCGGCGAAGGCGGGGAGGTTTTCGCAAACCTCGTCGGCGAATACGAAAGCCTGATCGTGGACCGCGAGTTTGCCGAGGCCGCCTATACCAGTGCGCTGGCCGCCTACGATTCCGCGCGCGCCGAGGCACAACGCCAAAGCCGCTACCTGGCTCCGCACGTCCGCCCCACCCTTGCCGAAAGCGCCCAGTTCCCCGAACGGATGAACATCATGCTGCTGTCGGCCCTGTTCCTTTTGTTTGGATGGGCGATCGGCGTGCTGATCTACTACAGCCTCCGCGATCGGCGCTGAAAGGGCGGGCGATGATCAAGCTTGATCGGCTGTCGAAACGCTTTCCCATGCGCCAAGGCTACAAGACCGTGATCGACGATCTAACGGCTGTTTTCCCCTCGGGAAAAAGCGTCGCGCTTCTGGGGCGCAACGGCGCCGGCAAGTCGACCTTGCTGCGGATCATCTCCGGCGCCTTGCGCCCAACATCTGGACGCGTCCTGTCGACCGGCACGATTTCCTATCCTGTGGGATTTGCAGGAACCTTCCATCCGCAACTCACCGGGGCACAGAACACAAGATTCGTGGCCCGTATTTACGGCGTCGACACCGATGAACTGGTGCAGTTTGTCCAGGATTTCGCTGAGCTTGGCCGTCATTTTCACATGCCTTTCAAGACCTACTCGTCTGGGATGCGCTCCAAGCTCAGCTTTGGGGTATCGATGGGCATCCCCTTCGATACCTACCTCGTGGACGAGGTCATGTCCGTCGGCGACGGCTCGTTCCGGGAAAAAAGCACCGAGCTGTTCGCCGAGCGGCGGCGCACTGCAGGCGCGGTCGTGGTCTCCCATTCTCCGCCCATGATCAAGGCGATGTGCGACATGGCGGTGGTTCTGGAAAACGGTCATGTGGCGTTTTACGACGATGTCGACGAGGCGCTGGAGCATCATGAAGCCAACATGAAAAAGCCGCGCCCGACCTGACAAATCCCTCATGCGCTGCACATCTGCGTCGCTTAACGCTCAGCCAGTATCTCCGCCACTAATGCCAGGGCATCTTGCGCAAATCGCTCCGGCGCATACCGCGCGGACCAGAACGCTCTGATTTCGGTTTGGTATCGTTCCCGGTCGGATTGAAAGCGTGCAAGACCTGCATCAATCGCCGCCGCCTGCTCGGCCGGGCTGCCCCGCAGTAGAATCGTCAGCGGATGGTCCTTCGACAGCGCCCGCGCCCCCTCGAACTCCGATAGGATCAGCGGCAAGCCGTATTCGCTGGCCTCCAGCGCCCCGATCGGCTGTCCCTCGTAGCGCGAGGTCAGCATGTATCCGTCCGCCGAGGCCAACACAGGGCGCACATCCGCGACAGGGCCCAGCAAGCGCACCCTTTCCCCCGCAGGCCCCGCCACGCGGCGCGCCAGCGCCGCGAACCGCGGATCGTCTGTGCCCGCACCGCACAGGCTGAGCGTGATGTCGTCCGGCAAATGCCGCATCAGCTGCAAGGCGGCGGTCAGGTTCTTCTGATAGCCGACCCGTCCGGTCATGACGATATGGCGCCCTAGCCGATGCGCGTCTCCCTCTGCCCGACATGGGCCGAGATGGGATGCATTACCCAGAACATGGCATCGGTGTCCGATCATCGCGGTGCCCATCGCGGCCTGCATCCAGTCCTTTTGCGACTCCGTCAGGAAAATCAGGTCCAGCGGCTCGCACGCTTTCAGCAGGCCCCTTTCAGTACGCCGTGCGATTGGGCCGGTGCCAAAGCGATGGCCCGGCCCGAACGGCAAGCCGTGATAGGTCAACGCGAGTCGCGACGTGAACGATCCCGGCCATTGGCCGGACAAGTGCAGCTGTCGCAGAAACAGGACAGGCAGCCGCGCATGGCCCCAGACAAGATCGGCCGGCAACGCATTCAGCGCCGTCGCAAGCGCGGCGCGGCCCAGACGCCAGCGCCGCGGGTCAAGGGTGCTGGCAAGTCCCGGCAGCGCGACATGCCGTGCGCCCAGCGCCTCGATCTCGTCATACCCGCCGCGGTTATCTTCACTGAAAACAGTGACGGTCGCCTGCCCTTGCAGAGCGCGCACAAGATCGGTGATGTGGCGCGGCACGCCGGACGGGAGGCCATCGCCGCCGACAAGCACGATATGCGGCTCAGACAAGCCCAAGCGCCGCCGCTCCAAAGAACCCAGCCGTCCCAAGCGGGCTTTGGCGATAGACGCCCAACCGCCGGAACGCGGCCAGACGCGACCCTATAGGCAGCCGCCGTGCCGCCTCGAACCCGTCAAACAGCTCTGCGTTCCGGGCCGTCAGCCGGTCGCGCGAGACCTCCAGCGCCGCAGCGTTCAGCGTCAGCCGTTCGGCGAACGCCCGCCGCAGCACGGCGCGCTTGCGCCGGATCTGCGCCAGCGGCCCCCGGCCTGCCCCGATCAGGTTGCCTCCATGCTGCCGATAGAGCGCCACTGGCGGCCCGTTGTCGTGAAGCACGGTGCCGCCGATGCCGCTGACAAGCTGGTACAGCCACCAGTCGTGCGCGAAAATCGCTCCTAGTTTGGGCGCGATCTCTTGGGCCACCTCTGCGGCAGCGCGGTTCAGCACCATCGTATTTCCAGCAGCGACGTTCTCGATCAGCGCATTTTCGAGACCCAAGGGCCGGCTCCGCTTTGGCATCGCCCTTTGCCTTTCACCTTTGGTACCGTTCCACGGCTGAAGCCGCGCGCAGTAAAGACCGGGATGGTTCGCGGGCACACCATCCAAAGCCTCTCGCGCCCGGGCCAGCTTGTCCGGCAGCCAGACATCATCCTGATCCGCAAACGCAATCGGCCCCGGCTCGGCGTGTCGGATCAGGTGCAAATAGTTCGCCGCGAAACCGGACTTGGGTCCGCGGATGACGCGCACATCCTGTGGCACGACCGTGGCAAAACGCTCGATGATATCGCGGCTATCCGCGCCGCCACTGTCGTCGCTGGCCAAAAGCCGCCACCCCGCCGTGCTTTGCGATGACAGGCTGCGCAATTGGTCGGGCAAGTAAGGCGCGCCATCGTAGACCGCCATGAGGATCTGAATTTCGTCCAACCCGATGTTCCGCCTTGCGCCGTCCCCTGTGGTGATCGATGTTGGATTAGTTTATTCGGACCTCAGTTGCAAAGCTTGAAACCGGACCCTTAATGAAGCAATCCCTTTACCTGTCGCTGGCCCGCCGGTTCGTCTCGACCATCAAGCAAGAAGGTTTTCGGTCTGCCCTGCGCAAGGCTCAACTCTATACGGCGCGGCGTTTGCAGGGGATCGGCGCAAGCCATCTCAACCACTCCGAGGCGCAGGGCCACAGACCCGAGGCCTATCTTCAGGGCGTCTGGGCTGACATGGCCCGCGGCGGAGGCTTTCACGTGATTCGCGACCGCACCAGACCGCCCAGGATCGCACTGATCGGCGACCTGAATCTGCCCCAGTGCCGCAAGTACCGGATCGAGCAACTTGCCGATTTTTGGCGCGCGCAGGGAGTGGAATGCGACTATTCGCACTACGGCGACATCCCACGCTCGGCCCAGTTGCTCCAGACCGCCACCCATCTTTGCGAATACCGGCTCGAGGCCATGCCCTTGACCCAGATGTACCGCTATGAGGCACGGCGGCTCGGACTGCCGGTTCTGTACGATATCGACGACCCACTGTTCTCGGTCTCGGCTTACGAGAACTACAACAACATGACCGCGCTCGATCCGGGGCTGAAGGCGCATTTTTTGTCGGTCGCGCCACGCTATGCCGAGATGATGAACAGTGCCGACGTAGTCACCGTGTCCACCCCCGGCCTTGTCGAGCATGCGCGTCTTTTTACCAGCCGCCCCGTTCACATGCGGCGCAACTTCGCCGACGAAAGCACGTTGTCGGATGGCCGCGCCGCGATGAACGAGATCGAGGAATCGGACGACGACGGCCTCTTCCGACTGGTCTTTGCAAGCGGCTCCCAGGGACACGAGGCCGATTTCGAGATCATCGCCGATGCGGTTGCCGATTTCGTCGCCGCAGCACCCGATCGCCGCCTCCGCATCTTGGGCCATTTCCGGACAGAGCTTTTGCCGCCCGCCCTGCAAAGCCGCACCGAGCATTACAAGTTCCTGCCCTACAAGGAATACCTAACCCACCTGGCTGCCGGAAATGTGGCGGTGATGCCGCTTCAGGACGATATCTTCAACCGCTGCAAAAGCGCCGTGCGTGTCATCGACGCGTCATCGGTCGGGCTTACGTCTATCGTCAGCGATGTCGGCGACTTGAAATGCCTCATCGAGCACGGAGTCACCGGCCATATTGCCCGGACTTCGGCGGACTGGCGCGGACTGCTGGAAAAACTGTCCATTAATCGGGCAACGACCCACGAAATGGGACATGCGGCACGAAGAAAACTTGAATCGCGATGGGCGGCCCAACCAGGGCCGCATATCATCGATCAGGCAGTACTGGACTGGATTGAGACATGACCGGCAGACAGCCTCATATCCTGATCGCGAACATATTTTTCGCGCCATTCTCCTACGGCGGCGCCACCGTGGTCGCCGAGGAAATCGCCCGCGCTCTGCATAACGGCGGCCGGGCGCGCATCAGCGCCGTATCACTGATCGCACGGGCAGAAATAGCGGCCTACACGGTCATCCGATCCCAGGTGAACGGGATCAACAATTACCTGATCAACATGCCGCCGGGACGCAGCGTCAGGGAGTTCTGGGACAATCCCCGGGTCGAGACCATCCTCGAAGACCTGATCGCGGATCTGTCGCCCGATCTGATGCATGTGCATTGCATTCAAGAAATGGGCGTCGGCGCGTTGCGGGCCGCTGATCGCGCCAGCGTTCCGATCATTGTGTCGATCCATGATTTCTGGTGGATCTGCGAACGCCAGTTCATGGTCCGGATGGACGATACGTATTGCGGGCAATTCCCGGTGGATGTGGAGGCGTGCAAGGGATGCGTCAGTGATCATGACGCTACGCGCACCCGCTTTTTCGCCCTGCAAGAGGCTGCCGAACTCGCCCACACCGTCACCTATCCCAGCCGCTTTGCCCTGGAGCTTTGCGAATCGTCCGGTCTTGCTCCAGGACGTGGGATCGTATGGGAAAACGGCGTGCAATTGCCGGGGCCTACGTTCTTCACCCGCCAGCAAGCCCGGCGGGACCGTGATCCGCGCCTGGCCTTCGCTTTTCTTGGCGGGCCTTCCCAGATCAAGGGATGGCCCACCATCCGGGCCGCGTTTCAGAAACTGGAGCGCGCCGATTTCCGCGTCGATCTTGTCGACGGCAGCATCGGCGGAAGCTGGTGGCGCGGGCATGACTTTTCGGACCTGCCTGGCGAATGGCGGGTCGTGCCGCGTTTCTCGCAGGACCGGATGGACGACTTTTACGCCAATATCGACGTGCTGCTCTTCATGTCGCAATGGAAGGAAACCTTCGGCCTTGCCATCCGCGAGGCGCTGGCCCGCGGCATCGACGTGATCCAGACCGACAGTGGCGGCACCACCGAACACGTCGCGGCCGAACGCGCTGACCTCATACCGATCGGCGCCCCGCCAAAGGTCTTGCAATCCCGCCTCGAGAAGCGCCTGAACGCGGCGCGCGGGATAGATCCCGTCACGGGCATACGCAGTTTCCGCGATCAGGCCAAAGCCTTTGAGGATCTGGTATGGCATCTTCTTGGGCGCGCCGAGGTTGCCGAATGACTCCTTCTGACCGTTTCACACTCCGCACTGTCGGATCCGAAAAACCTCCTGTAAATGGTGGTTCCAGCAGGATAAGAGCGTGCTGACGGTGGCGTCGTTTCCGAATGAAAGACTACACGAGTGACAAAGGGCAAGGCGAGATGATCACACCAGTGCTTCTGTGCGGCGGCTCGGGGACCCGGCTTTGGCCGCTGAGCCGGAAATCATACCCCAAGCAGTTTGTGCCGATCTGGGGCGAGGACACGTTGTTCCAACGCTCTGCGCGGCGCCTTTCGGGGCCCGATTTTGCGGCACCGCTGGTGATTACCGCATCCGACTTCAGATTCATCGTCGCCGAACAGCTGCAGGAAACCGGCGTCGATCCCGGCACCATCCTGCTGGAACCCGAGGCGCGCAATACCGCGCCGGCGATCCTCGCGGCGGCACTTCTGGTCTCAAAAACCGATCCTGACGGGTTGATGCTGGTGGCGCCCTGCGACCATGCAGTCAGCGATCCCGATGCGTTTCGGGATGCCGTCAGGGCCGGGGTGCCTGCAGCCGAGGCCGGCCAGTTGGTCACTTTCGGCATCATGCCAGATTATCCTGAGACCGGCTATGGCTACCTCGAACTTGCCGAGGATCCCGACGGAACGAGCCCCATCCCACTGTCCGGTTTTATCGAGAAACCGGACGCCACGCGCGCAGCCGAGATGGTCGCCGACGGGCGCCACCTGTGGAACGGCGGCATTTTCCTCTTCCGGGCCAGCGATATTCTGGCCGCCTATGCCGACGCCGCGCCACACCTGATCGACCCGGTGCGTGCCGCGGTGGACGAAGCAAAGCCAGACCTGGGCTTTTTGCGTCTCGCACCCAAACCCTGGGCAACGGTCGAGGATATCTCGATCGACTTTGCCGTGATGGAACGCTCAAGCAACCTGTCGGCCGTGCCGCTGACGCATGGGTGGTCGGATCTTGGCGGCTGGGACGCCATCTGGCGCGAAAGCCCGCAAGACGGCTCTGGCGTCGCCACAAGCGGCCCCGCCACGGCACTCGACTGCCAGAACACGCTGTTGCGATCGGAATCCGATCAACTTGAACTCGTCGGCATCGGGCTGAAGGATATCGTGGCGGTCGCCATGCCCGACGCGGTTTTGGTGGCCCACGCTTCCGAGGCCCAAAGCGTGAAGAAAGCCGTCGCCGCGCTCAAGAAGAAATCCGCCACACAGGCGACCCAGTTCCCCAAGGATCACCGCCCATGGGGCTGGTTCGAGTGCCTCGCCCTCGGCGGCCGCTTCCAAGTCAAGCGCATTCACGTACATCCCGGCGCCGCCCTCAGCCTGCAAAGTCACAATCACCGCTCAGAACATTGGATCGTAGTCCAAGGTACCGCCAAGGTCACCATCGACGGCAAGGAAGAGTTGGTCACCGAAAACCAATCGGTCTACATCCCGCTCGGTGCGGTACACCGCATGGAAAACCCCGGCAAGGTGCCGATGGTTTTGATCGAAGTTCAGACCGGCAGCTACCTCGGTGAAGATGACATAACCCGTTACGAGGACGTCTACGCGCGCACATGAAAAGACTTCTGCATTCCCTGAGCCGCCGGCTCGCTTCCCCGTCGGCTCCGGCTGCGCCTGCCGCCGCACAGGCCCAGCCCGCCCAGCGCGGACCGCAGCCGCCCGCGCGCCTCTTCCCGGGGATCGGCAAGCATCACAACATCATGGATGTCGGCAACTTCCTCGCCGCCCAGACGTCTGCGGCTTTTGCCAGCGCGAATTTCACCCATGCGCGTCCATTCCCCGAAAAAACCCAGATGTATCCGTGGGCCATGGCTCAAGCCAAAGGCGACGGTCTCGTGCTTGAATTCGGCGTTGCCTCTGGCGGGACGGTCAACCAACTGGCCGACCTGCACAAAGGCCCGGTCCACGGCTTCGACGTGTTCACCGGCCTGCCAGAAACCTGGCGCCCCGGCTTTCCCAAGGGCGCCTTTGCGCAGGATGCGCTGCCCAAGGTGCGCAAGAATGTGGAACTGGTCGTCGGCCTGTTCGAAGACACGCTGCCTGGCTTCGTCGCTGCCCACCCCGAGCGCGTGAAGCTTCTGCATGTCGATTGCGACATCTATTCCGGCACGGTTACGATTTTTACCGAACTGGAACGCCAGATCGACGATGACACCATCATTGTCTTCGACGAGTACCTGAATTTCCCGGGCTGGGAGCGCGACGAGCATCGCGCCTTCATGGAATTCTGCGCGCGCACCGACCGCGTGCCCGAATTCCTCGCGTTCGTTCCTGCTTCCGAACAGGTTGTCGCCCGCGCCCCCCGCCGCCGCCCGGATCAGAAAGTGCCGCAGATCGTCACCGAGATGGTGCCCGATGCGCGCCCCGAAATCCCTACAGACGGCCTGACACTGTCCCATGTCCGCCACGTCACCTTCGACCAGATGGAAGAGGCGGGGCACGACATCCGGCGCTTTGACGACGCAGCCGCGCCGCTCGACCTGACCGACGCCAAGGCGTATCCCGGTCTCCCCGACAACTGGCGCAACCCACAGGAGCTCTTGCCCACACGGGCCGCAGTGATCCATGGCGCACAGCTTTTCGCGGATGGGTCCGTGCTCATACCAGGTGGTCTATACAACTACTACGACGGCGCATTTCATCTTGAACCCTGGCAGCAGCGACACGTTCGAACGACCCTGAAATATCTCGACCAAGACACCGGCGAGGCGCTGATCAACGCCCGCGGCCCGCGCGAAGATATGCCGGGCAAGGCATTCTCGCTGATCACGAACGCGGCAGCGAATTACGGACACTTCATTCACGACGTGCTGTCACGCATCCATTACGATGAGGTCGGCGCAATCGACCCTGCCGAACACAAGATACTGGCCCCGCGCTGTCGCTTCCCGATGCAGCGCGCCCTTCTGGAAAAGGTGTTCGACGGATACCAGATCGTCGAACTTGCCCCTGGCCGCACCTACGAGGTTGAAGAGCTTTTGTGGCCTGCGAATTTTTGCTCGTCCACGCGGTTCAACCCGGCCGCCATCGCAACTCTGGCCGACCGCCTGCGCACCGCGCTCACCCCTTATCGTGATGGCACATCGCGCAAGGTCTGCGTCTCGCGCCGCGACGGCAAGGGCGGTGGCGGGCGCGAGTTCGTCAACATGGACGACTACGAGTCGCTGGCGGAAAAACATGGCTATGAGGTGATCGAGGTCTCGAAATTGGATGTCGAAGATCAGTTCGCCCTCTGGGCCAACACCACCGACATCCTCGGCGTCCACGGGGCCGGGCTCATGAACATGATTATGATGCCCTCCGGCAGTCGCTTTACCGAAATTGCGGGCGCTCCGCGCGGGCCGGCTTTCATCGCACGCTGCGCTGTCGCCGCGGGGCATGACGTGGCCGGGTTCAACGGCCATCAGAATTCCGAGAGCCAACCCGAAATCGACCTCAAGGCGCTCGACAAGCTCCTGAAGGAGCGCAGTTGAACCAGACACCCTCCCTTCACGGACCCCGCCCAGTTCTTATCGTGGGAGCGGGCTTTGCCGGCGCTGTCTATGGCCGTACCTTGGCAGAAGCCGGCTGGCAGGTCGAGATCATCGACCGGCGTATTCACATCGCGGGTAACGCGCATGATGCGGTGGATGCCAACGGCGTGCGCGTCCACACTTATGGTCCGCACTTGTTTCACACGCAGAACAAGGAGGTTTTCGACTGGATCTCCCGCTTTGGCGCGATGGTTCCCTATCGCCACAGCGTGACGGCCCAGTTGGACGATGGGCGTCTTGTGCCGCTCCCGGTCAACCGACGCACGCTGGAAATCCTCTACGATGTGTCGCTTCCCGACGCCGAGGCGGTGAACGCACTTTTGGAATCCGTCGCTCAGCCGATCAAGAACCCGGCAAATGCGGCAGAGCATCTTCTCAGCCGTATCGGTCCGACCCTGACCGACCTTTTCTTCCGGCCCTATACCCGCAAGATGTGGGGGCTGGAACTGGAAGACATGGACGCCTCGGTGGTCCGCCGTATTCCACTGCGCCACGACTACACCAGTGACTATTTCCCGGACGACACGTATCAGGTGCTGCCCCGCGATGGTTACACGGCGCTGTTCGACAGCATCCTCGATCATCCCAACATATCGGTCACCCTCGGCACCGCCTTCGACAAGGCGATGCAAGCGGACGCACATTGGTGCTTCAACTCCATGGCGATCGACGAATATTTCGACCAGTGCTTCGGCGCGCTGCCGTATCGCTCGATCCGCTTCCACACCCAAACTCGCCCGCGCGACCAGATCGACGGCACAGCCGTGGTCAATTACACCGACGATGGCCCCATGACGCGCGAAACACGCTGGGCCCTTCTGCCCAGCCACGAGGTGGACCGGGGGCCCGATACGACCGTGACCTTGGAAGAACCGTGCTCTTACGAAGAGAACAATTTCGAGCGGTATTACCCGGTTAAAACCGCCGACGGCCGCTTTCAGGACGTGTATCGCCGCTACGCCGACGAAGCGGCCCGTCATGACAGGCTCAGCTTTATCGGGCGATGCGGCACATACCAGTATCTCGACATGCATCAGGTCATCAATCAAAGCCTTGTGCAGTGTCGAAAGTGGATCGACAGCCAGTCCTGACGCCTAGAACAGGAAGTCCGTGCCATCGAGGTCGCCATAGCTGACACCGATCAACGTGATCGAGCTGTCCACGCCCGTGGCAATCACCACGTTGTTGCCCACCAGTGCCGCTTGCGCCATGACGTCCGACGTAGCAGAGAACATGTTCAGATCGCTGAAATCCAGAACCTCCAGCGCGTTCAATGCGTCGAAGCCGACAACCGTATCGTGGCCGTGACCCGTATCGAAGACAAAGCGATCTGCATTGAAATCACCGTAAAGCAGATCGTCGCCCGCGCCACCGATCAGCGTGTCGAACCCAGCGTTTCCGCCTAGGGTGTCGTTGCCATCCTCGCCGACGATAAAGTCGCTGCCCGTACCTCCGAAAAACCGGTCGTTGCCCGCGCCACCCCACATGCGATCGTTGTCGCCTTGGCCGAAATGAGTGTCGGGTCCGTCACCGCCATACAATTGGTCATCGCCAGCGCCGCCGAACAGCCGGTCGAAGCCGTCATTTCCGTAAAGCATGTCCGCGCCATCTTCACCGAATATGTTGTCGGCATTCAGTCCCCCGTCGATCGCGTCTGCGCCAGTCCCACCGATCAACAAGTCGAAGCCGACACCCCCAAAGATGGTATCGTTGCCGGCACCGCCTTCGACCCCGTCGACAGACGTTCCATAGTTGAATCCGGCATCGATCCAATCATCACCGTCGCCGCCCCAGATACGATCGGGCCCGCGCCCACCCCACATTGAATCGTTGCCGGCATCCCCGCGCAGATAGTCGTACCCGTCGCCTCCGGTGATGACGTCATCGCCCGCCCGGCCCTCGATCTCGTCTGCGTTGCCGCCGCCAGAGATCGTGTCGTTGCCACCATGGCCGATGATCGTGTCGAACCCGGCGGCACCGGTCAGAATATCGGCGCCGTTGTAGCCGACGATCCGGTCATTGCCGCCGCCACCGGAAATCTGGCTTGCGGTCTGAGCCCCCCGTAATACGTCATGTCCGTGGCCGCCCATCTGCGCACTGGCCGGGTTGACGGCCACGTACGGCTCGGGCAGCTGCGGGAAATCGAAAGAAGGTCTTTGATAGCGCAAGGTCGGTGCCAGGGCACTGCCGGTTTCCGGCCCGAAATCCGGGCTGTCATCGGGGTAGTCCGACAAACGGGTTGAAATGCTGGCGGTCATGCCGACCGCACCGCCTGCGAAATCGGACAGGGACAAGGACGCACCGCTCGCAGAGTAGACCCGCACCATCTCGTCCCCGATATGCAGTTCGGCACCCCAGCTTCGGCTGACGACGCGTATATCGTCGGCGCCCAAACCCGGCTGCGGTCCCTGCAACTCGATCCGGTCTGTGCCGGGCTGATAGTCATTGATCCGGTCGATCTGCCCGTCTGCACCAAGCACGAAAATGTCCGCGCCAGCGCCTCCGGTCAGGATATCGGCCCCGGCTCCGTCCGATATCACGTCGTCCCCTGCACCGCCGGACATCGTATCGTTGCCTGCGGCCCCAACGATCATGTCGTCGCCGCCCGTTCCGGTCAGCCGGTCTGCCCCTGCATTGCCCGCCAGTGTCAGACCTGCGTTCCCAAGTGCGAACTCGAACTCCACTAGGTAGGGCGCCCACTGCGTCGCCACAAAAATGCGGGCCATATCGCCCACCACAACCGCGTCCAGCGCCGAAATCCCGTTCAGCGGCGTTTCCAGGCTGGCCGGGATTGTCGCCACCTCCAACAATTGGCCGCCCGGCAAAAGCGACATCACGGTCAGGCCGCGGTCACTGCCCGCCGCGACGATAAAAGGCTGGCCGGCAATTTCCATGATCGCCAGGTGATCGGCGTCGTCAAACCGGGTGTCCAGGCTGTCGACCACGTGTTCCACGGGGCGCAGACTGTTGCCCTCGATTGCCAGAACCGTCAAAGACGAACTCCCCGAGGCCGCCACGACAGCGTAACTGACGCCGTCCGCCGCGGTCAGTATCGCCACCGCACCCGGCCGGTTGATCCAGGCGCCGTCGGTTGACCCCACTATATCTACCAACGACAGACGCCCGTTGCTGCCCGCTTGCAGCAGTGCGGCATCATTCGATCCGCCATAGGTAACGACAGAATAATCGGTCCCGCCGGTCTCGATCCACGCTACTGCGCTGGCTCTTTGACTGCTCAATGCCCCCAGGCCGGCCGGCGCAAGCACCGAAACCTGTCCGTTGCCTGCGAATGACAATTGCACAAGCCCCCCGCCCCGCAACGCTGCCAAGCCGGACACACCGTCCGGCGCCATCGCGATTTCGCTAATGTCACCAAGATCGAAGGCGCCGGCGTCATACACCATCGAACCGCCAAGTCCGCCGCCGGTATCGACGCGCCCGCGCAGATCGTCATCAGCCAGCCCGGCCACCATCACCCCGGTGACGCCACCCGCTCCGTCGACAAGGGCGATATCCGAACTTTCAAGCTGCAAAAGCCCGGCGGGAATGTCCCAACTGCTTTGCAGGCTGGCCGGACCGTCCCCGCTTCCCAGCGCGAAACGGCTCAACGCGCCGCCGCCCCGCGCCGCAGCGTACAGCACCGGGTTGTCGCCTTCCATGCCAATCTCCAGGTCCGTCAGACCTACCAGCAGCTCGCTGTCGGCAACATGGACAGCCCCCCGGCCGTTCAATGTGACGCGCGGCATTCCTCACTCCGTTCCACTGTGTTCGAAAAGGTAGGGATCACCCTTTCCTCAAGGCAAGCAACACCACCGGCGCGTGGTCTCATGCGGAGTAAGATTGCGTCTCAAAGCGGGCTTTTCAGGCCAATTTTCGCTGAATTGAACCGGCCTCTGCCACCTGCCCTCAAGTTTCGGTGTTGCGTCAACGCGCTGTGGCAAAGCGCGGTCGCTTTACACTTTGTTGGAGCGTCGACGTCATTTCTCGTCGCGGCTCTTTGCAACAAAGGATCGTTCACGTGTCCGACACTTCTCCCACCCTCGGCCTGCCGCTTATCCAACCGGCTCAGGCGCAAAAACACGTCACTCATAACGAGGCGCTGCGCATTCTCGACGCGGTCACACAGCTCACCGTCACAAGCGCCGATCTGGCCACACCGCCCTCGGATCCGGACGACGGCGCTCGCTATATCGTGGCCCCGACAGGTCAGAGCGCATGGGCCGGGCAGGACAATGCCATCGCGCTGTTTACTGATGGCGTTTGGGAATTCTTCGCGCCGCGGACCGGCTGGCGGGCCGACGTGGCTTCGACCAGCGCGACCCTACGATTCGACGGCACCGCGTGGCAGGACATCGCCTTGCCCGAAACTCTGCCGCAGCTCGGTCTCAATGCATCCGCCGACACGACGAATCGTTTGGCCGTCGCCGCCGACGCCACACTTCTGACGCATGACAGCGCCGGCCACCAGCTCAAGATCAACAAAAACGGCGCCTCGGACACCGCAAGCCTGCTGTTTCAGACCGGCTTCTCGGGCCGGGCCGAGATGGGCACCACCGGCAGCGACGACTTCGCGCTCAAGGTTTCAAACAACGGCACCACGTTCCATTCCGCTTTGATTGCCTCGGCCGACATTGGCGCGCTTCAAGTGCCCAGCGGCCAGCTTTTCTTTCGCGACGTCTTCATCATGGACGATACGACCTACAGTTTCGACATACCGTTTTCCAGCCCGGCGAGAATCCTGATGTGGCTGGGCATGAACGTGCAGGGGTACTATTTCCTGTTCTCGATCACCGGCTCTCTGAACGGCGCAGGGAATTTTGGAGAGATGTTCTCGAATCCCGTCGGCAAAATCACTTTTCATACCGGGCCGCTGACTGGCACGACAGGTCCCGATGGCAACATCAACTTGGCCATCGACATTACCGGCGCCACGCCGCGTATGCACCTGGAAAACCGGTTCGGCTCGAATCGCCTTTTCACAATGGCAACACTCGGAAGGTAAACCATGAGCAATCCTGACTATCACCTTGTCGATGTACCGGGCCTTGGCCGCATTCTGGCGCCGGTTACCCTGAGCGCCCAAGATGTTCTTCGCGACCTCGGCAACGAAGAGCAGAACGATCGCACAGCCGATCCATCGTCAGACACCGCACCTGATACCGGCGGTTTCCCGACAGACTGATGTTGGCCGCCGGGCTTCTTACGTGACAATCGCGCCCTCGATTGCTAAGCGCATGGCAAAGTCACAAGGAAGTTTCAGTGAAAATCACCAAGACCGCTCTGCCCGGCGTATTGCTGCTCGAACCGCCTCGCTTCGGCGACACCCGCGGCTTTTTCAGCGAAAGCTGGAATCGCAAGACACTCGCCGCGCACGGGATCGAAATAGACTTCGTTCAGGACAACCATTCATTGTCCGGACAGACCGGCACCGTGCGCGGCCTGCATTTCCAGTCGCCCCCCCATGCGCAGGCCAAGCTGGTGCGCTGCGGTCGCGGACGGCTCTTTGATGTCGCCGTGGACATCCGCAAAGACAGCCCGACTTACGGCCAATGGGTCGGCTATGAGCTGAGTTTCGAAAACGGCTTGCAACTGCTGATCCCCGAGGGCTTTCTGCACGGGTTCGCCACGCGCGAACCCGACACCGAGATCGTTTACAAGTGCAGTGACTACTACGCTCCGGAGTGCGATGGCGCGGTGCGCTTCGACGATCCCGATATCGGCATTGACTGGAACCTTTCGGGCGACGCTGTGCTGTCCGACAAGGACGCCGCCGCTCCTCTGCTCGCCGATTTCGACAGCCCCTTCACTTGGGAAGGACCGAAATGAAGATGTTGGTGACAGGCGGCGCCGGCTTCATCGGCTCGGCGGTCGTGCGCCTGGCGATTACACAGGGCCACGAAGTGGTCAACCTCGACGCCCTGACCTATGCGGCCTGCCTCGACAACGTCGCCGAAGTGGCCGGCGATCCGGGTTACAGCTTTGTGCGGGCCGATATCCGCGACCGATCGGCGCTCGACGCAACGCTGGCGCGGTACCGACCCGATGCCATCATGCACCTGGCGGCCGAATCGCATGTCGATCGCTCCATCGACGGCCCCGGCGCCTTTATCGACACCAATGTCATGGGCACCTACACGCTGCTCGAAGCCGCCCGCGACTATTGGGACGCGAACGGTCGGCCCGAAGCCTTCCGCTTTCACCATATCTCTACGGACGAGGTGTTCGGCTCGCTGGGGCCGACGGGGATGTTCACCGAAACCACGCCCTATGACCCCCGCTCGCCCTATTCGGCGTCCAAGGCGGCCTCAGACCACCTGGTGCGCGCCTGGCACGAAACCTACGGCCTGCCCGTGGTGCTTACCAATTGTTCGAACAACTACGGCCCTTACCACTTTCCCGAAAAGCTGATCCCGGTCATCATCCTGAACGCGCTCGCCGGCAAGCCCCTGCCGATCTACGGCGACGGCTCCAACGTGCGCGACTGGCTCTATGTCGAGGATCACGCCGAGGCCCTTCTGACGGTTCTGCAAAAAGGCGCCGTCGGCGAAAGCTACAACATAGGCGGCGAGAACGAGCGCACGAACCTTGAGCTGGTGCAGACGCTCTGCACAATTCTCGACAGCAAGCGCCCCAAGGACAGCGGCACATATTCCGATCAGATCACCTTCGTCACCGACCGTCCAGGCCACGACGCCCGCTATGCCATTGACCCCACGCGCATCCGGCAGGAATTGGGCTGGCGCCCGTCCGTTACCGTTGAAGAAGGCCTGGAACGAACCGTGCAATGGTATCTAGACAACGAGCCTTGGTGGCGGGCATTGCAGGATCGGCAGGGCGTGGGGCAGCGGCTGGGGTTCGCAAAGTGAACTCATCATGCAAATTCGCGATCCGATACAGGAAATCCAACGAACTGTTCTATCAGCTGGCCCCGATTACATCTCCTCTAGCATGGGCAAGGAACCCCTAAATCTGCCGCTCATCTTTGGACCTTCAAGCCTTAAAAGCTAGTTTGGAAAGCCATGCCGATAGCCCGCCTGCCCAACGGAAAGTTTCTTTACTTCGCGCATGTGCCCAAATGCGCGGGCACGGCGGTGGAACGCTACATGATGGACCGCTTCGGTGCGCTGGGGATGCATGACGGCGCCTATGCCGCGCGCAGCGATGGCGACGCGTGGTCGCTGTCTCCGCCTCAGCACATGCCCGAAACCGTGCGGCGCGACCTCTTGCCCAACACGCTTTTCGACGCCATCTTCGCCACCGTGCGCCACCCACTTCTCCGCTTGCGCTCGGCGTTCCTTTTCCAGCGCGAGGTCGAAAGGTCTCTGCCCGCTGCGCTGCCGTTTCACCGCTGGATCGAAACTTTGCCGCGCAGCCTTGTGCTGGCCCCCTACGCCCTCCACCGCCACCTGCGCCCCATGGTTGAGACAGTGCCCCCCGACGCCATCGTCTTCAGGATCGAGGACGGGCTAGACGCTCTGGTCGCCTGGCTGGACCGACAGGCTGGCACCGAGGACGGCCCGCGCGAGATCGGCACGGCAAATCGCTTGGCCGACCGATTGCCCGACGCCCTGCCCGAGGTGCCGCTGTCCCGCAAGGTGATGGCCCGTGTGGCCGACATCTATGCCGATGACTATGCTCGCTTCGACTACCCCATAGACCCCGACGACACGACGAAGGACACATGACCACACTCGTTTTCGGCACCAACGGGCAAGTCGCAACTGAATTGCGGCTGGCCAGACCCGACGCCATCTTCCTCGGACGCGACGAGGCCGACCTTTCCGATCCCGAAACCTGCGCCGCGGCCATCGAGGCGCATCGCCCAGATCTCGTGATCAATGCCGCCGCCTACACCACCGTGGACCGCGCCGAAGAACAAGAGGCGCTGGCGTACATCATCAACGGCGTCGCGCCCGGTCGCATGGCCGAAGCCGCGGCACAATTGGGCACGCCTTTTGTCCACATCTCGACCGATTATGTCTTCGATGGTAGTGGCACCCGCCCCTGGGCTCCGTCAGACGCGGTTTGCCCGCAAAACGCCTATGGCCGCACCAAACTTGCGGGGGAGGACGCCGTGCGCGCCGCCGGCGGCGTACACGCCATCCTGCGCACGTCTTGGGTGGTGTCGGCGCACGGGGCAAACTTCATAAAGACGATGTTGCGGCTCGGGGCCGAACGCGATGGCCTGGCCATCGTCGCCGACCAGATCGGTGGGCCGACTCCAGCGCGCGACATCGCCGCCGCGTGCCTGCACATCGGCGATGTGCTCTGCCGCGCGCCCGCAACCTCCGGCACATATCATTTCTCCGGCGCCCCGTCTGTCAGCTGGGCAGACTTCGCGCGTGCGATCTTTGACAGCGCAGAGCTCGACTGCGCGGTGAGCGACATCCCGACCAGCGATTACCCCACACCTGCGGCACGGCCATTGAATTCCCGGCTCGATTGCCGCACAACCAACGAAGTGTTCGGCCTGTCCCAGCCCGATTGGCCTTCGGGGCTCGACAAAATTCTGAAAGCCCTGAAGGAGGCTTGATATGCTTGGATTATTCGGCAAAGGCCGCAAAGGCGTTCCCGACGATACCGCCGCGAACACGCAGGTCGACCCCACCGGGCCCGCAGGGTCGGGTCCAGCCGCGCTTGCCGAGATTCAATCGATCTGCCAGCGTCTCAGCAAGCCGGGCTATGGCACCGTTGCCCCCGACGAGATCGACTTCATCCAATCGCTGATCGCCGAACACCGTCCCGAAAGCTTTGTCGAGATCGGCATGGCATCGGGCATCTCCACCGGCTTCATCGCGCGGTTCATGTCCGCCCACGGCGGCAAGCGGCTCGTCTCGCTGGATCACGACGACACGTTCTTCGGCGACACGTCCAAGCCCAACGGCTTTCTCGTGCCGGAAATCTTCGACGGGAAAGGCCTTGACGTCGAGCTGATCAAGTTCCGCACCGCGCTCGACATTCACGAGGTCGAGGGCAGCTTCGACATGGCGTTCATCGACGCCAATCATCAGCATCCCTGGCCGATGGTCGACATGATGTCACTCTATCCCCGCATGTCGGGTCCGAAACTTATGGTGCATCACGACCTGCGTCTGTTCCAGTTGCAGGAGGTCATGTTCGGCATCGGCCCGAAGTACCTGTTCGACCAGTTCCCCGACGACAAGCGGATCCGCTCCAGCGCCAATAACGGCAATATCTTCGCCGTCGATCTCGACATGGACCACGACCGCTTCGAAGCGCTTTGCATGGACTTGGTGAAACTGCCCTGGTCGCTGCGCACACAACTCCAACCCAAGTATATCGACCAGATCGCGGCCATGCTTGAACGCGACTACTCCAAGGCGATGCAGGACCAGTTCCACCGCTGCGTCAAACTCTACAACGTCCAGGACAGGTTCCGCTCCGGACTCTGAGAAAGCACCCCATGACCCGTAAAGGCATCATTCTCGCCGGCGGCTCCGGCACGCGGCTTTACCCGATCACGATGGGCGTATCGAAACAGCTTCTGCCGGTCTATGACAAACCGATGATCTACTACCCCCTCTCGGTACTCATGCTGTCCGGTATCCGCGAGATCGCCATCATCACCACACCCGGGGATCAGGCTCAGTTCATCCGCACCTTGGGGGATGGCACCCAATGGGGCCTCAGCCTGACCTATATAGAACAACCCTCGCCCGACGGGCTCGCCCAGGCTTACATTTTGGCCGAAAATTTCCTAGCCGGCGCGCCCTCGGCGATGGTGCTGGGGGACAACATCTTCTTCGGCCACGGCCTGCCCCGGCAACTGGCAGAGGCCAGCGCACAGGAAACCGGCGGCACGGTCTTCGGCTACCGCGTGGCCGACCCTGAGCGCTATGGCGTAGTTGACTTCGCCGCCGACGGAACTGTCAAAACGATCGTCGAAAAACCACCCAAACCACCATCCAGCTACGCGGTCACCGGGCTCTATTTCCTTGACGGCACGGCGCCCGAACGCGCGGCCCGGGTCAAGCCCTCCGAACGCGGAGAGCTCGAGATCACGTCGCTTCTGGACATGTATCTCGAAGACGGCCTGCTGAACGTCCAGCAGATGGGTCGCGGCTATGCCTGGCTCGACACCGGCACGCACGGCTCCCTACTGGATGCGGGCAATTTCGTGCGCACACTGTCGGAAAGGCAGGGCCAGCAGGTCGGCTGCCCCGAGGAGATCGCCTTTGAAAAAGGCTGGATCAGCCGGGACCAACTTGCCGACCGCTCGAAGCTATTCAAGAAAACCAATTACGGCACCTACCTCAAGCGCCTGATTTGACCGTCATGAAAAAAGCCCCCGCCGTCATGGGCGGGGGCAAGGTGAGTGCCATGTGTCAGGCCACAGGCACCGGCGGTGTTCTTGAATTCTGGGAAACCTCTAGTTGGCGCGTTCGGCCATCTCGGCCCGGATCTGCTGCCGGAACACGTCGATGGACACGGGCTTACCGTCCCGCTTGATGCACCAGTAGGTCCAGCCATTGCAGCTGGGCGCGCCTTCCAGCGCCGCGCCGACCTGGTGGATCGAGCCTTTGACGTCATCGCCCACCAGCGTGCCATCGGCGCGCAGCTTGGCCTTGTGACGCCCGTTCATGCTCAGAAGCTCCTCGCCCGGGCGCAGCATCCCGCGCTCGATCAGCTGCCCGAAGGGCACGCGCGGCTCGGCCCGCTTGCTCGTGCTGACCTGCAGCGCGTCGCGGTCATATTTCCGCACCTTATCCAGCCGTTTCTCGGCCACCTTGCGATAGGCTTCCTCGCGCTCGATCCCGATAAACTCGCGCCCCAGCATCTTGGCCACGGCCCCCGTGGTGCCGGTGCCAAAGAACGGGTCCAGCACAACGTCGCCGGGATTGGTCGTGCCCAGCAACACACGGTGCAGCAGGCTCTCGGGCTTCTGCGTCGGATGCGCCTTTTCGCCCTGATCGTCCTTCAGCCGCTCGTGCCCCGTGCAAATGGGCAAAACCCAGTCACTGCGCATCTGAATGCCTTCGTTCAGCGACTTCAGCGCCTCGTAGTTGAACGTGTATTTCGCCGCCTCGTCCCGGCTGGCCCAGATCAGCGTCTCATGCGCGTTGGTCAGGCGCTTGCCGCGGAAATTCGGCATCGGGTTCGATTTGCGCCACACCACGTCGTTCAGGATCCAGAAGCCCGCGTCCTGCAACGCCGCGCCGACCCGGAAGATGTTGTGATAGGATCCGATCACCCAGATCGCACCGTTGGGCTTCAAGAGCCGCCGCGCGGCCTTCAGCCAGTCGCGGGTGAAGCGGTCATAGACCTCGAAACTGGCAAACTGGTCCCACGCGTCATCGACCGCATCCACCTGACTGTTGTCCGGTCGTTGCAGGTCGCCGCGCAGTTGCAGGTTGTACGGAGGGTCGGCGAAGATCAGGTCGACGCTGCCTTCCGGCAGGCCGTTCATGACCTCGATGCAATCGCCACCAAGGACAGTATTCAACGGGAGCGTTTCCACGCCCTTCTTGGTCTTTGTCGTCATCTTTTCTGCCTCTGTCCCGGCGCCTTCTTGTGCGCTCTGGTCGTTGAAGCCAAGGATGAGTCAAAGCCGATTCGCGGTCAATTTCTTTTTGAATCAGTCGGTTACGTTTTTTTCTTGATACAAGATATTGTGGACCGGCTTGAACGAACGTCTATGGTGTGGGGTCACACCAAGATTTTCCAAAGCGGCCATGTGGCTTTTCGAGCCATAGCCCGCGTTCGTCTCCCAGCCATAGCCGGGATACTGTTGCGCCAAATCCCACATGAGGCGATCGCGCCTTATTTTGGCCACAATCGAGGCTGCCGAAATCGACAGACAAACCGCGTCGCCCTTGACGATCGCGTGCCCCTCGCAGGGCATGTCACGGGGCAGAAGGTTGCCATCGACCAGTGCCAGGCAGGGCGGCCGCGACAAGCTCTCCAGCGCCCGTGTCATCGCCAGCTGTGCCGCCCGCAGGATGTTGATCTCGTCGATCTCCTCGACGCTGGCATGGGCCACCGAAATCTCGGCCACCTCCACGATCGCATCGTGCAACGCCGCGCGCCGTTTCGCCGTCAGCGCCTTGGAATCGTTCAGGCCTTCGGGGATGCGCTCCGGGTCTAGGATCACCGCTGCCGC
The DNA here is from genome assembly GCF_009363715.1 of Roseovarius sp. THAF9. Classification (NCBI taxonomy): domain Bacteria; kingdom Pseudomonadati; phylum Pseudomonadota; class Alphaproteobacteria; order Rhodobacterales; family Roseobacteraceae; genus Roseovarius; species Roseovarius sp. THAF9. The sequence continues at coordinate 3,594,077 of NZ_CP045404.1, forward strand.
CGTCACCGGCCCGGCGAGCGGGCCACGGCCCACCTCGTCCACACCGGCCACGCGCAGCGCGCCGGCGGCCAGCGCCTCGGTCTCGAACTGAAAATGGGGGCCATGTGCGATCGTGCTCATGGCCCCTAGTATTCGCGTTTTCATGGAAGGAAAAGAAGAGAGGTGCCCGGTGGGATGCTTTGACCCGGGCCCCTCCCTTCACTGCTCGACCGGTGCCTGCGGTCTTATTTCTGGTATCTGCCACCTCTGCGGTCGAAGAACCCATGCCGCTCAAGGCAGGTGCTGCCGTAAACTACGCCACGGCGGCCATTCCCGCGGGTCTGCACCGCGCAGCGATGCGGCAGCGCGTTGAACCGCGGATAGTTGTTCAGCAGGCAGTGCCGACCATAGCCGCGCAGCACACCGCCACGGACCCGCACGTCGCGGCGACATTGCTGCGGCAGTGCAAAACGCGCGCCGTGACGCCCGCGATTGCCATAGCCGTCATGCCCGCGGCGGTACCCGCGATTGTCGTACCGGTCATGCCCGCGGCGGTGCCCATGATTGAACCGCGGCAGATGGCCTCCCTGGTGGCGCGTCACCGCGCGGTCGTCGCGGCGCTTGTCGGCGATGGCCGCGCCGATCAGCCCCAGGGCTACCGCCCCAGCCACCCATTTGGCGACATCCCTGTCACTCGCCTGAACCGGGGCCGCTGTCATCCCCGTCACGGCCAGCGCCGCGGCCAGTATCAGCGATATGAATTTCCGATGTGTCATGTCAGATCCTTTCTCTGCATTCAGCTTTGATCGGTCTCCTCCCCCGGTCATGACGTCACCGTGTCGGCCCGGGTCAGGCGATGCACCAAGGATGGGTCCAGCCGCCCCGGACAGGCAATATCGCCCGCCTGCTATCGGATAACACCGCGGAAAAGGCCGTTTGCCGCCAACCGGATATTGAATAGCGGCGGGGATAGGCGCATCTTGGCGCAATGAAACGCACGCTCCTCTCCCTCGTCGTGACGCTCGGCCTCGCCGCCGCCACGACCGGCGCCGCCCAGGCCGCCTGCTATGCCGAGTACAAGGCCAAGCGCGACACCCCGTTCGAGCTGATCTACGAGGTCGCGCAGGTCAGCGGGCCCTGTACCGTCGCCAATGCCACAGCTCAGCTTGGCGCCCGCCTGGCCGGACAAGGCCTGACCCTGCTCAAGGTCCTGTCGGTCCGCGAAGGCTAGAAGAAGGAGACTGCCGCACGTGCAGGATTTGGAAACCTCCATCACCGACACCCGCCGCTCCGGCAGCCGGATCGTGCTCTTTGCCGTCGCGGCCATCGTCACGATACTTGTCGGTGCCGCGATCCTTCTGGTTCTGACCCTGCCCGACGCCAACGCCTTCAACGACAAGGTGGCCCAGATCTTCGCCGAGAACGACGCGCTGACCTCGGATGCCGAGATCAAACTTCTGGAAATCCTCGCCCTTTCCGGCACCGCCTTTTCCGAAACGCTGGGCAGCTATCGAATGCTCATCCTCGTGCTACTGATCTTCGCCACCGCGCTGCTGGTGGCTGCGCTGGTATTCCTCGTGATGCTCGTCGGCATGAACCGCCGCCTTGCGCAGATCGAACATTCCGGCATCCAGGTCAGTTCGCTGCTCATCAGCCGCGAGGAAAACGCCGTCTACCTCAACAACATGGGCTTCAAGCTGACCGATGCGGCGATGGAAACCCTCGCCGTTCTGGCCGAGGCACGCATGGATGACGACGTGCTTTCTGGCGCGGAGATCGAAGCGGTGATCTCGGGTCGCTCCGCCGACGACTGCGAAGAGGCCGCCGGCGCGACCCGCATCAAGCGCCTGCGCGACACGCTGGGCAACCAGATGGTCTCGGAACTGCTGGTCAAGAACATTGCCCGCCGCGGCTACATGCTGGCGATCGACAAGAAAGTCATCCGCGTGATCTGACGCCTCCCGCGCCCTCTGGCGCGCGCTTCGCTTGCCGCGCTACCAAGAGTTGTGGAACTTCCACCACCCCCCTGCGTTTTCGACACTTACGACTAAAAACCGAAAACGTCCAAGGGGGACAGACATATGGAGACGTGGATTGAACGGATGGGCCTGAAAACCGATCCGGTAATTTTCTCGATATCCGCCATCTCCACCATCGTCTTCGTTCTTGCACTGGTCATCGCGCCGGAACCCATCGGCGATGCTTTCGCCGCCGGGCGCGCGTGGATCGTTTCTAACTTGGGCTGGTTCTTCATCCTCGGCGTCAACCTCTGGCTCGGTTTCCTCGTGTGGACCGCCATGAGCCGTCACGGCCATATCCGCCTCGGCCCGCGCGACTTGCGCCCCGACTACACAAACCTGTCGTGGTTCACGATGCTGTTTGCCGGCGGCATCGGCACCGTGCTGATGTTCTGGGGCGTGGCCGAACCCATGAGCCATTTCGCAACCCCGCCACTGCCGGGGGTTGAGCCCTATTCCGAAGAAGCCGCGAAGGACGCGATTTCCATCGCCACCTATCACCTCGCCCTGCACACCTGGACGATCTTCGCCCTGCCCGGGCTCGCCTTCGCCTATTTCATCAACCGCTATGACCTGCCCGTGCGCGTCAGTTCCGTTTTCTACCCTTTGATCAAGGACCGCATCTACGGTCCGTTGGGCAAGGCCATAGACATCGCGGCGGTTCTCGGCACGCTCTTCGGCGTCGCGGTCTCGCTCGGCCTCGGCTCGTCCCAGATCGCCGCCGGGCTATCCGCGCTCTTTGGCTGGGACTCCGGCGTTATGCTCAAGGTCGCGATCCTCGCTGTCCTGACAGCCGTGGCCGTAGTCTCCATCGTCGCGGGCCTCGACAAGGGCGTAAAGCTGCTGTCCAACATCAACATCGGCATGGCCGTGGGCCTGATGATCTTCGTGCTGATCTGCGGCTCGACGCTCTTTTTGCTGCGCGGCATGGTCGAAACCGTCGGGCTCTACCTCGGCAATCTGCCGCGCCTCGCGTTCTGGAACGACATGATGGCCGATATCGGCCCCAATTCCGACGGCTGGGGCTGGCAGGGCGGCTGGACGGTCTTCTATTGGGCCTGGACGGTCACGTGGTCGCCCTTCATCGGCCTTTTCGTCGCGCGCATCTCGCGCGGGCGCACGATCCGCGAATTCGTCTTCGGCGTGCTGCTGGCCCCATCGCTCTTTACTCTGATCTGGTTCTCGATCTTCGGCTGGCAGGCAATGGAGATCGACGGCATCGGCACCGCCGCGCGCGATGCCCTGGGGGACCAGGCCGGCGCGCTCAGCGATGCGGTAGCCGAGTCCGTGCCGCTCGCCATGTTCGCCTTCTTCGAAAACTTTCCCTTCGCCGACCTCGTACAGGGTATCGCCGTTCTCGTGGTCGCGATTTTCTTCGCCACATCCTCGGACTCGGCCTCGCTGGTGGTCGATATGCTCTGCACCGGCTCCCCCGATCCCGGCCCGACCCGCCAGCGCGTCTTCTGGGGCGTCTCTGAGGGGCTGGTGGCCACGATGCTGATCGTCCTCGCCGGCGACGCCGGCCTGACCGCCCTGCAACAGGTCATCACCGTCGTGGGGCTCCCGATCTTCTGCCTAGTGTTCCTGATGATCCCGGCCCTGATCCTCGGCTTGCGCAACGAAGAGATCAATCACATCAGCATCGGCAAGCGCCCCGGCCTGACCAAGTTCTGACAATGTGTGACCTGCCACTGAACTTTCATCTAGCCGGAACCGGAGCTCATTGGGTTGATACGCCTCGCCTATTGGCGCAGGTGGAGCAACCGACATCCATAAGGATCTTTCAGATGCCGCAGCGCGGGTTTCGGTTGCTGTGGTGAGGTATTCGGCGAATGCCTTTGGTGTCTGATAGCCAAGCGCCGAATGCAGACGTGTTTCGTTGAAGTCGGTCGCCCAGGTCCGGATCACGGCGCGGGCATGGGCCATGTTGCGGAACATGGTCTCGTTCAGGAGTTCGCCGCGCAGGAGCCAGTTGAAACCTTCGACGAAGCCGTTCTGCATGGGCTTGCCCGGCGCGATGTGATGCCATTCAAGCTTGCGCACCATGGCCAAGGTTAAGATCGCGTTACTGGTCAGTTCGGTGCCTTTATCAATGATGATCATGCCAGACGTTCCGCGGCGTTCGATCAGCGTCGCCAATTCCCGCGCAACACGCCGCCCGGAGATCGATGTATCCGGGATCGCCACTAAGCATTCCCGGGCGACATCTTCGACCGCGTTCAGGATGCGGAACCGCCGGCCAAAAGCGAACTGGTCATGGACGAAATCCAAAGGCCATCGGGCGTTTGTTTGACCGCCGGAAGTTCAAGACCAACGCTGAGCCGCGGGGTGCCTGTTTTGAGTTCATTGAAGGATGGTACACCTCCTCGCGTTGACACTCAGCTTTGGCATACAAGTCGCCGATCAACTGCGAAAGGACCGCCGCTTAAAAGCTGGAATCTCTAAGCCCATAATCGTCTCTGAAACCGGGAGAGTTCCAATGCGCCGCATGGGCCATATCCATTCTACTTGCTTTTTCGCAAGACAGGGGTTTTTCGCAGCCCATTCTACAGTGCGCCCGGCTTCCAATTCCGAGGCGGATAATTTGTCGCATTTTGCATTATCCGCTTATACGCTCGGCAGTATCGTCAGTTGAGCTCCATGTTCAGCCGTTCAAGCTGTACTTCGAGGTTTTCTGTGAAAGGTCTGCTGCGTCGTTCATTCCGCAGAAGCTCGGATGCTTTCCTGTATTGGTGAAGAGCTTCTTTCTTTTGTCCGAGGGACAAATAGACCTCGGCCAAATGATACTGCACTTCTGGATCTGAAACCAAAGCTCCGGCGGCGTCTTCAAGGTACTCGAGTGCCTCAGCGTCGTTGCCAAGCTTATGGGAGATCCATCCATAAGTGTCCTGAAACTGAGGTACCTCCGTGCCGCGCAACCGGCTCGCGATAGCAAAGGCACGTTCCAGGCTCACCCTGTCGCTGTGGTGGTTGGCCAAGAGGCTGGCAAGGTTGTTGGCGATCACCACGGAGGTGCTGTCGGTGGCATACAGATCCTTGTAGATAGCGATCGCCCGGTCGACGTCGCCTTGCTCCTCGGCTTCTCCAGCGGCGGCCCAGTTGAGCTTGGTGCTGGCGGGGAGCGCCTCGAGCGACCGGGCCAGCACAGATGACGCAGCATCGGCGTCACCCTGTCGGCGGTGCAGCTTGTAGAGCGTAAGCCAGACCGCCTCGGCCTTCGGAATGCCCGCAAGGATCCCTTCTAGTGCGTTGATCGCTTCATCCAATTGCCCGCTTTCGATCAGGCTGACAGCACGCAGATATTGCAGGGTCGGGTTGTCAGGATCCTTTGCCAGAAGGTCATTTGCGTATCGCAGCGCGCCAGCAGTGTCGCCTTCGGTCAGTCGCAGACGAACGATCGCGGGCGCGGCCTTGAGCGTCGCGCCGTCTTCGGCAAGCCCCAGCAGGAAATCCTCGAGCTCTTGGGCCCGGTTGCGCGCGGCGAGGCTTCTTGCAGTCAGTTCGTGGGCAAAGTTCTGTGCCGTCTCGCCTTCCTGTTTTTTCAGTGTCGAGATGACATGCGCACTCCGAGCCCAGTCCTCCATGCGCACGTAAAGGTCCCCCAGTGTGGCGAGAAGGTTCAGATGTCCAGGCTGCATACGGAGGGCAGACAACAGTACCTCCTCGGCTGCCAATAGTTTGTCGCCGCCCATTAGATACCTTGCATAGCGCAAGCTCTCTTCGGGGGAGAAGAGCGACGCTTCGAAGGCAAGAGACAGCATGTTACCCATTAAATCCGCATCGCCGGCGCGTTCATATGCGGCAGCCATGAGAGACATGGTGTCGGCGTCGCGCGGTGCGAAATCCAGCGCCGTGCGGAGTTGAATGATCGCCTCGGCAGGACGGTCTTCCTCAATAAGCCACTCGGCCTTGATTTTGAGTGCATCGATTTGACCCGGATCAGCAGCCAGTACCTCCTCCACAAGCGTTTTAGCGCTACCGATGGCACCTGTTACGAATTGCATTTCCGCCAGCGTAACCTTGATGCTGTTGGTCCTGTCAGATGGTTCGGCATCTTGTAGGATTTTCTGCATTCCGGTTATGGCCGCCGAATGCTTGCCGGTTTCAAAAGCCAGTTCCGCTCGCGCAGCCTGCAGTAGCCGCGGGTCCAGTGGCGGATCCTGAAGAAGCCTGTCGATTTCGTCGATCGCTACTGATGGACCGGCATATGTTCTCAGGAAGGCGATAAGGTCGGTCGTCGTGTCGTGCAGGTCCGCCGTCTCCGCGTTCTCGAGGCGATATCGAAGATAAGCTTCGGCGGCGTTAATCCGGCCCTGAGAGATGTGGCGCGCGATGAGAACCTTATGCAGGCCTTGGTCGGGATACCGCGCGACCAAGGCCTCCAGTTGGGCGATCACGTCGCTCTCGCGCCCCAGCTCTTCAAGCACGCCCAGGCGTTGCCGGAAAAGTTCGAAATTGTCTGCCTGCTCTAGGCCATTGTCGATAGCAGTCAGGGCCGCAGGCCAGTCCCTATTTCGGATAAGGTTGCTGATGACGACCTGACGCGCAATTGTCAGTGTTGGATCACCGGCCAGCAAAGCACTCGCGCGATCGACCGCAGCCGCGGTCTCTGTGCGGTTTTCTGCGAGCAGAGCACTACGGTAATCGAGACCTGCCCGCAGCGAGAGTAGCAGCGGATCGGACGGAGCCAGTCTTTCGGCAATCGCGAGATGACGCGCCGCTTCATCCCAATCGCGGAGATCTGTTGCCAAGCGGGCTAGTGCACGACGACTGGCAAGATGCTCGGGGTCCTGTTCGATCAGACGGAGGTACTGCGCATAGGCTTCTTCGACATGGCCCCGGCGCTCCTGCGCTTCGGCATAGGCAAGCTGCGCGCCAGTATGCGTCTCGTTGAGCTTGAAGACGTTTCGGAACTCGACAAGGGCTCTGTCCACGTCCCCTTCTGCAAGAAGAGCCAGCCCTTTCTCAAAATGCTTTTCAGCCCGCTTTTCGGCCGAGTCGCAGGCTGCGAGAAAAAGGAACACTACCAGCACCGCCCCGAGGGACATCATGCGCTTGAGCATAAAAGGTTTCCCGTCTGTTCTTTCGTGTCCGGCGTCGTCCCTTTTCTGCCAAACACCTACAGCCTAGTTCAGCATCCGGTCGCGCGAAAGACAACCCCGACAGTTCGCATCAGCAGGTGGATGTCCGTTTTGAATGACATCGCGTCGAGATATGCAATGTCGAACTTCGCGCGATCTGCGAAAGTACAATGGTTCCGATCCGACACTTGCCACAGTCCGGTTATGCCCGGACGCATACGCGTATAAATGTCCATTCTCGGATAAAGCTGATCTTGGCCTGTCATCATCGGACGAGGTCCGACCAACGACATATCTCCCTTGAGCACGTTCCAAAGCTGCGGAAGCTCGTCCATAGAGCTTTTGCGAAGGGCATGACCAATACGCGTGATCCGAGGATCGTGCGTCAGCTTCTGCTTGATGTCCCACTCTAGGCGCGCATCCGGGTTTGAAGCCAGGTAAGCCTCGAGCGTCGCATCCGCGTGTGGGACCATGGTACGCAGCTTCATCATGAAGAAGATGCGGCCATTCTTGCCGATCCGCGGTTGCCAATAAAACGGGTTGCGTCCGTCCAGAGCCACAGCCAATGCGAAAAGCGCTATCAGCGGCACAACGATGGGCAGCGACAGACCGACGAGCAGCACGTCGAATACACGCTTGAAAAAATGTGAATAAAATCCGACCCGACCTTCGAAGGACCTAACGACAAGGCCTTTGCCCGGACCTATTCCCTTCGGAACAAAAGTGCTTTCAAATTTTACAGTCATGACAATTTACGCCTAATTGCTAGAGCTATGGATAAGGAACCGGACAGCATCCGGAGAAGTGGTCTCTAATTTCCTAAAATAAGACACAATACCGACAACCTTTTGTCGAAGATACCTTTTACGATTGAGTAGTTCCCCTTGTGTAATAAGTTAACCGATGAAAGGCGTCCGCCAAAGAAATTTACGCGTACAACTAGGGCATAACCTTCAAAATTCTCGATATTTTTTCATTTAAGGTACTGAAATTTAATAATTTTTTCAAAATTAAATTAGGTTAACAAAAGTCTAATTCTTAATCGATTGTTCGGGATTTAACAACCCTTCAACACGCGCTGGTATCATCTCGACCCAGGTCGATAATCAGAGGTTGTGCAGAGTATGCGAATCACAGTTTTCCTCGAGTTCATGTGCGTGTTTCTGGTCGTGTGATCTGGCGCGGGCGAAATAAGGCAAACATGTGCAAAACAATCGTCTTGGGAAACAATGGTCTTGGGAATATGAGACTTAAATCGCTTAACTTTAAATCTTGATGCATGGCCTTGTCCGGTAAACAACTCCGATAAATCCAGTCCCGTTCCGCTATAGAGCTAATGTCGGTATCAATTCGGCCAACCCAATCTGGACGCATATTTCGTCATCGGGCTAGTGCGGATTACAAAAACAGTGGTTAAGTAACCTATACATCCTTTCAAATGAGGGTAAGCCTGCTTAATAAACCGCAAGCTGCCCTGTCCTTCAAAAATAGGTCGAACTAGGTCTTCCAAGTCTAGTAATTGTTCAAGTGGGCGTATCTTACAAACGCACCCGCTAGCTGACAGCGACACCTTAAATCAATTAACATCACACCGAGCTTCACACGTAACGTCGGCCCGAACCGGAGTAAGTTTTCAGCCTAGGCCGTCTCCAGGCGCTTAGTCTGCTTCCCAGAAACTGCGGCCTGACGGCGCCAGAGCAGAAGACCACCAAACGCCGTGAGCAAGAGCAGGCCCGACAATGGCAACGGCACAGCCGTCACGGTCAAACTGCTGAACGTTCCGGACAGACCGGAGCTCAGCGGGTTGCCAAAAAAGAACCCGCTATTTATGTCGAAAGCTGAAAGGCTCAATTGTGTCGGCAGACTGGTTGCCGAAACGGCGTCTGAATCCGAACTAATCAGACTGATACCCAGCGCACTGTGATTCGCTCCGACCGAAGCGCCGCCAACGTAAAGCAACGAACTAATCTCACCCAGCCAGTTATCCACGCTTGCGGTTCTAAGAACCGTATGCCGTCGAATTTGCGCTTCTTGACCGCCGAAGTTTGCGCTCATCCCGAGGATACCGCCGGTGAAACTTCCAACGCGGCTTGAAGCACGCGTGTCTCGCGTGTCCGATTCATAAGTAAGGCTGAAGGTCGCGGTGTCGCCAACCGTAATATTGTCATCCGCAAGCGCCGAAGACACGTGCTCAATTTCGCCAACGAAATCGATCTGATAAACGGCTGCTTCTGACTGAGATGCTTGAAAGCTCATCAATCCGACGGCGGCCGCAACTGCGTACAAAATTCTCACAAAAAACCCCCTTAGGCTTAACAATGCCGAAGTAGATACAACATATTGTTGACTTATACTTCCCCAAACACCGAAACATTCTCTCTAAATGGCTTCCAAAGCAAGTGAAACTTTGTTCGGACCTGTCTGGCTCAGCTCCTGATCCGGGTCCTGTACTAGCGGCCGCGCACCCATTCCCGGTTCGATCTTTTCAGCCGGACCACAAGGCTGACGCAGGAATATACCGCGAATCCAATGGGATCGGAGATCGCCAATCGTGAAAGCTCTTGCCAAGACAAGCGCCTTTTACCCTCATCTCTCAGCCTTGGACCAAATTGCTCAGAAAGTTCTTGCACACCTTCGTCCTGACGTTTTCGAACACGAACAAGATTCTGAAATCCCTCGATCATCGGCCAATGATATTTGGCAGGCACTTCGATTCGCTCTTCTGGATTGAATTGGCGGCGTGCATACGTGTCATCGGAGATTATATCAGGGAATTCGGCCCACCGCGCCCGGCCTGCCCGATTGACCCCGTAGAGGCCGGCCCCCACAGCACCGCCTGCGACAAACGGCAACTTGGCCCAAAATCGCCCGTACTGCCGGGTGACCCAACTGGATGCCGGCGCGACCCGCAAGCTGCCCGTGGCATATCGCGGCGCTTCTATGGACAACGCTTTGCGCAGTTGACCCAGAAGCGCGGGATCACAGCGGATATCTGCATCGTGATATACTATGAAGCACCCGGTCGCCGCCCTGTCCCCAACATTCAGCGCGTTGATCTTTCCTGGCTCATCGAGGTCGAGCACTGTCAGGGTCCAGTTCCGCGCAGAAAAAGCCGCCGTATGCTCGCGTGCAAGCGCAACGGTACGGTCGGTGCATGCATTTGCAATGACCAGAACCTCGACCGGGCCGGCGGCTGCATCCTGCGCAGCCAAAGCCTTTAGACAGTCGTCTATATAGGGTTCCTCATTGTTGGCCGGGATAATGACGCTGATGAGGTCGGGCTGATCGTCGCTCTGGGCCTGCTGTGCCATGTTTCGTAATTACCGAATACAAAGAAAGACAGTGTTGCCAAGGACTAGCCTCGTGCATCGCTGAAGGCCATGCTAAAAGTCCGGTCGATACAAAACACGTGGTGTTTTCGCGCCATTGGGGCGCGCTATGGACAAGGCCGGCTTGCTCAAAGAAGAATGAGACGACAGCGTCGGCATTGGCCGGCCCAGAACGCGAAACAGGACAATGCGGGACCTCATGCCTTTGGGCGATTTGAATGATCGGGACAATCCCATGACCTTCGTGAATGTGGCGACATGGCCGGAGTTGCTGGATGCTCTCGCAACGCGCCTTCGCGCCGGGCAAGGTTTTTCGGTGGCGACGCTCAATTTGGATCACGTGGTAAAGCTGCGTGACGATGTTCGGTTCCAGGAGGCATACCAACAGCAGACCTATGTCGTCGCGGATGGCAATCCTATCGTCTGGCTTCGGCGACTGATGCGTCAACCGGTGGAACTGATCCCGGGTTCGGAGCTGGTACACCCGCTGTGCGCGATGGCGGCGGAGATGAATGTGCCGGTAGCCCTTTTCGGGTCAACGGACGACACTCTATCCCGTGCGGCCGACAGTCTTGCCAATGTGCATAACGGCCTGCGCATTGTCTTGTGTATCTCGCCTCCCATGGGATTTGATCCGGACTCCACTGCCGCCGATGAGGCGCTGCAACAGGTCGCATCCAGCGGCGCCGGCCTGTGTTTCGTCGCGATGGGTGCACCCAAACAGGAGATACTCGCCGCCCGGGGATGCGACATCGCACCGAACTGCGGGTTCGTTTCGATCGGTGCAGGACTCGATTTCATCGCGGGCAGCCAGCGGCGTGCTCCGAAATGGGTCCAGCAGATCGCGATGGAGTGGTTGTGGCGCATGGCAAGCAATCCCGGCCGCCTGGCTCGGCGCTACGGCGCCTGTGTCGCGATCCTTCCCGGCCTCGCCTGGAAGGCCTTAAGCGCTGCTTCCGGCAACAACCCGAAATAGAAGCGCTTGTCGCCACCATGCTTAACCCCTTGTCTCAGGGGAGACGCAGCGCATCAGTCGAGACTGCGCGCGACTGGCTTCTGACCGAGAAGGGCCTGCACGACCCGCTCTTTCTTTGATCGCGGTGGCAGGACCTGCGCGTTCTCGACAAAAAACGCACCCTGCAAATCACGCTCATCCAACAGGGCGAGCGTGACGCCCCACTGGGCCGCCTTCTCTGGCGGCAGTCCGTCGGGCAGGCCCATATCGGTCTGCAGCGCGCCCGGCACCCAGTCGGTAAAAACGATGTTGGGAAACCGGTCGCCGAGTTCGGCGACGAGAGCTTTGGTCAGCACCCTCTGCGCGCCTTTCGAAACCGAATAGGCTGCGGCAAAAGGGATCGGGGCCTGATCCGCGAAAGTAACCACATTTATCACACGACCGAACCCGAGGTCCATCATCAAGGGCAGCACGTTGTGACAGGCGGAGAAGCTGCCGCCGAGGTTGACATTGACCGTGTCCATGAAGCTGTCCGGCGTTTCGTCAAGGATATCGCGGCGCGGATAGACGGCGGCATTGTTGATCAAAATCGTGACAGGGCCGAGCTCATTCTTGATCCGCGCGAAGGCCGCTTCGACTTGTTCAGGGTCGGCTATATTTGCGGTCACCGGAAGAAAGCGGCCGTCGCTTTCGGAGGCAAGGCCCGACAGCGCGTCGGTCGACCTGACGATCCCCGCCACCCGCATGCCACGGTCAAGAAAGGCTTTGACCAACTCCAGTCCCAAGCCCCGGCTTGCGCCGGTCACGACAGCTACACCATCGCGCAGCGCAGTTACGGCTTCAGTCATTTTGCTGATTTGCCTCCTTCAGACGGTCGGATACGATTTCAGCGACGCGCAGCGCATTCGCCCCGATCGTCAGGCTCGGATTCACGCCGGTCGAGGTCGGCATAAAGGACGCATCCGCAACATACAGATTTGCAAGATCGTGGGATCGGCAGGACCGGTCGAGAACGGATGATTTCGGATCGTCGCCGAAGCGCAGCGTTCCCATCGGATGACCGTAGTTGATCTGTGTCCCCTTTGTGAGATGGAAAAGACGCATGCCTTTCATCGCCTTGCGGATCGCTGACCGATAAAGGCGCCGGCGGCGATGCAGTTCCTCGGGAATCTCGTAGTGGAAAACTGGAACATCGGGATCATCCGGATCGAAAATAACGCGGTTCTCGTAGAGGGGCAGGTCTTCGACCATTCCGGCAAATATCTTGGCATTGCCGAAGTATCTGCAGGCAAGCGCAGCCAGCACGTTCAGACCGTTTCGCACAAGTTTGAGCTTCGGAAGGCGCGAGCGCTCGTAGATCTGCTTGATATGCATGGCGATGATACCGTAGGTCGCGTCGACACCGAGCGATTGTACCATACCGAACCGGTCGCCATCGCGAGAGTAGAGATCGCGAAAGGCAATAGATTTTGAGGGACCGTCGCCCGGAACCGTCTTTTTCGGCCAGATCGCGAAGTACTCGTCCAAGTGAAACATTAGTCCTCGCCCCACCCAGCCGCTGGAATTAGCGATAGGATTTTTCGACGCCGCCGCCGATGCCAGCAGCAGTCGAGGCGAATTCAATGCGCCCGCGGCGAGGATATAGATCCGGGCCCGGAGATGTAGTCGTACCCCCTGTCGGTCGCAGACAAGTCTTGAAACATACCCGTTCTCTTCTTGGATCTCACGCACATCGCACAGGTCCAGAATCTCCGCCAGGCCGGTTTCCAGGGCCGGTTCGACACCGGCAGACCGGCCATCCTTCTTGCAAGGTTTCGGACACTTCCTGCCGACGCATTGCAGGCATCCTTCAACATTCCCGATCGCGGAGTGCAGGCGGTAAGGATGCAACCCGCAGTCGCGGAAGCTTGCCAAAAGGTTTCCATCGCCCTCTGAGAATGGCGGTGGCGGCGCAAGCGGACCCGGATCCTCCCGCGACAACGGATCAGGCGTGCCGGAGATCCCAAGCAGGCGTTGAGCGTCTTCGTAGTAAGGCTGGAACGCGTCGTAGCCCACCGGCCAGCCACCGGTCGGATGTGGATGACCAGGCGTCGCCTCAAGATCGTGACGCTCCGGTCGCTCCAGCGACCCGGCGTAAAACACCGACGACCCCCCAACTCCGGCACCGATCGGCGCATAGAAATTCAGCGTCCGCCCTTCTACAATGGCTCGCACCGGGACAGGCCAGTACCCGCGCACAAGTCTCGCCGCAGGATCGGTCACGTCGTCGGCAAGTCCCTGGCCTTCGTGACGATGACCCTTGGGCCCTTTCTCGACAAAGAGCACGCGGTGGCCACTCTCTGCCAAGCGCCGGCCGACAAGACCACCGCCCATGCCGGCCCCAATTACGATAACATCCCAAACCCGGTTTTCGGCATCCAGCGTCTGCATAACTGACCTTCAGGAGCGGCTTTGGGACACGTGGCCCGCAGTTGGACCGTGACCGGGTATGAAACGCGGCAGGGGCTTGAGAACGGCCCCGAGACTGTCCTGCAAGCGCGCCTCGGCTGCGGCAATGTCTTCACCAGATTGAATCGGAGTAATCAGACGAACGATGGCGCTGTCGTTTCGACCATGCCGAACCTTGCTTTGCAGAAGGCGAAGCTTGGCGTCAAAAACCGATGCTGTGCGCAAGCCCTGCTGGTCATACCAGTAATAGACCAACATACGTTCCAGTCCCTTCTGGATGATCGCCCTGTTCAGTGTGAAAGACGCTGCGCTGTCGCCGGTGTCGATCGGGGCCGCGATGCTGTTCAGGCTCGCGATTTCCCAGCCACCACCGGGCAGGCAAACCTCAGGTGAGTGCACCCCGCCGCGATTCTGGTTCTCATACCATGCGATAAAAAGCTCAACCGGAACAGAGTGCCCTGCCCGTTCCAGCCGCACAGAGAGATAATCGTCCGCGGCCAGAACAGCCTCGGTTTCGGGATCCAAGCCGGACTGCGGCCCGCGACGCCAGCCCTCAAGCTCCTTTGGAAAAATCATGAACGGATCCCGTTCCGCAATAACGGTCGGACGGGCGGGCAGGCTTTCCGAAAAGAGCGCGCATACGGCCGTCAACAGTCCGGCGCTGATCAGGGCGGCAGAAGGATGGAGGAACTTAGCTCGCGTGACCTGCGTCCAGAGACCGTTGGTTTCAAGGTCCAGCGCGTCGACCAGACGTCGGCGCTGTGGATGCAGGCGTACCAGCATGGCGGCAAGCACGAAGAGCAGCAGCACACAGGACATGAAGATCACCCAGCCCTCGAAGAAATGCGCGAAGCCTTCGACGTGAGCGACCCCGTACTCGTTCACGACTACCGCAGCAATCGCAATGCGCAGCGCATTCATGAAGATCGTGATCGGCGCGGCCGCAAGCAAAAGCACAGCCTTGTGCCAAAACGGCCCCCGGTAGAGGACCGCAAAGATATAGGAAAAGCTGAGGATCGGAAAAAGATAGCGCAGTCCGGAACACGCCTCTGCGACGTGTAGCTTGTACACCCCGAGATCGATGATGTTGCCGTCCAGAAAGACCGAAATGTCCAGAAGCCGTACGAAAAAGACGCCGAGTTCGGACGAGATGCTCTGCAGATAGGTCGAGACCGCATAATAGAGCGCACCCGGCAACGGCAGCATGAAAACCAGATGAAGGACCGAGGGCCAGAATTGCTTGCCGGTGTCCCAGCCGAAACAGATCAGGATTATCGCCCCTATCCATAGGATCAGCCCGTACGCGACGATGTCATCGATATCGATCAGACGGCCAACCGCTCCAAAAGCCAGCGCCACCACCAAGAGAATGACGCCCGGCCAGACCCGGTCGGAAGGCCCGGCTTGTGTCGGAACGGATTTGAGATGTTGCAGGAACAGAAGCGCTGACAAGATCGGGATCAGTGGCCCATGGCTGTATTCCGGAAGCTGCCAGACCTCGATAAGTCCGGCAATGCCATTCCAGAAAAACGCCACCGTTGCGAGTGTGGCGAAAACCAGCCAAATGCCCCCCCACTTCGGCGAGTCCGTGTCGGATGTCACGTCATGCCGCGCCGCCGGTATCTCCGTCATGTGAAATTGCACTCGCTGGTCTCAAAAGCATGGCCGCACTCGGCGGGAAAAGTTACAGGCGCATACTAGTAAGATTTTGCATTGAAAAGCGACAAAAAAATCGGGCGACCCGCCGCATCGACAGCGTCGGATTTGCACAGATCCGGTTTGCGTGATCCGCTTCAGGCCGTACGGCGTTTCGTGTACACCGTCGCGCCTGCCTTCTCTTCCGAAGCGCCGGCCCTTTGAAAACCGCAACGTGCGAGCGCCCTTGCAGAGGCGGTGTTGCCATTATCGACGACCGCAAAGATTTCGTTCAGAACTGGGTATTGCAGGAATGCCTGCTCGGAGAACCGTGCAATCGCCTCTTTGGCGATGCCGCGGCGCCAATAGCGTCTTCCGACCCAGTAGCTGAGTTCGGCCGTACCGGCTCTGTCCCTCGCAACTTCCTTGTCAAAGGCCAACCGCACCTGTCCGACCGCGTTGCCGTCGAATTCGACCGCGCGGACATCGTGGTGCTGACCTTCAATGGATATGTCAATCAGGGTCCGGGCTGCCTCGGCGTCGAGAGGGTCTGGATAATCCTCGGGAAGGTGAGCCCAGATTTCAGGATCGTCCAGGAGCGCCCTGTAGACCGGCAAGTCTTCCTGCCGCCAACGGCGGAATGTACATGCGGTGGATCCCACGACGGATGCGGGCTGCTTATCCCGAGTTGCACGGACGGTCATCAACGACCCTTCGGCTTCCTCACAATCGAGGGTCACCCATCCTTGCTGCACAGGGTCGAAGGCCACGGCGATGGCGTTCTGTCGACAAAAGGCCAGTTCGTTCTGCGACAATGTTCCGTCAAACCGACGGCGATGCGGGTTGAAGGATTTTCCGTGTAAGACTTGATGCGATTTGACTTCGTTCTTGATCATAAGTCTACCTCTTCCGATGGGCCTACGGGTACTACTGCGTGTAGGTCGCTGGTTGAAATCGACACATCTACAAAAGAATTATCTTATTAAATTGTTTCGTTCGCGCGAAATTCAATAGCGTTATTCGCTCTCGCCGGGCCGTTGCCGGTTTGTCTCTCGCTTATTGCGCAACAAAAGCGGCACTATGGCAAAAAGCCCTTTAAAATTGAACTTTTGGCAACCGGGTTCGTTCACAGATCTTGCGTCCGGACGATCGGCACGCGGACCGAATGAGACCCGCCTTGCGGGAGCCGATGGTCATCGTCTCCCGCTAGATCTGGTACTCGTGCCACAGATCCAGGATGGCCGCCCAGTTCAGCCAGAAGCAAGACGCGGTGATCAGCAGCGCAATACCAACAAACAGGATATCGTGCAGCGGGTCCCACGCGCCGATGCGCCGCGCGAGCCAGACGACCACTGGATACGTCGCCACCATCGCCGCCCCCTGCCCGATCAAGGCCCCCAAGAGCCCGGCATATTCCACGCCCACGATCAGCCCGGCAACCATGAACATTGCTTTTGCAAATGCCATTATGAAGAAGCGGCGTGTATCGCCGGTCGCGACCGCGGCCTGATCGTAGGTCAGGATGATGATATGCGGAATGTGCATGATCGCCAGAACGGTAACGATCGCGCCGGCATCATAGTAGCGTGGATCGTACAGCAGGGACACAAGCCACACGCCAGCGGCGGAAAAGCCGGCGACAAGGACCATAAGACCACCGGTCATGGCCATACGCATCCGTCTCAGCGCCATAAAGTTTTCCACCGACTCATGTGGTGGCTTTTCACGGTAGATCGGGATCAGGATGCGTCTGTTCACCATGTGCCCGAGAAGTATTGGGAACGAGGCAAGAAAAAAGCCGATGCTATAGACACCGAATTGATCCAAGCTGAGATACTTCCCGAGGATCAACTTGTCGCTTTGTGACAAAACGAACCCACAAATTGTAGCAGGCAGGATCCACTTGCCGAAATTGATCAGTTCCTGCCTTGCCGCGCGTTCCCACCTGAATCGGTTCCCAGCACCCTCCAGAAAAAGAGCATAGAAAACGACAGAGAGCAGCGCGGAGATCGCAGGACCCATGACCAGGGCCCAGACCGACTTGTACCACCATGCCAGAACGATTGTAAAAAAGACCGTCAAGGATTGGACGCAAAGGTCAAGTATCGTGAGACGGCCCAGCTTCAGATGGCGTTGGGCGGTCTCCAGGCGTGTTGTCTTGAAGCCATCGATGAGAAGCGACAAGCCCGCCACTGGAAGCAAACCGACCAGCGCAGGCTCTCCGTAGAGCTGCGCCATAGGCCATGCCAGCGCTGCGGTCATGAGCCAGAGGCAAACCCCGCGTATGATCTGGATAGTCCAGGCCGTGTTCAGAAAATCGGGGTCGTCTCCACGACGCGACTGCATGATCGCCGGGCTTATCCCCATGTCCGAAAACTGACCAAGCCCGATAAGAACCACCATGACCAGAGCCATAAGACCAAAGGCTTCCGGAAACAGAAGACGTGTCAAAATAAGATTGCTTGCAAGCCGAATCAGCTGGCTCGTTCCGAAGCTTGCCACCGTCAACGACAGCGATCTGGCCGCGCGAGCTTCTAGGCTAGTACCATGTGAAAATTTTGACAAAAGCCTCATTTAGGAGGTGCAAGGTCTATGGTTGTCACGGCAACGTATTGGGCAATCAATCATTTAAGCTATCCGATAATGAAACTGGAACGCAGTTCTGTCGATGTAGCAAGCATCTTGCGTTCCGATCAAGCGTCTTGACGCCGTGGACCCTGCGCCACAAACTGCGATTCCCCAGCCGGATGACCGCCACGGCGCAACAATGCCGGGGAACGTGGTGAATTGTTACGCCATAGGGTGGATCTGACGGTGTTTTGGACAATTCCGCCCAATTCCGTTGCCAAACCTCCCTGAATAATGGCAGCTTACAGTCGATTGAAACAAGGTTTTGAACGTCGTCTTTTTTAAAGTACTTGGATTGCAATGCCGGGACGTGGCGCGGTTTCAGAGAAATGTGGAATGAGCGATAGAATCTGTTTGCTGGGATGCGGGTTTGTCGCGGATCTTTACATGCGGTCCCTCAGGGGCCATCCGGAAATCTCCGTTGTCGGGGTCTACGACAAGAACGAGACCAGGTTGAAGCAATTCTGCGACTACTGGAACCTGCCGGCGATGTCCTCGTTCGAGGCATTGTTGGATGCGGCATCCGGATCGCTGGTTCTAAACCTCACAAATCCGTCCGCGCATTATGATACGACTCTCGCCTGCCTAGAAGCCGGTCATCCGGTCTATTCCGAAAAGCCGCTGGCGATGTCCGTCGAAGATGCCAAGGCCCTTCACGCGCTGGCACACGAGAAGGGGCTGACACTCGCGTCCGCGCCGTGCTCGACCCTGGGCGAGGCGGCACAGACGCTGGGACATGCACTGCGCCGGGGTATTGCAGGCACGCCGCGCGTCATCTATGCCGAACTCGACGACGGATTCATCCCGCAGGCCGCCTATCACAAATGGATCTCGGAAAGCGGCGCACCCTGGCCCTTCGAGGATGAATTTCGCGTGGGATGCACGCTTGAACATGCCGGCTATTATCTCGGGTGGCTGATCTCATGGTTCGGGTCGGTGCGCACCGTGGTGGCGGCCTCGGCAGAGTGTTATCCTGAAAAGGAAGGCCAGGGACCATTTGCGCCGGACATGTCCACGGCCACGCTCTTTTTTGAGAATGGGCCAGTGACGCGCCTGACCTGTTCGATCCTTGCCCCGCACGATCACGCGATCCGGATCACGGGCGATACCGGCGTGCTGGCCTGCAAGGCGGCTTGGGACAACGCAGCGAAGGTGACGTTCGCCCGGCGGATGACAATCCGGCGGCGGCTGATGGAGCACCCGTTTCCGCGCCGTATCCGATTGCCGCAACCGACCCACCCCAAGGTCGCGCGCAAGGGCGCGGCAGCAATGAACTTCATGCTCGGTCCCGCCGAGGCTCTTGCTGCGATCCGCGAGGGGCGCGAGTGTCGGCTCGGCGGGGATTTTGCGCTGCACATGACCGAAGTGACACTCGCGATCCAGTCCGCGGGCAAGACAAGCGGCGCGCAAAGCATGACCACGCGGTGCGCCCCTATGGAGCCGATGCCATGGGCGATGTGACCCGGATACTGATCACCGGGGCAAGCGGCTTCATCGGCCAGGCGAGTGTCCGGGCCGCGCGGGCGCGCGGGCTCGAGGTCTTCGCGATCTACCGCAGCACACTGCCGCCCGACTGGGCCGCCGATGCAGGGATCACGCCGCTTCGGATCGACCTGTCGGACGATACCGCCCGAGCTTCTCTGGCCGATGCGCTGGACCATGTCGACGCAGTAATCCATGCCGCCGCGCATCTCGGTGGAGATGCTGATGCACATGACCGCGACACTGTGGCAGCGACGCAAATGCTTTTGACGGCACTGTCGGAAAAGCCGCGTCGCCTCGTTCATGTCAGTTCGATCGCCGTCTACGATCCGATGACGCTGCCGGATGGCGACACGGTGACCGAGGAGACAGCGCAGGACACTCCCGAGACCGCGCGCGACGCCTATACCGCTGGAAAGCTCCGGCAGGAGGAACTAGTCATTGCTGCGGGCCAACCGGCATGGCTTATGCGCCCCGGGGCAGTCTATGGCCCCGGTCGCACCTTTCATCCCTTGCTTGGCTTCTGGGTATCAAAGCTCTTCGTCTGCATCGATGGCGGGGGAGAATTGCCGCACACCCATGTCGATCACACGGCCAAAGCTCTGGTCGCGGCGGCTTGCACGGATCCGGGCGGGGTGCGCGCGCTCAATGTGCTGGATGATGATCGCCCGACGCGCATCCGTTTCGTGCGAACGCATCGCCGGATTGCCGGTTGGCCACACCTTGTGCTGCCTCTTCCCTATCGTATCTGGCTGATGACAACCCGGCTGCTGCGCCCCCTGGCACCGCGCCTGCCCGGTTTGCTGCAAGAGCCGATCCTGCGCGCCCGGCTCATGCCGTTGCAGTGGCCCAACACGGCGCTGCGAAGCGCACTCGGCGGGGAGGATCAGGCCGACTTCGCCGGAATGCTGCAAGCTTCTATCAGTAAGACCGAGACATGAACCGTACCAAACTCGCCTATCTGACCGGAGAATACCCGCGCGCGTCGGATACGTTCATCCAACGCGAAATCGCCGCACTGCGCGAGCTCGGCCACGACGTTTTGACCTGCTCCGTTCGCACGACGGGCGCGGAACATCTGGTCGGGCCGGAACAACGGGACGAACACGCGCGCACTTTCAAGCTTCTTGACGCCTGCAAGAAACCGCTGACCGTCTTGCGCGCGCATCTTCACTGGCTGCGGCGGCCCGCCCGATATCTTTCGGCGCTTGCACTGGCTTGGCGGGCGGCCCCGGCGGGGCTCAAGGGCCGGACTTACAACCTTATCTACTTCATCGAGGCGGGCGTTCTCGCGCGGCGTCTGGCGGAGCAGAACGTCGCGCATCTGCACAATCACATCGCCAAGTCCTCCTGCACGGTGGCGATGCTGGCGTCAAAGCTGTCCGGCATCCCCTACAGCTTTACCATTCACGGGCCCGACATCTTCTTCGATCCGATCCACTGGCGCATCGACAAGAAGGCGGAGCACGCACGCTTTGTTGCCTGTATCTCGGAATTCTGCCGCAGCCAGCTCATGTGCTTCGCAGACGCGGCGCACTGGAACAAGTTCCACATTGTGCATTGTGGCATCGAGCCCGACCGCTATCGCCCCGCACCGCACGAGGGCCAGAGACTCTTGTTCGTGGGACGGCTCGCGGGTGTGAAAGGTGTGCCGGTTCTGCTGGAAGCCCTGGCCGGGCTGTCAGACCGTCCGGACTGGCATCTGGACCTGATCGGAGACGGACCGGAACGCGAGGTCATCGAAGCACGGGCAAAAGCGCTGAACCTGTCGGACCGTGTCGCGTTCCAAGGCTATCGCAGCCAGGCGGACGTGGCCGAAGCGCTTGGCCGTACGGACCTGTTCGTGCTGCCCAGCTTTGCCGAGGGCCTTCCGGTCGTCCTTATGGAGGCCCTTGCCGCAGCCGTTCCGGTCGTCACGACGCGTATCGCGGGCGTGTCGGAACTGGTCGAGGATGGCGAAAGCGGCCTTCTGGTTCCGCCCGGCGATGTCGAGGCCCTGCGCCGGGCCATCACGAAATTGCTCGACGACCCGGACCGCCGCAAACGGATGGGCGAGGCCGGCCGGGTCAAGGTCGCCGAAGCGTTCGACATCCGACACGAAGCCGCGTGGCTCAGCGCCTTGATCGAGGGCTATGCCGCCGATTCGCCTCCGGCAACAAAGCGGCCCGGCGATGGCGGAGATGCGCCATGACCCCTGTGGACGTCGTTCTGATCGGCCGAAACGAAGGCCAGCGCTTGATCGATGCTCTGGCCTCGGTCGGCGGTCAGGCTCGGCAGTTGGTCTATGTCGATAGCGGATCGACCGATAACAGCGTCGCGGAGGCGCAAAAGACGGGCGCGACGGTGGTCAGCCTGGACATGTCCGTACCGTTCACGGCCGCCCGCGCCCGCAATGCCGGGTTCGCGGCGCTTCACGCACATGACTATGTCCTTTTCATCGACGGCGATTGCAGCCTCGTGCCCGGTTTCGTCGACGCCGCGCGCGCCCATCTGGACGATCATGACGAGGTCGGTCTCGTCACCGGTTGGCGCTCTGAGGTGAGACGCGACGAGAGCCTTTACAACCAGCTTTGCGACTGGGAATGGCACCGTCCCGCAGGCGAAATCGCGACCTGCGGCGGGGACATGATGGTCCGCGCGCGGATCTGGGCAGAGCTTGGCGGCATGAACCCCCAGGTCATCGCCGCCGAGGATGACGAGTTTTGTCAGCGCTTGCGCAAGGCAGGCTGGCAGTTGCATCGCATTCCGGTCGGGATGACCCGCCACGACGCAGCCATGTCGCGATTTTCGCAATGGTGGAAACGCGCGGTGCGGACGGGTCACGGCTTTGCACAAGTGGGCCACCTGCATCCCGATTTCTTCGTTGCCGAACGGCGGCGCGTGCTGATCTACGGGCTGGCATTGCCCTTGGCGATCCTGCTCTCCCTGTTCCTGAGCCCTTGGCTGGCCGTCGCGCTTCTGGGGTTTTATGCGCTGAATTATATACGCACGGCGCGGGGCCTGATCCGAGAGGGTCTGCCCAGGAAAGAGGCGTTCGGTCATGCGTTGCTTCTGACCTTGTCGAAATTCCCCAATCTCATCGGTATGGCCAAGTATTTCTGGCGGCACCTGACCGGGTCCGACATGCGCATCATTGAATACAAGTGAAACGAGGTTCTTCATGTCCAAACCCATTTCCGTCGGGCTGATCGGCGCAGGATATATCGCAAGCTGGCACGCCGACGCGCTCAAGGACACGCCCGGCGTGACGCTCGCAGCGGTCTGCGATGTCAGCGCCGGAGCGGCGGAGGCACTTGCCGCCGCGCATGGCGCGCGGTCATTCACCTCGGTTGAGGATCTTCTCGCGTCCGGCGTTTGCGAGGCCGTGCACATCCTCACGCCGCCGCATCTGCATGCCGCGCTCGCCATCCAGTGCCTGGAAGGCGGGCTTGACGTACTGGTCGAAAAGCCCGTCGCCGAAAGCGCTGAAGACACGCGCAGGATTTTGGACACCGCCAGGCGTACCGGACGCAGGTTCACGCCCGGGCACAACTTTCTCGGCCTTCCGGCCTATACCCGGATGAAGGCCGACATGCAGGCCGGCGAATATGGGCTCATCTCGACCGCAGAGATCACTTGGGCGCTGCCGCTCGCGCCGCTACGGTCGGGCCCGTTCAACCTTTGGCTTTTGCGCGAGCCCAAGAACCTGCTTCTGGAACTCGGCCCGCACGCTTTCGCCTTCGCGCACGATCTCTTTGGTGAAATCGAGGTGTTGAGCGCGCAGGCGTCTTACCCGGTCGACTTGCCAGGAAACGATCCACGTCCGCAGGGTTTTCGTATCCTCGCCCGCGCGGGCGGCGTCGACGTCACGTTTCACCTGACCATGGTCGAGGTGATCGACGACCGGTCCGTCACATTGCGCGGCTCCTCTGCGCGGGCACGGCTTGACTATGCTGCCGACGTCTTGACCGTCGAGCGCGAGAATGCGTCTGATCTGGTGCTAAACCCACTGAACCGCCAGCGGCGGCTGGCGCGGGAACACCGGCGCGCAGGCTGGTCCAACGCATGGGTTCAGCTGCGCTCGCTCAACACGCTCAATCCCTATGGCCGCAGTTTTAGAGGCATGACCGCCGCGATCTATGGTGGCTCCAAGGACCAGCGGTTTGATGGCGCCTCAGCCCTGGCCGTCATGCGGGCGATTGACGCCGCCATTGATGCGCTTCCGGCTGAACAGATGACGCCCGCCGCGCCCGCCGTGCAAACCCGCAAGCCGCAACCGACCGCCATGGTCATTGGCGGCACGGGGTTTATCGGGCGCGCCCTGACCCGCCGCCTCGTGGCCGACGGCCGGGACGTGCGGGTACTGTCGCGTGGCAAGACCGGCCCGTTTCCCGATCTGCCCGACAATGTAGAGACCGTCGGTGTTTCGCTGCGCGATCGCGACGGCCTGACCGAGGCGATGAAGGGGATCGACGTGGTCTTCAACCTGGCCAAGGCGCTGGAAGACACGTGGGAGGCAGCGCTCGAGAACGATGTGGGTGTTGCACTTCGCGTCGCCGATGCCGCCGAGGAAGCGGGCGTCAAACGGTTGATCTACACCGGCACCATAGCGTCATACGACATGTCGGATCCCAGTGCGAAGATTACCGAGGACACTCCCTTTCCCGCCGACATGACGACCCGAAACCTTTACGCGCGATCCAAGGCGGAATGTGAACGCCAGCTGCTAGCAAGGCACCGTGAGCGCGGCCTGCCACTGGTCATCGCCCGACCCGGTATCGTTATCGGACCGGGCGGCCCGCTTCAGCATTGGGGCATCGGGCGCTGGCACGGCGCGGGGGCGGTCCGGATCTGGGGCCACGGGCGCAACATCCTGCCGTTCGTGCTCAATGACGATATTGCTGACGGGCTGGTACGCATGATCGACGCGGACGTTGAAGGCCAGAGCTTCAACCTGGTCGGGGACCCGATGCTGTCTGCCCAGGGCTATTTCAAGGCAATCCATGAGGTTCTAGGGGCAAAGATCGACGTGCAGCCCGGCAATCTCTATGCCTTCTATGCCGGCGACGCGGTGAAGTACGCGCTCAAGAAATACGCCCTGCGCCGGCATGGGGTTGTCCGGCCATCACTGGCAGACTGGAAAAGCCGTGCGCATTTCTCGCGCTTCGTGAACGACCGGCCCAAGGATCTTCTGGGCTGGCGTCCGGAATCTAACCGCGACGCTTTCATCCAGCGCGGCATCGCCGAGGCCAACCTGTTCGGACTGGACCACAGCCGGTCTATTGGCCAGACCTGAGTCAGGCCATGCCGAACCAGGCGCCAGCACCGACATTGGACCCCAGGATCAAGCGTCGTAACCGTTGGCACCGGTCTCGGGGATCGAGAGGACAGACAGGATAACGTCATCCGCGACGACGGACAGGCCGTTGAGGGTTTCGGGAAGTCCCGGAGAATGAGGTTCGATGCGCGCTGCGAACCCTGTTTTTGTAAGCACGACCTCGACATCGAGAAATCCCAGCAGACGCCCGGTCACCGGATACTGCGCTTTGAACACGGCTTCCTTTGCGGAAAAGATCCGCTTTGCCGCGATCCCGCCTGAGACAGAGGCGGTCTCGGCCCCGCTCAGGACGATATTCCACAGGTCCGGCGCCAGCGGCACGGCATCTTCCAGATCGACACCTATGGCGCGCATGTCGCGGCGAAAGGCCACAAGCGACAAGGCATGTAGATCGGTATGAGTGATCGACCCGGTCAGCCCCTCCGGCCAGATGGGTGCGCGATCCGCGGCCATCGGCACGCCCGACGCATCAACGCCGAGTTCCGCCATCGCCAAGCGCGCGGCGGCCCGTCCCGCCGCGAATTCCCGGAGCCTCTTTTCGACCATGCCCCCGGTCGCTGTCTGCTCGGACGGCCAAAGCCCTTCGGCGCGCGAGCTTGTGTCGGCAAGCCCGATCCCGACGCGGGTTGCGGCTTCTGCGCCGAGATAAGCTTCGATGGCGTCCCGGAGCCTCCGTGTCGCAAGCATCGAACCGGTCAGGAGCCCCGGCGACGCCGCGCACGCATCTCACGTCGGCGCGCCATGGCATCCTCACGCGACACGGCCGGCGCCTCGGTTGTTTCTGGCGCGAGCACGGTTTGGGAAGTCGTCTTCATAGCCGGCGCTGAACGGGCCGGGGCGCGGCCGCCGTCGAGCTTGTCGCCAACCGCCTCTGCGAGATCTCCCAGAACCGGAAAGCGGAAAATGTCGGTGATCGACAACTTTGCCACCCCCAGCTTCGACTTGATTTCGCGATGTGCCTGTACTGCAAGAAGCGAGTGCCCCCCCAGATCGAAGAAATTATCGCGCGCCGATATGTTGCCGACGCCAAGTATCGCGCTCCAGATCGCGGAAATCTCGCCCTCGACATCTCCGTCGAATCCGGCAGTTGTCGGCGGAGTGTCCGCGTCTGTTGGTGTTGAGGCAGGTTTTGGCGCCGCGGCCACCTCGCGCTCGGGCGCGGACCACGCCGGCAGGGCGCTGCGATCCACCTTCTTGTTGGGCGTCAGGGGGAATGCGTCGAGCGTCACGAAGCGTGCGGGAATCATGTGCGCGGGCAGAACTTCGGACAGCGCAGATTTCAGGGCCGCCTCGTCTATCGCAGCATCGGCGAGAAGATAGGCCACCAGTACCTGCGTACCCGGAATATCCTCCCGCACCACGACCACGGACTGGCGCACAGTGTCCAGCCTATCCAGGGCGCTCTCGATTTCACCCAGTTCGATCCGGTAACCACGCAGCTTGACCTGGAAATCGGCGCGACCGAGGAAGTCCAGCTCGCCCTCCGGCAGCCATCGCGCCAGGTCGCCCGTGCGATAGAGCCGCGCGCTCGTTCGATCCGAGAACGGATCGGGGACAAAGCGTTCGGCCGTCAGATCCTCGCGCTTCCAGTAGCCCCGTGTGACGCCGTCGCCGCCGATATAGAGTTCACCGGGCACGCCAACTGGCACCGGCTCCATCTTGTCGTCCAGAACGTAGACCTGCGTATTGGCGATGGGCGTACCGATACCGACAACGCCCGCGCCCGTCTCGGCCTTGCGCGTCGTAGACCAGATCGTCGTTTCCGTCGGCCCGTACATGTTTTCAACATGTGCATCTGTCAGCGTTGCAAGCTCGCCAACCAGCGCGCCGGGCAACGCCTCGCCGCCCAGCATCAGATGCTTGACCTGCGACAGGGCCGCGCTGGATTCCTCGTTCATCAACAGCATTCGCGCCATCGAGGGTGTGCATTGAAGATGCGTGACCTTGTGGCGCGAGATTTGCGCCGCGATTGAGAAATCGTCCGCTGCCGGACCCGCATTGGCATCGGCCCGTGCCACAACCTCCGCCAGCGGCGTCAAACCATCGAGCAGGGTATCGACCTCGATGCCGTAGTCGATCAGGCAGGCGATTTCCGTCACCCCGATCTCTTTAACCTGCGCGACCCGCGTCATCGCGTCTTCGATGGTGCCAAAGAGGCCGCTGTCGTTGAAATAGCGTTCGAACGCGAAATCCAGAATGCCCTCCAGTTCCTCTTCGGTCAGCGACCCGAGGTCGAGTTGGAAGGCATTGTCGACACCCTTCGGCTTCTTGAAGGCCGGGAAGGCCCAGGCGTATTGCTTGATGAGGCCCGCCGCAGAACGCAGGTAATCCTTCATCGGTTCGCGCGCGATCTCGCGCGCCGCCTCTCGGCTGTCGGCGAGGAAGGTATGCAGCATCAGCGTGACCTTGAAGCGTGCCGGATCGTGTCCGGCGGCTCTGAGGGCTTCGTGATAGATCTCGATCTTTCCGGCGACCTCGTCGATGGACTGGCCAAGAAGATGCGTCAGCACGTTGCACCCGTTGCGCCCCGCTTCCTTCCAGGTTTCCGGGTTTCCGGCGGTCGTGACCCAAAGTTCCGGCGTCTTAGAGATCGGACGCGGCTGGGTGACGACTTCGTGCATCTCGCCATTCTGGCGGGCAAAGGCC
The DNA here is from genome assembly GCF_009363715.1 of Roseovarius sp. THAF9. NCBI lineage: Bacteria > Pseudomonadati > Pseudomonadota > Alphaproteobacteria > Rhodobacterales > Roseobacteraceae > Roseovarius > Roseovarius sp. THAF9. The sequence continues at coordinate 3,621,595 of NZ_CP045404.1, forward strand.
ACGGGCTCGCCCGCCCAAAGGCGGCGCAGTTCGGCAATCTGCCGGAACATGGCAGGCTTGTTTTCTGGCGGCGTATTCTCAGGGCGCAGCACGAAATCATCGGGTTGCCAGCCGCTTGCAATGGCAAGGCCGGCACGCCCTTCGGTCAGGTTGTCGATTACGGACCATTCCTCGGCGATGCGCGCAGTATGGTGCAGCGGCGCCACGCAAGAGCCTGCCCGCACACCGATATTCTGCGTCAGCCCCGCCACCGCGGCGCCGGTCACCGATGGGTTTGGATAAGGGCCGCCAAAGGCGTGGAAATGGCGTTCGGGCGTCCAGACCGCGCAAAAGCCGTGCGTATCGGCGAACTTCGCCCCTTCGAGCAAAGACCGATACTTGCCGCGTCCTGTGCCGTCGTCATTGCCCCAGTAGTACAGGCTGAATTCCATGCCGCCGACCCCGGCGCCGCCCCCTGCCCCGTCGCCCGCGACCAAGGCCCGGCTTTCATCACCCGAGATCACCAGCTTGAAACCGCGCGCTAGCGTCCAGAACAGTTCCAGCACCGAAATATCGAAGGACAGTGACGTAACGGCAAGCCAGACCCCGCCCCGCTCGTGGTCGATCCTGTCGTCCATGCCCGCAAAGAAATTGGCGACGTTGCGGTGCTCGACCATCACGCCCTTTGGCCGTCCGGTCGAGCCGGACGTGTAGATCATGTAAGCCAGATCCTCTCCTGTCACGCCGCTGTCGGGGTTTGTCTCGGGCTGGTCTGACATGTCTTTGTCGATATCGAGAACCTCAGCCTCACTTGACGGGAGCGCTGCGGCCAGTGCGGCGTTGGTCACGATCACGCCGGCCTCACTGTCCTCGAGATATAGCGCGGTGCGGTCGGCCGGATAAGAGGGATCCATAGGGAGATAAGCGCCCCCCGTCTTGAGGATTGCAAGTGCCGCGATGACCATCTCCGCCGAGCGCGGAAGGTGCAGCCCTACAATCACTCCGGGCTTGACCCCCATACCAATCAGACGATGCGCCATCCGGTTCGCGGCGGCGTTCAGCGCGGTGTAGGTCAGACTCTCCCCTTCAAATGCAAGCGCCTCGGCCTCTGGTGTGCGCGTCACCTGCGCTTCGAACGCCTGATGCATGCATTGCGCGGCATCATAATCCGTCTCGGTGGCGTTCCAGTCCACCAGCATGGTCCGACGCTCTTCCTCCGGAAGGATCGGCAACGTAGCCGGGTCATCGCTATCGCCCAGATGCGCCACAAGATGCGAAAGACGTGCGGCATAAAGATCCAGCGCCGCCGCTGAAACGCGCGCCGCATCTCCGTAAAGCGTCGCAGTGCCTTCCGTGGCCGCCAGCGTCAGCGCGGACGGACCCACCAGACCCGCCTCTGCGTCCTCCGACAGCGCAAGTTCCGGCAGGGTTGGTCTTGCTCCGGGCAGGCGCGCCAGAAGATCCGCCGCAAACGGTCCGCGTGCGCGCGCCGCCGAAATCGAATTCGATAGGTCACCTGTCATCTGGGAGAAACTGTCTGATTGCGCGAGCCGCACCGGCACCCACTCGCAGACTTGCGCCGCCGCCGGTCCGGACAGCCGCGGCACCGCAAGTGCCAGATCGGCTGTTGCGCTGCCGCTCAGTCGAGCCATCATCAGGGCGAACGCGGTGCGAACCTGATCGGCCGTTACTCCTGGCGGGATAGACACGTTCCTCGCCAGTGGTCGAGCCGGACCGGACGCGGCAGATATCAGCGGCAGTTCGACGGGCTCAATCGCTTCGAGTGCAAGGCGCCAAACCGGGTCGTGCTTGGCAAGCGGTGCAAGGTCTTTGTGAATCTGTTTTCTGAGATCGGCCGGAGGACTTTGTAGGATCGCGCCAACGCGAGTGATCTCCGATGGTTGCACGCGCGCGCCGTCGAGGGCCGTGACGGATGTCAGAACAAGATCGCCGCGTTCGGTGGCGATACAGAGCTGATCGTCATCCGCCGCAAGCACCGCACCCGGCGCCGCTTCCGAGACACTTTCCGATACATGCCCTTCACGGGCGAGATACACCCGCCCGCCAGTTTCGAACTTGGGCAGGCAGAGCGGGTTCCAGTATTCACCGTGGTCGAGCGCACGTATGAGGCGCAGCAATTCTTCGGCCGGCTTGTTGAAGTTCATGACAGCCCCGGCCATCGGTCGGGCGTCACGCGCAAAATAGCTTCGTTGCTCCAGATCCTGTGCATGACGGGCCGGCGCGGATCCCGACAGCTCCGCCATCAGATCCGTGAAGCTTTCAATCGCGGCGACGTAGGACTTTGTGTTGAGCGAAAAGGCCGTGTCCTCATCGGTGATCTCGAACGCCTTGGAGGCAATGATATCGCCCTCGTCCACACCGCCCTCGATCAGGTGCCAGGAGATTCCGTGCCGGTTCTCTCCCGCCAGTTTCGCCCAGACCGGCGCATTCAATCCGGCATAGGCGGGCAAGGGTCCATCGTGAAAATTGACCGCGCCTCGCCGTGCCAGGGCGATCACGTCCTCCGGGATGAGATCGAGATTGGCAATCGACAGCAACCAGTCGAACTCAAGCCCGCCAAGGCGCGCGCCGAGGTCACGGCCCGGCGCGATCACCTTCAGCCCCGCCGCCTCGGCCCAAGCTGCGACATCCTCGTTGCGCGTCACCACGGCGGTGATCTTGTGACCCGCGCCGCGTAACAGATCGCCACACTGGATCAGGAGGCTTTCGTTGCCGATGAGAAGTGAACTGAACTGGGTCATAATGAGATCAATGCCTATGCGTGGAAATTTGGAACAGGGCCCTTCGTGGCGGGCTCGCGGATTGCGGCACGTCCGCGAAACAGCGCCCGAAGATCATGAAGAAGAAGCGTCCGGAGAAAGCGAGGCGGATCGTTGTGCCTGCGTCTGGTCAACAGACACCGCAGCCGATGCAGCGCGCCGCCCGCGACATGGGCCAGCGTCGCCGTGATCGCATAGAGCGTCCCATGGTTCTTGGAAAAGTAATGCCAACGGCTGTCAAACCAGTAACCCGGAACGCGCCGCCATGTCTTCATGCCGGTCGAGACCGACCCGATATGCGCTACCTTGCTGGCGGGAAGATAGTCGGTCTGGTGTCCGGCTCGGCGGGCGCGCAGGCACAGATCGGTTTCCTCAAAATACAGAAAGAAGGTCTCGTCGAAGAGACCTATTTCATCCAGAACCGACTGCCTCATCAGCATCGACGCGCCGGCCAGCCAATCGACCGTCCGGGTCTCGGTCGGGGTCTCAATCGGTACGCGGTACTTTCTGAACAGGCGCGAGACCGGGCCGAAGTGGATTGAACCTTCGAATTCACTGGCAATGGACGGAAATCGAAAGCTGGTCAGATGAGTATCGCCGTCTGGCCCGTGAATATAGCTTCCGGCAAAGCCCGTCTCGGGCGTCGCTTCGAGATGATCCAGAAGTATGCGCAGGGCGTCCGGGGCCGGAAAGGCGTCGGAATTGAGGATGTAGACGTAATCAGGTGCCGATCCGTCGGCCAGCCCGGCGCGTATCCCAACGTTGTTGCCCGCTCCAAAGCCGCCGTTGCGCGGCGACATTATCACGCGGACGCGACCTTCCGCATCCCAGCCACGTGACGCGACCTCTCCGGACAACATCTCAAAGGATCCATCTTGACTATCGTTGTCGACAATCGCGATCCCGCCCGATAGTCCATCCATAGCATCTTTGACCGCCTCGACGGCCCGGAGCGTCATCTCTGCGGTCTTGTAGTTCAGCACGACGGTCAAAACAGTGGGACTGCTCATGCGACGGCGTCCTCGTAGATCGGCGCGTCCTCTACCGGGCGTTCGGCAATCTCGGCTTCGGCGCGTTCCAGAACACGCTTGATCCGAGACGCCAGCACCCGGACATTCGGCTCAAGTACCATGGAGTCGTGATCGCCCGGCACCTCGTAAACCTCTACCGTCGGCACGAACCGGGTCCAGTCATTGTCCGGAAAGAGGTACTGCCGTTCGCTATTGACCAGGCGGCCCGGCGCCACTTCCCACCGCGCCATGAGCGGCGGGCGGAACAGCGCGAGCGGACCTTTCCAGGGTCGCACTTGGTACTTGCCCACGCTTTCCATGAACGCCGCCTCGATTGCAGCATCATGGAACTTGGGACCGTCATCTTCCGCGTCTCCGCCGCCACGGCGTTTCTGCATTTCCCAGGCGATGCGATTGCGGACCCAGGCCGAGAAATAAGACGGACCCTGCTCTTTCAGGTTCAGCCAGTTCAGCATGATCCGGTCTCGCCGCGTCAGCGGTGGCCGCACCGGCATGGGCGAATCCAGTAAGATGACCGATGCGATTTCTTCGCCGGCGTCCTCCAGCTGACGGGCAATCTCGTAGGCCGTGATGCCGCCCCCGGAAAAGCCGCCGATCATGTAGGGTCCCTCGGGCTGCACCTGCCGCATCTCGGCGATGTAATCGCGCGCGGCCTCCTCGATGGTGAAATGCGGCTCCTCGTCGCCATAGAGCCCCCGCGCCTGAAGGCCATAGAAAGGACGGTCATTGCCCAGCAGATGCGCCAGATGCCGCAGGTTCAGGACATTGCCGAACATCCCGGCCACCAAGAAGAAGGGCGTGCGCGGCCCACCTTCGCCGGAATGCATGGGCACAAGATGGGTAAACCGCCGTTCCGGCCGCGCGGCGGACCCGCTATCGTCCTTTCCGTCAGACTGCGCATCGTCCCCGGTGTCAGACACACCCCGTTCTGCGATCAGGCCAGCGACCTTGCGGATGGTCGGGGCCTCGAACAGCACGGAAATGGGGAAATCGACATTCCAGGTTTTGCGGATCTGCGCGAACAGCCGCACCGCGATAAGCGAGTGACCGCCCAGGTCAAAGAAGCTGTCCTCGGCGCCAATAGTGTCCACGCCCAGAAGTTCGGCCCAGAAGCCCGCGAGCGTGGTTTCGATGGCGCCCTCCGGTTCCACGAACTCACTGTCGAGCTGTGGCCGCTCGAATGTCTGACCGCCGCTCTTCTGCGTGTCTTCGGCCTGTCCCGCCTGCTGGATCAGGGACGGCAGGTCCATGGACGAGAGGATGACCGTAGGCGCCTTGTCCAAGGCAAGTGCGCGCAGGAACAGGTCGCCCCCTTCTTCGGCGCGGATACCCTGCGTCAGGTTGTGACGGAGCTGTTCCTCGGCGGGCGACAGTGGCGCGATTGTCTCCTCACCGGCCTTGGTGGCGCTCTGATCCGAGGCGGCGAAACCGACAGAGGTCTCCATCCGCCGAATAGAGAAGCCATGGATATCGACGCAGACCTCGCCATCGGGCGTTGCCAGCGTCACATCGAAGGTCGCGATATCGCCCTCCGCCCTGTTGTCACCGGCGTTTCGCACCCAACTGACGATGCGTTCGGGCAGGTCGCGGAAAACCTTGACCGACCGATACGACACCGGCACCCAGAGATAGGCCTCGGGATCATACCCTTCGATCAGTTCCATCGCCCAGCCGGTCGCGAGGTCCAGCATCGCCGGATGCAGCCGGTACCCGGCCCGCGTATCGCCGCGGGCAACCTCGGGCAAGGCCAGTTCTGCAAGCCCCTCGCCATTGCCAAGAGCGGTCGACTGGATCACGCCCCAGCGTGGCCCAAAGCGCAGATGGGTTTCCTGCGCACTTCTGAGCGAGCCGCCCTTCGCCGCGCGCACCGGTGTGGCGCAGCGTGCGGCGATCCCGGCAATGTCCAGAGGACCGGGCCTGCGCATCGGCAAGATCGAAATCTGTGCCTGCGCGTTCACTTCCCGCGCGTCCTCGGCACCGCTTTCGACCACAAGCTCATAGCCCGTGTCGGTTCTGGGAAGGCGCAGGTAAACCGGTCTCGTCTCACCCGCGCCCACCGCCAGCGGGCGCATGAAATACAAATCGCGGATTTCGAACGCGGCGGTTTCCCCTTGCCCTGCCAGAGCCTCCGCGGCCAATTCCAGGTAGCCAGTGCCGGGCAGCACAGCATGGCCCGCGCCGGTTCGGTGATCGTTCAGGATCCAACGATCCTTGGCGACGTACTCGGCGGTAAAGACGCGGTTGCCCACGGCGTCGAATGTCTTTTTGTCCAGAAGTGGCAGGCCGGCGGGAAGCACGGGTGCGTCCTTGCCGGCGCCGGTGCGCAAGGCCATGGCATCGGCGGCCATGCCGGTATCCGCCCAGATCCCCCATCCGATCGCGAGCACACGCGTCTTGTCGCCGGCGCGCGACCGGGCGTAAGCGTTGAGATACTCGTTCGCCGCCACGTAATCCACCTGCCCCGTTGGCGCGGTGGCGGTGGAGCTGGACGAAAACAGAACCAGCCAGTCCACGTCTCCATCCGGAAAGACGTCCTCGAGAACGCGCGTGCCGTGCAGTTTGGGGGCAAAGACATTCTCGATCTCGGTCATCGACTTGGTCTGGATCAGACCGTCCTCGACGACGCCGGCAGCATGGATGATACCGTGCACCGGCCCCATAGTCTGCTCGATCTCGGCACGGGCGTCGCGCAGATCCTCGACATTCGAGACATCTCCGGCGAGGCAGATAACCTCGCCGCCCGCGTCTTCGAGCGCCTTCACCGCGCGGATGTGGCGCGCCAGAGGATCGCCCGGCGCGGTATTCTCCAGCACTTGGTCCCAACTGTCCTTTGGCGGCAGGCCGCTGCGTGACATCAACACGATGCGCGCGCTAGCAACCTCGACCAGCCGCCGCGCAAGGGTCAGGCCGATACCGCCGACACCACCGGTGATCAGAACAACGCCCTTCTCCTTGAGGCGCGGCACTCCGGCCTCCGGGTCGTCCAGAGGCTTGGGCCGCCACACCATTTCATAGCGCTTCTGCCCGCGCACGGCCGCCTCCAACGCCGCCGGCGGCGACAGGATCTCTTCCAGCACGGGGATCGTGAAGGACGACAGGTCGGGCATGGCCCGACCCTTCGCCTGCGGCAGGTCTAGATCGAGCGACGAGACCGTCATCTGCGGAAACTCCCGCCCGATCACCCGACCCGGCCCCGCGAGCGTCGCCTTCTCCGGAAAGAGCAGCGCCTCGTCGCGGACTTGCACCGCCCCGGAACTCAGGACAGTCACATGCAAGGAATGACTCCAGCCTTCGTCGCCGATGGCTTGGGCCAGGAACAGCAGGCTGAAAAAGCCCTGCTCCAGGTTTCGGTGGAAAAAGCTCGATCCCGGTCGATGACTTTCCCGCGTGGTCGCCAGCCAACCGTGAACGACACGGTCGGGCAGAAACTCGCGGTCCATCAGATCGCCGATCAGCGCGTCATAGCTCTCGCGGCCGCGTTCAGGCGACAGGATATAGCCTGCTTCTCCGTCCCGCGCAAAAGTGTCACCTGCACGGACCGTTATCACCTCGTGGCCCGCTGAGCGCAGACGCTCCGTCACGCCATCGCAAAGGCCCCCGTCATCTTCGAAAATAAGCCAGCGCTGCGGCGAAAGATTGGAAAGATCCCCGGTCACATCGGTTTCGCAGGCGGCATAGGCTGGACGCCAGGCCGGGGCCCAGCCCCAGTTCTCGGGCGTTTCGTCGCGCATGAGCCACTTGCTGTCTACCTCGCTTTCGACCTTTCCCGGTTCGATGAAATAATGCGACCGGCGGAAGGCATAGGTCGGCAAGGGCAAGCGGACACGTCGCGCCTCGCCCCAGTACTGTGCCCAGTCGATCTCTCCGCCAAGGGCCCAGACACGCCCCAGCATCGCAAGGAAATACGCGTCATCCGGCGTCTCGTCCTGTGGGTGCCGCAAAGTGCCTATAACCTGGTTGGCCTCGATTTCCGGGTGCTGACCGGCCAGAGAAGACAACGCCTTGCCCGGGCCTACCTCGATGAAGATCCGATTTTTCGCGGCCAGCGTACTCATGCAATCGGCGAAAAGGACCGTGCCGCGCAAATGATTGACCCAGTAATCGGGATCGGTCGCCTGTTCGGGCGAAATTATCTCGCCGGTTCGATTTGAGGCAAAGGGAATCTGCGGCGGCTTGAGGTCGATCGACTTCAGATAGGTCCTGAAATCCTCAAGAATGGGATCTAGCATGCGGGAATGAGCCGCGATATCTATCTGTATCCGTTGGAAGTCGATGTCACGCCGCTTAAGGTCTTGTTCAAGCTTTTCGAGAGCGGCTTTTGGCCCGGTGGCCACTGAAAGCGACGGTGCATTTACTGCCCCCAGATCAAGGTCATCCCCCAGAAGCGGTTTCAAATCTTCCGCTGCGAGCGCCACTGAAAGCATGCCACCGGCGGGCACCGTGTCAAACAAGCGCCCACGTAGATGTACAAGCCCGATACAGTCTTCGAAGGACATCACGCCGGCGACACAAGCCGCGGTGTTCTCACCCATCGAATGCCCGACAAGCGCGGCAGGTTTGACACCCCAACTCATCCACAGCTGAGCCAGCGCATACTCGCAGATCATGATCAGCGGCAGCTGAACCGACGGTTTCTGCAGCTTGGCATCGGCATCGTCTTCTGCGCCTTCTTCCGGCAACCATAAGGCACGGATGTCAAAGTCGAGCTTGGGATCAAGGATCTCGAGCCCGCGATCCATCCATTCGGCGAACACCGGTTCGGTCTCATAAAGATCGCGTGCCATTCCGGCATATTGCGAGCCGCCGCCCGGGAACATGAATACCGTGTCCGGCCGGTCGAGGGCAACGTGATTGAAGACCTCGCGCGGATCGTTGGCGTCCAGCTTGGCGGCCGCTTCCTCGTGGGTTTCGGCAACCACAACGCGACGGTTCTCGAAAGCGTGGCGGCCTTCCTTGAGCGTCCAGGCGACGTCTGCCAGATCCCCGTCGGTATGTTCGCGCAGATGGGCTGCCAGGTTCTGCGCATTGCCATCGAGGGCTGCCTTTGAACGTGCCGACAGCAGCAGCATCTGGAACGGCCAGTCCGACGGCTCGGACGCCGCGCGTTCCGGCGCCTCTTCGAGCACGGCATGGGCATTGGTGCCGCCAACGCCAAGCGAGTTGACGGCCGCACGGCGCGGCCCACTGTGGCTCACCCAGTCCGACAATTGGTCGTTGACGCGGAACGGAGAGTTCTCGAAGTCTATCGCCGGGTTCGGCTTTTCATAATTCAGCGATGGCGGGATCTGGCGGTGGTGAAGCGCCAGGGAGGTCTTGATGAGGCTCGCGACCCCGGCAGCGGTGTCCAGATGGCCGATATTCGTCTTGACCGACCCCAGTTTGCAAAAGCCTGTCTCGGAAGTGGTTTCCTGAAATGCCTGGGTCATCGCGGCCACTTCGATCGGATCGCCCAGATACGTCCCCGTGCCGTGGCACTCAACATAGTCAATCGTGTCGGCGGTGACACCGGACATCACATGCGCCTCGGCCATCGCCTCGGCCTGCCCCTCTACCGATGGAGCGAGATAACCCGCCTTGGATGCGCCATCGTTGTTGATCGCCGAGCCCTTGAGCACCGCCCAGATGTGGTCTCCGTCCCGGATGGCATCTTCCATTCGACGCAGAACTACGGCCCCCGCCCCGGAGCCGAACACGGTGCCCTGAGCGCGATGGTCGAACGCGTGGCAATGGCCGTCGGGCGAAAGAACCTCACCTTCCTTGTAGATGTAGCCACGGTTTTGCGGCAACTCGATCGTCGAGCCACCGGCGATTGCCATATCGCAATCCCCGTTGAGCAGCGCTTGCACCGCATAATGCGTCGCCACCAAAGAGGTCGAACAAGCGGTCTGAACGTTCACGCTGGGGCCGGTCAGGTCAAAGATATGGCTGACGCGGGTTGCAAGGAAATCCTTGTCGTTACCGGTATGGCGCAAAAGAAACAGGCCAACATCATCGACGAGATCACGGTTGGTGCAGACGTTGAAATAGAAATAGCTGCCCATACCGCAGCCGGCATAGACTCCGATGGGCCCTGTGGTGCCCGACGGGGGATGACCGGCATTCTCAAGCGCCTCCCAAGCGACTTCCAGAAACTGCCTGTGCTGAGGGTCCATGATCGCCGCTTCCTTGGGCGAGAGCCCAAAGAATTCGGCATCGAACTCGGCGAAACCCTCCAAAGGCCCGGCTGCGGGCACGTAATCAGGGCGATCCAGCATATGCGGCGCCTCGCCCGACGCGATCAGTTCCTCTCGCGTGAATCTGCGGATCGACTCGATGCCATCACGCAGATTCCGCCAGTATGTCTCGATTCCGTCGGCTCCGGGCAGATGCGCGGCCATCCCGACAATCGCGATATCCGTCGCGGTTGAGTCCGCGCTCTGAGACTCGGCGTTCTGCGTGATCAAATCATTCATAAAATCACCCTGTATATTACTAAACCTATCAAACCAGCGTCATACCACAAAATGCATTGAGTCAATAATCTCTCCCCTATTTTGCGGCATCAAAGCCCGCGCTGTTCATGTCCCGGGCGCAATACCCGCAACGCGGTTCTATTTTCGCTTATACAGAAAATCGCCTGCGCGGCGAATCACGGGAATCAGCTGATTCTGCCCTCTAATCTGTCAGTGCTCGTTTTCCGAGCTTGCTTATTTTTGGCGTGTGAGGTTGCCTTTGTTCTCTTCTGTAATCCGTCAGCGCCTACCGGACAGGTTTATGGGTTTGAGCAACGGAGGATTTCTGGTTCATCGAAGCCATTATGGAGCGAAGATGCACAAAGCATCCGGAACATCGGAAGACACGGCTGACAAGCTGGTCAGGGGCATCAAACGGAAGACCCGCAAACACTACTCGGCTGAGGAGAAGACCAGGATCGTCCTGGCTGGCCTGCGTGGCTAGGAGAGCATTTCCGCTCTGTGTCGCCGCGAGCAGATTGCCGAGAGCCTGTATTATTCCTGGTCCAAGGAGTTCCTGGAAGTCGGGAAGTCCCTGCTTTCGGGCGACACTGCGCGCCAGGCGACGACACCCGGGGAAAACAGCTGCGGTCAGAATCGGCCGTTCTGAAAGAGGTGGTTGCTAAGCTGAAGCTTGAGAATCGGCTGCTCCAAAAAGTACGATCGGGCGCGCTCTGCAGAATGCTACGCATTCGCCTTCCGGGTAATAGATTGGGAATACGGAGAATGAGATATGGCTGCAGAAATCGGCATGGTAAGTCCGGATCCCCGACAGATCCACAAACCGGTCGATGGAGCGCAGTAGCTGGCTATGCGGCACATGCTCCGCAAGCGAGAAATCGTAAAACAGCGCCGGCTGCCCCTCGTGCCGCGGCCCCATCATCGGCCTTCCTCCCACCCCGTGCATGAATTGAATTGGCCAGAGGCCTCTCGTTCAAGAACAAGTTCTCAACGAGATACGCCCAACGCTTTCTTCGACAGAACGCGCGCGGGCACCCCCACGGCGGTCGCGCCGGCCGGCACATCGCTCAGAACCACGGCGTTCGCGCCGATGACCGCGTGATCCCCGATCGTGACCGATCCGAGAATTTTCGCCCCCGGCCCAACATCGACATGCCCACCCAACAGCGGCGCCCCGTTATCACCCCGATTCGTCCCGAGTGTAACCTGCTGGAAAAGAATGCAGTTCGGCCCGATTACGGTATCGGGATGAACCACGATCCCGTTTGGATGCAGCATGATCAAGCCGCCGCTAATCTGGGTTGTCAGCGGTAGATCCGCACCGGTCACCGCCGACCAGAACCTGTGCCGAAGCGCGACAAGTTTGCGTCTCGTTCGGGACAGGCGCCGGCCCTCCAGCGCCTGGTACTCCCGAATGCACTTCAGCAACCTGCAGGACGGGTCCCACCAGCGAGTCGGAGCTTCGCGGCTCCAATCGGCTTTGCTAGCTGATATGTCCTTCACCGTGCCATTTCCAATCGGTACTGCAAACTGTGATGCCTCAGCGTAAAAGCTCGAAATCACGCTCCAGCGAGAAGAAAACGCCGTTCGACGTTCCCCGCCCGAGCGGCGCACCCTCATCGATAAACCGATGCTCCAGCCCTAGGCTCATATCCCAGTCTGCCGTCAAATTGCGCCGATAGGTAAGGTAGACACTCCCCTGTTCCTGACTCACCCCCGCAGGATCCGGACCGTCCACCGCGATATCGGCGTAGGCCACATCAAACGAGAGGCTTGAGAGCGCCGTAAGATCAACTTCGTAGCCTGCGTCCATCCGGGTCGTGATGGTGGCGTCGCTCACGATATCACTGATCGCGACATCGCGCGACAAAGCCACGTCGAAGCGACTGCGCGGCCACTCCGTCATGTATGCGATCCGGCCAATGGGCAGCGGATCGAACGTATCGCCCTGCGCCACCCCGAGGCTGATATCCAGCGATCCCGTCGGAAGTTCCAGCCGCCGTCCGACCTCGAATTCGTTCTGTCTGCCAAGCTGCGTCAGGATCGTGGAGGCGTCGATCGACAGTTCTCCGTTCGGCATCTCCCGGGTGTAGCCGACGCCCCCCACAAGACCACTTGTCGAGCTTCTGGCGACAGGTGCGAGCAGCCGTTCGGTGATCTCCGTGTGGCCGACTTCCAGAGAGAAGACCGACACGGGCGACGTATCGTATTCCAGGCCGAGAGTAATGTCGCGGGTGTCCCGTTCCGTGTCACGGATGTCTTCCGCCTCGAAGCGCTCTTCCTCGAACGAAAGCGTCGCACGGGCGACAGGCGAAAAGCGGAAAATGAATCCGAGCTGCGCCCGATCTGTGCGGTTCTCAAACAAAAGAGGATCGGTCGTGTCGCTGTAATCCAGCCTTCTGCTATCCGCCTCGACAAAAAAACCCAAAGGCGCTTCAACTCCGGTTTCAAACCGAAATCCACCAACGATCTCTTCTCTCGTGCCGCGGCCTCGGAAGAAATCCGCTACCCCCAGGCTGCTTTGCGACAACGGGTCCGAAAAGGCCAGGTCGAGTTTCGAGTAGTTCGCGAACAGAGCCAGTTGGCTGTTGCCGTTGTCTCGCTCATATCTCACGTTCAGGCGCGGGTCACTCAGGCGGGCCTCGCGGCCGACCAGAGGATCGTCAAGCAGCCGCAGGACCGACTCCGCCGACAGCGAGAAGCTGTCGATATCCGTTTCGGTGTCCAGTCCAAAGGACAATCGCGTGTCCGAGGCATAGGTGGTGCCCGCAGAGCTTGGGGCCAGGATCAGGTTGTCGCGTGCATAAAACGTCTGGCTGACACCGAACGTGATCAAACGGCCAGGCTCGCCATCCTGGCCGCTGGCCGGCAGGACGCCCGCGCCCAACAGGCACAAGGCGCTGCACGCCAGTCTAGGCGCGGGCGCGGATATTCTGGCCCATCTCATCCTGAGGCGTCTGCTATTCAAACAGTCTGCGTTGCGGTGCTTCGACCACATCGCCCGGCGCCAGCCGCGTACCGCCGCTTATGCCCGTCGCACTGCCGGCCGGCGTCCGGGAATTGAACCGGTACGTGTTGACGCGGCCAGTGTGCCGGTCGGTCCTGTGCAGTTCGATGCGCTTGTCGGCGGCAAATCGGCTCAGACCGCCGGCTTCGGCCAGGAATTGCAACAGGGTCGTGCCCGGTTTGACCTCGATGCGCCCTGGCTCCTCGAACTCGCCGATGGCGTAGACATCCATGAGGTTGCTCGTTTCCTCGATCTCGGCCAGCTCGTCGATCGCCACATAGACAGTGGGCGCCGAGGCGAAGTTGGGAGTGAGCGCCGTGGTCAGATTGCGCCGGACTTGTTCGACCGTGCGTCCGGCAGCCCTGATCGCGCCCACCATGGGAAAGTTGATACTGCCATCCGGCAGGACCAGCAAACGACGGTTCAAGCTCGAGTCCTCAAGCACATCGACCTGCAGAATGTCCCCCGACCGAATGACATAATTTTGCGCCGATGCTGTCAGGGCGGAGGCCAGAAGCAGCCCGAGGCCCAGGACGAGCGCCGCAAACCGATTTCCAATGCTATTGCGCATGAATACACCTGTTGTTTGTTATGCAAGTCCTGCCTGCAAGCAGATCGTTGCTTTGGAGGGACTATGACAAATCCGACGCGCCATGTGTATGAAAATCGCTACAAAACATGGTCACTGCGGCAGATTTACCGATTGGTCGAAACAATGCGCGTCCCTCAGGACACAGAAGTGTACCGGTTTCTTGATAATGTGGCAGATTCGTGCTGCACTTTCGCCTCCGTGTCCCTATGCAAGGTTCGGGGTGCGCAAGGAGAGCGGTGAGTGGGTCGGAGCCGGCTCGGGTGCTCAGGGCCTTTACGTCGCACGACCGCTACAGGGGAAACTTGGACGCAAAATGTCGGCAGACCAGCTTTACGAGTCCTTTTTCGGGTTAACGGAACGGCCGTTCTCGCTCGTGCCGGATCCCGAATACATGTACTGGACGCCGGAACACAAGCGCGCCTATTCGATCCTTGAATTCGGGATCATGTCCCGAGCGCCGATCACTCTCATCACGGGCGAGGTGGGGGCCGGGAAGACCACGCTGCTTCAGAAGCTCCTGTCGGATATTGATGATAACGTCACCATCGGTCTGATCTCTAACGCGCAGGGCGGACGTGGCGAACTCGTTCAGTGGATCTTGAACGCATTGGACATAAACGTCGACCCCGCGGCGGCCTACGTTCAGTCTTTCCGGGTTTTGCAGGATTTTCTTCTGTCGGAATACGCAGCCGGATCGCGGGTCGTTCTGATTATCGACGAGGCCCAGAACCTGTCCGCAGAAGGGCTGGAGGAGTTGCGAATGTTGACTAACATCAACTCCAACAAGGATGTTCTGATCCAGCTGATCCTTGTCGGCCAACCGGAACTGCGAGATATGGTTAACGCGCCGAACATGAAACAACTGGTTCAGAGAATTTCGGCGAACTTCCATCTGTCGCGCATGTCCCGCGAGACCGTTTCGCAGTATATCTCGCATCGTCTCCGCACGGCTGGTGGAACGGGAAACGAATTCACACGCGAGGCCTGCGATCATATATTCAAGGAAACCGACGGTGTTCCCCGATTGGTTAACCAGCTTTGCGATCTGGCGTTGCTCTACGCCTGGAGCGCGGAGGAAAACACCGTTGAAAACCGGACGATTCAGGCAATCATCGACGATAATGTGTTTATGAACCGCGCGGCAGATACCGAAGAGGACGGATCCTGAATGGAAGACCTGCGCTATTATCTTGCCGTTTTCAAAAGGCGCCTGCCCTATTTTCTTATCGTGTCGACCTTGGTGTCAGCGATATCTGTCGTCGTGGCCTATACCCTGCCTCCGGTCTACGAAAGCCGGATGGTCCTGCTGGTCGAGGCCCCGAAGATTCCCGAGGACTTGGCAAGCTCGACCGTCCAGACACCCGCGTTTGAGCAGTTGCAGCTCTTGCAACAGCGCGTGTTCACACGAAACAACCTACTGACCATCGCGCGCGAGCACAACGCGCTACCGGAAATGTCCGAAATGTCCCCGGACGAAATCATTGGCCGAATGCGAGATCGCACAGGGATACAGACCAGCAACCGTTTCGCGCAGGAAGTTCCACTTATGACCGTCAGCTTCGAAGCGCCCGTCGCGATCACGACGGCGGCGGTGCTGAACGCGTACCTGGACCTCATCCTGCAGCAGGATACAGAGTTCCGGCGTGGACGGTCCACCGAAACGCTGGAGTTTTTCCAGCAGGAGCTGGAACGTCTGGGAGCCGAGATTGATCGGCAAGGGGCTCGTATCCTTGAATTCAAGCAGGCCAACACCGATGCCCTGCCCGATAGTCTGGATTTCCGGATGGACCAGCAGTCCGACCTTCAGGACCAGTTGGCTGAGATCGACCGCGAGATAAACGGTTTCCGCAGCCAGCGGTCCCGGCTGGTGCAGCTCTATGAACTGACCGGCGGGGTCGAAGACGCCACCACGCCGGTCCAGAGCGCCGAAGAACGGGCGCTTGAAGAGGCAAAGACCGAGCTGCAGAACGCGCTTGCGATCTATGCGCCCGATAACCCTCGGGTAAAGCTTCTCGAGACCCGTATCAAGAACCTGAAGGCGGCCGTCGACGCCTCTGCCGATATTTCCAATGAAACGCGCGAGCCGGTTTCGGAAGAAGACCTGCCGCCTGTGCTGCGGGTGCAACTTGATGAAGTCGACGCAAGCATAGATGCGCTCCAAGCCCAAAAGGAGCGAATTCAGGAACGCATCGACGCGCTGACGACCACGATCGAGAGAACGCCAGAAGTGGCAATCGTTCTCGAAGAGATGAATCGCAAGTACGAGACCATTCAGGATCAATACGAGCGGGCCGAAGAGCGCCTCTCGGCAGCGCAGATCGGCGATCAGATCGAAACCCGCTCCCGCGGTCAGAGGATCACGGTAATCGAACAGCCCACGGTCCCGGACAGGCCCACCAAACCGAGCCGCAAGAAACTGGCGGTAGCGGGCAGCGGACTGGGGATGCTGGCCGGCATCGCGCTTATCGTACTCCTGGAATTCATCAACAATACGGCCCGTCGGCCCGAGGACATCATCAAGCGCTTCGGGGTCACACCGATCTCGACAATTCCTTATATCCAGACCAAGGGGCAGCGGATTTGGCGACGCGCGCGGCAACTTCTGGTTCTTCTGCTTATTGTGGTCGGGATTCCCGCCGCGCTCTATGCGATCCACATCTACTACCTGCCGCTTGATCTTCTCGCCGAGAAGGTCATGGAAAAACTGGGCATACGGCTATGACATGCCTTTGCCCCCTTGCCCGCCTTTGCCCCCTTGCTCGTGACGAGGACCTCTGATGGAACGTCTCCAAGCCGCAATTGAGAAGGCCCGCGCACAGCGCGACAAGACCGAAACCGGCGCTCCGAGGTTTCGAAAAAAGCCGGCGGCGCCCCCAAAAACCGGACAAAGCGACACCGACCGACCCGAGTGGGAGGCCCTTGAGGCGCTGCAGATCGACCGCAAGTGGTTATTGCGCAACAGGGTGACGACATACGAACACGACGCCGAAAGCGCACCATTCGATCTTCTGCGCACCCGGATGCTCCAGCAGGCGCATGACAACGGATGGCGGCGCATCGGCCTCGTGTCGCCTCATGCCGGCTGCGGCAAGTCCACCGTCACAGTGAACCTCGCATTCAGCCTCGCGAGACACAGGGATATCTATTCGCTGGTGCTGGATTTCGACCTACGCCGCAAAGGTATGACGAATGTGCTTGGCCAGTTTCCATCTCTTGGCACGGCTGACGCGTTGCGGCGAGAGGCCGATTTCTCCGATGTGGCGCGTCGTTTCGGACCCAATGTGGCCTTCGGCCTCAACAGCGAGCGACGGGTTCAGGACCCGTCCGAAATCCTGCAAAGCAGCATGACGGCCGAGTTTCTCGAAAAGATCGAAACCAAGTACCAGCCGGATATTGTTCTATTCGATCTCCCGCCGATCATGGACAGCGACGACAACTTTGGTTTTCTTAAAAACGTGGATTGCGCTCTAATCGTCATAGCAGCGGAAAAAACGCCGATGTCCCAGATCGACGTCGCAGAGCGCCACGTGGCCGAACTCACGAACGTGATGGGACTGGTACTCAACAAGTGCCGCTACCCATCGAAAACCCAGGGTCACGTTTACGGCAAATACTGACAATGGCCTGCCTCCGCGAGATAGCGGTTCGAATCGCGGTCCTGATTTGGCCTACTAGGTGCGCTGACTGCGTCATCTCGCGGAAATTGATGTCCAGAGATTTCTATGACGATCCGGCAAAAAGGCACGGCTTCGCCGAAAAAAAACGGATATCGGCGGATTTCCATCGCGTGCGGCGGTTGCCGCCACATTGGCCGCATTTTTGACACACATTAAGCTTAGTTTTCGCGTGACATGTTTACCGGTGTGCACTAACTCGCCTTTAAGGTTTGTTAAGGATTAGTACGTAATCTACGCCCAGTAGAGGCGCTCAACCGGAGACGTAATGACCTTAGGATACATCATCATCGGCATCGTTTCGGGGCTCGTGGCGTCGGCTTTTGCACTCTTTAGCGGCGAGTCAATTCCCGCAGCCTTCGGAATTTACGTCGGTGTCGGTATCCTGATGACCTTGATAGGCCCGCTATTGATGATTTTGCGCGAAATAATCAGAAAACGTATTACCCATGCGTCATCTTCACGCATTGCACAATCTCCTGCTTGGTCGGTTCACCGCGTATCAGCGAGCACGACGAAGCGTCGCTAAGCGAGAAACTCGGGCACACTGACCGATCCCCTCGCACGCCAATCCATCACCCACCGCAGGTCGAACGCACTGGGGCTTTCGCTGGTGCCCATGTCCCGCGCCGGATGCGCCCGCCAAATCTCCCACGAAACCTACCGCTTCGTGATGTAGCGTTTGCTCAATCATTGGAAGTAGCAACGGATACGACGGAAAGTGGAGGGTTTTTACAGTCGCGACAATCACTCCGCGCGCATTCAAGCCTCGTCGGCCTCACCAGGCGAGGGTCTCACCAAAGGTCAGAAAAGGACCAAGCTCTCGACAAAGATATCTAAAGCGTCCGACTGGAGAAGGTCAGCGAGCGGAGCCAAGACTTATCGATCGGCCCTACAGATCACCTGCCGCATCGAAAACCGGCTTAAAGCTGTTGCTGAGTGCGATCGCACCGGTATTCGTGACGTGGTTGTTGTCGAAATAGAAAATCTCTGAACCCTGCAACGCGCTACACTTGTCTCCGGAACAGAGCCGCGGCCAGATGTCGATGATCGGAACGCCGAGGTCCGCCAAGATTGCATCGACCGACGCATTGCGTTCTTTCAGCTCCCTCCGACTCGTCGTCGCAATGGTGTTTGTCACATCCCGCAACGTCATTTGCCCGTAGACCAGAGCGCGCGCCATTTCCCTCGCCCCGAAATCAAAGATTTCGGGAGCCTGCCGCAGAACGAACGTCTCAGCACCGGCATCCGACAGGCGCTGTATCGTTTCCCCAAAAGCCTGCACAAGCAACTCTGGCGCGGTTTCGCCGGAAATGCGCGCACCGGGCGCAGGTGACAGGCTGATCCGGTTTTGCGCATCGGCCCCGATGCCGCGGCCATCGGCGTAGTAGGTCCACCGAGCCAGAAGGAGCGCTGCATCAATCGATCCGGGCAGCTTGCTCAGAACCTCATCCATGGCTTGATTGCTCTGCGTACACGCGGCGTCCTCAAAGGCGGTGGCCGCCTTTTCGGTCTTGCTCAGGCCGAGAAGCGGCGGGCATCCCGCGCGCCAGATCAAAATACCCGGCACGTCCTCCTGAAACGCAAGATGTTCAAGACCCTCCTTGAAGGCCCGCGCGTGGCTGTCTCCCCAGATCAGCACCCGGGGGGCTCCCTCCGGACCGATCGGGCAGATCTCGATGCCGGAAAAGGCGCCCTCGCTCGGCGTGTGACATCGGCTCCAGTCCTGTAGGAAATCCCGTGTGGCGAGGATAGCAGGGCGTTCAGTGGGGCCAAAACGCTCGATAAGTCCGTCTTTTGAATAGAGCACGAACCCGACGCCCAGCACCACTGCCGACGCTGCCAGATACCCCGAAAAAAGAGGTATTGCACGGATGCTGCTACGCCGGACCGGGTTTTCCACCAATTTCAGAGACAGCCAGGCAACCGCAACGGAGATGGCAATCAGCACAACAGACATCCCAAGGCCCAGAGCATCACCGGTGTAATACTTCGCCAGGGTCACGATCGGCCAGTGCCACAAATAAAGGGAATAAGAGATCGCCCCGAAGAACAGAAACACCGGTGTCGTCAGGACACGGTTCACCGGATTGGCCTGCTTGCCGTTCGCAATCATCAGGACGGTGCCTGCAACCGGCAACAGCGCCAGCGCTCCAGGAAAGGCGTCTCCCGGTTCCAGCATCAAGACAGCCAACAGGATCAGCGCGAGGCCAGCCCAGCTGACCCAGGCACCGATCTCCCATTTGAACCCGCTCTCGCGCCCATAGATGGCCAAAAGCACGCCCGCCAGAAGCTCCCACGCCCGAAAAGGAAACAAGTAGAAGGCTGTCGTAGCGGATGTTTCTGTGACTACGATACAGGCCGCAAGGGAAACAAGACCGATCGTCGACAGTACCCATGGCAAGGCTGTCCGGGCCCGCGCCAGAAGCAAGAGAAAGAGAGGCAGGAAGAGGTAAAACTGCTCTTCGACGGCGAGTGACCAGGTATGCAGGAGTACCCGTTCTTCGCCCAGCACGTCGAAATAACCGGCGCTCCGCCAGAACAGGACGTTGGACAGGTAAACCGTGGCCGCGATCAATTCCTTGCCGAATTCGCGGAACTCGAAGGGCAGCAGAATAAACCAAGCGGCGATAAAGCTTGCGAATGCCATCACGTAGTAGGCGGGCGCAAGCCTGCGGACACGACGCAGGAAAAACCGCCCCAATCGAATACGACCGGTCTCGCGAAGCTCGTCCCACAGGATTCCACCGATCAGAAACCCCGAGATTACGAAAAAGACATCCACCCCGACGAAACCGCCTTGGAGACCTGCAAGATTGAAGTGAAAAAGTACGACCGGAATGATCGCAATCGCGCGCAATCCGTCTATCTCGGCCCGATATCCGTGAATCATGAACTTATCAATCGATCCAAGACAACCTTCGTTGCGGCAGCGCTTTGCAAACACAAAGACAATTCCGGCCCGTATTATCTGAGCTTTATCACCACTCGTTTCAGCAGGCTAACTTTTTTGGCGCCTATCCGCAGCCGATGTGCAGACAAGACACAGTCGCAAACGCGTTCTGGAAATCCCGTCTGCAATGGACCGAACAGGCACCTTGAGAAATCTATTGCGAGTCACCTTGTCCGGACTTGGGCCAGTTCCGTTCAGTTCATTTGAGTGAGGGCTGACAATCCCTCGGGTTTGCCCACCTCTCTGTGAAAGTCATCAAGCGTTGATCGTTAGTGGCCGAATGCCATCACCAGAAGGCCCGCCACGATCAGAGATAGACCGACAACTCTTGCTATTGTTAGCGTTTCACCAAGAAACAGCACAGCAGACGCGGCCACCATGACGAAGCTCATCGCGACAAAAGGATAGGCGAGCGACAGATCGATCCGCTTGAGCGCAAACAACCAAAGCACTGTGCCCACCCCATAGGCTGCCAGCCCGGCAAGCACACCTGGCGACGTCAAGAGACTGACGGCCTTTAACAGGGTCGAGGCGCCTTCGGCGAAATGCGCCTGCCCGACACCCGCTTTGAAAAGGGTCTGGCCAAGCGCCGACAGCGAAACACTGGCGAAAATAAGCGTAAAGGCGGCGATCGTCATTGCAGTATAGGCTCCAAGGATACGTAGCGGGCGAGAATGACCAGCAAAAGCATCAGGCCGAGAGAGATACGGCTGATCTTGTCCTTGAAGGCAAAGAGAACCGGATCGTCATGCACCTTACCGCGACTGGCCCACATCCAAATACGATATGTCCAAAACATGAGCAGAGGAATGATCAGCCACAGCAAGTCCTTTCCGGAATAGGTCAGACGGACGTCCGGGTGCATGAGGTATTGAGATAGCGTCAGCAGGCTGAGCGCCGCCGTGGTGATTCCAAAACTCTGAACCACCGACAGTTCCTCGCGCCAGTAGTTCCGGCTGGGAAGCTTTTCGGCATCCTTCATTTTGAACAGTTCGATGTAACGTTTCAAATAGGCGAGACTGACGAAGAAGAAAAAAGAAAAGGTCAGCAGCCAAGGGCTGATCAGGATTCCGGTCGCCAGACCGCCCGCGACCACGCGAACCGTAAAGAGCAGACCCAGCACGATCACATCGATGGTCGAAAGCGACTTGAGCACAAAGGTATAGGTCATCGTCATCACAAGGTAGGAGAGCAACCCCATACCGAACCCAAAGCCTATCCCCCAGAATCCTGCCAAAAGCGCGCCACCGATCAGCGCCACGGCCACCTTGACGCCGGTCAGGGGCGTCACTACGCCAGCTGCAAACGGACGGTTGCGTTTGCGCGGATGCTGCCGATCGGCCTCTATATCAAAGAGATCGTTGATCAGATAGGTGCCGGATGTCAGAGCCGAAAACACAACGAAAGCGGCACAGGCCAGGGCCACGGTTTTCAGATCGCCATAGGCATGGGCAAAGAGAACCGGGATGAAGACCAAAACGTTCTTCACCCATTGATGCGGCCGCATCGCCTTGATCAGGCCGCGCCGCGTATCAGGCTTGTCCTGCACAAGGACTGTCAGGGCATCGCCCGCCTGTTTCGACGCGTCATATGCCTTACCCGTCGGATTGACAAAGCCGCGTCCCGCAGCCGCCTGCCAGATCGGCAAATCGGCGTCGCTGTCGCCCAGATATTCAAAAGGCGCATCGCCGCAATCGCGCTTGATGGCCGCGAGTTTAACCTTGCCTTTCTGGTTCGCACCGGGCTCAGTGGCAATCACCGCGTCAAAAACACCGAGGTGATCGGCCACGGCGTGCGCAACCTTGGCATCCGCGGCCGTGGCCAGAACGACGCGCCGTCCCTCGGCCCGGGCCTCGGCGAGATAGTCGACAACTTCCGCATTGTAGGGCAGACGCGCGGCATCCAGCAGCGCATGGTCGGCAGAGACGCGCTTGATTTGCGTTACATCACGGTTCATCGCGGCACGAAGAAGTGCTCTGATGCCGTCCGGTTTCCTCAGGGTTGCAATAAGCATTTCCTGTGCCGCATCAGACCGGATGAGCGTTCCGTCGAGATCTACATAAAGAGGCATGGCAGCCGGGCTTTTAGCCTGCTTTGTCGGCAAAGCGTGGTCCTGGGCAGACATGTTCATCTCCATCCCAAGAGCGCAAGGCATCTGCTGTGAACACCTGGGTATTGTGACCATTCTCGCGTGCGGCTATCAATAAAAGGCAATTTTGCTCTCGAATTCAGATTTCAAATGCGTTTCTTGCTTAAACACAAACCTGCGATCCTCCTAACTATTTTCCCGTGCGCGGCACTTTTTTTGCTTGCTTTTGTCCTTCGTGCACTGGGCGTCGACTATGGCTATTTCCATGGCGACGAGAGGATCTCGGATGCCGCCAAGGTGCTGACGGGGGATCTGATTCCGGGACAGCACTTCTACCCGCCGTTCATAAACTACGTGAACGGAATCGCTTTTGGAGCCCTCTTTGCCGTCGGCCTTCCTTTCGGGTGGTGGGATGGCGTCGGATCCTTTCGTGCGCAGTACTTCGACGATCCTACGGTATTCTACGTCACCGCCAGGCTGGTCACGGCGGCTTTCGGTGCGCTTTTGGCACCGATCTTCTACCTCTGCGCGCGCCGAATCGGTCTGGCCCCGGGTACCTCGCTGATCACAGGGTTGCTGGCGGCGCTTTTTCCGCTGGCGGTCTACCAGTCTCATATCGCAAAGGGCGATGTTGCGATGGCGACGTTTATCGTGGCAGCCATCGCCGCGACGCTGGCGCGCGTCGGCACAGACCGTCCGTTCCGCTGGGACGCGCTCTTCGGTCTTGCTGTGGTACTGGCCCTAAGCTTCAAGCATTCCGCCGTGTTCGTGCTTGCGCCGCTTGCTCTCGGACACCTGCTCATCTTGGGCTTTCGCGAGGGCGCGCGTGCCGCCGGGCTGGCTTTCTTGCGAGGTATCATCGTGGTGTTGATCCTCTGGCCAATCCTAAACATCGGCACCATTTTGGACTTCAAAACCTTCCTCGAGTACCAGCAAATTCAGTCGGTTATGTCCATTCGTGGCAACGATGGACCGTTGAGCGGTGTCGCAACCCTGGCCGCACGACTGCCTCATCTCGTGCTTGGGCTAACCCCGGTCTTTGGTCTTGTCGCCTTGGTGTTTCCCGTTTGTCTGCTCGCACCGATAATTGCGCGGCGATTCAAGCCACACCTGCTAATGATCTGGCTCGCCTTGATGATCGGCACGCTCAGCACGGCGGTTCTGGTTGGTCCGCGACAGCCCGAGCACCTCTGGATCGGCAACTTCGCTGGGTTCCTCCTTTTGGCCGGGCTGGGTCTGGCCGGGTTGCTTTCCGGCGTGCGATCCGGCCTTCGCCCTGTGGTCACGGTTCTGATCATCGCGGGGGTCGGTCTTGCGACCTTGGGTGCCGCACGTCCGATCATGCAGGCCATCGCAGACCCGGTCTATCTTGAGACTGATGACATTCTGCGCGACCGGTATGTCGGTACACGGGTGCTCAGCATGGTCGAAACGGACATACCGATCAAGGAGGCTGCCCGCGATATGCAGATCGCTCGCTGGGAGCGACTGGCCGAGAAGTACCAAGTGACATTACCTGACATGGCCGAGGAACGGTTGCAAAAGACTGAGGCGCCTGACGCTCAGTTCATCTTTCCCATGCCAGTTGCGATGTACGGGCTAGAGCACGTCGATGAGGACGCCGAAGACTACACCGTTCAAGCCCATGCCTGGCCCTTGCAGTCACAGGAATGGCAGTTGGACTACTGGCTGAAACAAGGGTTTACCGTGGTGATCCTCAAGGATCTCGACTACATGCGCAACGAGGTCTCCTCGCAGCTCATCCGTGCCTTTGCAGAAGAACTGGTCGGGCGCTGCACGATCGTCGACAGTATCGAGCCGAGAAAGCCACTTTTTCTCGAACGAGAGATCAGCGTCTTCGAATGTGCCGAGGCAGACGATAATGCGAGTGGCTGACGCTTTGCGCGACGGCTTTGGGTCGCTGAAAGACACGCCCTTGTACACGGCATGAATGTGAGAAATTTCTCGATCCCGCCAAAGCGGGTGGCGTCGGCCAAGTGCCGTATTGACGCCTGCGACGACGTGAGATGCTTCTGAGTGTTTGGTGGCGATACGGTCGGTCAGCGCATCACCGGCAATCTGCCGGGCACAGCGTGGTCGGCTGTTATAGGCATAGAAACCGCTGCGGGACGCCCCCGGCGTGCGCGACATCAACTGGATCAAATACGCGGCTTGGGTCGCGGTCAAGAACTTGAAGACCTCCGCGATGTCACATCGTTTTGTGCAAACCACGCCGCAGCCTTTGACAAGATATCTCGTTCTTGGCGCAGCTGCTTCACCTCGCGCCGCAACTGACGCGACCCTTCCAGCTCAGCGCCTGTCAGGCGGTCATCACGTTCACCATCCTCAGCTTCCGCCTGCTTGGCCCAGTCATGAATCGTGCCAGCGCAGGGTTCGTACTCCGCGCCAGGCATTCAACACTGCGCTCAGCTCGCGCTAGTGCAACCAATTGCTCCCTAAATCCCGTCGGGTGCGGATTCCTCGTTCTCGGTATGAAAAACACACTCCCTCATCAGGGAAAAAGTGTCCACGAAACCGGGGGAACTCCATAACTGCATCACCATCTTCCGCTAAACACAGCGAAGAGGCCGAACCTTTGCAGAGCGAGGCAAGCAAGGACCGGAACGGCGATACCTGCGCCCAGCCCCGCGACTATGTGTATGCCCAGATCCTCCACACCGGCAGAGTAGAGCGCGCGCCGGGTCGCCGAGGTTGCAAAGACGTGCCAGAGATAAATGTAGAATGTATAGGGTGCTATGCGTTTGACAAACGGCAGGTACGCCGAAACGAGCAGGCAGAGGAACACAAGCGGCAGGCCAATCAGAAAACCCGCGGGATGTGGCATCAGCAGGACGCCCCCGGTCCGGTCGAACACCAGATAGGCGAAGACTATGCCTGCGAGCGACGTGGCGCCGATCACGATCAGGGTAAGCCCGGGCCGCTGCGCCAAGGTCGCGATCTTGTCGCTCAGCAGGATGCCCAAGGCATAGAATGGACCCAACACCAGGATGCCGTTAATCGACAGGATATTGGTCCCGAAAAGCCACGGCATCGCGATTGGCAACACCACGAGCGCAGAAAGTGCGATAAACCGCAGACGCTCCGGAAGCCGCATCGCGGCATAGACAACAACCACGAGGAGGATCAGGGTCTGGATGAACCAGAAATGCTCGTAGGGGTACAGGAATACATCGGCCAGTCCGGGAGGATGCGCGCCGGAACTGCGGCCGATTGCACTGACCAGACCCGCGAATGCCAGCATGCTCAGCACCGTGGGCACGATGAGCGTCTTGAACGTTGACTGGGCGAAGTTAGCTGGCCGCATTGCGGCTGTTCCCAGAAGGGCGAAGGACCAGCCGGAGACAAAGGCGAAGAGTGGCATCTTGAAATAGTTGGCGAACTCGTTGAAGAGCCGCATCGGATGATCACCCGGCAGGTGCAATCCGCTCTCGGGCGTGTCACCGATCACATGCGCCAACACGACAAGAAACGCGCATGCGGCGCGCGCGGCCATCTGGTCGAATTTCAGAGACCAGCCGTCAGAGCCTGCGGCCTGCGCAAGCTCACGAACTGTCGCTGTATGCCAATCGCCTGGATCGTGGCCAAGACTTTGTTCCAGAGCGAGGCTCAACTCGACATAGTCGAGGGACGTC
Source organism: Roseovarius sp. THAF9 (assembly GCF_009363715.1). NCBI lineage: Bacteria > Pseudomonadati > Pseudomonadota > Alphaproteobacteria > Rhodobacterales > Roseobacteraceae > Roseovarius > Roseovarius sp. THAF9. Next base: position 3,647,805 of record NZ_CP045404.1, read on the forward strand.
CCGCCAACCGACTCCAGTGTCGTGTCCGGCGTAATCTTCGCGCGGGGAAACTGCCGCTCGAACAACGCGATGACGGTGTCCAGACGAGTTGCCGCGCGGACGCGGGCAGGGGGCATGTCTGATGCAGGAGCATTGTCTTCCGACGCGGCCATGAGCGTCTCGCGCAAAGCTTTACGGCGAACCTTGTTGGTTTGGGTGCGGGGGATGTGGTCGATCTCGCTGACCTGCACCGCGCCTTTCAGCGCGGGATGGATGTCTGTCAGAACTGTTTCGGCGATCTCTTTCAGTGTCTCCAACTCGAGTCCCGCATCCGGTTCGGTTGCGACCAGAACCTTTTCGCCTCGCAACGGATCGGAAAAAGGTGTGACCGCGACGCGGGTCGGGTCAGGAACAACGGCATGCAGCTTCTGCTCAATTGCTTCCGACGAGACTTTGACGCCAGACACATTGATCACGTCATCGGCACGTCCCAGAAACCACAACTGGCCATCCCGGAATTCGCCAAGATCGTTTGACTGATACCACCCGTCCATATCCGTCAAATCGCGCTGTTCGCCTTGTTCCAAGGCATAAGAGGCCACGTGGGGTCCGCGGATCCGGATGCGGCCATCCGGCGCCAGCGCGAGCTCTACCTCGCCGTAGGCATGACCAACGCCGCCGAGAGCCTCGCCTGTCGTCTCGGACACGATCTGAAACGTGGTGCGCGATGCCTCGGTCATGCCGTAATGCATGACAATGCGAGCATTCGGGAAGATCTCGCAAAGGGCCGCCTTTTCTTCCGGCGCCATGTACTGACTGCCAATTTCGATCCAGCGCAACCGCGCGCCGCATTGATCGAAGAGTTCCGGGTTGCGCAGGACGAGGCGCAGCAGGGTTGGAACCGCAGACAGCGCATTGACCTTCCCATCCCTCAGCATCGCTGCGAAGTCGGTCAGGCTGAAACCCTTTTCTGGGATGTAGGCCGCTCCGCCCGCGCGACACACGGCGCGGCAGCGACCAAAACCGAAAGAGTAGTAGACCGGGACACCGATATACTCGCGGATGGTTTCATCAACTTCCATTACGTCGTTCAGTCGGCTGACGGTATCCGACAAAGCCCGATGAGAGATTGCGATGCCCTTGGGCGTGCCTTCTGTCCCGGACGTAAAGGTGATCTGCGCTATACTGTCAGGCGGGTACTCACCAAAAGATCGCTGCAGCCAGCCACCGCCCGACCGGGGTGACTCAACCGAGGTCAAACTGATCTGCGGCGGCATCTGAAGTGCGGGATCGTTGATCGGAACGACGATCGCCCCTGAATCGTAGAGATCAAAGATCGTCTCGACGTAGGCCGGCGCATTGACAGCCTTGACACCAACATAGGGTCGCGCGGTCTCTTGGTATGCTTTGACGGTCAAAGGTCCCTCTGAAATTCTCTTGGATGCCCTAATCGGTGAAATTCTGCGCGCACCGCGTCAACGGTTCTTGTGCGTGGAACGAAAAGCTCCTGAAAAACCAGAACTGACACCTAAAAAATAACACTATAAAAATAGGCTTGTCACAAATACCAAGACTCCTGTTTCTCGAATTGAAAAGCCCTTCGAGCGCAAACCTGCCTTCTTGTGGCAGCACTGACAACTTATTTTTGTTCCACGACTGCGAGTATTTTCGAGCCCAACTCGGACTCGGACCGACAAAGGCGAAGAACTTTTCGCAGTGTCGCGACTAATGAAGGCGAGGTGATCTCGAATGAGGTTACCAGATCGAGCCTCGGCGCCACGTGTCAGGACCTTTCCCGAAAACTGTCGCCACGGAGGTTTGCGCCAGCGCGCATCATTGTGGGCATCGTTTCGAGTCTATGGGGTTTCCGGTTCGTCGCATTCACTCACGTTTCGCAATGCCACTCTCAAAGCTGAAAGCTCCAGCTTCACCGAATTGGCGCACGGAGTTTTATCGGCTTGTTTGAGGCGCTCGGCGACGTCTGCGACTTGTTCACACCCTAGGAGTGCTAGAACTACTTTCGCCAGGTCGGATACGCTACAACGTGAAATGGAACCGCTTTAGAAGACATGAAAACAAGCGGATCCCATCGATGCCAGATGCAAGAAAGCTCCACAAAAGGCCGGATAGATTGACGCATCCAATGCTGTAGGTGCCGTCGCCCCGAAAACACCTTGTGCAGGGGGCGTCCATAGCTCCACTCCTTTGAAGCCGCGATGCGCCTGAAAGCCTCCGTTGCTCAAACCGCTGAATCTGCCCGGTGGGCGCTGACGTCAGACAAGGTAGCTGACGTCAGACAAGGTGAAGGGTCCGATCAGAAGATGAAGTCGCTGGCATCCAGGTCGCTGAGGGACACGTTGTTGAGGATGATCAGGTTGCCGTTTCCGGTATCGATTTCAACATTGGCGCCCGCTTGCGTGGCCGCGCCGCTTGTGGTCGAACCCAAGTTCAGATCCGCCAGCGACGTGATCGAGGTGACCGCCTGAAGGTCGATCTTTTCCAGAGCGTTGAGTGCGTCGAAATCGCCCACCGTGTCCACACCGTGGCCGTCCTGGAAGACGAAGGTGTCGGCGTTGAAATCCCCGAACATCAGGTCGTTGCCCGCGCCGCCGTCGATCGTGTCAAAGCCGGCATTCGCGCCGATGCGATCGTCGCCGCCGCCGGCCTCGATCAGGTCATCGCCGGTCTGGCCGAAGAAGGTGGTACTGTCATCGCCACCGCGCATCGTATCGTTGCCCGAGCCGCCGAACTGGCCGCCGAAGCCTTCGTAGTCTTCCAGCAGATCGTCCCCGGCGCCGCCGAACAGCCGGTCAAAGCCGGCTTCGCCGTTCAGCGTGTCGTTGCCGTCTTCGCCGTAAATGTTGTCGGCCTGGGCGCCGCCATGGATCTCGTCATCGCCGGTGCCGCCCTGCAGCAGGTCAAAGCCGTCGCCGCCAAAGATCGTGTCGTTGCCAGCGCCGCCTTCGACACCGTCCACCGACGCGCCGAAGTTGAAGCCTGCGTCGATCCAGTCGTCGCCGTCCCCGCCAAAGAGACGGTCCGAGCCCAACCCGCCAAGCAGCGTGTCGTTGCCTGCGTCACCATGGATCTGGTCTGCGCCGTCGCCGCCATCAAGGTGGTCCTGGTCGTTGCCACCGCTCAGGAAGTCGGCCTGATTTTCGCCAAAAAGCGTATCGTTGCCGTCGCCGCCGAAAATCGAGTCGAACCCGGTGCCGCCCAGCAGGCTGTCGTTGCCGCCATTGCCGTTGAGCGTATCATTGCCGCCTTCCCCCTGCAGAACCTCGTCGGCGTCATTGCCGTTGAGCGTATCATTGCCGCCGTCACCCTGCAGAACGCCGGTGCCTGCGCCGCCGTCGATTCCCATCTCGTTGCCGATCGCCGTGACGATGTCAGCGTAATTCGCGCGCACCAGCGGGTGCACATCCGCAGGGATGTTGTAATCAGCCGGTGGCAGCGAACCGAACGTGTCGACATACGTCACCAGGCTCGCCAGGAAGTATTTCGTCGGCGTTCCGTGCGGGGCGTCATCCTCGTAGAGGTCAGTGGGCGACAGCTGGTTGAGGGGACTTTGGGTAAGCAGCGTGGACAGAACCGTTGCGACCGGGATCATCTTGATCTCGACATCCGGCCGGGCCGCCTGCAACGCGCTCATATACTCTGTGTACCAGTCGTTATACTCGCCCAGGTTATAGGCGTAATAGTCTGCGAGCTCCTGCGCGGAAGGCGGAAAAGATCCGGAAACGAATGGGCCCATGTCTGCCCAGCCCTGATAGATCAGGATCTCGACTCCCGGTTCGGCCGCGGTCACGTAGTCGATTATATCGAGCGTGGATTGCACGGGCGAGCCGTTACCATCCCAGTAGGACTCGGTCGGCCCGCGCCACTGGACATAGTTCAGAGGATTGATCTGGACGGACGTGAAATCCGCGTCCGCAAAGCTGATGTCGCTGTCCGGGCTCCAGGCGCTGGTCACGCCGTCGAAAGTCCAGTTGGCCTCAGGGCCAGAATTCTCGAAGTCGCGAAGGAAACTATACATACCCGACATCGCGTAGGTATTGCCATCTTGCGCGGCAAGACGCGCGAGCCAATAGGGGGTCGAGGTCAGGTCCGTGCCTTGACCCCATTCGTGGTTCACCAAGCTGTTGCCAACCACGTAACTGCGCACATCCGAAACTGGCGTCGGAGCAGGTTCTACCGGTGTCAAATCCTCTCTCACGTTCACCGTCACGCTGGCAGTGGATTCGGCGCCGCTCGGGTCGGCGATGGTATAGGTAAACGTATCAGTCCCGGTAAAACCATCATCGGGGGTGTATCGGACCTGACCATTATCAATAAGAACCTGTCCGTTAGCGGCTGCTCCAACGCTGTCAATGACAAGTGCGTCGCCATCGGGATCGCTGTCGTCGGCAAGAACGTCGATCAGAACGGTGTTGCCTTCAACCACCGCGGCAGCATCGTCCCGTGCCGCAGGAGCACCATTGGCCGGCGGTTCCACGGGATCGACGGGATCGACTGGGTCCACGGGATCCACAGGGTCGACAGGGTCGACAGGATTTCCCGGCGCGTTGAGCATCTGGTCGAGCGACAGGACGTCGCCGTTCTCAAACACGAACTCCTCGATATTGATTACGTATTTCTGACCACTGAATCCGGAAATGATATATCCGTCGCCCGACGCCGTGATGGCATAGTTCTCGGGCGCGCCGCGCAGCAGCAATGTATCTTGACCGTCTCCGCCGTTGACGCCGTCATCGCCGTCTCCGACCATGAACCCATCGTCGCCTGCGCCGCCGGCAAGGAAGTCTTCCGCATCCGTACCCACGATGATGTCGTCACCAGATGTACCGGTTTCCGTGACACCCTGAAGATAGGCCGGGTTTGCGCTGGCGCCCCACCAAGTCGAGGCGTTTTCCATTTGGTCGAAAATGTAGTCCGCTCGCGGATTGGTGTCGTTGAGACTGTCGAGAAGCCCCCAGGAGCCCCATTGCGATGCCGGCTCTACGTCAACGAACTGCATGAAGGCGCCGTCTGAGACCTCGGTCCATCCATCCCACAACTGTTGATAAAGCGCCGCCATCTCCGGCCCGCGCACGTAGTCTGTGAAGAACTGGGTCAGGGTCTCGATCTGAGCTTGTGAAAGGCCGCTTACAGCAAAACTGTGATGCACATGCTGGCCGCCTTCATATGCGACGAGCCCCATTCCGTAATTCTCTGCGATCGATTCCATCTCGCGCAGCGAAGAGATCACGTTGGGAATTGACGTATCCCTGAGATAGGCGGTAAGCCACTCGTTTGCGTCGATATTGGGATCCTGGATCGCATTGATCAATTGTGTACGCGTCGAGTCGTCGACCACGACACCGACACCAAAATAGGTCGTGGCGGCAAGTTCCTCGAAAACGGTTGCCGGGTCGATGAAGCCTGCCGGATCATTCGCCTGCCAGCCTGAACCGGACAGGATCTGATCCGCCAACCAAGGGTTGTCTTGCTGTGCACCAAGCACGTTTACAAGCGTCGGCGCGTCGGAGTTTTCCGCAAACACGTCTTCCCAGATCCGACCGACCTCGGTCGCGCGCATGATATGATAATTCTGATAGCCGAGATAGGATGTGTCGCCCCACTCCGCCGCAGCCTGATCGCGCAGCCATCCGGCCTGCTCGAAGGCCCAATTCCATGTTTCGTTCGAATACTCGACTCTCGCTGTAAGGTCCGGATCGAGATTGTCCCGTACGTATTCGGCAAATCGACGCACATAATCGTCATCGGCCATGTGCGGAATGTTGAACCACGGATCAACACCGGCCTCGTTCGCAAGTCGAACCATGACTTCAACGGGAGCATCACCGGACCATGTGTAGTTGTTCAGTGCGGTCTGATCGTCCCAAGTCACCCTGTGGGAATTGTTCGTTTCCATCCAGTCCATGAATCGGAATTCACGCGAGTCAGCAAAAAGAGCCAGCCAGTCCGGGTTGAACATCGCGCCAGCTTCGAAGAGCTCAAGATGTTCTTCGCGGACAATCGAGATGTCGCGGATATAGTCGCCGGTGTTGTTCGGATCTGTTTCAAGGATATCCATCAACAGCGTGCCGCCGTTGAAATCGAACGTGATCTGGCCGTTTTCCTGGCTGATCACGTTGGCACCGCTAATATTGATGGTGCCTTCGCCCTCATACTGAAGAACGTAGGTGCCGCCTGCGTCATCGGCCATCGCTCCGCTCATATCCCAAGCGGACCCGATCCGGTCGAGTTCGTCAGGAATGGCGGTGGGCCAGCCGTTCTCGTCCAGGTAGCCCCCTGCCTCGAGGTCGCTTTCCCCCCAGCCGCCCCAGCGGCCTGGCTCATGGCCGATCCACGTCCGCATCACTTTGGTGATATCCAAGAACGGCATCTGTCCCGAAAAATCGGAGATACTGGACAGACCGAAAGAAACGGCCGGATCGTCGTTACCTTGTGCCGACATGTCCGTGGCAAAAAGGTTGTTGATCGTCGCTTGCGAGATCGCCATGTTTAAAGTCCTTCACGTATTCGGTTGCCGGGCAAATACCCGGTTTCTTTTGTGCTTTTTGGGCGAAGGTGTGGTAAAATTCGGCACCTCTGCCCGGTTTCCGCCGCATTTACACATGTACATAGAGGGTAAGGAGGCGCCGTTCAGAGACGCAGGCGCACCAGTCCCGTGCGCCGGAAATCGCGTTAAGCGACCAGCGTACCCCACACTGTTTACGAACTGTGAACGTTACTGCTTATCCACGTTTATTGATCACGAGTGGTTATCGAACTGCTATATGAAAATAAAACTAACGTGAATCGGTCTCCGCTCGAGCGGCGTGAAATCGCTCAATTGCCGTTGCGCCGGAGGCACAAACTTGCCTCTTGATCGCGTGGCTTTGCATGACGACGTGTTACGGAATTTGCGTGCTGCGGCGGTCACTGAACCCCAGCCCGGAGTCCTGGCACACGTTAGGACTTTGGGAAGTAACGCTATTCATCGGAGCGATGTCGCGAAAGACACGTTCCCGCCGGACGCCTGATGCGTGTCCGCCGCCAGGAACTGCGTTCATAATGCCGCGCACGGACAGATACAGCTGAAAACAGCCGGATGTCCAAAAATTCATCGATTGATTCTGTTTTGCAAAGCTTCCGGCAAAGCCCGCCACACTGGACACGCCGAAAGTTCGAGTTCAATCGACCGGTTTCGTGACGTGACAAACACCTCGAAAGCCTGATTCTCGGTGCCGGGTACGCGGCGACGTTGCTTCAGAAACCGAAGCGCTGCAGACGATGGCCTATTTTGCGGTGGATGAACGGTGGCAAAACATCCTGAAGCCACTCTCGGCGCGCGATGACCCGATCGGGTTGGTCGGCGGTTCCAGGACGGGGTTTAAACAAGGTTGTGTGTCCCTTGCGCGTACTGTCCCAAGTCGCGGTATAGTAATAAAGCGCGATCGACATGCGGGCCTCGCCGTTGGGGTGGTTGACCGTTTCGGGATTGCCATGCCAACTGTCGGAACTGGTGTTGAAGCAGCACATGCGATTGAAAACCGGAACGAAGCCTTCGACCTTTTCCGTCATGTCCTTGTTCCAGATCTCGAACGAGCCGCCGTACTCTTCTTTCCAGTTCTTGTTCAGATAGATCAGGATATTCAGCCGCCGCTCCAAATTCATGAGCTTGTGGTGATTGAAGTCCGCGTGAATATCAAGATGCCCACCATTTGCGACGCGGTGGATCCCGCCGCCCATGAAATACGGATCGGGAATAAGTCCGCGGATGCCCGTCAGCTCCTCGAGAAACGCAAGGACCGGGCGGGAGTTGAGCGCATAGAAGAGCGCGCGGGTGTAGGGTGGAAGGCGCTCGGGCTGATAGCTTGTCTTGAGCTTCTCCTGCGCCCTATCAAAGCTGGTTTCCGCGTCGGGTAGTTGCGACATCTCTTCGAGCACGCGGTCGAGTATTTCAGGCGGCAGGAAATCGTCGAACCCACCATATGGGTAGGGTTCTCTGTTTTGATAGATTTCAGCATGCGGCTTCGCCGCATTCCGCGCGGCATCGGTTGATATCAAAAGGGTTTCGGGATCGAGATTAAGAATTGCCATATCGTAATGCTCCGCTTTTAACGGACAGTCTCCAAAAAGAATACTAACCAGTTCCGAAGGGTTGCCCAAACGTTCTATTTTTTCAAGTAGTTTCTATGTATTCGCGTCCGCCATTCGATGGTTCTCGCATCCGTCGCATGGCCGGGTCCTTACAGTCATATTCTGCGGCGCGAGATCGGCGAAAGACTTGATATTCCAACTTATGTCAGAGCTCGGCCTCATGCCGGTCAAGCCAGGGATAAAAAGGGCCGCGCACGGGAGGCGCCCCCCACCGGAAAACAGCGTGTTTCCAGAACGAGTGCGAATTTCACCTGCTTCGCCCCAATTGCGCAAGCTGCTTAGTTGTGTCGTACCGAAAACTCTCGCAGAATGATCGGACGCTTTCGAGAGGCCGCTGAACGACCGAATGCCGAACCTCACCGCCTATATTGTTCTTTTTACCTTTCCTTTAGTGGTGGTGATCTTGTTCAAGCGTATGCCCCTCCAGCACGCGCTGGTTTGGTCTATTGTCGCGGGCTATCTCTTGCTGCCGTTGCGAGCTGGGTTTGATTTGCCCGTACTTCCGCCTGTCGACAAGACGCTGATCCCAGCAGGCTGCGCCGGCTTGATGTGCCTTATCGCGTCGCGCTCTGACCCCCATCCCTTCAAGATCGCGCGCGGGCAGAGCATCTTCTGGGGACTCATTGCGTTGCTCACGGTCGGCCCGGTCATCACCGCCCTGCAAAACGGACAGCCGATCATCATAGGCGCCACGTACCTGCCGGCCATTCGGCCCTATGACGCGGCTTCAATGGTTCTCAGTATGCTGGTCATGATTCTGCCTTTTCTACTGGGCCGCCGCTACTTGGGCACGGAAGAGGGCCAGTGGATCCTGCTTCGGGTTTTGGTGCTCTCAATTCTCGCCTATTCGCCGCTGATCCTGTTCGAGTCTCGCATGAGTCCGCAGCTCAATCAGATGATCTACGGATTTTTCCCCCATATTTTCGAGATGCATGTCCGGGGAAACGGGTTCAGACCTCTGGTGTTCCTCAATCATGGCCTCTGGCTCGCGATCGCCGTAGCAACCGCCTTCGTGTCGTGCCTCGCGATGGTGCGGCTTAGTCCGGACGGCAAGATGCGCGCGAGATGGATGATGGCTGCCTTTTATCTCTTTTTCGTCCTGCTTTTGTGCCGCTCGCTCGGACCGCTCAGCCTGAGTCTCCTGGCCGCCCCGCTCGTCCTTCTGTTGAGCCCCCGCCTACAAGGGCTCGTTGCCGCCGTCCTCGCCGCGACGGTGCTGCTCTATCCAATCCTGCGCGGGTCCGATCTCGTGCCGACAGAACAGGTCTACCAGATCGCTGAGTCGATCAACGAAGAACGCGCGGCCTCGTTGCAGTACCGCCTCGACAACGAGGACCTGCTTCTCGAGAAAGCAGAGCAGAAACCTCTGGGAGGCTGGGGCAGCTGGGGTCGAAACTTCGTTTACAACCAAGAGGGACAGAACATCTCCACGACGGACGGCTACTGGATTATCGTTATTGGTGTTTATGGCTGGATCGGGTATCTCGCACAATTCGGCTTGCTGACCTTACCGATGATATTACTCGGCTTGGCCCGCATCCGGCTGAGCCTCGGTCTCGCCTCCTCTTGCCTTGGCGTCGTCATGTCGATCAACCTGATCGACCAGATTCCCAATGCGACGGTCAGTCCGATCGTCTGGCTGATCGCCGGTTCCATGATGGGGCTGTATCAGACAGCTCCGCTGCGGGGTACCACCACAGAGCAGGCTCCCGAGTCCGCGCCGAACACGGATCCAGCGCCACCGCCAGAGCTTGCATACCGCCGAGAGTTCACAAAAGCATCCCGGCGACACGTTTCATCATCGAACAAGACCACACGCTTCGAAAATCGGGATTAACATGACTTTCATGCACAGCTTCTGCTGCAGAGCGTGATCGGCACAATCAAGACCTTCAGCCGTCGGTCAGAACGCTCTTCGTCATCGTGTCTACGCCACGACGCGCGGCGGCTCGGCAGCTCAGCCTCCAAGGGCCGCGACTATTTCGGCATAGTTTGACCGTACAAGTGGATGCACGCTTGGCGGCACGGCAAAATCCGTGGGAGGCAGCTTGCCATAGGTGCCGACATAGGTCACGAGGCTCGCGAGGAAGTATTTTGTCGGCGTTCCGTGTGGGGCGTCATCCTCATAGAGGTCGGTTGGCGACAACTGGTTGAGCGGGCTTTGGGTCAGCAAGGTGGACAGGGCCGATGAGACCGGAATCAACCGGATATCGACATCCGGCCGGGCGGCTTGCAGTTCGCGAACATACTCGAGATACCATTCATGGTATTCGCCGAGATTGTAGGCATGATACTTGGCGAACGCCCTTGGCGACGGTGGAAAGTCGCCCGAAACGAACGGCCCCATATCCGCCCAGCCCTCGTAGATCAGCACCTCGATCCCCGGTTCCGCCGCCGTCACAACGTCGATCACCTCAAGAGTAGCGCCAACTGGCGTTCCGTTGTCGTCCCAGTAGGGCTCGGTCGGTCCGCGCCACTGAACATAGTTGAGCGGGTTGATCTGGACCGAGGTGAAATCCGCATCGCCAAAGCTGACCCCGCCATCAGAATTCCAGGCACTGGTCACGCCGTTGAAGGACCAGGTTGATTCCGGCCCCTTATCTTTGAATTCGCGGAGCAATGTGTAGGTGCCGGCCATCGCATAGGTGTTGCCATCCTGCCGGGCAAGCCGCGCGAGCCAGTAGGGCACCGAGGTCAGGTCCGAACCCCGGCCCGCCTCATGGTTCACCAAGCTGTTGCCGATTATGAAGCTGCGCACATGCGTCTTTGGCGTGGTATTGCCCGACAGCAGGTTGGCCAACACGACATCGCTTGAGCGCGCGCCGTTCTCCGCCGTAAGGGGTAAACGATCCGTAAAATACCCGGCCCCCAGAACGGAGGTTGCGACCGCAATCACTAGCAAAAGAACGACTTTCATCGGATTGGTCCTCTTCGGTATTGTGGCGCCCACGCAATTGCACCATGAATGGCGCAGAGAAAAAGGTATACTGCGCAGATTGGGTCTGTCCACTTTGACTTCTCCCGGCGGCATAGCGCCAACAACCTTCCAACCGCGTGCAGAAGCCCGGTCCAGATCACTCTTTATAGCCCCCGGCTCTACGGCGCCGCTTCGGCCTGAAGCCGGGTGCCATCAAAGGGTGTGGTCTGCCATAGAAGGCTGAAATGTGAATCGGCGACTTATCACAGTAGTTTGCAGAGCCCGGCGTCGCCAGAACAGTGTTATCAAAGAGTTCCACCGGCAGCAGGCCATTATGAAAGGGTTGAAGTCCAATTTCTTGAACGAAAGACTAGCGCTCTTGTGCTAGGCGCGCATGTAGGGTTTATTTAGCTCGACGTATAGCTGATATTCACCGAGCTATCATCTGGTTCTCTAATCTCTGTTGCGACTACCCAATATAGGTTTTGCCGTGGCTTTGTGACCCGCGAAGCTAACACCAATTTTTTGGTACTGCTGTATTACCAAAGCCGACTTTGACAAAACTGCAGCCAAATGGTGCTTCCTCCGCATAGCGGACAGTACCAACCTCCCTAGCGAATGACGGCTATTCGCCCACCCGGCAAAAAGTGAGAACACGATCAGAGACCAATGCATACTTGGCGGAACTATTGGAGGGTCGAAAAAACATATACTATATTTGCTTATAAAATCTGTGTTCTAAATCAAATATCTGGCGACCCCGGCAGGATTCGAACCTGCAACCTGCCCCTTAGGAGGGGGCTGCTCTATCCAGTTGAGCCACAGGGCCGCTGGGGCTTTCCTAGCCCAATCGTGGGCGCGTGTCACGATGGCGCTGACACACTCTTGCCGTGCACCGGCGCCACGGCCACCGGCTGGCAGAGCTAGGCCACGGCGGAGCGGGCACAGGCGTTCAGGCATCTTGCCAGCGCGCGCGCTGTGCGGTCCACGGCGGTCGGGGAAGGTGCCGTCGCGACCGGAGAGCGGTCTCTGTTGTTCGGCAACTTTGCAACGGCGACGGCCATCAACGAAAACCAGTTCGCTCTCGGCAATCCGCAAAACACCTACGCGTCGCCCGGCATCAACTTGGCTGACAGCACAGCGGCTCAAGGCCCCGTTGTGGACTGCCCGACGACGGACGCGGCGGGCAATCTCGCGGTCGACACCTCCGCGCTGCCGACGGCGGCACTGACCAGCGCGGTACAGGCCAACGCAGGATCGATTGCCGCCAAATCCAGGGAGATTGCGTCGAACGCGCGTGGCATCTCAAGCAACAAGGAAGGTATCGCGACGGCGATGGCCCTCGATACGCCTTACGTGTCCAGCGGCCGGACCTTCGCATTGTCGACTGGCGTCGGCGCGTTCGAGGGCAAGACCGCTTTCGCGCTTAACATGGTCTGCCGCGCGAGCGACACCGCGCAGTTCGAGGCCGGTCTCGCCCACGGCTTTGAAGGAACCAGACCGGTGGCCGTGTCGGGGTGACATGGTCTTGGTCATGGTAACACGTCTGGCATTGAAAAGAACATCACAACGCATCGTTGCGGCCCTTTTCGCCCTCGCGCTCATAACCGGGGATGCGGCAGCTCAGGAGATGGTAGAGCGCAGCTTCGCCGTCGCGCTGATCCGGGACATCATGACGACCGTGAACCACGACAACTGGACAGGCAACGATACGGTGCTGAGAGATTATGCCCCGCCCGAGTTTTCCGCCATAAAAGATCCAACCCGGCTTGCCGGGCTTTTCACGCCGGTGCGCGAGGCTGGTCTCGACATGCTGCCGGTCCTTGTGACCGAGCCCGAAATCCTCAGGGCCCAGATATCCGCCGGGGGTCAGCGAAGGTCGGCGTTGAGTCATGCTCGATACTTCGGTGGAGGCTTTCGATCCTAACTCGCCCCCTGCCCCGCACGCGGATGAGGCAGACCCAGACCCGACGCCGGATGCATAGTAAGCCCTGCTTGCAGGGGTAACGCCGGTTCGGCTAGGATCGCCCGACCCCTGACAGGAACGCCCCGTGCAATGACATCACACGACACCCGCCCCCTGACCCTGCGCGACGTCTCCGAGGCTTCGGGCGTGTCGGAAATGACGGTCAGCCGCGTTCTGCGCAACCGCGGCGACGTGTCGGACGCCACACGCAAGCGCGTGCTGGAGGCGGCGCGCGCCCTTGGCTACGTCCCCAACAAAATCGCCGGCGCGCTGGCCAGCCAGCGGGTCAACCTCGTCGCGGTCGTCATCCCCTCGATGTCCAACATGGTTTTTCCCGATGTCATGACAGGCATCTCCGAGGCGCTCGACGAGACCGAGCTTCAGCCCGTTGTCGGCGTCACCGGCTACCGGCCGGAGAAAGAAGAGAAAGTCCTCTACGAAATGCTCTCCTGGCGCCCCTCGGGCGTGATCATCGCAGGGATGGAGCATTCCGACGCGGCGCGCGCCATGCTCCGCGCCTCGGGCATCCCGGTGGTCGAGATCATGGATGTGGACGGCACCGCGATCGACTCGGTGGTCGGCATATCGCACCGCCGTGCCGGGTCGCAGATGGCACAGGCGATCATCAAGGCCGGGTACCGGCGCATCGCCTTTCTCGGCACCAAGATGCCGCTCGACCACCGCGCCCGCAAGCGCTTCGAGGGCTTCACCGAAACCCTCGCAAAGGCCGGGATCGAAATCGAGGACCGCGAATTCTACTCCGGTGGGTCGGCCCTGAAGAAGGGCCGCGAGATGACCCGCGACGTGCTGGCCCGCAGCCCGGACCTCGACTTCATCTACTATTCCAACGACCTGATCGGCGCGGGCGGCCTGCTCTATCTGACCGAGCAGGGCATCGACATTCCCGGCCAGATGGGCCTTGCCGGTTTCAACGGCGTCGACCTGATCAAGGGCCTGCCGCGCGAACTGGCGACGATGGAGTCCTGCCGGCAGGAAATCGGCCGCCGCGCCGCCGAACTCATTGTCGCCCGCGCCTCCGGCACAGATAGCCCGGGCGTACCGTCGCGGATCGTGCTGGAGCCGACGCTCACTTACGGCGATACCCTGCGCCGCCATTAGGGCGCTCCCCGCCCTTGCCCTGTCGCGGACAGGCCAGACCCCGCCCTGTTCGCCCCCCACCATACTTGGAAAGCAATGGGGGCATTAACCATGAAAACCGGCTTTATCGGGCTCGGCAATGTCGGCGGCAAGCTCGCGGGCTCGCTCCTGCGCAACGGCGTCGACCTGACCGTGCATGACCTCGACCCCGACCTCGTTGCCGGCTTCACCGCGCGTGGCGCACAGGCCGCCGAAAGCCCGGCGCAGATGATGCAAGACTGCGATGCCGTCATCACCTGCCTGCCCTCGCCCGCCGCCTCGGACGCGGTGCTGCGCCAGATGCTGCCCCATATGGGCCCCGGCAAGATCTGGATGGAGATGTCCACCACGGACGAGGCCGAGGTCAAACGTCTCGGCAGCCAGGTCATCGCCGCGGGCGGCGCGGCCGTCGACTGCCCCGTCTCGGGCGGCTGCCACCGGGCCGATACCGGCAATATCTCGATCTTCGCGGGGTGCGACCGCGCCACGTTCGACCGCATCCTGCCACTGCTGAAAACCATGGGCCGCCGCATTCTGCATACCGGCGATCTGGGCAGCGCGTCGGTGCTGAAGGTCATGACCAATTACCTGGCCACCGCCAACCTTCTGACCTTGTGCGAGGCGCTGGTGACCATGAAAGGCGCCGGCATGGACCTTGCCACCACGTATCAGGCCATCGCCATCAGCTCCGGCACCTCCTTCGTGCACGAAACCGAAAGCCAGGTCATCCTTAACGGGTCCCGCGACATCAACTTCACCATGGATCTCGTGAAAAAGGATATCGGCCTGTTTCAGGCGATTGCCGACCGTGCCGGTGTGCCGCTGGAAATCTCGCCCTTGATGATCTCTATCCTCGAGGACGGCATCCGCCGCTACGGATTGCGGGCGCAGTCCGATGACATTATCCGCCGGCTGGAAGAGGCCACGGGCCTCGACATCACCGCGCCAGGCTTCCCCGCCGAAATGGTCGATGACGAACCCGAAGAAACTGGCTACGAAGTGTATGCCCCCGGCCGGATCAGCTAACGCAAGAACACGTCTGGAGACCGAGAATTAATCGGATCTTAACGTTTGTTTGACACAGCCGTGCCAAGGATAGAGCCGGCGACCTGTTAACCATGGCGCGCGGTTTGAATTGAAGAATCGTCCCGGCCGTGGCTTTTTCGACCGGGGGTTTTCGTGGGTCTTTTGCAATGCTTTTCCTTGCTGGTCTGATCGGTATGGTGGCCGTTAGCACCGCAGCCATGTGGGGGTTCGAAGAGCTCTCCACGGAAAATGCGCGCGACGAGGTCACCACGCCCGGCGACACAGAACAGCCCGAAATGACGACCAACAGCAGCGCACTGCTCGACATCGCCACCGGACCCGAGGATGCGGCAGACGACCCCGAGGGCGACGACTACGGCGTCTCGCGCGGCACCACCGTAGCAGACACTCTCTCGGGCACATCGATCAACGAATTTCTCGACGGCCTCGACGACGACGACACGATTCTGGCAGGCGACGGCGACGATGTCGCAAACGGCGGTGACGGGAATGACGCCGTTTCGGGCGACCGCGGCGACGACACCCTGCATGGCGGGGCCGGGAATGACACGGTCTCAGGCGGTGACGGAAACGACAGCGTCCTTGGCCACGACGGTGATGACTTGCTTGACGGCGAGGATGGCGACGACAGTCTTCTGGGCGGCGAAGGCGACGACACCCTGTCGGGCGGCGCCGGAAATGATGCGCTGCACGGCTATCTCGACGACGACACGCTCGACGGCGGCGCCGGGTCCGATACGCTCTTCGGCGGCGACGGCAACGATCAGCTCAGCGGCATCGCGCCCGGAGGCACCCCGCCCGAAGACGACCAGGATTACCTGAACGGCGGCGCCGGCGACGACCGGATCTCGCTTGGCGCGGGCGATATCGCCACCGGCGGCAACGGCGCCGACAGCTTTATCCTCCGTGACTGGCTCGATGCCCAGCACCAGGGCCAGATCGTTGATTTCAATACTTCCGAGGACAATCTCGTGCTGCTTTACGACGACACCGGCGATGCCGCTCCGGATGTCTCGATCGAAGGTGGTACGGATGTGCCCGGCCTGCATCGCATCCTCCTGGACGGAGAGGTGGTGGCCGAGGTGACCAGCGACGCCGCCCTGACGCTGGCGCATATCACCCTGATCCCACAGACCGAGGGCTGATCCGCACTCCCAGGGCCGCCCACGCAAATCCCCCTTTCCAAACGGACAAGAATCTCCTATACGCCCGCATCTGCCGCTGAAACGGCAGGTATCTCCACAGGACCTTGCTGGACGACATCCCGGCTCGTGCCCTTCACCCCTCAACCAAAGGAGACCCCGATGTCGATCACTGTCGAAGAAAAAGCCAAGGTGCTGAAAGAATTCGCGACCAAGGAAGGCGACACCGGCTCGCCCGAGGTTCAGGTCGCGATCCTCACCTCGCGCATCACAACCCTGACCGAGCACTTCAAGACCCACAAGAAGGACAACCACGGACGCCGTGGCCTTCTGAAGATGGTCGCCCAGCGCCGCAAGCTGCTGGACTACCTCAAGGGCAAGGACGAAGGCCGCTATCAGGACCTGATCAAGCGTCTCGGCATCCGCCGCTAAACGCACCGATCACCCGGACTTCACGACGAATGCCCGCTCCGCCGAGCGGGCATTTTTCGTCTGAACCCTCCCTTGTCCTGTCAGGCCTCGATCCGGGGAGGCGCTGAACGCGCGTCTGGCCAGTCACAGACCCGCAACCGCGCCTTTTCGGCGTACATCCGCATATCCGCACAGGCCATCAACGCCTCGAAGTCGCCACCATCCTCGGGGGCGACGGCCACCCCGACGGAAACGCCGACTGCCACCTGCTCCCCTTCGCCAAGGGGAAAACGCTCCGCGCAGGACCGCACCACCGCATCCGCGCCGACCGCCGCTTCGGCCCGTCCGACCGCGGGCAGCCAAGCCGCAAACTCGTCCCCGCCGATGCGTCCACAGATCCCGTTCGCCTGGAACACGTCGCGCAACCGCAGCGCGGCCTGCTGCAACACGCAGTCCCCCGCGCGGTGGCCCAGCCGGTCGTTCACGGCCTTGAAATCATCCAGGTCGCAGAAAAGCAGTGCGCCGGGCCCGCTGCGCAGACCGTTGCGCACCGCCTCTTCAAAGGCGCGCCGGTTCAGCAGGTCGGTCACCGGATCGATCCGACCCAGCTCGCGCAGCCTTCGCGCCTCGCGGCGCAGGTCCTCCTCCCGCCGCTTGCTGAGTTGAAGCGCACCATCCCGCGTCTTCACAAGCTCGCTCGCTTTCAGGATCTTGCCGACCATCACCGCGTTCTGATCCTCCAGCATAAGGATAAGCCGATTCTGCGCCGGACACATGCCGTCCAGCCGTTTCAGCTTGAACACGCCCGTCGCATGTCCGTCGCGGCAGAGTCGCAGAAACGACGCGCCCGTGGTCCGCACCACGCGCCTGAGTTCTGCCAGCACCTGCCCGCGCGAAGCGGCGGCCAGATCGACAATCCCGCCGGGCCGCCCCGTCGCGTAGCGCGCCCGCGCCGGCCGATTGTCGAGCAGGATGGTCCCGGTCGCGTCGACGACCATCGCCGCCTGTGACAGCGCGTCCAGCGCGATCCCCACACCTGCCAGCCTTGGATCGGTCGTCATCTGAAGAACTCGACCCCGTCACCTTCCCGGTCATCGACCAATCGGACCCGCACGCGACAGCGGTCATGCGCCATCGCCAGCGATTCCTCGATCTTCACGCTGGCATACCCGTTGCGATCCGCCACCACGCGGCCGAAGACCATGGTCGTCATCATGCAAAGCGAGCTGCGCCCGAAGACCTGCGCGCCGAACGGACACCGCCCGTTGGTCAGGACGATCTCGCCGTCGTCGCAGGACTCGATCTCGAATGTCCCGCCCAGCCTTGCTTTCAAATCCACCAGGATCCGCGCCAGAGCCTCGGGGTCTTGCGACAGGTCACCGCCCGCCGCGCAGGCGTATTTCTGGCTGATGTCCTCGCCCATCTGGTCCCCGACCACACCGACAAAGGCCGATGCATCCTCCAGCCCGATTGTATTTTCCAGCGTTCCGGCCAATGTCGCACTGATCGTGTTGAAAAACCCGCAAGGTTCAAGGGCGAGTGCGGGCGCAGACCCGTCATCCGCCGTCACTCGCACTGGCCCGTCCGCCGCGTCCACCCGCGCCAGACCGTCTTCCATACCGTTTACTCCGTCCAAATCCCTGCTCCTTAAGACACGTTAAGATGCAGAGAAGAGGGTCTTTCTTAAGATCCGGTAAATCGAACTGAGGCCTATGCAGAAAAACAAGACCCGGCACCTTTCGGCACCGGGTCCTTGTCATTTTCGGATTTGCAGAGGCGTCAGTGCAGCTTGGCCTCGACCTCGCCAATCGACTGATCGATCAGCTTGCTGTTGTCTTCCTCGGTCATATTCTTGGCGACCACGTCCTTGGCGGCGGCCACGGCCACGGCAATCGCCTGGTCGCGGACGTCCTTCACGGCGCTGGCCTCGGCCGAGGCGATCTGCTCCTCGGCGGCCTTGATCCGGCGCTTGATGGACACTTCCAGATCCTTCTTGGCCTGCTCGGCGGCTTCGGCGGCTTCGGTCTTGGCATGGGCCACGATCCGGTCGGCCTGGTCCTGCACTTCCTTCTGCTTGCGCTCATAGCTCGCAAGCAAGGTCTGTGCCTCCTCGCGCAGCGCGCGCGCCTCGTCCAGCTCCGACTTGATGCCGTCGGCCCGCTTGTCCAGCATCTCGCCGATCTTGCCGGGCACCTTCAGGTAGACCAGCAGCGCGATGAACAGGATGAAGGCCAGCATCACCACGAAGTTGGTGTTGCCCAGCGACAAGAAAGGCCCGGTAGCGGCCAGCGCGGGGCTGGCAGCAACCATGGCAGTCAGGGTTGCGATCAACTGTTTCATGGCGCTCACCCTTTCAGCCGCGAATTGACGGCCGACGTGACGGTCCGCGCATCGGCCTTGACGCCCATGGCGGCGACAAGCTCCTTGGCGGTGTCCTTGGCCACTTCCTTGACGCTCTCCATGGCGGAGGCGCGGATTTCCGCGATGGCCTTTTCGCCCTCGGCGGTCTTCGCCGCGATCTCGGCATCGGCCTTCTTGGTGGCCTCTTCCAGCTCCGCGTTCATCTCCGCCTTGGCCTCGGCAATGATCTCCTGCGCCTGCGCGCGGGCATCGGCGAGGGCCTTGTTATAGGCGTCTTCGGCGTCAGAGGCCTTTTCCTTCAGGTCTTCCGCCGCGGCCAGGTCGTTGGTGATCGTCCCCTGACGCTCGGCCAGCACCGCCGCGATCCGCGGCAGCGCGATGCGCGACAGGATGAAAAAGATCACGATCAGCGCGATGACCAGCCAAAAGATCTGGTTGCCCATCCAGTCCGGGCAAAGCTGGGGAAGGCCGATTGCTCCACCGCCTGCGTCGACGCAAGCGCTGGCAGCACCTTCTCCTAGGGTATCGGTCGCCATCTGCGTTCTCCTTGTTGCGCCTGCCCCCTTGTATCAGGTTTGCCGGCCAATGTCCGGCACCGGGGCTGCGCAAGGCTCAATGTTCGTGTCGTGGTGCCAGGCCCGCTATACGGACGCGGCAAAAGGCCGGTCGGGCTTTCCTTGCGGACGCCGGGGGACAGGCACAAAGCCCCTCGCCCCGGTCCGTAAGGATCACATCCGTCTGGCTTAGACGGCGAACATCAGCAGAAGCGCGACGAGGAACGAGAAGATCCCCAGTGCTTCCGCGAACGCGATACCGATGAACATGGTCGCGGTCTGGCCACCGGCGGCCGAGGGGTTGCGCAGGGCACCGGCCAGGTAGTTGCCGACCACGTTGCCCACACCGACGGCCGCGCCGCCCATGCCGACAGACGCAAGGCCCGCGCCGATGAATTGACCCATTTGTGCGATATCGCCTTCCATGTCTTTTCTCCTTACGATGGAATTCAGTGATCTGTTGTTGGTTGCAGGCGCCGGAAACCGCCGCCGTAGGGTGGGTGACAACCCACGCTATCTCCTAATGATGCGGGTGCAGCGCGTCCTTCAGGTACACGCAGGTCAGGATTGTGAATACGTAAGCCTGGATGAACGACACCAGCACCTCCAGCCCGTAGACCGCCGTGATCGCCAGGATCGACAGCGGCGTCACCACAAGGCCCACCCCGGTCGAGATCAGCACCAGCGGCGCGAAGGCGGCAAACACCTTCATCACGGCGTGGCCCGCCATCATGTTGCCGGCAAGACGGATCGAGTGGCTGACCGGGCGGACGAAGTAGGAAATGACCTCGATCAGCGCCAGGATCGGCCGCAGCACCAGCGGCGCTGAGCTGATCCAGAAAAGGCTCAGGAAGCTCGCGCCGTTCTTGACGAAGCCCAGCACGGTCACGCCGATGAACACCATCATCGCCATCACGGCGGTCACGCCGATATGGCTGGTCGATGTGAACGATCCCGGGATCAGGCCAAGGAAGTTGGCGAAGACGATGAACATGAACAGCGTCATGATATAGGGGAAGTACGGCAGCGCGTCCTTGCCCGCCACGTCCTCGACCATCTTGCGGATGAATCCATAGGCCAACTCGGCGACCGACTGGATGCGGCCCGGAATCACCGACCTTGCGGACGTGCCCAGCACCATCAGCGCGAACACGGCCAGGCAGGTCAACGCCATCCACAGCGTGACGTTGGTGATCGTGAACAGGCCCACCGGGCCGTCGCCCGCCAGCGGCTTGATGATGAACTGATCCATCGGGTGGAATACCAGCCCTTCGCTTTCGCCATGCGCTTCAGTGGCCATCTGTCATCCTCTTCTCGTCACCCTCTCGGGCTCGCTCTGCGTCCAGCGTTTCCGCCGCATTCTTCAGCTGGATCTCGTTGGCGCTGCGCATCATCGTCTTGATGCCCGCCGCAAGGCCCAGCAATGTAAACAGCACAAGGAAGATCGGGATTGTCCCGAACAGGTAATCCAACCCGTACCCCATGCCAAAGCCGATCCCCAGACCAGCCACAAGCTCGATCACCATCCGCCAGGCCAGCTGCGCCTGGGAATAGTGGTTCTCCATGTGGGGCGTCGGCGCATCCACGCCTTTCAGCGCGTTGATCCTGTCTTCAAGCCGCTTCAGCCGCTCGTGTCGGTCAGGATCATCCACGTTTGCCCCTCCGGAACCGTTGCGCTGTTGCTATGCCGCACCCGGCTCCGAGTCAAGCTCGCGGCGACCCTCATCAACCCATTGATAAAGCTATGATTTACCGATCTGCGCCGCTGCGCCGCAGCCCCTATCGCGCCCCGCAAACCGGATTCCGCATATTCAACCAAGCGGTTGAGATTGTGCGCACCGCCCCGTTTTCACTGTTCCTCAAATACTCAAACTCCGCCGCCGGCCCTAAAGCTCCAGCCAAGCCAGGTCGGCGCCCCACTCTTCCAGTAGCGCAACCAGATCGGCAGGCCGGATCGCCACCGTCCGGTCATTGACCAGCGGATGCGCATGGACGAACCCCGCGTCCCGCACCGCCGCGTCCATCCACAGCTGCACGCCAGCCCCGGCCCCGTTGACCATCGCCAGCGGGCTGACCGCGCCGGGCCGCACGCCCAGGAACTCCATCAACCGCTCCGCCGAGCCGAAGGACAACCCCGCAACGCCCATCTGCGCACCCAGCGCCTTCAGATCCACCTCCCGGTCCTGTTCCAGCACCACAAGGTGGTTCCGCTTTTTGCGATCCCGCAGGTAGAAATTCTTGATGTCGATCCGCCCGTCGCCTGCCGGAACGGCCCCGCCCTGCACCGTCTTGGCGTCCTCGACCGTGCGCAGGGGGATATGCTCGTAAAACTCGAAATCGAGGCCCGCCGCGCGCATCCGCGCCAGCAGGTCATCGGAACTCACGGGCAAGCTGTCCTGAAAGGCGGAAGAGGCATCGACCATATCCAAGGGTTCCTTGACCGGGAAAGGCGGCTATTCCGCCGGGTCGTCCTTCTCGAAGAACGACTTCAGCCTGTCAATAGCCCCCGGCTTCTCCTCCGTCGGCTCTTCAGGCGCTTCGGACACGTCATCCTCTCGCAAAATCCCGCCTTCCATCACGCCAGCCAGCACCGTGTCCCAAAAAAGATCGATGTCTCCCTCCCGCAATCGCGCCATCTCCTCGGCATCCAGCTGCAACTGGTACCGGAACTCCGCGTTCCCGCCCTGCAGCGCCACCAGCTTGCCCAGGCCACCGGCCAGCATACGTTCGGTGCGCGCCGCGCCTTCGGGCACGCTCACCGTCATGTCCCGCGCCGCCAGCCGCCAGTTCATGTCGACGAAATCCTCAGACAGGCTCCAGCGGTCCTCGACCATCACCGTCGCCCGGCCCTCGTCGATCCATGTCAGCGGCGCGCGTGGCACCAGCCGCTTCAGCTGTGCCGCGTCCACGTCCTCGAAGGCCCAGCGCGTCTCGCGCCCCTGCTCGGTGATCTCGCGCGTCTCCACCAACAGCGGCTGGCCCGCCACCTCGGCCTTCAGGTTCGACCGGAACAGCAAGTCGAACAACGCCAGCCCGCTCCGGAACGGCGCCACCTCTCCGGTCTCGATCGCTAGCGCGTAGGGCTCTTTCCCGCGTGGCCGGATCTCGACGTCGACACCTTCGACCGCCAGCCTGTCGGCCCTGAACGCCCGGCGCGGTTTGGGAAGGCGGCCGTCCTCGCCCGCCGCCTCCTCCTTGGGACGCGGCGGGATGACATACCCTTCCACCCCCGCGACCTGCCCCAGCTCCAGCCGCGGCGTGTCGCCCAAGAGGCTCCACAGGTCCACATCCGCCTCCGCCCGCGCCACGCGCAGATCGAAGGCTAGCCCGGTCTCGTGCGCCCGCGCCATCTCCAGCCCTTCCAGCACGACGTGCCCTCCCAGAAGCGATCCGCTGGCCCCGGCATAGCTCACGCTCATCCCCGCCTTCTCGCTCGCGATCTCGATCACCGTTCGCAGGATCGGCTGGAAAAACACGTATGTCGCCACGACCCCCAGCACGCCCAGCACCGCGCTGCCGCCGGCCACCCAATGCACCACCTTGCGCGGGATCAAAGGCTTGCGTGGCGGCGAGGATTTGCCCCTGGCCGAGGCACGCCGCGCCCGCCGGGCCTGGACCCATTCCGCGAACACCCCGCCGAACAGCAGAAAGATGCCTTCGATCACCGCCCCCACGACGGCGCCCAATATGGCGATCACCGGCGCCATGCACGCCAGGATGATCTCCGCAAAGATAAGAACCAGCGCTTCCATCGCGAAATCCCCTAAAGCAATGGCCGAAGTCTATCCCTGCCCGACGCACCCTGCCAACGCCTTACACGTCCATGACGTCAGCTGGCCTCGCGCGGTGGCGGTCCTGCATCAGCACCAGTGCCGCCAGGTCCGGCCCGACGCGCTGCACTATATTGACTCGCCCCCCGCAAAAGCCTATCAGCCGCCCAACATCACGGAAGACAGCGCTCTTCCGGTCCCTTGGGCGCGGCCCGGGATCGCCCCCCACCAGCGAGTGTCGCCCGTGGGGGCGCTTCTCGTTTGAATGCCGTGGGGGCGTTTATCGTTTGAACCGTCATCCCTATGTTGGGACGGCATGACAGAAACCGGCGAAGGAGGCCGAGGCATGTTTGAAAATCTTTCCGAACGTCTCTCCGGCGTCTTCGACCGGCTGACGAAACAAGGTTCGCTCAGCGAAGAGGACGTCAAGACCGCCCTGCGCGAGGTCCGCGTGGCCCTGCTCGAGGCCGACGTCTCGCTGCCCGTCGCCCGCGACTTCGTCAAACGCGTGCAGGAGCAGGCCACCGGCCAGGCCGTCACCCGCTCCGTCACGCCCGGCCAGCAGGTCGTCAAGATCGTGCACGACGCGCTGGTCGACACGCTCACCGGCTCCGAGGACCCCGGCGCGCTTAAAATCGACAACCCGCCTGCCCCGATCCTCATGGTCGGCCTGCAAGGCTCCGGCAAGACCACCACCACCGCCAAGCTCGCCAAGCGCCTCAAGGACCGCGATGGCAAGCGCGTGCTCATGGCCTCGCTCGACGTCAACCGCCCCGCGGCCATGGAACAGCTCGAAATCCTCGGCCGCCAGATCGGCGTCGACACCCTGCCCATCGTCAAGGGCGAGGACCCCGTCACCATCGCAAAGCGCGCCAAGACGCAGGCGGGTCTGGGTGGCTACGACATCTACATGCTCGACACCGCCGGTCGCCTGCATATCGACCAGGAACTGATCGCCCAGGCGGCGGCAGTTCGCGACGTCGCCAACCCGCGCGAAACGCTTCTGGTGGTCGACGGCCTGACGGGCCAGGACGCCGTCAACGTCGCCACCGAATTCGACGACAAGATCGGCGTCTCCGGCGTCGTGCTTACCCGGATGGACGGCGACGGCCGCGGCGGTGCGGCCCTTTCGATGCGCGCGGTCACCGGCAAACCCATCCGCTTCGTCGGCCTGGGTGAAAAGATGGACGCCATCGAGACCTTCGAGCCCGAGCGCATCGCGGGCCGCATCCTCGGCATGGGCGACATCGTCTCCCTCGTCGAGAAGGCGCAGGAAACCATCGAGGCCGAACAGGCCGAAAAGATGATGCGCCGCTTCCAGAAGGGGCAGTTCAACATGAACGACCTCAAGATGCAGCTTGAACAGATGCAGAAGATGGGCGGCATGGAAGGTGTGATGGGCATGATGCCCGGCATGGGCAAGATGGCCAAGCAGATGGAAGGTGCTGGCATCGACGACAAGGTCATCGCCCACCAGATCGCGCTGGTCAATTCCATGACCAAGAAAGAACGCGCCAACCCCAAGCTCCTGCAGGCCAGCCGCAAGAAACGCATCGCGCAGGGCGCGGGGCTGGAAGTCTCCGAGCTCAACAAGCTTCTGAAAATGCAGCGCCAGATGGGCGACATGATGAAGAAGATGGGCAAGGGCGGCATGCTGAAACAGGCCATGAAAGGCATGTTCGGCAAAGGCGGCCCCTCGCCCGAGGACATGGCCCAGGGCATGGACCCAAAGGCGCTCGAAAAAGCCGCCAAGCAAATGGGCAAAGGCATGCCCGGCGGCGGTTTTCCCGGCATGGGCGGCGGCGGTTCGCAACTGCCCCCCGGCCTCTCCGGCTTCGGGAAGAAGAAGTAACCGCATGGCTTTTTCTTGCCCCAAATACTCAATCCGGCCCTTGCCGCCCACGCCCCGGCCCGCCCCGGCGCGTCACGGCGCAGCCCTTTGTATGAAAGCCGCGCGGCAGCGCGTCCTTTTGGCCAGACCCACGGCAGGTGCCGCATGACCCTCCGCCTCGACATCCCCCGGATCGAGACCGACCGCCTCGTCCTGCGCGGCCCGGAAGCCAGCGATTTCGAACCGCTGGCCGGGTTCCTGCTGGACCGCGACCGCTCCTGGGGGTTCGGCACGGAAAAAAACATGTCGCGCGCCTGGCGCTGGTTTGCCATGTCCATCGGCCACTGGGCGCTGCACGGCTTCGGCTATTTCACCATGGAATGGAAGGAAACCGGCCAGCCCTGCGGAATCACCGGCATCTGGGCGCCCGAGGGCTGGCCCGAACCGGAACTTGGCTGGGTCGTCTATGAAGGGTTCGAGGGCCGCGGCATCGCCTTCGAGGGCGCCGAACGCGCCCGCCGCTGGGCCTATCAGGACCTTGGCCTGACCACGCTGACGTCCAACATCGTGCCCGGCAACACGCGTTCCATCGCGCTGGCCGAACGCCTCGGCGCGCAGTACGAGAAGACCTACCAGAATGTCGAGATGGGCGAGGATTACCTCTACCGTCATCCCGGCCCGTCCGAACTGGGGCTCGATTGCGACGCCGACGGTTCCCCCGAGGCCTACGCATGAAAATCACCGTCGACATCCCCGTGCTGCAGACCGAGGACCTGATCCTGCGCGGCTATGACGAGACCGATTTCGAGGCCTTCGCCGCCTTCGGCACGTCCGACCGTGCGTCCTTCGTCGGCGGCCCGCACACCCGCTGGGACAGCTGGCGCGCCTTCATGGCCGCCATCGGCCACTGGGCCCTGCGCGGCTACGGCATGTGGATGATCGAACACCGAGAATCCCGCGTGATCGCGGGCCGCGTCGGCATGATCCTGAACGACGGCTGGGACGAGCCGGAACTCGGCTGGCATATCTACGACGGGTTCGAGGGCAAGGGGTATGCCTACCAAGCCGCGCTTGCCGCCCGCGAACACGCCGCACGCTATTTCGGCCTCGACGGCGTCATCTCATATATCGACGCCACCAACGCCCGTTCTATACGCCTCGCAGACCGCCTCGGCGCGCAGCACGAACGCGACGGCACCCTTCTGGGCAAACCCTGCCAGGTCTGGCGCCACCCACGCGTGGCCCATCCCTCAATACACCCGGCGGAGGCCTGAGATGGGACATCGCGACATCCCCATGCTGGAAACCCAGCGCCTCGTGCTCCGCGGCCCCGCGTCCGAGGACTATCCCGATTTCAAGGCCACCTTCGCCTCCTACCGGTCCCGCTTTATGGGCGGCCCGCTCAACCCCTACGAGGCGTGGATGCTCTACGCCGCCGAGATCGGCCACTGGGAAATCCGCGGCTACGGGATGTGGATGATCCACCTGCGCGACACCGGCGAGACCGTGGGCATGGCCGGCGGCTGGTTCCCCGCCAAGTGGCCGGAGCGCGAAATCGCGTGGATCATCTGGCCCGAAAAGGCCGGCAAGGGCTACGCGCTCGAAGCCACGCACAAGGTGCGCGATCACTTCTATGCGCAGGGTTGGGACGGCGCGGTCAGTTATATCGACCCCAAGAACCTCGACTCCATCCGCCTCGCCGAACGGCTGGGCTGCACCAAGGACCACGAGGCGCCCAGCATCGACGGCTCCGACGCGGTCTACCGTCACCCGTCGCCCGAAACGCTCAAATCCGGCCAGATCCGCGACGGGATCGAACTGGAAATCGGCCATTACAGCGACCCGCTCTTCAAACCGAAGGGGATGCCCATTGACTGACGCAACCACCTCCCGCGCCGCGGCCCTTCTGAAGGAGCATCGCGAAAGCATCGACCGTCTCGATGCAATCCTTGTCTACACCTTGGGCGAGCGCTTCAAACACACCCAGGCCGTGGGTGCGCTCAAGGCCGAACACGACCTTCCCCCGTCCGATCCCGCCCGCGAGGCGGCCCAGATCGCACGGCTCGAAGACCTGGCGCACCGCGCCGACCTCGACCCGGAATTCGCCAAGAAATTCCTCAACTTCATCATCGCTGAAGTCATTCAGCACCACAAGCAACACCAGACCTGACGCGGGATCCTCCCGCCAGACCAACCCGTAGGGTGGGGTTTCACCCCACTACAGCAACGCCATTCAAAAGGAGAACACCAATGGCCATGAAAATCCGCCTTGCCCGTGGTGGCAGCAAGAAACGCCCTCACTACTCGATCGTCGCCGCCGACAGCCGCATGCCGCGCGACGGCCGCTTCATCGAGAAGCTGGGCACCTACAACCCGCTCCTGCCCAAGGACAGCGAAGACCGCGTCAAGATGAACATGGAGCGCGTTCAGCACTGGCTGGACCACGGCGCACAACCCTCCGACCGCGTCTCGCGCTTCCTCGAAGCCGCCGGCGTGCTGGAAAAGAAAGAGCGCGCCAACATGAAAAAGGCCGAGCCGGGCAAGAAAGCCCAGGAACGGGCCGAAGAGAAAGCCGCCAAGGCCGCCGAAGCGGCAGAAGCCGCCAACGCTCCGGCCGAGGAAGCCCCGGCCGAAGAGGCCGCCGCGGAAGAAACCGGCGAAAGCTGATCCGCCCGCCGCTTTCGGCGACAAGAAAACCGTGCCGCCACCGCGCCCGTCGCCCGGGGCGGCACGCACCGCTTTCGCTTTCGGGACATCCGCAATGTTCGGCCTGATCCGCCTTTTCGTTCTCAGTTCCCTGACCTTCGTCGCGGGCGTCTTCTTTGAACGCCACAACGTGTCCGAGGCCTGCACGGCGCAGGGTGGCCTGCCCACCGACGGGCTTTGCCTGGTCACGGGGGGCCAGCAATGACCGACCGCATTTGCATAGGCGCCATCGCCGGCGCATTCGGCGTCCGGGGCGATTTGCGGCTGAAATCCTTCACCGCCACGCCCGAGGATATCGCCACCTACGGCCCCGTCACATCCGAGGACGGCAGCCAGAGCTTCACGATCACCCTCACCGGCCAGACCACCAAGGGGGCCCTGATCGCCCGCCTCTCCGGCGTCGCCACCAAGGAACAGGCCGAAGCCCTGCGCGGCCTGCGCCTGTTCGTGGACCGCGCCCGCCTGCCCAACTTGCCGGACGACGAATACTACCACGCCGACCTCATCGGGCTCGAGGTCTTCGACACCGGCGGCACCTCGCTGGGCCGGGTCAAGTCGGTCCTGAACCACGGCGCATCGGACATCCTTGAAATCCACGGGCCGGGGCTCAAGTCCACCGTCCTGCTGCCCTTCACGCTCGAGGCCGTGCCCACCGTCGATCTCGCCTCAGGCCGCATCATCGCCGATCCGCCCGAGGGGCTCTTCTGAGCATGCCGCGAATCCTGCTGCATCCGGGCTTTCACAAGACCGGCACGTCCTCCCTGCAACGCGGCGCGGCGGAAGTGCAGCGCACCCTGCGTCCCCACCTGCGCCTGATCTTCACCCATGACCTCATCGACGCCACGCGCATGGCCAAACGTTTCTCGGCCTACCGGGAACAGGCCGACCTGCGCCGCTTTGCCGAAGCCTTCACTGCCGCGATCCGTGACACCGATGCGGACGAGCCCCGCGCGCTGATGATCACCTCCGAGGATCTCTGCGGCTACATCCCCGGCAATCACGGCGTCACAACCTACGCCGCCGCGGCACCCCTGATGAACGTCGCCACCGCCGTGCTCGCCGCTCATTTCGGTCCCGAAGCCCCGATTGGCGTGCTGTTCACCACGCGCGCGCCCCGCGACTGGCAGCGCAGCGTCTGGTGGCAGAACCTGCGCGCCCTGCGCCTGACCGAGGATTTCGAGACCTACCGCACCCACCTGTCCAGCGCCGCCGACCTCGACACCATCGTCGACAGCGTCGACGAACGTGTCAGTCAGCGCGCGACCGTGCTCGACGCGCCGATCGAAGAGTGCGGCACCGATCCGCTCGGCCCGCTCGGCGTGGCGCTCGACCATCTCGGCGTCCCCCGCGACGGCCTCGCGCCGCTGCCCGCCCATAACGTCCAGCCCGAGGGTGCGGCCGAGGAGCTACTGGCGCTCAACCGCTCCGCACTGTCCGACGCCGAGCTGGCCGAGGCCAAGCGCGACGTGCTCAAACGCTACCGCGCCGCCGGCGCCACGCGCCAGACCCGGGCCACGCCCGCTTGACGCCGCCCGGGTTTGCACCGCACATAGCCCCATGTCCGACCCCGCCTCGAAATCCCACGGCCGCAAGTCGATCACCGCGTCGCTGAAACCGCGCAGCCTGATGAACGGCCCCGAACGCCTCGCCCGCGCCTGGTCGGCGCAGATCATCACCCTGCTGCCCGACGCCTTTCCGGGCATTCTCGGGCACAGCCTGACCGGCAAGGCGCTGAAGGACGGTCTCTGGCAACTCGACACGATCGACCTGCGCGTTTTCGGTGAGGGCAAGCACCGCAATGTCGACGACACCCCCGCCGGCGGCGGTGCCGGCATGGTGCTGCGGGCCGACGTGATGGGCCGCGCCCTCGACCACGCCCTGCCCAAGGCGCCCAAAGGTGCGCCGCTGGTCTATCTCAGCCCGCGCGGCACGCCCTTTACCCAAGGCATGGCCCGCGACTGGGCCACCCGGCCCGGCGTGACCATGATCTGCGGCCGGTTTGAGGGCCTCGACCAGCGGGTCATCGACCACTACGACATTCAAGAGGTCTCGCTCGGCGATTTCGTCCTCACCGGCGGCGATATCGCGGCGCAGGCCATGATCGACGCCACAGTGCGCCTACTGCCCGGCGTGCTGGGCAACGAAAGCTCGACGGAAGAGGAAAGCTTCTCCGACGGCCTTCTGGAACATCCGCACTACACCCGCCCCGCCGAATGGCAGGGGCGCAAGATCCCCGACGTGCTGATGTCCGGCCACCACGGCGAGATCGCCAAGTGGCGCAAGGCCAAGTCCGAGGAGTTGACGCGGGAAAGACGACCCGACCTCTGGTCGGCACTGACATTGAGCGAAGACCCGTAATCCGATACGCTCTTTTTCTACAGTGATACGTTTACGAGCGGTTGAGGATGCGCATGACGGCAAATCAGGTTTTTATGATCCTCGCTCCGATTGCGTTGCTCTGCCTTGTCGCGATCTATGCGTTCCTGCTTCGCCGCAGGCATCAGATACTCGCGTCGGAAAAACAATCGCACAAAGCGCACGCGCCGTCCGCCGGATACAACGCTTACGATATCGCCCGAAGCAAAGGCATGGGACAGGCCGACGGCGGCGACGGCTGACGCTGGATGCCATAAGACGTGGTGCCCGAAACGAACTGAACGACAGCGCTTCAAGTGACTTGATCGACAGCCCATTTACTCCTATACACCGCCCGTCCGGGGCTCTTTTGAGTCGTCCGGACCTGTTTGTTTGGCACATTGGGACGCTTTCTTCGGCACCCACCCCGCCCGGCAGACAGACCCGAGACAAAAGACATGACGACCTGACCTCCGGCGGGCACTTCCAAGTGGACCCGATAGAAGACCAGGAGCTCTCAAGGCCGCGCATCACCTTTGCGGACCAACCGCAAGCAACATAGGAGTGGATCAGATGGACCTGATCGCTGAAATCGAGGCGGAACAAATCGCCGAACTGGGGAAAACCATCCCCGATTTCAAAGCCGGCGACACCGTGCGCGTCGGCTTCAAGGTGACCGAAGGCACCCGCAGCCGTGTTCAGAACTTCGAAGGCGTCTGCATCAGCCGCAAGAACGGCGAAGGCATCGCCGGCTCGTTCACCGTACGCAAGATTTCCTTCGGTGAAGGCGTGGAACGGGTGTTCCCGCTCTACTCGACCAACATCGACAGCATCGCGGTTGTGCGCCGTGGCCGCGTCCGCCGCGCCAAGCTTTACTACCTGCGCCAGCGCCGCGGCAAGTCGGCCCGTATCGCAGAAGACACCACCTACAAGCCCAAGTCGGGCGCCAACGCGTAAGGAGCGGACCAGATGAAAAAAGATCTGCACCCCGATTATCACTTCATCGACGTGAAGATGACCGACGGCACCGTCGTCCAGATGCGCTCGACCTGGGGCAGCGAAGGCGACACCCTGTCGCTCGACGTCGATCCCTCCGTCCACCCCGCCTGGACCGGCGGCGGCACTCGCCTGATGGATTCCGGCGGCCGCGTGTCGAAGTTCAAGAACAAGTACGCCGGCCTCGGCTTCTAAGCCACCCGTGTCCGCGACATCGAAACGCCGCTCCATCCGGGGCGGCGTTTTTCGTTCCGGCCCCGGCATGGCGCAAATGCAATATTTTCGCGCGATCGTCTCAAACCGGCTTCAACCGGACCTTCATACACCATAAAGTAGCGTCCAAACCTGCAAGGCAGTTCGCCGGATCACAAGCGGGACACAAGGGCACGGGCATGGCACATATCATCGTCGTCGGAAACGAAAAGGGCGGGGCGGGCAAATCCACCGTCTCGATGCATGTCGCCACGGCACTCGCCCGAATGGGCTTCAACGTCAGCGCGCTCGACCTCGACTTGCGGCAAAAGACCTTTGGCCGCTACGCCCACAACCGCAAGGCTTACCTCGAAAAAGCCGGGCTCGACCTGCCCGGCCCGCATTACCACGACCTGCCCGAGGTCGATCCCGACAAGCTTAAACCCGGCGAGAACGTCTATGACCGTCGTCTCTCGGCGGCCGTGGCGGAACTCGAACCCGACAGCGATTTCATCATCATCGACTGCCCCGGCTCGCACACACGGCTCAGCCAGGTGGCGCATTCGCTCGCCGACACCCTGATCACGCCGCTGAACGACAGCTTCGTCGATTTCGACCTGCTCGCCCATGTCGACACCGACGGGCAGAAGATCCTCGGCCCCTCGGTCTATTCCGAGATGGTCTGGAACGCGCGGCAGCTGCGCGCGCAGGCGGGTCTGAAACCGATCGACTGGATCGTTGTGCGCAACCGGCTGGGCGCGCAGCAAATGGTGAACAAGGAAAAGATGGGGGCCGCGCTGGAAAACCTCGCCAAGCGCATCGGCTTTCGCACCGCGCCGGGCTTCAACGAGCGGGTCATCTTCCGCGAGCTTTTCCCACGCGGCCTGACCCTCTTGGACCTCAAGGATATCGGCGTGAAGGGGCTCAACATCTCCAACGTCGCCGCGCGTCAGGAACTGCGCGATCTGGTCAAGGCCCTGAACCTGCCCGCCGTGACCGTCGATTTCTGACGGTGCTCAGCCGTCCCGGCGCACATGCGACCCGTCGCCCAGGATCACCTCATCCATCGGCACGTCCCAGGGCTGGGGAAAGATCGTCTGCACGGGGCAAAAATCATGCCCCACCCCGATCACCCTTGGCGGCGGCGTCAGCCCCGCCAGCGTCATGTCGTAATACCCGCCGCCATTACCCAGTCTGTAACAACCGTCATCGACCCCTAGCAGCGGCACGATGAGGATATCGGGCGTGACCGCCTTCGCCTCGGCCGGGACGGGTATGTTCCAGATGCCGCGCGTCATCTTCGCGCCGGGCCGCCAAAGATGAAACTCCACCGCACGGCCCGTTTCCACCACCACCGGCAGCGCCACCTGCGCTTCCGCCTCGCCGGCCCGGCCAAACCACGACCGCAGGTCCAGTTCCCCACGGATCGGCCAGTACCCGGCCACTGTCTTGCCCCCCACATCCCCCAGAACACGGTCGAGCGTCGCCATCACCGCCGCCGCCTGCCGGGCCAACTCGTCCTGCGACAGCTCTTTGCGCAGGGCATAAAGCCGGGCGCGATCGCTCTTGCGAAACTGCGCCACGTCGGCCCATGTCTGCGCATCCACGACATGGCCGCCCACCACGTCCTGTGCGAAACAGGGTGCCTCCCCACCCGTGTCATCCTCCGCGCCGGTCATCGCCGCCGCCTGAGCGCCACCATGTTCGACACCAGCAGCGCCCCGATCACCACGGCGCCCCCCACGATGGCCCAGCGCCCCGGGTCCTCGCCCACCACGGCCCAGACCAGCAGCGGCGCCAGCACCGATTCCAGCAAGATCAGCAGCGACACCTCCGCCGAGCTGATATAGCGCGGCCCCAGCGTCAGAAAGCAGGTCGCGACCGCAATGAAACCCCCGTGCAGCGCAAACAAATGCCATTGCGCCGCGACCGGCACCCACGGTGACACGAAGGGCAGCACCACCAGCCCCGCGCCGATATAGGCCACCGGAATGGCCGGGATCATCGAGATGTCCTTCAACTGCCGCACTGCCGTCAGCGCGCCTGCGTAAGAGGCGCAGACGATCACGGCCCAGACGTCGCCTTTCCAGCTGGCAATCTCGTTCTCGCCCGAGCCATAGGCGATGATCGCCAGGCCCGCGAACACCCCCAGCATGGTCAGCACCATGCGCTTGCTGATCCCTTCACCCAGGAATACCTTGCCGAAAATGGCGGCAAAAACCGGCATCGAGGCAAAGATGAAGACCACGTTCGCCACGCTGGTCTGCGTCACCGCCAGCACGAACCCCGGCGCGGTCGAGCCCATCAGCACGATGTAGATCACGCCCGGCCATCCGGTGCTGAGCGCGGCGCGGGTCGCGCCGCGCGGCATGAACGCCAGCACGCCCACCAAGATGAAGACCCCCGCGGTGATCCCGCGCCAGAAGGCCACGACCAGCGGCTCGGCCTCGATCAGCCGCACGAACAGGGAATCGGGAACCACGAACAACACGCCCAGCGTGGTCAGCAGCAGCCCCTTGAGATGCGCATTCATGCCGCGAAACTGCCCGGAATTTGATCAGAAAGTAAAGCCCGGCGCCGCGGATTTCATCACGGCCCGGCAAAACGGCGTAGGGTCCCCCCATAGCCTGTTCCACCGAGCCGGTTCGCTATTGCGCCCCCTCAAGGCACGGTCCCTCCCGCATGCGTCCCGTCTCCCCGTACTACGCCGCGTTCTGGCCTTCCTGCGGCGGGCGCACGCCCTCGGGGCAGGCGGCGCTCACATGGTCTATCAGCGCCTGTTTCGACAGCGGCTTCGACAGGTAGTGATCTATCCCCGCCGACAGGATGTCGTCCTCATCGCCATCCATCGCGTGCGCCGTCATCGCCACGATGGGCACATGCACGCCGCCATCCGCTTCGATCTCGCGAATGGCGCGGGTGGCCTCCTTGCCGTCCATCTCGGGCATCGAGATGTCCATGAACACGATATCGGGCGCGAAAGACCGATAGAACGCCACCGCCTCCTCGCCGTTCACGGCGAATTTCAGGTCGATATCCAGCGCCTTGACCATCTTGGAAAAGACCAGCCGGTTGGTCTTGTTGTCCTCCGCCGCCAGCACGCGCATCACGCGGCTGGGCTCCTGGGGTCGCTCGGGCGCGGCCACGCCGCCCGCCAGCGCGCCCGACACCTGCGTCAGCGCGGCGAAAAGCTCGTTACGGGGGAAGGGTTTCTGCAGTACCGCGTCAACGTAAACCCGGCCCGGGTCCTGATCCACGCTGCCGGTGTTCCCGCTCAACAGCAGAACCGGCGCCGCGTGCCCGTCGCCTTTCAGTGCCTCGGCCAGTTCGATCCCGTCCATCTGCGGCATCACGTGGTCGGTTATGACAAGGCTGACATCTTCGCCCATCACCTCCAGCGCGCGCGCCCCGCTGTCGCAGCACACGACCTCGACCCCCAGCGCCGCGAACAGCCGCTCCAGGATCGCGCGGTTCAGCGCGTTCGTCTCGACGATCAGCACCTTGCGCAACCCATCGGGCACGCTGAAATCCTGTTCCGCATCCGGCTCGGCCAGCGGCAATTCCACGGCAAAGCCAAAGGTCGAGCCCTGACCCTCCACCGAGTCGACCCAAATCTCGCCGCCCATCAACTTCACTAGCTTTTCAGAGATCGCAAGGCCCAGCCCGGTGCCTTCGAACTTGCGATTGCTCTCGTCATCCACCTGGTTGAACTCGCCGAAAATGTGCCGGACCTTGTCGTCGGGAATGCCGATCCCGCTGTCCTCTATCGTCACGTGCAGGCGTGCTGCGCCCTCGGTGCCGGCCTCCACGCCCACGACCCGCACCATGACATGCCCCTGCTCGGTAAACTTCACCGCGTTGCCCAGCAGGTTCGTCATGATCTGCCGCAACCGCCCCGGGTCGCCCACGAAACGCGTCGGCAAAAACAGGTCGTAATCCACCAGCAGGTCGATCCCCTTATCCCGCGCATTGGCCTGCATCAGCATGATCAGCTCGTGAATGCAGCGTTCCAGGTCGAACGGCTCTTCATGCAGAACCAGCTTTTCCGCCTCGATCTTGGAGTAATCCAGCACATCGTTGATGATGACGAGCAGCGCCTCGCCCGAATTCTTGATCGTGTTGGCGTAAAGCAGCTGTTCCTCGTCCAATTCGGTGTCTTTCAACAGCTCCGCCATCCCCACCACGCCATTCATCGGCGTGCGGATCTCGTGGCTCATGTTGGCGAGGAAAGACGATTTCGCCCGGCTCGCCGTTTCCGCCTTGCGCCGCGCCTCTTTCAGCCGTTCCTCGTACCGGATCGTGTCGGTGATGTTCAGCGCCAGGCTCACCACGTCGCCGGTCTGCCCACGCTGGTCAATGAGCTTGATATAGGCCCCGTTCCACAGACGTATGATCTCCGGCTCGGGCGCCACGGTCTGCCAGCGATCCAGCATCCTCTCGCGCCACGCGGCGGGGTCGGCATCCCCGATATCGATGACACCCTCCTCGGTCACGCATTGCAGGATCTCGACGTAGCTGATGCCCGGCTTGACGTCCTCCAGCCCTTCGAAAACACCCAGCCAAGCGTGGTTGGCGGCGATCATCCGGCTGTCGGCGTCGAAAAAGGCAAACCCGTCCTGGATCGTCTGGATCGAATGCCACAAGCGCCGCTCGGCAATCGCCACCTTCTCGTTGGCCACGTTCAGGTCGGACTTCACCCGCGCGTTCTCGTCGCGCACGGTCTGCACCTCGGCGCGGGTCTCGTTAATTTCCTCGCTCAGCGCACGGGCGTGGCGGCCCAACTTGCGGTTCGCAGCCTGAAGCTCCGCCTGTTTCTGTTCCAGCAGACGTTCAGCGGCCAACCGGGCCCGCCGTTCCTCCGCCAGTTTGTTGGCAAGGCTCATGCCCCAACCTCCGCCTTTGCCGGTGACTCTTGCGCCTCAACTTCCCTTATTATGATGAACAAGTGTTTAAATCCTGACCCGGATCAGCGGCGGGAATCGTTGTCTTGGCGCGGGGGCCGTGGCAGCATGTCGCCATTCGTTGAAGGAGGGTATTATGCTCCAACGCTTTTTTGCCGCCGTTGTCCTCTGCCTTTCTACCGGCCTCGTCGCCCCTGACGCGCTGGCTCAGGATGCCGTCCCCGAGCGGCGCGAGGTGGTCACCAAGGACGTCGATTTCTTCGGCTCCGATCTCGACCCGCTCTTCGACACCACGCTTCAGGCCTGCCGCAACCTCTGCTTTTCCAACACGGCCTGCCGCGCCTATACCTTCAACAGCCGCTCCAATTCCTGTTTCCCCAAAAGCGCCCTGTCCGAGACCAAACCCTACGACGGCGCGATTTCCGCCGAGGTCTTCAACACTGACGCGCGCGTCCTCGCGGATGCGCCCGCCCGCGCCGCCGATCTGGATTTCCTCAACCCCGACGATCTGAACCAGGCGCGAGCCCAAGCCACCGGCATCGGCGCGCGCCATCCCGGCGGCCAATGGGACGTGCCCGCCATGGTGAATGCCGCGCAGGACCGCATCGCGCAGCAGGATTACCTGAATGCCATGCGCTGGATGGGCGCCGCCGTGGCCCGTTCCGACGCCGCCGACCAATGGGCCGAGTACGCCCGCCTGTCGCTGCTGATCCCGACGCAGAACAACTCCGAGAAACGCAATTACGCAAACCGCGCCTTTCAGGCTGCGACCAATGCCTACCTGCGCGCACCCAGTGACCCGGCTCGCATCAACGCGCTTCTGCTCATGTCCCAGGCGCTCGAAACGATGGGCCGGGGTCAGGCCACCGTGCCCACCCTGCGCCTTGCCGAATCTATCCAACCGCGCGACGACGTGATGACCGCGCTCGATGCCGCCATCGCCAAGTACGGCTTTCGCATCACCGATCACCGCGCCGACAGCGACAGCGCCCAGCCGCGCCTCTGCGCCGAATTCTCCGAGCCTTTGGTCGAGGCCGGCACCGATTACACGCCCTTCGTCCGCCTGCCCGATCCCGGCCTCGTGGTACAGCCAGACGGCAACCAGATCTGCATCGCCGGCGTCCAACACGGCGAACGCTACCGCGTCACCTTCCGCGAGGGGCTGCCCGCCGCCAGCGGCGAAACCCTTCAGCGCGACACCGACATCACCCTTTACGTCCGCGACCGCTCTCCGCGTGTCAGCTTTCCGGGCCGGGCCTACATCCTGCCCAAGGCCGCCGACACTGCCCTGCCGATCGAGACCGTCAATCTCGACGAGGTCGAGCTGCTCCTGCGCCGCGTCTCCGACCGCAACCTTCTGCGCACCATGCAGGAGGATTACTTTGGCCGCCCTCTCAGCCAGCACCAGGAGCGCCAATTCAACTCCGAAATCGCCGAGGAGGTCTGGACCGGCACCGGCGACGTGCAGAACACGCTCAATCGCAACATGACCACCCGCCTGCCGCTGGGCGAGGTGCTGGCCGACCAGCCTCCGGGCATCTACGCCCTGACCGCCAGCATCGAAGGCGCCGACAGCTATGACAACCCCGGCGCCACGCAATGGTTCGTGCTGACCGACCTTGGCCTGACCACGCTTAAGGGCAATGACGGCCTGCATGTCTTCGTGCGCGGGCTGGCCGATGCACAGGCGGAATCCGGCGTCGAACTCTCCCTGCTCTCGCGCTCCAACCGCGTGCTTGGAACGGCGACGACCGACGACCAGGGCCATGCCCTTTTCGCGCCCGGCCTGACCCGTGGCACCTCCGGCGCCGCCCCGGCGCTGTTGCTGGCCAAGGCGGGCGACGATGACATGGCCTTCCTGTCGCTCACCGATCCCGCCTTCGACCTGTCGGATCGCGGCGTCGAGGGTCGCCGCCCCGCGCCCCCCAATCGACGTTTTCCTCGCCACCGACCGCGGCGCCTACCGCCCGGGCGAGGTGATCCACGCCACAGCCCTTGCCCGTGACAACGTGGCCGAGGCGATCCCCGGCCTGCCTCTGACGGCCATCCTGCGCCGCCCCGACGGCGTGGAATATTCCCGCCAGCTTTCCGGCGATGACGATGCGGGCGGCCATGTCTTTACCCTGCCCGTCGGCACATCCGTCCCCACCGGCAGTTGGACACTCGACATCTTCTCGGACCCCGAGGAACAACCGCTGGTCAGCCGTACCCTGCTGGTCGAGGACTTCCTGCCCGAGCGCATCGACTTCGACCTTTCGCTGCCCGAGGGCCCCATCCGCCCCGGCGACACGCCGCCGCTCACAATCGACGCACGCTATCTCTTCGGCGCCCCCGGTGCCGGGCTGGTGGCCGACGGCAACGTGCGCCTCTCGGCGCGCACCACGCTCGACGACTTCCCCGGCTACAATTTCGGCCGTCACGACGACCTGGTCGGCACGCGTGTAAGCTACCTGCCCGGCGGCAAGACCGGCGCGGATGGCCAGCTTCAGATCGCCGCCGAAATTCCCGAATTCGACGTCACCGACCGCCCGTTCGAGGCCGACATCACCGTCACCCTGCAAGAGGGTTCCGGCCGCCCGGTCGAACGCAGGCTCAATCGCATGCTCGCCCCCGCCGGCCCCATGATCGGGATCAAGCCGATGGCCGACGGCGTGGTGGCCGAGGGCAGCCAAGCCCGTTTCCAGATCATCGGCATCTCGCCCGACCTCACACCCGTCCCGATGGACGTGAAATGGACCGTCAACCGCGTCACCACGCGCTACCAATGGTACCAGGATTACGGCTCGTGGAAGTGGGAGCCTATAACGACACGCGAACAGGTCGCCACCGGCGATGCCGCGCTGGGGTCCGATCCCCTGACCGTCTCTGCCCCCGTCGAATGGGGCCACTATGAACTGGTCGTGGAACGCACCGGCGGCGACTACGTCTCGTCCTCCACCGATTTCTACGCCGGCTGGTACGCCCCCGC
The DNA here is from genome assembly GCF_009363715.1 of Roseovarius sp. THAF9. Lineage (NCBI taxonomy): Bacteria > Pseudomonadati > Pseudomonadota > Alphaproteobacteria > Rhodobacterales > Roseobacteraceae > Roseovarius > Roseovarius sp. THAF9. Next base: position 3,687,186 of record NZ_CP045404.1, read on the forward strand.
CGACGCCAGCGACACGCCCGACACGCTGGATCTGTCACTGGACCAACCCGAATACACCCCCGGCGACACCGCCCAACTGCGCGTCGTGCCCCGCTATGCCGGCACCGCGCTGATCACCGTCATGTCGGGCCACGTCATCGAACGCCAGGCGGTCGAGGTCACCGAGGGCGAGAACACCATCCCGCTTTCCGTGACCGAGGACTGGGGCGCGGGCGCCTATGTCACAGCCCAGGTCATCCGCCCGATGAACGTCAGCGCGGGCCAGAACCCGGCGCGCTCGCTCGGCCTCAGCTACGCCAAGATCGCCCCGGGCGACAAGCAGCTGACCGTCTCCATAGACGCCCCCGACACCGCCGCCCCGCGCGGGCCGCTGGACATCACCGTCAACGTCGACGGGTTGGCGGATGGTCAGACCGGCTATGTCACCCTCGCCGCCGTCGACGTGGGCGTGCTCAACATCACCGGCTTCCAGTCGCCCGACCCGTCCGAGCACTACTTCGGCCAGCGCCGCCTCGGCGTGGAAATCCGCGACCTCTATGGCCGCCTCATCGACGGCATGAACGGCGCCGAGGGCCAGGTCCGCTCCGGCGGCGACGCGGGCAACCCCCTGTCCGGCACCCAGCCGCCCCCCACCGAGGACCTCGTCGCCTATTTCACCGGCCCGCTGGAAATCGGCCCCGATGGCACCGCGCTGGCCAGCTTCGACATGCCCGACTTCAACGGCACCGTCCGCTTCATGGCCGTCGCGTGGTCCCCCACCGCCGTGGGCCAGGCCGAGGACGAGACCATCGTGCGCGACCCCGTCGTCGTCACCGCCTCCCTGCCGCGCTTTCTCGCCCCCGGCGACGAAAGCCGACTGCTGCTGGAAATCCAGCACACCGAAGGGCCCACGGGCCGCATGGGCCTCGACGTCTCCGGCACCGGCCTCACTTTGGGTGGCGCCATCCCCTCCGGCCTCGAACTGGGCGAACAGGAGAAAACCACGCTCTCCCTGCCTATCACGGCGGGCGACGTGGGCGACGCTTCCGTGCGCATCGCCCTCACCACGCCCGACGGCAAACACCTGACCAAGGACATGCCGCTGGGCATCCGCTCCAACGATCCGGTCATCGCCACCACCCGCCGCTTCTCGCTCGGCGCGGGCGACAGCTTCACGCTGGGTGACGACGTCTTCGCAGACCTGCGCCCCGACACGGCCAGCGCCATCCTCGCCGCCGGGCCGCTTGCGAAACTCGACGCGCCCCGGCTTCTGGCCGCGCTCGACCGCTACCCCTACGGCTGCACCGAACAGGTGGTCAGCCGCGCCATGCCGCTGCTTTACTTCAACCAGGTCGCCGCCGCGATGGGCCTCGCCTCCGAGGCCGATGCGCAAAAGCGCATCGACCAATCCATCGCCCGCATCCTGACCCGGCAATCCTCCGGCGGCAGCTTCGGCCTCTGGCGGGCAAGTTCCGGCGATTTCTGGCTCGACGCCTATGTGGCCGACTTCCTATCGCGCGCCAAATCCGAAGGCTTCGACGTCCCCGACACCGCGTACACCATGGCGATGGACAACCTGCGCAACCGCGTCAACTACGCCCCCGACTTCGACTCCGGCGGCGAAGACATCGCCTACGCCCTCATGGTCCTCGCCCGCGAGGGGGCCGCCCGCATGGGCGACCTGCGCTACTACGCGGACGTCAAGGCCGAGGCCTTCGCCACGCCCCTGGCCCAGGCCCAGCTTGGCGCCGCCCTTGCCTTCTACGGCGACCAGACCCGCGCCGACCGCATGTTCGCCGCCGCGCAACAACGCATCAATCAGACCTCCGGCGACGAAGGCCAGGTCTGGCGTGCTGACTATGGCACCCGCCTGCGCGACCGCGCCGGCGTTCTGACCCTCGCGACCGAGGCGGGCAGCAATGCCGTCAACACCGACGCTCTGGCCAGCGCCATCACCGCCGAAGGCCCGCACATGTCGACACAGGAACAGGCGTGGTCCCTTCTGGCCGCCCGCGCGCTTCTCAGCGACCCCTCCGTCTCGGGTCTCTCGCTTGGTGGCGAGCCGGTCTCGGGCCCCTTCGTGCGCAACATCTCCGCCACGTCGCTCACGCCGCAGACCCTCACCAACACCGGCGCGAACGCCACCGACATCACGCTCACCACCCTCGGCGTGCCTCTGACGCCGCCCGCGGCCGGCGGCTATGGCTATGCCATCGAACGCAGCTATTTCGACATGGACGGCACGCCCGTGGACTTGTCGACAGTGCCCACCGGCACCCGCCTCGTCACCGTCCTGACGGTCCGCCCCTTCGAGAAAGGCGAGGCGCGGCTCATCATCGACGACCCTCTGCCCGCCGGGCTGGAGATAGACAACCCGAACCTGCTGCGCTCGGGCGACGTGAACGCGCTCGACTGGCTCGACCCGGCCAATGCCGAACATTCAGAGTTCCGCGCCGACCGCTTCATTGCCGCCGTCGACTGGCGCTCGGACAAGGCCTTCCGCCTCGCCTATATCGTCCGCGCGATCAGCCCCGGCAGCTATCACCACCCGGCAGCCTCGATCGAGGACATGTACCGCCCGCAATACCGCGCCCGCTCGGCCACCGGGCGGATGACGGTCACGGCAGAATGACGGGCAAGACCGTCGCCACGATCACTTGGCGCGCGCTCTATTGCGAGGGGCAGGACACCTGCCGCCTCGCCCGCGCCGATCACGGCTGGCTGCTGGTCGGCCACGCCCGTTTTCACGACGATGACGGTTTCGCCGCGCTGGATTACGTCGTGCGCTGCTCTGAGGACTGGCAGACCCTCGACGCCGATATCGCCGGCACCCATGGCGAGATGGACGTCCGCCTGCATATCGACCACCGCAATGGCGAATGGCTGCTGAACGAGACACCGCAACCCGGGCTGAAGGACGCAACCGACATCGACCTCAGCTTCACCCCCGCCACCAACCTCATGCCCCTGCGCCGCCTTGCGAAACAGCAGGACGACACCCTGACCACCCGCGCCGCGTGGCTGCGCTACCCCGCTGCCACGTTGGCGCCGCTGGATCAGACCTATAAACGTACGCAAACGTATGGCGTGATCGACTACCGCGCCGAACAGACCGACTATACGACTACGCTCGAGGTAAACGACGCGGGCTTCGTCACCGACTATCCCGGCCTCTGGCACGCGGAAGACCAGCATGTTCCGCTTTGACCGCCTCCTCCTCTTGCTGGCGCTCACGCTCTTCGCCGCCGGCCTCGGGCGCGACAAGCTCGACAGTTGGATCGCCGCCACCGACCTCCCGCCCCTCCTGACTCCGCTTTCCACCGAGGTCCGCGACCGCAACGGCAAACTCCTGCGGGTCTACACCGTCGAGGAAGGCCGCTGGCGTCTCGGCGCCACGCCCGACGCGGTGGACGCGGGCTATCTCGACATGCTCATCGCCTACGAGGACAAACGCTTTTACACCCATTCCGGCGTCGACCCCCGCGCCATCCTCCGCGCGACCGCGCAGGCCATCTGGAACGGCGAGGTCGTCTCCGGCGCTTCCACCCTGACCATGCAGGTCGCGCGGCTGCTCGAGGACAGCGGCACCGGCCAGCTCAGTGGCAAGCTCCGACAGGCCCGCGTCGCGCTGGCGTTGGAGCGTCGTCTCACCAAGGCACAGATCCTCCAACTCTACCTCGAACGCGCCCCCTTCGGCGGCAATATCGAAGGCGTCCGCGCCGCCAGCTACGCATGGTTTGGCAAGGACCCCCGCCGCCTGACACCCGCCGAAGCCGCCCTCTTGGTGGCCCTGCCCCAATCGCCCGAATCCCGCCGCCCCGACCGGCACCACTTTCAGGCCGCCGAGGCCCGCGCCCGCGTCCTCGCCCGCGCAGAACGCGACGGCCTGCTGACGCCCGGCGCGGTCACGGCCGCCCTGACCGAGCCGGTGCCTCACACCCGCCGCGCCTTCCCGTCCCTCGCGCCGCACATGGCCGACCGCGCGGTCTCGGACGATCCCGCGCGCCTGCGCCATGACCTCACGCTCGACGCACCCCTGCAAGCCTCCCTTGAACGCCTCGCCACGCACAGCCTGCGCGACCTGCCCGCCGATGTCTCCATCGCCATGATGATCGCCGACCACCAGACCGGCGACATCCTCGCCTCCGTCGGCTCCGCCACTTATGGCATCGGCGACGCACGCTCCGGCTTCGTCGACATGACCCGCGCCAAGCGCTCCCCCGGCTCCACCCTCAAGCCGTTCATCTACGCCATGGGTTTCGACCGCGGCCTTGCCCATCCTCAGACGCTGATCCACGACCGCCCCGTCGCCTTCGGCACCTACGCGCCACAGAATTTCGACGGCGCCTTCCGGGGCGAGCTGACCGTGGCCGACGCCCTGCGCCAGTCGCTCAACATCCCCGTAGTTCTTCTGCTGGACGAGATCGGCCCCGCCCACCTGCTCGACACCCTGCGCCGCACGGGCGTGCGCACCGAACTGCCCGGCGACCAGCCCGGCCTCGCCGTCGGCCTTGGCGGCCTCGGCATTACGCTCGAAGGCATGACCACCGCCTACGCCATGCTGGCAAATGGCGGCCACACCCGCCCGCTGAACTGGCGTCAGGGCGCCCTCAAACATACGCCCTCGAGTGTTTTGAACCGCGCCGCCGCTTGGCACGTGGCCGACATCCTCGCGGGCCTCGCCCCACCGCCCGGCGCGCCCAAGCGCCGCCTCGCCTACAAGACCGGCACCTCATATGGCCACCGCGACGCCTGGGCCGTGGGCTTCGACGGCCGCCACGTCGCCGTCGTCTGGATCGGCCGCCCCGACGGCACGCCCGTCCCCGGCGCCTTCGGCGGGGACCTCGCCGCGCCGGTGCTGTTCGAGGCGTTCCAGCGCCTGAAACCCAAAGCCGACCCCCTGCCGCCGCCTCCGCCAGAGGCGCTGCTATTGCCCACCGCCCGCCTGCCGCAACCGCTGCGCCGCTTCGCCGGCCGCGACGCGGTGTTCCAGCCGTCCGAGGATGCGCCCAAGCTGATCTTCCCCCCCGCCGGCGCCCGCCTGCCCATTCAGGACGGTCGCCTGACGGTCAAACTGCGCGACGGCAAGCCGCCCTTCACATGGCTCGCCAACGGTACGCCGCAGAAAACCGGTACCCGCCGCCGCGAGGCCGAATTGACCGGCCTCGCCCAGGGCTATTCCAAGCTGTCGGTGATCGACGCGATGGGTCGCTCCAGCAGCGTCACCGTCTGGATCGACTGAGGCACCCGATTTCTTGAAAAGAAATCGCCCCGGAAACTTTCAAAGATTCCGGGCACGGCGCATCACATCCGCTCGATGGCCACGGCAATCCCTTGCCCGCCGCCAATACACATCGTGATCAGAGCCATTTTGCCGCCGATCCGCTCCAGCTCGTGAAGCGCCTTCACTACAAGGATCGCCCCCGTGGCCCCCACCGGGTGGCCCAGCGCAATCGCGCCGCCATTGGGGTTCACCTTGTCCGTATCCAGCCCCAGCCCGCGATTCACCGCAATCGCCTGCGCCGCAAAGGCCTCGTTCGATTCGATCACATCGAAATCCCCGGCGCTCAGCCCGGTCTTTTTCAGAAGGCTTTCCACCGCCGGCACCGGCCCGATCCCCATCACCTCGGGGCGCACACCCGAATGGGCATACCCAAGCACGCGCGCCTTGGGCTTCAGCCCCGCCTTCTCGGCGGCCTCGGCGCGGGCAAAGACCAGCGCCGCGGCGCCATCATTGATCCCGCTGGCGTTGCCGGCCGTCACCGTGCCGTCCTTCTGAAACGCCGCGCGCAGCCCGGCCAGCCCCTCGGCGGTCGTCGGCTTGGGATGCTCGTCCGTCTCGAACGCCACCATGTCGCGCTTCACCCGTACCTCGACCGGCACGATCTGGCTGGCGAAGTGCCCCGCCTCGATGGCCTTCGCCGCGCGGTTCTGGCTTTCCAGCGCAAATGCGTCCTGATCTTCGCGGCTGACGTCATGCTCGGACGCCACGTTCTCGGCGGTCACGCCCATATGCCCCGTGCCAAAGGGACAGTTCAGCGCCCCCAGCATCATGTCCAGTGTGCGCACGTCGCCCATCTTGGCGCCCCAGCGCTGATCCGGCACGATAAAGGGCGAGCGGCTCATGTTCTCGGCCCCGCCCGCGACGCCGAACTCGGCATCGCCCAGCATCAGCGATTGCACCACCGAGGCCACCGCCTGCGCGCCCGACCCGCAAAGGCGGTTCACGTTCATCGCCGGCGTGGTCTCGGGTATGCCCGCCTCCATCGCCGCGACCCGGCTCAGGTACATGTCGCGCGGCTCGGTGTTGATGACATGGCCGAAAACCACGTGGCCGACCTGCCCCGGCTCTACGCCCGACCGCTCCAGCGCGGCCTTGGTTGCGATGGCCCCCAACTGCGCCGGCGGCGTGCCCGCCAGCGATCCGCCAAATGTGCCGATGGCGGTGCGCGCACCATCCAGAAGAACGATATCCGTCATGAGAGCCTCCCTATATCATTATTCCGATCATCGCCGCCAACTGCACATCCCGCAACCCCAACGTGCCGTCACGGCACCAGCGGCACCGGGCCGTCTTCCGCCAGGACCCACGCATCCCGCCCCTCGAACACGGCCAGTTGCAAGGGCCGCCCCCAGCCCGTGCCGCAATCCAGCGCGACGCGGTTGCCGTGATGCTCGGGCGCATTGACCGGCGTATGTCCGTGCACCACCAGCTTGCCATGGTCGCGGGTGTCGTAAAGGAACGGCTCGCGGATCCACATCAGATCTTCCGGCACCTGGCGCTCCAGCGGCGTACCCGGCGAAATCCCGGCATGGCACAGGAACAGGTCGTCCGTCTCATGGGTGTACGGCAAGGTACTCAGGAATTGCCGATGCAGGCCAGGTATCTTCTCGCGCCAGTCGCCTTCATACGTGGGCTTATACTCTCCGTAAGAGGCCAGCGTTTCACGCCCACCCAGGTTTCCCTGCATCCACCACTGAAAGCGCTCGGGTTCCATCCGGCCTTCCAGCGCATCCAGAAACATCTGATCGTGATTGCCCCTGAGCGCGGTCCAGTTCCGCCCCGCCGCGATCCCGTCGATCAGCGTCTGCAACACGCCACGGCTGTCCGGCCCCCGGTCGGTGTAGTCGCCAAGGAACACGATTCGCGCGTCCTCACCGCCGTTCTGCGCCACGCGGTCCAGCACGCGGTCAAGCTCGGTTCGGTAGCCATGAATATCGGGGATCACGTATATCGGTTCGGTCATGCCACAGACTTAATGCGCCACGGCCCGGCTGCAAACCCGTCTCAGGCGGCGACGGCCCCGAACGCCTCTGCCCCGTGATGCACGCGGTAGCTGTCGATGCCGATATCCCCCGACCAGCGCCACAGCGCAACCACGCCCTCGTCGCCGGTCTGGCACGCATGGGGCAGGTAGGTCGTATGATGCACCGAATGCCCTGCCATCATCTCGCGCTGCGCGTCGCCCGCCGTCCAAAGCGCCCGGCCTGCGATGATCACATAGGTCTCGACGGCGGCATGAGAATGCAGCCCATAGCGCGTATTGGGGCGCTGATAATAGAGACCCGCCCGCAGGGTCGGACAATACAGCGGCGCCTCAGGGCCCATCAGGTCCACCACCGAGAACAGCGCCTCGTCCTCGGGCTTCATCTGGCTCGACACCGGGTTATGGCCCCAGGGCAGCTCATCATACGCCGCCAAGGCCGCCCGGGCCACCGCCAAGGGCGAAGCCGTCAGCAGGACGCAGATCGCGTCCGTATCGCCGGGCGAGTCGTTCTTCAGCAGCGCAACCTCGGTCGCCGAGAGCAGCGCCGCGGCAGTCTCGGTGGCACACTCACGCCCCTCGGCGCGAAACACCGCCGCCATCTCGAACAGGAACTTCTGGAACGGATCGTGCATCGGAACCTCTTGGAGCGAATGCACCTTCCTTAGCGCGAACGGGCCGCCACGGCTTTCGCAGCAGCGACCCGGATATGGTCGTTTTTCGCAGGAGGACCCTTCAAGCAGTGCGCATCCGCGCGGAATCAAGGGCCGTCAGGCCCGCCGCGCGATCGCCCGCTGACCGAAAGGCGATTGCTCGCAATCGCCGAAAGGGGGGCGCCCGTCACGCCGGAGGCGTGCCGACTATGAACGGCGCACCTCTGGTGCGACGGGCTGGCAATCACGCGACACCCTCGCCCTCACCCCACATCGAACTCCAGCGCCCGGATCTGCTGAAACAGCCCCGTCTGGTGCAGCTTGGCAATGACGTCATCCGGCACCGGCGCATCCACGTAAAGCAGCGCAATCGCCTCGGCCCCCGCCGCCGACCGGCCCAGGGTAAAGTTGGCGATGTTCACACCATTACCGCCCAGCGTCTGGCCCAGCGCGCCGATGATGCCCGGCTCGTCACGGTTCGTCGTGTACAGCATGTGCTGCCCGATCTCGGCGTCGATGTTGATCCCCTTGATCTGGATAAAGCGCGGCTTGCCGTCGCTGAACACCGTCCCGCCAATCGACCGCTCGCGCTCCGCCGTCACGACGGTCAGCTTGATGTAACCCTCGAACGCGCCCGACTTGTCCTGCTTGGTGGTCGAGATCTTGATGCCCCGTTCCTTGGCGATGAGCGGCGCCGAGACCATGTTCACCTCCGGATTGACCGCCTTCATGATCCCCGCCACGGCCCCGGAGGTCAGCGCCTCCAGGTTCATTTCGCTGACCACGCCATCGTAAAGCAGGTTGATCGCCTTGATCGGCTCGTCCGTCATCTGCCCGATGAAATTGCCCAGATGATCGGCCAGCTTGATCCACGGTCCCATCACCTTGGCTTCCTCGGCGGTCACCGACGGCATGTTCAACGCGTTGGTCACGGCCCCCGTCAGCAGGTAATCCGACATCTGCTCGGCCACTTGAAGCGCCACGTTCTCCTGCGCCTCGCTGGTCGCAGCCCCCAAATGCGGCGTGCAGACGACGTTGGGCAGCCCGAACAGCGGGTTCTCTGTCGCCGGTTCCTCGGCAAACACGTCAAGCGCCGCGCCCGCCACATGCCCCGATTGCAGCAACTCCGCCAGCGCGGCCTCGTCCACCAGCCCACCTCGGGCACAGTTGACGATCCGCACACCCTTCTTGGTCTTGCCAAGGTTCTCACGGCTCAGGATGTTGCGCGTCGCATCAATCAGCGGCGTGTGCAGCGTGATGAAATCCGACCGCGCCAGCAGCGTATCGAGGTCCACCTTCTCGGCCCCCTTCTGCGCGATTTTCTCCTCGCTCAGCGTCGGGTCATAGGCGACCACCTTCATCTTCAGCCCCCGCGCCCGCTCGGCCACGACACCGCCGATATTGCCGATGCCGATGATGCCCAGCGTCTTGTTGGTCAGCTCGACCCCCATGAACTTGGACTTCTCCCACTTGCCGGCATGGGTGCTGGCGCTCGCCTCGGGGATCTGGCGCGCAACGGCGAACATCATCGCGATGGCGTGCTCGGCGGTGGTCACCATGTTGCCGAAGGGCGTGTTCATCACGATCACGCCTTTCTTGCTGGCCGCCGGCTTGTCGACATTGTCGGTGCCGATCCCGGCGCGACCGATGACCTTCAGGTTCCTGGCCGCCTCCAGGATCGTCGGCGTCACCTTGGTGGCCGAACGGATCGCCAAGCCGTCATAATCGCCGATCACCTCGGCCAGTTTTTCCTTGTCCTTGCCCAGTTCGGGCATGAAATCCACCTCGATCCCCCGGTCGCGGAAGATCTGCACGGCGGTTTCGGAAAGTTTGTCGGATACGAGTACCTTGGGCATGAGAAGCTCCGTGTCTTGCGGTGGTCCTGCCACCGCGTCGTTTGAAATGTAAAAGGCGCGGGCCCCTCAGCGGGCCGGCGCGCAATCAGGGTCGCCCGCTACCGGACCCAGCGGTCCATGTGCGGGAAACAGCGTTTGCCCTCCGCGTGGGGCGCATGGGGATCCGTGGTCAGCTCCAGCCACCCCAGAACCGGCACACCGGGCCCGCCACCGTCGCGAAACGCGTCCACGAGGTTGCCGGCCCCGCCTTGGTAGCCGTCGCCGTGAAACACGGTTTCCTCCGGAAGGCCCAGGTTCCGCACGGCGGCATAGGACCATGCCATGGCGGCCATTTCCTCTGCCTGTGTCGGCTTCAGCGCCGGCTGGTCTCGCCGCGCGGCATCGGCAACGGCAATATGACCGGCCTCGTGCAGGATATCGCCCGGATAGGCCAGCCGCGCCGCGTCGATGCACAGCGCGCCATCCCGGATGTCCAGCCCGGGAAGGAAGGTGGGTTCCGGCATGTCCACGGCCCGCACCTCGATGCCGATGCTTTCCACGAAATCGGCCAGCTGGCGCACCAGCGGATCGGCGAAGGTCATCAGACCGTTTCCGCCAGTGCCGCGATCTCGGCGTTGAACGCCCATTCGATCCACGGCATCAGCGCGGCCACATCGGCCGTCTCCACCGTGCCCCCGCACCAGATGCGCAGGCCCGGAGGCGCATCCCGATAGGCGCCCACGTCATAGGCCACGCCCTCGGCCTCCAGCCGCTTGGCCACGGCCTTGGCAAACGCCGCACCGTCGCTGATCCGGTCATCGGTGAACTTCAGGCAGACGCTGGTGTTCGACGCCGTGGCCGGGTCCTCGGCCAGGAACGCGACCCACTCATGCGTGCCGACGAAATCCGCCACCGCCTTGGTGTTGGCATCCGCCCGCGCCATCAGGCCACTCAGCCCGCCGACCGAGCGTGCCCAGTCGAGCGCCAGCAGGTAATCCTCCACCGCCAGCATCGACGGCGTGTTGATCGTCGCACCCTCGAAAATGCCCTCGTTCAGCTTGCCACCCTTGGTCAGTCGGAAAATCTTCGGCATCGGCCAGGGCGGCGTATAGCTCTCCAGCCGTTCCACCGCGCGGGGGCTCAGGATCAGCATCCCGTGCGCCGCCTCGCCGCCCAACACCTTCTGCCAAGAGAACGTCACCACATCCAGCTTGTCCCACGGCAGGTCCTGCGCAAACGCCGCAGAGGTCGCGTCACAGATCGTCAGCCCCTGACGGTCCGCCTTGATCCAATCGCCATCCGGCACGCGCACGCCGCTCGTCGTGCCGTTCCACGTAAAGACCACGTCATTGTCCGTATCCACGCCGTTCAGATCGACGATCTCGCCATACTCGGCTGTCTTGACCTCGGCATCGAGCTTCAGTTGCTTCACCGCATCGGTGACCCAGCCCGCGCCAAAGCTTTCCCAAGCCAGCATCTCGACCTTGCGTTCGCCAAGCAGGCTCCACATCGCCATCTCGACCGCGCCGGTATCGGACGCGGGCACGATGCCGACCTTGTAGTCGTCGGGAATCCCCAGCACCTCGCGCGTGCCGTCAATCGCGGCCTTCAGCTTGGCCTTGCCCACGGCGGCACGGTGCGACCGGCCCAACGGGGCGTCGTTAAGCTTGCTCAGGTCAAAAACGGGGGGTTTGGCACAGGGGCCGGAGGAAAAACGCGGATTCGCCGGCCGCGTCGCCGGGTAGTCAGTAGCCATTGCTGCTATCCTTCCAGATAAGCGCCCCTCGTTGGGGAGGGGTGTCCCAATTGTCTGGATACGCCTGTCGCCCGCAGCCCGCAAGCCTAGAAATCGCTTGCCAGCGGCAGTTCAGTGTACGGATGCGACCCGGACGGCTATCATAGGAAACTTCGTTTCGGCGCGCGTAGGGTGGGTGAAAACCCACGCGCTCCATCCCAAGCCGCGTGGTCGCCAGACCGCGGGATGGCGACCGCCAGCACTTCAGGGCACTTTATGTCAGCTAAATCCGGAAAACTTTTGATCGGCGCGCCGACGTCTCCCAATCGCCAGCTCGTCCGGGCGGTCTGGCGATCGCGCGGCAGCGCAGTGAGCTGCGCCTTGATTCCGCGCGGCCAATCATCCCCACCTAGAACCCCACCCCAACCTGCGCTATGCCGCACCTTAAGCGCACAGCGGAGACGCCCCCATGTTCACCACCACCCTCATCGCCCCTCCGGGCACACTCGACCCCGCCCTGGTCGAGAACCTGCGCAACGCCTGGGGCGGGTTCGACGCCCGCTGGCTCTCGCCCGACGAGGCGGCGGAGTTCGACATGGCCGCGCTCCCCGACAACCAATGGGAGGTCTGGGACAACCTGCAAACCCTGCGCACCGACCTTGTCGTCCAACCGTCCGAAAACCGCCGCAAGCGCATGTTGCTGGCCGACATGGACAGCACCATGATCCAGCAGGAGTGCATCGACGAACTGGCCGAGGAGGCCGGCGTCGGCGCTCATGTGAAAGACATCACCGCCCGGGCCATGAACGGTGAACTCGACTTCGAAGGCGCCCTTCTGGAACGCGTCGCGCTTCTGAAAGACCTTCCCGAAGACGTCATCGCCGAGGTGCTCGACACCCGCATCACCCTCATGCCCGGCGGCGCCACCCTGCTCGCTACGATGAAGGCCCACGGCGCCTACACCGCCCTCGTCTCGGGCGGCTTCACCGCCTTCACCTCGCATATCGCGACATTGCTCGGCTTTGACGAGAACCGCGCCAACACCCTGCTTGTCGAGAACGGCAAGCTCACCGGCGACGTTGCCCGTCCCATCCTGGGGCGCGCGGCCAAGGTGCAGGCGCTCGCCGACATCACCGCCCGCCTCAACATCTCCGACATCGACGTGCTGGCGGTGGGCGACGGCGCGAACGACCTCGGGATGCTCGCCCGCGCCGGCAGCGGCGTCGCGCTCCATGCCAAGCCCTCCGTCGCCGCCGAATGCGATCTGCGCATCAACCACGGCGATCTCACGGCGCTCCTTTACCTGCAAGGTTACGACCGCAACGATTTCCAGATCCTGTAGGGTGGGCGAAAGCCCATGCGCCCTCGGTCAGCCCGCAACAGTCCGCACACCCCGTCCCGGGCGTGACCCGGAACCTCACCGGCTGTGGCAACCGTCAACCTGCTCTTACTTCGCCGCAACCCCGCGCTGTACGTTTACTCTGCTACCAGCGACGCCAACACCGACGCGATACCACCCGAATACCGACGCGATACCGACGTCATTCCGGGCCTTCCGACGAGATTAACCTTCCGATTCGCCAATTCGCCTTGTCCCGCCCACGGCTTGCCCCTACGTTCCTCTTTGAAACCTCGGGGTGTCGACCGGCCAAGACCCGGCGACTGAGATGCACATCGCGAACCCGTTGAACCTGAACCGGCTGACACCGGCGGAGGGAAGGTCATGCACCCGCATCGCGCCGCCCCTTCCGCCGAAAGGGAGGATGCCATGAAACGCCTTGTTTTCACTGCGGGATGTCTGCTCACCGCCACGTCCGCGATGGCGCAGGACTCAAGCGGGACGCCCGAACTGACCGTCTACACCTATGACAGCTTCGTCGCCGACTGGGGCCCCGGCCCGCAGATCGAAGAGGCGTTCGAGGCCACCTGCAACTGCGATCTCAATCTCGTCGGCGTCGAGGACGGCGCGGCCCTTCTCGCCCGCGTCCGGCTGGAGGGGCAGAATACCGACGCCGACATAGTCCTCGGCCTCGACACCAACCTGATGGCCGCCGCCAAGGACACCGGCCTTTTCGCCGAACACGGCCAGTCCCCCGACCTCGATCTGCCGATCTCTTGGGACGACCCGGTCTTCCTGCCCTACGACTGGGGCTATTTCGCCTTCGTCCACGACAAGGACATGGACGCGCCCAAAAATTTCAAGGCCTTGGCCGACAGCGACACCTCCATCGTCATCCAGGATCCGCGCTCTTCCACGCCCGGCCTGGGCCTGCTGATGTGGGTCAAGACCGCCTATGGCGACGAGGCCCCGGCGATCTGGGAAGGCCTGTCGGACAACATCGTCACCGTCACCAAGGGCTGGACCGAAGCATACGGCCTTTTCCTCGAAGGCGAGGCCGACATGGTGCTTTCCTATACCACATCGCCCGCCTATCACCTGATCGCCGAGGAGGACGCCAGCAAGACCGCCGCCGCCTTCGACGAGGGCCATTACATGCAGGTCGAGGTAGCCGGGAAACTGGCCTCTACTGACCAGCCCGAACTGGTCGATCGCTTCCTCGCGTTCATGCTGACCCAGGACTTCCAGTCCGTCATCCCGACGACCAACTGGATGTATCCGGCCAAGGAGCTTGAGGGGGGCCTGCCCGACGGATTCGACACCCTGATCCAACCGGAAAAATCCCTGCTGCTCAGCGCCGAAGAGGCCGCCGCCGCCCGCGATGCAGCGCTGGATGAATGGCTGAACGCGCTCAGCCGCTAAGCGCCAGACCGGGATGGAGCGCCGCCGCCCTCGTGGCGGTGCTCATCTTCGGGGCGCTTCTGGCGGTCGCCCTGCGCGCCGAAACCGGGCGCGGCTTCAATGCTGCCGACTGGGCCGCCCTGCGCTTCACGCTGGTACAGGCCACCCTATCAGCCTTGTTTTCCGTGCTTCTGGCCATCCCCGTCGCCCGCGCCCTCGCCCGCCGCCGGTTCCGCGGCCGTAGCCTGCTGATTGCCCTTCTGGGCGCCCCGTTCATCCTGCCCGTGATCGTCGCCGTGCTCGGCCTGATCGAGGTCTTCGGGCGTGGCGGCTGGGTCAGCGCGGCCCTCGGCACGCTCAGCCTGCCTCCGGTGCAGATCTACGGGCTTCACGGCGTGGTCCTCGCGCATGTGTTCTTCAACCTGCCGCTTGCCACCCGCCTTGTCCTGCAAGGCTGGCAGGAAATTCCCGCCGAACGTTTCCGCCTTGCCACGCTTCTGGGCATCGATGGCTGGTCGATGTTCCGCGTGATCGAACTGCCCATGCTTCTGCGTCTAGTCCCCGGCGCCTTCACCGTGATTTTCGCCATCTGCCTCACCAGCTTTGCGGTCGCGCTCACCCTCGGCGGCGGGCCGCGTGCCACCACGATAGAACTCGCCATTTACCAAGCGTTCAGGTTTGACTTCGATCTTGGGCGGGCCGCGCTTTTGTCCGCCGTGCAGCTTGGCCTGACGGTTTTCGCCGGTGGCATCGCCCTCTGGCTGGCGCGCGGCGAAGGGTTCGGCTCCGGTCTCGACCGCGGGTTGCGCCGGTTCGACGGAAAAACGACCACCGCGCGGTGCATTGACGCGCTGTTCATCCTTGTCGCGGCAGTCTTCCTGCTCGTGCCGCTCATGGCCATCGCTCTGTCCGGCCTACCCGGCTTTGCCGACATGCCGGGCCAGGTCTGGACCGCCGCGCTCACCTCCCTATGGGTCGCCGCGCTCAGCACGGTCCTGCTGCTGTGCATGGCCTTGCCCATGGCCACCGCCATCGCGACAGAACGGGGCCGTATGGTTGAAATCGCGGGCCTTCTCGGCCTCGCCGCCTCGCCGCTCGTGATCGGCACCGGGCTCTTCATCGCCATCCGGCCCTATGCCAACCCCCAAGCCTTCGCGCTTCCCGTCACCGCGCTGGTCAACGCTATCACCGTCCTGCCCTTCGCGCTGCGCATCCTCGTGCCCCGCGCCCGCGATATCATGGCGCGCCAAGGCCGTCTCGGCCTGTCTCTCGGCATGGCCGGTTTGCCTTTTTTGCGCCATGTCCTGCTGCCCCGCCTGCGCCCGCAGATCGGCTTTGCCGCCGGTCTGGCCGCCGCCCTCTCGATGGGCGATCTCGGCGTCATCACGCTCTTTGCCGACCCGGACGTGGCCACCTTGCCATTGCAGATCTACCGCCTCATGGGCTCCTACCAGATGGAGGCCGCCGCCGCCGCGTCCTTCCTTCTGCTGATCCTGTCCTTCGGAGTCTTCTGGCTGCTGGACCGTGGGGGGCACCGCCATGCTGAAACTTGAGGGCGCGACCATCCGCAACGGCAGCTTCGCGCTGACCGCCGACCTCACCGTGCCAGACAGCGCGACCGTCGCGGTGATCGGCCCCTCCGGCGCGGGCAAGTCCACCCTGATCGAAGGGATCGCGGGCTTCCTGCCCGTGAAGCATGGCCGCATCACGTGGGACGGCATCGACATCACGGATCAGCCCCCGGGCGCCCGCCCCGTCGCCATGCTCTTTCAAGAGGACAACCTCTTTCCCCACCTGACGCTCGCGCAGAACGTGGGCCTCGGCCTGTCGCCCAACCTGCGCCTGTCGCAGGACGACAGGACCCGCGTCACAGCCGCGCTCGACCGTGTCGGTCTCGCCGGCATGGACACCCGCAAACCCGGCGAACTGTCGGGTGGCCAGCGCAGCCGCGCCGCACTGGCTCGCGTCATGCTTCAGGACAAGCCGCTGTTATTGCTCGATGAACCCTTCGCCGCGCTCGGCCCCGCCCTGCGGATGGAGATGCTCGACCTCGTGGCCGAGATCGCGGGGGAAACCGGCGCGACGATCATGATGATCTCCCACGCGCCAGAGGACGCCCGCCGCATCACGGCGCAGGCCATTCTCGTGGCCGATGCCACCGCTCACGCCCCGCAGCCGACCGCCGATCTTCTCGACGATCCGCCGCCGGTCCTGCGCGACTATCTCGGCTCCTGAGCCTTCATTTCAAAAGAAAAAGCGGCACGGGCCTCGGAGAGGTCGGGCACAGATATGATCATCTGGGGAATGTGCCCGCTTGCCGGCCCGTGCCGCGCCCCGGGATTTCATAAAAGGTTCCGGGGTATTAATTGGGGCGTGCGCAAAGGATGGGGAAAAACACGCACGCCCCGGCCGAGTGGCGGCTTATGCCGGCAGGATGCCCGCCTCTTGCCCGGCGGCGATCTCGTCTTCGCTCAGCAGGCCATCTGCGTTCGCATCCAGCTGCTCGAACGTGCCGGTCGGTGCTTCGGGCATCGCGGCCTGGAATTCTTCCATCGAGACCATGCCATCGCCGTCGGTATCCGCATCCATGGCAAAGGCCATCGCCGGGACGGTCAGGGCAAACGCGAACGTCGCTGCAGAAAGTGTCTTGGTCATCTTTGGTTTCCCTTTTCTGGGTTCAGGTTGTCCGGGGCGTTGCTGCCCGCGGACCCTCAACATGGGCGCACCATTCCATCCCCGGAAGACACGTCGCCGGACAGGCGGTGATCGCGCGAAAACAGGCCCAAAGCGCCCGGTTTCCTCGGCACCGTACTGCCGGCAATCGGCAGGGAAACGCCACGGCGCGGAAAGCAGCGCATGGCAGATACGGCAATCGGCAGAATGTCGTCAAACGCGCCGCGACACCTTGCAGACTCAGGCCAGCAGCCCATCCACCGGCTTTACGATTCCCGTCCGCACCTTGCGACGGTTCAGGATCGGCGCGTTCATGAATTTCAGGGTCGCCGGATGCTCGGCCTCCAGCACCCCGATCCGCACCAGCAGGGCCGCGATGGTGCAATTGGCCGCCCGCGTGCTGCCATCGGCGGCCTTCAACGCGATCCCCAGTTTTTTCGTCGGCGCGATGGCCACGAAAAAGCCCTCGGCCCCGGTCTTCAGCGCCACAGGCTCATGGCAGGCCTTCATCAGCTCGGTACAGGCGCGTTTCTCGCCCGCCACTAACAGGGGGTTGGCAATCATCGCCTCTCGCAGCCGCACCGCAGCATCCTGCCGCGCACCGCCGCCCGTCGTGGCATTGGCGAACCAGCCCATCGCCCGGCCGATCCCCCGCATCGTGGTGATCGAATTGGGCGCGTTACAGCCATCGGGGGCAAAACCCGGGCTGCGCTCTCCGGTCAGTTCCTCGAACGCCTCGAAACAGGCGCGCTGCACCGGGTGGTCGGGATCGACATAGTCCGGCCCGCCGTTCAGGTGCTTCGACAAGGTCATGAACCCTGCATGCTTGCCGGAACAGTTGTTATGCACCTGGCAGGGCGAACCGTCGGTCTTGATCAGGTGGTTGAACGCTTCGCGGTCCTGCGGCATCTGCGGGCCACAGCGGAAATCGTCATCCGTGTAGCCCAGACCGTGAATCCACTCGGTCACCGCATCCGTATGCACCGCCGCGCCCTGGTGCGACGCACAGGCCAGCGCCAGCTGCTGCTGGGTCAGGCCAAAGGCATCCGCCGCGCCACTGTCCACCAGCGGCATCGCCTGGATCATCTTGGCCGAGCTGCGCGGATAGATCACCGCATCCGGGTCCCCCCACGCCTCGATCACCTCGCCCTGTCCGTTACAGATCACGGCATGGCCCAGATGCAGGCTTTCCACAATGTCTCCGCGCCAGATTTCGGTCAGGGGAACGGCATTGGTCACTTGGGGCCTCCGGTCGTCAGGCAGGTCTTCTCGGCGCATCATTCCTGCGGCGAAAATTCGCCAATTGCACCTTTCATGTCTCGCGTGTTTCAGGCTAGTATTGCAATGTCGAGAAAGAAATGGCTGCACGTGCAGAAAATTCCGTCAGGGGATGGGGCAGCCAAGGACAATTGAGGTTTAGGACAGCTTGGAGGCTGGACAAATGGGATCACTGAAAGCATTCGGCATCGCCGGGGCCCTTATGGCCATGGCCGCGTCGGGCGCAAGCGCACAAGAAGAAAGCACCAATCAGGTCGCCGCGAAAACCGCGTGGAGCGTGTTCGAGGATTCCGACCCGAAAGAGTGCTGGGCCGTCAGTTCACCCACTGAGACGGTCAACACCAAGGATGGGCGCGTTGTCGCCGTTCGCCGTGGCGACATCCTGATGATGACGTTCTTCCGGCCCGGTGCCGGCGTGAATGGCCAGATCACCTTTACCGGCGGCTACCCCTTCGCGGGCGGCTCGACTGTGAACGTGAATATCGGCGGAACCGAGTTCGAAATGTTCACCGAAGGCGAATGGGCCTGGCCCGCCAGCGCGTCCGATGATGCCAAGATCATCGCGGCGATGAAGCGCGGTGTGGATGCCGTTCTGACGGCGCGGTCCTCGCGCGGGACGGTCACCAAGGACACGTTCTCGCTCTTGGGCTACACCGCCGCTCTCGAAGAAGCCGAAAAGCGCTGCCAGTGACCCCTACTATTCGCTAGCCAATGACGTCGCGCGGAGCTGCCGCGCGGCGCAACCGGTCGTTTATGGCGCGGCCAAGCCCCGTGTCGGGGATCGGGGCCACGGCTATACCGACCGCATTCGCGGCGTCCAGCCTGTGCAGATAGCCAAAGAGGTTTGCCGCCGCTTCCACAAGATCGCCGGTGGGCGACAGGTTCAGGTCGCTCTCCACCGGCCCGAAGCCCAGCATCACCTCGCCCTCTGCCGCCTGCGTCGCGTTCAGTCGCACCGCCGCCCCCGGCGCGTAATGCGAGGTCATCTGCCCCGGCGCGGTCAGCGTACCGCCCTCGATATGCCGCTGCAGCGATGTGCCCAGCGCGGCCTCGATCGCTTCTGCCGGTATGCCGCCGGGTCGCAACAGGGTTGGCGCGCCCTCCAGCCCCAGAATCGTCGATTCCAGCCCTACATCACAGGCCCCGCCTGCGACGATCGCCTCGATCCGGCCTGACAGGCCCGCCGCCACATGCGCCGCCTCGGTCGGGCTGATCCGGCCCGACGGGTTGGCCGACGGCGCCGCCACCGGCCCGCCGAATGTCCGCAACAGGCTTTGCGCCACCGGATGCGCCGGCACCCGCACCGCCAGCGTCGGCAGCTCCGCTGTCACCAGCGGCGACAGGCCCGCATCGCCCCGGATCGGCAATACCAGCGTGATCGCCCCGGGCCAGAAGGCCGAGGCGACGATTTCCGCCGCGTCGGACCACTCCACCAGCTTCTGCGCCGTCGCGATGTCCGGCACATGCACGATCAGCGGGTTGAACCGGGGCCGCCCCTTGGCCTCGAAGATCCGCGCAACCGCATGATCGTTCCGCGCATCAGCCCCTAGCCCGTAAACTGTCTCGGTCGGAAAGGCGACAAGCCCGCCGTCGCGCCAGACCTGTGCCGCCTGCGCATAGCCGTCCGCATCTGCGGCAAGGTGTCGTGTCTCAAGTGTCATGCTCGGTCTGACGCCGCGTTTCGGTTGCCGTAACAGGCCGTTGCAATAGAGTTGCCCCAAGACCCACGACACAGTTACAGATGCGCGTGCCGGATTCCAAGCCGCGCCGCCCATCGCCATTCGGGAGATACCGATGCCCTACCGCGCCCCTGTCGAGGATTTCCAATTCCTGTTCGATCACGTGGTCGGTCTTGACCGCGTCACCGCCACCGACCGCTTTGCCGAGGCGACGCCGGACGTGACCGCCGCGATCCTCTCCGAGGCCGGCAAGCTGTGCGAAGAGGTGCTGGCCCCCCTGCAACGCCCCGGCGACCTGCATCCCGCGAAACTGGAAAACGGTGTCGTGCGCACCAGCCCCGGCTTTGCCGAGGGCTACAAGGCGATTGCCGAGGGCGGCTGGGTCGCCATCGCCGCCGATCCAGACCATGGCGGCATGGGCCTGCCCATGACCGTAACCACCGCCGTGAACGACATGATGTCCGCCGCCTGCCTGTCCCTGCAACTCAGCCCGCTGATGACCCAAGGCCAGATCGAGGCGCTGGAGCACCATGCCAGCGACGCGCTCAAGCAGACCTACCTGCCCAAGCTGGTCAGCGGCGAGTGGACCGGCACCATGAATCTGACCGAGGCGCAGGCCGGCAGCGACGTTGGCGCGCTTTCCACAAAGGCCGTGCCCAACGACGACGGCACCTACGCCATCACCGGCCAGAAGATCTATATCAGCTGGGGCGACAATGATTTCACCCCCAATGTCTGCCACCTTGTGCTGGCCCGCCTGCCCGACGCCAAGCCCGGCACCAAGGGAATCAGCCTTTTCCTCGTACCCAAGTATATCCCGGACGAGAACGGCGAACCGGGACAGGCAAACGATCTCAAGGTCGTCAGCCTCGAACACAAGATGGGCCTGCACGGCAGCCCCACCGCGGTGATGCAGTATGACGGCGCCACCGGCTGGTTGGTGGGCGAGGAACATGACGGGATGCGCGCCATGTTCACAATGATGAACAACGCCCGGCTGGGTGTGGGCACCCAAGGCGTCGGCGTGGCCGACGGCGCCTATCAGCACGCGCTGGCCTATGCGCAGGACCGCAAGCAGGGCCGCAGCACGATCCAGAACGGCACCGGCACCATCATCGACCACGCCAATGTCCGGCGGATGCTGGCCACGATGAAGGCCGAGACCTTCGCCGCCCGCGCCATCGCGCTCACCTGTGCCGCCGCCATCGACATGGAAACCGCCACCGCCGCGCCCGACTGGGCCGCGCGGGCCGCCTTCCTGACACCCATCGCAAAGGCGTTTGGCACCTATACCGGCATCGCGGTCGCCAACATGGGCATCCAGCTGCATGGCGGCATGGGCTTCATCGAGGAAACCGGCGCCGCGCAATACCTGCGCGACGTCCGCGTGACGGCCATCTACGAAGGCACCAACGGCATCCAGGCGATGGACCTGGTGGGACGCAAGCTGATGGACGGGGGCGAGGCCGCCTATGCCATCCTCGACGAGATCGAAAGCACCGCCGAAGCCGCCCGCGCCAAGCACCCCGATCTGGCAGAACCTGTCTGGCAAGCCACCGAATCCCTGCGCGAGGCGACCGAGTGGATGGTCGCCCAGAACGACATGAACAACCGCTTCGCCGGGGCCGTGCCGTTCCTGCGGGCCTTCGCGCGCGTCCTCGGCGGCCACGCGCACCTGCTGGCCGCGATGCACGACACCGACGGTAGCCGCAAACGGCTGGCGCGGTTCTACATCACCCGCATCCTGCCCGAGGCGCAGGCGCATATCGCTCACGCCACCGCCGGGGCCGACGACCTCTACGCGCTTGCACCAGAAGACTTCGCAGCCTGATGGCCGACGGAAGCAAGATCACCACCCCTTGGGACGAAGCCCCTGACCACGGTAAAGCTGTCGAGGTCGCGCCCGGCATCCTCTGGATCCGCCTGCCCCTGCCGATGGCACTTGATCACGTCAACATCTACGCGCTGGACGAGGGCGACAGCTGGACCATTGTCGATACCGGCGTGCGCACCAAACGCTCCATCGCGCTTTGGGAGGACGCGCTGACCGGGCCGCTGCAAGGCAAACCGGTCTCCCGCGTGATCCTCACCCACCACCACCCCGATCATATCGGCATGGCGGGCTGGCTGATGGACCGCTTCGGTGCGGACCTCCTGATGACCCGCACCGCCTACTTGATGGCCCGGATGCTGATCCTCGACGTCGAGGAGCGCCCCACGCCCCAGGCGCTCGAATTCTGGCGTCGCGCGGGCATGGACCCCGAGATCTTCGAGGCCCGCAAGAACGACCGCCCCTTCAACTTCGCGGACAGCTGCGCGCCCCTCCCGGTTGGCTATACCCGCCTGCAACAGGGCGGCATGCTCACCGCCGGGGGGCGCGATTGGGACATCCATGTGGGCCACGGCCACGCGCCCGAACATCTTACGCTCTGGTCCCGCGACGACGCGCTGGTGATCGCGGGCGACCAGATCATCTCGTCGATCAGCCCCAATATCGGCGTCTACCCGACCGAGCCCGACGCCGACCCTTTGGGCGAATGGCTGGAAAGCTGCGACCGCCTCTCTGCGCTTGCCAGACCCGATCAACTGGTTCTGTCGGGTCACAAGCTGCCTTTCACCGGCCTGCCCACCCGCATGCGGCAATTGGCCGACAACCATCACGGCGCTCTGAACCGGCTGGAAAAACACCTTGCCACCCCCCGCACCGCAGCCGAATGCTTCCCCCCGCTCTTCAAGCGCAAGATCGACAGCGGCACCTACGGCCTTGCACTGGTCGAGGCGGTTGCACACCTCAACCATCTATATCAGGCTGGCCGCATCACGCGTCAGCTGAACGCGGAAGGCGCGTGGCTCTGGAAAGTTTAAGGGGTACGCCAATATGGACGAAGTAATCGAAACGACGGCAGAATATGCAGAGAGCGCCGTACTCGCCCGATGCCACGAGGTGCATGTCGATCCGAACACACCCTGTACCGAGATTCCCGACAACCTGGTCAATGAGAACGCCGGAATCGCCAAGAGCCCCGCACAATGGGCCTACGAACGGCTGATTCTCTACATCCAGAACTTCGAGAAGACGCTGGACAACGAGCATGAGGTCGCCATGGGCTTTGCCGGCGGCGGCCCCGGGACACTGCGCATCGAGGGCATGGGCTATTTCGATCCCGACATCGTCACCTTCTACGGCTCCGACCCGTCGGGCGCCAAGACCCAGCTTATCCAGCATGTCAGCCAGCTTGGCGTGATGCTGCGCGCCCTGCCCAAACCGCCCGAAACGTCCCAACCGACGCGCATCGGCTTCCGCTTGGCGCAGGACCTGGAAACGTCTGCCTGACTGCGACGATCCGGGCCGTGACAGCCGCTTTGAAATCCGTTATAGGTCGCGAACAGTGACAACCGCACACGAGGATCGGGATCATGGCCAACGAACACAAGCACGGCGAAATGGACATCAAGGTCCAGGAAAAGACCTTCGAGGGCTTCATCAAGTGGTCGGCCTACGTCGCGGCCGGCTCCATCATCTTTCTTATCCTGCTGGCGATGATCAACATCTAAGTCACGCATAGGCGCAGCGCCGGTAATGCGACGCCCCCTTGGGAAATTGAGGGGGCGTTTTGTGTTGTGACTCCTGCTCCGCAAAAGCGCGCCGCGTCACCCCACCAGGTACAACATCAGGTAAAGCGCGGCACCGCCCGATAGAATCGCCGCGATGATGTTGCGGGTCCATCCCCCCACGACGACAGTGACCGCCGCCGCCACCAGCCGCGCCGGGTCCGGCTCTCCGTTCGTGGCCGCGGGCCACAGGACCAACGGCGCCACCAGCCCGGGCAGGATCGCAACCGCGGTATAGCGCAGATGCCTGATCAGCCACGGCGGCAGCGGCCTGTCCCCGACGATGCCGATGAAAAAGAACCGCAGCAGGTAACTGCCCAGCCCAAGAAGGACGATCACGGTCCAGACGGTTGCGGTGTCCATCACGCGCCCCCTTCGGGCTGCGTCCGCCGCTCGATCTCGGCGCCCGTCATCATCGCGGCAATTCCCGCCACGAAGAGGCCAAGGTTATAGGGCAAAAAGGCGAAGATCAGCGCCCCCACGACCGAGACCAGCGCCGCCGCCAGGTGCGCGCGCGTGCGCAACATCGGCATGATGATCGCGATAAAGGTGATCGGCACCGCAAAATCCAGCGCCATCCACTCCGGGATCGAACTGCCCAGCACCGCGCCAATGACCGTGAACAGATACCAGAACGGACAGACCGGCACGACCGTCCCCCAGAAATAGACCAGCTTCTGGCGCAACGCCCAGTCCCGGTTCTCCTCGAATCGCATCTGCGCCAACGCATAGCTCTGGTCGACGATGAAATAGGCGGCCAGCGCCCGGTGCCACAGCGGCGCGGCCCCCAGATAGGGCGTCAGCGCAGCGGAATACATCGCCATCCGCAGGTTCACCGCCAGCGCCGAGGCCAGCACCAGGATCACCGGCGCGTTGTCCACCATCAGCGCCAGCGCCGTGAACTGCGCCGCCCCCGCAATCACCGCAAAGGAAAAGGTCAGCGCCTCCAGTACGTTCAGCCCGGCCTCGGTCGCGACAACGCCAAAGAGCGTGGCAAAGGGTGACACGACCAAAATAAAGGGGGCCGCATCGCGTACCCCTTTGAAGAAAATCGACTTGTCGGTTTCCGTTGTCATCCGAACATCTTACGTTACCACTTACCCAAGGGATGCCTATCCTGCAATTAGAGGGATCGCAATTGGCGAAGACCGACAATCTGAACGCGTATATCATCGCGCCCGACCCCAAGGCGCCCCGCCTGACACGGTCTGTGGAAGGCGTGGACCATGACGGCAACCCGACCAACATCGCTGTGGTCGAGGAACGACCCCTGACGATTTTCCTCAACGGTCAGGAAATCGTCACCGCCATGACCATCGGCGACTATCCCGACTACCTCGCCCTCGGCTTCCTGAGAAACCAGGGGATGCTCAAGGATCACGAGACGATCAAGGGCGTCGACTATGACGAGGATCTCGAAACCGTGGTCGTGCGCACCGATGGCGAAACGACCTACGAAGAAAAGCTCAAGAAAAAGACCCGCACCTCGGGCTGTGCCGTGGGCACCGTCTTCGGCGACATGATGGAGGGGCTGGAGGATACGACCCTGCCAGACCTGCGGGTGAAGACATCGGACCTCTACGCGCTGTCGGCGACGATCAACCGCACGCCGTCCCTGTACCTCGAGGCCGGCGCGATCCACGGCACCGTCCTCTGCCAGGGCGATCGCCCGCTTGTTTACATGGAGGATGTCGGCCGCCACAACGCCGTCGACAAGATCGCCGGCTGGATGCTCTCCGAAGGCGTGTCACCCGATGACAAGCTGCTCTACACCACCGGGCGCCTGACCTCGGAAATGGTCATCAAGACCGCCCTCATGGGTATCCCCGCCCTCGCCTCACGCTCCGGCTTCACCGCCTGGGGGGTCGAGATCGCCCGCGAGGTCGGCCTTACCCTCATCGGCCGGATGCGCGGGCGGCGGTTCGTCTGCCTTGCGGGCGAAGAGCGGCTAGTACGCGACGCCGATCCCTCCTCGATTCCGGACGAAGACAAGAAACACCGCCGTAAAGGTCACGAGACTTGAAACAGTCCATTGAACTGAAATACCGGGTTTCGCCCGAGTTGATCCTGGCCGCCGCCTATTCCACCTCGCTCAATCCGAAGGCAAAGCGTAAGGGCGATTCTGGAAAGGCCAAACGCCTTGGTTTGGTTGCACTGTGGACCGCGCTGTTCCTTGTTTTTCTTTACATCTTCAACCTTCAGTTAATCGACGCAACAAGCGGAGCGATCCTCGGCGTTTTTGTCGGCCTGGCCGCCGCCGTAGTCATAGCCTTGATCTACAACGCGCGGTTGAACGCAAGGCTCAGAAGGTTCGCCGCATCGCACGAAGACCTTCGCGGAGAATCCGTGGCAACCTTCGATAAGGACGGCGTCACATATCGTAACAGGCACGAGCGGTTCGAGGCGCGATGGGCAGCGGTGGATCATATCGTTGAACTGCATGAAGGCACCGGGTTGCGGATGGGTATCGGAACCATGCCCGTGCCCGACAGCGCGCTGCCGAAAGACATGTCGCCGGACGCGTTTCGGCACAAGTTGTTCCTTTGGAAAGCATCGCAATGACCAAACCCTTGGGCGTGATCCTCGCGGGCGGCCTCGCCACGCGCATGGGCGGCGGAGACAAGGGCCTTTTGCCCTTGGGCGACGGCACGATACTGGATCAGGTCATTTCGCGCCTCGGGCCGCAGGCTGCAGGCATGACCCTGAACGCGAACGGCGATCCCGACCGCTTCGCGCATCTCGGCCTGCCTGTTTTGCCCGACCCCCTGCCCGATTTCCCCGGGCCGCTGGTGGGCGTGCTGGCCGGTCTCGACTGGGCCGCGACGCAAGGCGCGGACACAATCGTTACCGTCGCCGCAGACACACCGTTTTTTCCCGAAAATCTCGTATCTCACCTGACCGAAACCGCGGCGGACATGGCCCACCCCCTCGTCCTCGCCGCCACCCCGCGCAGCGCGGACGAGAAAACCAAGTCCATGTCCCGCTCCGGCCTGATCCGCCATCCCACCTTCGGCCTCTGGCCCACAGCTCTGCGCGACGACCTGCGCGCGGCCCTGCAGGACGGGCTGCGGAAGGTCGTCCTCTGGACCGAAAAGCATGGCGGCCGCGAGGCGCTGTTTGACATCCCCGGCGATCCGTTCTTCAACGTGAACACGCCCGAGGACCTGGCGCACGCGCAAGAGCTCATGAAAGACCACAGATGAAAATATACGGTGTCGTAGGGTGGAAGAACGCCGGCAAGACCGGCCTGATGGAACGCCTCGTGACCGAGATCACTGGCCGCGGTTTCTCCGTCTCCACCGTAAAGCACGCCCATCACCGCTTTGACGTCGATCATCCCGGCAAGGACAGCCACCGCCACCGCGTCGCCGGCGCGACCGAGGTGCTGCTGGCCTCCCGCGCGCGTTTCGCCCTGATGCACGAGTTGCGCGACGAGGATGAACCCTCACTCGACACGCTTTTGTCCAAGCTCTCGCCGGTCGATCTCGTGCTGGTCGAAGGCTACAAGCGCGACGCCCATCCCAAGGTCGAGGCGCACCGCTCGGTCACCGGCAACCCGCTGATTGCACCGGACGATCCGACGATCCACGCCGTGGCCAGCGACACGCCGCTCGGCCTCGATCGCCCCGTCTTCGACCTCGACCACACAAAGGCCATCGCAGATTTCATTCTAAAAGAGGTGGACCTGTGAGTGCGTTTGACACTTTCGCCGTTGTTGATTGGTCGGCCAGATCCGGTCCTTCGCGCAAGCGCCCCTCGCAAGATGCAATCTGGCTGGGGATTTCGCGCCAAGGGCAGCTTGCCGAGCCACTCTATTTTTGGACCCGAGCCAAGGCCGAGGAACATCTTGCTTGTATGGTAAAGGAAGAAGCTGCCGCTGGTCGGCGAATGCTACTCACATTTGATTTCCCGTTCGGCTACCCGCTTGGATTTGCGAAGGCTCTGACCGGCGAAGATGATCCGTTTGCCGTGTGGGATTGGATCGCAGAACGCATTGAGGACAAACAGGACACTGAAAGGTCAAACAACCGCTTCGAAGTCGCAGAAGAAATGAACCGCAAGTTCTCAGGGCTCGGCCCTTTCTGGGGTAAATCCCACGAGGATCGTTGGCCTGACCTGCCCTATCGGAAGGCTGGAATTTCCTACGATACAATCCCGGAGAAGCGTGAATGCGATAAAGTCGCGCGCACCGCCTCCAGTTGCTTTCAGTTGTTCTACAACCCAACTGTCGGCTCTCAGGTGCTGATGGGCCTTCCAATGTTGAATCGCCTGCGCACCCTGCCCGGCGTGGCAGTCTGGCCTTTTGAAGAACATGATGCCGCCAATGTCGTGCTTGCTGAAATCTGGCCCGGACTGATCGAGGACGCCATTCGAGAAGACACCGGCGGCGTCATCCGCGACGCTTTGCAAGTCACACGGCTTGCACTGGCGCTTTCCCGGCTCGACCCGGCCCGTCTTGAGCACCTGTTGAAAGACCTTCCGTATCAGGCGCGCGAAGAGGCATGGATCCTCGGCGCAGGCGCGACGAAAGATTTGACAGAACTAGCACGCGGGGAAATATCGGTTGTCATACCGGCAAGGCCCAACCAACGTGTCGCAGGCAACAATGAGCCTCTCGCGCCCCCACCCCTGCGCGACGACTGCTTCGCGCTGCCTGCCGGCGTGGACTGGACCCCGGTGGACGATGCCCTCGCCATGCTGCAGGACAGGCTTCACCCGGTCGTTGCGACCCAAACCCTGCCGCTCGACCGCGCACTTGGCCGCACCCTTGCCGCCGATGTCACCGCTAAACGGGCCAATCCCCCCCATGCCAACACCGCCGTCGACGGCTACGGCTTTGCTCATGCCAGCCTGACGGAAGGCGACCAGACCCTGCCGCTGACGCCCGGCCGCGCCGCCGCGGGCAAGGCCTTCGAGGGGGCCGTGCCTCACGGCCATGCCATCCGCATCCTCACCGGCGCCGCCCTGCCACAGGGCGTCGACACCGTGATCCTGCAAGAGGACGTCACCGCCAGCGACACCGCCATCGCCTTTCACCCCGGCATCAAACCCGGCGCCAACACCCGCAAGGCGGGCGAAGACGTCTCGGCCGGCGATACGATCCTGTCGAAGGGCCGCAAGCTCACCCCCACCGACCTCGCGCTCCTGTCCGCCACCGGCAACACAGACCTCACCGTCCACGCCCCCCTGCGCGTCGCGGTCCTGTCCACCGGTGACGAACTGGTCGAACCGGGCGCATCCGCGGCACCCGGCCAGATTTTCGACGCCAACCGCCCAATGCTTCTCGGCCTGACCGAACGCTTCGGCTTCACGCCCATAGACCTCGGCCGCGTCCCCGACAACCGCGAGACCCTCCGCGCCACGCTCGACAGGGGCGCGGCAAAGGCCGACGTCATCCTGACGTCCGGCGGTGCCTCCTCGGGCGACGAAGACCATGTCTCGGCCCTGCTGAACGAGACCGGCGCCATGTCCCAATGGCGCATCGCAGTCAAACCGGGCCGTCCGCTCGCGCTCGGGCTCTGGAAGGGCACACCCGTCTTCGGCCTCCCAGGAAATCCGGTCGCCGCACTTGTCTGCACGCTCGTCTTCGCCCGCCCCGCTATGGGACTTCTGTCGGGTCAGGGCTGGCACCGCCCGCAGAGCTTCACTCTGCCCGCGGCCTTCTCGAAATCCAAGAAGCCCGGCCGCCGTGAATACCTCCGCGCCAGGGTTACCGACGGACAGGCCGAGGTCTTCAAATCCGAAGGCTCCGGGCGCATCAGCGGCCTCAGCTGGGCCGAAGGGTTGGTCGAACTTCCCGACCACGCGGTCACGATCTCGCCCGGCGACCCGGTCTCCTACATCCCCTTCGCCAGCTTTCTCTGAACACCCGCTTTCACTGTTCCCCAAATACTCCCGCCGGAGGCACCGGCCACACGCTCTACGCGCGGTATCAAGGCGTCGCGGCAGACACTGACCCGAGGCGGCGGCCAAAAGGCCGACGCCGAGACAAACCTGCGCGGCGCAGCCGCACCGATTACCTGCCGTCATAGCCCTTTTTCTGCGCCTGGTAGAGCCGCGCATAAAGCCCGTTCTCGGCCAGCAACTCCTCGTGTCGCCCCTGCTCCACCAACTCCCCCGATTCCAGCACGAAGATCCGGTCCGCATCCGCAATCGAGCTCAGCCGGTGCGCCACCACGATCGTCGTCTTTCCCTTGGTCAGCCGCGCCAGCGCCGACTTGATGCGTTCTTCTGTCGCCTGGTCCAGCGCCGAGGTCGCCTCGTCCAGCAGCAATATCGGCGCATCCCGCAGGAAGGCACGCGCAATGGCGATGCGCTGCTTCTGGCCGCCGGACAACTGCGCGCCCTTGGGTCCCACCGGCGTCTCGCCTCGCGCGCGGATCAGCTCGGCGATCTCGGCATCTTCCGCGGCCTGCCAGACCTCCGCCTCGCTCGCCTGGGGGTTCACGTAACGGATATTGTCCCAGATCGACGCGTTGAAGATCACGATATCCTGCGCCACCACGGAAAACGCCCCGCGTAGGGCCGCCACCTGCAACTCCCGGATGGGCGTGCCGCCAAAGGTGATGTCCCCGCCCTTCACATCGTAAAGCCGCGACAACAGCGACAGGATCGTGGTCTTGCCCGACCCCGTGGAGCCGACGATGGCCGAAACCTTGCCCCCTGCGAACTCCATGTTCAGCCCGGCGAAAAGCGGATGATCGGCCGAGTAGGAAAAGTCCACATCCTTCAGAACGATATCGCCGCCAGTGTCGAACTCGGTCTTGGCGCCATCCGCGTCCCTGATGCTGGACTGCTGGTCATAGAGGTTCCGAACCCGGTCCAGCAGCACAAGGTTCGACTGTAACCCGCCAAAGAACTGCGCCAGCAGGCGTGCCGGGTCGAACACCATCACCATCCCCAGAAGGAAGGTGATGATTCCCGCACCGTCCACATCGTAGTCCGGCGACAGGACCATATACCCTCCGCCGCCGATCACCAGCACGTAAACGAAGGCCGAGCTCAGGTCGATCGACGGCAATATCAAGGCCTGCGTCACCTGCACTCGGTTCATCAGCCGCCGGATCGCGTCGGTCCCGGCCATCAGCCGATCCTTCTCGACCTCCTCCTGCCGGGCGATCTTCACGGTGCGCATTCCGTTCACCGTCTCCTCGATCCCGTTCATGTAGCCGCCAAGCGCCTCCTCGGCCTCGCCCTGCGCCTGTTTCACCCGGTCGGAGACGAAATTCATCACCACGATGATGAACGGCAGCACCACGATGGCCGAAACGAACAGGATCGGATTCTTCCAGATGAGATATCCCGACACCACGACGACAGTTACCGCATCGCGCAGAGCCCCGGCGACGCCCAAGCCCACGAAGACCCCGATCTGCTGCGTTTGAGTTACCAGTTTCTGGATGATTTCACCCGATTTCGTGCGCTCGAAATAGGCCAGGTCCAGCGACATCAGGTGCCCGATCAGGTCCCGCCGCATCTCATAGATCGCCTGGTTCGAGACTTTCACCGTGATCATCGGCGCCACGAAAGACACCAAACCGCGCACCGTAAAAAGCACGAAAACCACAATGCAGACCTCTATCAGGTCGCGCATCGCGCCGGATTCGAAGATCACCCGCAAGCCATCCTCGGTCATCGCCAGGAACTGCTGGTAGACCAGCCCTTGCACAAGGATCAGGACCAGCACCAGCAACAGCTTGCCCGAGTGCTTCCGCAGATACTTCTGCCAGAACCACCGCATGTTCCGCTTGTCCGCCGCGCTGTAAAGCGGCTGACGTTTCCTTGCTGAGGTATCGCTCATTTGGGCTGCAATCCGATCGCTTCTCGATTGAGGCCTATAGAGGGTTCAATCCCAAAGGTCAGCCCCCCGCGTGGACGCCCCCTTTTCCTCTGGCCAAAAAAATCCTGGGGGAGGCCCGGGCCTTCCCGGGACGGGGGCAAAGCCCCCAAAACCTTCAGCGCAACCCGTCCTCTCCGGTCACCTCGTCCACCGTCAACCCGCCCATCCGGTCATGGATACGCCCGCCGCGGCTCATGGCCAGCACGAACAACAGCTCATCGGCCCGTGGCCCGTCGGGCAGGCCCACTTCCATGCCGTCGAAATGACTGCGCACATAGGCGGCATTGATATGGCCCAGCGGCACGTCGATCCGGGCACCCGGCCCGCCCTGCTTCATCGACGAAGGCACGATCGCCTTGGCCTCGCCCAGCCGCGCGCGCATCGCGTAACCGCCGGGCACGTGCCAGAGCGCCGTATGCTCCAGCTCCCCGGCCTCACCCGCCATGGCGGCCTTGCCATAGCCGTCGATGCCCCCGATACCGCCCATCGCCTCGATCAGCCGGTCTGTCATCATCAGACCCAGCGGCTTCAGATCCTCCATCGCCGACTGCAGATCCTCGGCGTAGCTGCCCGCAAACGGGTTTTTGACCAAAGCCGACATCGCGGCGCGGCGGCGGGGCAGCTTCGCCGCCGGCCCGCCGTCATGGTGGATCTCCTCGACGAACAGCGCAGTCTTGCGCAGGGTGAATTCAGGCATGTTCAGAGTCCTTTTCTTCGATCATGACAGTCTCGCCAACGGTCACGACAGCGCCCCGCAGGCTCAGGCAGGCGGCCTGAATGATACTGCGTGCGACCAGTCTCGCGGCATAGGAGCGCCCAGCCTCCAACGCCGCCGCGATCTCGCAAGCGGTCAGCGTGCCGACCTCTTGCGTCACCGCGCGCGCGCCAAGATCACTGTCGGGGGACACCTCACAGGCCGGAACGCGGACAATCTCCGGATGCCCCGGCAGGTCCACGGCATTGGCGATCATCGTCGCGGCGGCATCCGCCGTTGCCGCACTTTGCGCCAGCACCGTCACCGCATCCGCGATGCCCAGAGAATGGCTGCGCCCGCCTGCGCCCGAGGTTGCCACGCCACGCACCGGATCGCCTGCCCGCAACATGACAGTACCCGGAACCGGGCTTGCGATAGCCGCCGTCATTTTCTCACACGGCGCGATGTGAAACGCCACGTCCCCGCCGTTGTTGACAAATGCCTTGGACACGTCCGGCCCGTCCAGAATGGCGGCCAGGATCGTCTCCGCTCCTGCACCCGCCACCGCCGCCATCGGCGTGACAAACTCGGGCGCAAAGGGTCGGACTGCCTCGACCATGCGCCGTGCCGTCTCTCCTTCGACGGCCCCGCCACCGGGTCTGCGCAAGCGCGGCAACTCCGCCACCAATTCATCCATCAACGTTCCGAACCGCGCCACCGCTCTATTAAACGCCGCATCGCGTCCCGCGCCCTCGATGCCCACGATCATGTCGATTGGCCCGTGATGCATGTGCAGCCTTTGCCCGTCCGGCAACCAGCTCGCCTGCGCGACCGACATCACTCGCCCTCCACGAAACGCACTGCGCTGCCGTAGTCGCCGCCATGTTCCAGGATATCGCTCACCGTCCGCACAGAAGCGTCATGCCCGCCCAGCGCTCGGTAATCCTCGCGGCTGAGCGTGAACTCCAGCGGCGCCACCAGGGCCGGGGTCGGCACATGCCCAAACGACCCCTCTGGCATCGCCAACACGTCCACCATCAGGGTGATTCCACCCCCGGGCCAAACAAACGCCGGCGCCCCTCCACAGGTCACCCGCGTCTTCAGCGCCTGCACCGACCGGGTCAGCTGCACCGGGTTCTGCGTCACGCCCGACCGCAGCGACCCGCCCGCGCCCGCCTGGAACATCACCGTGCACAGCGCCGGCTCGCAATTTTCGGCGATCAGGTCCGCGGATGGCCGCAAGGCCTCCGGCAACGCCGCCTCTCGCGGCTGCAGATCGTCATCCAACACATAGTACCCGTGATGCTCGCCCGTGGTGCTGACCATCAACAGGGTCAGCCCCGGTCTCGCGCCCTTCTTCTCCAACCACGGGTTCAAAATCGCCAACGGATCGTCCAGGTCCGTCCCGCCCCAGCCCTGCCCCGGCTCGGCCACCTTGAAATACCGCCCCGGCGTCGACCGGCGTCCCTTGATCCGTATCCCCGTATCGGGCCAGCCCAGCACTTTCCCAGCCTGATGTTCGCTGACGACGCCGGTGATATGGTCGTCCACCACCACCACCTCGTCCACCAGCCCGCGCCACTGGCTTGCGAACATCCCGATCGTGGCCGAGCCGCAGCCCACGCGCATCCGTTCCTCGCGCTGGCCGTTGACCACGGGCGCCTGCCCCGCCTGTACCACCACGGTCGCGCCGTCGTCGATCTCCAACTCCACCGCCTCACGGTTGCACAGCCGCAGCAACGCATCGCAGGTCGCACGCCCCTCGGGTTTGCCGCCCCCGGTCAGATGATCCACCCCGCCCAAAGACAACATCTGCGAGCCATATTCGGACGTGGTCACATGCCCCACCGCCTCGCCATTGCTGCGCACGGTCGCGGTCTCGTGCCCGAGGTGCCGGTCGGTGTCGATCTTCACTTTCACACCGCAATAGGAATAGATCGCCTCGGTCACCACGGTGACGAAATCCGCGCCCTTGACGTCGCGGCTCACGATGAACGGCGCTGGCTTGTAATCGGGATAGGTCGTGCCCGCCCCCACGCCGCTGACGAACACCTCCTCGCCGCCCAATATCTCGCCATCCCATTCGGGTCCAAGGAATGGCTTCACCGCATCGCCCTTCGCCACCCTACGGTCAAGTATGGTCAGAGGATCGCACCGCACGATCCGGCCATCCTCGTTGGCATAGCGATCACACGCCCCGATCTTGCCCGGCGCGATATAGCACATCACCGGACACGCATCGCAGCGGATCTTCTCCTCGCGCCCGCGCTCAGCCATTTCCGGCCTCGCGGATCGCCGCCAGCACCCGGTGCGGCAACGCCGGCAGGCGCGTCACCAGCGCCCCGGTGGCATCCCGGATCGCGTTCAATATCGCGGGGGCGGTCGGGATCAGCACATGCTCCCCCAGCCCTTTCGCCCCCATCGGCCCTTCCGGGTCCGGCACCTCCAGAAAGATCGTCTCGATTTCCGGCATATCGCCCGTCGTGGGGATCAGGTAATCATGCAGGTTCTCTGTCCGCCCGGGAATGAATTCCTCCATCAACGCCAGTCCCAACCCCTGCGCGATACCGCCCTCGACCTGCCCTTCGGCCAGTTGCGGGTTGATCACCCGGCCCAGATCATGCGCCGCGGTAATCTTGAGCACCTTCACCGTGCCAAGGCCCATGTCCACCGACAGTTCCACCAGTTGCGCGCCATAGCCATAGACGGCATAAGGAACACCCTGCCCGTCCTCGTCCAAGGGTTGCGTCGGCGGATCATAGCTTTCCTCGGCGCACAGGACATACCCATGCGCTTGCTCGGAAAGCGCTGCCAGATCAATCGCTTGCTCCCGCGCGCCATCGCTCACGCGCAAAATCGAGCCCTCAAGATGCAGAACCGCGTCCGGCCCCATGTTCGTCTGCTTCAGGATCAGCGCCCGCAGCGCCTGCCCGGCCCTCAATGCCGCGCTTCCGGTCACATAGGTCTGGCGCGACCCGGACGTTTTCCCGCAATCCGGCGTCAGCGCGGTATCCGCCCCGATGATCTGCATCTGCGCCAGCGGCAACCCCAACGCATCCGCCGCGATCTGCGGGATCACCGTGTTCGATCCCTGCCCGATATCAACCGCCCCCTGGTGCAAGCACAGATGCCCATCTGACGTCAGCCCGATCCGAATGGTCGACGGATTGGCAATCGCCGTATTCCCGCAGCCATACCAGCAGGACGCGATGCCAACCCCATGCCGGACACTCCCGCCCCCCGCATTGGCCCGCTCGGCCCGTTCCAGCGCATCGGTCCAAGGTCCTTCCAGCACCTCCAGGCAAGCCGCGATCCCCACACCATGAAGCGTCTGACCAAACACCGTCTCCTGCCCGTCGCGCAGCGCGTTCAGCTTGCGAAAGGCCAGCCGGTCGATGCCCAACTTGCCCGCCAGATCATCGAACAGCGTCTCCTGCATGATCGCCGCCTGCGGCACACCGAACCCCCTGAACGCGCCGGAGATCGGCTCGTAGGTGTAATTCGCCCGCGCCTCGGCGTGGTAGTTCGGGATGAAGTACGGCCCCGACGCGTGGACAGGCACGCGCCCTGCCACGGTCGGCCCCCAGCTTGCATACGCTCCCGTATTGAAATCTCCATCGAACTCCATCGCCACGATCCGCCCGTCGGCGTCGGCGCCAAGGGTGCAACGCATGTCGGACGGGTGCCGCTTGGTGGTCGCAGCCATGCTCTCGGCCCGGCTATAGACCATCCGCGCTGGTTGACCGGTTTTCAACGCCACCAGCCCGACCAACGGCTGCAAAGACACATCCAGCTTAGATCCGAACCCCCCGCCCGTGGCCGCCGGAATGTTCCGCACGGCCTCCGGCGGCAGGCCCAGCACGGCCGCGGTATCGTCGCGATCCATGACGGGCGCCTGCGTGCAGGCCCGGATCACCAGCGTCTCACCCTCCATCCATGCGACACCGGCCTCGGGTTCGATATAGGCGTGCTCGACATATCCCGTCTGCATCGCGCCACTGACGGTAAAGGCGGCGTCCTGCATCGCTTGTCGCGCCGCGCCGCGCCGGACCTTGCCGGCGATCAACAGGTTTTGGGGATGCGCGTCATGCACGGGCCGGTCCGCCGGGTCCTCGCGCCACGTGATCGGAAAGTCCGACAGGTCCAGCGCCTCGACCACCGCAGGTTCACCGGCAACCAGCGCCACCGCTTCGCCCGCCAGACGTGCGCGGTCCTCCGCCAGCGCCGGCTGGTCGCGAAAGGCGGGAATCACGCCAAAGCGGTTGGTCCCGGCGATATCCTGCGCGGTGAACACCTGCACGCCCCGCGCTGCGGCCCAGTCCGCGATCTCTCCGAACTGAAAGGATACGGGTGCGTATGGCGCACGTACCGCCCGCACCAGCAAAGCACGATCCGGCACGTGATCCGCGCCATAGGCCTCGGTCCCATCCACCTTCGCGGCACCGTCCAATCTTGCGACGGCCGCGCCTACGGCCTCTCCGGCGTCGGGCATCCTCGCCACGTCGCCGGGGGCGGCATCCAGCACCGCGTCGATGATCTTGGTGTACCCGGTGCACCGGCACAGCACGCCCCCCAAGGCCTCCTCGACCTCGGAGCGCGTTGGCTCCGGCGTGTCGCGCAGTAACGCCTCCGCCGTCATCACCATGCCGGGCGTGCAGATCCCGCATTGCGCCGCCCCATGCCGCAGAAAGGCCTGCTGCAAAGGCGTGTGCGCCTGCCCCTCGATCGTCTCAACTTTGCGCCCTGCCGCCTGGCCCAGCGGCGTCATGCAGGCACAGACCGGCGCGCCGTCCAGCAACACGGTGCAGGCCCCGCAATCGCCCGCGTCACAACCCACCTTCGTGCCGCGCAGGCGAAGGCCGTCGCGCAGGACCTCCGACAAGCGTCGTGCCGGATCGGCGGGCAGCACGTGGCGCTGCCCGTTGACCGTCAGAGTGCAGGTGTCCAACGGACGGTTCACGACCCACCCTCTGCACCGACCGCATCCGTCACCGCCCGGCGCAAAAGCTCCGTCGCCGCGTGCCCGCGATAGCCGGCCGTCGCCCGGATGTCGTCCAGCGGCGACAAGACTGCGCAAACCACATCCTCGGAAATCGCATCCGCCAGCGTATGGTCTGCCGCAAGTCCTGTCAGCGCAGCCTCCACCTGTGGCAATCGCGTGGCCACGGCACTACACGCACCCACGGCCACCGCGGCGTCGCCGACGCGCCCGTCTTCCACCACCAGACGCACAGCGACCATGGCGATGGAAATCACCAGATAGCGCCGCGCGCCGAGTTTGAGAAACCGCGACCGTCCCTCCAGCGCCGATCGCGGCACGTGAACACTTGTCACGATCTCGCCGGGGTTAAGCGCCGTGCGGCGTGGCCCGACAATGAAATCCTCCAGCGGCAATCTCCGCACCCCATGCGCCGAGGCCAGTTCCACCTCTGCATCGAGCGCCAGCAGGCACGGCACCCCGTCCGCCGCGGGCGAGGCGTTGCACAGATTGCCCGCGATCGTTCCCGCGTTCTGTATCTGAATCGAGCCGACCTCCCGCGCCGCCTGTTTCAGCATGTCGCAAGCCGGTGGCAGCTCCGCTTTCAAGATATCTGTCCATGTCGTCGCCGCCCCGATGCGCAACCCGGCATCGGTCAAGGCGACCCCGCGCAAACCGGCCAGCCCGGTGATATCCACCACCGGACCCTGCAAGGCCCGCGCGTCCGTCGCCGGAAAGAGGTCGGTACAGCCTGCCGCCACGCGCCCGCCTGTCTCCGCCAGCAGCGCCAGCGCGTCGTCCAGGGTTTCGGGCCGTGTGTATCCGGTCACGCCGCTCTCCATGTCGGGGTGCGCTTATCGTGCGACGCCATGTTTCACCCTGTCAACTCAAAGCGTTTTGCCTTTGACTTGAGGCATCAGCAAAAGGCGAAACGCGCGCAACGATTGAATGTTGCGCCGCGTTTCACACTCCCACGTAGCGGTCCACGATCGAGTGATCCTGCCGCAGCGCCTCCGCGCTCAGCACCTCGCCGTTGCGTCCGTTCTCGATAAACGCCACCCTGTCTGCCACCGACAGAACCGCATCCACCCGCTGCTCGACCAGCAATATCGCCACGCCCTGCGCGCGCATCTTGACGATCACTTGCCGGATCGCCTCGATCATCGAGGGTTGTAGCCCCTCGGTCGGCTCATCGAGCAGCAGCGCTTTGGGCTGGATACACAACGCCCGCGCCGTGGCCAGCATCTGCTGCTCTCCGCCCGAAAGGGTCTGCGCCGGCTGGTCCATCCGCTCGCGCAGACGCGGGAACAGATCCAGCACCTCTTCCAGAACGTCCTTGCCCGCGCCGCGCACCTGCAACCCAATCTCGAGGTTCTGCGCCACGCTGAGGCCCGCAAACAGCCGCCGCCCCTGCGGGATATAGCCAATCCCCGCGCGCGGCACCTCGTGCGCGGGCAGGCTGCCAACATCCTGCCCGTCCAGCGTGATCCGCCCCGACATCAGCGGCAGCAGACCCATGATCGTCTGCATCGTGGTGGTCTTGCCCGCCCCGTTTCGGCCCAGCAGGCACAGGATCTCTCCCGCCTCGACCCGCAGCGACAGGTCGCGCAGCACTTGCGCCGCGCCATAGCCCGAGTTGACCCCCTGCAATTCCAGCATCATCCGGTCCCCAGATAGGCCGCCTGCACGTCGGCATTCTCGTGGATCTGCTGCGGCGTCCCCTCGGCCAGCATCTCTCCGAAGTTCAGCACGCTCACCATGTCTGCGGTCTCCATCACCACCTTCATGTTGTGCTCGATCAGCAGGATCGTCGTCTCGCCCGCCAAATCCCGGATCAACGCCTTGAACGCGTCGATCTCGCCTTCCGACAGACCCTGCGTCGGCTCGTCCAAGATCAGCAGCCGCGGCGCCTGCACCAACCCCATCGCGATCTCCAGCAGGCGTTGATGCCCATAGCTGAGGTTCCCCGCCTCCTCGTCCGCCTGCCCCTCCAGGCCGACACGGCCTAGCGCCTCCGCCGCAGCGTCACCCACCGCGCGGCCCTGCAACCGCCGCCTAGCGGCCAGCGCCACGTTCTCCTGCACCGGCAGACGCGGAAAGATCGAGGTGATCTGGAATGTATAGGCCATCCCCTTCAGGATGCGCTTGTGTGCCGGCAACCGCGTGATGTCTTCACCGTCGAACGTCACCGTCCCAGAGGTCGGCGGAATACGCCCGCAGATCATCCCCACCAGCGTCGTCTTGCCCGCCCCGTTGGGGCCTATCAAGGCCCGCACCTCGCCTTGCGGCAAATCGAAATCCACGCCGGTCACCGCCTGCAACCCGTCGAACGACTTGGACAGCCCCCGCACCTTCAGCAGCATCACGGCAACCCTTTCCACAGCCGTCGCCGCACTTCCCCGGTCAGGCCCTGCGGCGCGAACAACGTCAGCGCCACCAGCGCCACGCCCGCGATCAGCATATAGGCCGAGGTCACGCCGGAGCTGAGGTCGATCAGGTAGAACATAAAGAGCGTGCCCACGAACGGCCCCAGCACCGTGCCCGCCCCGCCCAACAGAACCCACAACAGCGGAAAGATCGAATACTGCACCGAGCCGAATGTCGCCCCGGCATAACCGAACAGCAGTCCATAGAACGCCCCCGCCGCGGCCGAGATCGTGCCCGACACGACCATCGCCCCCAGCTTGTGCGCATAGGTGTCATACCCCAGCATCCGCACCCGCTCCTCGTTCTCGCGGATGGCAATCAGCGTCCGCCCGAACCGGCTCCGCACCAGCCACAGCGACATGAGGAAGCAGACCGAGAACAGCCCCCACGCCGCGAAATACCGCGCTGTCGGGTCGCTCAGGTCGATCCCCCACAGCACCCTCTGCGCCTGCTGAATGACGAACCCCTCGTCGCCCCGCGTGTACTCCCCGAAATACAGGATCGTCAGGTAGCCCGCCTGCGCGAACATCAGCGTCACGATCATGAACGCCACGCCCGCCGTGCGCAGCGCCAACAGCGCCAGCCCCCCGGCCACCAGCGCGCCCGCCACGATTCCCACGACCAACGCAGGCGCAGGCGTGAATCCGGCATGCTGGATGGTCAGCCCCATCCCGTACATGCCAGCCGCAAAGAACAGCGCATGCCCGAGGCTCAAAAGCCCCGTATAGCCAAAGAGGATGTTATATCCGACAGCGTAAGACGCCAGCACCATGATCCGCGCGATATTCCCGTGATGGTACGCCGGCAGCACGAATTGCAACGCGAACAGGATTACCAGCAGCCCCAGATGCAGGCCCAGAACGCGCCCTCCCATGCTCATGCCGTCCGCGTCCCGAACAGGCCCTGGGGTCTGAACACCAGCACCAACCCCACCAGCAGCGTCGCCAAAATCTTCGCCAGCGTCGGCGAGAAGAAGACCGAGATGATCCCGTCGCTCAACCCGATGAACAGCGCCGCCAACACCGTGCCCGGCAGGCTCCCCAGCCCCCCGATGATCACCACGATGAAGGCCAGCAGCAGCGGCTCGACCCCCATCAGGTAATGCGCCTGCTGGATCGGCACGATCAGCACCGCCCCCAGCGCCGCCAGCCCCGCGCCGATCCCGAACACCAGCGCATAGACCCGCTCCACCGGGATACCGAACGCCAGAGCCATGTCCCGATCCGCCTGCGTCGCCCGCATCAGCAGGCCAATCTTTGTCCGCGCCATCATCGCCCAGACGCCGCAAAGCACCGCGCCCGCGGCAAAGATCACGAACAGCTTGTAGGACGTGATGCTCCACCCCCAGGGCTGCGCCATGCCGAACAGCGTCTCGAACCAGTCGAACCATGGCAGCTCAACTCTTGTATTAAACGGCGCCTCCACGGGCCGCGCCTCGGGGCCATAGGTCATCAACGTCAATTGCTGGATGATATAGAGCAAGCCAATCGTCGCCACGATCGTCCGCTCGGGATCATACTCAATACGCTTGAGTATGGTCACATCCGCCGCCGCGGCAAGCGCCCCCACCACCAGAGGCGCGATCACAAGTGCTGCAACAAACCCCAGCGCCGGATGCCCGCCCACCATCTGCGCCACGTACCAGGCGATGACCGCGCCCAGCATGTAGAACTCGCCATGCGCGATGTTCACCACCCGCATCACGCCGAAGACAAGGCTCAGCCCCACGGCGGTCAGCGCCAGCACTGCCGCCGTCACCGCGCCTTCCAGCGTGGCGAGGATAAGATGAGGTCCGAACTCCATCAGGTCAGGTCACACACCTCACCCAACCGCCGAGATCAAAGCGGCTGCGTGGTATAGTCCACCTCGTCGGGATAAAGCGTGTCGTCAATCGACGTCGTATGCACCCGCACAAGACGCCCGTTCTCGACCCGGCTGATATGCTGATGCCCGAACACCTGGTGCGTCTTGCCGTTGAACCGCTTGGCCCCCTGCGGATGCGCCTGGCTTTCGGGCATCTCGCCCATTGCCTCGACCGCCTCGATAAGCGCGGGCCTGTCCTCCGGCCCGGCATAGCCCGACGCCTCCATCCCGGCCTTGATGACGTGCAGCGTCTCCCAGCAGCCGAACATATGCGCATAGGTCGACACGTCGCTCGGGTCGCTCACCGACGCGCCGTTCTCGTCCACGCCCACCGCCTCGCGATAGAACTTCTCGTGCTCGCTCTGATCCTCCTGCGCATAGCGCGGCATCCCTTCCCAGAAATATGTCCCTTCCAAAAACTCCAGGCCCGGGCTGGAAATATCCACCGCCTCCAGGCTGTCGATAAAGCCGAAAATCTCCGGCCCCTGGTCGCCGAAGAACTCGCCCAGCTCCTTCACGAAGGTCAGCACGGCCGGACCCACCATCACGTGATACAGCACCTCGGTATCGCGCGGGATTTGCGGGAAATACTTGGTAAAGCTCGTCTCGCTCGGCGGAATGGCGATCTGCTCCAGCACCTCGCCCCCCTGTTCCTTGATCGCGGCGGAAAAGAAATCGCGGTGGTCGTGGCCGAATGCGAAATCGGGGAAAATCATCGTGACCTTCTTGCCAAGGTTCTCCGACACGTAAGGCGCCATCGCCTGCACCTGGCTCTTCACATCGGTGATGCCGGGTTGCAGCGTATAGCGGTTCAGCATTCCGCTCGCCACGTGATGCCCTTCCGACACCACGAAATAGGGCAGCTTCAACTCGCCTGCCCGCGGCGCGGACCCGATCACAACATGCGAAAACAGCGTGCCAAAGCCCACGTCACAGCCATGCTGGTTGGCGAACTTCTCCACCACCTCGGCGCCACGCTTGGGGTCCGTGCCGTCGTCCTCGGCGATGATCTCGATCATCCGGCCATTGATGCCGCCGCCCTCGTTGATCAGCTTGACCGCCGCCTCGGTGGTGCGCCCGTACCAGCGGCCATAGGCGGCCCCGATGCCGGTGCTGTGCTGCTGAAACCCGATCTTGATCGGCTCCGCGCTTTGCGCCTGTGCATACCGCGCCCAAAGCGGAAGGCTCGCCGCCCCCGCCGCTGCTCCGGCCAGTGTTTTCAACGCGCCCCGGCGCGAGGTGCCCTTGATCAGCTTGGTCATCGCGAACTCTCCCTGTTTCTCGATACGGATTGGCACGATCCTGCGAAGCCCACCCCGGTTTGTCCAGTGTTTTGACCAACACGCCCTCAGCCGCGCGGCGATGCCAGCAGCCAAAGCCCGAAAAAGGTATAGGCCACCATGAACACCGCCAGTGGTGCTTGCCCCAACACCGCCCGCCTCCGGTCGGCCCGGTCCCGCATGGCCAGCGCGTGCGCCATCAGAATCGCCACGACATGCCCCAACACCACGGCCCCGGCCTGGCTCAGCCAGATCCGCCGCACGGTATCCTGCGTATTGAAAAACCCGGTGGTCACATAAAACCCGTCGAGGCCCAGCAGATGCGCGCCATTGGACAGCGGATCGTCCAGCATCTGCAACACGTACTGCACCTCCACAAGGAACGTCGGCAGGTAATGCGCCACGTGGTAGCCCAGCGCGATTGGCAGGATCGACGGTGCGAAAAGACAGAACGCGGCACGCAAGCTCCGCCCCGTCCCGGCGATCCGCTCCCCCAGCCAAAGGCAAGTCGCGAACACCGCCAAAAGCCCAAGATTCGCCACAGCCAGCCCGATCAGGTTCGGCACCACCACCGCCGACCGCCCGGGAAACTCCAGCGGGTTGACCCCGATCACCCCCATCCACCAGAAGGTCTCGTTCACCCCGTCGAAACTGCCCGTCCCCAGCAGCAGCACCATCAGAACGGCCAAAGCCAAGGGCGGCGCCCGCCGGATCACGCCCTGCCACCCCCACAGGCCCAGAGCCAGCCGCCCGCGCTCCGGGGCAAGCACCCCCATGCGCCCATAGGCCCGCATCATCACCGTCACCATCTCGCCCCGCAGCAGGAACGCAGGCCCGAACAGCAGCACCCCGAACAGCACCGCGTACCAGTAAAGCCCCACGACACTGGCCAATCGCGCCGGATCCGCCGGCGCCGGGTCGCACAGCAGGAACGCCGCGAACGCCAGGAACAGCACGACCGCCGGCCAATACCCCCAGCCGCGCGGATACCGCATCAACGCCCGCATCCCCGTCCACCGGGCCAACACCGCGATCACCCCCGTCCACGGATTCGTCCAGCGCCAGTGATTGCCGACAACCCCCTGCAGGCTCACCAACGCCACCCACCACACCGTCCAGACCAAAAGCGGCATCGGGTTCTC
Source organism: Roseovarius sp. THAF9 (assembly GCF_009363715.1). NCBI lineage: Bacteria > Pseudomonadati > Pseudomonadota > Alphaproteobacteria > Rhodobacterales > Roseobacteraceae > Roseovarius > Roseovarius sp. THAF9. Next base: position 3,730,859 of record NZ_CP045404.1, read on the forward strand.
CATCGGCGTGCGCGGCCCGGCAAAGCCCTGCCAAACCGCAACCGCCAGCACCCCCGTCGCCAGCAGGCTCGTCCCATGCCGAAATGCCCAGCGCGGCCGCCGCACCAACGGCACCGGCGCAAACACCGCCTCCCCCGCCCGCGCAGGCAACACCGCCAGCAACAGCACCGTCAGGACGACACTCGCCACCCCCGCCAAGATGTAGACATCCGTCGGCAGCAACAGCACAAAGCCCTGCTCCGACGCATGCGCCCATGCCATCCCGCCCCAGAACAGGACGAGGCAAACCAGCACCCCCCGCATCACGATCTCTTCTTCTGGCCAGAAATATCCCGGGGTGAGCGTTGAAACGCAGTTTCAACGTGAGGGGCTGGCCCCTCCTCACACCAATGGAGCGTGGCGCAGCCACTCATTCAGGTCACCCCGGGTCGCGGATCAGGCTCTGGCACATGCAATGCACGCCGCCACCCCCTTGGGTGATCATGCTCAGGTCCGGATCGTAAATCTCGAATCCCAACGCCCTCAGCTTCTCTTTCAGCGTTTTCGACCCTTCCGGCAACAGCACCCGGTCCTGCCCCAGCGCCACCACGTTGCACCCCAGCGCGATGGTCTCCTGGAACGGCACCTCGACGATCTCGATGTTCTTGGCGCGCAGCCAATCCACGATCTCGGGATCGGTGCAATCGGTGCAGACAGCCGCCAGCTTCGGCGCCAGCATCACCACCATCAGGTCGATATGCACATAGAAAGGGTCGATATCGGCCAGTTTCACTTCCCAGCCCTCGGCCTCCATCCACGACGCCACCTGGCGCGCGCCCTCATGCATCGACCGGCCTTCTTCGCCTTCCCAGCCGATCAGAACACACCCCGGCTCGATCACGTTGAAATCGCCCCCCTCGAAGGTGCCCGCCGTGACGAAATCGTAAATCGGAATGCCAAGGCCCTGATAGGTCTCGATCGCCCGGAAATTCTCGCCCCGGCGCCAGTGTTGCGACATATGCGTGATGATCGCGCCATATGGCGTCATCACCGAACTGTCCCGTGCATAAACCTGGTAGGGCAGTTCCGGATCCGGCACATGGGTATGCACCTCGACGCCCGCGCTTTCATAGGCGCTCACCATCTCGGCATGCTGCTTTTTGGCAATAACAGGGTCGAACTCCACGCCCCGCCGCAACGTCTTCTTGCTCACGGACGATGTCTTCAGCCAGCGGTAATTCTCGACCGGCCCCAGCAGGACCGACCGCAACGTGCCATAGTCGCTATCCGCACCCCAGTCGTTCAGCTTGGGCGTGCCCCCGACCTCGCGCCGCGCGCGCAGGGTAAAGATGTCAGCCGGTTGATCTTTCATGACGGGTCTCCTTTGCGCGAAAGGCTGAGCCGATGCCGCGCCCAAGTCAAGCGCGACCGCGCCACCGCCGCAGTGGCCATTGTCGATTGCGCAAATTGAAGCCGCCACAGCCGTGGAACCTTACGGCTCGTACCGCTCCGCCAGGTCCTCGGTATCCCCGATCGACGCCAGCTTCACCTCCCGGATCAGTTTCAGCGTCGGCTTCAGGCAAAAGAACACCGATCCCACGATAAACAGCCAGATCGCCACGGTTTCCGTCTCTTTCCACAGAAACAGGACCGACCCAATCAGGAACGAGAACGCCGCGATGAAATCCGCGAGCGTGTGCAGCAGCTCGAATATCGCATAAAGCCGCCGCGTCTCGGCGCTCACGTGGCGCTTGTCCTTGAACATCTGCATGGGGTGCCTCCGGGGTTTGACTGTCGCACCCTAGAAAAAGCAAGCTCGCCATTTTGGCAAGACGCAGACCCTAATCCTGCCGAAAAGGCACCACGCCATCCGCTGCCAGCCGATTGAAAAAGCCCAGCACTTCATCCTCGGTCGCCTGCTCGACCGCGCCCGCGCGCACGGCCTCGCGGCTCCAGATCCAGGATTGCGCCGGGTCATCCCGCATCGCCCAGGCGGGGAAGAGGCGCGTCTTTATGCTGCGCGTCATCAGGTTGCGCGGCTCGATATGCCGGTCGTCCCGCTTGATCCGGGCATAGCACGCCTCGACCGCCCGGTCGGGCCCTTCCAGCAATTGCAGGTACAGATCCGCCCGACAGATCAGCGCCCCGGTGATATCATCGCGTTCATTGCATCGCCGCGCATCCAGCAGGATACCGGCCAGCATCGCGTCGTCATATCCGAAGGGTCGAGAGGCATAGATCAACTGGGTGAGCGCCATGGCGGGGCTCCTTTCCGCCTCAGCCTAGGCGACAGCGCCGCAACTGTCCACGCGCCTCACGCGCCGCGCTTCGCCCGAAACACCTCGGCATTGGGAATCTGCCCCGCACCCGCGTTCAGCTTCAGGTCGTCACGCATCTTCACGTTCAACTCGACCAACTTGGCCTCCAGCGCCTGCTTCGCCGCCTCGATCCGCGCCGCGCCTTGGCCTTCGCTCCTGGCATGGTGATACGCCAACACCGCCTCGTAGGCCTCCGTGCTGGCCCGCATCACCGCGAAGGACGCGATCACGTCGATCGCCTTGTCCGCCCCCGGCGCCCGCTCGGGCAGATCCTCCCCGTGGTTCAGCGCATGCGCTATCTCGTGAAGGTGGGTCAAATGCTCGGTATAGAGCCTGATCCGCGCCTCTGTCAGCCGCCCGAACGCCCGCGTCGCCTTGACCGCGATATAGGCCAGCAGCGCGCTGATGACGCCAAGAAGTGCGAGGAGGCCTTGCCCGACGCTCAACGGCTAAGGCCACCATGCAGCGTCGGCACGTCCAGCGCCGCAAAGCCATAGTGCCGAAGCCACCGCAGATCACTGTCAAAGAACGCCCGCAGGTCCGGAATTCCGTATTTCAGCATCGCGATCCGGTCGATCCCCATGCCAAATGCAAAGCCCTGCCATTCATTCGGGTCGATATTCCCGGCCTCCAGCACCTTGGGATGCACCATGCCGGACCCAAGGATCTCCAGCCAGTCGTCGCCTTCCCCGATCTTCAGCGTGCCACCCTCCCACGAACACCGGATATCGACTTCCGCCGACGGTTCCGTGAACGGGAAATGCGACGCGCGGAACCGCAGTTCGACCTCGTCCACTTCGAAAAACGACTTCACGAACTCTTCCAGAACCCATTTCAGGTTCGCCATGCTGATGTCACGGTCGATGGCCAAGCCCTCGACCTGGTGGAACATCGGCGTATGCGTCTGGTCATAGTCGGCGCGGTACACCCGTCCCGGCGCGATCACCCGGATCGGCGCGCCCTGCGCCTGCATCGCGCGGATCTGCACCGGGCTGGTGTGGGTCCGCAGCACATGCGGCGGGCGATTATCGCCTTCCGCGCGGTGGGTATAAAACGTGTCCATTTCTGCCCGCGCCGGGTGGTGGCTGGGGATGTTCAGCGCGTCGAAATTGTACCAGTCGCTTTCGATCTGCGGCCCCTCGGCCACGGCAAAGCCCATATCGGCGAAAATCGCTGTGACTTCCTCGGTCACCTGGCTGATCGGGTGAATGGTGCCCTCCCGCCGCGGCCGCCCCGGCAGGGTCACGTCCAGCCATTCGCCGCGCAGCCGCTCGTCCAGCGCGGCATCCGCCAGCGCCACCTTCTTGGCGGCCAGCGCGCTGTTGATCTCGTCCTTCAGCGCGTTCAGCTTCGGCCCCATTTCCTGCCGCTCTTCGGGCGTCATCTTGCCCAGCTCGCGCATCTTCAGGGCGACCTCGCCCTTCTTGCCGACGGCCTGCACGCGCAAATCCTCCAGCGCGGCCTCGTCACCGGCCTCGGCAATGGCTTTCAGGTACTTGTCTCTCAGGTCATCCATGTCGTCTGTCCGGGCTGTCTCGTTGCGGCGGAGTTACCGCGCCCGGCCCATCAGCGCAAGCGTCAGACCGCTCAGCGCCAAAAGAGTCCCATGAAGCGATCCCACAGGCTTGGGTTTTCCATTCGGCGCGCAATTTGCTCCGCCGCCCGCGCCATCTCTTCGATCTGTGCCAACTCTTCGTCGGTCGGCTCTGGCTGGGTGTCCCGCATCCACTTGGCAAACGGGTCGGTAACAGGCTCGTCCCAAGTACGCGCCGGATAGGGCAGGAAATCGGATGCGCGTGCCGGCGTGTCGATGCCATGCACCTCTTTCAGATAGGTCTGAAAGGCCCGCGGCGGATAGGGCAGCGCATAATACGCGTCCACGACCTCCCCGGCTTCCAATTGATCGGCAAGGTCTTCGGCCAGCTCGTCCCGCTTCTCCCTGAAATCCTCGATGCCGTCGGCGCCCTCGACGCGCTGTTCGGCAATCATCTGCGCCATGTGAAAGATCGAGTCGGCACCATTCGCGGCCAACGCATCTTCCATCGGCGTGCGGTCATGCGCTTCCGAGAAAGCCGGCTCCACATACCCGATCGCCATCAGCCGCAAAAGATCCTTTGGATTGTCGGAAATCAGCCCCCACCAGTCAGAGCCAGACCCGGATCCATGATGCACGATCCACTGCTTGCCAGAGTCATCCAGCCAGAACCCAGCATAGGATCCGTCGCCACCAGTGTTGACGAACAAAAACACCCGCTCGGTTTCGTCAGCCACGGACGGCTGTGGGCCATTCAGCGAAAACGGGCCATAATACCCAAACGCCACAAGCGTTGCCCCGGGTGTCTGCCATTCCTCAACCCGATAAAGGGCCAATGATTGACGCTCGAAGGGCAGCGCCTCTCCCCGCCATGTGGTCTGTCGCCCGCCCAGCGCCTCCAACCAATCCATGACTTCCACGAGGATACGCGGCATTTCCATGCCCGCGGGCATCCTTTCGATTAACTCTTCCGAAAACCGTTTCACCATCGCCTAGACCCGAAAACCCCTTGTGTAGTCTCTGTTGAAGGTGGCATAGCCCTCTGACGTGACCCCGTGATGGCCCTGCATCATCCCATGCAATTCCGGCAGCCGGTGAAACGGCACCTGAGGCAGGGCATGATGCTCGGTGTGATAGGGCATGTTCCACGCCAGGAACCGCACGAGGCGATTTGTGTAGGTCGTCCGCGTGTTCCGGAACATGTCCGCGACGAAGGCACAGCGCCCGTGTTCCGCCAACAGGTAGAGCCGCAGGAACGGCTGCCCCAGCAGCGCCGGCACGATCCAGACCCAGAACAGCACCGCGGTCACCGCAGGACTGGCCAGCGCCACGGCGTAGAGGGTCAGCATCACCCGCGCCTCCCGCACCACGCGCGGCCGCGCGCGCTCGGGCACATAATCGCACGGATCACGTCCCGCTGCATTACGCAGGGTCTGACCGATCATGGCCCACCAGAACGGCAGGCCGGTCACATGCCACAGATAGGCGCGCCAGCCTTCTGGCTTCGCCCCGGCCAAAAGCTCGGGGTCCTTGCCGGGAATGTTGGTGTGTCTGTGATGGCCCAGGTGAAAATACCGGAACCACTCGAATGGCTGCACGATCAGCAGGCCACAGACCCGCCCGACCCATTCATTCAGCCAAGCCGACCGGAACGGTGTCTTGTGAGTCGCCTCATGCTCCAGCGTGAACAGAAAACAGATCGCGATTCCCTGCGGGATCAGCACCGCCCACCACAGAGGCCAGCCCAGCCCGATCCAGATTCCCAGCCCGCCGATCAGCGCGAAATGTCCGGCCAGATGCCACAACCCGGCGGCATCTTCCCTTCGGCTCAGCCGTGCCAGCATGTCGGGCGGTAGGGTCGCGATGAAAGCCTTGTGGTCCATGATGTCGCGACGTTACGGCAACGCCACGTACCGAACCAGTGAGAATCAGGCCTTTTTGGCGGCGCGGAATGCGCGCACTTCGCGGTCATGCGCGGCCAGCAACCGCTGGGCCTTTTCGCTCAGTTCGGATTGCCCGTCCCGGGTTTGCACAATGGTGCGTATCATGTCTCTGCCTCTTGGTTTGCCGTCCTTTTCGGACCGTCGTGTCAAAAGGCTTCGCACCACTTTGCGGGGAGAGTGTGGCGGATTTTAGGAAATTGTTAACGAATGCGGCACAATGAAAAACGCCGCCGGGGGTCCCGACGGCGCTCATTTCTTGTCCCTCGAACGGCAGGCTTACGCGGTCAGCGCGCCCTTTGCCTGTTCCACGATGGCGCCGAATGCGGCGGGTTCGTGCACGGCCAGATCGGCCAGGACCTTGCGGTCCACTTCGACACCGGCCAGCGACAGGCCGTTGATGAAACGCGAATAGGTCAGCGATTCGTCATGGGCGCGCACGGCGGCGTTGATCCGCTGGATCCACAGCGCGCGGAAGTTCCGCTTGCGGTTCTTGCGGTCGCGCGTGGCGTACTGGTTGGCCTTGTCCACGGCCTGTGCCGCCACCTTGAAGGTGTTCTTGCGGCGACCGTAATAGCCTTTCGCGGCTGTGGTAACTTTCTTGTGACGGGCGTGGGTAACGGTCCCACCTTTGACTCTTGCCATGTCTCAAACTCCTCAGCGTGCGTAAGGCATCATCGGCTTGATGATACCTTCATCAGCCTTGCAAAGCGTCGTGGTGCCACGCGCGTTGCGGATGAACTTGTTGGTGCGTTTGATCATGCCGTGGCGCTTGCCGGCCTGGCCCGCCACCACGCGGCCCTTGGCCGTCACCTTGAACCGCTTCTTGCAGCTCGATTTCGTCTTCATCTTGGGCATTTCCGGCTCCTCTTGATGGTCGGTCTTATGCGCGACTCGGCATGCCACTTCGGCCGGCCGCGCGAATGAAAGCGCCGTATAGGACGACAGCGTGCGTAAAGCAAGGGGGTTGGTGGCACCACCAGTCCCGCAATTCAACCCGCGCGACCCTGCCGCCGCACAGCCATTTGCGCGAAACCCGCAATGCTCGTAACATCCCGGACCGGGAGGAGACGCAGACTGGACAAGAAACGCCATATCGACAAGGTCGTGAGCGCCGTCAACTCGCCCAGCGCCGCCGCGCGCTCGGCTCTGGCTGCCTCGTGGCATCGCTCGATGGAACGTCACGGGCTCGACCCCGCCGCCCCCGCACAGGGCCAGCGTGTCGATCACAGCGTGGTCGATGAAAGCCGCGCGCGCCTCGACCGTTTCATGACCATCGCCGCCCCCAAGCTCGACCAGCTTTTCGGCCTCGTCGGGCTCTCGGGCTGCGGTGTCCTACTTACCGACGAAAGCGGCGTCATCCTCGACCAGCGCTGTTCCGACGGCGACCGATCCACCTTCGAGGACTGGGGCCTGACCACCGGCGCCGACTGGAGCGAGGCCGCCGAGGGCACCAACGGCATCGGCACCTGCCTGACCGAGAAACGCCGCATCACCATCCACCGCGACGACCATTTCCTTGCCCGCAACATCGGCATGAGCTGCATGGACGCGCCGATTTTCGGCCCCGATGGCGGGCTTCTGGCCGCGCTCGATGTTTCCTCGGCCCGTGTCGACCAGACCGAGGCCTATAACCGCCTGATCGCCGCCATGGTCGACCAGACCGCCCACGCGATCGAGGCCGATTTCTTCCGCGCGTCCTATCCCAAGGCCCGCATCGTCGTCGCCGATTCGGCCGAGGGCGGCGCGGCGACCCTCTTGGCCATCGATGGCGACGACATCGTCATCGGCGCCACCCGCGAGGCGCGCAAGGCGCTTGGCCTCTCGCCCAGCGGCACCTTCACCCCGCGCCCCGCGTCCGACATCTTCGGGCGCGAGGACGGCCCTCGCGGGTTTGAGAAGGCCGAGCGTGCTGCCGTTGTCCGCGCCCTCACCCGCGCGAACGGCAACGTGTCCGAGGCCGCCCGCGCGCTCGGGATTGGCCGCGCCACCCTCTATCGCCGTATGAAACGGCTCGGTCTGGACGACACCTGACCGCACCTGTCTCAGTTCTGAGACACAAGCACTCCGCCACCGTTTGACCCCCTCCTGACGAATCGCCTCTCGCAGGGCACCCCTGTCCTCACGACTTCGGGCGGAGGACCCGAGGCGACCAGGAGGAACCAACATGAACGAACTCACGCAACTTTCGGCGGAATTCCAATCGCCGTTCAAGACCCGCTACGACAACTTCATCGGCGGCAAATTCACCCCGCCCGCGAACGGCAAGTATTTCGACAACGTGACCCCGATCACCGGGCAAGCGGTCTGCGAAATCGCCCGCTCGGATGCCGCCGACGTGGAGCTTGCGCTCGACGCCGCCCACGCCGCCAAAGACGCGTGGGGCCGCACCTCGGCCACCGAACGCGCCAACATCCTGCTGAAAGTGGCGGATAGGATCGAGGAAAACCTCGACCTGATTGCCGTGGCAGAAACCTGGGACAACGGCAAGCCGATCCGCGAGACCGTCAATGCCGACATCCCGCTCGCCGTCGACCATTTCCGCTATTTCGCCAGCGTCCTGCGCGGGCAGGAAGGCGCGATGTCCGAAATCGACGCCGACACCGTCGCCTATCACTATCACGAACCGCTGGGCGTCGTGGGCCAGATCATTCCGTGGAACTTCTCGGTGCTGATGGCCGCGTGGAAACTCGCCCCGGCGCTGGCCGCCGGCAACTGCATCGTCCTGAAACCGGCGGAACAGACCCCTGCCGCGATCATGGTGCTGATGGAGGTCATCGCCGACCTGCTGCCCGATGGCGTTCTGAACATCGTCAACGGCTACGGCGCCGAGGTGGGCGCGGCGCTGGCGAAATCCAACCGAATCGCCAAGATCGCCTTCACCGGCTCCACCCAGACCGGCCGCACGATCATGCAATACGCGACCGAGAACCTCATTCCGGTCACGCTGGAACTTGGCGGCAAGTCCCCCAACATCTTCTTCTCCGACGTGATGGCCAAGGACGACGCCTTTCTCGACAAGGCGATCGAAGGCTTCGTGCTTTTCGCCTTCAATCAGGGCGAGGTTTGCACCTGCCCCAGCCGCGCGCTGATCCAGGAAGACATCTATGAAGAGTTCATCGCCCGCGCCATCGAACGGGTAAAAGCCATCAAGCAGGGCGACCCGCGCCTGATGGACACGATGGTCGGCGCCCAGGCCAGCCGCGAACAGCAGGACAAAATCCTCAGCTACCTGCAAATCGGTGTCGAGGAAGGCGCCGAGGTGCTCGCCGGCGGTGCGGCGGCGCAGATGGACGGCGAGTTGTCCGAGGGCTACTACATCCAGCCGACCATCCTGAAGGGCCACAACAAGATGCGCGTCTTCCAGGAAGAGATCTTCGGCCCTGTCGTCTCTGTGACCACCTTCAAGGACGAGGCCGAGGCGCTGGCGCTGGCCAACGACACCATCTACGGCCTCGGCGCCGGGGTCTGGTCGCGCGACGCCAACACCTGCTACCGCTTCGGACGCGGCATCCAGGCCGGGCGCGTCTGGATCAACAACTACCACGCCTATCCGGCCCACGCGGCCTTTGGCGGCTACAAGCAGTCCGGCATCGGGCGCGAGAACCACAAGATGATGCTGGACCACTACCAGCAGACCAAGAACATGCTGGTCAGCTACAACCCCAACAAGCTGGGTTTCTTCTAGGAACGGATTGGGGCGGCACAGCGTGTCGCCCCTTTTTCCGTGTCAGGTCAGGTACCGCGCCACGACCTGCACGAACACATTGGGTATCTCGTTAATGTCGTACCCGCCCGGCTTGTTGCTGACCGCCCAGAACACCATCACACCGGACGCTATGATCGTAAACGCCGCAACCCGCGGCGCATGTCCGTCCGACAATGCAGACAGCACCGACGGGATGGAAAAAACGCCCAGAACCAAGCCGATAATGAAAATAAGATCGGGATCCATTTCAAAGACCCTCCATGAACTGCTCTGCGGGACAGTATAGCGCAGTTCAGTCTTGGTCAGTCGAAGAAAGTTCCTTTTGGTTACAAGGCGCTACCCGCAGGATATTGGTGGTCCCCGGCACATTGAACGGCACGCCCGCGGTCACGATCACCTGATCGTTCTCGGTCGCATAGCCCTGTTTCAGCGCGGCGCGCGTGGCGTTCTGCACCGCCATCTTGAACCGGGTCAGCTCGGGCGTCATCACGCAATCCGTCCCCCAGTTCAGGGTCAGGCGCCGCGCGGTTTCGCGCACGTTCGTCATCGCGATGATCGGCACGCGCGGGCGCTCCCGCGCCGTCAAAAGCGCGGTCGTCCCGCTTTGCGTGTAACAACAGATCGCCGCCACCTCGGTCGTCTCCGCGATTTCCCGCGCGGCGGCGACGATGCCGTCGGCCACCGTGGTCCGGTCTGCCTTGCGCGAGGCTTCGATGATCTCGGTATAGGTCGGGTCGTCCTCGACCTCTTGTGCCACGTTGTCCATCGTCTGCACCGCCTCTACAGGATACTCACCCGCCGCCGATTCCGCCGACAGCATGATCGCGTCCGCCCCTTCGTAGATCGCGGTCGCCACGTCGCTGACTTCGGCCCGCGTCGGCATCGGGCTTGCGATCATCGATTCCAGCATCTGCGTGGCGATGATCACCGGCTTGGCCGCCGCGCGGCACTTGCGCACCATGCGCTTTTGCAACGGCGGCACGTTCTGCACCGGCAGCTCCACGCCCAAATCTCCGCGAGCCACCATGATGCCGTCCACCTCGTCCAGGATCTCGTCGAAATCGGTCACCGCAGAGGGTTTTTCCACTTTCACCATGATCGCCGCCCGTCCACGCACCAGCGCGCTGGCCTCGATCACGTCCCGCGCCCGCTGCACGAAACTCAGCGCCAGCCAGTCCACACCCAACTCGCACGCGAACTCCAGGTCGTCGCGGTCTTTGTCTGTCAGCGCCGCCAGCGGCAGCACCACGTCCGGCACGTTCACACCCTTGCGGTCGGAAATCGTGCCGCCGGTAATCACCTCGGTTTCGGCAAAGTCAGTGCCGCATTTCGTCACCTTCAGGCGGATCTTGCCATCGTTCACCAACAGCCGCGCACCGGGCTTCAGCGCCTGGAAGATCTCGGGATGCGGCAGGTTCACACGGTCGATCGTCCCCTTCGCCTCATCCAGGTCCAGCCGGAACGACGCCCCTTCCTCAAGCTCTTCCGATCCGTTCTCGAACGGCCCCACGCGCAGCTTCGGCCCCTGAAGGTCGGCCAGGATGGCGATCGGGCTGTCCATCTCCTCTTCGACACGGCGGATGATCTCGTGCTTGGCGCGGATATCGTCCTGCGTGCCGTGGCTCATGTTCAGCCGGAACACGTCCGCCCCCGCTTCGTGCAACGCGCGGATGGTTTCATAGGTCTCCGATGCCGGGCCCAGCGTGGCCACGATCTTCACGTTGCGATGGCGTCTCATGTGTATCCTTACCTTTATGTTCAGCTTGCGTTAGCGCTAAACTTACACAGGGTTTATTACCCAATTCCCATTTCCTGACAACTGACATAAAAGTGGTGGTCAAGAGATGACATCAGCATGACATATCGACCGTTTTTCACAGAAGGGGCAAATCGTCCCTCCCGCTGGCTCGTCACCTGCGACCATGCCGCCAACACCGTTCCGCCCTTCGTGAACGGCGGCTCGCTCGGGCTCGATCCGGCGGACATGGCCCGCCACATCGCGTATGACCCGGGCGCTGCCGGGGTTGCGCGGGCGCTGGCCCGTGCGCTCGACGCGCCGTGCATCATGACCAACTTTTCCCGTCTCGTGATCGACCCCAACCGGGGCGAGGATGACCCGACCCTCGTGATGAAACTCTATGACGGCACCATCATCCCTGCAAACCGCCATGTCGGCCCGGCCGATATCGAACAGCGCCTGAACGCCTTATATAGACCCTATCACAGCGAATTGGCCCGCATGGCGGCACGGCAGGACGATACTATAATTGTCTCGATCCACTCCTTCACCCGCCAGCTTCAGGGCCGCCCGCCCCGGCCGTGGCATATCGGCGTTCTTTATGCCACGGACGATCGCCTGACCCGCCCGCTGATCAACCGCATGGCGCAAGAAACCGACATCTGCGTGGGCGAGAACGAGCCTTATGGCGGCCACCTGCCCGGCGACGCCATCGCCCGTCACGGCATCGCTTATCAGCGGCTCAACGCCCTGATCGAGCTGCGCAACGACCTGATCGTGACCGAGGACCAGCAAGCCGCCTGGGCCCAGCGCCTGGCCCCCATGCTGGTCGAGGCGGCAGATCATGCCGGCGCTCGCCTCACCCCTGTAGCAGCAGAAAACAATTGAACCCGTCCCCCGCTTCGCGACACTTACCGCAGGAAAAAGGGGACGGTCATGCCGCATATCATCATCGAACATTCCAGCGGACTGGAAAACAGCCACGACCTTCAGGCGCTCTGCGACGACCTGTGGGAAAAATTCGCGAACCACGCCAGCGTAACCGCGCCCGACACGGTGCGCACCCGCACCATCGCCGCCACCGCCTCGCGCATCGGGGTCGAACCCCAAAGCTTCGCCCACGCCACGCTGCTCCTCCTGCCCGGCCGCAGTGACGCGGTGCGCACGGATCTGGCACAATTGACGCTCGACACGCTTCAGGCACACCTGCCGGACGTCGGCAGCCTGACCGTGCGGCTGGACGCCATCGAGCAGCCCTACCTGAAACGCATGCTCTAGGCCAGATGCGCCAGCCCCCGACATATCCTGCGATCGAGGGCCTTCGCGGCACATCCGTCCTGCCACAAGACGCGCAACGCACGATCAGGGAGTTCGGCACGGCCATCGCCAACGGCGACGACCTCTCTGGCCACGCGGCGCGCTACTGCGACGCGGTCGCTGACCTGCCCGCTAACGCAATGCCCCGCGCGGAACAGGACATCATCGCGATGGCCCGCCTTTACACCCAAGAGACACCGACCGGCGATTTCCGCTGGCGCGATGCCATCCGCACGTTATTCAAAGGCCCACGACCGGCGGAAAAAGCCTCTGTTACAGCCCAAAGCGCGCTTCTTTTCCTGCATCACTCGGATGGCCACTTGCGCGAGGCGGCCCTGAACACACTGCAACTCGCCCCACAGAACAGCTTCGACCTCGCCGTGCTGGTCCACCGCCTTCGCGACTGGGTGCCAGAGGTCCGCGCTGCAGCGCAGGCCTATCTCGCGCGCATCGCTGTCGAGCTTGATCCCGACCTTGTCGCGGAAAATGTTCTGTTCCTCCTCGCAAACGGCCACAACATTATCAGTGAACCAGAACATTCGCCCGGCAACCTGATCTCGGCATGCCACCGCGGCGACATCGCACGCGCCCTCACGCGCCATCTGGCCTACGTTCGCACCGGCACTCATGGCTACGCGCTCCAACAGCTCCTGAAGCAGCCTCTACTAGACTCTAGACTGCCTCAACTTGCCCAGGATGCCGCTCATCCCGGCGTCCGTCTGGTGGCTTACCGCACGCTTCTATCCGGCGCCGCGCGCTGGCTCACGGGCCACAGGGTCGACCACTCTCGAACAAACCGCCGGCGGCTGCCGGAATATGCCACTCGGCAAGTCGAAATCGCGGTAGACGCCGACAAAATACTCCGCCAGGCGGCGCAGGACCGGTCCGTCAAGATACGCCGCCTTGCCGCAGACACCTTGATCGAGGCCCGTACCCGTGCCAAATCGATCACAGACGAGTTGGCAAGGACACTCGCGCAGGACAAATACCCGTCGGTCCGGGAGCGGGCCGAAACCTACCTGCGCAAAAGGGAAGGAGATACCTGATGGACGATCAAACCCGCATCGAGCTCGAAGCCGCCGCGTTCCGCACCCTGCGCGAACATCTGATGGAAAAACGCACCGACGTGCAAAACATCGACATGATGAACCTCGCCGGCTTCTGCCGCAACTGCCTCAGCCGCTGGTACCAGGAGGCCGCCAACGAGCGCGGCATCGACATGACCAAGGACGAGGCGCGCGAAACATTCTACGGCATGACGATGGACGAGTGGAAAGCGAATTATCAGACCGACGCCTCGGACGACCAGAAAGCGGCGTTCGACAAGTCCTTCGCCGAAAACGTAGGTTCCAAGACCTAACCCATGACGCTCGACATCGCGCGCCTGCGCGCCGACACCCCCGCCTGCAAGACGCTCCTGCATTTCAACAATGCCGGCGCTGGTCTGATGCCGCTGCCGGTGCAAGAGGCGCTCTTGGAATACCTGTCGCTGGAGTCCCGTATCGGCGGGTACGAGGCAGCGGCCGAGGCGAAACCGGCCATCGACCTTTTCTATACCGAAATGGCGGCGCTTCTGAACGCCAAGCCATCCGAAATCGCCTTTATTGAAAACGCCACCCGCGCCTGGGACATGGCCTTCTTCAGCCTGCCCTTGCAGCCCGGCGACCGCATCCTGACCCATGCCTCGGAATACGTGTCGAACTATCTCGGCCTGCTACTACAGGCGCAGCGGCGCGGACTGGAGATCGACCTCATCCCGTCGGATGACACCGGACAGGTCGACATCGACGCGATTCAGTCTCTGATCCAGCCTAAAACCCGTCTCGTCGCCCTTACGCATGTCCCGACGCAAGGCGGTCTCGTGAACCCCGCAGAGGAGGTTGGGCGCATCGCGAAAGATCACGGTCTTTTCTACCTGCTTGACGCTTGCCAGTCTGCAGGCCAGATCGACCTCGACGTGGGCAAACTCGGCTGCGACATGCTCTCCGGCACGGGCCGGAAATACCTTCGCGGTCCGCGCGGCACCGGGTTTCTCTATGTCCGCGAAGGCCTGATCGACAGTCTCGACCCACCCTTCATTGATCTCTTCTCCGCCACCTGGACGGGCCCCGACACCTTCGAGCTTCAGCCCGACGCCAAGCGGTTCGAGAACTGGGAGCGTTTCGTCGCCGGACAACTCGGGCTTGGTGTCGCGGCAAGCTACGCCCGCGAGATCGGCCTGCCCGCGATCGAGGCCCGCGTGGCCGACCTCGGTGAAACCCTGCGCGACGCGCTGCGCGACATTCCCGGCGTGACAGTCCGCGATCTGGGCAAGCGCAAATGCGGCATCGTGACCTTCACCCATGACGGCCACACGCCCCAGGACATGACCAGCGCGTTGCGGGCACGAAATATCAACATCTCCGTTTCCAACCGCACCAGCGCCCAGCTCGATCTCGGCGCCCGCGGCCTCGACCATCTCGCGCGCGCCTCGGTTCACGCCTACAACACCGAGGACGAGATCGCCCGTTTCACCGCGGCCGTCGCCGCGCTCTGACCGCGGAGCACCGGACGATTGGTCAACGAACACGATTTGCAGATAATACCGACGCGATACCACTCAAATACCGACGCGATACCGACGTGAGTTTCCAGCGTTAACCTTCGATTCGCTCAGACCGCGACTTTCCGGCTTTCCTCGATGTAGATTTCCCGCAACCGCGTCGCCACCGTGCCGGGCGTCCCGTCGCCAAGGGCCACACCGTCGACTTCCACCACCGGCATCACGAAGGCACTGGCCGAGGTGACGAACGCCTCGTCGGCGTCCTTGGCCTCGTCGACGCTGAAATTTCGTTCCTCCACCTGCATTTGCGCCTCTTCGGCAAAGCGCAGCACGGCCGCCCGGGTGATTCCGTGCAGGATGTCGTTCGACAGCGCGCGGGTGATGATCTTTCCATCCTTGACGATATAGGCATTGTTCGACGTGCCTTCGGTCACGAACCCGTCCTGCACCATCCACGCATCGTCGCAACCCGCCTTCTTGGCCATCATCTTGCCCATCGACGGATACAGAAGCTGCGTCGTCTTGATGTCCCGACGACCCCAGCGCATGTCCTCTACAGTGATGATCTTGATGCCTTTTTTCGCCACGGGGTTATCGGCCAACCCGGGCTTGGACTGGGTGAACAAAACCACGGTCGGCGGCGTGTCAGGATCGGGATAGGCAAAGTCCCGATCGCCGGGCGCGCCCCGCGTGATCTGCAGATACACAAGACCGTCCTCGATCTCGTTCACCCGCACCAGCTCGCGGTGGATGTCCAGCAGATCATCCAGCACCGCCGGGTGCGGCAGGTCCAACTCATCCAGCGACCGTTGCAGCCGACGATTGTGACCCTCGAAATCGATCAGCTTGCCGCCCAGCACGCTGGTCACCTCGTACACCCCGTCCCCCATCAAGAATGCGCGATCGAAAATCGAGATTTTCGCTTCGTTCTCAGGCAGGTAATCGCCATTCACATACACGGTCCGCATCGTCATCCCCATAGCTTTGCGGTGGGCGGATGCACCCCGGCCGCGTCGAAAATCAAAGGTTCGTCCCGGTCTTCGGCCAACAGAAGCGGGCCGTCAAGGTCGGTCACCGTCGCACCCTGCGCCACCAGCACCGCAGGCGCCATCGCCAGGCTCGACCCGATCATGCAGCCCACCATCACGTCATACCCTTCGGCCAGCGCGGCAGCGCGCAGCGCCAATGCCTCGGTCAGCCCGCCGGTCTTGTCCAGCTTGATGTTCACCATGTCGTATTTGCCCTTCAGCTTGGGCAGGCTGGCGCGGTCATGACAGCTCTCGTCGGCGCAGACTGGGACTGGTCGCTCCACGCCCAGCAACGCGTCATCTTCCGCCGCCGGCAAGGGTTGCTCCACCAGGGCCACGCCCAAGCGTTGAAGGTGCGGCGCAAGGTCGGCATAGACCTCGGCACTCCAGCCCTCGTTGGCATCCACGATGATTTTCGCATCGGACGCGCCGGCCCGTACGGCCTCCAGCCGCGGCATGTCATCGGGCGTGCCCAGCTTGATCTTCAGCAAGGGTCGATGCGCGTTCCTCGCCGCCTGCTCCCGCATCTTTTCTGGCGCATCCAACGACAGCGTATAGGCCGTGATCTCTGGCCCCGGCGCGGGCAATCCCGCCAACTCCCACGCCCGTTTTCCGGCCTGTTTCGCCTGCAAATCCCACAACGCGCAATCCACCGCGTTCCGCGCCGCGCCCGCCGGTAACAGTTCGTAAAGCTTTTCGCGGGAAACTTCCTCGGGCAGGCTTTCGATCTGCGCCGTCGCGCTGTCCAGCGTCTCGTCATACCGCGCATAGGGCACGCATTCGCCCCACCCGGTGACAGTGCCATCGGTCACGCGCACGGTCAGCACCTTCGCCTCGGTGCGCGAGCCCCGGCTGATGGTGAACACCTGCGCCAGCTTGAACACATCGCGCGTCACGGAAATCTGCATCAATAACGGCCCCTTCTTCTGGCCATAAATATCCCCGCCGGAGGCACCCGTCAGACGCCACTGGCCTTTACGGTTGGATCAAAAAGCTTCCAGCGCGTCCACCAGCTTGGCCGAGCCAAAGCGATAAGGGTCCGTCGCCGGCAGCCCCATCTCGTCCTCGACCTTGGACAAATACTCCTTGGCGTCGTCCTCGTTCATGTGCTGGGTATTCACCGAAACACCGACAACGCGACAGTCCGTATTCGCAATCCGTGCCAGCGACAGCGCGGTGTCCCGCAGCGTCTGCAGGCTGGGCAGGCTGTAATCCGGCAGGCCCCGCATATGCGTGCGCGTCGGCTCGTGACACAGGATCAACGCATCGGGCTGGCCACCATGAATAAGCGCCATGGTCACACCGGAATAGGATACGTGAAACAGGCTGCCCTGCCCCTCGATCAGGTCCCAGTGATCGTCGTCATTGTCCGGCGTCAGGTACTCGACCGACCCGGCCATGAAATCGGCAATGACCGCGTCCAGCGGCACGCCATCGCCGGTGATCAAGATACCCGTCTGCCCGGTGGCACGGAAAGACGCCTTCATGCCGCGCTCGTGCATGTCCCGCTCCATCGCCATCGCCGTGTACATCTTGCCGACCGAACAATCAGTGCCCACGGCAAGGCACCGCTTGCCGCTGCGTTTCTTGCCATCCGCAATCGGATAGCGCACCGAGGGCACCCGCACATCATGCAGGGTGCGGCCATACTTCTCAGCCGCTGCCACAAGGTCCGCCTCGTGCTTCAGCAGGTTGTGCAGGCCCGACGCGATGTCATAGCCCATTGCCAGCGCCTCCAGCAGCACTTCTTTCCACTTGTCGGAGATCACGCCGCCGCGGTTCGCCACGCCGATCACCAGTGTCTTGGCCCCCGCGTCCCGCGCCTCGGCCAGCGACATGTCCGTCAGGCCAAGATCTGAACCGCATCCCGGCAACCGGATCTGACCCTTCGCGTAGTCCGGTCGCCAGTCCCGAATGCCGATGGCCACCTTGGCCGCCAGCATGTCAGGCGCATCGCCGAGAAAAAGCAGGTATGGGGTCTCGATCATCTCGCAATCCTTTCCGGAATCAGGTTCGCCTATGGTGCGCCGAGTCCGGATGTATTTCATTCCAAATTGATCTTGGATAAAGCTAGCGCGACAAGATTTCCTGTCATCCTGCGAATTTTTCAGCAGATTCTTGCACTCGCATTCCGGATGAGCGGGCGGTTCCATGTCTGCGTCGTGGTTCGCTCGGGCGAGAAAGCCGACGCCGTATCCGCCAAGCTCATGTCATCTGCTTGCCAATGGCGGCGCAATTTTATAGCTGGTCTGCGACGTGGTTTCGCAACAATCTGACCAAAGGATCACAATATGAGTTTCCGTCCGCAACCTCCCGCGCCCGCGCGCCCCAACCGCTGCCAGCTGTTCGGCCCGGCCTCCAACCCCAGCCTGTTCGAGAAGATGGCCGCGTCGAAGGCCGACGTCATAAACCTCGACCTTGAGGATGCCGTGGCACCGTCGGACAAGGACAAGGCCCGCAAGAACGCCATCGAGGCAATCAACGACATCGACTGGGGCAAGAAAACCCTCAGCGTACGTATCAACGGTCTTGATACCCAGTATTGGTACAAGGACGTGGTTGATCTGCTGGAGCAGACCAATGGCCGGCTGGACATGATCATGATCCCCAAGGCGGGGTCCGGCGATGACATCTACGCCGTCGACGCGCTGGTCAGTTCGATCGAAGCGGCCATGGGCCACAAGAAGCGCATCGCGTTCGAATGCATCATCGAAACCGCGATGGGCATCTGCCATGTCGAGGATATCGCGCAAGGCAGCCCCCGGATGGAGGCGATGAGCCTCGGCGCCGCCGACTTCGCCGCCTACATGGGGATGCAGACCACCGGCATCGGCGGCACGCAGGAAAACTACTACATGCACCGCAATGGCGAGAACTACTGGGTTGATCCGTGGCACTGGGCGACCGCCAAGATCGTTGCCTGCTGCCGCACCCATGGCCTTCTGCCGGTCGACGGCCCCTTCGGTGACTTCTCGGATCCCGAAGGCTTCCGCGCGCAGGCGCTGCGTGTCCTGACGCAGGGCATGGTCGGCAAATGGGCGATTCACCCCAGCCAGGTCGAGGCGTGCAACGAGATCTTCACCCCCACCGAGGAAGCGGTCACCGAGGCGCGCGAGATCCTCGAGGCAATGGAAGAAGCCAAGAAAAAGGGACTGGGGGCCACCACCTACAAGGGCCGCTTGATCGACATCGCCTCGATCAAGCAAGCCGAGGTCATCGTCAAATCGGCGGAAATGATCGAAGACTGACCTGCTATCTTGCTGGACAGGACGGCCCCCGGCGTTTCGGGGGCCGTTTTTCTTTGCAGATCTCGCTTTCTGACGCATGCGTGAATACAGTTTTGCAAATGTCACGGGACATCCCATTGCGACTGCGGCTAGGCTCCGGCACAGGACCAACCGCTTCAGGGACAGACGATGACGACTCCGCCGCTTCGTGCCGCCGACATTCTTGCTCAGCGACTTTACCAGGCGGGGTGTCGCCACGCGTTCGGTATGCCGGGCGGCGAAGTGCTTACCATCGTTGACGCGCTCGAAAAGGCAGGCATCCGGTTCACGCTGGTCAAACACGAAAACGCCGGCGGGTTCATGGCCGAGGCCGTACACCACCGCGACGGCGCACCTGCGATCCTTGTCGCCACCGTCGGGCCCGGCGCCATGAACGGCGTCAATGTCGTCGCCAATGCCGAGCAGGACCGAGTTCCGATGATCGTGCTTACCGGATGCGTCGACGCGGACGAGGCGCTGACCTACACGCATCAGGTCCTTGACCATCGCGCCGTCTTTGCCCCGATCACCAAGGCGACATTTCAACTGACGGCCGTCGGGGCCGGCATCGTGGCCGACAAGGCGGTGTCGATTGCAACCGAGCCGCGATGCGGTCCGGTCCTGATCGACGTGCCAATCAGCGTGGCGGATACGCCCGTTTCGGCAGATATCCCGCGCCCCGTTCGACCCGCCGCATCGCCGGTTGCCCCCAGTGGTGCCAACGCCGCGCGTGCGCGCACGGCTCTGGCCGAGGCGGAGCAACCTGTCGCCATTGTCGGTCTGGACGTGCTGCAAGACAGGTCACATACCGTTCTGCGCGCCTTTCTGGAACAATTCGGCATTCCCTTCATCACCACCTACAAGGCCAAAGGCGTCCTGCCGGAAGACCACCCGCTCTGTCTTGGCGCCGCAGGCCTGTCGCCATTGGCCGACACGCACCTGCTTCCGCTGGTCGCCCGGGCGGACCTTGTCTTGTGCATCGGCTACGACCCGATCGAGATGCGCACCGGCTGGCGCAACGCCGTCGACCCGACGCGGCAGACGGTGATCGACATCGCCGCTGTTCCAAACACTCATTACATGCATCAGGCAACGCTGAACTTCGTCGGCCATACCGGAGAAACGCTCGAGATGCTGGCCCAGAATACCGCGGTCCGCGAAACCTGGGCGGACGGCGCGCCGGGCAAGTCGCGGGCGGCCTTGGCCGACGCCTTTCCGCATGGCGATGACTGGGGCCCAGCAGGAGTCATCGCCGAAACCCGTGCGGTCATGCCCGATACCACGCTTGCCACCGCCGATAGCGGGGCGCATCGGATTCTCCTCAGCCAGATGTGGCGCTGCAGCGAGCCCCGCGGTTTGATCCAATCCTCGGGTCTTTGCACGATGGGGTGCGCCTTGCCGATGGCCATTGGCCTCAAGATCGCCGAGCCGGAAAGGCCCATCATCAGCTTTTCTGGCGATGCGGGTTTTCTGATGGTCGCGGGCGAGCTCGCGACCGCGTCGGAACTGGGGCTGACACCGATTTTCCTTGTCTTCGTCGATGCCAGCCTTGCGCTGATCGAACTGAAACAGCGTCAGCGACAGATGCAGAACCAAGGCGTCGATTTCGCACGGCACGACTTCGCTGCCATCGGCCGCTCTTTCGGAGGCGCCGGTCACACGGTGCGCAACCGAGCCGAATTGCGCGCGGCGCTGCAGGAGGCACAGTCCTGCAAGACGTTCACCGTGATCGCAGCCGAGATCGAACAGGGCGGGTATGACGGCCGTATCTGACCCTGAAAGCACATGATCTTGTAACATTCGCCCAAAAAACCGGCGAATTCACACCCGTATCGGGGTAATTCCGCCGAGCGGTACGATTTTTAGGCGATTTTTCGCAGTCGCGCCCCAATCTCGATACACGAAGCTTCACCAATACGTTAGCGCGAACGATACCGTTGTGTGTCTGACTTATCTGTTTGTTAAGCAGGTTTAGCGGGGCGGTCCCGCGCGAGTTACGGAAGAGTTTATGAAAACCGATGTCTTCGATCAGCCCGTCAGCCTGACGCATGAAACTGCCGTTGAGGCGTGGAACGATACGATGCTGGGCTTTCTCGCCCATGCCGCTGTCACGCCTGAGCATCTTGGCAAGGTGCTGGAGGTCGAGCCTGACTTCGCGCTCAGCCATGCGGTCAAGGGCATGTTTTACGTCCTTCTTGGCCGCCATGAACTTCTCCAAACCGCGCACGAGGCTCACGCAGCAGCGCTTGCGGCGCTGGAAAACGTCGGAGCGACGGCGCGGGAACGTAAATACGTCGACGCGCTTGGCGTTTGGCTAGATGGCCGGCCAAGCAATGCCATAGCGCTTCTGGAGGAGGTCTTGACGGCGCAGCCTCAAGATGCGCTTGCGATGAAGCTCAGTCACGCCCTGCGCTTTGTTCTTGGCGATGCCAACGGCATGCGTCGGTCCATCGAGAGGGTGCTCCCGGCCTATGGCCCCGATCACGCCGCAAGAGGCTATCTTCTTGGATGCCATGCCTTCGCGCTCGAGGAGACCGGCGACTACGAGAAGGCGGAAATCGCGGGGCGGCAGGCGCTTTGGATGGCACCTGATGACGCGTGGGGGCTTCATGCCGTGGCGCATGTGCATGACATGACGGCAAATGCCGCGAAAGGTCTCGACTGGCTGACAGGCCGAGAAGCTGCCTGGGCGCATTGCAACAATTTCAGGTATCACGTGTGGTGGCACAAGGCGCTGATGCATCTCGATCTGGGCCAAGTGGACGCTGTTCTGAACCTCTATGACACCCAGATCCGCAGCGACCGGACCGATGACTACCGCGACATCTCGAACGCGACTTCTCTGTTGATGCGGCTGGAGCTGGAAGGCGTTAATGTCGGCAACCGGTGGGAGGAGCTGTCCGAAATTTGCGCCAACCGCACCGAGGATGGCTGTCTTATCTTTGCTGACCTGCACTACCTGATGGCATTGACCGGCGACAAGCGGCCCGGCGCGACGTCGCGAATGCTGCAAAGGATCGCACAGGATGCCAAGTCCAACTGCGAGATGGGCAGCCGCATGAGCGACCCCGGCGTCGCCGCTGCACAAGGGCTGGAGGCGTTTGGTGATGCGCGATACGACGCTGCATTCCTCAAACTTGCTCAGGCACGAGACGGGATGCAGCGCGCCGGAGGCAGCCACGCGCAGCGCGACGTGTTCGAGCGTATGACGATCGATGCCGGAATTCGTGCCGGGTACTTGGATCAGGCCGAAGCAATCCTAGATGATCGACAGTCCAAGCGTGCGGGGCGCGAAGACGGATATGCCGCAGCCCGCCGTGCGCTGATCGCGTCGGGTCGTGGCGGGTATGATACAACCTCATTGCCGGCCGAATAGATCACGATCAACTCCCGGTTTATAAAAAGAAAGACCAATACCATGGCGACCATTTCGCCATCATCCGATTACCAAAAAACCGTCGAGTCCCCTGCCGTCAGTGCGACGCCAGTGGCTACCTTGCGCGATCCCAGACTGGATTTCTTTCGCGGCATCGCGATGTTCATCATCCTTCTGGCCCACACGCCCGGCAACCTCTGGACCAGGTGGATTCCCGCGCGCTGGGGGTTTTCCGACGCGACCGAGATGTTCGTCTTCTGCTCTGGCATGGCGTCGGCCATCGCCTTCGGCAAACTGTTCCAGAGCAAGGGCCTCGCCATGGGCTCTGCGCGAATCGCCTTTCGGGTCTGGCAGGTCTACTGGGCGCATATCGGCCTCTTTTTCGTCGTACTGGTCTGCATGCTCGCCCTGCCCTATCTGGGATTTACGCTGCGCGACTATGTCAGCCAGCTGAATTTGCCGCCGTTTCTCAACAATATCGAAGGCAACATGATCGGTCTCATGACGCTGACCTATGTGCCCAATTATTTCGATATCCTGCCCATGTACCTGGTGATCCTCGCGATGATCCCGCTCATGATGGCCCTTTCGCGGCTTCATCCCCTTGCGGTACTGGGCGCCAGCGTCCTCATCTGGTGTACAGCCAACGTCGAGATGCTCGAACTGGTCAGCGATACCGACGTCACGCCGCTGCAACTGCCCGCGCAACTCTGGTTCCCCGAAGGCCAAGATGAGCGCCCATGGTTCTTTAACCCGTTCGGCTGGCAGTTGTGTTTCTTCACGGGTTTCGCGCTGATGATCGGCTGGCTGCCCCGCCCACCTGTCAACCGGATGCTGATCGGTGCCGCCACGGCTTACGTGCTCTTTTCCTTCGTCTTTTCCTCCGTCGGCATGCGCGCCTATGACTGGCAACCGGCATGGTGGGACAGCATCCGCAGTTGGCAATGGGAGACATACCGCGACTTTGGCGCGCTGCGCAGCAAAACGGATTTCGGGCTGTTTCGCTATCTTCACATGCTGGCGCTTGGCTATCTCGGCTGGGTCGCTGTGGGCGAAGGGGGCAAATACCTCCGGGTCGGTCAGGTTTGGTCCTGGGTGGTGAACAACATCATCATGAAGGTCGGTCAGCAATCGCTCGCTGTCTTCGTGTTCTCGATGCTGCTCGCGCGGCTGTTGGGTGTCTGGCTTGACGAAACATCGACGCTGGAAGGTGATGACCTCGTCCGTAACCCATGGACCAACGCAGTCATCAATCTGGTCGGTTTCGGTCTGCTCGTTGCCTGCGCCTACACAGCGGCTTGGTTCAAGTCGACCCCGTGGAAACCGCGCAAACCGACAAGGTCCCCAATATGAACCGCGCTTTCTCGCTTTCGCGCCGCCAACTGCTGGGTGGAGTCGCAGCTTCGGCACTTTGGCCCATTGCCGCGCGGCACGCAGCCGCCACCGACGGGCCCGAGCCTTTCAGCCGTGAGATGGTGATCGAGTTGGCGCGGCAAAGGTCGCGCCAAGAGTACACGCCACGCGACACCGTGCCCGAAGATTGGCGAGCGCTGACCTACGACCAGTATCGCGACATTCGTTTTCCTCGAGACCATGCGCTCTGGGCCGACACGGACCGCTCCTATAATATCGATTTCTTCGCGCCGGGACTCTATTTTCCGCGCGCCATCAAGGTCTTTTCGGTCGAAGACGGCATGGCGCGCCCTGTGACCTTCGACCTTGCGATGTTCGACAAGGGCGACCTCGTGCCGGACCTGACCAAAACCGCCGAAAGCCTCGGGTTTTCCGGGATCCGCCTACGCACCGAACTTGGTCACCCGGAGTATAAAACCGAGTTCTGCGTATTTCAGGGCGCCAGTTACTTCCGCGCCATCGGCATAGGGCAGACCTACGGCTTGTCCGGTCGGGGTCTGGCGCTGAACACCGCCGGCCCCGAGGGCGAGGAGTTTCCAGGGTTCATCCAGTTCTGGCTGGAAGCGCCCGGGCCGGATCAGGAAAGTATGGTCGTGCACGCCCTCATGGACAGTCCAAGCGTGTCCGGCGCCTATCGTTTCGACATAACACCCGGCGCCGCCAGCGTGATGGAGGTCGAGGCAACACTTTTTCCGCGTGTCGAATTGAACAATGTCGGCCTTGGGCCGTTAACGTCCATGTTTCTCTACGATCAGACCAATCGCAGCCGCTTTGACGATTTCCGCCCCGCGGTGCATGACACCGACGGGTTGCAGATGCTCAACGGCAATGGCGAGATGATCTGGCGGCCATTGGCCAACCCGAAAGAACTGCAAGTGTCCAGCTTCGTCGATACCGATCCGCGTGGGTTCGGGCTGATGCAGCGCGCCCGCAAACTGTCTGATTTTGCCGACCTTGAGGCGCTTTACCACAACCGGCCCGGCCTTTGGGTCGAACCGAAAGGCGACTGGGGCCGGGGCACGGTGACGCTGGTGGAAATTCCGACACAGGAAGAGATCTACGATAACATCGTCGCCTATTGGCGACCGGCCGAGCCCATGCCAGCGGGTCAGCAGGTGGATCTGTCCTATCGGCTGACATGGGCGGCGGAGGCACCAGTGCAGGGCGACATGCCCCGCGTGCTGAACACCGCCATGGGCAAACGGGCCTTTGGCGAGGGCCGGGTCGTCGTGATCGATTTCGAGGACAGCCCGCTCTTCGATGACGGACCGGACGAGATCGACGTGCATATCCATTCGCCGCATGTCGAGGTCAGCGATGGCGTCCTGCAACGCAACCCGGCCACTGGCGGGCTACGGCTGGCGTTCAATTTCGACCCCGGCGAACGCGGCCATGTCGAACTGCGTGCGCAACTGCGCAAGGACGGACAGAACGCGTCCGAGGTGTGGCTCTACAGGTGGACGTCATGAGTATGAACGACCTTCGGGTAATGCCGCCACTGGCCCCGCTCGACATGCCCGAGCAGGATCTCGACGCTTGTTATGCAGATCCCAAGGCGCCTCCGGCCCGACCGGAAGAACACGTCACGCTCTGGCGTTGCGTGGTCTTCATACCGGCGATTCTGGCGACCATCGGGTTCATCTGGTTCATGTGGGACTGGTTCGGTGCCGATGGCATCACGTGGGTCGAGGGCACGCTCCTGGGCCTGATGTCGTTCAACGTGTTCTGGCTCTGCCTGACGGTCACCACGGTCTTGCTGGGCATCGGTTCCTTGACGCAGGCGTTGAAGCGTCCCGGCCATCCACGACCCCTGAAGGTGGCGCTGTTGATGCCAATCTACAACGAGGTTCCGTGGTACGTGCTCGGCAACGCCCGTTCCATGCTGGAAGAACTGAGGGCGCGCGGGGGGCCGCATGAATACGCCATGTTCATCCTTAGCGATACGCGGGACGACGCTATCGCCCGTGCGGAACAGGATTCCATCCGCTCGCTTCAGGCCACGCTGTCTCCGGGGCTTCGCATTTACTATCGCAGACGGGCCGAGAATACCGACCGCAAAGTTGGCAACATCACGGACTGGGTTCAGAACTGGGGTGCTGACTGGCCCGCCATGCTGGTGCTGGATGCCGACAGCCTAATGTCCGGCCGCGCAATTGGTCGCCTGACCGATGCGCTGGCACAGGATCCGGGAGCGGGTCTCATTCAAAGCTGTCCGCAACTCATCGGCGCCAACACCGTTTTTTCCCGGATGCAGCAGTTCGCCAACGGCGTCTATGGCACCGCTTTGGCCGAGGGGTTGGCCCGCTGGACCGGGCAGGAAGGCAACTACTGGGGTCACAACGCGATCATCCGCACCGAGGCTTTTGCGGCCAGCGCCGGCCTGCCGCACCTGCGTTCGCTGACGGGCCGCGATCAACTGATCATGAGCCACGATTTTGTCGAGGCCGGTCTATTGCGCCGGGCCGGTTGGGGCGTGCGGGTCCTTCCGCGCATCCGCGGCTCTTACGAGGAAACGCCGCCGACTCTGATCGACCACATTCAACGGGACCGCCGCTGGTGCCAGGGCAACTTGCAACACCTGCGCCTCTTGTCGACGCGCGGCCTGCGGACCGCCTCGCGTTTTCACATGTTCCACGGCGCGATGAGCTATCTCGCCTCGCCGATCTGGTTCGCGCTTCTGGTAATGTGGGCGCTTATGGGCGAGGGCGGCGACAAGTCCGTGCTGACCTATTTCCGTCCCGACAACCCTCTGATGCCGGTCTGGCCCGAGATGACCGAGGCGAAACACGTCCTGATCATCGCGCTTATGTATTCGCTGCTATTGCTGCCGAAACTACTGGGCATCCTGGTGGTCCCGCTGACACGGTCGCGCTTTGCCGAATATGGGGGGCCATGGCGTTTTGCGCTGTCATTCCTGTCCGAACTGGCGCTGTCGGTCGCCTATGCGCCAATCCTGATGGTGCAACAGATGATCGCGGTCTTCCGCACCGTGTTCGGCCTGCAAAGCGGCTGGAGCCCACAACAGCGTGACGGTGGCCGCTACGGCCTTGGGACCTTGCTGATCTGCCATGCGCTGGAAACGGCAAGCGGTGTCCTGTTGGTCGCCGGCATGGCGGCGGGGCTGGTGTCGCTTTGGCTGCTTCCGATCGCGGTCAGTCTTGTTCTGGCCGTTCCCCTGTCGGCCCTCAGCGGCGTGTCGCTGAAGGGCTTGGTGTCCAAGTGGATGGGAACCAAGGAACTATGGCGCGAACCCCCGATCACCCAGGCCGCGCGGCATTACCGCGCCGAACTGAAGCAGGCTCTGGAAGGCAAGCCACCCTCGCGGCAGGCTGCAGAGTAACCAAGGCTCAACTGTCGTAGGCCGTTACCGGCAATCCCGTTTCGATCCAGCCCTGCCCGACGTCGGAACCCAACATGCCTTCGGGTACGTTGATGACCCGGGTATACCCTGCCTCGGTCAGGGCAATGCTCAGCCGTGCGGAACGGACGCCACGCGCGCAGATCAGGGCGATCGGCACATCCTTGCGTGCGCCCGTCAATGCATCGAGTTCGGCAATGAACCCGGCATGCCGCATGTCGATTGGATGGGCGCCTTGGCCAATGCCTGTGCGCGCCCATTCGTCGGGCCGGCGAATATCAACCAGGATGATGTCGCCAGCTTTTGCCGCCTCGAAGGCGTCACGGACCGAGAGCGCAGCACCGTCGAATTGCGGCCTTGACCAGACCGCCCAGCCAACACCGGCCGCCGCGGCAATACCCATGCCGGCCCCCAGCAGGGCGCGGCGAGAAAGGCGCGAGGCGGGTTTTCCTGTCATCTTTTTCGTCCTTAAGGGTCCGCGCTCAACGTATCGCGGCCCTGTGCGCCTGTCATGGTCCAAACCCTCACCGCGCAGCACGTTCGCGTGCGCGGGCAAGCCAGCCAAGCGATATCTCGGTGTCACCCGAGGGCTTGTATTCCGCACCCAGGGGGCGGGTCCAACCAAGCGCGTCGATCTCGCGGAACACCATGTCATAGTCTAGGTCGCCGTGATCCGGCGCACCCCGGTCAGGCACCGCAGCGAACTGAATATGCCCGATAACAGGTAGGACCGCTTGCAGGCGCGCGACCACATCGCCCTCGACCCGCGCCACATGGTAACAATCGAACATCAGCTTCAAGTTCGGCGCGTTCACGTCTGCGATCACCTGCTGCGCATGGTCGGTGGATTGCAGAAAATAGCCGGGCGCGTCGAACGAGTTGATCGGCTCGATCAGGATGGTCCTGTCGAATGCGATGTCACAAGCATAGGCAAGGTTGTCCCGGAAAACCGACTCGGCCTTTGTCCCCTCCGCCCGGCCTGCCATGACATGGATTGCCTCGGCGTCTGCTGCGCAAGCGTAGTCGACAGCTGCATCGATGGCGGCGCGCGCGTCCACCGCACGCCCCGGCAGGGCGGTCAGGCCGAAATCCCCGGCGGATACGTCGCCCCGAGCCGTGTTCAGGCCGAGCAGGGGCAGGCCCGTCTCCTTCAGCGCGTCGCGCAGAGCCTCGGGCGGCGTGTCGTAGGGCCAATGACATTCCACCGCATCGAAACCGGCTCGTGCGGCCGCACAAACGGCCTCCGGCAAATCCAGCCGCGACCAAAGGAAACCCAGATTGGCGGAAAACCTCGGCATGAGAGTTGCTTGACCCGCTTTTGCAGATAGGACGACCCTGCTAAATCATGAACATAGACGATGCATCGATCCAAGGGAAAACACCATGAAGGCCGTGTTGTTCGATCAGTTCGGCGTCACGCCGAAGATCGCAAGTGTTCCGGACCCGACACCGGATGGCAAGGGCGTTGTCATCGAGGTCGGCGCGACGGGTGTTTGCCGCAGCGATTGGCACGGCTGGATGGGCCACGACCCCGACATCTCGCTTCCACATGTTCCCGGGCACGAGCTTGCCGGGCGGGTCGCCGCGGTCGGGCACGAAGTGCGTCGGTGGAAGGTCGGTGACAGGGTGACGGTACCATTCGTCGGCGGGTGCGGTACTTGCCAGGAATGCCATGCAGGCCACCAGCAGGTCTGCCACAACCAGTTTCAGCCCGGATTCACGCACTGGGGGTCCTTCGCGCAATATGTCGCTATCGGACAAGCCGATCTGAACCTCGTGGGCCTTCCTGAAACGATGGCGTTCGAAACCGCCGCCAGCCTTGGCTGCCGGTTTGCCACGGCGTTTCGAGCGGTCGTCGATCAGGGCCGCGTCGGCGCCGGGGAATGGGTGGCGGTGCATGGCTGCGGCGGCGTCGGGCTGTCCGCACTGATGATCGCACGGGCAATCGGGGCAAACACAATCGCCATCGACATTTCGGATGAAAAGCTTGCCCTTGCCCAATCCTGCGGCGCCTCTGCCACGCTAAATGCTACGACGATCGCCGATGTGGTCGACGCGGTGCGCGATATAACCGGCGGCGGCGCGCATGTGTCGCTGGATGCGCTGGGGCATCCCAACACTTTTTTCAATTCCGTCTCCTGCCTGCGCAAGCGGGGGCGTCACGTTCAAGTCGGTTTGCTTCTTGCCGATCAGGCCACGCCGGCCGCGCCGATGGCCAAGGTGATCGGCGACGAGCTTGAAATCCTCGGCAGCCACGGGATGCAGGCACATCGTTACGACGCCATGCTGACGATGATACAATCGGGCGCGCTGTCGCCCGATAAGCTGATCGGCAATCGGATCACGCTCGAGGCATCCATCGACGCGCTGACAAACATGGATAGCTTTGCCGGTATCGGCGCGACAGTGATCACCGAGTTCTAAAAGGCCGGGGGTGTTTTCCGAGCAAAAGGTCTCGGACGACACCTTGATAAGAGCTCTGACGTGCACCGCAATCGAGACCCAGACATGCCATTGCTGGGCGATGGTGGAACTGTGGGCGCTTAGTTGAAAAAATTATGCGCAACCACTTTCAGATAAACCGACTTGAAGGATTTTCTTCAAAAAAATTAAATAATTATGGTGTGCCCGCTGATCGGTTGCACTTCCACCCAAATCACGCGATGGTCTGGAGCAGATTGGTGCGCAAACGGGAAAGTGCACCGGGAATCGCTGAGTGGTCGGTGGGAGGAGACGCCGTGATCGTGCGTGCTATTGACGGTTTGAATGAAGTGGTCGGAAAGATCGTTTCCGTTCTGGCCATCATTTTTGCCGGCATCATCATTTATGACGTCGTCTTGCGCTACGTGTTCAGCGAACCCACACGTTGGGCCTTTGACGTCTCCAAGCAGTTGTTCGGATTCTACTTCATCCTGCTTGGCGGCTACGCGTTGCGTCACAATGCGCATGTGCGCGTTGATATTTTGACCGAAAGGCTGGGCCGGGGTGGTCAACGGATCGCGGACCTTCTGGGTTACGTGATCTTCTTCTTTCCCTTCGCCTGGGTGTTTCTGACCCGGTCTTGGGACTTCGCCTCGACCTCCTGGGCGCAAGGCGAGGTCACCTACGGCGCCATTCAGATGCCTGTCTATCCGCTCAAGATGGCCATGTGCGTGGCTGCGGGGCTCTTGCTGCTGCAAGGGATCGCCGAGGTGCTGAAAATCATCCTCGACCGGCAGGAGATCTCGGAATGAACCCGGAACTGATTGCGGTCCTGATGTTCGGCCTGCTTCTTGTGGGCCTTTTCCTGGGGCACCCGCTGGCCTTCGTCCTCGGCGGCACCGCGGTTCTGACCGCGGTCATTGCCGGAAAGCCGATGGTGCTCGGCATCGTCATCAATCGGATTTTCGGCGATGTTCTCGATAATTACACCCTGATTGCCATTCCGCTTTTCGTGCTGATGGCGCGCTTCCTGTCCGACTCGGGCGTCACGGACCGAATGTTCGAAACGCTGCGCCTCTTGCTCAGCCAGGTGCGCGGCGGGCTGGCTTTGGCGGTCGTCTTCATCTCGATCCTTCTGGCGGCGACGACCGGCATCATCGGCGCTTCGATCACCGTCATGGGGGTTATGGCGCTTCGCCCGATGCTGCAATATGGCTACGCGCCGTCGCTGACCGCCGGCGTGATCGCGGCCTCCGGTTGCCTTGGCATCCTCATTCCGCCGTCAATCATGCTGATCCTGATGGCAAGCTATTCGCCGCTTTCGGTCGGCGAACTGTTCGCCGGTTCGATGATCCCCGGCGTGCTTCTGGGGCTCAGTTATGCGCTCTACGTCTATATCGTCTCGGTAATGCGCCCGGATCTTGCCCCGGCGGTCGAACCCGACGAGAAGGTTGAGCGCGGCACCTTGCTGCGCATGCTCGTGGTTGAAGCGCTGCCGCCGCTGGTGCTGATCTTCGGCATTCTCGGCTCGCTTCTGGCCGGCATCGCCACCGCCACCGAGGCGTCGGCCATCGGTGCCGCGCTGGCTCTGCTGATCGTGATCGCGCGCGGACGGTTTCAGCTCGGCACCTTCTACGGTGCGATGCTGGAAACGGGGCGCACCTCGGCCATGATCCTGTTCATTGTCGTGGGTGCGACAGCCTTTACCGGGGTGTTCAATATCACGGGTGGCTTGCGCGCGACGCAGGAACTGATCCGAATGCTGGACATGGAGCCATGGATGCTGATTGCCATGATGATGGCCATCGTCTTCATTCTTGGGGCTTTTCTGGATTGGACCGGGATTGTCCTGCTGTCCTTTCCGATCTTCCTGCCGATCATCGAGGAAATGCCGGATGTGAACCTTTTGTGGTTCGTCGTCCTGATGGCTGTCGTGCTTCAAACATCGTTCCTGACGCCACCCTTCGGCTATGCGCTGTTCTATCTTCGGGCCATAGCGCCGAAAAGCCTGGCCACTGGCTCTATCATTCGCGGCGTGCTGCCTTTCATCGTGCTGATCGTCGCGATGTGCCTGCTCGTCGCCATCTTTCCGGCACTGGTCACATGGCTGCCGGATGTCCTCTACACCAAGTAACCTCAACCATGAAAAAGGGAGAGACCATGACTACCAAGGCATTCGTTTTCGCGGCCGCAGCCGCGACCGCGCTGGCCAGCCAGGCCACCGCGCAGGAAAATTGGACGATGACCACGACCTGGCCATCCTCTCTGGAACTCATCGAAACCGACAAGCACTTCGTCGATCTGGCGAACAAGCTGACGCAAGGCGAACTGACAATCGAGTTCTTCGACGGCGGGTCGCTCGTCCCGTCAGGCGAAGTCTTCGGAGCCGTCGAATCCGGAACGATCCAGGCAGGCGCGGACTGGCCCGGGTACTGGGCGGGACGCGACGCGGCCTTCTCGCCGCTAGCGACAACACCAAGCCTCTTCAACGCGGTCGATTACGTCAACTGGATTCAACAATGGGGCGGCGCGGAACTCTATAACGAGATCTACGGCCAGTACGGCATGGTATATCTGCCCTACGGCGTCACCAACAACGAATCCGGTTTCCGCACCAACGAGCCGATCGTCACGCTGGAAGATCTTCAGGGTAAGCGCCTGCGGCTTTCCGGTCTTGAACAGGGCAAGCTGTTGGAACGCCTGGGCGGCAATCAGGTGTCCATGGCCGGCGGAGAGATCTATCAGTCTCTGGAGCGTGGCGTGATCGACGGGGCCGAGTTCTCGACGCCCAATGTCGATTGGTCCGGTGGTTTCCAGCAAGTCACCCAATACTGGGCGACACCGGGCTGGCACCAGTCGGCGTCCGTTTTCGGCGTGATGATCAACAAATCCGCGTGGGACGCGCTGAGCCCCGAAACACAGGAAAAACTTCAGATCGCGGCAGACGCCACGCTTCTTTGGTCGCTGGCCTTTACCGAGAAACGGGCGACCGAGGCCTACGCCAAGTTCGACGAGGCGGTCGAGATCAACCGCTATGATGAAGAGACGCTTTCCAAGGTCCAGGAAATGGCCAATGAAGTGATCGTCGAGACGGCTTGTGCTAACCCCAACTCGGCCAAGGTCTATCTTAGCATGGTCGAGTATCTCGAAGACTACGCTCAATGGCGCGATGCCTCGGCACCTTTCAATCTCGGGCGCACACCCGATGGGCCCGATGCGGCGGCTCTGCGGGATTGCGCCGGTTAAAGCGGGGCGACTTTGACAATCAGATGCCCGCCCTCGTGGCGGGCATTTTTTGCGGCTCTCTGCGTTTCATATCCGCGAGTGCCAAACACTCGCAATACCGACGCAGGGCCGCCAGTATGTCGGCGTTGAGCAGACCATCGAACAAACGCGGGGTCACTGTGTTTCAAATAAAGAAGGCGCCCGCGGGTGCCTTTTTTGTCTGGCCGGAGCAAGAGGATACAAACCTCCGGCCCCTGCCTCTCGAAGACAGTTCAGAAATCAAAACTATAGAAAAGCAAGGCGTTTTGATGGCTCATACCTGCGTAGTATCCCCGAAGTCCGTCAGATATCTGGTACGGCACCAAAAACATCGGAACTCCATGCTCAGCATCTTTTTGCCGGCATCCCACGTCAGAAATTCTCGAAATTCGATCACGGAACGATACGCAATCTCTCTCTGAAAACCCAAAATCAGTACGGGTTCAGCCCCAATCTTGACACAAGGTTCCGTAAAAAGAAACGAACCGTTTCCGCGGTTTAGGTGGCAGCTTGTGAGGGGCTAATGAAGAACGAAACAATCTCTGTTGCATTTGTCCTGCCGTGTCTTAACGAGGTTGCGACGCTCGAGAAGTGCATTCTCAGGGCTCAGGTCGCTCTGGCGGAAATCCGGGAGAAGTTTGGCCTTTCCGGCGAAGTGATCGTTGCTGACAACGGCAGCACCGATGGCAGCCAGGACATTGCCAGACGCGCTGGCGCACGGGTCGTGGATGTGCCGGAACGCGGCTACGGTGCGGCGCTGCTCGCCGGGTTCGGCGCGGCGAAATCGCAATATCTTGTTATGGGCGATAGCGATTGCTCCTATGACTTCGTCGAAGCTGTCCCGATGATCGAGGAGCTGTTGAACGGTGCCGACTTGTGCATGGGCAACCGGTTTCGCGGCGGTATCAAGCCCGGCGCGATGCCTTGGAAAAACCGCTACATCGGCAATCCAGCCCTGTCGGGTCTCCTGCGGTTTCTCTTCAAGACCGATATCGGCGACGCCCATTGCGGTCTGCGGGCCCTGACTTCGCCCGCTTTAAAGCGTCTCAACCTGTCGTCCTCCGGAATGGAGTTCGCCTCCGAAATGCTCCTGAAATCCGTTTTGCTGGATTACCGGATCGCGGAAGTGCCGGTCACCCTTTCGCCCGATCAGCGCGGTCGCGATCCGCATCTGAATCCGTGGCGCGATGGGATGCGGCACCTCATCTACATGCTTTTGCTCAGCCCAAGCTGGCTCTTTATGGTTCCGGGCCTCGCGCTTGGCCTGCTCGGTCTTGTGCTAATGACCGCCCTGCTGGCCGCGGGGGGCAATGACTTGGTCCAAATCGGCGGTTTCTTCTTTGGAAGCCACTGGGCTGTCATGGCCAGTGCCGCCATGGTCATCTCCATGCAGACAATCATCATGGGGTTGTTCGCCCAAGTCTACAATTACAAGGCACTGATCCGGCGGCCCAGCAAACGGGCCATAGCCTTTCTCACCGCGTCACGACTCGAATACTGGCTTCTGGCAGGCCTGTTGCTGATTGTCGGCGGTCTGGCATGGATCAGCACCATCACACTCGGCTGGATCGCATCTGATTATGCGGGCCTCAGCGCGATGCGTTCGATGATCGCGGCCGGAACGATGTGCGTGATCGGTGCGCAGGTATTCTTTGCCGGTTTCCTGATGTCGGTGGTCTCCGGCAATCGGTCGCAGCATCTGTATGCAGCAAGTGTCTGACCAAAGCTGGCAGATGCGATGATGAAGCAGGCAAATATCATGGGCGGGGCCGAAGCAATACAAGGCCGGCTCTGGATCGCGCTGGCCATCACGGCCGGCGCGGTTCTGGGGATGGTCGCCCTCTTCATGGCCAGCAAAGCGTCCTTGGCCAGCCTTGCGGCCATGTGCGCCCGCGTTCCCCTTTGGACCTATGGCGTCATTGCCCTTGGCCAGGCCACAATCGTATTGCTAGCTGCTGTCCGCTGGCGCGTGTTGCTGAAAGCCGTGTCGCCACGGGGCGAAACCCTCGCCCTCCGCCATGCAACCGCGGCGACGACATCGGCCGCCATTGCCGGGCAGTTTCTGCCGATCCAGCTTTGCACCCCGGTCATTCGCGCATGGTTCGCTTCGCGTTTCGATATCCCCGTCCTGAGATCCCTCGGCACGTCGGCATTGGAGCAAACATTTCAGCTTCTCG
Source organism: Roseovarius sp. THAF9 (assembly GCF_009363715.1). Lineage (NCBI taxonomy): Bacteria > Pseudomonadati > Pseudomonadota > Alphaproteobacteria > Rhodobacterales > Roseobacteraceae > Roseovarius > Roseovarius sp. THAF9. Next base: position 3,766,239 of record NZ_CP045404.1, read on the forward strand.
TGCTGGTCGGCGCGGCAGGACTGAGCGTAATGTTCCTGCTGCCAACACCCGGCTGGATGTTCGATGCGAGCGCAGCGATACTGTTCATGACGGCCCTGATCGTCTTCGTCCGGCTTGCAATTCAGCTGGCGTCCAAACTGCTGGTACATGTCGCGGATCACGAAACGCCACTTCTGTCGCGCACCGCCGGCCGCCTGCGTCTGGGTTTCGAAAGAGCCGCGCAGTTGCCCGACGGCATCCTGACATCGATAACCGCGCTGAGTCTGCTTGGGTATGCTGTCCTTGCCGCGCTAAACGTCCTGCTGCTCAACGCCATCGCGGGCGTGGATATCCTGCCCCTTCTGATCGCCTATCCGTTGGTTCTGTTTCTGATGTCGCTGCCCGTTTTACCCGGTGGGCTTGGCGTGGTCGAAGCGACATGGGCGGGCATCCTCGCGCGCGAAGGCTTGCCCTTCGATCAGGCGGTCGAGGCCGCTCTGGCGTTGCGGGTGGTCTCGACCCTGGGCTTCTTCCTGATCGCACCGCTGCTCCTTGCCGACCTCCGATTAAGCAAGCGGAGCGCGCCATGACCCGGCCCTGGCTTTCCGTGATCATGCCGATCTTCAACGGCCATGCGACGCTGGACACCGCGCTGTCATCGCTTGTAGGGCAATGCGACGGGCTCGAGATCATTGCCGTCGATCAAGGGTCAACCGATGGTAGTCGCGATCTGCTACAGGCGGCGCAAACCCGTCTTCCGATCCGGATCATCGACAACCCCGACGGCAGCTCGTGGACCGCGAACACCAATATCGGCCTGCATGAGGCCAGTGCACCGCTTATCACCATGCTGCACCAGGACGATGTCTGGTCGCCCGGGCGCGCCGCGCTTCTCAAGGACATGGCCGGCCGGCATCAAGTGGTCGACATCTGGGTGCATGGCGCTGACCTCATTGACGAACACGAGGCAACGGTCGGTCAAATGTGTCCACCATTCGGGGCGGCGCGCCGTGTTCTGACGTCCGAGGAGGCGATGTCGCATCTGATCGTGCAAAACACTCTGGCTCTGCCTGCTGTCATGTTCCGGCGTGACGCCGCGCTACAAAAGGGCGGTCTTGATGAGGCGCTTTGGTACACTGCGGATTGGGATCTTTGGCTGAGCCTTGCACAAAACGGTTTGGCCTGGGATCCCGGACACGCCTCGGCGTTCAGGATACACGCGAACTCCCTGACCATGACCGGTTCGCGGAACTTGCAGTCCTTCAAACGTCAGTTGGAGATACCGCTCGATCGCCATCTTGAGCATCTGCCGGACCGGCTCAGGCGGCGGGCCCGCAGACGCGCTGAGGCAGCCAACGCGCTCAACGTCTGTTTGGCGGGCCTGCATCATCGCAGTCTTCGCGGCGTTGGTTCAGCCCTTCGAAAAGCTTTCATGCTTGGCCCTAACGAATGGCGCGAATTTTTCACGACAACACAGATCGTGAACAGGTTGGCACCTCGGGTGAAACTGGCAATGAAAAGAGGGACATGAAATGGGATCTATCGGAGCAAGCGTAAGACGTGCCTTTGGCCCTTATGAGAGGCACGTTTCGGAACTTTACCGCCGTGTATTCATCGATCTGGAGAGTCTGGCGGACTGTATCCAGGATTGGGCAGACCCGACCGCCATCTGTGAAATCGGTTGCGGCGAGGGCGCATTGGCCGAACGCCTTTGCCGGGACTTTCCTGATGCGTCCTACCTGGGCATCGACATAATCCCGCAACTGGGGCGCATGTATGACGGGGAACGTGCCGAATTCCGCCAGATCGCCGCGCAGGACCTGGCCGAAGAACGCAGCGGACAGTTCGACCTGGTTGTCATCAACGATGTCATGCACCATGTGCCGGTCGCAATCCGCGCGGACATCCTGCAAGCCGCGAAAAAGCTTTTGATGCCCGGCAGTGTTCTGGTGTTCAAGGACTGGCTCAGACGCAGCACGCCCATTCACGCGGCCTGCTACGTGGCCGATGTATACATAGGTGGCGACAAGAACGTCGCCTACATGGCCATGGAAGAGCAACGGGAGCTGATCGCTTCGGTATTCGGGTCCGAAGCGGTCGCGGCGGAGCAATCGATCAGACCCTGGTCCCAGAACCACGCCTTCAAGGTTGTCAGATAGGCCATTGGGTATGACGGTAACTACGTGCATGCAGCTTCCGGGACTCAGTCAAGAACAAAGGCTCACATTTGCGATAAGGCTGTTCATCCTGGTGAAAGTCGCCGCCCTGTTTGTGCTGGCGATCAACACGCGCTTTGTGATGGATGAGTTTTGGCACTTTACCCAGCCGGTATATCTGTTCGATGGCACCTTCGACACGATATGGCCCAAGAAAGCGGTCGGCTACGCGGTCTTTTACGAACTGTCCCACCTGATCGGCTGGGATGCGACATCCATGCTGATCACGGGCCGGTTGACCACAGCCTGCGTTGCGCTGGCGTTGACCGTTTGCATCTACAAATGCGCCCGCGCCCTAGGCCACGAGCGTATCACTGCGTTACTGGCAGTGGCGCTCCTGCTCAGTTTCAGCAGCTATATCGAGCGCGGATTCCGACTTCGGTCCGAACCGCTCGCCACGCTATTTTCGGCCTCGGCCGTTCTGGTCGTCATCCGATATGAAACCGACCGAGCCAAGACCCTTTTTATCGCGGGGCTACTCAGCGGGCTAGCCTTCGTGACGACGCAGAAGTCGGTTTATTTCAACTTTGCATTGGGGGCCGCCTTGGTGGTTGATGCCCTCTGCATGCGATCTGCCTCGCGCGCGCTCTTTCGTGGAGGGCTGCTCATTTTCGGTTGGGCCGGCGCCATTCTCTTCTACGGCGCCCTGCTGGGCGGCACCGCGATGCCGCAGGTCTTGAAGGTGCTTTTCCTCGGGCCGGTCGAACTCGCCCTCCACGGTGGCAGCTACTATGAAGGGCTGGATGCCTTCGTCCGGCAGACGCTCTTGCGCAACGCTTTGCCCTACGCGCTGGTATGTCTTGGCCTTGTCCTGTCAGCTGCGCGTATTCTCAAATGCGACAGTGCAGCTCGGATATTCCTTGTCCACGCGGTCCTGATCACCGGGCTTGTCTTCTTTCACAATCAGACATGGCCTTACGTGTTCTCAATGGCGCTGCCATTCCTGGCGGTCTTTGGGGCTGTGGCGGTGACTGTCCTGCTGCGGCAGAGGGCAAGCCGATCCGCAATGGCGCTGGTCATCCTGTCTGTGATCGCGGTACAGAGCATTGTTCGCAATGTGCAGTATCTGGGCCACGACAACCGCGCTCAGCTGGCACTCGTCCAACAGGTCGAAGCACAGCTTGCGCAGGACGAGACCTATTTCGACGGCATCGGCATGATCCCGAGTCGCCGTATGGAACCCCGCTTGTGGCTCGATGCCCAGGCCGTCCGTAAAACGAAAGAAGAAGGGCAGAATTCCACGCTCTACGGCGCATTACTCCGTGCCGAGCCGCACCTTGTCATTGCGACCTATCGCACAGACGGGTTGGGCTCCGTATTCGGAAGTGCTCTGAATACGAAATACGGCTTTCTTACATCTCATATTTTGCTGCGGTTCGAGGCTAATCCAATGCTGACACCTCCAAAGGCCGAGCGGGCTCCGCTCTTCAACGGTATATATACCGATTGAGTCGTGCTGGGATGCCGGAGGTCATGCCTCACACGGCGCGACACACTGCGATTATCGGAGCCATGGGGGGCTGCGCGATTGTCTGGCACGTATCAGGGCTCTTCGGCGTAGCGATGGGCACGCTCGAGAGGTATCACGCGCACTACCATCCCGACTACGTGAAAACAGCCGTCAACGTCGCCCACAAAATGGGTAACGATAAGTGTCCAACGGGCACGTCAACGCTGTGCGTCACGCCAGCCTACCTCCGATGCCGAAGCGGCAGACGCCACCGTAAGGCGAATTCGGTGTCACATTTCTGAAACGCGTCCCAGACAGAAAACATCCTGAAACACCTAAGGGCCCCGAGGGGCCCTCATTTTATTGGTCGGAGTGAGAGGATTCGAACCTCCGGCCCCTGCCTCCCGAAGACAGTGCTCTACCAGGCTGAGCTACACTCCGACCGTGAGACAGCCGATTACAGAAGCCGCATTTCCTTTGCAAGGGCGGAATCGCGTGATGGGCGTCTCAACACCCCTGGCTTATCCGTCCGCGAAAGCGCTCGAAATCTTCCGCCATGATGCGAAAGGACTTCTTGTCGTGTTCTGGCGCGCCGATACTTGAATAGAAAGCCTGCGAAGTTGCGTTGCTGCCATCGGTTTGCCAGTCTACCCGTACGCACCCTGCTGCCTGCGCACGCGCCAGCAACCAGCATATGAGCGTCCGCCCGACGCCTTTGCCACGAGCAGACTCGCTGACGAAAATTTCTTTCATGTAAAGCGCCACTCCGGCGCCGGCAGGCACGGTCAGCGTCCAGATCGCAAAACCCAACGCCACATCTCCCTCGAATGCCATAAGGCAGGAAACATGCCGCGCGTCATTCAAAAGGTCGACCACGCGCCGTTCTTGTTGGGGTGTCGCTGCAGAGATCCCGTAGTGCGATAGGCATTCACGGTAGAGGAGCAGGAAATCCGGCTCCAATTCCGGGCGATACTCCAGCGTTTCGATCAAAGGCCGTCGGACAGCGCGGCGACGATTGCATCGCCCATTTCGCTTGTCGTCACGGGCTGTACGCCTTCCTCACCTAGCAGGTCCGCCGTGCGCAGGCCATCGGCCAAAACTTTCTCGACCGCGGTTTCGAGACGTGTGGCCTCATCCCCCTGATCGAAGCTGTACCGCAGCGCCATCGCAAAGCTGAGGATACAGGCAATCGGGTTCGCCTTGCCCTGCCCTGCGATGTCGGGTGCCGAGCCGTGCACGGGCTCATAAAGCGCTTTGGGCCGTCCATTGGCCATCGGCGCACCGAGGCTGGCCGAAGGCAGCATGCCCAGGCTGCCCGTCAGCATCGCGGCGGCATCCGACAGCATGTCGCCAAAGAGATTGTCGGTGACGATAACGTCGAACTGCTTGGGCCAGCGGCAAAGCTGCATCGCGCCGGCATCAGCATACATATGGCTCAGCTCGACATCCGGATAATCTTCGTCATGCACCTTCTGGACCACCTCGCGCCACAGGATGCCCGACTCCATGACGTTGGCCTTCTCCATCGAACAGACCTTGTTCGACCGGCGCCGCGCAAGCTCGAAGGCCGACCGCGCGACGCGGTCGATCTCGGACTCGGTGTAGCGTTGGGTGTTGATGCCGACCCGCTCGTTGCCTTCCTGAATGATGCCGCGCGGCTCACCAAAATAGATGCCGCTTGTCAGCTCGCGCACAATGACGATATCGAGCCCTGCCACGACGTCTTTCTTCAGGCTGGAGAAATCCGCCAAGGCGTCAAAGCACTGTGCCGGGCGCAGGTTGGAATAAAGATCCATCTCTTTGCGCAGGCGCAACAGGCCGCGCTCCGGCTTGACCGAGAAATCCAAGTTGTCGTATTTCGGTCCACCCACCGCGCCCAAAAGCACCGCATCAACGGATTGCGCCTTTTCCATCGTGTCGTCATGCAGCGGCGTGCCGTGCTTGTCGTAGGCCGCGCCGCCGACAAGATCCTCGCTTACGTCGAACGCCATGCCGCGGTTGGATCCGAACCAGTCAATCACCTTACGGACTTCGACCATGACCTCGGGGCCGATTCCGTCGCCGGGCAGAATAAGAAGCGAGGGGGTGCTCATGCGCGATCCTTTCGAAACTCTTTTCCATCGCCTAGCCTGAGCCGCGGGGAGGGTCAAGAAAGGTAAGGCTTCAATCCCGTTGCAAGAGCCTGCCAGACCACGGCAATCCTTGGTGTGTGTCGCAGAGCTTGATGGGTCGCGAGCCAGACCGGAAGGCTTGGCAGGTCGATATCGAAATCGAGATCCTCGACATCATCGTGAAGTTTGCCCAGCGCCTTCATGCCAAACCCGACGCCGCATCCCGCGCGGACCAGTTCCCAACCCACTGTGTGACTGTCGCACCGAAAGGCAAACAGCTCGCGCGAGGCGGGCATGTCGCGTTCCTGCATGCCGCGAATGATCTCCTCGTTCCGGTCATAGCCGATCAGAGGATGGTCATAGAGGTCCGTGAAGGTGCGCGGTCGTCCTGCGCGTTGAAGGTAGGCGCGGGAAGCAAACAGGCTAAGCGGGAAATCTCCAAGGTGGCGCGCCACCAGTTCGAGCTGTTCCGGGCGATACATGCGCACGGCGATATCGGCCTCGCGGAACAGAAGGTTTTCGGTGCTGTCCGAAGGCATAAGGTCAATGCTGATGCCGGGATGCTCGTTCCTCAGCCGGGCCAGGATCGGCGGCAGGATATAGACCGACACCGTCTCGCTTGCAGTAATTCGCACCGCGCCGGTTGCCTGTGTCTGCTGCCCGGCGGCCGTAAGCTCGATCTCTACCATGGCGCGATGCATCGCGCGTGCGGGTTCCAGCAAGGACTGGCCGCTTTCAGTCAGTTCGAGGCCCTTTGCTTTGCGGTGAAACAGGACCTGGCTAAGTTGCTCTTCCAACTGGCGGACTTGGCGCCCAAGTGTCGGCTGGCTGGCCCCCACAAGCCGGGCTGCGGCGGAAAGCGACCCCTTCTCCGCCACCGCAAGGAACGCGCGGACGAGCGACCAATCCAGATCTGACATGCGGCTTACCATTCATAAATGAATACCTTATGAGCGAAATTTGGCAATTCCTATTCCCGTTCAACTATCTAACGTAGCGTCAATCATCGTCGTGCGAGGGGTGAAGACATGCAGAAGACCGTTCTTATTTTGGGTGCCAAGGGCCGTTTCGGGCGCCATGCCACCGAGGCGTTCTGGAATGCCGGTTGGACGGTGCGGTTGTTCGACCGCGCGCAGGACGAGCTGACGACCGCGGCACGAGGCGCCGATATGATCGTGGCCGCGTGGAACCCGCCGTATCACCTTTGGAAAGATCAACTCCCCCTGCTTCACGCCAAAGTGCAGGCTGCTGCGGGGGCTTCTGGCGCTGCGGTGGTCTTGCCAGGAAATGTCTATGTCTATCCCACTGACGCCAAGGCACTGTGGAGCGAAGGCACAAACCACGCCGCGCCCACGCCGTTGGGGCGCATCCGACAGGAAGTGGAACAGAGCTATCGTGATAGCGGCGTGCAAACGATCCTTCTGCGCGCGGGAGATTTCATTGATACCGAACCGACAGGCGGCTGGTTCGACAGGGTTCTCATGTCGCGCGTACAGCGGGGGCAGCTTCGCTACCCAGGTGATCCCAATGCGCTGCATTCCTGGGCCTACCTACCGGACCTTGCGCGAGCGGCCGAACAGCTTGCGCGCCAGAAGCTCAGCCTGGGAAGTTACGAGGAGGTCATGTTTCCCGGTTACAGCATTACGGGCAGGCAGATTGCGGATCTTCTGTCGCATATTTCATGCCGCAAGATCATGGTGCGACGGATGTCATGGATACCGCTTCGGCTGGCGGCGCCGGTCTGGCCCATGGCAAAGGGCTTGCTTGAGATGCGCTATCTTTGGGACACGCCCCACAGCTTGCGGTCCAAGCGCCTGTCGGAGCTTTGCCCAACCTATCGCGATACCGATGTGGAAGATGCGGTTCGCCAGGCTGCCGCGCCGTGGTTGAGCCGCGTCCGAAACGCGCGCAGCGCTCAGTTCTGTCACTTCACCAGAAGGTCGACCCAAACCAACCTGTGACGGCTTGCCTCAGCGGTGTCCGTATCGGTGCCCCGCGCCACAATCCCGCTGTCCAGGATTTCCAGCTCGGCGGATGGAAGGACATAGCTGACCCGAAGCGATCCAGGCACAGGCGCAGGCCAGTCTACCGTGTCAAGGCGTGGGTCGCCTGTATGGGCCTCGCCCTGTTTCAAGGCGCCGCTCCGCATCGGCATCGGATCCTGTAACCGGTCATCTGAAAGAAGGCGCCGGATCGCCTCTTTCCGCCCTTCGCCGTCGACCGGGTCGAGGTTGGCGTCGCCGGCCAGCACGAAGGGCGCGCCGGGTGCCTGACCCAGCCTGCCATCGAGATAATGAAGCCAAAAGACAATCTCGTCATGGTTCCTGCGCCCGTTTCGATCTTCCGGCCCATCGAGCACAGGCGGGCTGGCGTGAAAGGTCAGAACGCGCAGGGTGGTGTCGCCGACCTGAATAGGGACGTCCCAATGCGCCACGGTCGACAGGCGCTGAACCGCGGCGATACCTGCCGGCAAAAGCGGTTTATCATCCTTTAACGTCAACTGCGCATCAGGCATGTCCCGCCAAAGGCGCCCACTGAAGTCACGCACCTTGCCGGTCAGAATGGGGAATCGCGACAGCACCGCCATACCGCCCTGTCCTGCGAACTCTCCATAGCCTTGGGCGTCCCTGGCACGGCCTAGCCGTCCGTCTCCGTCAAGGTCCAGCCCTGTCGCCATTCCTGCGTTGGGGCGCAGCGCAAAGATATGACCCAGGTTGAGCCCGTGATGGGCAATACGGCCCCTGAGCGCCCGCAAGGCGGCCAAGTCGTGGTCATAGTCGATGTCTTGAAGCGCGATGATATCGGGCTGCGCCTGCGCGATGACCCTTGCGACAGCCTCGGCCTGCGGATCGTCCTCCGACAGGATATCGCGCAGCAAAAGTCCGGGACCATTCCGGGCAAGCTCGGTGTTGAAGGTTGCGATGCGCACCAACGTTTCCGACATCGCGGGCCAAGCGCCAAGGGTCGCGATCAGAATGGCGGCGATCAGGCGTTCTGCAATCCTTCGGCCTCGGCCTTGGCATAGACGCGCCGACGCTTTTCCTCGATCAACTCGGCCACGCGCATCAGTGCGATGCCGCGCATCAGAATGCTTGCAGGAAGAAGGGCCCATACGGTCATCATCCAGATCAATGTTTGCTCGCTCTGGAACGACACCGGCTCGATCACCAGCGATGCCGCCTTTACGATCGCTGGGATCAAGAATGGCAGCAAAGCCCCTAACACAATGTTAAGACCTGAATCGCGCCGCAGCCGGTCCACGATATCACCACCGCGCGTGGGATCGAAAAGCGGCAGGTTCACCCAGACGTTGAACGCACCGTTACGCATCGGCCATCCCAAAAGCCGCACAAGCGTAACGAAAACCAATATCATAACCAGCGACACGCTGTAGGCGACGCCTGCCGCGATCCGGACGCTATTGGCCAATTCCAGGGTTGCGTCCGCGGGTAACATCAGAACAACAAGACGCACCGGCGAGAACGGAAAATCCATGGCATTGCCGATTGCTTGCGCAAAGTAAGTAATGATCAGCGTGATCGGGCTCGGCTCGATCTTGCCACGTGCGATCAGCGACAGCATGACAACCACAAGGGCCAGCGCCAGGAACTTCAGCCGGTTGAAGGGCGGGGCGAACCGGAATTCGACAATGCTCGGGTAACGGCCAAAGTATTCGATGAACGTCAGAAACGAGAAGAGCAGCGCGATCACCACGACGATCTGTGCCGTGTCCGTCGCGACCGACGGCAGCACAAGTGCGGGTGTTGCCACCAGCAAAGCTACGAGTATTGCGCGCGTCAGCGCGCTGATGATCTGCGAAACCACTGCCCGGTTCCCTTCCAACTGGCCTGACACGGTTCGATGCCGCGCCATTGTTCCAACTTGGGTCCGTCGATTATGACGGCTTGCCTCAATCTTGCCCAATTTTTGCCTTCTTTCACCATCCGGCTCAAGATACCAAGTCGTTAGACTTAGAATTTCCGGCGATTTGATGGTGATGGTGGTGCCAGATTGCATCAATTTGCTGCCGGATTTGCGGCGCCGTAGCGGTCGGACGCTACATGTAGGGGCTCCAGGCTAAACCCCCACAATAATTGATTAATATAAGTTGTGCTTTTGATTAATGTTTTAAGCTCATGATTACGCCGGCCACACTATGCCGCCGGCGCACTGCTGTCATTTCAGGATCAGACCCAGGGGCGTTCCGTCGCGGCCTTCGACTCGAACGCGTCGATTGATGCGGCCTTTTCCATCGTCAGACCGATGTCATCGAGCCCGTTCAACAGGCAGTGCTTGCGCCAGGGGTCGACCTCGAACCCGATCGTGCCACCATCCGGGCCAGTAATCTCCTGGTTTTCCAGGTCCACGGTCAGCACCGCGTTCGACCCACGCTCCGCGTCATCCATCAGCTTGTTCACCTCTTCCTGCGGCAGAACGATGGGCAGGATGCCGTTCTTGAAGCAGTTGTTGTAGAAGATGTCGGCGAAGCTGGTGGAGATCACGCAGCGAATACCGAAATCGAGCAGCGCCCACGGCGCGTGCTCCCGGCTCGAGCCACAGCCGAAATTATCCCCGGCCACGATGATCTTGGCCTCGCGATAGGCGGGCTGGTTCAGAACAAAACCCGGGATCTCTTCGCCATTGTCGTCATAGCGCATCTCGTCAAACAAGTTCACACCCAGCCCAGACCGCTTGATCGTCTTCAGGAACTGTTTGGGGATGATCATGTCGGTGTCGATGTTGACCAGCGGCATCGGCGCCGCGACACCGGTCAGTTTCACGAATTTTTCCATCAGTTCATCTCCCGGATGTCGGTCAGCTTGCCGGTCACCGCCGCCGCCGCGGCCATCGCGGGGCTCATCAGGTGCGTGCGCCCGCCGCGGCCCTGCCGGCCCTCGAAGTTACGGTTCGACGTCGCGGCGCACCGTTCACCGGGCTGCAACTGGTCGGGGTTCATCGCCAGGCACATGGAGCAGCCCGCAAGCCGCCATTCAAAGCCCGCGTCGGTAAAGATCTCGGCAAGACCTTCCTCCTCGGCCTGCGCCCGTACAAGGCCCGAGCCCGGCACGACCATCGCCCGCTTCACTTTGATCTTCTTGCCTTTCAGGATTTCAGCGGCGGCCCGCAGGTCTTCGATCCGACCATTGGTGCAGGAGCCGATAAAGACCGTGTCGATCTCGATATCCTTCAGTTTCTGACCGGCTGTCAGCCCCATGTATTCCAGCGCGCGCTTCGCCGCCTCGGTCTTGCCGCCGCTGAAGCTTTCGGGCGTGGGTACCTCGGCGTCGATCGGCAGAACGTCTTCGGGGCTGGTGCCCCAAGTCACGACCGGCGCGATATCCTCGCCCTTGATGGTGATCACCTTGTCCCAATGCGCGTCATCATCGGAATACAAGGTCTTCCACCACGCCAGCGCCGCCTCCCACTGGGCGCCTTTCGGCGCGTGAGGACGGCCCTTGATGTATTCAAAGGTCTTTTCGTCCGGCGCGATAAGGCCAGCGCGGGCGCCGCCTTCGATCGCCATGTTGCAGACGGTCATGCGGCCTTCCATGGAGAGGTCTCGAATTGCTTCCCCGCAATATTCGATCACGTAGCCTGTGCCACCCGCCGTTCCGGTCAGGCCGATCACCGACAGCGTAATGTCCTTTGCGGTCACACCTGCCGGCAACTTGCCCGTGATCTCGACCTTCATGTTCTTCGACTTCGTCTGGATCAGGGTCTGGGTCGCCAGCACGTGCTCGACCTCCGATGTTCCGATCCCGTGGGCCAGCGCACCGAACGCGCCATGTGTCGCCGTGTGGCTGTCGCCGCACACCACGGTCATGCCCGGCAAGGTCCAGCCCTGTTCCGGGCCGACGATATGAACGATTCCCTGCCGCACATCGCTGACCGGGTAATAATGAATGCCGAAATCCTTGGCGTTCTGGTCGAGCGCGGCCACCTGGATGCGGCTGTCCTCCGGCATGGCCTCGGGATTGTCGCGGCCCTCGGTGGTCGGCACGTTGTGGTCCGGCACTGCGATTGTTTTGTCCGGCGCACGTACCTTGCGGTTCGCCATGCGCAGCCCTTCAAACGCCTGCGGACTGGTCACCTCGTGTACCAGGTGCCGGTCGATATAAAGCAGGCTGGTGCCATCCTCGGCCTCATGTGCCAAGTGGGCATCCCAGATCTTGTCATAGAGTGTCTTGGGGGACATTGGTCCTCTCCCGTCGTGTCAGTGAAATCTCAAAATGGCAGGTATCGGCACCGCCTTATAGGCGCGCCAGAACCGTGCAGGCCGCACCGAAAAAACGCCAGGGCAGGCGTGCACGATCGTCCATGTCGAAAACCCGTATCATGAATGTCAGATACAACCCTGCTCCGAGTCTATCAAGGGCACAACGAAACAGCGGACAGAAACACCCCTTCCGCTGGCGGTAAATATCCCGAGGGTTCGGTTGAAGCTGCGCTTCAACCCTGGGGGCTGGCCCCCAATTCACCAAACCTGCGCGGCGCAGCCGCTCCTTCGGATCACGCCTCAGTCTGGGGCAAGCATGTATCCTTCTCCACGCACCGTCTGCAGATAGCGCGGCTGTTTTGGGTCGGTCTCGATCTTGCGCCGCAACCGGGTGATCTGAACATCCACCGCGCGTTCCTGGGCCTGCCCCTTGTCGCGTCCCAGATCCTCGACCAGCTTGGTGCGGCTGACCGGCTCGCGCAGGTTCTCGGCGAAGATGCGCATCAGTTGCACCTCGGTTGCCGTCAGCCGAACCAGGTCTTCACCGCGCATCAATTCCGACCGTTCGATATCGAAACGCACCGGGCCCATGCTCAGCACCTTCGGCGCGGTATGTTCCGGCAGAGGTTCAGGCATCCGGCGCAAGATCGCGTTGATCCGCAACAGCAATTCCTTGGGCTCGAACGGCTTGGCAAGATAGTCGTCCGCTCCGGCCTCCAGCCCTGTGATGCGCTCTTCGGTCTCACCCTTGGCGGTCAGCAAAAGGATGGGCGTCTCTATCGTCTCGCGCAGCGCCCGCGTCAGCGTCACGCCATCTTCGCCCGGCATCATCACGTCCATGACAATCAGGTCGAACTCCAGCCCCGACAACACGCGGCGCGCATGGCTTGCGTCCCGGGCGACCGAGACCAGAAAGCCATTGCGTGCAAGGAACTTGCGTAGAAGATCGCGGATGCGCTCGTCGTCATCGACGATCAGAAGGTGCGGCGCCGGATCGTTCATGTATCTGCCTCCCGGATCGCATGGTACTTCCGCCGCATATCCGGGTCCATCATTGCTTCCAGTACCTGCCGGAATCCCGCCACGGCCTCGGGGCCGGCCTTGCGATAGGCCGCCCGCATCCGGGCCCTTTGCGCATCCGACAACGTCTGTTCCAATCCGCGCCCCTTGTCCGTGAGGGTCAGGTGCCGTTCCCGGCGGTCCGTCTTGCCTTGCTGGCTTTCGACAAGACCATCCTCGATCAACGTCCGCAGCACCCGGTTCAAGGATTGCTTCGTGACGCCCAGTATCCCCAAAAGGTTGTTCACGGTCGTGCCGGGACGGCGCGCGATGAAGTGCAGCGCCCGGTGATGTGCCCGGCCATAGGCCATCGTGGCAAGAATACGGTCCGGGTCCGCGGTGAACCCGCGATAGGCAAAGAACATTGCCTCGATCCCCTGGCGCAGCTGTTCATCCGTCAGAAACAGCAGGTTTTCGCCGCTATGCATCTCGGCCATGATCGTCCTCCAGTCGCCTTGGGTGCCAAGATACGTCAGCCTTGTTGACATTCCAAGATCAAACTGGTAGCGAATCGCAGTTTCTGCGCAATTTTATGTCCACTTCGGACGTTTCTGGCGCAACAAATGAAAAGAGTCTGGGCTGAGGAGGCGAAAATGGCAGCGTATGACGATCGCGACGGCAAGATCTGGATGGATGGCAAACTGGTCGAATGGCGGGACGCGAACGTGCATATCCTGACCCACGGCCTGCACTACGCCAGCTCCGTATTCGAGGGTGAGCGGTGCTACAATGGCAAGATCTTCGAGAGCCGCAAGCACTCGGAGCGTCTGCATTATTCCGCCGGGCAACTGGATTTCGAGATCCCCTACACCGTGGACGAGATCGAGGCCGCCAAGATGGAAGTGCTGCAAGCCAACGGGTTCGAGAACGCCTATGTCCGCGCGGTCGCATGGCGCGGCGCCGGCGAGGATATGGGTGTCGCATCGGCCCGCAACCCCGTCCGCCTGGCCATCGCCGCCTGGGAATGGGGCGCCTATTACGGCGACGCCAAGATGAAGGGTGCCAAGCTCGACATCTCCAAATGGAAGCGGCCCAGCCCGGAAACCATCCCCAGCCACGCCAAGGCGGCCGGTCTGTACATGATCTGCACCCTGTCAAAGCACGCCGCCGAAGCGAAAGGCTGTTCCGACGCCATGATGTTCGACTATCGCGGCTACGTGGCCGAGGCGACGGGCGCCAACATGTTCTTCGTCAAAGATGGTGAAGTGCACACGCCCGATCCCGACTGCTTCCTTAACGGGATCACGCGCCAGACGGTCATCGGGATGCTGAAGGACCGTCAGGTCAAGGTGCACGAGCGGCACATCATGCCCGAGGAACTGGAAGGCTTCGAGCAGTGCTGGCTGACCGGCACCGCCGCCGAGGTGACGCCCGTGGGCCAGATCGGCGACTACAATTTCGAGGTCGGCGCGCTGACCCGCGACATCGCGGAAAGCTACGAGAAGCTGGTGCGGGCGTAAGGCCATGGCTTTCGCCTGCCGCGCCAGCAAATGAGTGTACGCACCGCGATCGAGGCTGCCGGCCTGCGGGACGGTGCGACACTGTCGTTTCACCATCATCTTCGGAACGGCGACGATCTGATGCGCGAGGTCTTGCAGATCTGCGCCGAAGAGGGCCTGCGCAACCTGCACATCGCGCCTTCATCCCTCTTTCCCTGCCATGCGGCCCTGATCCCTTTCGTGAAAGACGGCACCGTAACCCGGATCACCACATCCTACTTGAACGGGCCTCTCGCCGAGGCGGTGCAGCGCGGTCTTCTGCCTCATCCGGTCCGTCTGCAAACCCATGGCGGGCGGGCCGAGGCCATCGCCTCGGGCCGACTGCAGATCGACGCGGCGTTCATCGCCACACCGGCGGTGGACACCAAACGGAACCTTGGCGGCGCTGCGGGCCCGAACGCGTGCGGCCCGCTGGGATACGCCATGGTCGATGCCGCCCATGCCCGCTTTGTCACCGCGGTCACCGATCATTACGTCTATGACCTGCCGCGTGTCTGCATCTCGACAGAGCAGGTCGATCTCGTGGTCACCGTGGACAGCATCGGAGACGCGCAGCAGGTGGCCTCTGGTACGACCGCCCGCGCGCCATCCGCCAAGGGACAGGCCATCGCCGACCTGACCGCCCGGCTCATCGCGTGCAGCGGCCTTCTGAAAGATGGGTTCAGCTTCCAGACCGGCGCTGGCGCGACATCTCTTGCCGTCGCCCGCAGTCTGGCGCCCGTCATGGCCGAACGCGGCGTGGTGGGCGATTTCGCGGCGGGCGGTATCACCGGACCATTAGTGCAAATGCTGCACTCCGGTCTCTTCCGCCGCCTGCTCGACGTGCAGGCCTTCGACGGAGCCGCCGTGACCTCTTATGCCAATGATACCGCACATCACGCGATGTCCGCGTGGGACTACGCGAGCCCTGCCAATCCTGACAGCGCGGCCTCCCGGCTTGACGTGATGATCCTCGGCGCGGCAGAGGTCGACATGAATTTCAATGTCAACGTGACCTGTGCCAGCGACGGGCGGATCATCGGCGGATCGGGCGGCCATGCCGACACCGCTGCTGGCGCGACGCTGGCCATCGTGACAACCCCGCTTTGCGCCGGCGGATTTCCCAAGCTGGTCGAACGCCTGACCTGTCTCACCACGCCGGGCGACAACATCGGCGCCGTGGTCACGGAAGAAGGCATCGCCATCTCCCCCGCCGCCCCAGAGCTGGCGCGGGCCGCCAAGAGCGCCGGGTTGCCGCTGTCGTCGCTAGACGACCTGCGCCGCAAGGCCGAAGCGCAGGCCACTCAACGTGCGACGCCGAGATTCGCTGAACGCGTGATTGCTGAATGCGAAGCGCCGGACGGTACGGCGATCGACCATGTGCGCGCGCTCGTACCTTGAGCAAAAGAAAAGCCGGGCAACCTGGCCCGGCTTTCCCTAATGCTATCGACAGGTTCAACCCGGACTCAGCCCGCGCAGACGCTCGGACCGGCGGCGCAACAGCTCCACCGTCGTCAGCAGCAGGATCGAGATCGTCACAAGGATCGTGGCCGCCGCAAGAATGGTGGGCGAGATTTGCTCGCGCAGGCCGGTAAACATCTGCCACGGCAGCGTCTGCTGCTGCGCCGAGCCGACGAACAGCACCACGACCACCTCGTCAAAGGAGGTGATGAAGGCAAAGAGCCCGCCAGAGATCACGCCCGGCAAGATGAGCGGCATTTGAACCCGGAAGAACGTCGTCACCGGGTTCGCCCCCATGTTGGCCGAGGCCCGCGTCAACGAGCGGTCAAATCCCACCAGCGTTGCCGTCACCGTGATGATCACGAACGGCACGCCCAGCGCGGCGTGCGCCAGGATCACCTTCACGTAACCCACGAATGCCTGGTCGAGGCCAAGGTTCGCTTCCAGCCAATTGCCCAGAGGTGCATAGAAGAAGAACATACCGGTGGCCGAGATGATCAGCGGCACGATCATCGGCGAGATCAGGATTGCCATGATCGCCTGCCGCCCCGGAACGTGGCTTTGTGACAGGCCGATGGCCGCCAGTGTACCGAGGCTGACCGAGATGAACGTGGCGAAAGGCGCGATGATCAGCGAGTTCTTCAGCGGCGTCATCCACTCGTCCGTGCCCAGGAAATCGCGGTAGTGCTTCAGCGAATAGCCCTCGGCCTGGAAGTTCAGCATTTCAGGCGTGAAGGTAAAAAAGTTCTCGGCATTGAAGCTGAGCCACATCACCGGAATGAGCGGCGCTATGAGGAAGAAGAATACGAAGCCGCAGATGAAGAGGAACGTGTTGTGCCAAAGCACCTGCCCTGGGGTGTAGTAAATGGGCACGTTCTTGCGGTAATCGCCGGTGTCGAGCCAGTAGGCGAACCAGCTGAGCACCGCGCCGATGATGACACCGGAGATCGCCGCGCCCAAGCCACCAGCAAAAAAGCCCGCAACGGCAAAAGCTGCGATGATGCCCCACCGGGTCTGCGTGCGCTGGCCTGACATCTGATGCGCCAGTGCCGCGATGCCGGCCCCGATCACCGCGCCGACAAGCGCACCAAGCCAGGGCTGGCCATAGACGTTGCCCGCGACAAAGCCGAACATGGCGCCCAGAACCGCCGTCAGCGGCAGCGTGAATCCGGTCAGCGGCGGGCGCGGAATGGTGACTGTGTAGCCGTCGTCTTGATCGGTCATGACCTAGCCCCCCAACTTGACGTTATCGATGCCCACGATCCTGTCGTAGCACCAGTAAAGCACCAGAACGACGACCAGCAGGATCGTCCCCAGCGCGGCCGCCAGACCCCAGTTCAGCGAGCTGGAAATGTGATAGGCGATCCGGTTCGAGATGAAGACACCGTCGGTACCGCCCACGATCTCGGGAGTGATGTAGTACCCGATCGACAGGATGAACACGAGGATCGAGCCCGCGCCGATGCCCGGCACCGATTGCGGGAAGTAGACCCGCCAGAAGGCCGTGACGTTGGTCGCCCCGAGCGACTTGGCGGCGCGCAGATATGACGGCGGGATCGTCTTCATCACCGAGTAGAGCGGCAGTATCATGAACGGCAAAAGGATATGCGTCATGGCGATGATCGTACCCGTCGCGTTGTTCATCAGTATCAATCGGTTCGCGTCATCCACGAAGCCCAGCCAGACAAGGATCTCGTTGATCACCCCCTGCTGCTGCAACAGCACCTTCCACGCGGAGGTCCGCACCAGAAGCGAGGTCCAGAACGGCAGCAGCACGAGGATCATCAGCACGTTCGCAGTGCGCAGCGGCAGGTTAGCGAGGATCCACGCCACCGGATAGCCCAGCAGGATGCAGCTGCCGGTGATGACCAACGACATGTAAAGCGTGCGCATGAACAGCTTGATGTAAATCTGCTGGTTCTCGGGCCGCGCCTCGACCCCGTCGAAGCCCAGTTGGTAGTCCGCGGCGTTCAGGAAGTAGCCCGTTGTATAGGGCGACTTGTAAACGTTGAGTGTTTTCCATGTCTGCGGGTTGCCCCAGCCCTCGTCGATCTCGAGGAACGATTCCTTGAAGTTCTGTTCCGGCTGATCGGCCAGCATCTCTTGCGCAGCCAAAAGCTGTTCCGCGCCGAACCCGGTGTAGGACGCCACATCGGCGCCAGCCTGCAGTTCTTCGATCAGGGCGATCTTGACCGATTCCCACGGCTCTTCCTCGGCAACCACGTCTTCTTCGGCGGTGGCCGTAAAGACCGCGAAACTGGCGTATTCGTAGGCCGTACGCGGCAGCAGTGCGGAAATCTCCGCTCCAGGCAGGAAGCCGGTTCCGCCCGTGAACGCATCGCCTGTCAGGGCTCGCAGCCGGGTCTGGGCACGGTCCAGCACGTCCTGATCGGTGTTCTCGGCATTCTCACCGCCGCGCATCAGGTCAAACCAGAACGCCTCGTTGTCCCAGATGTCCTCGGCCAGATCCTCAAGCGCGTCGATCTGGTCTTCGCCGATCTCATCCAAGTCGCGCCCAACGGAGCGGAACTGCGAGGACAGGCCGGTCTGTTCGTAGTTCAGGCGCGTGCCAAGCTTGGTATGCTCCTTTGCCTCGGAAGCGAGGAACAGGTCATAGTACAGCGCCTCGTAGACGGGCTCGTCCGGCAGGTCACTCGCGGTCGGGTCCCATTCGGAAATTGCGCTGACCGTTTGTGGCAGGGTGTTCGGGACGATCGTGTTGTCGACCGACCGCAGCAGCATCGAGACGATGGGAACGATAAAGGTGACCAGAACGAAGATAAGCAGCGGCGCGATCAGCAACAGCGCCCGCATCTTCTGGCGGCGCAAGGTGCGCGAAAGGCTTTTCTTGAGCGGTGTGCCGTCTGCGGCCAGAACCGGGCCGCCCTCGTTGCTGTCCGCAATGCGCAGCCCATCATCGGGCGTGGGCGCCGCCTTGCCGGTCGTGGCGTCAGTCACATCGCTCATAAAGTCCCCGTCGGCAGTTTGTTGATTTGATTTTTCTTATCGGTGTGGAAGGGCCGCGCACGGCCCCTCCAAATATCTTCAGGCGAAACGCTTATTGCGCCAGCCACGCCTGGAATTTGGCGTCGATGTCGTCGCGGTAGTCAGCCCAGAACTCGTAGTTGTAGAGGAACGTGTTCTTGGCGTTATCCGGGTCGGTCGGCATGTGCGGGGCCATGTCGATGCCCAGCTCTGCGTGCTGACCCACCAGCGGTGCCGAAGAGGCACGTGCCGGACCGTATGAAATGTACTTGGCCTGGTCGGCCAGACGCTGCGTGTCGGTCGCGAACATGATGAAGTCCTTGGCGCGTGCCAGGCGATCTTCGGGCAGGCCCTCGGGGATGATCCAGCCGTCAAGGTCGAACACCTGCGCGTCCCACATCATGCCGATCGGCTGATCCTGTTCTTCGATCGCGGCAAACAGACGACCGTTATAGGTCGAGCCCATGAAGACCTCGCCATCGGCCAGAAGCTGCGGCGTGTCGGCACCGGCAGACCACCAGATCACGTCGTCCTTGATGGTTGCCAGCTTGTCCAGCGCCTGTTGCTGACCTTCGTCGGTGGCCAGAACATCATAGACTTCTTCCTTCGGCACGCCGTCACACAGCAGCGCCCATTCGACGTTGTTGATCGGGCGCTTTTCCAGCGCGCGCTTGCCCGGATAGGTTTCCAGATCGAACACGTCGCAGATGTCGTTGGGCGCTTCCGCGCCTTCCGGCACCATGTCGGTGCGATAGCCGAAGGTGGTCGAATAAACGATCTGCGGGATGAAGCAGTCACCGACCAGCAACTCGCCGAAATCTTCCTCGGCCGAGGTACCGTCAGGCGCGGCTGCCAGATCTTCTTCGGGGTCGATTTCCATCGCCAGGCCTTCGTCGCACAGGCGCAGCGCGTCAGCGGCCACGACGTCGACGACGTCCCAGGTGATGTTGCCGGCCTCGTCCATCGCGCGCAGCTTGGCCACGGCCTCGTTCGAGCTTTCGTCCCAGATGACTTCCAGGCCTTCGTTCATCTCCATGTAAGGCTCGGTATACGCCTTTTGCTGGCTCGCCTGATAGGCGCCGCCCCAGGACACGACGGTCATCGAGTCGGCCATTTCCTGTGCGTGAGCCGACGCGGCAGCAACCGTCAGTGCGGTCGTCGCCATAAGTGTTTTCGTCAGTTTCATGTCATACTCCCAAAAGTACTCCCGTTTACCTTTCGGGCCCCATGTCACGGGAACAACATGCGGACCTCGTTCTATCCGGGCCGGCGCGGTGGCCCGCCCGAATCCCTATAAACTCCTAGTTCGCATCCAGCGCGCGGCAATCTTCGGGCAGCCAGCCGATCTCGATCGTCTCACCCGGGGTAAGCTTCGTCTGGTCCGGCGCGTTCCGCGATTTGATTACGAAATTGTCGTTGCCTGCCACGCTGAGGCGCGTGCGGAAGATGTCACCCATATAGATGAATTCCAGCACTTCGGCCTTGATCGTATGAGTGCCTTCCTTGAGGCGTTTCTTGTCGAACTCTACACGTTCCGGCCGGATAGAGACGCGGGTACGCTCGCCCACTTCGCTGACATTGACGGGCTTGCAATCGATGATCCCTCCATCGTCCAGCTGCACCTGCGCGAGCCCCCCCTCGATCTCCTTTACAGTACCTTCCAGCGTGTTGTTCTCGCCGATGAACTGCGCAACGAAGCTGTTCTGCGGGCTTTCGTAAAGCTCGTCCGGCGGCGCAAGCTGCTGGATGCGGCCATCGTCGAACACCGCAACGCGGTCCGACATGGTCAGTGCCTCGGTCTGGTCGTGCGTCACGTAGACGGTGGTGATACCAAGATCATGCGCCAGCTTGGTGATCTCGAACTGCATGTGTTCGCGCAGCTGCTTGTCGAGCGCGCCCAGCGGTTCGTCCATAAGCACCAGTTCGGGCTCGAACACCAGAGCGCGGGCCAGCGCGATCCGCTGTTGCTGACCGCCCGAAAGCTGCGCCGGGCGACGGCCGCCAAAGTCACCCATCTGGACCATGTCCAGCGCCCGCTTGACCTTGGCCTCGCGGTCGGACTTGCCGATCTTGCGGACTTCCAGCGGGAAGGACAGGTTCTCGGCCACGGTCATATGCGGAAAAAGGGCGTAGTTCTGGAACACCATGCCGATGCCACGTTTGTGCGGCGGGATATCGTTGATGGAAACGCCATCAAGCAGAATGCGGCCGTGGGTGGCGGTTTCAAACCCCGCCAGCATCATCAGGCAGGTGGTCTTGCCCGACCCGGACGGCCCCAGCATCGTCAGGAACTCGCCCTTGGGCATGGAAAGGTTCAGATCCTTAACGACCAGCGTCTCGCCGTCGTAGCTTTTCTGAACGCGATCAAATGCGACGAACGCATCGCTCGCTTGCGCTTCGGTCAAGAGTGTCTCCCCATCGTTTTTGTCCGCGGTTTCCCCGCGCTTTGCGTGGAATAAAGCTAGTTTCCGCCGCTGATGCAAGCAGACTCATCAACTCATCCGGCTCGATATACGCTTGAAGGCAAATCGCCTGCATCTGCCCAGTAAAAAGTCACTTTTCCCGTATTTCACGCTGTATCGTGCCGAACAACGCTCAAAAATTCATCGAAATCCGCGGCTTGCCGGGGTCTGGAACGCCAGGTTTCGCAGGGGTTCGAGGCGTCATTCGGCCGATGCAAACGCCCATAGGCGCACCCGCGCGGAAGATTGCTTCGTCGGTCTGGCACAAAGCGCTCGACCGAATTTTTCGCGTGCAATCCCCTAAATTGGGATGCAGGCTCGACACGCTGCGGATGTTCCATCCGGCCCGACCAAGACGAGGAGCACCACCACGATGAAAGACCTGCCCTTTACCCCTGTCGAGTACGACCGCCGACTGAAGCGGGCTCGTGCCGCGATGGAAGAGCGCGGCCTCGATGCCGTTTTCATCACCGATCCCTCGAACCAGAACTGGCTTACCGGATATGACGGATGGTCCTTCTACGTTCACCAGGGGGCGATCCTGACGATGGACGGCCCACCCCTGTGGTGGGGCCGCCACATGGACATGCTGGGGGGGCGCAGGACCTGTTGGATGGAGCACGATTTCATCCTTGGATATGGCGACCATTTCGTGCAGTCGACCGAGCGCCATCCAATGCAAGATCTGGCAGAAGTGCTCAAGCGTTACGGGCTTGAGACCGCGACGATCGGGGTGGAAATGGAGAACTATTACTACTCGGCCAAGGCCCATGCTGTGCTCTGCGCCGAGATGCCGAATGCCAAGATCGTCGACGCCACAACGCTGGTGAACTGGCAGCGCATCGTCAAATCGGAAGAGGAGCTGGTGTTGATCCGCAAGGCCGCCCGTATCTCGGAGAAAGTGATGCGCACCGCCATCGACATGGCTGAGCCGGGGCTGCGCAAGAACGACCTTGTGGCGAACATCCTGAAGGCCGGGATCGAGGGCGTGGATGACGACTGGGGCGATTATCCGGCGATCATGCCGCTGACGCCCTCGGGCCTTGATGCGACGGCCGCGCACCTGACGTGGAACGGCAACCCGATGCAGGCCGGCGAGGCGACTTTCTTTGAACTTTCAGGATGTTATCGGCGTTATCACGCACCTCTTTGCCGGACGGTCTTCTTGGGGGGCGAGCCACCGCAGGACATTCGCGACGCAGAGAAAGCGCAGTTGGAAGGCATCGAGGCAGGGCTGGACGCGGCGCGGCCCGGCAACCGCACCTGCGATATAGCGCAGGCCCTGCTGGACGTGCTCGCCAAGTACGAGATCAAGCGCGAAGGGCGCATGGGTTACCCTGTCGGCGTCAGTTATCCGCCCGACTGGGGCGAGCGGACGGCGTCGATCCGGCTGGAGGACGAGACGGTGCTGGAGCCCGGCATGGTGTTCCACTTCATGCCCGCCCTCTGGATGGATACTTGGGGTCTGGAGACGACCGAGACGATCCTCATCAACGAGGACGGACCGGCGGAATGCCTGTGCAACATGCCCCGGCAGATGTTCGTCAAGGACTGATGCGACTCAGCCGGCGGCAACCACAGTAAACGCTGGCTGAGACGCCGAAATGGCACGTCGGTATTGCGTCGGTATCCGGGTGGTATGGCGACGGTGTCTTTTTCGGCATCCTGGCGGGTTACCAAAACTTACGGCTCGTTGTGCTTCCGTTTACCTTTATTGCCGTATCGTGATCCCTTCGCGCCCCAGAAGCGGAACGATATCGGCCCGATCCGCATCCTTGAGCTCCAAGGTCCTGAGCTTGGGCAGGTCCGCAATCGGGGTCAAATCACGCACCGGCGTCGCGCTGAGATCGAGGCGGGAGAGCTCGGACAGGCCTGACACGGGCGCAAGGTCGCTCACCCGCGTTTCGCTGAGATAGAGCCTGTGTAGGGTCTTTATCCGGGCGAGAGGCGAGAGATCCGACACCGCCGTTCGATCCATGTCGAGAGTCGTAAGTCGAGTCATCGCGGCGAGCGGCGATATGTCGTTGATGGAAGTGCCGCCGAGGTAAAGCGAGCGCATCTCGGTCAGATCCGACAGCGGCGACAGGTCGGACACCGGCATGTCCCGAAGCGACAGGGTGTTCAACCGCGTCAAGCCTGCCAGCGGCGACAGGTCAGCCGCCTCCGTCTGTTCCATCACCAGTTTGACCAATGTCGACACGTCGACGAGGGGCGACAGGTCGGTCACGGCGGTCTGGGAAATGTCCAGTTCCTGCAGCGCGGGATGCCCGGCAAGCTGGGACAGGTCCGAGATGTCGGTCGCGAAGATCTGCAAGACGCGAAGGTTGGGCATATCCGCGACGAAGGAAATGTCGGAAATGTTGCTGGACCCGATGTTCAGCACGGTCAGATCGGTCAATTGCGACAGGGCGCTGGAGTCGTTCACCTGCGCGCCGAAAAGGCTCAGACGGGTCAGGTTCGGCAGGCCGGTAAGCAGGCTCAGGTCGTCGGCCTCGACCCCCATGCTCATGATCGTGCGGATGTTGGCGTTTCCCTGAAATTCTGACAGCCAGTCAAACTGTGGCCCGCGCATCGAAACGATGCTTTCGGATTGGGACGTCACGCATTGCGATCCGAAACGGATACCGGGCAGGCCGTCCGCGTCACACGGGATCGGGGGACCGTTCTGTTCGGCGACGGTGGTGCGGGCTTTTTCGAGGATGAACTCCGTGGTCCGTGGCAGCCGCGCCTTGACGACCGGATGCTTCGCCATCTCCTCGATCTCGGCCAGCAGCTTTTCGTCGTGGCTGGGTTCAGCGGCGGCCTTGGGGCCGGTGGCCTGCGACCATGTCACCAGGCCCGCGCCCACCATAAGGATGACCCCGACGATCAGCCCGATAAAGGCAATGTATTTAGACACTGTTTTGCCCCTGAAATGAAACTGTCACGCGAGTGGTTCGCGCGGCAGTCTCTTTCTTCATTGGGACGAAAGATGGGCGTCCTTGGTGAAATTCGAGGGCGCGGCCTAGCTGGCCGCTTTCATCAGCCCTTCGTCTTTCAATTGCTTATGCGCGAGGTCGAGGGCGATGGTTGCCCGTTCGACCAGCGTGTCGATCTCGGACTTGGTGATGACCAGCGGCGGCGAGATCACCATGCGGTCGCCGACGTGACGCATGATCAGGCCGTTGGCAAAGCAATGCTCGCGGCAGATCAGGCCCGCGGTCCCGGCATCGGCGGCGAACTTGGCGCGGTTGGCCTTGTCGGGGCTGAGCGCGATGGAGCCCATGAGGCCGCAGATCGCCGCCTCGCCCACCAGCGGGTGATCGGCCAGGGTTTGCCACTTTTCCTTCAGGTAGGGCGCGGTCTCGGCGCCGACGCGGGTGACGATGCCTTCCTCGTCGAGGATGCGCAGGTTTTCCAGCGCGACGGCGCAGGTTACCGGGTGGCCGGAATAGGTGTAGCCATGCGCGAATTCGCAACCGTTCAGCACCTCGGCCACCTCGTCGCTGACCAGTGAGCCGCCGACGGGCGCGTAGCCCGAGCTAACGCCCTTGGCGATGGTCATGACGTCGGGCTTGATCTCGAAGGTTTCCGAGCCGAACCAGTTGCCGGTCCGCCCGAAGCCGCAGATCACCTCGTCGGCGATCAGAAGGATGTTGTACTTGCGGCAGATGCGCTGGATCTCGGGCCAGTAGGTTTCGGGCGGAACGATCACGCCGCCCGCACCCTGCACGGGTTCGCCGATGAAGGCGGCGACCTTGTCTTCGCCCAGTTCGAGGATCTTGTGTTCGAGCTGGCGGGCGCGTTCCAGGCCGAATTCGGCTGGATCAGTGTCTTTTCCTTCGCCGTACCAATAGGGCTGGTCGATGTGATGGATGTCCGGGATCGGCATACCGCCCTGGGCGTGCATCGCGGACATCCCGCCAAGCGAGGCGCTGCCCAAGGACGAGCCGTGATAGGCGTTCTTGCGGCTGATGATCGCCTTCTTCCCGGGATGGCCCTTCTGCTCCCAATAGGTGCGCACGATGCGGATATTGGTGTCGTTCGCCTCGGACCCGGAGGAGGCGAAGAAGACGTGGTTCAGGTCGTGCGGCGTCAGCTGCGCCAGCTTGTCGGCCAGCGCGATGGCGGGCACGTGGGTCGTCTGGAAGAAAGTGTTGTAGTAGGGCAATTCCTTCATCTGGCGGGCGGCGGCCTCGGCCAGTTCCTCGCGGCCATAGCCGATGTTGACGCACCACAAGCCCGCCATGGCGTCGAGATAATCGTGCCCTTCGCTGTCGGTCAGGGTCACGCCCTTGGCGCGGGTGATAACGCGCGCGCCCTTCTTGTTGAGCGCGTCGCCATGGGTGAAGGGGTGCAGGTGATGCGCGGCGTCCAGCGCCTGAAGCTCGGCGGTGGGCATATGATTGGTGATGGCGGTCATGGCGGTACCTTTCATGATCGGGGGACAGGACAGGGCGGGCCGGTCCGTTTGCGCCAGAATATGATCAAATTATTCGGAGTCAATCGAATCACGATGCACCGGCGGTCTGCTCCAGCGAAACGCGGACCTGCTCCATTCCCTGGATCACGTCCTCGCGGATGGCGCGGGCCGCGGCTTCGGCATCGCGGGCATGCATGGCGTTCAGCATGTCCTTGTGCTTGTCCGGCAGGTTCTGGGTGCCCATCCGCCCGCAGACGACCCGCAGGGAGGGACCGAACCGCAGCCACAGCCCCTCGGCCAGGTCGGCCAGGATAGGGGCGTCCGCGATGCTGTAGATATGCGCGTGGAAGGCGTAGTTCAGTTCGAGATAGGACCGCAGGCCGCCGCCGTCGATGGCCGTATCGAGGTCACTGTCGATCGCGGTCAGGTGGTCGAGATCTGCCAGCCCCGCACGTTCGGTCGCCCTTAAAGTAAGGTGCGGATCGAGCCACTGGCGGGCAAGGATCAGCTCGGAAATGTTATCGGCGGTCAGGGTCGGGACCACCACGCGGCGGTTGCCCTGAAACTCCAGCGCGCCTTCGGCGGTCAGGCGGCGGATGGCCTCGCGCACCGGGGTCATACCGGCGCCAAGGCGGTCCGTCAGGCCCTGGATCGTCACCGCCTGCCCCGGCGCCAGGTCGCCAAACAGCACCAGCGCGCGCAATTCGCGATAGATCAACTCATGCGCGGGAACGCGTGCTTCCGGCGCGCCGTCGGTGCCGAATTTCTGGGCGTGTCTGGTCATTCGATCTGCTTTCCGTCGCGGCCATCCTTGCAATCGCCTTGCGAGTTTAGCGGCTGCGTGAAAGCATTACCATATTGCCATGTCCGGTTTTGTTTGATCAAATCCCGGGCCAAGGTGCGACAAGCGCCGAACCAAGGGGAGATACCGAATGACACAGAAGTTTCTGACCATGACCGCCGTTCTGGCGCTGGGCGCGACGAGCGCCATGGCGCAGGAAGTGCGCGTCTACAACTGGTCCGACTATATCGACGAAGACCTGCTGACCCAGTTCGAGGAAGAGACCGGGCTGGAGCTGGTCTATGACGTGTTCGACAGCAACGAAGTGCTGGAAACCAAGATGCTGGCCGGCGGTTCGGGCTATGACGTGGTGGTGCCCACGGGCAGCTTCCTGCTGCGCCAGATCCAGGCGGGCGCGTTCCAGAAGCTGGATTATGACAAGCTGCCCAACTCCGACAACCTGTGGGACGTGATCAAGGACCGTCTGAAGGGCTATGATTCCGACATTCCGATCAGCGAATACGCGATCAACTACATGTGGGGCACAACGGGCCTTGGCGTGAACACCGGCAAGGTGCAGGAAGTCCTGGGCGAGGATGCCCCGATCGACAGCCTGTCGCTGATCTTCGAGCCGGAGAACATGGAAAAGCTGGCCGAATGCGGCGTGCATTTCCTCGATGCGCCGGACGAGGTGATCCCGTCGGCGCTGACGTATCTGGGCCTCGACCCGAACAGCCATGACGAAGACGACCTTGAACAGGCCGGCGAACTGCTGATGTCCGTTCGACCGCATGTACAGAAATTCCACAGCAGCGAATACATCAACGCGCTGGCCAATGGCGATATCTGCGTGGCGATCGGCTGGTCCGGGGACGTGCTGCAGGCGCGGGACCGTGCCGCCGAGGCGGATAACGGTGTCGACATCGCCTATAACGCACCGAGCGAAGGCGCGGTGATGTGGTTCGACATGATGGCGGTCCCCGCCGACGCGCCGAACCCTGAGGGGGCGCACAAGTTCCTGAACTTCATCATGGATGCCGAGAACATGGCGGCGGCCTCGAACTATGTCTATTACGCCAACGGCAACAAGGCGTCGCAGGAATATCTTGAGGATGACGTGATCAACGATCCGGCGATCTATCCGTCGGAGGCCGCTCTTGAGAACACCTATATCAAGAAGCCCTATCCGGCGAAGGTGCAGCGGACGGTCACCCGTCTTTGGACCAAGATCAAGTCCGGCACCTGACGCAAGACATGACAGGACCCGCGCGGCACGCCCGTGCGGGTCCATTCCTTTCAAGGGGACGGGTATGCCGGAAACCAAGTTCGAGCCCTGGAACGATCCGAATGAAAAGCCGCTGATCCAGTTCAAGAACGTGACCAAGCGGTTCGGCACGTTCACCGCCATCGACGACCAGTCATTCGACATCTACGCGCAGGAATTCTTTGCCCTGCTGGGCCCGTCGGGCTGTGGCAAGACGACGATGATGCGGATGCTGGCGGGGTTCGAGACGCCGACCGAGGGCACGATCTTGCTGGGCGGGCGCGACATCGCGCCGATCCCGCCGAACAAGCGCGAAGTGAACATGATGTTCCAGTCCTACGCGCTGTTTCCGCACCTGTCGGTGAGCGACAACATCGCCTTTGGCTTGAAGCGTGACAAGCTGCCTGCCGACAAGATTGCGGCGCGAGTGGACGAGATGCTGAAGCTGACCAGGCTGGAGAAATTCGCGGGCCGCAAGCCACACCAGATTTCCGGCGGGCAGAGACAGCGCGTGGCGCTGGCCCGGAGTCTTGCCAAAGGGCCTAAACTTCTGTTGCTGGACGAACCGTTGGGGGCGCTGGATGCCAAGCTGCGGCAGGACACGCAGTTTGAGCTGATGGATATCCAGGAAAAGACCGGCACGACATTTGTCATCGTCACCCATGACCAGGAAGAGGCGATGACCGTGGCCAGCCGCGTGGCGGTGATGGATGACGGGCGGATCGTGCAGATCGCCACGCCGGACGAGATTTACGAGGCGCCGATCTCGGCCTATGTGGCGGATTTCATCGGCGACGTGACGCTGTTTTCCGGCACGGCAATGAACCGGACGCCGGGGGCGAAGCCTGTGGTGGCCGACGCATCCGAGGCCGAACCTGCACCGCAAGAGGCGGAAACGCCTGAAACAGAGACTGTCGAGACGCCCGAGGCGGTGGCCGAGATTGGCGTACCGGCAGAGCCGGAAGCGCCCGTCGCGTCCGATGACGTCGTGCGCGGGAAGCCGAAAGCGGCAACGGAGAAACCCGCGCAAGGGCCGCAACCCAACGCCTTGGGTCTGTGGCTGCATGACAAGGTCTGGGCCAAGGTGTTCGGTCCGCGCACCGATATCGTGCGGCAACTGCCGCCGCCGAACGACGCCGAAACAGAGGCCAAGGTGCCGGAAACAGAGACTGTTCCCGCCGAAACCACCGAAATTCCCGAAGGCGGCATCACCATCGACTGGGCCGAGGGGCAGCCGCCTCTGATCGCGCTCGACGCGCCGGATCTGGAGGATGGCACGGAAGTGAAGCTGGCGCTGCGCCCCGAGAAGATCGGGATTTCCAAGACCAAGCCCGACGCGGTCAACGCGCTGAAGGGCAAGGTGATCGACATCGCCTATCTCGGCAATCTGTCGACCTATCACGTCGAGCTGGAAAACGGCACGATGATCAAGGCGCAGCTGGCCAACACGCGCCGCATCTCGCGCCGGGATATCACCTGGGAAGACGAGGTCTGGGTCAGCTGGACCGGCACGGCGGGCGTGGTGCTGACATCATGAGGCGCGTAGCCCTGATCATAGTGCCCTACCTGTGGCTTCTGGCGCTGTTCCTGGTGCCATTCGCCATCGTGCTGAAGATCAGCCTTTCGGATATCGAACTGTCGATCCCGCCCTACACGCCGCAGCTGGACTTGTCCGAAGGCTGGGAGGGCGTGAAGGCGTTCTTCGCCGCGCTCGATTTCGAGAATTTCGTATTCCTGACAGAGGACGACCTTTACTGGAAATCCTACCTGTCCTCGCTGCAGATCGCGGTGATTTCGACCATCCTGACGCTGTTGGTGGGCTACCCGATCGCCTATGCGATGGCGCGCGCGCCGAACCACTGGCGACCGACGCTGCTGATGCTGGTGATCCTACCCTTTTGGACCAGCTTTCTGATCCGAGTCTATTCGTGGATGGGCATCCTATCGACCGAGGGGTATCTGAACCAACTTCTGCTGGGTTTGGGTCTGATTTCGGAACCGCTGATGATCCTGAACACCAATGTCGCTGTCTATATCGGGATCATCTACACCTATCTGCCGTTCATGATCCTGCCGATCTATTCGACGCTGGAGCGAATGGACGACAGCCTGCTGGAAGCGGCGGAGGATCTGGGGTGTTCGCGACTGACGGCCTTCTGGCTGGTGACGTTGCCGCTGTCGAAGAACGGGATCATCGCGGGCTGCTTCCTTGTCTTCATCCCGGTGATGGGCGAGTTCGTGATCCCGTCGCTGCTGGGTGGGTCGCAGACGCTGATGATCGGTAAGGTTTTGTTCGAGGAGTTCTTCAACAACCGGGACTGGCCGGTGGCGAGCGCGGTGGCGGTGATCCTGCTGTTGATCCTGATCATTCCGATCGTGCTGTTCCAGCGCAACGAACAAAAGCAGCGGGAGGCGGAAGGATGAGCGGCAGCAAAACTCTTGAGAAGAGTTTTGGCAAAAGCTTTGTCAAAGCTTTTGGCGCTCCGGCGTGGAGGGCTGTGCGATGAGACGCCTGTCATGGTTCAACACGACGTCCCTGACGCTGGGCTTTGCGTTCCTGTACCTGCCGATGGTCATCCTTGTGGTCTACAGCTTCAACGCGTCGCAGCTTGTGACCGTCTGGGCGGGCTTCTCGACCAGGTGGTACGGCGAGCTGTTGCAGAACGAGGCGTTCCTCGATGCGGCCTGGGTCACGTTGCAGGTGGCGGTCGTCAGCTCCACCATTGCGACGGTGCTGGGCACGATGGCGGCCTATGTGCTGGTGCGCGCCGGGCGATTCTGGGGCCGGACGCTTTTTTCGGGCATGATCTATGCGCCGCTGGTGATGCCTGAGGTGATCACCGGCCTGTCGCTCTTGCTGCTCTTTATCGGGATCGGGCTGGACCGGGGGGTGCTGACGATCATCCTGGCGCACACGACCTTTTCGATGTGCTTCGTGTCGGTCGTGGTGTCCTCGCGGCTGATCAGTTTCGACAGGTCGCTGGAAGAGGCGGCTCTGGACCTGGGCTGTTCGCCGTTTTCCGCCTTCCGGCTGGTGACCCTGCCGATCATCGCGCCGGCGGTGATTTCCGGCTGGCTGCTGGCATTCACGCTGTCGCTGGACGATCTGGTGATCGCCAGCTTCACCGCCGGTCCGTCGGCGACGACCCTGCCGATCAAGATCTGGTCGTCGATCCGGCTTGGGGTCAGCCCAGAGATCAACGCGCTGTCGACGATCCTGATCGCGCTCGTGGCGGTGGGTGTGATCGGCGCCTCGCTGATTTCCAAACGCCAACTGTTGCGGCAGGAAGCCGATGAAAAGGCCGCGGTGCGGGCCGAGGCGTGAGTGTGCTCAAACGGATCTGGGAGGACGGCGCTTACGGCGCCGTGCCGGTGGCCGATTGCTGGTGGGCGGATAGCGTTCCGGCGGACGACTTGCCTGCGCTGGAGGGCGACACGACGACCGAGGTCGCAGTAATCGGTGCAGGGTTTACCGGGCTGAACGCGGCGCTAGCGCTGGCCGAAGCGGGCGTGGGCGTGACTGTGCTGCAGGCGGAGCATCCGTTCTGGGGTGCATCGGGGCGCAATGGCGGGTTCTGTTGCCTGGGCGGCGCAAAGGCCAGCCATGCCACCATAAGGGCCAAGTTCGGTGAGGCAGAGGCCTGTGGTTTTGCGCAGGCGGAACTGGCGGCGGTGGCGCATGTGGGCGACCTGATCGACGGGCTGGGGCTGGACGTCGACCGCCATTCGGAAGGCGAGACGCAGCTGGCGCACCGCCCGAGAGATTTCGACGCGATGCGCGCGGATGTCGAGGCAACACGAAACCTTTATGGTGTCACGCCGACCATTACCCCACCAGCGGAGCTGGCGCAGGCGGGATTCAAAGGGCCGTTTCATGGCGCGTCGACCATGCCGATCGGCTTTGCCCTCAACCCACGGAAATACGCATTCGGACTTTGCCAGGCGGCACAGGCGGCGGGGGCTGTTGTGCATGGGCACAGCGCGGTCACGCGGATCGAAACCCTGGCCGATGGGCGCTACCGGCTGCACGCGGAAAAAGGCTCTGTTACAGCCGAAAAGTTCATTGTCGCCACCAACGGCTATAGCGCGGACAACCTGCCGGACTGGATGGGCGGGCGGTACCTGCCGACACAATCGAGCGTGATCGTCACGCGGCCCATGAGCGATGACGAACTGGCCGCGCAGGGCTGGACCAGCCGGCAGATGTGCTATGACACGCGGCACCTGCTGCACTATTTCCGGCTGATGCCGGACAACCGGATGCTGATGGGGATGCGCGGCGGGCTGAAGCATTCGCCCGGCACCGAGGCGCAGATCAAGGCAATGATCCGCGCCGATTTCGATAAGATGTTTCCTGCCTGGGCGCATGTGGAGACGCCGCATTACTGGTCGGGATTCGTGTGCTTGTCGCGCGACCTGATACCCTATGCAGGGCCAATTCCCGATATGCCGGGAGGGTTCGCGGCGTTCGCCTATCACGGCAACGGCGTGTCGATGGGCAGTTACGCCGGGCGGCTTTTGGCCGATCTGGTGCGGGACAATACGCCCGAGACGCCCTATCCCGCACCGCTGCGGCATACGCCGCGCAAGTTCCCGCTGGGCCGGTTCCGTCGGATGCTGATGCGGCCGGCCTATTTGCATTACGCTTGGCTCGATCGTTAGCCCTGCGGGGTTTTGGCCGCCTTGGCGCGCCCGCGTTGCAGGCCAAGCTGACGTTCGCGCAGGATGATGATGATCCCGGCCAGCACGATCAGCGCGGCACCGATCAGCATTTGCGCGGTAGGCACCTCGTCAAAGATGACATAGCCGATGGCGATGGCGAACAGCATCGAGGCATAGTCGAAGGGCGCGATGACGCTGGCATCGGCAAAGCGGTAGGCGGAGGTCAGGAAGATCTGGGCGAGCCCGCCGAAAAGACCGGCGAGGACGAGATAAACAGTCTCTGTTCCGCCCGGAACGACCCACCCGAAGGGCAGGGTCAGCAACGAGAGCAACGTCGAAGTCAGCGAGAAGTAGAACACGATCGCGCTGGTCTGTTCGGTCTGGACCAGCTTGCGGATGTAGATCTGCGCCAGCGCGGCACAGACCGCGCCCAGAAGTACCAGCACCGCGCCCACGGCTTGAGCAGTTTCAACCGTCGGCCCGCCCAGCGTGGTCAGGCGCGGCGTCAGAACAACGAGAACGCCGACGAGACCCAGCGCCACGGCACCAAGGCGAAAGACGCCGACCTTTTCGTCAAGGAACATCGCCGCGAAGACCACCACCAGCAGCGGGGCGGCATAGCTGAGCGCCGTGACTTCGGGCAGCGGCAAAAGTCCGAGACCGGCAAACATCAGGCCCATTGCCGTGGTGCCGACGAAGCCGCGCCAGAAATGGCCCATGCGCGACGCCACTTTCAGGCCCGTGGACATTTCCCCGCGCATGACAAGCCACCCGAGGATCACCGGGATTGCGAAGAACGAGCGAAAGAAAACCGCCTGTCCGGGTGGAACAGTGTCTGATGCGGCCTTGA
Organism: Roseovarius sp. THAF9; assembly: GCF_009363715.1. Classification (NCBI taxonomy): domain Bacteria; kingdom Pseudomonadati; phylum Pseudomonadota; class Alphaproteobacteria; order Rhodobacterales; family Roseobacteraceae; genus Roseovarius; species Roseovarius sp. THAF9. The sequence goes on from NZ_CP045404.1 coordinate 3,799,616, forward strand.
TCAGGGCCGACATGACGATGAACAGCGTCACCGCGACAAGCTTGAGGGCAATACCGTTGAGAGGTTTCATGGAGCGTCTCCGTCGCCATGACCTGACCGAAAGTGGTGGCAAAATCAATCGCCACGCGTGCAAGGCCGCTATGACCTGAATGATCCAGGCTGGGCCGCGGCGCGTAACACTCTATGATTATGGAGTATGATGATGCGCTTTTTTCTCGGCCTCGTGGCCACTGTTTTCGCCCTTCCCGCGCTTGCGCTGGATCTGCAATCCACATTCACCAATATCGACGGCGGGACGCACCGATTGTCGGATTGGCAAGGACAGCCGGTGCTGGTGGTGAACACCGCGTCGATGTGCGGGTTCACCGGGCAATATTCGGATCTGCAGGCGCTTTATGACACATACCGCGACCGGGGGCTTGTCGTGCTGGCCGTGCCGTCGGACGATTTCAACCAGGAGCTGGCGAGCGAGGAAGAGGTCAAGGATTTCTGCGAAGTGAACTATGACCTGACCCTGCCGATGACCGGCATTACCAAGGTGCGGGGCGAGGAGGCGCATCCGTTCTATCGCTCGGTCGCACAGGAAGCCGGGTTCACGCCGCGCTGGAACTTCAACAAGATCCTGTTGAGCCCCGAGGGCGAGGTCGTGGGCACCTATGGCTCGCCCGTCAAGCCGATGTCGTCCACGATCACTGGCGAGATCGAGAAGATGCTTACCCGGACAGGCGGCTGATCGGTGTGGTCGCGTCGGCCTCCTTGCTGGGGGCGATGCTGTACAGCTTGCGATAGGCGCGCGAGAAATGCGTGGGGCTGGTGAAACCGCAAAGCACGCTGATGTCGGTGATGCTCATCTCGGTTTGACGAAGCAGGTTTCGAGCCTTTTCCAGCCGGATTTCGAGATAATAGCGGCTGGGCGACGTATTCAGGAAAGCCATGAAGAGCCGTTCCAGCTGTCGCACGGAGACGCCAACCATCGCGGCCAGTTCACTGAGCTTCAGCGGATCCTCGATATTACCGCGCATGATCTCGATCGCCTGTGTCAGGCGGCGGTTGCCGCGCCCGACGCGGGCGGGCAGCGACAGGCGCTGAGACTGGCTGTGATCGCGGGGGGCGGTATAGACCATCTGCTCGGCCACGTATTCGACCAGTTTGGGCCCGTAATCCTCTCCGATGAGGTGCAGCATGAGGTCCATCGAGGACGCACCGCCGGCGCAGGAAAACACGCGGCCATCCACCGAATAGATCGTGTCCTGCACGGTGACCTGCGGCAACGCCTCGGTCAGGGCATCGACATATTCCCAATGGGTGCTGACCCGCCGTCCCGCGATCATCCCCGCCAGCGCAAGGGTATAGGCGCCGCTGCTGAGCGAGCCGAAACTGATGCCTTTGCGCGTCTCGCGGCGCAGCCAGGCGAGTACGTCCTTGGTGCTGCCCGCGGCAGCTTCATGGCCGGCACAGACCACCAGCGTATCGTCGCGGCGCAACTCTTCCAGCGCGCCGTCGACGGCGACGGTGATGCCATTCCAGGCCCGCGCCGAGGCCCCATCGGCGCTGAGCAGGCGCCATTCATAGTAATCGCGGGTGCTGGATTGCCGGTTCGCGAGACTGAGGGTTTCCAGCGCGCAGGTGAAGCCCAGCATGGAAAACCCGGGGATCAGCAGGAAGACATACCGTTTCGGCGGTTGGTCGCTGTCGCGCATCAAAAGGTCCCTGGCTGTGGGTCACGAAAGGCTCCTTGTCGGGAGGCTTGATCGTATAGTCTTCATCCACATCGGCCCTGTGCGTCGCGCGTGATTTCGGCACGAAGATGTTCGCAGGCGACATGACTCGACCCGATCCGCCAAATTTGGCCCCGACCGGCGCACCGCCTCAGGACACGCCCCAGTCCATCACCACCTTGCCGGAATTGCCCGAAATCATCGCGGCAAACCCGTCCTCGAAGTCGTCGATGCCGATGCGGTGCGTGATCAGGCCGGACACGTCCAGACCCGACTGCACCAGCGCGATCATCTTGTACCAGGTCTCGTACATCTCACGGCCGTAGATGCCCTTGATGTGGAGCATCTTGAAAATGACCGTGTTCCAGTCGACCGGGAATTCGGTCGGCGCGATGCCAAGAAGGGCGACCTTGCCGCCATTGTTCATCCGCGCGATCATCTGCTGCATGGCCGCCGACGCCCCGGACATCTCGAGCCCGACGTCGAAGCCTTCGGTCATGCCGATCTGATCCATCACGTCGCGCAGCTGTTCGCGGCTGGTATCGACCACATGCTGCACGCCCATCTCGCGGGCAAGGTTCAGGCGATAGGGGTTGATGTCTGTGATGACGGTCTTTCGCGCGCCGACCTTCTGCGCCACCAGCGCGCCCATGATGCCGATGGGTCCCGCGCCGGTGACAAGCACGTCCTCACCCACCAGATCAAAGCTGAGCGCGGTGTGCACGGCATTGCCGAACGGGTCAAAGATGGCGGCGATCTCGTCGGGGATGTCCTCGGGGATCGGCACGACGTTGGATTCGGGAATGCAGAGATATTCGGCAAAGGAGCCGGGGCGGTTCACGCCGACGCCCTTGGTATTGCGGCAGAGGTGCCCGCGTCCGGCACGGCAGTTGCGGCAGGCGCCACAAACGATATGCCCCTCGCCGCTGACCCGCTGGCCAATCCGGTATTTCAGCGCGGCAGGGCCCATATCGACGATCTCGCCCACGAATTCGTGGCCGACGACCATGGGCACGGGCACGGTCTTGGCGCTGAATTCGTCCCATTTCCAGATATGCACGTCTGTGCCGCAAATGGCAGATTTGCGGACCTTGATCAGCACGTCGCTCGGCCCCGGTTCGGGGACCGGGACGTGTTCCATCCACAGGCCCGGTTCGGGTTTCGCCTTCACGAGGGCTTTCATCTGGTTCTGCATGGTCTAGTCCCACAAATCAGTACTGAGGTATTTCAGGCCGCTGTCGCACATCACGATAGCGATTGTGCCGCCCTGTTCCACGCCGCCCAACAGCTGGATCGCGCCGGCTAGGTTGGCCCCGGCGGAATAGCCGGCGAAGATGCCCTCGGTCCGGGCCAGCAGGCGAGCGGCCTCGGCGGCGTCACGACCGGAAACAGTGACTGTTCCCGCCAGATTGGCCGATTTCAAGTGCGTGAGGTCCGGCATGGAATAGCCGCCGCCCTGGATCGGATGGTCGGGTTTGTCGGGGTCGATGCCGTAACAGCGCACGCCTTTTGGTCCCAGATAGGCCGCGACTCCGGCCAGCGTGCCGCCGGAACCGATGAAGTCGCAAAAGGCGGTGACGTCGCCGCCTGACTGCGCCCAGATTTCCGGGCCGGTGCCCATCTCGTGCGCCAGGGGGTTGCCTGCCCGCTCGAACTGGTCAGCGCGGTAGGCGCCTCTCTCCGCCGTGATGTCCTGCGCAGCGGCCTCGACCAATGCGAGATCCGCGCCCGATACCTCGCCCTTGCGGCTGCCTTGAGCCTGCGGGACGAGGATCACCTCTGCCCCCAGGGCCCGCATCATCCGCGCGCGCTCCTCGGAATTGCCTTCGCTCATCACCGCGACGAACGGGTGACCCAGCACGCCACAGACAATGGCGAGCCCCGTGCCCATGTTCCCCGAGGTCAATTCAACCACTGTCTGACCAGGCGCGAGCTCGCCCGTGGCCCGCGCGCCTTCAATGATCGCCCGTGCTGCGCGGTCTTTCTTGGAGAAGCCGGGCATGAGGTAATCGAGCTTGGCGAGGATGCGTCCGTCGAGGTGCAATGCGTCTCTGATACGGCTCAATTCGACCAAGGGCGTCTCTCCCATGGCCTCGATGACGGACGGCAGAATTGTCACGAGATGACCTCCAAATCGCGGCCAACAACCTCGAACGCGTCGATTGCGCGGTCCAGCATGTCACGGGTCAGGGCGGCGCTCATCTGGGTGCGGATGCGGTCCTGGTCCTTCGGGACGACCGGAAAGCTGAAGGCGGTGACATAGACGCCGCGGTCGTTCAGCCGTTTGGCCATCTCCTGCGCCAGCTTGGGATCGCGCAGCATGACGGGGATGATCGCGTGCTGCCCGGGCAGAAGTTCGAAGCCCAGCGTGCCCATCCGCTCGCGGAAATAGGCCGCGTTGTCCCAAAGCTGACCGCGCAGAGCGTCGCCACGTTCCTCCAACAGGTCGAAGACGCGAAGCGATGCCGCCGCAATGACAGGGGCCAGCGTGTTGGAAAACAGGTAAGGCCGCGAGCGTTGCCGCAACCAGTCCACCACCGGCGCGCTGGCCGCGGTATAGCCGCCAGAGGCGCCGCCCATCGCCTTGCCCAGCGTGCCGGTCAGGATGTCGACGCGGCCCATGACGCCGCAATGTTCGTGGCTGCCCCGCCCGGTGTCGCCAAGGAACCCGGTCGCGTGGCAGTCGTCGACCATGACCATCGCGTCATAGCGCTCGGCCAGATCGCAGATCTGGTCCAGCTTGGCGATATAGCCATCCATGCTGAACACCCCGTCGGTGGCGATCAGGCGGTGACGCGCGCCCTCCGCCTCTTTCAGGCAGCGTTTCAGGTCGGCCATGTCGCTGTTGGAATAGCGATAGCGCTGCGCCTTACAGAGGCGCACGCCGTCGATGATGCTCGCATGGTTCAGCGCGTCGGAAATGATGGCGTCCTCGGGGCCCAGAATCGTCTCAAACAAACCCGCATTCGCGTCAAACGCGGCGGCGTACAGGATGCTGTCCTCGGTCCCAAGGAACCCCGCGATCCGCGCTTCCAGCGCCTTGTGCTCTTCCTGCGTGCCGCAGATAAAGCGCACGCTGGCCATGCCGAACCCGTAACGGTCGAGCGCGTCATGGGCGGCGGCAATCACCTCCGGATCGTCAGCAAGGCCGAGATAGTTGTTGGCACAAAGGTTCACCACCGCGTGCCCGCCTTCCAGCATGACCTCGCCGGCCTGCATCGAGGTGATGACCCGCTCGGTCTTGTAAAGCCCATCGTCGCGCAACCCGTCGAGGCGCCCGGCGATATCCGCGTCAAATTTTTTGGCCGCTCGCATGATGCGCTCCCCCTCGCTTTCATCGTTCTTCAAATACTCAATGTAACAGCCACCAATAACAAGCGCAGCCGTCAGTTCACCCGGGTGATCGGGTCACGAGGCGATACGCGGCCGACCGCTGACCTCCACCATGATGGTGGCCTCGAGGAACACCTCGCGCGCTTCGGCCTGCGCGGTCCTGATATCGCGGGTAATGCCGGTCTGAAGGTCTTCGGCACCTGCGGCGAGGGCTGTCTGGCGCGCTTCCGCCTTCAAGACGTCTTCGAGCCTTTCCATGGCTTTGTCGGGGTCGACGAAATCCTCCGGCCCGGTTTCCAGGTGCACGCGACAGCGGCCCTCGGCGGGGCTGGTGATCGTACCCTGTCGCCGGATCGTAACGCGCCCGACCACCGCGCCGATGGCGTTGGCGACCCCGGCGTGCTCCGGCAGGATCATGTCGCAGCCAAGGCGCGCGCCCACCGCCGGATAATAGCTGCTTGCCGAGGCGCCCAGCCCGATCACCGGCACGTTCAGCCCGGTATCGAGCCGCACCAATCCGCGGTGCCGGTCCAGACCTTTCTGCATCAAGGCATGCCGCGCCAGCTGTGCGGCAGGCAGGCCGAAGTCGTGGTCGTCCTCGGCAAAAGCAGTTTCTAATAGGGCCAAACTTGTCTGTTTTGTCACCTGTTCGATGATCATCTGCGCCATCGCCTCTGGATCAGAACTCAGCCGATTGCCGTTGCCGGTGCGCTTGCGTCCGATCAGTTGCACGGCCTTGTGCGCGGCCCCCGCATCCCAGGCATCCAGCAGCCCCAGCACATGGCTGGCATCCGACGGCGTGACGCCCGCAACCTGCACCAGACCCCGCGCCACCAACCGCCGCAACGCCGCGCCGTCCATCCGGTTGCGCAGCACCGCGCCAAGCGGCTGAACGCCAGTGCCGATCCGGTCCAGCAGCGCAGTGTCTTTCGGACCCAATCCGCCCGCGTCGACGCCTGACACGATGCGCACAAACCGGCCGTCATGCTCGCCCGGCGTGTCATTTCGCAACTGGTCGTCCAGCACGGCGTGCAGGGCGGCCGGGTCTTCCAACGCGATCAGGCTGACCGGGACCACCCGGCGCGGGCCGAGCGTGACGCCACCGACCAGCCCTTCGTCGATCACATGCACCTCGCTGTCGCCGCCAAGACCGGTGGTGCGCATGGCAACGGCCTCGACCATGGTGCGCCACGGCCCGACCTGCGCGCCCGCCGGGTCGATCATCGGGCGGCCCTCGCGCAGAACGGCGACATCCGTGGTGGTGCCGCCGATGTCGGAGACCAGCGCGTGATCGGCGCCGGTCATCCAGCGCGCCCCGACGATGCTGGCGGCCGGGCCGCTGAGAATGGTCTCGATGGGCCGCTCTCGCGCCTGTGCGCTGGAAATGAGGGCACCGTCACCGCGCACCACCATCAGCGGCGCATCGATACCGAAGCGGATGAGTGTCGCTTCGGCCTTTTCGATCAGCCGCGCGATCATGCCGATCAGCCGCGCGTTCAAGAGTGCGGTCAGCGCCCGCTTCGGACCGTTCAGCTTGGCTGACAGGTGATGCGAGCAGCTGACCGGCTTGCCCGTGGCGGCGCGGATCATCTCGGCCACGCGCAGTTCGTGGCTGGGGTTCCGGGTGGCGAAGTGGCTGGCGACGGCAAAGGCAGAGGCGCCCAATTCAGTGTCTAACCATGCCGAAAGCGCGTTTTCATCTAGTGCGGCCGCCTCGCTGCCCGCGTGATTGTGCCCACCACTGAGCACAAGCGCCGGGTCCCCAGCCAGCGCTTCGGTCAGGCCGTGCGTGTCAAGGTCACGCTCACGAAACCCGATATAGACCAGCGCCACACGCCCGCCCTGTCCCTCGACCAACGCATTCGTGGCCAGCGTGGTGGAGAGCGAGGCAAGCCCGATCTGATCGGGCGTGACGCCGCTTTGGGTCAGCACCGCCTCGATGGCGTCGCCGATGCCGATCGACAGGTCCTGCCGCGTGGTCAGCGCCTTGGCGCTGGCGATCACCTCGCGCTCGTCGCGCACCAGAACCGCGTCGGTATAGGTGCCGCCCGTGTCCACGCCCAGAAGTATCGCCATGATGGTCCCTCTCGTCCGGGGTTCGGTTTACGCCAAACTGCGGACTAATCGCGTCCGTTTGCGGCATCGGAAAGACGCTTTACCGCCCATCGCGCCGCATCGGCGACGGTGGCGTCCGGGTCGTCGCACAGATCCTGCGCCACCGGCCGAAGGGTGGGGCGGCCCGAATTGCCGATGGCGTACAGCACGTTCCGCACAAAGCGGTTGCGCCCGATGCGCTTGATCGGACTGCCGGAAAACCGCTCGCGGAACCCGGCATCGTCCAGTTGGGCCAGCTCTGCCAGCGGCGGCGCGACAAGATCGTCGCGCGCGTGATAGCGCAGTTCGGTCGCCTCGACCGCAAACTTGTTCCACGGACAAACCGCAAGGCAATCGTCGCAGCCATAGATCCGGTTGCCCATCTTTTCGCGCAACTCCTCGTCCACCGGGCCCTTGTGCTCGATCGTCAGGTAGGAGATGCAGCGCCGCGCATCCAGCTGGTAGGGTGCGGGGAAGGCATCGGTCGGGCACACGTCAAGACAGGCACGGCAAGAGCCACAATGGTCAACTTCTGTTGGATCAGTGTCTATTTCCAGCGTGGTGAACACGGACCCGATAAAGAACCAACTACCCATGTCGCGGCTGACCAGATTGGTGTGCTTGCCCTGCCAGCCCAGCCCCGCCGCCTCGCCCAGCGGTTTCTCGGGCACTGGCGCGGTGTCGACGAACACCTTCACCTCGCCACCCGCTTCCGCGATCAGCCAGCGCGCGAGCCGCTTCAGCCGCTTCTTCACGATGTCATGGTAATCCCGGTTGCGGGCATAGACCGAAACCGTGCCAACCTCTGGATCGTCCAGCGTCGCCATCGGGTCACTCTGGGGCGTATAGCTTTCGCCCAGCATGATCACCGACCGCGCCTCGGGCCACAGCACATCAGGCGCGCCGCGCCAATGCGCCCGGTCGGCCAGCCACTCCATCTGCCCGTGATAACCCCTTTCCAGAAAGGCCGCCAACCGCTCGGGCACTTGCGGCACGTCACCCGGACGGCACACGCGGCAAAGGTCGAATCCCTCTTCAAGGGCCTGCGCCACCAGTCTCTGTTTCAGCCCATCCATGGCTCTTCTTCTGAAGCGTTTCGCGAAAGACCTGAACCACAGATTTTCACGAAACGCAGTGCTCCGCTCAATCGTTGCACGCGTTCCGCCTTTCGCTGATGCCTCAGGTCAAAGGCGGAACGCTTTGGCCAAAAATATCCTGGGGTGAGGCCGTAGGCCGAGGGGCAAAGCCTCTTAAGATATGTCGCGTGTCCGGGGAGCGCAAAACCGGTTCCCACTTTTGCGCGACACGCTTTAAAAATCAAGATCGGCATAATGCGCCGGCGGCGGGAAACCCGGCACCTGATCGGCCAGGATGCTGCGGAAGGCCGGGCGCGACTTGATCTTGGCGTACCAGTCCTTGACCACCTCCGACCGGTTCCAGTCCACGTCCGAGATATAGTCGAGGCTGGACAGGTGCGCGGCGGCGGCGAAATCGGCCAGTGTCATCACGTCGCCGGCCAGCCAGCGGCGGCGGTCCAGCAGCCAGGCCATGTAGTCAAGGTGGAACTTGATCGCCTTTGCGCCCGCCTTGACGTTGCTGCTGTCGGGAAAGCCCTGGCCCATGACCTTCTTGTTCACCCTTTCATACAGCAGCTTGGACGATACCTCGTTGTGAAACTTGTCATCGAACCAACCCACCAGGCGCCGCACCTCGTAGCGACCCTCGTGCGCCTTGGGCAGCAGGGCGGGCTCGGGGTACTTGTCTTCGAGGTATTCGCAGATCGGCGTGCTTTCCGACAAGGTCATGCCATCCAGCCGCAGCACCGGCACCTTGCCCGCCGGATTGCGCCGCAGGAAATCGGGATCGGCTTCCCAGTAACGCTCCTCGACCAGCTCGCATTCGATCCGCTTTTCCGCGAGGCAGAGCCGCACCTTCCGGCAGAAGGGGGAGAGGGGAACGTGGTATAGCTTGGCCATGTCTACTCCGGGCGGCTGGCGAAAATCTGTTCTTCAATGCCCTCAAACCGCGCTCATTTCAATCCTCGAAACACGCCGCGCGCCCATCACGGCGAATCGTGGCCGCCCCGTCCATAATACCGGCGGCACGCTTGCGGGTGGCGCCGCTGGGCTGAGACGCGGAGCGGCCCTTGGGGTTGGGCAGGATGGCCGCCAGCCGGGCGGCCTGCACGTCGCTCAGCGCATCCGGGGCCACGTCGAAATAGTGACGCGCGGCGGCGTCGATGCCGAAGATTCCCTCGTCGAACTCGGCCACGTTGAGGTAGACCTCGATGATCCGCCGCTTTGACCAGAAGAGCTCGACCACCGGGGTCAGCGCGGCTTCGAGCGCCTTGCGGGTCCAGCTGCGCCCGTGCCAGAGATAGACATTCTTGACCACCTGCTGGCTGAGGGTCGAGGCGCCCCGCCCGCTGCCGTCTTCCAGAGCGTCGCGGATGGCGTTCATGTCAAAGCCCCAGTGCAGGCAGAAATTGGCGTCCTCGGCCGCCACCAAAGACCGCGCCATCACGGGAGCGACGTCGTTCAGCGGCACCCACTGGTGCCGGATCTCGCTAAGGCGAAAGGCCTCCTGCTTCATGTAGAGCGTGTCGGGTGGAGCAAACCAGCGATGCGCCAGGACCGTGCCGCAGACGATGACCACGACAATCAGGAACACGCGCACGATCCAGACCCGCGCCCACAGGACGGGTGCGGCGATCCGATCCATCACCGAGGGCTTGGATTTTCTGCTGCTCTGTTTCTTGGCCATCGCTGTCCGCAATAGTGCAAACCGGGGTCCGATGGTCAATCGACAGTTTCTTCCGGTCCAAGGTATCCCGGCCGGGGGCATGGCTTGCATCCCCCCAGCCGACGTATGTTTCAGACCCTATTCCGCCGGAACGGCGTTGTCCTCGATGCCGATGGGGTGTTCCAGCTTGCCCAGCATTTCCTTGGGGCAGACCTGCACGAACTTGTCCTTTTCGGCCTCCCAGTATTGCAGGATCTCGGCGGCGCGGCGGCTGCCGGTTTCCTCGCCATGACGCTCGATCAGGGTCTTGAGCTGGGTCAGCCAGTGCAGTTCTGTTACCGGGCAGGTGACGACCGACTCGCGGTTGATCAGCTTGTCGGTGTCGCCTTCGGGATCATAGAGGAAAGCCATGCCGCCGGTCATGCCGGCGGCGAAGTTCGCACCAACGGAGCCAAGGATCACGGCCATGCCGCCGGTCATGTATTCGCAGCCGTTGCTGCCGCAGCCTTCTATCACAACCTTGGCGCCGGAGTTGCGAACGGCAAATCGTTCGCCCGCGCGGCCCGCGGCAAAGAGGTACCCTTCGGTCGCGCCGTAAAGGACAGTGTTGCCGATGATGGTATTATCGGCGGCCTCAAGCGGGCTGACCATCGGGGGGCGCACCACGATAGTGCCGCCCGACAGACCCTTGCCGACATAGTCATTGGCGTCGCCCGACACCTCGATCTTCAGCCCCGGTGCCGCGAAGGCGCCCAGGGACTGTCCCGCGCTGCCGGTCAGCTTGACGGTCAGGTGATCGGGCTGCAACGCGTTGCGCATGCCGAAGTTGCGGACGATATGGCTGCTGACGCGGGTGCCCACGGTGCGGTGCGTGTTCTGCACGGCATAGTGAAGCTGCATCTTCTCGCCATCGTTGAGGAACCGCGCGGCATCCCGCACGATCTCGGCGTCCAGCGTATCGGGCACCTCGTTGCGCGGCTTGTTGCGGTCATAGGTGATGTGCTGTGCCCCATCAACGGTGATCAGCATCGGGTTGAGGTCCAGATCATCCAGATGCGCCGAGCCGCGGCTGACCTGGGTCAGCAGATCGGCACGTCCGATCACGTCATCGAGGCTGCGCGCGCCGATACTGGCCAGCACCTCGCGCACTTCCTGCGCGTAGAAGGTGATCAGGTTCACCACCTTGTCGGCATTGCCGGTGAACTTTTCGCGCAGCGACTCGTCCTGGGTACACACGCCCACGGGGCAGGTGTTGGACTGGCACTGGCGCACCATGATGCAGCCCATGGCGATCAGGGCGGCGGTGCCGATACCGTATTCCTCGGCCCCCATCATCGCGGCCATGACGATGTCGCGCCCGGTGCGCAGCCCGCCGTCGGTCCGCAGGGTGATGCGGCTGCGCAGGTTGTTCATCGACAGAACTTGGTGCGCCTCGGTCAGGCCCATTTCCCATGGCAGGCCGGCATATTTGATCGACGTGGCGGGGGACGCGCCCGTGCCGCCATTGTGCCCCGAAATCAGGATCACGTCGGCCTTGGCCTTGGCGACACCGGCGGCGATGGTGCCGACGCCGGATTGCGACACCAGCTTGACGCAGACCTTCACGGTCGGGTTGATCTGTTTCAGGTCATAGATCAACTGCGCCAGATCCTCGATCGAGTAGATGTCGTGGTGCGGCGGCGGCGAAATCAGGGTCACACCCTCGGTCGAGTGGCGCAGACGCGCGATCAGTTTGGTCACCTTCATGCCCGGAAGCTGCCCGCCCTCACCGGGCTTGGCGCCCTGGGCGACCTTGATTTCCAGCTCTTCGCATTGGTTGAGGTATTCCGCCGTTACACCGAACCGGCCCGAGGCGACCTGCTTGATTTTGGCCGACGGGTTGTCGCCGTTGGGTTCGGGCACGAAATGCGCCGGATCCTCGCCGCCTTCGCCCGAGTCGGACCGTGCGCCGATGCGGTTCATGGCGACGTTCAGGGTCTTGTGCGCCTCGGGGGAAAGCGCCCCCAGCGACATGCCCGGCGTGACGAAGCGTTTGCGGATCGCGGTGACGCTTTCCACCTCTTCCAGCGGCACGGTCTCGCCCATGGGCTTGATCGCCATCAGGTCGCGCAGGTGAATGGGCGGGTTGGCCTGCATCGCCTGGCTGTAGCGTTTCCACAACTCGAAGCTGGCCTTGTTGCAGGCCATCTGCATCATGTGCATCGTCTGCGCGCCCCAGGCGTGGGTTTCGCCCGATTTGCGCGACTTGTAGAAGCCGCCGATGGGCAGCACGTGCTTGCCACCGCGGAAGGCTGTCGCGTGGATTTCCTCCAGCTTGGCCTGGATGCCGCTGACGCCGATGCCGGAAATCCGGCTGACAAGGCCCGGGAAATACTCGGCGCACATGGCGCGGGAAAGGCCCACAGCCTCGAAATTCAGACCGCCGCGATAGGACGAGATGACACTGATGCCCATCTTCGACATGATCTTCAGCAGGCCCTGGTCGATGGCGAGGCGATAGCGCGCCACGGCCTCGGTCAAGGAACAATCCAACAGACCGCGTTCGATCCGGTCAGCCAGGCTGTCCTCGGCGAGGTAGGCGTTGACCACGGTCGCGCCCGCGCCGATCAGAACGGCAAAGTAATGCGGGTCGATGCATTCGGCGGACCGCACCATGAGGCTGGTGAAGGTGCGCAGGCCCTTGCGCGTCAGGTGGCTGTGTACGGCGCTGGTGGCCAGGATCATCGGCATGGCGATGCGCGTCTCGCTCACGCCCTGATCGGTCAGCACGATATGCCCCGCGCCGGAGCGCACGGCATCCTCGGCCTCGGCGCGGATACGCTCCAGCCCGTTGCGTAGCGCTCCGGTGCCGGCCTCGAAGGTGCAGTCGATCTCGCAGACATCGGCGTTCAGGCAACCCAGCATGGTCTGCCATTGCGCGTTACCGACAAAGGGGCTTTCCAGCACCATGATCTCGGTCTGGCTGCTGGACTCGTCCAGCACGTTCTTGAGGTTGCCGAACCGGGTCTTCAGGCTCATCACGCGGAATTCGCGCAGGCTGTCGATCGGCGGGTTGGTCACCTGGCTGAAGTTCTGGCGGAAATAGTGACTGAGCGGGCGGTATTTCTTGGACAGCACCGCGCTTGGCGTATCGTCGCCCATGCTGGCCACGGCCTCCTTGCCGTCCTCGGCCATCGGCGCCAGCACCTGTTCCAGTTCCTCGACGGAATAGCCCGCGGCGATCTGGCGGCGGCGCAGCTCAGTGCCTTCGCAGGTCGCCGTCTCGGTCACCCCGGCAAGGCGCTCATCGAGGTCGGTGATCTTGCCCACCCATTCATCAAAGGGCAGGGCGCGGGCCATTTTGTCCTTGATCTCGGTGTCGTGGTAGAGAACGCCCTTCTGGGTGTCGACGGCCAGCATCTGGCCCGGGCCCAGCGCGCCTTTTTCGCGCACCGTGGCCTCGTCGATCGGGACCATCCCGGCCTCGGAGCCGGCGATCACGAGGCCATCGCCCGTCACCACGTAGCGCATCGGACGCAATCCGTTCCGGTCGAGCCCGGCACAAACCCAGCGGCCATCTGTCATGGCCAGCGCGGCGGGGCCATCCCACGGCTCCATCACCGAGTTGCAGTAGGAATACATGTCGCGCCACGCCTGCGGCAGTTCCTCGGCCTGCTTGGACCAGCTTTCGGGGACCAGCATGGTTTTGGCCATGGGGGCAGAGCGACCGGCGCGCACCAAAACCTCGAAAACAGAGTCTAACGCGGCGGAATCCGACGATCCTTGGGCGATGATCGGCTTGATGTCATCGGCCAATTCGCCAAAGGACTGCGAGGCCATGCGAATCTCGTGGCTTTTCATCCAGTTGGTGTTGCCCTTCAGCGTGTTGATCTCGCCGTTATGGGCCAGCATGCGGAAGGGCTGCGCCAGCCACCATTGCGGGAAGGTGTTGGTGGAATAACGCTGGTGATAGATGGCGAAGTTCGACTTGAACCGCTCGTCCTTGAGGTCGGGATAGAATTCCGCGACCTGCTCGGCCAGCATCATGCCCTTGTAGATGATGCTGCGGCAGGACAGTGACGCGATATAAAGCTGCCCGACACCGGCGGCGGCGGCGGCTTTCTCGATCCGGCGGCGGATGACGTATAGCTCGCGCTCGAAGTCTTCCTCGTCGATGCTCTTGGCGTTGGAGATCAGGATCTGCTCGATCTCGGGGCGGGTCGCGTTGGCCTTTTCACCCAGCACGCTGATATCTACGGGCACGTGCCGCCAGCCGTAGATATAGTGGCCCATGCGCAGCACTTCGGTTTCCACGATGGTCCGGCAGGTTTCCTGCGCCCCGAAATCGGTCCGCGGCAGAAAGACCTGGCCCACGGCGAGAAGTTGATCTTCGCGCGGTTCGTGGCCGGTGCGGCGCACCTGGTCATAGAAAAACGGTGCGGGGATCTGGATATGGATGCCGGCCCCGTCGCCGGTCTTGCCATCGGCATCGACAGCGCCGCGGTGCCAGATGGCTTTGAGCGCGTCGATGCCGGCCTCGACCACCTTGCGGCTTTCCTTGCCGTTGACGGACACCACGAGGCCGACACCACAGGAAGAATGCTCTTCCTCGTGGGCGTACATGCCGTTTTCGGCCATCCAGTTGCGCTTGGCCTCTTCGGCAACGGCCCAGTTTTCATCGAATTTCGTCATCGCTATACCCCTTCAGTGGGTGCGGGCATGGCCCGGAAAACAGTCTCTAACGTGGCGGACAACGCTTATTCCGCTGCCACAGCCGTTGCACCGGCGTCCATCTCTTCGAGAATAGCCGCAGCGGCGTCGCGCCCGTCGCGGATGGCCCAGACCACCAGGCTGGCACCGCGCACGATGTCGCCCACTGCATAGACGCCGGGCAGGGAGGTCTTGCCGCTGGTAAATTCGGCCCGGATGGTGCCCCAGCGGGTCACGGTCAGTTCATCTTGATTCCACAATGTCGGGAGTTCCTCGGCCTCGAAGCCCAGCGCCTTGATCACCAGGTCGGCGGGTTCGTCGTAATCCGCGCCCTCGATCTCTTCCGGGCTTTGGCGGCCCGTGGCGTCGGGCGAGCCAAGGCGCATCTGCTGCACTTTCACGGAGGTCACCGGGTCGCCGTGAAACGCCTTGGGGGCGGAAAGCCACTCGAATTCCACGCCTTCTTCCTCGGCGTTCATCACTTCGCGTTGCGAGCCCGGCATATTGGCGCGGTCGCGGCGATAGAGACATTTGACGCTGGTGGCGCCCTGCCGGATCGCGGTGCGCACGCAGTCCATCGCGGTGTCGCCGCCGCCGATCACGATGACGCGCTTGCCTTCTGCATTCAGCTCGCCACTTTCGAACTCTGGCACGTCATCGCCAAAGCTCTTGCGGTTTGACGCGGTCAGATAGTCGATGGCCCGCACGATGCCCGCGGCGCCCGCGCCGGGGCCGGGCAGTTCGCGGCTTTTGTAGACGCCGGTGGCAATCACGACGGCAGTGTGTTTCTGCCGGATCTCGTCAAAGGTGATGTCGGTACCGACGTCGCAGTTCAGCACGAATTCGACGCCGCCTTTTTCAAGCTGTTCGACACGGCGCATGACAACGGGCTTTTCCAGCTTGAAGCCGGGGATGCCATAGGTCAGCAAGCCACCCGCGCGGTCATAGCGGTCATATACCGTGACCTGCACACCGGCATTGCGCAGCACGTCCGCCGCCGCCAGTCCGCCGGGGCCAGCACCGATGATACCAACGCTTTCCTCGCGCTCTTGCATGGGCGCGATGGGCTGGACCCAGCCTTCTTCCCATGCGGTGTCGGTGATGTATTTCTCGACCGCGCCGATGGTGACGGTGCCGTGCCCGGACTTCTCGATCACGCAATTGCCTTCGCACAGGCGGTCCTGCGGGCAGATGCGGCCACAGATCTCTGGGAATGTGTTGGTGGCCTGGCTGACTTCATAGGCCTCCTGCAACCGCCCCTCGGCGGTCAGGCGCAGCCAGTCGGGGATATTGTTGTGCAGCGGACAGTGGTTCTGGCAATAGGGCACGCCACATTGGCTGCAGCGTCCAGACTGCTCCTTGGCCTTTTCGTCGGCGTATTCCGCGTAGATCTCGTTGAAATCTTCCCGGCGCGCATCAGCTTCGCGCTTGGTGGGCATGTCCCGCTCGACGGACACGAATTTCAGCATCGGTGTTTTTGCCACGATTCTCTCCAAAGATCGCCTAGGTTCCGAAGGTTTAGTGCAAGGTCACGGAAAAATAAAGTCAGCACAGTTTACCTTTATTGCGATATTTTTATCCTCGGCACCGCTTCGCGTCAAGTTTGATCAAAAACTTAGGTCCGATCCGGACATAAATGTGCGCTTTCCTCTGAGTTCGAATGCAGTATAGCTAGGAAAAAAAGACACGAGCAGGGCCGCGCACATGCCGCTTTTCCATCTGATCCTCGTTGCCGTGATCCAGGGAATCACCGAGTTTCTGCCGGTATCGTCCTCGGGCCACCTGATCCTGCTGCCCGGCCTGACCGGGCTGGACGACCAGGGTCAGGCGATTGACGTGGCGGTGCATGTTGGCACCCTTTTCGCCGTGATCCTGTATTTCTGGTCGGACGTGAAGCTTGCGCTTGGCGGGCTGCCCCGCGCCCTGTCGGGGCGGATCGATACCGAAGGGTCGAAACTGGCGTTTCTGTTGATCGTGTCGTCCATTCCTGTGGTGGCCTTCGGCGTGCTTTTGAAATTAACCGGGCTGGACGACGCCATGCGGTCGATCGCCGTGATCGGCTGGACGATGCTGGTCTTCGGCATCGTGCTTTACTGGTCCGACCAGGCGGGCGAGGCGACCCGTACGACCGCGGACTGGTCCCTGCGCGACGCCATGGTGATGGGCGTCTGGCAGGCCATCGCGCTAATCCCGGGCACGTCCCGCTCTGGCATCACGATCACCGGCGCGCGGTTCATGGGCTATGCCCGGTCCGACGCGGCGCGGCTATCGATGCTCATGTCGATCCCGGTGATCATCGAAAGCGGGACGTTGCTTGGCGCCGAGGCGGTCTATACTGCGAATGTCGCGCTGATCCGGGACAGCGCCATCGCTGCCGCCTTCGCCTTTGTCTCGGCGCTGCTGGCTCTGACCCTGATGATGCGGCTGTTGCGCAGCGTGTCCTTCACGCCTTACGTGATCTACCGGATTGGGCTGGGGATCGTGCTGTTGGTCGTGGCTTATTCGTAGTCAGGCAGGTCGCTATGGCGCTCGGGGATGAACAGCGCATAGGTCAGAAAGCCCCAGTAGTCCTCCCAGGCCGGATCTGTCACGGCAACGGTCACGGTGGAAAAATACCGACGGTCGAGCGTGTTCCTCCCGAAGTACAGGACCTGGCCGCGCCATTTCTCTGCCATCGCGGGCGAGGCGCACCACAGGTGCAACGTGTCGCCCAGCGGCAGATCCAGCGACAGGAGCACGTGCCCCTTGCGCGCCATCGCCGCCTCGATCGCGCGGACATGCCCGCCAAAGCCCTTGCGGAAGGCGCGCCATTGAGTGTCGCTCGGTCCGGTTTCAGAGTCTATTTCACCCGGAAACAGGGCCATGACATCCCTTTGCGGGTCGCCTGCGAAGTCCGCCAGACCCTGCTGTTCCAGCACCAGCGGCATCTCGTTGATGTACTTGTCCTCAAACCCCAGGATGTGCCCGCGGGCATTGAGCAGGCTGATGATCCCGCGCAGCGTCCGCTCCGCTGCCGGGGCGTCTTCGAGGCCGTAGTACCCGATCGTCTCCAGCGTGGTGGGCGGCGTTTCGATCAGGTCGCGCGCGGTGGCCATGACCTGCGGATCATTCCCCGAGACGTCCCGCGCAAAATCGGCGAAAAGCTGCGCCTGCTTTTCCGGTATCGGCTCGGCACCGACCGCAAGCGCCGACGAGACGAGCAACAGCGCGGCCCATATCGCGCGCCGGATCATCCCTGGCGCAGGTTGCGCGCCGATTCCTTTATGTCCGAATACTGACCCGACGGGCGGAACCGCCACAGGTAGTCGGACAGAACCGCCTCCATCGCCGTGGGCCGGATGCCCAGCGCGTCCAAACCCTTGGCGTCGTCCGCCACGACGTTGTCCTGACCGAGGCTGGCGACCTGATCGCGCGTGATCTGCGCCGGAATCAAACCGCCGCTGAGAAACTGCACCCCGTCCATCACGGCGGCCAGCGGACGGGCCAGCGCGAAGGGGATGTTCATGATCAGGCGGCGGCGGCGAATGACTCGCAGCATCTCTTGCATCAGCTCGCGGAACGTGTGCACGTCGGGCCCGCCCAGTTCGTATATGCCGGGAGCGGCGTCGCCCGTAGCGCCCATTACCGCGGCCTCTGCGACGTTGTCGACATAGACCGGCTGGAACCGCGTGCTTGCGCCGACGACAGGCAGGACCGGCGAGATTCGGGCCATGCCGGCAAAACGGTTAAAGAAGTTGTCCTCGGCGCCGAAAATCACCGAGGGGCGCAGGATGACGGCGTCGGCCATGTGTTCCAGCACGGCCTCTTCGCCCTTGGCCTTGGTCTGGGCGTAGATGCTGGGCGACTCCGTGTCGGCGCCGATCGCCGAGATCTGCACCATGCGCTCAACGCCCATTTCGGACGCCATCTTGGCCACACGGCGCGCGCCTTCGACCTGGATGGCATCGAAATTGTTCTTGCCGCGCCGGTCGAACGTGCCGACGCAGTTGATCACCGCATCCGCG
Source organism: Roseovarius sp. THAF9 (assembly GCF_009363715.1). Taxonomy (NCBI): domain Bacteria; kingdom Pseudomonadati; phylum Pseudomonadota; class Alphaproteobacteria; order Rhodobacterales; family Roseobacteraceae; genus Roseovarius; species Roseovarius sp. THAF9. The sequence goes on from NZ_CP045404.1 coordinate 3,818,196, forward strand.
CCGTGCATCACCGAACGCACGCTGTCATCGTCGCGCAGGTTGCAGGCGACAGGCGCGACCTGTCCGACAACGCCGTAGGGTTTCACGAAGATCGCCTCGTGCGGGCGGCGCACCGCGACCCGCACACGCCAGCCCTTCTGCGCCATCCGCCGCGCGATATACCGCCCGACAAACCCCGATCCGCCGTAAATGGTGACAAGCCTGGACATGGTTGGTGCTCCCGTCTGCGCCTTTGGGTTTCTTTCTACTAGACCTGATGGTGGAAATCGACAAGGCGAATTGACCAATGCGAACTATCCGCACGAATCCACGTTGACACGGCTTGGCGCGATGTCTAAATGCGCCTCCACGACACCTGCCCAGGTGGCGGAATTGGTAGACGCGCTAGCTTCAGGTGCTAGTGTCCGTATGGACGTGGAGGTTCGAGTCCTCTCCTGGGCACCATTTAAATCTCTCATATTATTGATTTAATTGATTTTAATTCAACTGACCCCTTGCGTGTCCACCTTTTTGTCCACCCAACGCCCTCTGCTATAGCGTATCGACTAGGTGACCAAAGCGCTGCGCGAAGGATTCCCAAACCCCGAAATCGCTACGCTCATCCAGCGCGTCGATCTGCGCGGTAAGTCTTTCGAATGTTTGCCAGTGCATCCCTTTGGGCTTTGGTCCAATCTCTGCACCGGCTTCCCAACCCAGTTTCGCACGAATAGTCTCCGCGCGGCGATGCATACGTTGATAGCTTTCTTCACGTATCGAGGGGTAGGCGAGTTGATGACAATGGCGGCAAGCGAAGATGCGGCCACCGTAGAGCTTTGCCACGCGTCGACCGCATCCCAGCGCTGGGTACGCAAACCATTTGCGCTCACCCCCAAAATGGCATGACTGAGAAAGCAAGCGAACCGGGTAGTTGTGGCTTTCCCACTCATTTCCGTAAGCCCTGCTGCGATAAATGAGACTTACGCGCCCTAGTTCGGCCTGAACATCAATGCTGGCGACCTTTTCGCCGTTCATGGACCACTGCCATGAGAAACGCCTACCAGGCTCTAGAAAGCCTTCTCGCGCCCAGCGCCTCACGTCGATTGCACGATAATCCTCGACCGTGCTTCTCGCGTCAGAACGCCATAGCCGACCGCTTCAAATTCCGCCCATGAACGTCTGCCGTTTCTTCCGAAATCTATTGCGAGATTCTATCTGACAATGGAGTGTCTTAATACCGTAATTCGACGGTTTGGTCTCGCAATCTTCCAGCTTCCATAGTTGTAAAAATTGTTATTGGTCAAAAACAGAACAAGTCTAAGCATAGATAGCCAATAGGCGCAGGGATCATGGGTGGCGAGTCAATCATTTCGAGTCATGTGTCTCACAAGGCAGACGCGTTAGTTTGCTCGCTTCCAGCTCTTTCAGTAATTCGATCAGAGCGTCGCGCGTCGCAACGTATCCTTCTGACTCGGCCATACTTATTGCAACCAACAAGCGGTTGCGGGAAGCCGAGTAAGAAAATTCGCTTTCGGAGCTGTCCGGAAATTTACTGAGGCTAACCTCACTAGCTCCTGTATTTGCTTCCATATCGATAACGCTCCAATAAGGATGGTTAAAGCGTCCTACAGAGCGATTAAAAATCCGTTAAGGTCACACATGCCAGGCCAGATCGGCTGGATTCGGCCCATCCTAGGTTTCTGGTACTTAAGACACGTCCGGGTCTTTGCCTTTGGATATCAATGGTGCTGGAAGTCTTAGACCCATTCGGTCTATGTCAGCCTCGAACGCATTGACCAATCCCAATAGAGCAAGCCGGTATTTTTCATTCTCGGCGCTTTCAGCGCCAGTCATTGCTTCTTCGTACATCTCCCAAAGAAGATGCGGTACGTCGCCAGTTTGCATAGTCCCAGTTCCGTTTTAATTTTCCCCAATTTTGACCGCTCTTTATAGTTTTTTTGCCCGCGGAATGACGCTGGTGGAAATTGGTTAATCCGGCATTAATGACCCATGTTTACCTAAGGGCAACTTTGCAATTTGAACGCGATGTTGCAGCGACGCCACAGTGATGAGTTGCTATATCCTCAACCAGGCAATTCGGTAAGGCATGGCGTGCCCCCATCGGGTGGTCCGGGTTGATTGTTAGTGCATTGTGGGCCTCTGGTCTACTGGAACGATGCTTTCTGGCGCGGGTGGGCGATAGCCTAATGCACTGTGTGGCCTGACGGTGTTGTAGTGGATGCGCCATTGCTCGATCAGGATTTGGGCCTCGCGCAGGCTGTAGAACAGCTCGCCTTTGAGCAGCTCATCCCGCAACCGGGCAAGACCGAACGCGGTGCGGCGCTCGGCACCATCGCGGGCATCGTGCCCTCGCTGGTGGGCGACGTCACCGGCTGCGCCTTCCGCACGCGCTGTCCTCATGCGATCCCGGCCTGCCGCGAAGCCATCCCTCTGCGCGGCACCGACAGTCACGACTTTCGCTGCGTCCACGCCGATGGCGCCCTCTCCAAGGAAGGAGACGCCGCATGAGCGAGATCCTCACCCTTGATCACGTCAAGAAAACCTACAGCGTCAAGCAGGGTCTTTTCGGCAAGCGCAGGCCGCTGTCAGCGGTCAATGACGTCACCCTCTCGATCCGCAAGGGCGAGGTGCTGGGCCTTGTCGGTGAATCCGGCTGCGGCAAGTCGACCCTCGCCAAGCTGCTCCTCGGGCTCGAAAAACCGACCGATGGCAAGGTGCTGGTCGAAGGCGAGGACATGCAGGATCTGGACCGCCGCGCCCTCGCCGGGCGGCTTCAGCCGGTTTTCCAGGACCCGTATTCCTCGCTCAACCCGCGCAAGTCGATCTATGATCTCATCTCGCTGCCTCTGCGCGTGCACGGCATCGGCGACGCCGCCAGCCAGCGCAAGGCGGTCGAGGAAATCCTCGACATCGTGGGCCTGCCCGCCCGTGTCATCAACACCTATCCCAGCCAGATGTCCGGCGGCCAGCGCCAGCGCGTGGCCATCGCCCGGGCGCTGGTGATGAAGCCCGAGATCGTCATCTGCGACGAACCTACCTCGGCGCTCGACGTGTCGGTGCAAAGCCAGATCCTCAACCTGCTGGCCGATCTGCGCCGTGACTTCGGGCTGACTTATCTCTTCATCTCGCACGACCTCGCGGTGGTCGAACACCTCGCCACGCGCGTCGCGGTGATGTATCTCGGCCGCATCGTCGAAGAGGCTCCGGTGGCCGACCTCTTCGAGCGTCCGCGCCACCCTTACACGCAGGCGTTGCTCAGCTCGGTCCTGACGCCCGACCCGACGCAGGGCGTGCCCGAAACCTCGCTCGGCACCGCCTATCCCAACCCCATCGATCCGCCCTCGGGCTGCGCCTTCCACCCGCGCTGCCCGCACGCCACGCCGCATTGCGCGGCGCAGGCGCCCCGGCCCCTGCAAACCGAGTCGGGGCTGGTCGAATGCCACCTGCACGACCCCGAAAGCCCGATGTATGAAAAGGGCGCCGCATGAGCGCATTGTCCCGAACGCAGACGGTCGCCAAGCACGTCATCGAAACCCCCGGCGGCGTGGTCGCCGCGCAGCACCGCCTTGCCGCCGAGGCGGGCGCCGAAGCTCTGCGTGCGGGCGGTGACGCGGTCGATGCCGCCGTGGCCACTTCGTTCGCTATCGGCGTGCTGGAACCGTGGATGAGCGGCCCTGCCGGCGGCGGCGCGGCGGTCCACTGGCGCGCCGACACGGGCGAGGCGGTGGCGATCAATTTCGGCATGCGCTCACCCAAGAACCTCGACGTGGCCGACTATCCCCTGTCCGGCGAAGGCAAGGCCGGCGATCTGTTCCCGTGGGAGCGGGTCGTGAATGACCGCAACGTCGAAGGCGCCACCGCCATCGCCGTGCCCGGCGTGGTGGACGGGATCGGGCAGGCCCATGACCGGTGGGGCCGCATGCCCTGGGCCGACCTTCTGGCCCCCGCGATCGCCTATGCCCGAGAAGGCATGCTGGTGGACTGGTACGCCGCGCTCCTGATTGCGTCGGTGGCCCGCAACCTCGCCGCCGACGCCGATGCCGCCGCGCTCTTTCTCGATGACGGAACGTGGCCCAAGGGCTCGGGCTGGACGGCGATCCCGGACAATCGGCTCGATCAGACTGCCATGGCCGACATGCTGGAAACCCTGGCCCGCGGCGGTCCGCGCAGCTTCTACGACGGCGATATCGCCCGGGCCCTGGCCAGCGACGTGCGGGCCAAGGGCGGCAGCCTGTCGGCTGACGACCTCTCGGGCTACCGCGCCTGGATGGGGCCCGCGCAACGCGTGCCGTACCGCGACGCGCTTTTCCACGTCATGCCCGGCCTTACCGCCGGGCCCACCTTCGCCCGCGTGATGGAGCAGCTCTCGGAACAAGACCTTTCCAGCCCTGAACGGGCCTTCCCGGCCTATGCAAGCGCCCTGGACCGCGCCTATGCCGAGCGGCTGGGCAAGATGGGCGATACCGGCGAAGTGGCGGAGGCGCCCGGTTGCACTACGCATTTCTCGGTCGTCGACCGCGCCGGGAACATGGTAGCAAACACCCAGACCCTGCTGTCGATCTTCGGCAGCCGCGTGGTCTCGCCCACAACCGGCCTTTTGATTAACAACGGCATCATGTGGTTCGACCCAAAGCCGGGCAAACCCAACTCGCTGGCCCCGAACAAGGCCTGCCTGATGAATGTCTGTCCCATCCTCGGCCACCAGGGCCCGCGCCACTTCGCGCTCGGCGCCTCGGGCGGGCGCAAGATCGTCTCGGCAGTTTCTCAGATGGCCTCGTTCATCGCCGACCGCGGCATGGATATCGAGGGCACATTTCACGCCCCCCGCATCGACGTCTCGGGCAGCGGCACCGCCATCGCCGACGACACGCTGCCCGCCTCGGTTCTGTCGGCCATCGAACAGGTGATGCCGGTGCAGACCACCCGGCGTACCGTCCTGCCCTATGCCTTTGCCTGTCCCGCCGGCGTCATGCGCGATGATGCCGTGAACACGGGATGTACCGAAATCATGTCACCTTGGGGTGACGCAGTTCTGGAAGACCCTCAATGACACGCGATACCGCCATCTCCACCGCCACCGAGTATTTCGACGCCGGCACGTTCCAGTCCGACCTGTCGCACCTCGTGGCCTTCCGCAGCGAAAGCCAGAACCCCGCCCCCGAGGCCCGCGCCGAGGCGCAGCGCTACCTTGTCGAGGCGATGCAGCCCCGGCTGGAGGCGATTGGCTTTGCCTGCGAGATCGTCGACAACCCCAATCCCAAGGGCGGGCCGCTGCTCTTGGGCGAACGGGTCGAGGGCGACGACCTGCCCACGGTCCTGACCTATGGCCACGGCGATACCGTACTGGGACAAGAGGGCATGTGGCGCGACGGATTGCAGCCCTGGGAGATCACCGAAGAGGGCGACCGGCTCTATGGCCGCGGCACCGCCGACAACAAGAGCCAACACCTCATCAATATCGCGGCACTCGAATCCGTCCTCGCGGCGCGCGGCAGCCTCGGTTTCAACACCCGCATCGTCATCGAGATGAGCGAGGAGGTCGGCTCGGTCGGCCTGCCCGAGATCTTCCGCACCTACAAGGACCGGCTGACGGCGGATGTGCTGATCGCCTCGGACGGGCCGCGCCTGCAACCCGGGGTGCCCACCATGTTCATGGGCTCGCGGGGCGGCACCACCTTCGACCTCGTGGTCGAAACCCACGAAGGAGCGCACCATTCCGGCAACTGGGGCGGCCTGCTGGCGGACCCGGCAATGATCCTTGCCCATGCGCTGGCCTGCATCACCGATGCGCGCGGTCAGATCAAGGTGCCCGAATGGCGCCCAGACAGCCTGACCGACACGGTCCGCGACGCCCTGCGTGATCTGCCCGTCCAAGGCGGCGAAGGACCCGATGTCGACCCTAACTGGGGCGAGGAAGGCCTGACCCCCGCCGAACGCGTGTTCGGCTGGAACAGCTTTGCCGTCCTCGCCATGGTCTCCGGCGTGCCCGACGCGCCGGTCAACGCGATATCGGGCTGGGCGCGGGCCACCTGCCAGCTGCGCTTCGTCGTCGGCACGGATCCGCAGGATGTGGTGCCCGCCCTGCGCCGCCATCTCGACGCGCACGGCTTCGACCGGGTGCAGATCCGCCCCCACGACCGTGGTTTCTTCGCCGCCACCCGGCTGGACCCGACCCATCCCTGGGTGCAATTCGTCGGCCAGTCGATCCGCGAGACATCGGGCGAGCTGCACGTCCTGCCCAACCTCGCCGGCTCCCTGCCCAACGACAGCTTCACAGATATCCTGGAACTGCCGACGATCTGGGTGCCGCATTCCTATCGCGGCTGCTCGCAACACGCGCCGAACGAGCATGTGCTGAAGCCGGTTTGCCGGGATGCGCTGCGGGTCATGGCCGGCGTGTTCTGGGACATCGGCGAAAAGCCGACGCCGGGCCACTGAGAAGGACGAAACCAGCAAATAACGCCTTTGCGTCGATCCCCGGACATGCACATCCCGGTCTTGGGGTCCACAGGGGATGTATTTGGGACGTACAGCGGATGCGCCGACGTATCCGTTTCCTGTCACCCCATATAACGCCGGGCACTTTTGCCGTAAGCGCCCCCAGCACTGCAAAGCGTTTCAGCTTTGGCGCTGGCGCTTTCTGCGGCGCATCGCTTTTGCCATGGGCCAGACGATCACAAGGACCGTCATGACTGCGAGTAGGGCTGAGATCGGACGCGTCAGAAGCTCGGTCGCGTCACCGCGGCTGATCAGCAGGGCGCGGCGGACACTTTGCTCTGCCATGGGTCCCAAGATCATCCCGAGGATGATCGGAGCCAGCGGGACGTTCACTTTCTCAAGAAAGTAGCCGGCAATCCCGGCGGCCAGCATGACCCAAAGATCGACCGGTCGGCCGTTGATCACGTATACACCGACGCACATGAGGATCAGGATCGACGGAACCAGAAGCACGCCGGGCAGCCTTTGGAACTGGGCGAAGACCCGCGTTGCGAGTGCGCCGCCCAAAGCGAAAATCAGGACCGAGGTGATCAGCATCTCCATCATGAAGCCCCCCACGAGGACGGGATTTTGATGGAACAGCTGCGGTCCGGGTTGCAGACCGTGGATCGTGAGCGCGCTGAGCACGAGCGCCGCTACCACGTTGCCGGGAATGCCGAGCGAGAGCGCGGGAATCATGGATGCCGCGTTGTCGGCATTGTTGCCGCATTCGGCGGCGGCCACGCCCTGGGGGTTGCCCCGCCCAAAGCTGTCCGGATCGTCAGCGGCGTTCCGGGCGGCGTTGTAGCTGAGAAAGGCTGCGATATTTCCGCCGGCGCCCGGCAGGATGCCGACACCGACCCCGATGCCGGAGGACCGGAGCCAAGTCGGGATAAGGCCACGCTTCTCACCGGGAGCAAACGGCACGTTCGTCAGCTTCAACTGGTCCGCCGAGAGCCCTTTCAGATCGCATTTTTCGGCCAGTTGCAGAACGGGCGGCAAGGCATAGAGTCCGACAAGGACCACGATCAGGTCAAGGCCGCCCAGAAGCCAGGTCTGGTCGAAGGTGAACCGGGCCTGGCCGGAAAGATTGTCGATCCCGATCGTTCCGATCAACAGCCCCAGGACAGCGGCCATGACGCCTTTCACCGGGTCGGACCCGACCATGACACCCACGGATGCCATGCCGAAAATGGCGATCCAGAAATATTCCGCCGGACCGAAGAACAGCGTGACGCGCGCAAGCAGCGGGCCAATCGTCATCAGCGCGAGTGCGCTGGCGATGCCACCCACAGCGGAGGACCAGCAGGCGATCTTGAGCGCCTTGGCGGCCTCTCCCTTGTCGGCCATGGGAAAGCCGTCGAACGTCGTGGCGATCGAGGCCGGCGTGCCCGGAATGCGCAAAAGGATTGCGGGAATGGCGCCGCCATACATCGAACCGTTATAGATACCCGCGACCATCCCGAGCGCAACCAGCGGGTCCATCGAGTATGTCAGTGGCAACAGCAGGGCGATGGCCATGACCGGGTTTAATCCCGGCAGCGCACCGATGAAGACGCCCAGCAGGGTCGCGCCAACCATTGCCAGCAGTGGTGCGACCGACAGAACGGACCCAAGGGCGTTCAGGTAAAACTCCATATCACCCTCCGAGGCCCAGAAGCGGCGGGATCGCTTCGCGCGGCAGCGGCTTTTCCAGCAGCACCGAGAAAACCAGGAAGACGACCGCGATGAAAATGACCGCGACGATCACGGCATAGATCCATTGACGGAAACCAAGTGCGACCGGCAGCACCAGCATGAGCAACAACGAGGCGGTGTAGAATCCGAAGGGAATGACCGCCGCCACATAGACTGCGGCAATGACGGCTGTCGTGATGAATTTGGAGGGCGCGGCAACCAGCTGCCGCGCCTTGTCCTGGCCGACCCGGACAGCCCTGGCCACCACGGTTCCGCCCAGAAACGTCAGGATCAGGCCGAGTGTCATCGGATAGGTGCCACTGGCCCCGCTGTAGCTGCTGGCCATCCACGCGGCGGCAAGGCCGACGAGGACGAAAATGAGCCCCAGCGCGATATCCTGACGCTTTTCCATTGCTTACAGACCAAGCGCCTTCGAGACTTCGGCAAGCGCGTCATATTCTGACTGCAGCCGCTCGCCCAGGGCTTCGCCTTTGACGACGTTGGGCACTTCGCCCTTGGTCTTCAGGAACTCGACATAGCTGGGCTCGTTCACGGCCGTCTCGATGGTGTCCGCCAGCATGTTCACGATTTCGGGGTCGAGTCCCTTGGGGCCAAGGATGGCGCGCCACAGGAGCGTTTCCTTGTCGCCCAGGCCCAGCGACTCGAGTCCCGCCGCACCGGGGAGCGCGGGCACGTCAGCCGCCGAGGTCACCAGCGGACATTTGGCTTCGCCGTTCTCGACATAAGGCAGGACCGTCGAGATCGACCCGCCGTAGATGTCTACATGGCCGCCCAGAAAGTTCTGAAGCGTCTCGCCGGCGCCGCCGAAGGGAATGGCGACGGCGTCGATTCCGCGGGCCTGAAAGATCCGTTCGGCTGCCAATTGCATGGTGCCGCCGATCCCGTCGTTTCCGTAAGTGTACTTGCCCGGGTTCGCCTCGAGTTCGGCCAGGAATTCCTCGCCCGTCGTCGCAGGGAAGTCGGCCTTGACGCACAGCGTGTAAGCGGTTTCCGAGGTCGATGCGATGGGCGTGAAACTTTCAAGCGAGTAGGCGACGTTCTGCACCTGCGGAACGGTCGTCAGCGGGCTGTTCCACGTTGCGAAAAGCGAGTAACCGTCGGGTTCGACCTGCATGAACTGCGAAGCGCCGACAGAGCCGCCGCCACCGCCCACGTTCAGGATCGCGATGGACGTACCCAGCATTTCTTCGAGCAGGATGGCCAGCTTGCGGGCGCTGGTGTCGGTGCCGCCGCCGGCGCCGGCCGGGATGGTCAACTCGATCGTCCGCTCGGGGTATTCCGCCAGCGCAGGCGTGGCGATTGCCGCCGCCGTCGTCAGGCCGATGAAGGTTGTTCTGAAAGTCATGGTCTCTCTCCCTAGAGTTTGTTTTCAGGTTCTCAGTTGATTTCGCTGCGGTATCGGAAGTTCGTGGCGCTTCCGCTTGCGACCCGCCATTCGATGGGCCGGTTCTCGATGTCGAAGGCCGTGCGCTCGATCACCGCGAGCGGATCGCCCGTGCGGATGCGCAATTGCTGCGCGACCCGGTCCGAGGCCTTGCCGAAGGACACCTCGTCGCTGGCGCTCTTCACCATCACGCCGAAATGCTCGAAATAAAGCGGATAGAGCAGCGGGCCGAGGCTTGATTCGGGCAGCTTTTCGAAGCCCGCGAAGCGCTCTGTCGGGATGTAGATCTCTTCGAACAGGACAGGCTGATCCGACAGTGACCGCAGGCGCACGATCTTGATGACGTCCTCGGTGTCCAGCACCGAAGACGCCGCTGCCGGGGCCTTCGTGACGCTGCGCAGGATGATCTGGCTGGACGGGATCGAAACGGGCGATCCATCGGTCTCGCGGATGGGGAAGAACCGGAAAAGGCTCGCGCTGAAGGACGGCGCACGCACCCGGGTTCCAGATCCCTGCCGACGTTCCAGCAGCCCCTCTTCCACCAGCCCGTCGACCGCCTTGCGCACGGTGCCGACGGACACGTCGAATTCTTGGGCCAGACGCGCCTCGGACGGGATCGGATGATCCGGGGTCCATTCGCCGGTCGCGATCCGCGCGGTGAACGTGTCCCTGAGCCGTGCGTAGGCCGGAAGCCGGGCGTCCGGGGCATCGAATCCGATCATAATGTCTCCTCCTGTGGAACGTGATAGTCCAGCTTGACCCATTTAGTCAACTAGTCATATATATGAATTAAGGGAGGCGCCCATGATCCAGTTCGACTGCCACGCACATGTCTACGAAACGGTCACTGCCATCGATGGGGCACGCTATATTCCGGCAAAGCCGGCACCCTTGTCGGACTGGCTTGGGCATCTCGAAGCCGGAGGCTTGCAGGGGGGTGTGATCGTTCAGGTCAGCTTTCTGGGGTCCGACAACTCTCAGATGTGCGCCGCCCTTTCACAACTGGACCGACGGCGCTTTTCAGGCGTTTGCGTGGTGGGGTTGGACGTATCCGAAGAACAACTCGACCGTCTGTTTGGGTCCGGCGTGCGCGGCGTGCGCTGGAACCTGGTTCGCGGCGCAGAGATCCCCGATCTTCGCGGACGCACGACCCGAGAGTTCCTGCGAAAGCTGCGCGACCGCAACATGCACCTTGAGATTCATCTGGAGGGCCCGAGGCTGGCGCCGGTCCTGCCTGCCCTCTCGGACCTTGGTGTGAACGTCGTCGTGGACCATTTCGGGCTTCCATCCGACCCGAACCCAAAGCACGATCCGATGCTTGAGGCGGTGTCGAGGACGCATGATCGCGCTGCGCTGTATTTCAAGTTTGCCGCACATTACCGGGTCAAGTTCGACGTGCTGCCACATGCCAGCGAATTGCTGGGCCTTCTGCCCGCGCACCATGTGGTCTGGGGCAGCGACTGGCCCCACACGCAGCACGAAGACTGTGCGAGTTATCCCGACGTCTGGGCCTTTTCCGGGCAACTGACAGATCTGTGCGACAGGCGCGCCGTGAAATCCTTGTATGGTCTCGGGCAGGAAGCGGCAGAAGATCGTGCGGCCGATCAATCGCCGGACGCCGGAGTCGCAACCGTCGCAAAAAGCGGGCCGCGTTTGTGAAGATCGCTTGCGCAACAGACACCACGATCTGACGCCATTCCGAACCGGCGCAGCAGGTTTCGGCTTTGGCCGCGATGCCTCAACAGGCCCCGGCGAAGCGTCGGACCGCGTCGCGTGCCGCGCGCCGTTATCCGCTGGTCATTCGGAAACCCACTGGTGTAAACAGCGGCAAACCCGGCCGCGGCGCGAAGCTGCGAGACCAAACGAACAAAACACTCACACAAGGCGAGGGCGCCATGAAAGACCGGAGCGCGGCCGCAACCGCTCTTTACGACGGCGGGCACCGCCGGATGTTCATAAACGGGAAATGGTGCGATGCCCGGTCCGGCGAGAGCATAGAGGCCCGCAACCCGGCGGACGGCACATTGCTGGCCACCGTGCCCAAGGGCGGGCCGGCAGATGTGGATGCGGCGGTCAAGGCCGCGCGCGCCGCGTTCGAGGGCCCCTGGTCGAAATGGACTCCGTTCGAGCGCCAGGCGCTGCTGCTGCACATCGCCGAGCGGTTCGAGGCGGAGTGGGAAGAGCTGTGCCTGTCGGACACGCTGGACATGGGAATGCCGATCCAGCGAACGCTTGCCAACAGCCGCAGGGTCCTGGGGATGCTGCGCTTTTATGCCGGTCAGGCCGTGGCGATCCATGGCGCCACCATCCCGAACTCTTTCCCCGGCGAGATCTATTCCCAGACCGTGCGCGAGCCCATCGGCGTCGTCGGGGCCATCATTCCCTGGAATGCGCCGATTGCCGGCTCGATCTGGAAAATTGCGCCGGCCATCGCGACCGGTTGCACCGTCGTTCTGAAACCGTCGGAAGAGGCCTCGTTGACCGTCCTGATGATTGCCCGGATCATGCAGGAGGCCGGCCTGCCCGATGGTGTGCTGAACATCGTGACGGGCCTGGGGTCCGAGGCCGGGGCGGCCCTTGCCGAACACGACGGAGTCGACAAGATCGTCTTCACCGGCTCGACCGCCACCGGACAGGCCATCGCCCGCGCCGCCACCGGCAATCTCAAGCGCGTGTCGCTGGAACTGGGTGGGAAGTCCCCCATCATCGTGTGCCGCGACGCCGATATCGAAAAGGCGGTACCGGTCGCCGCGATGGCCGTCTTCGCCAATTCCGGGCAGATCTGCATCGCCGGATCACGCCTGTTCGTGGCGCGCGAGATACATGACGAATTCGTGCGCCGTGTCGCCGACTATGCCGCTGGGCTGCGCATCGGTCACGGCATTCATGAGGAAACCGAGATCGGCCCGATCATCTCGGCCCTTCAGGCCGAGCGGATCGCGGGCTACCTCGACGCTGGCCCGCGCGAAGGCGCGCAGGTCATCACAGGCGGCGCACGGGCCGAAGGCCCGGAGCTTGCAGGCGGGCACTATTTCCAGCCGACGGTACTGGGCGGTGTGACTGACACGATGCGTGTCGCACGCGAAGAAATCTTCGGCCCCGTCATCTCGGCCCTGCCGTTCGACGACCTGGACGAAGTCGTGGCCCGCGCCAATGCCACGCCCTACGGTCTTGCGGCGGGCGTGTTCTCGACCCACCTGGGCACCGCGCACAAGCTCGCGCACCGGCTCAAGGCCGGGTCGGTCTGGGTCAACATGTACCACGCCATCGACCCCGCCGTGCCCTTCGGCGGCGTCAAGATGTCGGGATACGGGCGCGAGGGCGGGACCGAACACATGGAAGAGTACCTCGACACCAAGGCGATCTGGATCAACGCAGAATAGACCCGCGCCCGCCACGCAATGAACAAAGACGAACGGAAAGACCCCTTAATGAATGTCGGCATCATAGGCGTCGGGCTCATGGGCCACGGCATCGCCCGCAACATCCTGTCCCGCGGCGGCTTCGCGTTGCGATTTCTCGACCACCCCGGCAACCAGCCCACCGACGAGCTTGTCGATCTTGGTGGCGGGGCGTGCGCCACGGTTGCGGAGGTCGCAGCGGCATCCGATGTGGTCATCCTCTGCGTCACCGGCTCGCCCCAGGTCGAGGCCATCGTCGGCGCGCCGGATGGCCTTGCCGCGTCGTTGCGCCCGGAAACGATCGTGGTGGATTGCTCGACCGCGCTGCCCGACTCGACCCTGCGCATGGCCGAACTGGTTCGCGACTCCGGCGGCGATTATCTCGATGCGCCGATGACACGCACCGCGAAACATGCCCACGAGGGGACGCTGAACCTGCTGGTCGGCGGCGCGGCCGAAACCCTGGATGCCGTGCGCCCTGTCCTGGCCTCTTTCACCGAACAGGTGGCGCATGTCGGTCCGCTGGGACATGGGCATCGGCTCAAGCTGTTGCACAACTATGTTTCGGTCGGCTTCATGACGTTGCTGGCCGAGGCCGCCGCCCAGGCCGCCGATACCGACGTAGATCCGCAGGTGTTCGTCGACGTGCTGGCGGGCGGCGGCGGCGCGAGCGCGGCCCTCGACCGGCTGGCGCCCTTCATCGTCTCGCAGGATCGCGACGCGCTGCCGTTCGTCGTGTCCAATGCCCTGAAGGACATCGACTATTACCGCAGCATGTCCGACACCGCAGGGGCGCAAACGACAGTTGCCGATGGCGTATCCGCCGCGCTTGCCGAGGCGGTCAAGAGCGGGCCAGCCGACGCTTACGTCCCCGAACTGGTCCGCCTGTTCAGACAACGGAAGGACGTTTGACGACCCCAGCACACTCACCGCGCTGGCACAGGGTTGTCACTAAAAAAATACCTGTGTAGCAAAAGCAAACTTCAAACGGGAGGAAAACCATGACATTTATTACCCGCGGGCTGGTCTCGACCGGCATCTTCCTTGCGATGGGCCTTCCGGCCCTTGCGCAGACCGAAGTCAAGATTGGCTACGCCCTTGCCCCCGACAGCCATTACGGCGTCGCGGCGCAGAAATTCGAAGAGGTCGTCAAGGCCGAGACCGGCGATGCGTTCGAGTTCAACCACTTTCCTTCTTCCGGCCTTGGCGGCGAACGCGAGGTGATCGAGGGGCTGCAACTGGGCACCATCGAAGCCACCATCGTGTCGTCCGGCACGCTGGCCAACTTCGTGCCCGATACCGGCGTTTTCGACATTCCGTTCCTGTTTCGGGATCTCGACCACGCCCGCGCCGTCCTGGACGGTGAAATCGGGCAAGAGATCCTGGCGAAGTTCGATGATGTCGGTCTGCACGGGCTGGCCTGGGGCGAGCAGGGCTTCCGCCACATCACCAACAACCGCAACGCCATCGAAACCCCGGCCGATGTCGAAAGCCTGAAGATCCGCACGATGGAAAACCCCGTGCACCTGGCGGCGTTCAACGCCATGGGTGCGGCGCCGACGCCTATGGCTTGGCCCGAGGTGATCTCGTCGCTGCAACAAGGCGTGATCGACGGGCAGGAAAACCCGCTGTCGGTGATCGTGTCGGTCAAGCTGGACGAGGTGCAGGAATACCTGACGCTGTCGGGACACGTCTATTCACCCGCCATGCTGCTTGTGTCCAAGCCGTTCTGGGATGGCCTCGACGACGCGCAGAAAGCCGCCTTTGAGAAGGCCGCGGCAGAGGCCGTGACCGCCATGCGCGGCTATGTCGACGATGTCGAGACCACGGGCGTCGAGACCCTGAAAGAGCGCGGCATGAAAGTGAATGAACTGTCTGCCGAACAAAAGGCCGCTTTCCAGGAGTCCATCACGTCGGCCTACGAAGGCTACTACGAGACCTACGGCAAGGACCTTGTCGACTCGATCGTCAACTTCGAGTGATGCTACCGCACCGGCGCCCACCCGGCGCCGGTGCCCTGACCGGGGGCGGCGCGTGAAACGGCTCGAACATATTTTCGTCGTGCTGAACGGCTGGGCGCTGATCGGGATGCTGTCGGCGATGGCGCTGATCGTGGGGGCGAATATCTTCCTGCGCTATTTCACCGCGCATTCCCTGCCCTGGGCCGACGAGGCCGCCCGCTATCTGATGATCTGGCTGACCTTCACCGGCGCGGGGCTGATCCTGCGCGTCGGCGGCCACGTGGCCATCACCAACCTGCAAGACAGCCTGCCGGCGATCGGGCAAAAGCTGCTTCGGGCCTTCATCGTGCTGATCCTGCTGACCTTCTTCGGCTACATGGTCTACGTCGGCTGGCAATACGCACAGCGGATGCAGTTTCAGGTTACGCCGGCCCTGCGCCTGCCGTTTCTTTATGTCTACGCGGCGATGCCGGTTGGGTTCGCGTTGCTGATCGTTCACCTGTTGCTGATCGCCCGCCCCTTCATCGGCGCCGGAGAGTACAAGAGCCTCGATGCACGCGGCGTCGACGACGACACCGTCACCGGCGGCGCCAATGGCTGAAATCCTCTTTCCCGCGCTTTTCGCGCTGTTGATCCTGGGGCTGCCGGTCGCCTTCGCAATGGCGATCTCGGTCTTTGCGGCGATCATGCTGGCCTCCAGCTATCAGCCGCTGGTGGTGGTCAAGGAAATGTTCTCGGGCCTGGACAGTTTTCCGCTGCTGGCCGTGCCGTTCTTTATCCTGGCGTCCGAGATCATGACCGGCGGCGCGGTGACACTGGCGATCCTGCGGCTTGCGCAGTCGCTGGTGGGGCATCTGCGCGGCGGGCTGGGCCACGCCAATGTCATGAGTTCCGCAATGTTCGCGGGGATCTCGGGCAGCGCGCTTGCCGATGCCGCCGGACCGGGCACAATGATGATCCGGATGATGGAAAAAGGCGGCTACGACCGCCCCTATGCCAGCGCCCTGACCATTGCCAGTGCCGTCGTCGGCCCGATCATCCCGCCCTCGATCACCATGATCATCTATGCGATGCAGGACCAGAACGTTTCGGTCGGGTCGCTGTTCATGGCCGGGATCCTGCCGGGGCTGGTGATCACGGTGATGGTGCTGCTGGCCAATGCCCGCGTCAGCAGGCAGCGCAACTATGCCTCGGGCGCGCCGATGCCGCCTTTTGCCGAAATCGCCCGGACCGCACTGTTCGCGCTGCCGGCGCTGATCCTGATCGTTCTGATCGTGGGCGGTATCAGGTTCGGGGTTTTCACGCCGACAGAGGCGTCCGTGATCGCCGTCTTCTACGCGCTTGTCGTGGGCATGTTCGTTTATCGCTCGCTGCGCCTGCGCGATCTCCCCGCCATCGTGCTGCGCGCGGCGCTGACATCGGGCGCGGTGCTGCTCATCCTCGGTGCCGCGCGGGCGTTCGCGTGGGTGCTGATCATCGAGAGCATTCCACAGTACCTGGCGCAAACCATCATCGCGTGGGACCTCGCACCGATCGTTTTCCTGCTGGCGGTCAACCTTCTGCTGTTGGTGTTCGGCCTGTTCATGGACCCGCTGCCGGGCGTCATGATCCTGGTGCCCATCCTCGCGCCGATCAGCTTTGCGTTGGGGATCGATCCCAATCACTTTGCCATCATCGTGATCGTCAACCTGACTCTGGGCCTTACGACGCCGCCTGTCGGCAGCCTGATCTTCGTCGTATCTTCCACCGTGGGGCTCAAGCCGTCGGCCCTGATCCGCGAGATGCCACCTTTCTTCATCGCCCTCGCCGTGGCGCTGCTGCTGATCACCTTCGTGCCGTTCCTGTCCGCTTGGCTGCCGAAGGCGAGCGGGTTCTGACGCCGGTTGCCGCCATCCTGGGTCAAGGCATCGGGCTTTGACACGCTGTTCGAACTAGGCCTGTCGATCGACCCTGCCGCCCGTACCGGGCCCGCACCCACGTTTCAGTTCCACGAGCCGACATTCGAGGTCGCGGAGGCCACGGGCGAGCTTGCCGCCGGCCGCATGACCCTGCCGGCGACCGTGGCGCGTGCCGTGCGGCAGCGCCGTGACGAACCATTCCGAGCGGGATTGAACCCGGTGCCTCATTTGCGCGACCGATACCCGAAGGGCGTGCTGGTCTTGCGCCGATCTTTCCACGGGAGTTAGGAACCATGAAGTTTCGTTATCACCTCACCGCGTGCGTGGTTGCGCTGTTGCCAACTTCTGTCTTGGCCTGCGAGCCGCCGGCGGTTTTCCATGCCCCCTTTCAGGCGCGGTCAAACGCGTCCGTACCAGCCGAGATCGCCGCATATGTCGCGCGGACCAAGCCGGTGATCCGCACGACCTCTCTGGCACGCGGGGCACCGGGAGAGTCGTCGATGTGCGGCGGAATGGGCTATATCAACGTCGAAATCGCCTTGCCGCCGGGCGCGCCCTATACTCTAGGGCAGGTCGGGGCCGAGATCACGCTGGCCGAAGGGCAATTCCATGACCACGTCTTTCCCAAGGGTCCGGTGATGCCGATCGACCCAGGCGCGGACAGCCTGGATATCGGCAATGCCTGGTACGAAGGACCGCCGCCGCAGCATAAGCCGATCAGCGCGGTGTTCCACGTGCGCCTGGTCGCGCCGGATGGCACGCGCGGTCCGGTGACCCGCGTCGTGGTCAAATCCGTTCCGAAACGCACCGACAAGGCGGAAGGCGTGTCGCCGTAAACGCGCCAGGCTGGCGCGGTGCGCTGCCTCACGCAACCCTGTTCCACAGCCTTCCGAACGCAGAAACGCCCGCCTCGGTGGACGGGCGTTTCTTTCAGGTCGCGCCGATCTCAGCCATAGACCGATTCTTTGCCGAAATGCTTGGTCAGCATGTAGTAAATTACTGCTCGATACTTGTTGCGCTCGGACTT
Organism: Roseovarius sp. THAF9; assembly: GCF_009363715.1. Classification (NCBI taxonomy): domain Bacteria; kingdom Pseudomonadati; phylum Pseudomonadota; class Alphaproteobacteria; order Rhodobacterales; family Roseobacteraceae; genus Roseovarius; species Roseovarius sp. THAF9. Next base: position 3,836,039 of record NZ_CP045404.1, read on the forward strand.
GCCGTAGGTCTCGATGCACTGGTTGATCGCATCCATCAGTTGCGGCCCGTCGGACAGGCCAAGCTTCTTGATGAGGAAATTGTCCTTCACCGTCTCCAGCTCGTGCTCTTGCCCTGCGGCCACGGTCGCGGCATCGGCGTTGTAAATCGCCGGCCCGCAGCCGATCGTGACCTTGGTCAAAAGATCCATGTCGGGGGTCATCCCGCATTTCGTTTTCAAATCGTCTGCGTATTTCGCAATCAATTCATCACGGCGTCCCATAAAGTCTTCTCCCACCTGTCCCGGCGTCCCACCGGGATGTGTTTTCAGTTCCGGCGCAAAAGCCTCGCGCAGGATAGCCACAGACGGTTTCGCGACAAAGGGAATTCTCTCGGCTTTTCCCCGGAACGCACGATTGTGCCGGAGCGATGCTGAAACGACAACGGGCGCCCCCGTCAAGGGGCGCCCGGCGTCCTGCGTAACACTGCAGGGTACGGTTTACATCGCGTTGTCGAGCGGCACGTCGTCTTCCAGGCCTTCAACGCCGGTCTCGTCGAATTCAGGCTGCGATTTCAGCTCTTCTTCGGTCCAGGAGCTCAGCATCATGCCTTCGCCCTCAGGGGCCATCGAGAATTCTTCCAGCGGGATGGCGACGGTGTACTCGCCCAGCCCAAGGAAGCCACCGATGCCGATCACGGCGGAAAGACTTTCACCCTGGCGCACGACATAGTCGATTTCGCCGACGTCTTCACCGGCTTGGGTCGTCACGTTCTGACCAAGGATGTCACCGACCAGCATGCCGTCGAACGCGCTGCTCATACCGCCTTCGGTGCTGGTAACCTCGTTACCTTCGTCCGCACCCATTTCGGTATCGGCTTCGGTGTCGGCGGCCATATCACCGTCTGTCATTTCCTCGGCCGTGTTTTCGGTCGATTCAGCAACATCTTCGGCAGCCTGTTCCGCATCTTCGGCGGTATTCTCGGCAGCTTGTTCCGCATCTTCGGCGGTATTCTCGGCAGCTTGTTCCACGTCTTCGGCGGTGTTCTCGGCGGCCTGTGCCGTATCTTCAGCAGCGTCCTCAGTTGCCTGTGCAGCGTCTTCTGCGGTGTTTTCAGCCGCTTGTGCCGTGTCTTCGGCGGCATCTTCGATCGCTTCGCCGGTCTGCTCGGCGCTTTGCTCCAGCTCTTCCGAGGTGTCCTGGTTTTCCATCTCGGCCGACTGCTCGGTGGTCAGCGTGCCTTCGGCGTCGGATTCGGATTGGGCGAACGTGGCGCCAGTCATCAGGGCGATGGCGGCAACCGATGTTGTCAGGGTCTTATACATTGGATCTTCCTCCTTTGCGTTATGCCGCCTCAACATCACTCGCATGAGGATAGTTCCGTGCTGAATCGAAAATGCCGCCCGGCGAGGTACCAGGCGGCATCTTTCCGCCGAAAAAGGCGGTAGGTCTTTGAAAATCGGGGGTTTCCGCGGAAACCCCGCGACTGTCAGTAGCGATAATGCTCCGGCTTGTAGGGGCCTTCAGGCTGTACGCCGATGTAATCGGCTTGGTCTTTCGCCAGTTCGGTCAGCTTCACGCCGATCCGCTCCAGATGCAGACGTGCCACTTTCTCGTCCAGATGCTTGGGCAGGATGTAGACCTTGTTCTCGTATTCGCCGCCGTTCTTCCACAGCTCGATCTGCGCCAGCACCTGGTTGGTAAAGCTGGCCGACATCACGAAGGACGGGTGGCCGGTGGCGTTGCCAAGGTTCAGCAGGCGGCCTTCAGAGAGCAATATGATGCGGTTGCCCGAGGGCATCTCGATCATGTCCACCTGTTCCTTGATGTTGGTCCACTTGTGGTTCTTCAGGCTTGCGACCTGGATCTCGTTGTCGAAATGACCGATATTGCCGACGATCGCCATGTCCTTCATCTCGCGCATATGCTCGATGCGGATGACGTCCTTGTTGCCGGTGGTCGTGACGAAGATATCCGCGGTGGAAACCACGTCTTCCAGCGTCGTCACATGAAACCCATCCATCGCCGCCTGCAGCGCGCAGATTGGGTCGACCTCCGTCACGATCACGCGGGCACCGGCGCCTTTCAGCGAGGCGGCCGAGCCTTTGCCGACATCGCCATAGCCCATCACAACGGCGACCTTGCCGGCCATCATCGTGTCTGTGGCACGGCGGATGCCGTCGACAAGGCTTTCTTTGCAGCCGTACTTGTTGTCGAATTTCGACTTGGTGACGCTGTCGTTCACGTTGATCGCGGGGAAGGGCAGCTGCCCGTCGCGCACGAGTTGGTACAGGCGGTTGACGCCGGTGGTGGTTTCCTCGGAAACACCCTTGATCTGGTCGCGGACCTTGGTGAACCAGCCGGGGCTTGCCTCCATCCGCTTCTTGATCTGCGCCTTGATGGCTTCTTCTTCTTCCGACGACGGGACCGGGATGATGTCTTCGCCCGCTTCGGCCCGCGCACCCAGCAGAATGTACAGCGTCGCATCGCCGCCATCGTCGAGGATCATGTTCGGCCCGTCCTCGAACAGGAACGACTTGTCCAGGTAGTCCCAGTGTTCTTCCAGCGTCTGGCCCTTGATCGCAAAGACCGGGGTTCCACCTTCCGCAATCGCCGCTGCGGCGTGATCCTGGGTGGAAAAGATGTTGCACGACGCCCAGCGCACATCGGCGCCCAGCTCGACCAGCGTCTCGATCAGAACGGCGGTCTGGATCGTCATGTGCAGGCTGCCGACGATGCGCGCGCCCTTGAGCGGCTTTTCGGACCCGTATTCCTCGCGCAGGGCCATCAGGCCCGGCATCTCGGTTTCGGCAATATCCAGTTCCTTGCGCCCGAAAGCGGCAAGGCTGATATCCTTGACCACATAGTCTTTTGCCATCTGCTGTATTCCTTGCAATCCAATGTTGCAGGCCAGATAGCACCAGCCGCGCAGACGGGCAATGCAGACTTGCCGCGGCGTTGCGTCCGGTAAGTGAAATTCAGATCACTGCCGGTTTAACTGGCGGACCCGAGAATGTGCGCATCCGGTGCGGCCTGATGCCAGTCGGTGCCAGTGGCGACGATACAGGTCATGCCATCCGGCATCGTCATCATCACGGTGAAGGTCCCGGTCTCGCGCGACGACCACACCTCGACCAGCGCCTGTTTGTCTTCCGTGGTTTGTAAGCCGGCGGCGGTGGGCTGTTCGTCGTAATGGACGGCAAGCCGTTCCACGACCGTCTCGCGATCTGCACAATTTGCGGCGATGGCGGGCGTGCTCATGACAAATGCGCCCAATGCTGCCCCGACCGCTGAGAGTTGCCTGATCATCTCAAGCTCCTTTTACAGGTTTATCTGGGGCACGCCGCAGCAGTTCGGACATACCCTGTTTATGGTCGCGGTCACGTCGATGCGGGGCGGTGCTCGATTGTTTTTTGCCTCATAAACCCGGCATCGTTGGCAGCAGTGAAGCGATGCGGCCAGTGTGCGGCGGAAATGTGGCAGGAATGAGGCACACCGGGCATGGCAGCGAGGCTTTGCAATTCGGCTAGCCCGCGCATAAACCAAGACCAAACGCCCTTTTGACGGAGCCCGCCGTGCCACCCCCCCGTGCTTGGCAAAAAATGCTGTCCGGTCGCCGCCTCGACCTTCTGGACCCGACGCCCGTGGATATCGAGATCGAGGATATCGCGCATGGGCTCAGCTTTGTTGCGCGTTGGAACGGGCAGACAAACGGCGATTTCGCCTATTCGGTGGCCGAGCACTCGCTGCTGGTGGAAAGACTCTATTCCCGCCTGAACCCGCGTCCGGACCCAAGATGGCAGCTGGCCGCGCTGCTGCATGACGCACCGGAATACGTGATCGGCGACATGATCTCACCGGTGAAAAACGCTGTCGGACCGGCCTATGACGAACTCGACAAGCGTCTGGCAGCGGCGGTGCATCTGCGCTTTGGCCTGCCCGCGACGATCCCGGCGCAGGTGAAGAAGACAATCAAGAAGGCCGACAAGATCAGCGCCTGGATGGAGGCCACGACCATCGCCGGCTTTTCCGAGACCGAGGCGACCCGCTTTTTCGGCACGCCCCCGGCCGATGTCATGGAGGGCCTGCGCATCGTGCTGCGCCCGCCGATGGAGGCCCGCGCCGATTATACCGCCCGCCATGCCGAGCTGATGCGCCTGACCGAATGATCCATGTCCGGCAGGCTACTCCGCTCGATGCCCGGCAAATGGCCGAGCTTCTGAACGAGATCATCGCCAAGGGCGGCACCACGGCACGGACCACATCGATCACGCCCGAAGAGATGCAAGCCGAAATGCGGCTCTATCCCGGCGAAAACGCGTGGATCCTGGCCGAAAACGACTCCGCCAAAGTGCTGGGCTTTCAGCATATCGGCCCGCATCCTGACCTGCCGCCGGAGGCCGCGGATATCGCCACCTTCGTCCGGCTGGGTCAGACCGGACTTGGCATCGGCTCGAAACTGTTCGAGGCCACGAAGCGGCGCGCCAAGCGCATCGGGTACAAGTGGATCAACGCCACGATCCGCGCCGACAACGAAAGCGGCCTGACCTATTACCAAAGCAAGGGGTTCGAGGATTACAGGCGCCTGCCCGACACCGTGCTGGCCGACGGCACGACCATCGACCGCCTGTGTAAACGCTACGACTTATCGCGGTGAGCGTTTGGCCAGAATACGCTGCAAGGTCCGGCGATGCATGTTCAGCCGCCGCGCCGTCTCGCTGACATTCCGGTCACACAGCTCATAGACCCGCTGAATATGCTCCCAGCGCACGCGGTCCGCGCTCATCGGGTTGTCCGGCGGGGGCGGCATTTCGTCGTCACTGGCCAAAAGGGCACTGGTGATGTCCGTGGCATCGGCGGGCTTGGACAGGTAATCGGTCGCCCCGATTTTGACCGCCGCAACGGCGGTGGCAATCGCACCGTACCCGGTCAGCACAACCACACGGCTGTCGGGCCGCTTCTCGCGGATGGTCTCCACCACGTCGAGGCCATTGCCGTCCTCCAGCCGCAGATCACACACCGCATAGGCCGGGGGACGCGCCGTGGCAATCGCCTGACCCGCCGCGACGGAACCCGCAGTCTCGACCTCGAACCCCCGCTTTTCCATCGCCTTCGCCAGGCGTCTCAGAAAGGGTTCGTCGTCATCAACAAGCAGCAATGTCCTGTCAGCCCCGAGCTCCGCGTTTTCCGCCATCATGCAAGTCTCCTCCCACTCGCGCTTTCCAGATGTAGCGCGCCCCCGATCATGCGTCAAACTATCGCAGGGTCAACTGGCATCTAAGTAGCACTGAACACGGTCCGCCATGTCCTCGGCAGTGTCTTCGCGCCGGAAAAACTCGACAAATCCGTGTTCTGGCAAGGTGAGGTAGGTGAAAGTCGAGTGATCCACGAGGTAGTAATCCGGATCGTCGCTGTCCTGTTTTGACGAAAACGCGCGGTAGGCGCTCGTCGCCGCCTTTACCTGTTCCTGGCTGCCGGTCAGGCCCAGCAGGTCTGGGTGAAAGGCGTCGGTGAACTCGCGCATCACTTCGACCGTGTCACGCTCGGGGTCGACTGTGATGAAAACCGGCTTCACGTCCTCGCCGCGCTCTTCCAGCATGTCCACGGCGGCCACGTTGCGCGCATTGTCGATGGGGCAGACATCTGGGCAGAAGGTATAGCCGAAATAGATCAGTGCCGGCTTGTCGATCACGTCCTCTTCGGTCACCGTTTCACCGGTTTCACTGACCAGCGTGAAGGGCCCTCCGATGGCGCCGGCGCCACCGGCCACCGCACCGCCGCGACATTGGGCGAACTGGTCATCGCCTCCGCCGCCCTGTTGCGTGACGAAATAGGTCACGCCCAGCAGCACGATAACGGCCACACCGGCAAGAATCGCGTAAACTCGTGTCATGGCGCCTGTCACCTCGCTAGGATTATCCGCTTGCCTGTGGCACATCTAAAGCCACCCTTTGCCGAAGGAAAGAGAGACAAGATCACGCATGGCACACACCCAGGTGACCCCGCAGGAATTCAGCTCGGGCCGGCAATCGGTCCCGCTGCGCACGCTGGTCGTGCTTCGCTGGTGGGCGGTGGCAGGTCAGATGGCTGCGCTTCTGGTGGCACAGTATGTGTTGGGTCTGACGCTGGCCTACGGGCTTTGCTATTTCGTCGTGGGCTTGTCGATCATCTCGAACGTCACGGCCTATTTCGTGTTCCCCGAGACCAAGCGCCTCAGCCAGCGCGAAACGCTGCTGGTCGTGCTGTTCGACATGCTTCAGCTTGGCGTGCTGCTGTACCTGACGGGGGGTCTGAACAACCCGTTCTCGATTCTGATCGTCGGGCCGGTGACAGTGTCGGCCTCGGCGCTGACCGCGGGGTCGACGATCTTTCTTGGCGGCATGGCGATCCTGATCACGTCGGCGCTGACGCGGTTTTACATCCCGCTCACCACCCAAGACGGCGACCTTCTGTTCATCCCCGACCTGTTCCTGTTCGGCAACTGGATCGCCATTCTGATCGCGGTGGTGTTTCTCGGTGTCTATTCCCGCCGCATCGTCTCTGAAATGTACGCCATGTCCGAAGCATTGCAGGCCACGCAGATGGCCCTGGCCCGCGAACAGAAGCTGACCGATCTGGGCGGGGTGGTGGCCGCCGCAGCGCACGAGCTGGGCACACCGCTGGCCACCATCAAACTGACCAGCGCGGAACTGGCCGAAGAGCTGGACGATCATCCCGAATTGCGCGCAGACGCGCTGTTGATCCGCGAACAGGCCGACCGCTGCCGCGATATTCTGCGGTCCATGGGGCGGGCAGGGAAGGACGACCTGCACCTGCGCCGGGCACCCTTGTCGGCCCTGCTGGAAGAGGCCGCCGAGCCGCATCTCAACCGGGGCAAGGACATCCGCTTCGAAATCGAGGCCGACATTGCCCATGCCGGGCCACAACCCACCGTCCTGCGCCGGCCCGAGGTCATCCACGGTCTGCGCAACCTTATCCAGAACGCAGTCGATTTCAGCCGGAACAGTGTCTGGATCGACAGCGAGTGGAGCGATACGGACATCACGGTGCGTATCATGGACGATGGAAATGGCTATCCGCAGCAATTTCTGGGCCGCATCGGCGAACCCTTCATCGGGCGCCGCTCTGCACGCACCGAACCGCAGCGCCCCGGCTACGAGGGCATGGGGCTGGGCCTCTTCATCGCCAAGACGCTGCTGGAACGCTCCGGCGCGGACCTGACTTTTGCCAATGGCAGCGACTCGTTTCGTAAGCGCGAAGGGTATTCCGAGCGCACCGGCGCCTTTGTCGAGGTGTCCTGGCCACGCTCCCAGCTGGAAGGTGACGATCGGCACGGGCGCCACTCGCTGGGCGAGAACCAGTTGATCCAGACCTGACCGCGGTTCCTGTCGCGCCCATCTCCGTTAATGGCACGTTAACCTTGTCGCGCGATATTGCTGTCCGTCACGGGATCAGGACGCTTTGCATGGCTGGCCTCTCGCCACTTTCACTCGCACTGGCGCTCGCGGCATCGGCGGCGATTTCCCTGCTGGTGTTGTGGGCGCTGGGCCGGTCTTGGCAGGTCACCGCGCGGGGGCCCGCCGTCGCCGCGACACCCGATGCAACATCGGCCAGTTTCCTGTTTCACGACGACGCTCTCACACACCAAGACGCGCGGCCCGGTACTCTGCCCGGCCTGGCCTCGGACGATATCAACGACTGGTCCGACCTGCGCCGCTGGCTGGGCCAACGTTTTGGGCCGCTGCCTCGCTCCCTGGACGAACTGGACGATGGGGAAATCCGCGATCTTCCCGCAACCGACAACGACGATCATGCCCTGCTGACGCTATCGCGCCAGCGCGACGCCGAACGGGTCGAAGTGACAGAGCCCTTGGCCCCCGGCCCGCTGGACCGGCATGGCGCCAGGCGGCTGGAAGACGCGGTGGCCCGCTACCAGGCGGTGTTCAATCATGCCCCATGCGCCGTGCGCATCCTGGACACGGCGGGCCGGACGATCTGGCAGAATGCCGGTTTCGCGGATCATGACGACACCGTGGCACGCCAGCTTCTGGATGCCGCCGGCAGGGCCGAGGGCGCGACTCGCGTGCGCATCCCGGGGCAAGGCACCGCGCCGGACCGCGTTTTCGAGGTCGAGTACGTGCAGACCGACGATGCCCGCGCCGTCTTTGCCACCGATATCACCCCGGTCGCGAGGGCCGAGACCGTCCGGCGGGAGTTCATTCAAACCCTGACCAAGATTTTCGCCAATCTGACCACTGGCCTTGCAGTCTTCGACCGCAACCGCCAGCTGGCCCTGTTCAACCCCGCGCTGCTGGACTTGACCGGGCTGCCTGCGCCGCTGTTGTCGGCGCAACCGCCGCTGATGCAATTCTTCGACAGCCTGCGCGACAAACGCGTTCTGCCCGAGCCGAAGAACTATAGCACCTGGCGCAAGCAGATCGAGGACATGATCAGCACCGCAGCCGGGGGCCTCTACCTCGAGGATTGGCATCTGCCCAACGGCATGACCTATCGCGTCACCGGACGGCCGCACCCTGACGGTGCCATCGCCTTTCTGTTCGAGGATATCACCGACAACATTTCGCTCGCGCGGCACTATCACAGCGAGGTCAGCCTGCGCGAGGCGGTGCTGGATGCCAGCGACCGCGCCATGGTTGTCTTCGGTCCGGACAATATCGTTAATCTCTGCAACCTGACCTGCCGTCAGATGCTCGGGATCGATCCCGACGCCTCGTTCGCCGACATGACGCTGCATGATTTTCTCTCGGTCGGCTGCAAGGCTTTGCCTGACATGGGCTGGACCCGCGTCGAAGAGGCGATCCTCGCACGCGATGCGCTTGATGTCACGATGACCGGGCCGGACGGCACGGCGCTGTACTGCCAGGTTCGGCGTCTGCCGGGCAATTCGTCGATCATGACGCTGGGTGCCCTGCACGATGTGCCTCGTCCGACTACGAAAATCCCAGGCTGACCCGCGCTTTGGGTTGCAGGCCACCCCCCGCGGTGTAGTGTCGGGCCATGCCCGCCCGTACTCTGCACCTCGCCCTGCTCGGACCGGAGTCCACCGCAACCCTCGCCCGGCGGATCGGGGCGGTGTTGTGCGCGGGTGACGTGCTCTTGCTCGACGGGCCGGTGGGTGCCGGAAAGACCCATTTCGCCCGCAGCCTGATCCAATCCCTGCTGCCCACGCCCGAGGACGTGCCCTCGCCGACCTTCACTCTGGTCCAGACTTACGAGGCACCGGCGTTCGATATCTGGCACACGGATCTCTATCGCCTGTCCGCACCCGAAGAGGTGATCGAGCTTGGCCTGTTGGGAGCGTTCGAGCACAGCGTCACGCTGGTCGAATGGCCCGACCGCCTCGGCGCGCTTGCCCCCACGGACGCGCTGTCGCTGACATTCGCGCCGCATGACGACCCCGATCAGCGCGTTCTTGACATCACCTGGCACGATCCGCGATGGGACGGTCGGGCAGGGGAGTTTTCCGGATGAGTGATCTTGAACAGAAAAGCCGCGAGAATGAAATCCGCGATTTCATCGAGCGCTCAGGATGGGCCGACGCGGTCGTCTCGCACCTCGCGGGAGACGCGTCGAACCGCCGCTACCTGCGCCTGATCCGCCCCTCCACCGCCCAGCGCGCCGTGCTGATGGACGCGCCGCCGCACAAGGGCGAGGATGTGCGCCCCTTCATCCGGATCGCGGAATACCTGACGGGCATAGGCCTCAGCGCCCCGCGCGTGCTGGCCCGCCGCGAGGACATCGGCCTGCTGCTGCTCGAAGACCTCGGCGATGCGCTGTTCGCCAGCATCGTGCCGCGCAATCCGGACCTTGAAGAGCGGCTCTATTCCACCGCAATCGACGTTTTGGTTCACCTGCACGCCCAGACACCCCCCGCCGATCTGTCCAGCTATGATCCGCCCACGGCGACCGCTCTTTCGGCTCTTGTGTTCGACTGGTACATCCCCGGCGCCCCGAAAGCGGGCGATACCGCCGCACGGCCCCAATTCGAGACCTGCCTGCACGATCTTCTGGCCGAACACGCCGCGGAATGCGACGTGCTGATCCAGCGCGATTATCACGCGCAGAACCTGCTGTGGCTGCCCGACCGCAAAGGCATTGCGCGCGTCGGCCTGCTCGACTTTCAGGATGCGATGCTGGGCCACCGCGCCTACGACCTTGTCTCACTGCTTCAGGACGCCCGCCGCGATGTCCCGCCCGAGCTTGAGGCGCGGATGCGCGACCGCTACGCGCTTCAGACCGGCCAGCACCCCGAGGCGTTCGCAGCCGCCTATGCCGTGCTTGGCGCCCAGCGCAACCTGCGCATCCTGGGGGTCTTTGCCCGGCTCTGCATCCGGGATGGCAAGGCGCATTACGTCGATCTGATCCCCCGCGTCTGGGACCTGTTGCAGCGCGACCTGGCGCATCCGGCCCTCTCACCCTTGCAGGCGATCCTTGCGGAAATCCTGCCCGCGCCCGACGCGACCTTTCTGGAAAAGCTGAAATCGAAATGCGCGACGCCCCCGACGCAGTGATGCTCTTTGCCGCCGGTTTCGGCACGCGGATGGGGGCGCTGACCGCGTCCCGGCCCAAGCCGCTGATCAAGGTTGCGGGCAAGCCACTTCTCGACCACGCGCTGGATCTGGTGGCGGGGTATGGGCCCGCGCGCACGGTGGTCAACACGCACTACCTGTCCGACCAGGTCGCGATGCATCTTGCCGGGCGCGATATCCACATATCAGACGAACAGCCCGATATCCTGGAAACCGGCGGCGGGTTGCGCAATGCGCTGCCCCTGCTGGGTGACGACCCGGTTTTCACCATGAACACCGATGCCGTCTGGGCCGGTCCCAACCCGTTCGCACAGCTTGCCGCGGCGTGGGACCCCGCGCAGATGGACGCGCTGCTGCTCTGCATCCCGCCGGATAACGCCATCGGCCACACCGGCCCCGGCGATTTCGTCACCGACGCGACCGGCCGCGCCAGCCGCGGCCCCGGCGCAGTCTACTCCGGTCTCCAGATCCTCAAGACAGACGGGCTTGGGTCCATCCCCGAGCCTGCGTTTTCGCTCAACATCCTGTGGAACCGGATGCTGAACGCGGGCCGCCTTCACGCCGTCACCTATCCCGGAAAGTGGTGCGACGTCGGCACACCCGAGGGCATTGCGCTGGCCGAATCCATGCTGCGAGATGCCAATGTTTGAACCGCTCGACACCCCGCGCATCTTCGGCATGCCACTGGGCGCGGATTTCCCCCGGGAGCTGGTGCGCGGCCTGCTCAACGCCTACGCGGCTCAGCCACCCGAGGCGCTGGCCCGCGTGCACGTGGTCGTCAATACCCGCCGCATGGCCCGGCGCATCCGGGCGCTATTCGACGCAGGCCCAGCGCTGCTCCTTCCCCGAATCAGCCTGGTCACCGATTTCGGCGAGGTCTTCGGCCTTGCGCGTGTTCCCGAGCCGGTGCCACCTCTGCGCCGGCGGCTGGAATTGATCACAGTCGTTTCCGCCCTCCTGGACCAGGAACCCGATCTTGCGCCGCGCGCCGCGCTTTACGACCTGTCCGACAGCCTGGCCCAGCTGATGGACGAAATGCATGGCGAGGGCGTCGTTCCCGGTAAAATCACCCGGATAGACACCAACGATCAGTCCGGCCATTGGGAGCGGATCAAAACGTTCCTGGGCATACTCAGTCCCTATTTCGAGGCCAGCGGCGACGCGCCTGATGCCGAAGCCCGCCAGCGCCTGGTAATCGAAACCTACGCGCGGCTCTGGCAGGACGAGCCCCCCGATCATCCGATCATCCTGGCCGGGTCCACAGGCTCGCGCGGGGCGACGCGTCTGCTGATGAAAACCGTCGCGCAGCTGCCTTTGGGGGCCGTCGTGCTGCCGGGCTTCGACACCGATCAGCCTGATCACGTCTGGGAAAAGCTGAACGATCCGCGCACCAGCGAGGAGCATCCACAGTACCGCTTCGCGCAGCTTCTCTCCGATCTGGGCGCGGATCCATCCATCATCCGCCTCTGGCCTGGAACAGAGCCTGTTTCACCCGAACGCAATCGTCTTGTCTCGCTTGCCCTGCGCCCCGCGCCAGTGACGGACGAATGGCTGTCGCACGGCCCCGCCTTGGCGCCCGACATTGCGCCGGCGACGGCGGGCATGACCCTGCTCGAGGCGCCTTCGGCCCGGATGGAGGCGCTCTGCATCGCCATGCGCCTGCGCGAGGCCGTCGAGCAGGGCCAGACCGCCGCGCTGATCACGCCCGACCGGACCCTGACCCGGCGCGTCGCTTCTGCGCTGGACCGCTGGGGCCTGCATCCCGACGACAGCGCCGGCGTGCCGCTGCACCACTCCGCGCCCGGCAGGTTCCTGCGCCATGTGGCCGAAATGCTGAACGCGCCGCTCGATGCCGCGCAACTGCTGACCCTGCTGAAACATCCCCTGACGAACATGGCCGGCGAACGCGGCCCGCATCTGCGCCTGACGCGCGAACTGGAACTTTACCTGCGTCGCAATGGCCCCCCCGAGCCGGATCTGGCAACGCTCGAAACCTGGGCCGCAACGGTCGAAGATCCTTATCTGGCCCCCTGGCTCGACTGGCTGCGGTCGTGTTTTTTCAATCACGCAAGGCCCGAGGCCCGCCCGCTGACCCAAATCGTCGACGCGCATATCGCACTGTCCGAGGCCATCTCGCGCGGCCCCGACCCCGACGCTCCGATTCGGCTCTGGGACGAAGGCGCAGGGCGCGAGGCGCAGAAATGCGTCTCTAACCTTGCTGAAAATGCCGGGTATGGTCAGGCGATGCGCGCGCTCGATTATATCAACCTCTTCCACGCCATCCTGTCCCGCGAGACCGTGCGCAGCCAGACCGATACTGACCCCCGCGTGCTGATCTGGGGCACGCTGGAGGCACGGGTGCAGGGGGCCGACCTCCTGATCCTGTCCGGTCTGAACGAAGGCACATGGCCAGAGGCGCCGCCCCGCGACCCCTGGCTCAACCGCGAGATGCGGCACGAGGCCGGGCTTTTGCTGCCCGAACGCAAGATCGGTCTGTCCGCGCATGATTTTCAGCAGGCCGTGACCGCAACGCCCACCGTCTGGATCACCCGCGCCATCCGCTCGGACGACGCACAAACGGTGCCGTCGCGCTGGCTGAACCGCCTGACAAACCTGCTACAGGGCCTGAACGACGAGGGCGGCAAAGCGGCGCTCGACGCCATGAAGCAACGCGGCCGCGATGCGCTCGCGCTGGCCGAGGCGTTCGAGACGGTCGCACCGACGCCCTCTGCCCGACGCCCGGCGCCGATCCCTCCTGTGGCGGCGCGGCCCAAGGAGCTGTCAGTGACCCGGATCGAAAAGCTGATCCGCGACCCCTACGCGATCTATGCCGACAAGATCCTGCGCCTGCGCCCGCTGGACCCATTGATGAAACTGCCCGATGCGCGCCTGCGCGGCGAGGTGCTGCACGATGTTCTGGAACATGCCATCAAGGACACGCTGGAAGATCCAGACGCTCTGACACCGGCGTATCTGACGCAGAAAACAGTGTCTGTTCTGGAGGAATCCGTGCCTTGGGGAGAGGCGCGGGCGCTGTGGTTCGCCCGGATGGCCCGTATAGCCGCGTGGTTCGTCGAGACCGAGGCGGGTCGCCGCGCGCTGGCCCGGCCATCCGCGTTCGAAGAAATGGCCAAGGCGTGCGTCGATCCACACGATTTCACCCTGACCGCCAAGGCCGACCGCATCGACATCGACGCGAGCGGAGGCCTGCACATATACGACTACAAGACCGGCGCGCCGCCCTCGGCCAAGGCGCAGAAAGCGTTCGAAAAGCAGCTTTTGCTGGAGGCCGCGCTGGCTGAACGCGCCGGGTTCGGCAATCTTGCGCCCGGCCCGGTCGCGCGCGCCGTTTTCATCGGGCTGACGGGCGACCCCCGCGAGGTGCTGGCACCGCTGGATGAGGTGCCGACCGGACAGACCTGGGCGGAACTGAGCGATCTGGTCGCCCGCTACTTGGATCCCGGGCAGGGCTACCTGTCGCGCCGTGCGATGAAGACCAAGGACATGGCGGGCGATTACGACCAACTGGCCCGTTTCGGCGAGTGGGACATCACCGACGAGGCCGATCCGGAACGGGTGGGCAAATGGTAGACGACGCCACCCAGCGCCAGATCGACGCCGCGCGGCCCAACCGCTCGACCTGGCTGTCGGCCAATGCCGGGTCGGGCAAGACCAAGGTGCTGACCGATCGGGTCGCAAGGCTGCTTTTGGCGGGAACAGACCCGCAAAATATCCTTTGCCTGACCTATACCAAGGCTGCCGCGTCCGAGATGCAGAATCGCCTGTTCGCCCGTCTCGGCGCGTGGGCGATGCTGTCGGACACCGATCTGGAAAAGCAGTTGACCGACCTTGGCATCGACGGGGCGATCACTCCAAGGCGTCTGCGCGAGGCCCGCCGTCTCTTCGCGCTGGCCATCGAAACACCCGGCGGGTTGAAGATCCAGACGATCCACTCCTTCTGTTCCGCGCTCCTGCGCCGCTTCCCGTTCGAGGCCGGTGTCAGCCCGCAATTCACCGAGATGGAGGACCGCGCCGCCGCTCTGCTGCGGTCGGAGGTCGTCGAGAAAATTGCCAACGGCCCGGACGCTCAGGCGCTCTACGATCTGGCCGAGCAGTATACCGGCGAGGATCTGGACAGCCTGACGCAGGAAATCGTCGGCAAGCGCGACCTGCTGTCCCGTCCGATCAGCGATATGGACCTGTCAAAGATCTTTGGTCTGAGGCCGGACGACACCGAACAGACGCTTGTCGCCTCGGTGTTCCTGGGGGGCGAGGCTGATCTGATCGCCGACCTCTTGCCGCTGCTGACCGCCGGAAGCACGACCGATGCGCGCGCGGCGGTCAAGCTGACCATGGCGGACATCCCTTCGCTTCAGGCTTTACCGATCCTCGAAAATGTCTTCCTGACCGGCAGCGGAGCGAAATCTCCATTTTCGGCCAAGATAGGCTCTTTTCCAACCAAGGCTGTGCGCGAGGCGAACCCCGGCATGACCGACGCGCTCAATGCCCTGATGGCCCGGGTCGAGACCGCGCGCGACACGCGCCTTGCGCTTCAGGCGCGAGAGACAGCGCAGATCCTGCACCGCTTTGCCTCCGTCTTCCTGCCCGCCTATGCCGCCGCCAAGGACGCCCGCGGAATGCTGGATTTCGACGATCTCATCCTGCGCAGCCGGGACCTCTTGAACGATCCCAAGGTCGCCGATTGGGTTCTGTTCAAGCTGGACGGCGGCATCGACCATATCCTGGTTGACGAGGCGCAGGACACCAGTCCGGTACAGTGGAAGCTGATCGAACGCCTGTCGCAGGAGTTCACCAGCGGCACCGGCGCCCGCGCCGACCGGCAGCGAACGATCTTCGTCGTCGGGGACAAGAAACAGTCGATCTATTCCTTCCAGGGCGCCGACCCCGAGGGGTTCGACCGCATGAAGGAGGATTTTCGAGCCAAGCTGGAGGTCACCGACGCCCCCTTGCGGGATATGGTGATGGAATTCTCGTTCCGTTCGGCGCAGACCATCCTGTCGCTGGTCGACGAGACGTTCCAAGGGCGTGACGCCAGCGGTTTCACCCAGCGCGAAAAGCACAAGGCGTTCATCGCCGCCATGCCGGGCCGCGTCGATCTCTGGCCGCCTGTGGAAAAGGAAGAGACCGAAGAGCCGCCCGAGTGGTACGACCCGGTCGACATCAAGACACCGGGCGACCCGGCCACCCGGCTGGCCGCGCAGATCGCCCGCAACGTCAAGGCGATGCTCGGCACGCCTTTGCCGTCGAAGGACGGCACAAAGGCCACGGCAATCACCGAGGGCGATATCCTGATCCTCGTGCAGCGCCGCTCGGATCTCTTTCACGAGATCATCCGCGCCTGCAAATCCGAAGGGCTGAGCGTTGCCGGGGCCGACCGTCTGCGCGTCGGCGCGGAACTGGCGGTGCGGGATATCGCTGCGCTCTTGTCCTTCCTCGCCACACCCGAGGACAGCCTGTCGCTGGCCTGCGCGCTGCGCTCGCCGCTTTTCGGCTGGTCCGAAGCGCAACTGTTCGATCTCGCCCACGACCGGCCCAGCCGGTACCTCTGGCAGTCCCTTCGCGACCGCGCTGCGGAGTTTCCCGAAACCCTTGCCATCCTGAACGATCTGCGCGGCGCGGCCGATTTCCTGCGCCCCTATGACATGATCGAGCGCATTCTGACACGTCACGACGGGCGCTCCCGCCTTTTGTCGCGTTTGGGGCCCGAGGCCGAAGACGGGATCGATGCTCTCTTGTCCCAGGCCATGGCCTACGAGCGCAACGCGATCGACAGCCTGACGGGTTTCCTGGTGTGGATGGAAACCGACGACCTGGAGATCAAGCGCCAATTGGACAACGCGGGCAACCGTATCCGCGTGATGACCGCCCATGCCGCCAAAGGCCTCGAATCGCCCATCGTCATCCTGCCCGATTGCGCCAAGCGCGACCTGCGGGTCGATGCCAAGCTGGTTGCGGCGGGCGACACTGCCGTTTGGCGGCCCCGCAAGGAGGATCTGCCCGCCGCGTTGCAGGCCATCGACGAAGCCGGGCGCGAGGCCCAATGGGCCGAGCGCGACCGCCTGCTCTACGTCGCCATGACACGGGCCGAGAAATGGCTGATCGTCGCCGCGGCTGGCGAGCTCGATAAGGATGGGCGTGACTGGTACAGCAAAGTGCGCACCGGGATGCTGCGCTCGGAAGCTGCTGAACACATCTTCGAAGGCGGGCAAGGGCTGCGCCTGGAAAGTGGTAATTGGGCCGGATTAGAGCCTGTTTCTGAAGACGTTCCCGAGGATGCCACACCATCCGTACCACGCTGGTATGCCGAACCCGCCAAACCCGCACCGCCCCGGCCCGAGACCCTCGCGCCCTCGACCGACCTTGGTGGCGACAAGGCGCTGCCGGGCGAGGCCGGGCTGGACGAAGCCGCCGCCAAGCGCCGGGGCCGGCAGGTGCACCGCCTGTTGGAGCTTCTGCCGCAGCGCGCCCCGGCCGACCGCGCCGATGCGGCCGCCACCCTACTTGCGCACGGGCCCGACGCCGCCCGGGGGCAAGAGTTGGCACAATTGCTGGCCGAGGCCGAGCATGTGCTGTCCCGAGACCATCTGCGCCCGCTCTTCGCGCCCGAGGCGCTGGCCGAAGTGCCGATATCCGCCCATCTCGACGCGCTGACGGGGCGGCGGATTCACGGCACGATCGACCGCCTGATCGTCACCCCCGAAAAAATCCTGGCCGTCGATTTCAAGACCAATGCCGTGGTTCCCGATACGCCCGCAGCCGTGCCCTCTGGCCTCTTGCGGCAGATGGGGGCCTATGCCCATGCCCTGCAACAGATTTATCCCGGCCGCACCATCGAGACCGCGCTGCTCTGGACCCGCACGGCGACCCTCATGCCCCTGCCACACGATCTTGTGACGCAAGCCTTGGCCGACACCCATATAGCTTGACGCTCCCTATGGCTCTACATAGGTTCGCTGTCGAACCCGAGCTCAAGGAGAGACCAAAATGGCCACCGTTGCCGTAACCGACGATACGTTCGATAGCGAAGTGAAGAACTCCGACATTCCCGTCGTGGTGGATTTCTGGGCCGAGTGGTGCGGCCCCTGCAAGCAGATCGGCCCGGCACTGGAAGAGCTGTCCTCCGAGATGGACGGCAAGGTCAAAATCGCCAAGGTGAACGTGGACGAGAACCCCAACTCGCCCTCGCAACTGGGCGTGCGTGGCATCCCGGCGCTGTTCATCTTCAAGAACGGCGAGGTGGTGTCGACCAAGACCGGCGCCGCGCCCAAGGCCGCGCTGCAAGGCTGGATCGAAGAGTCGATCTGAAGAAAAGCTGAACAAAGTTAAGAAAGGGCCGCCTCATGAGCGGCCCTTTTACGTTGTGGAAAAATGCGCGGAATCAAGGCGCAGCAATGCTGCGCCGCCGCGCATCGTCATGCGAGTAGCATGCCTCCGGCATGACGCCGCCCCCACGGCACGGCGATGCGCGGCCACATTTGCCCACCCGGGTTGCCACCGCGCCCCACGCCTTCCATATAGGTCCAAAGATCAAAGGAGCCCCGACCATGAGCGATTTTCCCGGCTGGCACGGCACAACCATCATCGGCGTCCGCAAGGGCGGGCAGGTCGTCGTCGCGGGCGATGGGCAGGTCAGCCTTGGCGATACCGTCATCAAGGGCACCGCCCGAAAGGTCCGCCGCATCAGCCCCGGCGGGTATGACGTGGTCGCCGGTTTCGCCGGCTCCACCGCCGACGCCTTCACCCTTCTGGAACGGCTGGAGTCGAAGCTCGAAGCGACCCCCGGCCAGTTGCAACGCGCCAGCGTCGAACTCGCCAAGGACTGGCGCACCGACAAGTACCTGCAAAAGCTCGAGGCGATGCTGATCGTCACCGACGGCTCACAGCTTTACGTGATCACCGGCGCGGGCGACGTTCTGGAACCCGAACATGACGTGGCCGCCATCGGCTCGGGCGGGAACTACGCGCTGGCCGCCGCGCGCGGCATGATCGACAGCGATAGGTCCGCCGAACAGATCGCGCGGGATGCCATGGCCATCGCCTCGGACATCTGTGTCTACACCAACGGCAACCTGACCGTGGAGTCGATCAGCGCCTAACGGCAAGGCGGAACATCACTGCCGCCCACTTCGTTCTCCTTACCAAAGTGCATCGCACGAGGAGGACCCCATGAGCTTGCATATCGAAGACACCGGCGGCAACGGCCAGCCGGTTATCCTGGTCCACGGCTGGCCCCTGTCGGCAGAGGCATGGGAATACCAGGTTCCGGCACTCAACCAGGCCGGCCACCGCGTGATTGCCTATGACCGTCGCGGCTTTGGCCGCTCGACCGCGCCCGATGACAAATACGATTACGACACGCTCGCCGCCGATCTCGAAGAGATCATAAAGGAAAAGAACCTGAACGACGTCACGCTCGTCGGCTTTTCCATGGGCGGCGGCGAGGTGGCCCGCTTCATCGGCAACCACGGCGAAGCCCGGCTCAAAAGCGTGGTCTTCGCCGCCGCCGTTCCGCCCTGTCTGATGCAATCCGACGATAACCCCGACGGCCCCCTGACCGAGGACGCCGCGCAGGAATTCGAGGACACCCTGAAGGCAGATCGCGACGCGTTCTTCGACGGCTTCACCAAGGACTTCTTTTCAGCAGATGGCGACCTGAAGGTGACGGAGGAACAGCGGCTACAGGCGCTTGACCTGTGCAATCAATCCTCGCCGGACGCCGCGCTTGGCTGCATGCGGGCATGGGCCACGACCGATTTCCGCAACGACCTGGAAAAGATCACCGTGCCAACGCTGGTCCTGCACGGCACCGCCGACGGTATTGTCCCGATCGAAGGCTCCGGCCACCGCACCCACAAGATGGTTGCCCACAGCAACCTGTGCGAGATCGAGGGCGCGCCGCATGGCTGCAACACCAGCCATGTGCAGGACTTCAACGCCGGGATTCTGGATTTCCTCGGCAAGCACTGACCCGTCGAGCAGAGCCTGTCCACGTCAGAATGCTGCCTTTCTTTCGGCCAACAGGTCCTTTAGGGCTTGCGCGAAAACGATCATAGGACCGCCCATGACCCTGACCCAGGACGACCTGCGCGCCGCCACCGCCGCCGGCATCATCGATGAGGCACAGGCCGCGCGCCTCAGCGCCCTGTCACACGAACGCGCCGGCCGCATCGCCCGCCGCGCGAACGAGGACGAACCGTTCGAACTGTTCTCGGGCTTTGCCGAGATCTTCATCTCGCTCGGGCTGATCCTGCTGACCTCCGGCGCCGTGACCTTCGCAGCAGCCGCGGGCGGCATTGTCTTTGTCATGGCGGCGCTGATCGCCGTCGGCTGGTTCGCCGCGCATTACTTCACCCTGAAACGCCGGATGAGCCTTCCGTCCATCGTGCTGGTCTGTACCTATGCCACCGGCGCGGGCGGCCTGATCGGCTATGTGCTCGACATGATCGGCCTCACCTCCGGCGCGCTCGTGGCCATCCTGCTGGGCCTCGGCGGTATGGCGTCGATCCTGCTGCACTACCGCCGGTTCCGCGTGCCGTTCTCGATGCTGCTCGTCGGCCTCTACGGCTTCATGACGATATTCGCGATCACCACCGAAACAAGCCCCGTCGACACGCTGATCACCGGCAGCTTCTGGAGCCTCTTCGACCTCCGCCAGGGCGGCTCACTGGCCCTCGGCACATTGATCTTCGGCATCCTCGCCTTCATCGCCGGCCTCTGGTTCGACATGCAGGACCCCCACCGCATCGGCCGCCGCGCGCGTTCCGCCTTTTGGCTACACCTGCTGGCCGCGCCCGCGCTGGTGAACACCGTGATGATGACCGTCTACAACCTTGACGGCCCCCTCGGCACAATCCTCACGATCATCGGCTTCCTGCTGGTCACCTGCCTCGCCCTCATCATCGACCGCCGCTCCTTCCTGACCGCCGGCATGGGCTATCTCGCCGCCACCATCTACTGGCTCTTCAGCATGGATGGCGGCGGCACGCAGCTTCCGCTCCTGATGCTTGTCATCGGCGCCTTCATCACCGGCCTCGGCACCTTCTGGACCCACCTGCGCGTCGCCCTCATGCGCGCCCTGCCCAACTTCCCCGGCAAATCCCGCCTGCCCCCCTGGGACGACGTCACCGCAACCTCCGAATAACCGCACCTTGCGTTTCGCCCCCCCATGCTTACGTTCCCCCGTAACGCAACCACAGGACGCCCCATGACCGACCTCACCCCGCGCGAAATCGTCTCGGAACTCGACCGCTACATCATCGGCCAGAAGGACGCCAAGCGCGCCACCGCCGTCGCCCTGCGCAACCGCTGGCGCCGCAAGCAGCTCTCCGACGACCTGCGCGAGGAGGTCTACCCCAAGAACATCCTGATGATCGGGCCCACCGGCGTCGGCAAAACCGAAATCTCCCGCCGCCTGGCAAAACTCGCCCGCGCCCCCTTCATCAAGGTCGAGGCGACCAAGTTCACCGAGGTCGGCTATGTCGGCCGCGATGTCGAACAGATCATCCGCGACCTCGTCGACAGCTCCATCGCCCAGACCCGCGACTTCATGCGCGAAGACGTCAAATCCCGCGCCCATCAACAGGCCGAGGATCGCGTCATCGCCGCCATCGCCGGCGAGGATGCCCGCGAGTCGACCCGCGAGATGTTCCGCAAGAAGCTCAAGGATGGCCTGCTCGACGATACCGAGATCGAGCTTGACGTCGCCGACACCTCCAACCCCCTTGGCATGATGGACATCCCCGGCCAGCCCGGCGGCGGCCAGATGGGCATGATGAACTTGGGCGACATCTTCGGTAAGGCCTTCGGCGGCCGCACCACCCGCAAGAAGATGACCGTCCGCGAAAGCTACGACATCCTGATTTCCGAGGAAGCCGACAAGCTCTTGGACGACGAAACCGTCAACCGCACCGCCCTGGAAGCGGTCGAGCAGAACGGCATCGTCTTTCTTGACGAGATCGACAAGGTCTGCGCCCGGCAGGAGGCCCGCGGCGGCGACGTCTCGCGCGAGGGGGTGCAGCGCGACCTGCTGCCCCTGATCGAGGGTACGACCGTCTCGACCAAGCATGGCCCGGTCAAGACCGACCACATCCTCTTCATCGCCAGCGGCGCCTTCCACATCGCCAAGCCGTCCGACCTCTTGCCCGAACTTCAGGGCCGCCTGCCCATCCGGGTCGAACTCCGCGCCCTGACCGAGGAAGATTTCGTGCGCATCCTGACCGAGACGGACAACGCCCTGACCCGCCAGTACTCCGCCCTCATGGGGACCGAGGAGGTGAACGTCGAATTCACCGAGGACGGCATCAAGGCCCTCGCCCGCATCGCGGCGGAGGTCAACCAGACCATCGAGAATATCGGCGCGCGCAGGCTCTATACCGTGATGGAACGCGTGTTCGAGGAACTCAGCTTCACCGCGCCCGACCGCGCCGGAGAGAAGGTGGTCGTGGACGAAGCCTTCGTGGACGCCAACCTGGGCGAGCTGATGAAGTCGACGGATTTAAGCAGATATGTTTTGTAGGGTTAGTGCGTATTAGTGTTTGGGATCTGCCCTAGTCGGATCGCTTTCAAAATTCCGAGACCTTGGTAGGTTAGTACAGACTTAGCCGCTTTTCGCGTCTACTTCAAAACTGTAGTCACCACCTTCAATTTTCTTTCGACCGTACTCGAAATACTTTTCGGGAAGTGGTGGAGCGATAGTTCTGGCTGCATCCATGCGATCCATCAGTTGCTCAAATGAAGGGTTAAGTTCATCAAAATCCATGTCCGCGCCGATTCCGGCGAGAATTCTGAACCGGTCACGCAGGTTAGTGAATTCACTCGCCGAAGTGCCGATCTCTCGAACGCGCATGTCCATGCCTAAGGCTTCAAAAATTGCTGGGAACAGCCCGGCAAATAGCGCGAGAACCGCCGCAACATATACTGTCCATTGAGCTTCAGCGTTTGTTACTATTTGAGAAGTAGCGAGGCCCCCGGCAACAATGGGCACAACTATGAATACATTCTTCCAAAACCGCGCGTTCTTTTGCCAAAGATAAAGACCTGCTGCCGTATACTGGCAAGATTCCTCCTGCCGACGACATTCGTTAACGATCTCGTTCACTCTGCGTTGCGTCATATCACTGGAATGTCCGTGCCGAATATTTTCTGCCAGCAGCCCCCCGCCAATGCTGGATAGCTGCCCTCGTTTTCGCATGCTTCTTCAGCATTTTTTCGAGCCACAGTTGCACGATACCCCCACGCATCGCCTAAGAACATCGGCTCGTATGTACCCGGCGCATAGACAACGCCGTTCTTCTTTCCTTCAAGATATTTGAGGAAATCTCGAACCATCCAGTCATAGTAGACGCTTGATTTGTCGCGGTAAGTATAGCTGTCCAGAAAATCAACGGCGAGCAACTCTATCCAGAACGACTTCAACGGGATCTGACAATTAGCCTGCCAACGCTTCATCATACGGATTAGCGGTCTTATATTTCCGTTCGTGTTATTTACACTTCGACGAATTAGTTCTTCCTCCGCGGAGTAGTCGGCGGTTTTGTAGTAGCCGCCACCATCGGTCATGCAGATATAGTAGCGTCCATCATTCAAACTAAACGCAGGGATCAGTTCAACGTTGTACGCGGTGAACGGAACGGCAACTACAGGACCATCGCCTTTGATCGCGGTCGTACGAAATTTTTCTCCGAGCACACGTTTAACTTCTTGCAGAAGTTGTGACTGGATGTTGCCCGTGCGTTTCGAAAAGCGTTCATATGTTTCATATGGCAGCTTGAACAGTACATCCACATCGCGAGGTGGGCGAACGCGAGTCCTCTTTCCCCACGAGCCAACGTAGAGTGAATTTGCTGTTTTCGAATTTGAGCCCCAATAATGGGAATTCAAAGTTTCGACCACTTTTTCGCGGCGTTCGGCACCCGCTTCGATCTGGCCGGTCGTCAAACGAATGTTGTTCAAAAACGTGTCAAAGCGCTGGCTGACCGTCAGTCCTTGTCTTACGTGTGGTTGCATAGAATCGCCTTAGTTGTTGTGGCAGCGATCTTGAATACCATATGTTGAGATGAACAGAAAGAGAACATTTTCTGTGAATTGTCCTTACTCCCAAATTCTTTGGGACAACGGATTGAAATTGCTTCGTTCCAGATTGTTCAAGTTTATAAATTTTTTCTCAAAAATTACGTCCTCCCTTTTAACCCCCCAAATCCCCAAAAATCGCACCGTCGGCATACCACTCAAATACCGACGCGATACCGACGTTCCGATTTGGCCTGTCCGGGGGGCGTTAACGAATCAGATCGCACCCCTTTGAATTCGCTTTTCTTCCCTCGGGTTTCGGGCCACGAAGGGGGTCATGCGGCTCCTCGATTTTCTCCGTGACAACCTCCCCTTCCTGTCGGCGGGTATGCTGCTGACCTTCCTAAGTTCTTTTGGACAAACGTTTTTTATCTCGCTCTTCGCCGGGGAGGTTCGGGCCGCGTGGGGTCTCAGCCACGGGCAATGGGGCGGGATCTATACGCTCGGCACCACCGCCTCCGCCCTGGTCATGGTCTGGGCCGGCGGCCTCACGGATTTTTTTCGCGTCCGCACCCTCGCCCCTATCATACTGATATTACTGGCTTTTGCTTGCCTCTCGATGGCCTTCAATCCGGTCTGGTGGGGGTTGATCGCGGTTATTTTTGCCCTGCGTTTCACCGGCCAGGGCATGACCAGCCACCTCGCCGTCGTCGCCATGTCCCGCTGGTTCATCGCCACACGGGGCAAGGCCCTGTCCATCGCCACCCTCGGCTTCGCCTTGGGCGAGGCCCTGTTACCTCTTGTTTTCGTTGCACTTCTGGCCATCTATGACTGGCGCATGCTGTGGGTCGCCGCCGCCCTCATCGCCCTCTGCGGCGTCCCCGTCATCCACCGCCTCCTCCGCCTTGAACGCACGCCCCAGATGCTGGCCCAAACCGACCAGTCCGTAGGCATGGAATCCCGCCACTGGACCCGCAATCAGGCCTTATTTCATTGGCTATTCTGGTTCATGGTCCCGGCACTTCTGGGCCCCGCAGCCTTCAACACGGCCTTCTTTTTCCACCAGGTCCACTTCGCCGAATTGAAGGGCATCCCCCACGTTCAGCTGGTCGCCCTCTACCCGTTCTACACCGCCGTCGGAATCGTCGCGATGGTCCTGTCCGGCTGGGCCCTGGACCGCTTCGGCACCGCCAGATTGATCCCGTTCTTCCAGCTTCCCATGGTCGCCGCTTTCGGGATTTTTGCGATATCCGACAATACCTTGACCCTGCTCGCCGGCCTGTTTTTCCTCGGCATGACAACCGGCGCGAACACCACACTCCCCAATGCCTTCTGGGCCGAATTCTACGGCACCGCCCGCCTCGGCTCGATCAAGGCCATGGCCGCGGCGGTCATGGTCTTCGGCTCCGCCATCGGCCCCGGCTTGACCGGCATTGGCATCGATTTGGGCTTGGGGTTGGAAAGCCAATACCTGATCGTCGCAGGCTATTTCGTATTCACCACCCTGATGATGACCATCGGCATCACCCGCGCCAAACCCCTGCTACCGGTTGCGGCGTAGATACACGTAATACGCCCCTCCACCCCCATGCCGCACATGCGCTTGGGTGATCTGCAACACCAGCCCCGACAACGGCGCTGCGCCCAGCCATTGCGGTACCGCGTGGCGCAGCACACCATGTCTGGTGGGTATCGGGCCGCCGTTGTCCGTATTCCTGCCCTTACCAGTGATCACCAGAACCAGCCTTTTGCCCTGTGCCTGCGCCCGCAGGATAAAGCCGGTCAAGGCCGGCTGCGCCTGGGCCAGGGTCATGCCGTGCAGATCGATCCGGGCTTCCGGCTCAACCTTGCCGCGCTTCAGACGCGTGTTCGTGCGCTTGTCCATCTGCAGCGGTTGTCGGGCAAGCCGTTCAGGCAGGCCAGGCAAGGTATCGTGGCGATTGGACGGTGTACCGGCCTTTTGGCCGATTTCGAATTGTGACAGGTCGGGCTTGGTTTTCTCAGGCGATTTTTGGGTGGATCGCTGCAGCGAGCGAGGTGTGTCGCGGCTTTTCTCGGGGTCGAGCCTGTCCGCAGTCCGTGCCACCTGTTGCCAAAGTTTCAGTTCCTCCGGCGTGATGCGCCGACGGCTCAAAGGTTTGGCTCCGTCGCAGTGGCATAGGCGCGCTGGATCGGCAGAAGGACGAGCATGCGGCCGGGATCACGCAGGCGTCCAGCGGTGCGACCAGCCTCGTCCCCCGTTCCCATAAAGATATCGGCGCGTTGCGCGCCTTTGATGGCAGAGCCGGTGTCTTGTGCGATCATCAGTCGGCGGATCGGGCCGGCGCCCTCTTTCTCGATCCAGACCGGAGCGCCGAGCGGAACATAGGCCGGATCGACCGCAACGGTGCGGCCTGCCGTGACGGACCGGTTCATCGCACCGAGCGGGCCCATATCGGCGGGCACGGAATCGATCCGCCGGAAGAACACGTAGGAAGGGTTGTGCCAGAGCAGTTCCTGCCCGGCGACAGGATTGCGGCGGACCCAGTTCTTGATGACCTGAGCCGAAACCTGGTGGGCTTGGTAGATACCACGGCGAACAAGTTCGGCCCCGACAGAGCGATATTCGTGGCCATTCGCCCCACCATAGCCCACGCGGATCTTGCGGCCATCTGGAAGGGTCACACGGCCAGACCCCTGAATCTGCAAGAAGAACTTTTCGACCGGATCATCGACCCACACGATTTCGAGCCCACGACCCTGCATGGCAACACCTGCTTCGATCTCTCGACGAGACAACCAAGGTACGGCACCCTGAGCCTCAGGCGGTTTGCGGTAAAGCGGGTAGCGGTAACGGCCCCCCGGCGACAATGACCCGCTAAGCTCTGGCTCGAAATAGCCGGTGAAGAGCGCTTTCTTACCGTCCTCGATCAAGACAGGGCGGAAGAAGAGCTGAAAGAAATCCGTGGCGTCGGGCTTTTGCTGGGCCAATGCGCAAAGCGCCCGCCAATCGGGATCATCAAGGTCGGGACAGGTCAGAAGAAAGGCTTCGAGTGCTTTTTCGTGATCGTCGGCCTCCCAGCCCTTCAGGTCGTCGAAGTCGAGAACAGTATGTGTCACTTCCTCTGCTCTGACGGCGATTGCGGCCATCAGCAGTAGGAACAAAGCCGCTGTCGCCCGTCCGATCATTCGTCCGTGGCAACAAGCCGCCAGTTGGGATCGTCGGACCCCATCACACGTTCGAAGGTCCAGGTATCCTTCTGCTTTTTAGATTTGCCAGGCTCACCCTCGACGATCTCGCCATTCTGGTCGCGCACAACCGAGACCAACTCACCAATGAAGCGCACGGTTATCTCGGCTGTGTTGGTCGCGTCGTCGAAGCGGGCGCTGGCCAGCGTGGTTTCGCGGACACCGATGAATTCAGCCTCGATGGTCAGGCCCTGTTGGGCACGGGACTCGACCACGCCGTTGAATGCCTCGAAGACGTCATCACCAAGAAACGGCCGCATCTCGTCCATCTGGCCGCGCTCGAAGGACATCAAAATCCATTCGTAGGCCTGCTTCGCGCCCTGCAGAAACTCGCCGACGGAGAAACTGCTTTCGACGCGTTTCATGTCGGCAAGCGCCTTGGCATCCTCGGACCCTTCGGGCACATGGTCGGTGATGTCGTGATCGGGCCCGCCCTCGATAACTTCGAAATCTTGCCGGCGCGACGGCGTCGGCGTCGAAGGGCGCGGCTGTTGCGAAGGCTCGTACCCGTCGCGGGTACCAAGGACGCTTTTCAGGCGGAGTATCAGGAAAATCGCTATGCCCGCGAGGACAAGCAACTGAAGCAGGGGCGAATTCATTCATACCTCTCAACGTGCCCAGGATGGAAACCTCCCGGTGTGATCCTTATGTAGGGTGTTGATCCGGGTGAGTCCACCGTACCCGCCTTTAGAAACCAAGGAGGATCATGCTCATGTGGCTATTTGTAGCCTTTCTGTTGGTGCCGCTCATCGAAATCGCGCTGTTTATTCAGGTTGGCGGTCTGATCGGTTTATGGCCGACACTGGGGATTGTGGTACTGACCGCGATCATCGGCACTTGGCTTGTGCGCACGCAGGGGGCAATGGCCATCGGGCAGCTTCGGTCATCGTTTCAGAAGCTGGATGATCCGACCGAGCCGCTGGCCCACGGCGCCATGATCCTGATTGCCGGTGCGCTTCTGCTTACACCGGGGTTCTTTACAGACGCGGTTGGGTTTTCGCTGCTTGCACCGCCGATCCGAAAGTCACTGTTCCAATTCCTTCGCAAGCGGATCAAGGTACAGCGTTTCGAAATGGGGCCCAACGGGCCGCGCGACATGCGCAACGGGCATGGGCCGCGCCAGCGGGATGACGTGATCGAAGGCCAGTACGAGGAAGTAAACCCGCCGAAGAAGCCCACGCATGATGGCTCCGGGTGGACACGGCATTGACACTGGGCATTGAGGCGCGTTCGGCATCCTGCTAAGCCTTCGCGCGATGAATTTTTCCGCCAGGAGACTATAGATGGCCGAACAGGATAACGGTGCTGCAAAGACGGACACCCAAGGGGCGCAAACCGGACCGAAAATGAACGTGCTGACGCAGTTCATCCGGGACATGTCATTCGAGAATGCGCTGGCCCAGAGAGGGTCTGGCGGAGAGGTCAACCCCGACGTGCAGGTCGCGGTGAACCTGGACGCGAAGAAACGCTCGGCCGAGCACCAGTTCGAAGTCATGATCAAGCTGACGATCACGTCCAAGAACAAAGGCACCGAGGACACGCTATTCTTGTTGGAGCTGGAATATGTCGGCGTATTCCAGATCGAAAACGTACCCGACGACCAGATGCATCCTTTCCTGCTGATCGAATGTCCGCGGATGATCTTCCCGTTCGTGCGCCGCATCGTCAGCGATGTGACCCGGGACGGGGGCTTCCCACCGCTGAACCTAGAGACGATCGATTTCGTGCAGCTTTACCGCAACGAGATCATGCGTCGCCAAGCCGCCGCGGCGGAGGAAAAACCGACGCCCGACGCCTAAGTCAGTTGCTTCCAGAGCGCGCCGTCGCCCATGTGTTCCACGAATGCCTGGTGCGCGGCGCGTTCTTCTTCGCTTAGGCGTGACGGCAACGGTTTCGACCTCGGGCCGGGATGCCAGTCGGTTTCGGCGCTGGCTTCCGTTGTTTCCGGAGAGTAGGCGCCCGCCAATCCGAAATCGGGCTGCCGACCGCCGATCAGCTCCAGATAGACTTCGGCAAGGATCTCGGAGTCGAGCAAGGCTCCGTGCAGAGTGCGTGATGAATTGTCGATTCCGAAACGCCGGCACAACGCATCCAGCGAAGCAGGCGAGCCCGGGAATTTTCGCCGGGCGATGTCGAGCGTGTCGATGGCCTGTTCCCACGGGATCTTCGCCATGTTGAGCCATCCGAGCTCCGCGTTCAGGAATTTCATGTCAAAAGCGGCGTTGTGTATCACCAGCTTGGCGTCGCCGATGAAATCGACGAAGTTTTGCGCGATCTTTTCAAAAACCGGCTTGTCGCGCAGAAAGTCGTCCCCAAGGCCATGCACCTCGAACGCTTCTTGTGGCATCGAGCGGCGCGGATTGATGTATTCGTGAAAAGTACGTCCTGTCGGCATATGGTTGTAGAGTTCGACCGCACCAATCTCGACAATCCGGTCGCCCTGCTCGGGGTCAAAGCCAGTGGTTTCGGTGTCGAGCACGATTTCACGCATGGGTCTGCCTGTTCTGAATGTCGTTGAGGATATCCTGGACCTGTGCGCGGGCATGTTCAAGCGTATCGGTTACGACAACATAATCAGCGCGGGCGCGTTTTTCCGCGTCCGGTAACTGCTTGGCCAGGATCGCTTGAAACTGTTCTTCGATCATGGTGCCGCGCTCCATCACGCGAGCCCTCTGCGTTTCGGGCGAGACTGTCACGCAGACGGTGGCGTCCATCTGTGCGTCCGCGCCGGTTTCGAACAAAAGAGGGATATCCAGAACCGTGACATCCGTACCTGTGTCTGACAGGAAAGCGGCGCGGTCTTCGCCAACAAGGGGATGCACGATGCTTTCGATCTTCTTGAGAGCGTTCGGATCTTTGTCAATGAGCGACTTCAGGCGGTCGCGCGACACCGCGTCATGGACGATTGCCGATGGGAACACCTTGCCGATGGGTGCAACCGCAGCGCCACCTTTCGCATAAAGACGGTGCACCGCGGCATCGGCATCCCAAACCGCACAGCCGTTCTCGGCAAAAAGCTTCGCCGTGGTGGATTTGCCCATCCCGATCGAGCCGGTCAGGCCCAGTTTGAACGTCATCGCAATGCCGCTGCGCGCGTCGCGCTGTCCACTTGGGGACGTATGCCAAACCAGCGTTCAAAGGCAGGAACCGCCTGATGCAGCAGCATACCCAGGCCATCTACTGTTTGGCAGCCCAGTTCCTCGGCCTCGGCCAGAAGGCGGGTTTTAAGTGGCGCGTAAACAAGGTCAGTGACCAATGTGCCCTTGTGCAAACCGTCAAGTGGAACACGCAGCGGCGGTTTTCCCATCATCCCTAGAGAGGTTGTGTTCACGACCGTTGCCGCATCTTCCATCATATTGCCGGCCTGCACCCAATCGACCACCATGATGCGTTTGCCGAACTCGGTTTTCAGAGCATCTGCGCGAACACGGGTCCGGTTGGCTATCATGATCTCGGGCACCCCGACCTCGAGCAGGGCCGAGACGACTGCGCGTGCTGCGCCGCCCGCGCCCAGCAAGGCCGCCGGCCCGGCCTTGGGGTTCCACTCAGGTGCGTTCTGCCTGAGGTTCTGGATGAAACCAACGCCATCGGTATTGTCGGCATGAATCTTGCCATCCTTGCGGAATATGAGCGTGTTGGCCGCCCCGATCAGCGTGGCACGATCTGTGATCAGGTCGGCAATCTCCAGCACCTTTTCCTTGTGCGGGACGGTGATGTTGACGCCGACGAATCCCATTTTCGGCAGGGTGCGGAGCACGTGTTCAAGATCGTCGGGCGCGACATCCATCGGTATATAGTATCCAGGGATGCCATGGGTCTTGAGCCAGTGGCTGTGGATCTGAGGGGATTTCGAATGCGCGACCGGTGATCCGATCACAGCCGCCAACGGTATCCTGTTCTCGCTCATGTCTCGATATCTCCGCGCAGGGCCAGGTAAGACAGTAGTTCAAGAAGCGGCAATCCCAGGACGTTGAAGTAATCCCCGTGAACCTGGCTGAACAGCCGAACTCCCTCTTCCTCCAGCTTGTATGCCCCGACGGCGTGCCGGATGCTATCCCAGTTACGGCTGACATACCCTTGAAGATACGCATCGGAAACATCACGCATCATCATGCGCACCACGCCGACATGACGCCAGACAGCCTTGCCGTCTTCGCAGATTACCGCGGCGGACAGCAGTTCGTGCCGTTTGCCGCGCATCGCACGCAGCTGTTCCAGCGCTTGCTGCGGAGTTTCGGATTTCGACAGGATCTGGCTTTCGAAGCTGAGAACCTGATCGCAACCTATGACAAGCGCGCCCGGGTTACGCGCGCTTTGCTTGCTGGCCTTCAGCTCCGCCAGCGCATCGGCGATGTCGCGCGGCGAGGCGGATTCGGCAATCATCGACTCGCGGACCGCATCCTCATCGACGCGTGCCGGAGAAACCTGGATATCCAGACCAGCATTCCGCAGAAGCGTTT
Source organism: Roseovarius sp. THAF9 (assembly GCF_009363715.1). NCBI lineage: Bacteria > Pseudomonadati > Pseudomonadota > Alphaproteobacteria > Rhodobacterales > Roseobacteraceae > Roseovarius > Roseovarius sp. THAF9. The sequence continues at coordinate 3,867,283 of NZ_CP045404.1, forward strand.
TCCTGATTTCCGACCCCGAAGCTAGAATGATCCTGCGTGGCATGTGGATATCCCATTGTATATCTCTACTCGGTTTTAGGGATAGATCGGAGAAGATTCCAACACTTCCGGATCCGACGGAAAAAGCAGCTCTTCTCGCCGGATTTCAAGGGTCTTTTGCACTTGAGGATATGGAAAACATCTCATCGGGGAAAACGCCCAATGGTTCACGCTTTAGGTTTATTCATCCACCGGTTCTTTTTTCGTGAGGCGAGAAATATTTATATTTATTACAAATACTTAAGTTTACGAGAGAATAATGCGACTCATGTATTCTACAAGTTTATCCACACATAAAAGTTGCTTGGGACAAATCACGTATAAACCCGTAATCCCCAGCTTTGCCTCCCTACTACAAAATCATCATCCTTTTTCTTTCTATATTTATTTATTAGGAGGAGAGCAGGAAGATACGGGGAAAACATGACTGACCTACTGGCCTCGGTTTATCCATGGACCAAATCGCTCCATATCATGGCTGTGATTACCTGGATGGCAGGTCTTTTCTATCTTCCCCGTCTTTTCGTTTATCACGCTGAACAATCTGAGCCTGGAGACAGTCGCGACGAAGTGTTTCAGACGATGGAACGCAAGCTTTTGCGGGTCATTATGAATCCGGCGATGATCGTCGCCTGGGGTGCGGGCCTTATGCTGGTTGCCACGCCTGGGATTGTCGATTGGGGCGCGGTGTGGCCGTATTTCAAGCTGGCCGGCGTGCTCGGCATGACGTGGTTCCATCACTGGCTGGGACGGCAGCGCAACGCGTTCGCGAACGGCGCCGCGGCCTCGTCCGGTCGCCATTACCGGATGATGAACGAGGTTCCGACGATCCTGATGGTCGTGATCGTCGTGTCCGTGGTCGTGAAGTTCTGAGATTGACTCGCGGCGTCACTGATCCTAGGTAGCGTACAGCGGTGCCCGTCCGGGTTTGCCGTCTTCCACAAGAACATATCTGAATGGCCGCGTCCTGCACGCGTCTATTTCGCAAGGACCTATCCATGTCTGACGAACGTTTGAACCTGTCCGATCTCAAGAAGCAAACCGCCAAGGATCTGCTTTCGATGGCTGAAGAGCTGGAGATCGAGAATGCCTCCACCATGCGCAAGGGGGAGATGATGTTTCAGATCCTCCGCGAACGTGCCGACGAAGGCTGGGTCGTTTACGGCGACGGAACGCTGGAGGTTCTGCAAGACGGTTTCGGATTTCTGCGCTCTTCGGAAGCGAATTATCTGCCGGGCCCGGATGATATCTATGTCTCGCCCGAGACGATCCGCAAACATTCGTTGAGGACCGGCGACACGATAGAAGGAGAAATCAAGGCGCCCGAAGAGAACGAGCGGTATTTCGTGCTTACGTCGGTGACCCAGATCAACTTTGCCGACCCGGAGAATGCAAAACACAAGATCGCGTTCGACAACCTGACGCCGCTTTATCCCGATGAGCGCCTTCAAATGGAAATCGACGATCCGACCATAAAAGACAAGTCTGCCCGGGTCATCGACCTGGTGGCGCCCATCGGCAAGGGGCAGCGGTCACTGATCGTGGCGCCGCCACGGACGGGTAAGACGGTTATTCTTCAGAACATCGCGAGCAGCATCGAGCGGAACCATCCCGAGTGTTATCTGATCGTTCTCCTGATCGATGAACGGCCCGAGGAGGTCACGGACATGCAGCGTTCCGTGAAAGGAGAGGTCATCAGCTCGACCTTTGACGAGCCGGCGGCCCGGCACGTCGCCGTGGCGGAAATGGTGATAGAGAAAGCCAAGCGTCTGGTTGAGCACAAACGAGATGTTGTTATTCTTCTCGACTCAATCACAAGACTTGGTAGAGCATACAACACAGTCGTGCCATCGTCGGGCAAGGTTCTGACAGGTGGTGTGGATGCTAACGCCCTCCAACGTCCCAAGAGGTTCTTTGGTGCCGCGCGGAACATCGAAGAAGGCGGTTCGCTGACCATCATTTCTACCGCGCTTATCGATACCGGAAGCCGGATGGACGAAGTGATCTTTGAAGAGTTCAAGGGCACTGGTAACTCTGAGCTGGTTCTAGATCGCAAGATTGCCGACAAGCGCGTCTTCCCGGCCATCGACATCCTCAAGTCCGGCACGCGGAAAGAGGACCTCTTGATCGACAAGGTCGATTTGCAGAAAACCTATGTGCTGCGCCGGATCCTCAATCCGATGGGAACAACGGATGCCATTGAGTTCCTGCTTGGGAAACTAAAGCAAACCAAGACGAACTCTGATTTCTTCGATTCCATGAACACCTGAAGTGATCATCTGCCGGAGGTATCATGGATACCATCTTTGCCCTGTCGACGGCGCCTGGCAAATCGGGCGTAGCTATAATTCGTGTTTCTGGCCCTGACGCTTTTACTGGCGTGAAGAATTTGGTGGGCGATCTTCCATCGCCTCGACAGACTGCTCTGCGCAATGTGTGTGGACCAAGTGGCGAGTTGATCGATACAGCCCTCACGCTTGTTTTCAGCGAAGGACATAGTTTTACGGGTGAGCCGACGGTTGAGCTTCAATGTCATGGATCGACTGCTGTCTTGTCTGCGATCCTCGAAGCGCTTGGCCGGCAGCAAGGGTTTCGGCCCGCCGAGCCCGGTGAGTTTACGCGGCGCGCGTTGGAGAACGAAAGGCTGGATCTTGCCCAAGTCGAAGGGCTTGCCGACCTGATAGATGCTGAAACCGAAGCGCAGAGGCGTCAAGCGCAGCGAGTGTTGTCCGGTCAGTTGGGCGAGCAAGCCGAGCGATGGCGCGGCAAGTTGATACGTGCCGCCGCGCTTCTTGAGGCAACCATTGATTTTGCCGACGAAGAAGTGCCCGAAGACGTGTCGCCGGAGGTTATCGGACTTTTGTCAGAAGTTCGCCAAGAACTGACCGCCGAGATCGCAGGGGTGCAAACTGCGGAGCGTCTTCGTCATGGCTTCGAGGTTGCAATTGTCGGTGCACCCAATATCGGTAAGTCTACATTGTTGAACGCCTTGGCTGGGCGTGACGCCGCGATCACGTCTGAGGTTGCGGGTACCACGCGGGACGTGATCGAAGTGCGGATGGATTTGCACGGTGTTCCCGTCACTCTTCTGGATACTGCCGGATTGAGAGAGACTGACGATGTCGTCGAATCGATTGGCGTAGCGAGGGCCAGGTCCCGGGCCGAGGTAGCGGATCTTCGGGTGTTTCTTGTTGCACCGGGAGAGACGCCGGATCTTCTGCCGCAACAGGATGATGTGGTTCTTGTTGGGAAAGCGGACCTTCATGGGCTCCCGGACAACGGCATATCTGGCGTGACCGGTCATGGTGTCTCCGATCTGGTTCGGCGCATCACGGGTATTTTTTCCGCTAGAACATCGCATGTAGGTGTGGCCACACGATTTCGGCACAAGCAGTCTTTGGAGGCTGGGGGCATCTATTTGGATAACGCCATGACTATGCTGGCCGCGTCGGACGGCGCGCCGGATCTTAGCGCCGAAGAGCTGCGAAGTGCTGTGCGCGCTCTTGATTCTCTGGTAGGCCGAGTAGATATCGAAAATATCCTGGATGAAATCTTTGCCAGCTTCTGTCTTGGTAAGTAGCGGAGTGTTTCACGTGAAACATTTTGACGTCATTGTCATCGGCGGCGGACATGCCGGCACAGATGCAGCACATGCCGCAGCCCGGATGGGCGCACGAACCGCGCTGGTTACACTTACCAAAGCGTCCATCGGTGTCATGTCGTGCAACCCCGCGATTGGCGGGCTTGGGAAAGGTCATCTTGTTCGTGAGATCGATGCGCTGGACGGGTTGATGGCGCGTGTCGCGGATAAGGCGGGTATCCAGTTCCGCTTGCTGAATCGGAAAAAAGGCCCCGCTGTGCAAGGGCCCAGAACACAAGCCGACCGAAAAATTTATCGCCAGGCCATGCAGTCCGAAATCTTGGCTCAACCAAACCTGACCGTTATTGAAGGCGAAGCCGCTGATTTTATTCTTGAAGGCGATACTGTTGGCGGGGTCCTGCTGGCGGATGGAAGCGAAGTTCGCGCGCGCGCCGTGGTTTTGACGACGGGAACATTTCTGCGCGGAGTGATCCATATTGGGGATGTGTCGCGTCCTGGCGGGCGAATGGGCGACAAGCCGTCTGTGGGACTCGCCGAAAGGATTGACGGCTTCGGATTGCCATTGGGCCGTCTAAAAACCGGAACACCGCCCAGACTGGATGGAAAAACGATCGCATGGGATTGTCTGGAGATGCAGCCGGCCGATGCCGATCCTGTCTTGTTCTCGTTCTTATCGACCGGGCCCTCTGCGCGTCAGGTGTCGTGCGGTATCACCCATACAAACGAGACGACCCACGGCATTATCCGAGACAATCTCGAGCGCTCGGCCATGTACGGAGGTCATATAGACGGACCCGGACCACGCTATTGTCCCTCAATTGAAGACAAGATCGTGCGGTTTGCAGACAAAACCTCCCACCAGATCTTCTTGGAGCCTGAAAGTCTTTCTGACAACATTATATACCCAAATGGCATTTCCACGTCCTTACCCGAAGAAATCCAGCGTGAATACGTGAATTCGATCAAGGGGCTTGAGAATGCTGAGATCATGCAACCGGGTTACGCGATCGAATACGACTACGTGGATCCGCGCGCACTTGATATGACGTTGGCCGTTCGCTCGGTCCCGGGTCTGTTTCTTGCTGGTCAGATTAATGGAACCACAGGCTACGAGGAGGCAGCGGCGCAAGGTGTGGTCGCGGGTCTGAACGCAGCGCTTGCTGCGATGAGGCGTGATCCGATCATTTTCAGTCGCGCCGACAGCTATATCGGCGTTATGATCGATGACTTGACGACGCGCGGCGTGACCGAGCCCTACAGGATGTTTACCTCGCGGGCCGAGTTTCGGCTATCGTTGCGAGCAGATAACGCGGATCAGCGTTTGACGCCGATTGGGCTGGACGTAGGGTGTATCGGAGCGCGCCGTCGGTCAGCCTTTGGTGGAAAAATGGACCGGTTGGAGGCCGGTAAGGCAAGAGTGAGAGCCGTGACCTACACGCCAAAGCACCTAAACGATGCTGGCATCAAGGTGAATGAAGACGGCGTGAAGCGAGATGGGCTTGCAATGCTTGCGTATCCTGATTTTGACTTCGACGATTTACTTGCGCTAACGCCGGAATTTTCCGACATCGACACAGAAACGCGCCGTCAGCTTGAGCGAGACTCGCTCTATGCCAACTACATTGCTCGACAGGAACGAGACGTGGCGTTGATGCGAAAAGACGAAAAGCACGTTATCCCCAGCGATTTCGATTTCAATGCGATTGAAGGGTTGTCTAACGAATTAAAAAGCAAGCTGAGCGCAGCGCGACCTGGAAACTTATCGCAGGCGTCTCGGATAGATGGAATGACGCCAGCGGCGCTAACCACGATTCTTGCAAAATTGAGGCAAAAGATGCGGTCAAAATCGGCATGACAATGATCGGCGAACTGAGTGTTTCACGTGAAACAATAGAAAAGCTTGAGCATTACGCCGATGCCCTCAGAAAGTGGAACGCGAAGATCAACTTGGTCTCGAAATCGACGATTGACGACTTGTGGGAACGTCATTTTGTGGATTCAGCGCAAGTTTGGCAATTTGCCAATGGCCAAGCAGGCTCTTGGGCGGATCTAGGCTCCGGGGGCGGGTTTCCAGGCCTCGTCGTCGCAATTATAGCCGCGGAACTTCAAAAAGACTTAAAGGTTACTCTGGTCGAATCTGATCAGCGCAAATCGGCTTTTCTGCGCAGCGTGGCGCGCGAAACATCGACTGATGCAACCATAATTTCGCAACGTATTGAGGAATTGCCGACGTTGCACGCCGATGTTGTCTCCGCGCGTGCGTTGGCGGACCTGGAGACGCTGCTTTCCTTGTCGCATCTGCATTTGGCGCCGCAGGGTTTTATGCTGTTTCCCAAGGGAGAAAACTGGCAGATGGAACTGGCCAAGGCGCAATCGAAGTGGCGTTTCGACTGCGAGGTTGCTAAAAGTAAAACGAACGAAAAATCCGTTATTCTACGCATCTCAGGAGTATGCCGTGCTTGACCTCGCGCGCTCTGCCGGACCAAAAATCATCGCAATCGCGAACCAGAAAGGCGGCGTCGGTAAAACAACAACGACAATCAACCTCGCCGCGGCGCTGGCGGAGGATGCATTTAACGTCCTGATCGTCGATCTTGATCCGCAGGGCAACGCGTCTACCGGGCTGGGCATCGAGGCGGATGAGCGAGAATACACGACTTATGAACTGTTGCTTGAGGAAATCGAGCTAGACAAGGTTATTCGAGAAACCGGACAAACCAACCTTCGTATCGTTCCCGCGACCGTAGACCTCAGCTCGGCCGATATGGAGCTGATCTCGAATGAGAAACGCAGCTTTCTGTTGCACGATGCCTTGCGGCAGCCTGCGATGGACGGTTTTGGATTCGATTTCATCCTGATCGACTGTCCTCCATCGCTCAACCTGCTGACCGTGAACGCAATGGTTGCGGCCCATTCTGTATTGGTGCCGCTTCAATCGGAGTTTTTTGCGCTCGAAGGTTTGTCACAGCTCATGCTGACAGTCCGGGAAGTGCGCCAATCTGCAAACAAGAATCTTAGGATCGAAGGCGTTGTGTTGACCATGTATGACGGCCGGAACAACCTGTCTTCCCAAGTCGAGCAGGATGCGCGTGATAATCTTGGGCCTTTGGTGTTTCAAACAAAGATACCGCGGAATGTCAGGGTCAGTGAGGCGCCATCTTATGCCGTTCCGGTTTTGTCATATGATCCCGGTTCCAAGGGGGCAGAAGCCTATCGTGCGTTGGCACGAGAATTGGTGACAAACAACAAGCGGCAGGCGGCATAAGGAGAGCGGGATGTCGGATAAGAAATCAAAGCGGGGACTCGGGCGTGGCTTGTCGGCGTTGATGTCGGATGTAGCGGAGGCGCAGGACGCACCGGAGGATACCGGCAAACCGGCGGATAAAACGGTTCCGATCGAAAAGATTGAGCCGAACCCCGATCAGCCGCGGCGGGACTTTGACGAAAGTGCCTTGCAAGATTTGGCCTCTTCAATTTCTGCGAAAGGGATCATTCAACCCCTCATCGTTCGCCCAAACCCGCGAAAAAGCGGCGCATTTGAAATTGTGGCGGGCGAGCGCAGGTGGCGGGCGGCGCAGGTGGCTAAGCTGCACCAGGTACCGGTTATTGTACGGGAGTTCGATGACACCGAGGTTCTGGAAGTTGCCATCATCGAGAATATCCAGCGTGCAGACCTGAACCCGGTCGAAGAAGCCGCCGGATACAGTCAGTTGATGGACCGGTTCGGACATACCCAAGAGAAGCTCGCCCAGGCGCTCGGCAAGAGTAGAAGCTATATTGCCAACCTTGTTCGTTTGTTGGGATTGCCTGAGGACGTGCTGACGTATCTACGAGACGGTCGGTTGAGCGCAGGCCACGCGCGGGCATTGATTACGTCGGACGACCCGTCCGCGCTTGCCGGCCAGGTCGTAAGAAAGGGTCTGTCTGTTCGGGAGACCGAGAAGCTTGCGAAAAAGGATGGTGGCAATATCTTCTCGGAAGAAAATGGGTACCAAAAGAAAAAAGGGGCACAAAAGGATGCTGACACCAAAGCGCTGGAGGGTGACTTGGCGGCAAACCTTGGGATGAAAGTTGCGCTGAACCACAAGCCGGGCAAAGAGAACGGCAGCATGACCATTTCCTACGAAAGCCTAGATCAGCTCGACGACTTGTGCAGAAAGCTGACTGGAAGTTAATCTTCCAACAGGTCAGCAATCACGCGATTGAGGATAAGTCGGCCGTCGGAGGTCGCTGACACCCGCCCATTCTGGACTTTCAACAGGCCAAGACTGGATAGGTCCTCTAATTTCGATTGAGAAAGCGGTTTGCGGGCGAGAGCCGCATGTCGGTTCAGATCAATGCCTTCAGTGAGCCGCAAGCCCATCAAGAGATGCTCTGCTCCTTGATCGGTATATTCCACTTTATTATATAATTTCAATGGGTTAGAGTCTTCTGCATGTGATATCCACTGTTCTGGATTCGACCACGCCTCGGTTTCATATCGGCGCCCGGCCATCGTGATCCTGCCATGAGCGCCGGGGCCGAGCCCGACGTAATCGCCATAGCGCCAGTAAACCAGGTTGTGACGGGACTCGGCGCCTGCCTTGGCATGGTTTGAAACCTCGTAAGGATTGAAACCTGCAGCGCTGCAAAGCTCCTGAGTCAACTCATACATGTCTGCAGATAGATCCTCGGACGGCAGGCCGCGCAAACCGCCCTTGGCACGCCTTTGGGAAAAGATGGTGCCCGGCTCGATCGTGAGCTGGTAGAGCGACAGGTGGTCCACGGCCAATGTCAACGCTTCTGAGAGCTCTTGGCGCCAGTCGCCCAAAGTCTGGTCCTGTCGGGCATAAATCAGGTCGAAACTGACGCGAGCAAAGTGCGAACGCGCGATCTCGAAAGCTCTGATTGCCTCCGCCACGGTGTGTATGCGTCCGAGACGGCGAAGATCATCGTCCCTTAAAGATTGCACACCGAGCGACACTCTGTTCACGCCGGCTTGGGCAAACCCGGCGAAACGCTCCGCTTCGACAGAGCCCGGATTGGCCTCGAGCGAGATTTCGATGTCGTTAGCGGGTGTCCAGATCTGGCAGGCGCGTTCGATGATTGCGCTCACCAACTCGGGATTCATCAGGCTGGGTGTGCCGCCGCCGAAAAAGATCGAATTAAGCACACGGTCGGGAAGACGATCGGCGTAACGATCCAGATCCCGCAAATAGGCTCTAAGCCAGCGAGATTGATCGATATTTGCACGGACATGACTGTTGAAATCGCAATACGGGCATTTCGCTTCACAGAAGGGCCAATGCACGTAAAGGCCGAACCCTCCCGCCTGCCAGTCCTCAGTCAAAACAGCCCTTCACAAACTTGCCGAATGCATCCGCGCGATGGCTGATCCTATTCTTTTCCGCTCCATCCATTTCCCCGAAGGTCAAGTCATATCCGTTCGGCTGGAAAATAGGATCGTACCCGTGACCCTGCGCGCCGCGCATGGGCCAGACAATCCGGCCTTCGATCGTGCCTGTGAACACCTCGTCGTGGCCGTCAGGCCAGGCAAGGACAAGAGTGCAACAAAAGCGTGCTGTCCAAGGTGGCTTGGATTTGGATGCCAAGATACGATTATGGGCTTTTGTCATGGCGACGACAAAATCTCGACCATTCTCTGTTTCGGCCCAATCGGCAGTGAATACACCCGGAGCCCCATCCAGGGCGTCGATCTCGATGCCGCTGTCGTCGGACAAGGCGGGAAGATCAGTCGCACGAGCGGCGGCATGGGCTTTGATCCGTGCGTTCCCGACAAAGGTTGTCTCGGTCTCCTCGGGTTCGTCCAGCTTCTTTTCAGCCGCACCTACGACCTGTATATCGTAGGGTTTGAGCAGCGTGGCGATCTCTTCGAGTTTGCCCGCATTGTGGGTAGCCACCAGAAGCGTATCGCCCGAGAATTTACGCATTCGCCGCCGCCGTCTGCAATGTAACAAGCTCTCCAACGCCTTTTTCGGCCAGGTCCATGAGGCTTTCCATCTGGCCGCGGCTGAACGTGGCGCCTTCGGCGCTCATCTGAACCTCTATAAGGCGGCCCGTGCCCGTCATGATGAAGTTGCCATCGACACCTGCGTCGCTGTCCTCCGGGTAGTCGAGATCCAGCACGGGCTGGCCGGCGTAGATGCCGCAGCTGACGGCCGCCACGGGATCAACGAGCGGGTCACTGACCACGTCGCCGGTTTTCAGCAGCTTGTTGACGGCAAGGCGCAGCGCGACCCAACCACCGGTAATCGAGGCGCAGCGCGTTCCACCATCGGCTTGGATTACATCACAATCGACGGTTATCTGACGTTCCCCTAAGGCTACACGATCGACACCGGCTCGCAGACTGCGCCCGATGAGGCGCTGAATCTCAACGGTGCGTCCACCCTGTTTGCCCGCAGACGCTTCGCGTCGCATACGCGACGTGGTCGAACGCGGCAGCATTCCGTACTCTGCCGTGACCCAGCCGAGGCCGGAGCCCTTTATGAACGGCGGAACACGATCCTCGATCGTTGCGGTACACAGGACGTGGGTGTCGCCGATGCGGATCATGCAGGATCCTTCGGCATGTTTGGTCACGCCGGTCTCGATTGAAACCGCGCGCATTTCACTTAAGTCTCTTCCCGAAGGACGCATGCCAGAACTCCTTGTTTGCCTGTCCGGGATACAGGCGACCGAAACCTGATAGCAACCCCGATTGACCTTTTCGGCAGGCCGTTTTTAATGGCATCTCACGGGGCGACAGAAATGAAGATGGATAACGCGCGACAGATCCTCGAAGAGATGAACGACCGCTCGCGGGAAGTGTTTCGGCGGGTTGTCGAAGGGTATCTCGCCACGGGCGATCCTGTGGGGTCGCGCACGCTGACCCGCGACATGAGCGAGAAAGTGTCTGCGGCGACGATCCGCAATGTCATGCAGGACCTGGAGTATCTTGGCCTTTTGGACAGCCCTCATGTTTCGGCGGGACGTGTGCCGACGCAGCAAGGTCTGAGGATGTTTGTCGACGGACTGCTTGAGGTCAGCGACCTTGAACTGAATGATCGGGAGAAGATCGACGCAACCTTGGGCTCCAACTCGGATGACGTCAGTCTTGCGCTTGATCGGATCGGCTCGGCTTTATCCGGTGTGACGCAGGGCGCCTCGCTGGTTTTGGCGCCGAAACGCGAAGCGCCGATCAAGCATATCGAGTTCGTCGCGCTAGGACACGATAGGGCGCTAGTTGTTCTGGTTTTCGGCGACGGGCATGTCGAGAACCGGATTTTCCATCCGCCACCGGGACAGACGCCAAGCTCGATGCGAGAGGCAGCAAATTTCTTGAATGCCCTGATTGAGGGGAAGACACTTTCCGATGTGCAGACGGTCATCGCCAAAGAGATCGACAAGCGCCGTCAGGAAATCGACGGTCTTGCGCATCAATTGGTCGAAAGCGGGCTGGCCGTGTGGGAGGGCGAGGCCGACAGTTACGAGAGGTTGATCGTGAGGGGGCGCGCGAATCTGATCAACTCGGAGGTAGAACAGGAGGACCTTGACCGGATGAAAACCCTGTTTGACGACCTTGAACGCAAGCGAGACATTGCAGAATTTCTCGAATTGACCGATCAAGGCGAGGGTGTGCGCATTTTTATCGGGTCAGAGAACAAACTTTTCTCACTTTCGGGTTCCTCTTTGGTGGTCTCTCCATATATGAACGCTGATCGTAAGATCGTGGGCGCGGTCGGTGTGATTGGTCCGACGCGCCTGAATTACGGTCGAATTGTTCCAATCGTGGATTACACCGCGCAGCTTGTCGGCAAGCTGATCGCGGACCGAAAGTAGAGGATGAGCATGGCACAGTCGAAAGAAGGCCCGTTTCTGGACGACGTGGAGCAAGCGGAAGAAGAAGAGCACGCTGCAACGACCGAAGAAGACGCTCCGGAAAGCCCGGAGCATCAAATTGAGTCGCTACGGGCCGAGCGCGACGCTTTCCAAGACAAGTTCATGCGGGCGCTGGCCGATGCCGAAAATGCGCGAAAACGGGCCCAGCGGGAGCGCACGGAGGCCGAGAATTATGGCGGGTCGAAGCTGGCCCGGGATATCCTGCCGGTCTACGACAACCTGAAGCGTGCGGTCGAGACCGTTACCGACGAACAGCGCAAGGAAGCCGCGGCTCTGATCGAAGGTGTCGAGCTGACGATGCGCGAACTGGTCAACGTGTTTTCGAAACATGGGATCCAGGTGATCGATCCGCAGGTGGGCGACAAGTTCGACCCGAAACAGCACGAGGCGATGTTCGAGGCCCCGGTGCCCGGCACCAAGGCGGGTGAGATCATCCAGGTTTCGGCACAGGGCTTCATCTTGTACGACCGTATCCTGCGCCCGGCGCAGGTGGGCGTTTCTTCCTTTACAGGCTGACGGTCTCAGAGATCGCGAGACAAACCTTTCAGGTCATAGAGAAGATCCAGGGCCTCTTTGGGGCTGAGGTGATCCGGTTGAATTTCTTTTAGTCGCGCCTCGACCACCGACTCTTTTGACACAGGTTGGGGTGCGGGCGGCGGGGACGCAGCAAAAAGAGGCAGATCATCGATCAAGGCGGCACGCTTGCCGCCGCCTTCACGCTCGCCCTTTTCCAAAGCATCCAGAACGACGCGGGCGCGCTCGACCACAGCGGTGGGCAAACCGGCCAGTTTCGCCACCTGCACGCCATAGCTGCGATCCGCTGCGCCGCGACGGACCTCGTGCATGAATATCACGTCGCCTTCGTGTTCTTTCACCGCCACCGTAGCGTTATCGACACGGTTCAGTTTATCGCTCAGCCGTGTCAATTCGTGGTAGTGCGTGGCGAAAAGGGCGCGACAGCGGTTGGTTTCATGAAGATGCTCCAACGTTGCCCACGCGATACTGAGCCCATCATACGTGGCCGTGCCACGGCCAATCTCGTCCAGGATCACCAGCGCCTTGTCGTCGGCCTGGTTCAGGATGGCCGCGGTTTCCACCATTTCGACCATGAAAGTGGAACGGCCGCGGGCCAGATCGTCAGAGGCGCCGACGCGGCTGAACAGTTGGCTGACAAGCCCGATATGCGCTCGTGTTGCCGGAACGTAACTGCCCATCTGCGCAAGGACCGCGACAAGCGCATTCTGGCGCAGGAAGGTCGATTTACCGGCCATGTTGGGCCCGGTCAGCAGCCAGATATCGCTGCTCTCGCCGAGAGAGCAGTCATTCGCTATGAAAGGTGTCCCGTCTTGCGATCGGAGGGCTGCTTCGACAACAGGGTGACGGCCCCCTTCGATGTCGAGCGCGCGGCTGTCATCGACCTTGGGGCGGCACCAGTTTTCGGCCGTTGCGAGATCGGCAAGGCCGGCGGCAAGGTCGAACTCTGCCAGTGAGCGTGCGGCCAATGATATGTCTCCGGATCGCTCCAGAATTGCGCGCTTCAGGGTGTCATAGAGCCGTTTTTCAATCTCCAACGCGCGCCCGCCTGCATTCAGAATGCGGGTTTCCATCTCGCTGAGGGGAACGGTGGTGAACCGGACCTGGTTCGCGGTGGTCTGGCGATGCTTGAAGGTCTCGTTGAGCGGTTCCGACAGCATTTTGTCGGCGTGGGTGGCGGTGACTTCGACGAAATACCCCAGCACGTTATTATGCTTGACCTTCAGGCTTTGGATGCCGGTCATCTTAGCATAGTCCGCCTGCATTCCGGCGATGACGCTACGCCCCTCGTCGCGCAGTTTGCGGGCCTCGTCCAATTCGGTGTCATAGCCGTCGGCGATAAAGCCTCCGTCGCGAGCGAGCAACGGGGGTTCGGCGATGAGGGCTTCATCAAGCAGACCGAGCAACTCATCGTGGCCGGTCAGCGCCGAAGAGACCTCCTGAAGCGGTTTTGGCAGGTCCTGTCCCTCAAGCATCCGCGCAACCTCGGCGCCTTGCGCGAGACCGTTACGAATGGCAGCGAGGTCGCGAGGGCCGCCTCGGTCGAGACCGAGACGCGACAAGGCCCGGTCAAGGTCAGGGACCTTGCGCAGGGTTTCGCGCAGATCCTGCGAAAACCGTGCATTCTGAACCATGAATTCCACGCAATCCAGACGATCCTGAACCACGTCCAACACGCGGCTGGGGCTGGAAATACGCCGCTCAAGCAAGCGGCCGCCGCCAGCCGTCACGGTCCGGTCGATGCAGGACAGAAGCGAGCCCGCACGCCCACCGGTCAGTGACTGGGTCAATTCCAGATTTCGACGCGTGGCTGCATCGATCTGCATGACACGCGCCTCATTCTCGCGCACGGGTTTTTGCAGGAGCGGAAGCTTTCCCTTCTGAGTTATTTCCAGATACTCGGCGATCGCGCCCATTGCAGCGATTTCAACGCGCTCGAATTGGCCGAACGCCTCGAGCGTGTTGACGTCGAATAGCGAGCAGAGCCGCTTTTCGGCGCCCGCGCTGTCGAATGCGGAGCGGCCAAGCGGGGTGATCGAAATGCCATGTTCCTCGGCGATGTCGCGGATGGTGCTTTCGTCGCCATCGGCCACGACCAGTTCACTGGGCGCAAGGCGGGCCAGCTCGGGCGACAGGCGCGGGCCGGCCAGCGGCATGACGTGAAACGCGCCGGTCGAGATATCGACCCAGGCCAGAGCAGAGCTTTCGCGTATCTTCGCAAATGCGGTCAGGAAGTTGTGGCGGCGCGCCTCAAGCAGGCTTTCCTCTGTCAGTGTTCCGGGGGTCACCAGGCGAACCACGTCCCGTTTGACGACGGATTTCGAGCCACGCTTCTTGGCTTCGGCGGGGTCTTCCATCTGCTCGCAGACGGCAACGCGAAAGCCCTTTCGGATAAGGGTCAGAAGGTAGCCCTCGGCGGAATGCACGGGCACGCCGCACATGGCGATATCCTCGCCCAGATGCTTGCCGCGCTTGGTCAGGGCGATATCCAGCGCCTCGGCGGCGGCAACGGCGTCCTCGAAAAACAGCTCGTAAAAATCACCCATGCGGTAGAACAGAAGCGCGTTCTGGTACTGCGCTTTCAGGTCCAGGTATTGCGCCATCATCGGCGTCACGGCTGTTGTCGTGGATGCCACATTGCCCCCCATAGGCTTTGGCCGGCAGCTTACAAATCGCGGGCAGGGGGTGAAAGGCAAAAGCGAAGCAAGGCTTGAAAAGTGGGCCCATGCGCGGAAGCTGTGAAAAGCGATGGAGAGGCGAATGATCTTTAACATGGGCTCTGTGAATATCGACTACGTTTATCTGGTGCCGCACCTGCCGCAGCCGGGCGAGACGCTGGCGGCTGCGTCGATGTCGGTCGAGCTGGGCGGCAAAGGTGCCAATATGTCGGTGGCGATCGCTAAGGCTGACGGTCGCGTGCGCCACATAGGGGCTATCGGACCGGATGGCGCCTGGGCCAAAGCGCGGTTGGCCGAACACGGCATAGACGTGGATCATATTGCGACCGTCGATGTGCCGACGGGGCATGCAATCATCAACGTCGATCCGCAGGGCGAGAATGCCATCGTGATCTTTCCCGGTGCCAATCACGAGCAATCGCACCAAGTGATCGCGGCGGCCTTGGCGGAGGCGGGTGCAGCTGACCTTCTGGTGCTTCAGAACGAAACCAAGGGCAGGGCGTTTTCTGTGGCGCAGGCGCGGGAACGGGGAATACGGGTGATGTATGTACCTGCGCCCTATGATCAGAAGGCGGTAATCGGGTTACTTCCGCACGCCCATATCGTGGTGCTGAACGAAGTCGAATTCGGCCAGATGATGCAGGCCGCGGGACGGGACGTCGCAACGCTTGGAGTACCGACCATCGTTGTGACACGCGGGGCGCAAGGTGCCCTTCTGCTGGAGGAAAGCTCTGGTTGGTCGGAACGCAATTTCCCGGCACCGAAGGTTGACGCGGTCGATACAACAGGCGCCGGCGATACTTTCGCTGGGTATCTGGCGGCCGGGCTGGACGCCGGGTCCTCGACTGAACAGGCGGTGGAGCGCGCCGTTCTCGCCGCGGCGTTGAAGGTTACGCGGCGCGGGACGGCGGAGGCTATTCCGTCCCTAGCCGAAGTTCAGGCCTTCGTGGGTTAGGAGCCGATGAACGGCGCGTTGTCACCCCAAAGCTGGCGGATGCGTTCGTCGCGGCCACATGCCTCGCGATATGCTTTGTAAGCCTTGGCCTGCGTTTTAGGACCGAAGCGCGTGATGATCAGGCGGTCGCCCTTGTAATAATCCTGATGATAGTCTTCCGCCTCGTAAAAGTCCGACGCGGGCAGGATCGGGGTGACGATATCTTGGCCGAGGGTGGCGGCGGCCTTGGCCTTGGCCGTCTTCGCCGCCTTTTCCTCGGCGGCACCATCGGCAAAGATTGCGGTGCGATAGCTGTCTCCACGGTCGCAGAACTGGCCGCCGGCATCCGTCGGATCGACCGAGCGGAAGAACAGCGACAAGAGCTCCTCTCGGCTGACCTCTGCGGGATCGTACTCGATCTGCACCGCCTCGTAATGGCCTGTCCCACCGCGCACGACCTGCTTGTATGTGGGGTTTTCCACGGTACCGCCGGTGTAGCCGGAGATGACTTCGCTGACGCCGTCTACAGATTCGAAATCCGCTTCGACGCACCAGAAACAGCCACCGGCGACGGTCAGGCTTTCGGTTTCGGCGGCCTTGGCGGCGTTGGTCTGGACGCCAAAGCCTACGGCGATGGATATGGCGAGCACGGTCGCCTTGATGTTTCGCAGATGATTCATGGCACAGCCTCCCTTTGCCTGAGGTCAAACTGCCGCGTTTGTGCAACTGTTCCAACTCACCTGCTTGTGAGGTCACGGGGCGGTGAAGCGAATTTATCCCTTGGCACCGAAATGGCCTGTTCCTAGCGTGGGCTGAAACAAATCGCCGGGGTGATTTGTAACAAAGTGAAAGGCGACGGGCATGACAGAGCATCAGACGACACATCAGGCGGAAGAGGATGCGCGGAACGAAGAGATCCTGATCTGGCTGAACGGGCGGATTGTGCCGAAGGCGGAGGCGGTCGTCAGTGTCTATGACAGCGGGTTCATGCTGGGTGATGGAGTTTGGGAAGGTTTGCGGCTGTATGACGGGAGGTGGGCCTTTGTTGAGGAGCATCTTGATCGCCTGTTCGAGGCGGCGAAGGCGATCGACCTTGATATAGGTCTGTCGCGCGAGGAGGTGTTGCAGGCGCTTCTGGATACGCAGAAAGCCAACGAGATGACGAGCGACGCGCACGCACGCCTGATGGTCACGCGCGGTATCAAGACACGACCGTTCCAGCATCCCAGCCTTTCGCGGCAGGGGCCGACGATTACGATCATCATGGAGCATTCGCGTCCCAAGATCGCGCGGCCCATACGATTGGCCACGGTGCCGCATCTCCGGGGCTTGCCGATGACGCAGGACCCGAAGCTCAACTCCCATTCCAAACTTAACTGCATCCTGGCCTGCATCGCGGCGGAAAAAGCGGGAGCGGACGAGGCGTTGATGCTGGATGTGCATGGCTTCGTGAACACCACTAATGCCTGCAATTTCTTTATCGTTCGTAAAGGGGCCGTTTGGACCTCGAACGGGGACTACTGCATGAACGGGATCACGCGGCAGAAAGTGATCGACCTGTGCCGTAAAAACGACATTCCGGTTTACGAGCGGAATTACTCGCTGGTGGACACCTATGGCGCGGACGAAGCGTTTCTGACCGGCACGTTCGGCGCGCAGACACCGGTGAGCGAGATCGACGGGCGACCGATTGGCGACGGTGAGGCCGGGCCGGTGACGCGGCGAATCCAAGCGCTTTACGAGGATCTGATTGCCAAGGAATGCGCCTGATGCGGATCGCGATGTGGTCGGGGCCGCGCAATCTGTCGACGGCGATGATGTATTCGTTTGCGGCGCGAGGGGATTGTGCCGTGATCGATGAGCCGTTCTATGCGGCCTACCTGACGATGACGGGGCTGGAACACCCGATGCGGGATGAGATCATCGCCTCGCAGCCGAGCGACCCAGGCAAGGTGGTCGAAGGGCTGATGGGGCCTATCCCACGGGGAAAGCAGCACTTTTACCACAAGCACATGGCGCAGCATATGATTGACGGTATGCCGCGCGACTGGATCAGGGACGTGGTGAACGTGTTCCTGATCCGGCATCCGGCGCGGGTGGTGGCGAGTTTCTCGGCCAAGTACGAAAAGCCCACGCTCGACGATATCGGCTTTCGCCAGCAGGCAGAGCTGTTCGAGCTGGTCAAGGCGCTGGGCGGCGACCCGGTGGTGATCGACAGTGCCGATATCCGGCGTGATCCAGAGGGTCATTTGCGGAGCCTTTGTGAGCGGATCGGGCTGGACTGGACGCCGGACATGCTGCGCTGGCCCAAGGGCGGACATGCGGATGATGGTGTCTGGGCCAGTCACTGGTATGGGGCGGTACATGGCTCGACCGGGTTCGCGCAGGCGGAGGGTGATGTGCCGGAATTGACCGGGTGGAAAGCGGATTTATCCGCCGCCGCGATGCCCTATTACGAGGCGTTGCGCGGGGAAGAGGTTAAAGCACCGTTACAGGGTTAATGGCCGAATCAGAGCCTGAAATGGCACGTCGGTATCGCATCGGTATTTCAGTGGTATTCCGACGGTGCCAGTTTTGCCGGGCTCCGTGGTGAACGGGCCGAACTTTTGTCGGCCCGACTGGGCTGCCTTGCTTAACCTTTCAGACGCCGGTTGCGCGCGGCGAGCAATTTCAGGCGCAGGGCGTTCAGTTGGATGAAACCAGCGGCGTCTTTCTGGTCGTAGGCGCCGGCGTCTTCCTCGAAGGTCACGTGGGCCTCGGAATAAAGCGAGTGATCCGACCAGCGGCCGACGCAAGTGGCCGACCCCTTGTAGAGTTTCAGCCTAACCATGCCGGTGACGTGTTCCTGGCTCTTGTCGATGGCGGCTTGCAGCATCTCGCGCTCGGGGCTGTACCAGAAGCCGTTGTAGATGAGTTCGGCGTAGCGGGGCATCAGGCTGTCTTTGAGGTGGCCCGCGCCGCTGTCGAGGGTGATCTGTTCGATGCCGCGATGCGCCTCGAGCAGGACGGTGCCGCCGGGGGTCTCGTAGATGCCGCGAGATTTCATGCCGACAAAGCGGTTTTCCACGAAATCGAGACGGCCAATGCCGTGCTTGCCGCCCAGCTCGTTCAGCTTGGTCAGGATCGTGGCGGGCGACATCGCCTCGCCGTTGATCGAGACGGCGTCGCCTTTTTCGAACCCGATCTCGACGAGTTCGGGGACGTCTGGCGCATCCTCGGGATTGGTGGTGCGCTGGTAGACATAATCGGGTGCGGGCTCAGCCGGGTCTTCCAGCACTTTTCCCTCGGACGAGGTGTGCAGGAGGTTGGCGTCGACGCTGAATGGGGCCTCGCCGCGTTTGTCCTTGGCGATGGGGATCTGGTTCTTCTCGGCGAACTCGATCAGGCGCGTCCGCGAGGTTAGGTCCCATTCCCGCCAGGGCGCGATGACCTTGATATCGGGGTTGAGCGCGTAGGCGGCGAGTTCGAACCGGACCTGGTCATTGCCCTTGCCGGTGGCACCGTGGGCAATGGCATCGGCGCCGGTCTCGGCGGCGATTTCGACGAGGCGCTTGGAAATGAGCGGGCGGGCGATGGAGGTGCCGAGCAGGTACTGGCCCTCGTAAAGCGCGTTGGCGCGGAACATCGGGAAGACGAAGTCGCGGACGAACTCTTCGCGGATATCCTCGATATAGATGTTGTCGGGGTTGATACCGAGCAGTTCGGCCTTCTTGCGGGCCGGATCGAGCTCTTCGCCCTGGCCGAGATCGGCGGTGAAGGTTACGACCTCGCAGCCATATTCGGTTTGCAGCCACTTGAGGATGATCGACGTATCGAGGCCGCCGGAATAGGCCAGCACGACTTTCTTGGGCGCGGACATCTTGGTACCCCTTTGCATGATGTTGCAGGGGCGATTACCGGGTTTTCACAGGCGGGGCAAGGCGGCGGAGGCTTGTCACGCGGGCCGCGATGGGCGAAGGACGAGGCATGAGCGATTTCAGAACCCAAGCCCGGGCTGCAGAGGCCGAAATGCGCGCCGTCTTCGAGCCGACGCCGTTGCAGCGCAATGCGCACCTGTCCGACAAGTACGGCGCGGAGGTGTACCTGAAGCGCGAGGATCTGAGCCCGGTGCGGAGTTACAAGCTGCGCGGGGCGTTCAACGCGATGCGCAAGGTGATGGCTGCGGGCGAGGATGCGCCGGTGTTCGTTTGTGCCAGTGCCGGGAACCATGCGCAGGGCGTGGCCTTCATGTGCCGGTATTTCGGAGTGAAGGGCGTGATCTTCATGCCGGTGACGACGCCGCAGCAGAAGATCGGGCAGACGCGCAAGTTTGGCGGCGATGCAGTAACGATCCGCATGGTTGGAGACTATTTCGACGATACGCTGGCACAGGCGCAGGGCTATTGCAGCGATGTGGGCGGGTATTTCCTGTCGCCCTTCGATGATGAGGACGTGATCGAAGGGCAAGCCTCGGTCGCGGTGGAGATCGAGGCACAGCTTGGCGCGGTGCCGGACCGGATCGTGCTGCCGGTGGGTGGCGGCGGGCTGTCGTCGGGCGTACGCAGTTACTTCGGGCCGGAGGCGAACATGGTGTTCGTGGAGCCGGTGGGCGGGGCCTGCCTTGCCGCTGCATTGGAAGCCAAAGAGCCGGTACGGTTGAACCATGTGAATACCTTTGCCGACGGGGCGGCGGTGGCGCAGATCGGGGCACGGACGTTTGCGCGGTTGCGCGATGTCGATCCCGCGAGCGTTCTGGCCGTGGCCGAGGATCGGGTCTGCACCACGATGCTGGAAATGCTGAACATCGAGGGCATGGTGCTGGAACCGGCAGGCGCGCTGGCGGTGGATGCGTTGAAGGATCTCGACATCAGCCCGGGCGAGACGATCGTTTGCGTGACTTCGGGCGGGAATTTCGATTTCGAGCGGCTACCGGAAGTGAAAGAGCGGGCGCAGCGGTTCGCGGGGCTGAAGAAATACTTTGTTCTGCGGATGCCGCAGCGACCCGGGGCGTTGAAGGATTTCCTGACGATCCTTGGCCCGGACGACGATATTGCGCGGTTCGAGTATTTGAAGAAATCGGCGCGCAACTTTGGCTCGGTCCTGATCGGGATCGAGACGAACGATGCCGCGAATTTCGAGCGGATCGAGGCAGAGATGACCGCAGGCGGGTTCGAGCACCGCGATATCACCAATGACCAGATCCTGGCGGAATTCCTAATCTGAGGTGAGGTGCGGCAGCTCGCCCAGGAACTTGGTCTTGGAAGAGGTGTAGGTCTCGACGATATGGGCGAGGTCGATATCCGTGGCGTCGCCGCGGGCGGCCGTGAGTTCGCCATCCTTGCAGAGTTTGGAAAAATCGTCGAAGCCGAGGTTGAGCGCGCTGCCCTTGAGGAAATGCAGCTTGGCCTCGAGCGTTTCGGGGGCCGGGTTGGCGCGAAGTTCGGCGATCTCCTCCTCGACCTCCTCAAGGAAGATCTCGACCACTTCGTCGAAATCCTCGGCCCCGATTTCGTCGCGCAGTTGGGTCACACGGTTCCAATCGATCATGGTATCCTCCTTTGCCCCGGACGCTAGGCGCGGCGAATTAAGGGCGCGTGAAGGATGAGTGTGAATTAGACAGCATTTTACGCTTCACATGGCATTAAGAGGCGCGTGGTTGCATATGGGCGAAAACGCATAGGCAAGACCGTGTCGGCCCACCCCAGAAAGGCGATAGATCCGCCGCCCGATCAGATGAGCATACGCCGTGTGCTGGTTGTCGACGACAGCCGGTTGCAGCGGCGTATCATCAACGCGGCCCTGTCGCGACTGGGGCTGGATGTGGTCGAGGCGGGGTCGGGCACCGAGGCACTTGCCATTTGCGAAGCGGCGCCGCCGGACCTTGTGATCAGTGACTGGATGATGCCGGGGATGAACGGGCTGGAGCTGTGCCGCGCGTTCCGCGCGCTGGCGCGAGAGGATTACGGGTATTTCATCCTCGTCACCTCGAAAAGCGAGAAGGAAGAAGTGGCGCTGGGCCTGGATGCAGGGGCGGACGATTTCCTGACCAAGCCGATCAACCCCGGTGAGCTGCGCGCCCGGATCGCGGCGGGGGACCGGATCGTGCGGATGCAGCGGGAACTGAGCGAGAAAAATCGACTGGTGCGCGAAACGCTGGAAGAGCTGCAGGGTCTTTACGATTCGCTCGACAATGACCTGATCGAGGCGAAAAAGCTGCAACAGTCCTTGATCTCAGAGCGGTTCAGGGACCTTGGGCCGGCGCAGGTGTCGTTGCTGTTGCGCTCGGCGGCGCATGTGGGGGGCGACCTTGTTGGGGTCTTTCCGGTCAACGAGACGCGGATCGGCTTGTATGCAATCGACGTGTCGGGGCATGGCGTGAGTTCGGCGCTGATGACCGCAAGGCTGGCGGGATACCTTTCGGCGACGTCACCTGAGCAGAACGTGGCGCTGGCGCATGGCCCGGACGGGTTTCTGCCTCGACCGCCCGACGAGGTACTGGCGGACCTGAACCACATGTTTTTGGGAGAAATAGAGACTGAATTGTACTTTACGATGTTGCTGGCAGATGCGGATCTGGCGACCGGGCGCGTGACCATGGCACAGGCGGGGCATCCGTGCCCGGCCATCCAGCGCGCCGATGGGCGGGTCGAGATCGAAGGCCCCGGGGGATTGCCCGTCGGCCTGATCGACGGCGCAACCTATGAGCGGTTCGACGTGCAGCTTTATCCCGGTGATCGGTTGTTCCTGCATTCCGACGGGGTGGACGAATGCGCGGATGGCACGGGCACGCTGTTGGGCGAGGACGGGGTGCGCCGCATCCTGCAGGAGTTGCGGCAGACCGAAGGCATGGCGTTTCTGGAGTCTGTGATCTGGAAGCTGGCGGAATATGCCGGGCGCGACGATTTCGACGATGACGTGTCGGTGGCGTTGCTGGAGTTCAAGCCAGTCGGAAAAGCGCCCTGACGAAGTGCCTGTCGCCGGGATTACCGACATGACGCGCGGCGGTTTCGGGATCGGCGAAAAAGGCGGTATGGCCCGGCTCGGACGGCGCAGAGAGCGGCCGGACAGGTTGGGCATGGTAGATGATGCAGATCTTGTCGGCCCAAAGGTCGTATTCCGGCATGTAGACGAAGCGCCGGAACGCCCCCAGCCGCCGGGGCGCGGCAACGCGCCAGCCGGTTTCCTCGAACACTTCGCGATGAAGGGCCTGCAGGGGCGATTCGCCGGGGTCGATGCCGCCGCCGGGTAGCTGCATCTCGGGCTTGGGCTCTTCCTGCCATGTCAGCAGGAGTTTTCCGTTGCGCGGCAGGATGGCGTAGGCGCCGGGGCGGGCGGTGTAGCGGATGTCGGGTCTTGGCGGCTTGCCGAAGCGTCGCATGGCGGGCCCCCCTTGGAGTATGCCTTGTTGCGCATATATAGTCGCGATATGCCAAGAACGGGCGCCCAAGAAAACCCCCTTAAGGATACGCGATGACACTCGGCCAGAAGATCGCCTGGGACGATACCGTCCTGCCATTTCAATTGGATCAATCGGACGTGCGCGGCCGCGTGGTGCGGCTGGACGGTGTGCTGGATGGTGTGCTGAAGCAGCATGACTATCCCGCACCGGTCGAGGCGCTGATCGCGGAAATGGCGCTGATGACGGCGCTGATCGGCCAGACGATCAAGCTGCGCTGGAAACTGTCATTGCAGGTACAGTCGCAAGGCCCGGTGCGGATGATCGCCACCGATTACTTTGCGCCGGAGGAAGAAGGCGAGGCCGCGTGGATCCGCGCCTATGCCAGTTTCGATCCAGATGGGATTACCGACGCGCCCGCGTTCGAGCAGCTGGGCGAGGGGTATTTCGCGGTGATTCTGGACCAAGGTCAGGATACCGCGCCTTATCAAGGGATCACGCCGATTGCGGGCGAGCGTCTTAGTGACTGTGCCGAGGCGTATTTCGCGCAGTCCGAACAACTGCCGACGCGGTTCGCGCTGAGCTATGGACGGTCGACCGAGCGCGATGGGCGCGAGCATTGGCGCGCCGGTGGCGTTTTGTTGCAGCTGATGCCCAAGGCGTCGCCCTTTGCCACGGGAGGCGGCAGCGGCGAGGATGGGTTGTTGCAGGCCTCGGATATTTTGGACGAGGACAGCGAAGAGAACTGGAACCGGGTGAACACGCTGTTGGACACGGTGGAGGATCTTGAGCTGATCGGGCCTTCGGTGTCGTCCTCGGACCTGCTTGTGCGGCTGTTCCACGAGGAGGTGCCTCGGGTGTTCGACGTTCAGGCGGTGCGGTTTGGATGTACCTGCTCGGAGGAGAAGGTACGCAGTAGCCTGTCGATCTATTCGGCCAAGGACATCGCGACGATGACGACCGAAGAGGGCATCGTGACTGCCGATTGCCAATTCTGCGGGGCGCATTACGCGATGGATCCCAAGACGCTGGGGTTCGAGGCCGAAGCGCAAGACGGCGATGAAGAGTGACCTTGTCGCGACCCTGCGCGCAGCGTTGCAGGGCGAAATGGCGCCCTCGTCGGATTACGACCTGAACCCGGACGTGGTTTTGCCGGAGGGGCGCAAACTGCGGCCCGCCGGGGTGCTGGTGCCGATCGAGGTGACGGAGGCGGGCGCAAGGCTGTGGCTGACCAAGCGGTCCTCGGCCTTGCAGCATCATCCGGGGCAGGTGGCCTTTCCCGGTGGCAAGCAGGAGGACGGCGACGCCGATATCGTGGCCGCCGCGCTGCGCGAGGCGCATGAGGAGATCGGGTTGGCACCGGACATGGTGGAGGTTCTGGGCACGTTGCCGCCGCATGAGACGGTGACGAGCTTCTACGTCACGCCGGTGATCGGGGTGATCTCGGGGCCGTTTTCGCCGGTGCCAGAGGCGGGCGAAGTGGAGGAAGTATTCTCGGTTCCGCTTGAGCATGTGTTGGAATTGACCCGGTTCAGGGTCGAATCCCGGCGCTGGCGCGGGACGCGGCGGCACTATTTCGCGGTGCCCTACGGGCCCTATTACATCTGGGGCGCGACTGCGCGGATGTTGCGCGCGATGGCCGAGGCTGTACGGTTGCAGCATGACGCTGACGGGTGACTGGATCGACGCGGGCGAGACGCAGGATGTGTGCCGGATGCTGGAGGCCGCCGGGCATAGGGCGTTGATGGTCGGCGGCTGCGTGCGCAACGCGCTGTTGGGCGTGGCGGTGAACGACATCGACATCAGCACGGATGCGCGCCCCGAAACCGTGGTCGCGCTGGCCAAGGCGGTAGGGATGAAGCCGGTGCCGACGGGTATCGAGCATGGCACGGTGACGGTCGTCTGTCGGGGTGTGCCGTTCGAGGTAACCACCTTTCGCAAAGACGTGGAAACGGACGGGCGGCGGGCCGTGGTCGCCTTTGCCGATGACGTGGAAAGCGATGCGCGGCGGCGGGATTTCACGGTGAACGCCCTTTATGCGACGCGGGAGGGCGCGGTGATCGACCCGCTGGACGGGCTGCCCGATATTGAAGCGCGGCGCATCCGGTTCATCGACGATGCCGAGACGCGGATACGAGAGGATTACCTGCGTATCTTGCGGTTCTTTCGCTTTCACGCGGTTTATGGCGACCCTGCCGAGGGGTTGGATCCTGACGGGCTGTCGGCCTGCGCGGCGCTGGCGGACGGGATCGACGGGTTGTCGAAAGAACGGATTGGGGCGGAGATGGGCAAGCTGCTGGCGGCGCGCGACCCTGCGCCGTCGGTTGCGGCGATGCGGCAGGCGGGGGTGCTGGCGCATGTTTTGCCAAGGGCAAATGACCGGGCGCTGGCGCCGCTGGTGCATCTGGAAGAAATGCATGGGATCTCGCCCGACCCCGTGCGGCGACTGGCGGCGCTGGGCGGGAAAAGCCCGGTTGAGGCCTTGCGGCTGAGCCGGAAGGACGCGCGGCGGCTTGAGGTGTTGCACGATGGGGCCGCTGGCACGCAGACACCCGAGGCGCTGGGCTATTTCCACGGGTCGGAGATGGCGCGGGATATCGTGCTGTTGCGCGCCGCCCTGTTCGAGATGCCTGTTCCGCGTGATGCTTTCGCTGCCGCGGAGCTGGGCGCCAATGCGGTCTTTCCTGTCAGCGCGCAGGACCTGATGCCGACGCTGGAAGGCCCGGCATTGGGCAAGGCTCTGAAAACGCTGGAGGAGGCGTGGATCTCATCCGGCTTTACGCTCGACCGGCAGGCATTGCTACGCCTGGCGACATGAAACGGTCATTTGACTTCGCCGTGGTTTGGCGGCATCTTTTACGCACCACATGGAGGTTGAGACATGTTTATCGGGGATTTTGAACGCTCATAAGCGCCGGATCGCAGGAGTGATCCCGTGCGCGGCGTCGCGCCCCTTTGCCATGTCTTTCCCTTCGCGGAGTTTCCTCCATGTTCAAGCTTTTCGAAAACCTCGTTGATCCCTATGTGCCGTATGAAGAGACGGACAGGCCGCCGACGCGGCTGTGGCCGTTCATGCGGCTATACATGGCGCCGTTTCGCCGCGTGTTCTGGGCGGCCGGGATCATGTCGGTCGTCGTGGCCGCCATCGAGATCTGGCTGATCTACTACATGGGACGGATCGTCGATATCTTGGCGGGCGACCCGATGGAGGTCTGGGCGCAATATGGCACCGAGATCATCGTCGTGGCGGTGTTCATTCTCTTGATCCGCCCCGCGATACAGGCGGTGGACGTCCTGATCCTGAACAACACGATCCTGCCGAATTTCGGCACGCTGATCCGCTGGCGGGCGCACAAGCATGTGCTGCGGCAGTCGGTGGGATGGTTCGAGAACGACTTTGCCGGGCGTATCGCCAACCGGATCATGCAGACCCCGCCCGCGGCGGGCGAGGCGGTGTTTCAGGCGTTTGACGCCATCGCCTTTTCCATCGCGTACATCATCGGGGCGGGCATATTGCTGAGCGATTCCGATCCGCGGCTGATGCTGCCGCTGGTGGGGTGGCTGGTGCTGTACGGCTGGCTTGTGCACTGGACGGTGAAGCGGGTGCAGCCAGCGTCAAAGGCGGCGTCGGACGCGCGGAGCCAGGTCACGGGCCGGGTGGTGGATGCCTATACCAACATTCATTCTGTGAAGCTTTTCGCGCACAACACGCGCGAGGTGGAATACGCCAAGGAGGCCATCGAGCATGCGCGGCAGACCTTCCAGAACGAGATGCGGATATACACGGTGATGGACGTGGTGCTGACGCTGCTGAACGGTCTTTTGATCGTGGCGGTCGTGGGCTGGGCCATGTGGCTGTGGATGCAGGGGCAGGCGAGTGTCGGCGTGGTGGCGGCGGCGACGGCGCTGACCCTGAGGTTGAACGCGATGACCGGGTGGATCATGTGGGCGCTGACCTCGTTCTTTCGTCAACTGGGTGTTGTGGCCGAAGGGATGGAGACGATTGCACAGCCGATTACGCTGGTGGATTCCAAAGGCGCGAAGCCGCTGGATATGCAGCAAGGTCGGATCGAGCTGCGCGAGTTGTCGCATCATTTCGGGCGTGAGAGTGGCGGGCTTGACCGGATTTCGCTGAGCATTCAGCCGGGCGAGAAGATCGGGCTGGTTGGCCGGTCCGGGGCCGGGAAATCGACCCTGGTCAAGCTGCTTTTGCGGTTTTACGACGCCGAGAAAGGCCAGATCCTGATCGACGGACAGGACATCTCCGAGGTGACCCAGGACAGTCTGCGCGACCGGATCGGGATGGTGCAACAGGACAGTTCGCTGCTCCACCGCTCGGTGAGGGACAACATCCTTTATGGCAAGCCCGAGGCGAGCGAGGCGGACATGCTGGAGGCCGCGAAGAAGGCGGAAGCGCATGAGTTCATCCTCGATTTGCAAGACCCGCAAGGCCGCACGGGCTATGACGCACATGTGGGGGAACGCGGTGTGAAGCTGTCCGGTGGCCAGAGGCAAAGGATCACGCTTGCGCGGGTGATCCTGAAGGATGCGCCGATCCTGTTGCTGGACGAGGCGACAAGTGCGCTGGACAGCGAGGTGGAGGCGGCGATACAGGAGACGCTTTATGGCATGATGGAGGGAAAGACCGTGATCGCGATTGCCCACCGCCTGTCGACGATCGCGCAGATGGACCGCATTATCGTGCTGGATCAGGGTCGAATTGTCGAGGAAGGCGGCCATGCGGAACTGCTGGCGCAGGGCGGGCTTTATGCCCGGTTCTGGAGCCGTCAGTCGGGCGGGTTCATCAATGCGGACGAAGCGGCGGAGTAAGTCATGTCCGAGTTTGTGATCGAGCGGTTGGGCTATCTGGGCGACGGGATTGCCGAGGGCCCGGTCTATGTGCCCGGTGCCCTGCCCGGCGAGCGTGTGACCGGGACGCTTGAGGGCAACGTGGTGCGCGATGTGAAGATCGTGGAGCCGTCGGGGACGCGGGTGAAGGCGCCGTGCCGACACTACAAGTCCTGTGGCGGCTGCCAGTTGCAGCATGCGGAGGATGCATTTCTGGCCGAGTGGAAGACAGGGATCGTGCGCGAGGCGCTGACAGCGCAAGGGATCGAGACCGAGTTTCGTGAGATCGCCGTGTCCCCGGCAAACGCGCGGCGCCGGGCCGGGTTTTCCGCGCGACGCACGAAGAAGGGCGCGACGGCGGGGTTTCACGCCAAGGGATCGGACCTGATCGTGGAATTGAGCGAATGCCACGTGGTGGCGCCGAAGTTGCTGGAGGGCGCGCGGGTGGCGCAGGAGCTGGCCCGGATCGGCACAAGCCGGAAGGGCGAATTGAGCGTTGCGGTCACGCTGTCGGAGGCGGGGTTGGACGTGCGCGTAGAGGGCGGCAAACCGCTGGACGGGCCGCTGCGGATCGCTCTGGCGCAACTGGCCGAGAGTGAAGACCTGGCGCGGCTGGCCTGGGACGATGAAACTGTGGTCACGCGGCGGCCGCCGATGCAGCGTTTCGACGGCATCGCCGTGACGCCGCCGCCGGGGGCGTTTTTGCAGGCGACTAAGGAGTCCGAGCGCCTTTTACAGAAGGAAGTCGCGGCGATTTTGGCTGGAACAGAGCCTGCTATCGACCTGTTCGCCGGGTGTGGCACCTTTGCCCTGCCGCTGGCGCGGGAGCGAGCGGTGCATGCCGTCGAAGGCTCCGCGGCGATGACGCGGGCGCTGGATGAAGGCTGGCGGCACAGTGAGCGGCTGAAGCAGGTCACGGTCGAGGCGCGGGACCTGTTTCGACAGCCGATCATGGCCGAAGACCTGAAACGCTTCGGTGGTGCCGTGATTGACCCGCCACGCGCCGGAGCCGAGGCGCAGTGCCGCGAGCTGGCCGAAGCGCAGGTGCCGGTGATCGCCTATGTCTCCTGCAACCCGGTGACATTTGCCCGCGATGCGAAGATCCTGACCGATGCGGGCTACGTGGTGGAATGGGTGCGGCCCGTCGACCAGTTCCGCTGGTCGGTACATGTTGAGCTTGTTGCAGCGATTCGCCGCAAAATAGGCTGACCGGCACAAATTTGAAATGACGTAGCGGGTCGGACGCGGTAAAACGCTGCCAGGGACAGGCAACAGGTTTATCGAGCAATGAATCGCAGGAATTTCGTACTTCTGTCGGTCGCCAGCGCATTTCTGGCGGCCTGTGGGTCCAAGTTCAAATCGTACAACGGGCCCGAGGTGACTCAGGTTCTGATAAGCAAGAGCCGGCGGCGGATGTATCTGTTTCACCACAACAAGGTGCTGAAAGCCTACGATGTCGATCTGGGCTTTACCGCTGCGGGGCACAAGCAGTTCGAGGGGGACGGCAAGACGCCGGAGGGCGATTACACGATCGATCGTCGCAATCCGAACAGTTCCTTCCATCTGTCGCTGGGAATTTCTTACCCCAACGAGGCCGACCGCGCCTTTGCCAAGAAGCACGGCAAGAAGCCGGGCGGAGACATCTTTATCCACGGAGAGCCCAATGATCTGGGCTGGATCCGCAAGCGGCGTTTGGGCCGGGACTGGACTGCGGGATGCATTTCCGTGCGGAACAAGGAAATGGAAAAGATCTATGCGATGGTGCGGAACGGCACCCCGATCCGTATCACGCCGTGACGGGTGGGCTTATTTGCCCATCACCAGCGTCCACCAGATCTTGCCGTTGGGTTCCTGCTCCCATGAAAAGCCCATTTGGCGGGCATCGGGGGCCATGATGACCTGCTTGGTTGACGGCTCGTCCATCCAAGCAGTCAGGGTTTCAAGCTCGGTTTCATAGGTTTCCGAGATGTTTTCGCCGACAAGTTCGCCGCTATAGCCGACGCGGCGCACACGGTCGATCGGAGAGGAGCCGTCGGAGCCGAAATGCCAGGGGCGGTTCTGGACCGACATGTCGCGTGAATGCGTGGCGGCGGCGGCGTTCAGTTGCGCGTTCAGTTGAACGGCAGGCCGCCCGGCCGCCTGGCGCAGGGCGTTGACGGCATCGAGCATCCGGTACTGGATTTCGGCGGTCTGGCCCGAGCGGATGCGGTAAACCTGGGGCAACGGCTCGCCATTGGGGCCGACAGTGGTTTGCGGCGGCGGCGGGGCGCAGGCTGACAAGAACACAAGTGCGGAAACCAGAAGGCCGAAAATACGCGTCATCAGTGTCTACCACCCAGAAGTTCGTTCGACTCGCCTCTTATCGCGGGTCGCGTGGTGTTTCAAACCCACAACCGCGTCAGGTGGGCGAATGTTGCCGGTTTGAATTGCGACTGAGGCATTCGCGCCATATGATCTGGTCAGTTCCAAAGCAGACAATTGGAAGACAGACATGTCCTTTGATCCCCAAAACACATTCAGCCGGCGCGCTTTCCTGGCCGGAACCGCCGCAGCGCTGGGCGCGCCTGCGTTGGCGCAGACTGGCACGACCGAGATGGAGAGCGCGATTACCCGATCGGTACAGCGCAACATCTCGAGCTTTCGCGCCGCGGACTGGCGGCCGCATTTCAGCAGCCTGAGGAATGGCGCGATCCTGGTCGATATCTCCTCCCGCGCGCTGCATTTCTGGGACGAGGACGGGCAGACGAAGTTCCTGTTCCCGTCGAGCATCCCGATGTCCGAGGAATTGACGCGGCGGGGCCGGACGCGGGTGGTGCGCAAGGTCGAGGGCCCCGACTGGCGTCCGACGCCGTCGATGCTGAAGCGGAACCCTGAGTGGCCGTCCTATGTGCCGCCGGGGCCAAACAATCCGCTTGGGACACATGCGCTTTATCTCGGTTGGACCTATTACCGGATCCACGGCACGCATGACACGCGCAAGATCGGGCGTCGATCGTCGAACGGGTGTATCGGGCTTTACAACGAGCACATCGCGCAGCTGTTTGCGCGGGCCAAGGTCGGTACGCAGGTTCTGGTGATCTGAGGCATTTTGCGCTGGAATAGAGACGAATGTAGGCAGCGTTTCGGCGCTGCCTTTTGTCTTTCCAACGGGCGGATCGCTTTTCTACGCGCGGAATCAAGGCCGCAGGCCGCCGCGCATCGGACGGGCCGCCCCCCGGGCTGGCGATTGGGTGAAGTTGGCGTTTAGAACCGAGGTTATGCGGATGCGGCTGCCATAAAGCGCACCGAAGCATCGTCAGATCGCCATCCCGCGGTTTGGTAATCGCGCGGCTTTAGTCCAGCCAGCCCTTGAGGTTGTCCTCGATCACCGTGCTCAGCGCCTTGATATGGGCGTCGCTGTCATTGAGGCAGGGGATATAGAGGAATTCTTCGCCGCCGGCCTCTTCGAAGCTTTCCTTGATCTCTTCGTTGATCTCTTCGAGGGTCTCGATGCAGTCGGCGGAAAAGGCCGGGGCGATGACGGCGATGTTCTTCTTGCCGTCCTCGGCCAGCTTGGCGACATGCTCGACCGTGTAGGGGCGCAGCCATTCCTCGGGGCCGAAGACCGATTGGAACGTGGTGGTGATCTGGGTATCGTCCCAGCCAAGCCGTTCTTTCAGCAGGCGCGTCGTTTTCTGGCACTGGCAGTGATACGGGTCGCCCTGTTTGAGGTAGCGCTGTGGCATCCCGTGATAGGAGACGACAAGGATTTCAGGCTTGTTTTCAGTCTCTGCATAGGCCTTTTCGACCGATTGGGCCAAAGCCTCGATATAGAGCGGATGCTCGAAATAGGGTTCGACAACGCGGGCGATGGGTTGCCAGGTTTCCTCCATCAGCGCGCGAAAGAACTGGTCATTCGCAGTGGCGGAGGTGGCGCCGGCATAATGCGGGTAGAGCGGGAAAAAGAGGATTCGGGTGCAGCCGGCCTCGACCAGCTTGCGGACCTTGGATTTGGTCGAGGGGTTGCCGTAGCGCATGCAGAAATCGACCATGACATTGTCGCCGTAGCGCGCCTGCAGCGCCTCGGACAGCTTCGTCGTCTGGTCGCGGGTGATGGTCATCAGAGGGCTTTCCCCCTTGTCCTCGTTCCAGATGGATTTGTAGGCCTCGCCGCTGGTGAAGGGGCGTTTGGACAGGATCACCAGTTGCAGAAGCGGCTGCCAAAGCCAGGGCGAATAGTCGATCACGCGGCGATCCGACAGGAATTCGTTCAGGTAGCGCCGCATGGACCAGTACCCGTAATCGTCCGGCGTGCCGAGATTGGCGATGAGAACGCCTGTCTTGGGCTCCGGAATGGCCGGATGGTCGGACGGAGCGTGGACAGGACAGGTCTTGTTCTTGGCGGCGTCAAACATGGGCGGGCGTCTTTTCTTGTCGGATTGGATCACGGACACATAAAGGATTGCGGTCGGTCGTCAATCTTTGAGCTTGGTCTCGTACGTGCCGAGCGCGTCGGCGAGACGTGTTGTCGCGCTTCCGGGGCGCAGGGGCCGGGGCTGATCCTCGGACGGGGCCCAGCCGGTGAGGGTGATGAGCTCGAACGTTGCGGGGATGCGGCCGTCGGGGGTGCCGAAGGTTTCGACGTAGAGCTCCGCAGCGCGCAATAGGACGTCGCGTCGCGTGAAAGTGCGAGGCCGCGCATCGAGCGCGTTGGCCTCGCCCATGGCGCGCAGGTCGTGCATCAGGGCGATGAGGTTTTCGTAGCTGACATCGAGCGGGAGGGTATCTGCGACTGGCAGCGCGAAACCGGCGCGTTGCAGAAGCGCGCCGAGGTCGCGGATATCGCCCATCGGGACGACCCGGGGCGAGAGGCCGCCGCGCAGGTCGGATTCGGCCTGGGCGAGGACGGCACGCAGCTGGTGCAGGGTCTGGCCGCCGAAGAACACCGCGATGAACAGGCCATCGGGGCGCAGGGCGCGGCGGGATTGGATCAGCTGGCCAACCGGGTCGTCGGCCCAGTGCAAGGACATGGCGTGCAAAATCAGGTCGCGTGATTCAGGCTCTAACGCGAGGGTTTCGGCGTCTTCGATGATCTGCGCGTCGGGAAACGCGGCCTTCCAAGCGTCGGGTAGCCCGGTGACAATGCTTGTATCCGTAAAGGATTTTTTAACGAAACTCAGCCGATCCTGCACCTCGTCAATCGCGGTCTCGTGCAGGAACAGCGCGGGGTCGCGGCTGGCCCGTTGGCGGTTGCGCTGAAGCGCGCGGCGATCGGTGAGGGTTCTGGTCATGGTGGCTAAATAGAGTGGCTTTCGAGGCAATTCAAACGGCGCTTCGCGTGGTGTATCCGCCGCGCTGCACGCTATGCGGCGGGCTGGTGGACAGCGAGTTTGGCCTGTGCGGGCCGTGCTGGCGCGATACGCCGGTGCTGGCCGGGTTGGTGTGTGATCTGTGCGGCTGTCCACTCCCCGGAGAAGACGCGGGCGGGGATGCGCGGTGCGACGACTGCCTGCGCGTGGCGCGGCCCTGGCAGAAAGGGCGGGCGGCGCTGATCTACAAGGACAACGCGCGCAAGCTGGTGCTGGCTTTGAAACACGGCGACCGGCATGACGTGGTGCCTTTGGCGGCGACATGGATGAAACAGGCGGCGGGGCCGCTGCTGGTGCCGAATTGCCTGTTCGTGCCTGTGCCGTTGCACTGGACACGGCTGTTGAAACGGCGGTTCAACCAGTCGGCGCTGCTGGCGCAGGCGGTGGCGAAGGAGGTGAACGCGCAGTGGTGCCCCGACGTGTTGGAGCGGGTGCGGCGCACGCCATCGCTGGACGGGATGGGCATGGAGGCGCGGTTCGCAACGCTGGATGCCGCCATAGGCGTGCGGCAGGGGCGTCGGGTGCGGATCCAGGGGCGCGTGGTGATCCTGGTGGATGACGTGATGACCTCGGGCGCGACATTGGCGGCCTGCGCGGGCGCCTTGCTGGCGGGCGGCGCGGCGGAGGTCAGGACACTGACACTGGCGCGGGTGGTCAAGGATGCTTAGATAGGGGTCAGTCACGGAAAGGATTGGACCCTGTCATGAAACCCGTCGAAATCTACACCTCGCAGCTTTGCGGATTCTGCCACGCGGCCAAGCGGCTGTTGTCGCAAAAGGGCGTCGAGTACAACGAGATCGACGTGGGCCGGGAGCCCGACAAGCGGGCCGAGATGACGCAGCGTGCCAAGGGCGGGCGGACGGTGCCGCAGATTTTCGTGGGGGACGTGCATGTGGGCGGCTGTGACGAGCTTTATGCGATGGATCGGGCGGGGAAGCTGGATGCGTTGCTGAAGGCATGAAAACGGCTCTGATCCAGCTGAATTCGTCGGATAGCCCGGACGAGAACCTGCCGGTCACGCAAGGTCTGATCGACGAGGCGGCGGCAAGCGGCGCGGGGTTCGTGCTGACCCCGGAAGTGACGAATTGCCTGTCGGCCAGCCGGACGCGGCAGAAGGAAGTGCTGCGCCACCAGAAAGATGATCCGACGCTCGCGGGCCTTCGGGAACAGGCGGAACGACTGGGGATCTGGGTGCTGATCGGGTCGATTGCGGTTAAGACGGATGATGCGGACGGAAGGTTTGCCAACCGGTCTTTCCTGATCGACCCCAAGGGCGGGATCGCGGCGTGGTATGACAAGATTCACATGTTCGACGTGAAAGTCTCCGAGACGGAGCAGTACCGGGAATCAGCCGGCTATCGTCCGGGCGACAGGGGTGTGACGGCAGATACGCCGTTTGGCACGGTTGGCCTGACCGTGTGCTATGACCTGCGGTTTCCAAAGCTGTACAGGCGGTTGGCGCAGGCCGGGGCGGAGATCCTGACGGTGCCGTCCGCCTTTGCCGTGCCCACGGGCGAGGCGCATTGGGAAACGCTGCTGCGGGCGCGGGCGATCGAGACGGGGTGCTTCGTGCTGGCTCCGGCACAGACCGGGCAGCATTCGGCTACGCGCGGCAAGGAACGCCGCACTTATGGGCATTCGCTGGCCGTGGGACCGTGGGGTGACGTATTGGCAGATGCCGGAACCGAGCCGGGTGTGGTATTCGTGGACGTGAACCGGGAAGAGGTGACCCAAGCGAGGGCACGGATACCGGCAGTAAACAGTGAGGTCGATATCACTTGGTCGTAACCACGGATAACACGCTGCATTCGATTGCCGTTTCGCTGTTCAGCGAGGTTCTGGCGAACGAGCAGTTGATCCGGAGCCGGCTGAGCCGGGTGCTGCCGAAAGGCATGGAGATTTCGCATTTCTCGGTTCTGAACCACCTGGCGCGGGCCAATGGCGAGCGGAGCCCGGCGCAGCTGGCCAAGAGTTTTCACGTCACGCGCGGGGCGATGACCAACACGCTGAGCAAGCTGGAATGGGCGGGGTATGTGCATATCCGGCCCGACTGGGACGATGCGCGGCGCAAGATGGTGTCGATCAGCCCGGCCGGCACGCGCGCCAGGGATGCCGCGATTTCCGCCATCATGCCGCTGATCACAGAGGTGGTCGAAGAGTTGGGCGAGAGCAATGTGCGCGCCACCCTGCCCGTCCTGCGCGAAATGCGGGCGAAGCTGACGGATGAAAACTAGAACTTAATTCAGGGCTTCACGCTGGTCGTGACGTAGTTCACGGCCAGGTCGCGGTCCGAAAGGGACCACGACCAACTGATTGGATTGAAGACGAACCCCTTGCGGTCGACCGGGTCGAGGCCGGCGTCGCGCAGAAGGCCGTAAAGCTCTTCCGGGGTGATGAACTTGTTCCAATCGTGAGTGCCCTTGGGCAGCCAGCGCATGATGACCTCCGCGCCGACGATGGCAGCGGCGAAGCTCTTGGCGGTCCGGTTGAGGGTGGAGCAGATATGCAGGCCGCCCGGTTTCAGGAGGCGCTGGCAGGCGGTGAGGTAGGTGGCGGGGTCGGCCACATGCTCGACCACTTCCATGTTCAGCACAACGTCGAACTGCTCGCCCGCGGCGGCAAGCGCCTCGGCGGTGGTGTTGCGATAGTCGATGTCGAGGCCGGATTGCGCGGCATGGACCTGTGCCACCGGAATGTTGCCTGCCGCCGCGTCCGCCCCGACGACCGTCGCGCCGAGGCGGGCCATCGGTTCGGCCAGCAATCCGCCGCCGCAGCCGATATCCAGCAACCGCAGGCCGGTGAACGGTTTCGCCGTTTTCAGGTCGCGGTCGAATTCCGCCGCGATCTGGGAGGTGATATAGTCCAGCCGGCAAGGATTGAGCATGTGCAGTGGCTTGAACTTGCCGTTCGGGTCCCACCATTCGGCGGCCATCGCCTCGAACTTGGAGACTTCTTCGGTGTCGATCGTGGTCGAGTTGGGTTGCATTCCGCGTTCCATGTGCTCAATGTCTCAGACGGTCTATATAGGACATTCATGGACAAGTTTTCGAGCCAAAAGAGCGCAGCGCAATTCCTGTATCCGTCGATCGAGCCGTTCGACCGGCGAATGATGGACGTGGGTGATGGGCACACGATCTATGTCGAGCAGTCGGGCAATCCCGAAGGCACGCCCGTTGTGGTGCTGCATGGCGGACCGGGAGGCGGGTGCAGCCCGGCGATGCGGCGGTATTTCGACCCCAACCATTACCGGATCGTGCTGTTCGACCAGCGCGGCTGTGGCCGGTCGAAGCCGCATGCGAGCGTCGAGGACAACACGACATGGCACCTTGTGGCGGATATCGAGCGGATCCGCGATGCGCTGGGCATCGAGACATGGATCGTCTTCGGCGGAAGCTGGGGAGCGACGCTGGCGCTGATTTACGGCCAGAGCCATCCCGACGCGGTGGCGCATCTTGTGTTGCGCGGCGTCTTTACCATGACGCAGCGGGAGCTGGACTGGTTCTATGGCGGAGGTGCCGGGCGGTTCTGGCCCGAGACATGGGCAAAGTTCCGGTCGCTGATCCCCGAGGATGAACAGGACGACATGATCGGGGCCTATAACAAGCGCCTGTTTTCCGGCGATCGGGCCGAGGAGGTTCGGTTCGCCAAGGCGTGGAGTGCTTGGGAAAACGCGCTGGCCACGGTCAATTCTAACGGCCAGAGCGGTGACAGCCCGGCGGATTATGCCCGTGCCTTTGCACGGCTGGAGAACCATTATTTCCGGCATGGTGGGTTTTTAGGGCAGGACGGCTATATCTACGATAACATGGACAAGCTGGCGGAAACGCCCGGTGTGATTGTGCAGGGGCGGTATGACATGATTTGCCCGCCCGAGGCGGCGCACCGGCTGTCAGGGCTGTGGCCGAAAGGCGATCTGCGGATCATTCCGGTGGCGGGGCATGCCTTGTCGGAGCCGGGGATCAGCGCCGAACTGGTGAAGATCATGGACCGGATGGTAACCGGGCGATAGGGCCCTAGTCGAGGGAATACCGGAGGCAGTTTCTCTATGTCCCGGCTTTACCCCTTGCAGACTCACCCCGACGGGCGTATATCCCCTTTCAACAGCGGCGCGCTGGGGTCCACACCCGACGCTCCACCGGGAAAGACCAACGGGCCGCGCGCCCGTTTTTTTGTGTTTGAAAGACCCATGAGCAACGACCTGATTGCAAAATCCTCGATGGATCGGCGGCTGGCCGAGATCGTCACCCCTGTCATAGAGGACATGGGGTTCGAGTTGGTGCGCGTGCGTCTGATGGGCGGAAAGACCGCGACTTTGCAGATCATGGCCGAGCGGCCCGAGGGTGGTATCGAGGTGGACGAGTGCGCCGAGATTTCCACCGCCATCAGCGCCGTGCTGGATGTGGAAGACCCGATCGTCGATGAGTATACGCTGGAAGTGTCGAGCCCCGGCATCGACCGGCCGCTGACCCGGCTGAAGGATTTCGACGAGTTCGAGGGCTATGAGGCGAAGCTGGAGACCCACGAGCTGATCGACGGGCGCAAGCGGTTCAAGGGCGTTCTGGCCGGGACCGAGGGCGGCGAAGTGCTGATCAACGTCGAGGAAGGCACCATCGGGCTTCATTTCGACTGGCTGGCGGATGCCAAGCTGGTTCTGACCGATGAGCTGATCAAGGACATGCTGAAGGCGCGCAAGGAAGCGGGCGTTCTGAACGAAGACAATTTTGACGACATAGAGACTGACTCGTCCGAGGAGACCTGAGACAATGGCTATTACCTCTGCCAACCAGCTTGAGCTTTTGCAGACCGCCGAAGCGGTGGCGCGGGAGAAGATGATCGACCCGAGCCTTGTGATCGAGGCGATGGAAGAAAGCCTTTCGCGCGCGGCCAAGAGCCGGTACGGCGCCGAGATGGACATCCGCGTCAGCATCGACCGCAAGACCGGCAAGGCGACGTTCACCCGCGTGCGCACCGTGGTCGAGGACGAGGAGCTGGAGAATTACCAGGCGGAGTTCACGGTCGAGCAGGCCAAGCAATACCTGGATGACCCCAAGGTCGGTGACACGTTCGTCGAGGAAGTGCCCCCCGTGGACATGGGCCGGATCGCCGCGCAGAGCGCCAAGCAGGTGATTTTGCAAAAGGTGCGCGAGGCCGAGCGCGACCGCCAGTACGAGGAGTTCAAGGACCGTGCCGGCACGATTATCAACGGCGTGGTCAAGCGCGAGGAATACGGCAACGTCATCGTCGATGTGGGTGCGGGCGAAGCGATCCTGCGCCGGAACGAGAAGATCGGGCGCGAAAGCTATCGCCCGAATGACCGGATCCGCTGCTACATCAAGGATGTGCGCCGCGAGGCCCGTGGGCCGCAGATTTTCTTGAGCCGCACCGCGCCGGAGTTCATGGCGGAACTGTTCAAGATGGAAGTGCCGGAGATTTATGACGGCATCATAGACATCAAGGCCGTGGCCCGCGACCCAGGCTCCCGCGCCAAGATCGCGGTGATTTCCTATGACAACTCGATCGACCCCGTGGGCGCCTGCGTCGGTATGCGCGGCAGCCGTGTGCAGGCCGTGGTGAACGAGCTTCAGGGTGAGAAGATCGACATCATTCCGTGGAACGAGGACCAGCCGACCTTCCTGGTGAACGCACTGCAACCCGCCGAGGTGAGCAAGGTGGTTCTGGACGAGGAAGCCGAACGGATCGAGGTTGTCGTGCCGGAAGATCAGCTTTCGCTGGCGATCGGGCGGCGTGGTCAGAACGTGCGTCTGGCAAGCCAGCTGACCAACCTTGACATCGACATCATGACCGAGGCCGAGGACAGCGAGCGCCGTCAGAAGGAATTCGAAGAGCGCACCAAGCTGTTCATGGACACGCTGGACCTTGATGAATTCTTTGCGCAGCTTCTGGTGTCGGAAGGCTTTACCAACCTCGACGAGGTTGCCTATGTCGAGATCGAAGAACTGTTGGTAATTGACGGCGTCGACGAGGATACGGCCAACGAATTGCAGGCGCGTGCGCGTGACGTTCTGGAGGCACAGGCCAAGGAAGCGCTGGAAAAAGCCCGCGCGCTAGGAGCCGAGGACAGCCTTATTGAATTCGAGGGCCTGACACCCCAGATGGTACTGGCGCTGGCCGAAGATGACGTGAAAACGCTGGAAGATTTCGCCACCTGCGCCGACTGGGAACTGGCGGGTGGCTGGACCACCGTGGATGGCGAGCGCGTCAAGGATGACGGCGTGTTGGAACCTTTCGAAGTATCGCTGGACGAGGCGCAGGACCTTGTAATGACCGCGCGGGTCATGCTTGGCTGGGTCGATCCGGATGATCTGCACGCCGACGAGGACGCCGAGGACGAGGCCGGCGCTGAAGGTGACACCGCAGAGGAGGCCGAGGCCTGATGCGTCAGGCCTCGTAGGCGTTGATATGGGGCGCGGTGGACAGCCCAAGGACCGGACGAATGGTCCCGAGCGCAAGTGTATTGCCACCGGCGAGGTGCGCCCGAAACATGGGTTGATCCGGTTCGCCATCGGCCCCGAAGGTCAGGTGGTTCCGGATATCCTGGAGAAACTGCCGGGCCGGGGCATCTGGGTAAGCTCCACGCGGCAGGCGCTGGAAACGGCGGTGAAGAAGGGCCTGTTCTCGCGCGGTGCCAAGCAGAGCGTCACGGTGCGCGACGGGCTGGTCGAGCAGGTCGAGGCAATGCTGGCGCGACGGGTCGTGGAATTACTGAGCTTGGCGCGCAAAGGCGGGCAGGCGGTGGCCGGATACGAGAAGGTCAAGGACTGGCTGGCCAAGGAAGAGGCCGAAGTTCTGATCCAAGCGAGCGACGGGTCCGCGCGCGGGAAGACGAAACTGAGCACGCCCTATGGCGGTAGCTGGATCGGCTGGATCACCGCCGATGAGCTGGGCCAGGCCTTTGGGCGTGAAACAAGCATCCACGCTGCACTCGCTGCTGGCGGTTTGTGCGAGCGTGTTGTAGAGGAGGCGGCAAGACTCAAGGGCTTGCGCGTCACGGACGGGGAACGACCCCGCCGGAAAGGAAGTTGAGATAGATGAGCGACAACGACGGAAAGAAAACTCTGGGTGTGCGTGGTGGTGGCGGTCCTCGGTCGGGGAACGTCAAGCAGAGCTTTAGCCATGGCCGCACCAAGAACGTCGTGGTGGAAACCAAGCGCAAGCGCGTCGTGAAGCCCAAACCGGGTGCTGCGGCGCCTGCGCCGGGTGGCGCCAAGGCGGGTGCGCCCGGATCTGCATCGAAACGCCCGGCGGGGATCTCTGACGAGGAGATGGAACGCCGGATGAAGGCGCTTGCCGCCGCCAAGGAACGCGAGGCGGAAGAGGCCGCCCAGCGCGAGGCCGAGGCGAAGGACCGCGAGGAAGAGAAACAGCGCCGCCGCGAGGAGGCCGAGGCCAAGGAGCGCGAACAGCGTGAGGCCGAGGAACGCGCCAAGGCGAAGGCCGACGAGGAAGAGCGCAAGAAGCGTGAGGAAGCGGACGCCGCCAAGCAGGCTGCCGCCGCTGCCGCGGCCCCGCCGGCAGAAGAGACGCAGGCGCGTGCACCCAAGCAGGCCCCACGCAGCAAGGCGCCGGAGCGCGACCAGCGCGGCGATGATGGCCGTGGCAAGAGCAAGGGCCGTGGTGGCGACGATGGTGGCCGCCGGTCCGGGAAGCTGACGCTGAACCAGGCGCTTTCGGGTGGTGAAGGCGGCCGACAGAAATCCATGGCTGCCATGAAGCGCAAGCAGGAACGCGCCCGGCAAAAGGCCATGGGCGGCACGCAGGACCGTGAAAAGGTCGTGCGCGATGTGCAGGTGCCCGAGGCGATCGTGGTCAGCGAGTTGGCCAACCGTATGGCCGAACGCGTGGGCGACGTGGTCAAAGCGCTGATGAACAACGGCATGATGGTCACGCAGAACCAGTCGATCGATGCCGATACCGCCGAGCTGATCGTCGAGGAATTCGGTCACCGTATCGTCCGGGTCAGCGATTCGGACGTGGAAGACGTGATCGATTCGGTCGATGACAAGGAATCTGATCTGCAGCCGCGTCCGCCGGTGATCACGATCATGGGTCACGTGGACCACGGCAAGACATCTCTGTTGGACGCAATTCGCGATGCCAAGGTCGTGGCTGGCGAGGCCGGGGGCATCACCCAACATATCGGCGCCTACCAGGTGACGACCGATGGCGGGGCTGTTCTGAGCTTCCTCGACACACCGGGTCACGCCGCGTTCACCAGCATGCGCGCCCGCGGTGCGCATGTGACCGACATCGTGGTTCTGGTGGTGGCTGCCGACGATTCGGTGATGCCGCAGACGATCGAGGCCATCAACCACGCCAAGGCCGCCGAAGTGCCGATGATCGTGGCGATCAACAAGTGCGACAAGCCCGAGGCGAACCCCGACAAGGTGCGCACCGAACTGCTGCAGCACGAGGTGATCGTCGAGGCGATGTCGGGCGACGTGCAGGATGTCGAAGTGTCGGCCCAGACGGGCCAGGGCCTGGACGAATTGCTGGAAGCCATCGCGCTGCAATCCGAGATCCTGGAGCTGAAAGCGAACCCGGATCGCGCCGCCGAAGGTGCAGTGATCGAGGCGCAGCTGGATGTGGGCCGTGGCCCCGTGGCGACGGTTCTCGTGCAGCGCGGGACGCTGAAACAGGGCGATATCTTCGTGGTGGGCGAGCAGTACGGCAAGGTCCGTGCGCTGATCAACGACCGCGGTGAGCGCGTGAAGGAAGCCGGCCCGTCGGTGCCCGTCGAGGTTCTTGGCCTCAATGGCACGCCCGAGGCGGGTGACGTTCTGAACGTGGTGAAATCCGAAGGTCAGGCGCGTGAGATCGCCGAGTACCGCGAGAAGGCCGCGAAGGAAAAACGCGCGGCTGCTGGTGCGGGTACGACGCTTGAACAGCTTCTGGCGCAGGCCAAGGAGAACGAGAACGTCAAGGAACTGCCGATTCTGGTCAAGGCCGACGTGCAAGGCTCTGCCGAGGCGATTGTTCAGGCGATGGACAAGATCGGCAACGACGAGGTGCGCGTGCGCGTGCTGCACTCGGGCGTTGGCGCGATCACCGAATCCGATATCGGCCTTGCTGAAGCGTCGGGTGCGCCTGTGATCGGCTTTAACGTGCGGGCCAATGCGCCGGCGCGGAATTCAGCGAACCAGAAGGGCGTCGAGATCCGTTATTACAGCGTGATCTATGACCTTGTGGATGACGTGAAGGCGGCCGCCAGCGGCCTGCTGGGGGCGGAAATTCGCGAGAACTTCATCGGGTACGCCGAGATCCGGGAGGTCTTCAAGGTCACGGGCGTCGGCAAGGTTGCGGGCTGTCTGGTGACCGAAGGTATCGCCCGCCGGTCGGCCGGTGTGCGCCTGCTGCGTGACGATGTGGTGATCCACGAAGGCACGCTGAAGACGCTGAAGCGCTTCAAGGACGAAGTGTCCGAGGTGCAATCCGGCCAGGAATGCGGCATGGCGTTCGAGAAATACGAGGACATCCGCGAAGGCGACGTGATCGAGATTTTCGAGCGTGAGGAGTTTGAGCGTAAACTCGATTGAGGCTTGTCAGAGACTGATTTGGAAAAGGGCGGCCTGTTTGGCCGCCCTTTTTTGTACGGCGCGCCAAATCTTTTGGGAAAATATTTGGCAAAAGCTTTCATAAAGCTTTTACGGGTGTCAGAGCCAGTCGCGGAGGATCGGAATGAGGGGGATGTCCGCGGGTGGCATCGGGTAGTCGCGCAATGCGTTGGGCCGGACCCATTTCAGCGCCTGTTCTTCACGCGATTGGGGCATGCCGTCCCACTTGCGGCAGGCAAAGAGCGGCATCAGCAGGTGAAAGTCGTCGTAGCTATGGCTGGCGAAGGTCAGCGGCGCGAGGCAGCTTTCCCAGGTATTGATGCCAAGCTCTTCTTCCAGTTCGCGGATAAGCGCGACCTCGGGCGTTTCACCCGGTTCGACCTTTCCGCCGGGGAATTCCCAGAGGCCGGCCATGGATTTGCCCTCGGGGCGTTGTGCCAGAAGGATGCGACCGTCGACGTCGATCAAGGCGACGGCAGACACGAGTATCGTTTTCAAGACCGATAATCCGCGTTGATCGAGATATAGCCGTGGGTCAGGTCGCAGGTCCAGACATGGGCGGTGCCGCCGCCCAGACCGAGATCGACATGGATGGTGATCTCCTGGTTCTTCATGTGCGCGGCGCCGTCCTCTTCGCGGTAATCGGGACTAACCCAGCCTTTCTCGGCCACCAACGTGTCGCCGAACCAGATCGACAGCGTGTCGCGATCGGCAGGCGCGCCGGATTTGCCGATGGCCATGACGATCCGCCCCCAGTTGGGGTCTTCGCCGGCGATTGCGGTTTTCACCAGCGGCGAGTTGGCGATGGCGAGGCCGTGGGTCTTGGCGTCATTGTCGCTGGAGGCGCCGGTCACGGAGATGGTGACGAACTTGGTCGCCCCTTCGCCGTCGCGGACAACCTGGTGGGCGAGATCGAGCATGACGCCGCGCAGCGCCTCCATGAAGCCGACGCTGTGATCGGTGACGCGGACGCCCGAGGCGCCGGTGGCGGCAACGAGAAGCGTGTCGGAGGTGGAGGTGTCGCTGTCGACGGTGATGCAGTT
This sequence comes from Roseovarius sp. THAF9, assembly GCF_009363715.1. Lineage (NCBI taxonomy): Bacteria > Pseudomonadati > Pseudomonadota > Alphaproteobacteria > Rhodobacterales > Roseobacteraceae > Roseovarius > Roseovarius sp. THAF9. The sequence continues at coordinate 3,911,136 of NZ_CP045404.1, forward strand.
GAACGTTTTCTCATTCAGAGCCGAGACCATCTGTTGCAGATGCTCTCGGTCGATGGCGGCGTCCGTGAAGATGTAGACCAGCATGGTCGCCATGTCCGGCGCGATCATGCCGGAGCCCTTGGCGATGCCGGCGATGCGCACCTCCTGCCCTTCGAACATGAGGGTCGCACTGGCCCCCTTGGGATAGGTGTCGGTGGTCATGATCGCGCGCGCGGCGTCCTCGATACCGTCGGGGGAAAGCTTGTGCTCAAGTTCGGACAGTTTCGCGGTGATGCGCTCGTGTTTCAGAGGCTCGCCGATGACACCGGTGGAAGAGCTGAAAATACGCGATTCCGGCAGGGATAGGGTCTGTGCGACGGCATTCGTCACCGCCTTGACCGACTCCGCTCCGTTGCGCCCGGTAAAGGCGTTGGAATTGCCGGAATTGACGATGATCGCCGCACCCTCTGCGGATTGGAAGGCGATCTTTTCCTGGCAGTCGAGCACCGCGGCGGAGCGCGTCGCGGACCGGGTAAAGACCCCCGCCATGGCCGTGCCCGGCGCCAGCCGCGCCAGCATCACATCCGTGCGGCCGACATAGCGCACGCCGGCCTCGACGCTGGCAAACTCCACACCGCCGATGGCGGGAAGTTCCGGAAATTTAGCAGGCGCCAGTGGCGACACGGCGAGGGTCTTGGCCATTGTCAGTTCTCCAGAAGTTCGAGCGCGTCGATCACGGTGGGGTCGATTTCCTCGAGATCGATGCGGTCGATCTCGGCGTTGGACTCCAGGCTTTCGATATGGGCTTCGAGTGCGCCCTGCTGAAGCTGCGCTGTCAGTTCGTCGCGCACGGTGTCCAGCGCGGGACGTTCCTTGTTGCGTGTCTCGGCCAGCGTTATCACGTGCCAGCCGAAATCGGTTTTCACCGGGTCGGAGACTTCACCCGGTTCGAGCGCCGCCACGGCGTCGAAGAACGTGGCGACCATGTCGCCGGCGCCGAACCAGCCGAGATCGCCGCCTGAGGCACCGGAGGGCCCGGTGGATTTTTCGCGGGCCAAGGCGGCGAAATCGGCATCGCCTTCGAGCGCGGTCACCAGTTCCTGCGCCTCTTCCTCGGTTTCCACGAGGATGTGCGAAGCGCGGTATTCGGTTTCCTGCACATCAGCGGGGTATTGCTCTTCGTAGGCCGCTTGCAGGTCTTCGTCGGAGGGGGCCTGCTGCATCACGCCGGCCATGACCTCGCCGGCGATGATGGCGCGTTCCTCGTTCTCGATCGAGACCTGGCTGCGCAGGGAAGGCTCGCCCTCCAGCGACTGGTTCAGCAGGGTATGCTGGATCAGTTGGTCGACGATGCCCTGCAACAGGAGGTTCGGCGGGAACTGGTTGTATTGCTGTGGCAAGGTGGCGCGCAGCGCGATGACGTGGGCCAGAGTGATCTCGGTGCCGTTGACCGTGGCGACGACCTGGCCGACATCTGCGTCGGGCGCCGCGTCAGTCTCTGTCTCGGCCGTTTCCTGGGCCAGGGCGCCATGAGCGAGCATGGCGGTGGCGCAGGCGGCGGTCAGAAGCGACTTGATCGGATGTGACATGGAAAACCCTTTGCTTTCTCGCGCCGGGACGCGGCGCGTTGTGACGTTGACAGTCCATGAGCGGCCCCTTACATCGCCTTATGATCAAAGGCAGGGCCGTCCCCTTGGGCCCGTTCTAGGGCGGTGCGGCGGACGGGGCAAGCGATTGCCTTTCACGAGATAGTCAAAGACCGGAACGGATAGGATATGCTGGGTATTGGAACGGTTGCCAGAAAGGTTTTTGGCACTCCGAACGACCGAAAGGTCAAGACGACCCGCCCGCTGGTGGAGAAGATCAACGCGCTGGAGCCCGAGTACGAGGCCTTGGACGACGCCGGGCTGATCGCCAAGACCCAGGAATTCAAGACGCGCGTCGCGGATGGTGAAAAGCTGGACGCGATCCTTCCCGAAGCCTTTGCCAACTGTCGTGAAGCCGCCCGGCGGGCGCTGGGCCTGCGGGCCTTCGATGTGCAGTTGATGGGCGGGATTTTCCTGCATCAGGGCAATATCTCGGAGATGAAGACGGGTGAGGGCAAGACCCTTGTGGCGACTTTTCCGGCCTATCTGAACGCGCTGACCGGCAAGGGCGTGCATATCGTCACGGTGAACGATTACCTCGCCAAGCGGGATGCCGAGTGGATGGGCAACGTCTTTTCCGCGCTGGGGATGACCACGGGCGTGGTCTATCCGCAGCAGCCGGATGAGGAGAAGAAAGGCGCCTATGCCGCCGACATCACCTATGCCACCAACAACGAGCTTGGCTTCGATTACCTGCGCGACAACATGAAATCGAGCCTCGAGGAAATGGCACAGCGCGGGCATAATTTCGCGATCGTCGACGAGGTGGACAGCATCCTGATCGACGAGGCGCGCACGCCGCTGATCATCTCGGGCCCGGCGCAGGACCGCAGCGAGCTGTACGTGACGGTCGACAAGCTGATCCCGGATCTGGAAGAAGATCATTACAAGATCGACGAAAAGACCAAGAACGTCACCTTTACCGACGAAGGCAACGAGTATCTCGAAGAGCTTTTGCATCAGAAAGGTCTGCTTGAGGAAGGTCAGTCCCTGTACGATCCCGAGAGCACGACCATCGTTCACCACATGAACCAGGGCCTGCGGGCGCACAAGCTGTTCCTCAAGGACAGAGACTATATCGTGCGGGACAACGAGGTCGTCCTGATCGACGAGTTCACCGGGCGGATGATGAGCGGGCGGCGCCTGTCGGACGGTCTGCACCAGGCGATCGAGGCTAAGGAAGGCTGCGAGATCAAGCCGGAGAACGTGACGCTGGCGCAGGTGACGTTCCAGAACTATTTCCGCCTTTATGACAAGCTGTCGGGGATGACCGGGACGGCGTCGACCGAGGCCGAGGAGTTCGGCCAGATCTATGGGCTGGGTGTGGTCGAGGTGCCGACGAACAAGCCGATTGCCCGGGTCGACGAGGACGATGCGGTTTATCGCACGGCGCAGGAGAAGTTCGACGCCATCGTGACGACGATCAAGGAAGCGCACGAGAAGGGTCAGCCGATCCTTGTCGGGACCACCTCGATCGAAAAATCCGAAATGCTGAGCGAGTTGCTGAAGAAGGCAGGGGTGAAGCACAATGTGCTGAACGCACGCCAGCACGAGCAGGAAGCGCAGATCGTCGCGGATGCGGGCAAGCTGGGTGCGGTGACGATTGCCACGAACATGGCCGGGCGCGGCACCGACATCAAGCTGGGCGGGAACCTGGACTTCCAGATCATGGAGGCGATTGCCGCCGATCCCGAAGGTGACCACGAGGAGCTGCGCAAGCGGCTGGAAGCCGGGCACAAGGATGATGAGCAGGCGGTGATCGATGCCGGTGGTCTGTTTGTTCTGGCCACGGAACGGCACGAAAGCCGCCGGATCGACAACCAGCTTCGCGGCCGGTCGGGCCGCCAGGGTGACCCGGGGCGGTCGGCCTTCTTCCTGTCGCTCGACGACGACCTGATGCGCATTTTCGGCTCTGAACGGCTGGAAAAGGTGCTGTCGACGCTGGGTATGAAGGAAGGCGAGGCGATCATTCACCCGTGGGTGAACAAGAGCCTGGAGCGCGCGCAGGCGAAGGTCGAGGGGCGCAACTTTGACATCCGCAAGCAGCTGCTGAAATTCGACGACGTGATGAACGAACAGCGCAAGGTGATCTTCCGCCAGCGTCTGGACATCATGGAGGCGACCGACCTGTCGGAGACCGTCAAGGACATGCGTGGCGAGGTGATCGACGACCTGATCGACCAATATATGCCGCCCAAGACCTATGCCGACCAGTGGGATATGGAAGGGCTCTATGCCGCCGTGATAGAGCGGTTGAACCTGGATGTGCCGGTGATGGCCTGGGGCGACGAGGAAGGCGTGGACGACGACGTGGTCGCCGACCGGCTGGAAGAGGCCGCCGACGAAATGATGGCCGAGAAGACCGAGGCGTTCGGGCCGGAACAGATGCGGATGATCGAGAAGCAGGTCCTGCTTCAGACCATCGACAGCAAATGGCGCGAGCACCTTCTGACGCTGGAGCACCTGCGCAGCGTCGTGGGTTTCCGGGGCTATGCGCAGCGCGATCCGCTGAACGAGTACAAGAACGAGGCGTTCCAGCTGTTCGAGTCGATGCTGGACAGCCTGCGGCAGGACGTGACGCAGCAGCTGGCCCGGATCCGCCCGATGACGGACGCGGAACAGCAGCAGATGTTGCGTGACCTGCAGGCAAAGCAGGCGGCGATGGCGCCCAAACCGTCCGAGACGGAAGAGCGCGAGCCCGGTGCGGTGACTTTGGAAGACCCCACTGGCGCCGCCCTGCCCGGCTTCGACGAGAACGATCGGTCGACCTGGGGCAATCCGGGGCGGAACGAGGCCTGTCCTTGTGGCTCGGGCAAGAAGTTCAAGCATTGTCACGGGCGGCTGGGCTGACGCCGGACGCCACAACACGGCCCAAATGACACCCACTGGTTGCCTTCAAGCAGCCATGTTCGCCGATTAGCGTTCTTTCGACCTATGACAGGTGTGGGAGATCGTTATGATCAAGTTGGGGAATCCGAAACGTATCGTCATGGCCAGCATGACCTTGGGCTGTGCCCTTGGGATCGGCTACTTGATGCAGATGTCGAGTGGTGATCGCACCGTGCCTTCGGCGCAGGCATCCGCGGTTGATCCCGCGTCTGCCGATGTGTTTTCGCAGGCGTTCGTGGGAGAGAGTCCAGAACCGAAAGATACGGCGCAGACGCCTGTCGCGGTTCCTGTCGAAAACAAGATTGAAGAGACCGCGCAAGCGGAAGAGCGCGAGGCGCCGGTCCTTGCCGCCGAGCCCGGGAAAGAGCAGCTTTTCCATGAGGCTTCGCTGGTGACCGGACAGAGCTTTGAGGCGGATGGCCTTGAAATTGAAAGCGTCACGCTGACGTCGGCCGAGCCGGTACCGCCGGCCGCAGCACCGCAGCCCAAGGCGCTGCCCGATGCGCCGCTGCAACTGGCCGCACTGGAGGATGCGCCGATCCGAACCTTCCCGAAGGAAGAAACGGCCCCGGCTCTGGCGGCGTGTGAAGGCGAGATCGAGATGGTTGCGCGCCCCGAAGCCGCAGCGATGGTTCAGCTGGACCTGACCGCGCCTTGCCAGGCGGACACGCAGTTCACCCTGCACCACAATGGCATGATGTTCAGCGCGATCACCGATCTCGATGGAACATGGTCGATGCAGGTGCCGGCCCTGACACAAAGCGCGGTGTTCATCGCGGCCTTCGAAAACGGCGAAGGTGCGGTGGCAAATGCCGATGTCGATATGCTGGACCATTATGACCGTTACGTCGTGCAATGGCAGGGCCGCAGCGGGATGCAGATTCACGCGATGGAATACGGTGCGGACTATGGTGAACAGGGCCACGTCTGGCGCGATGCGGCGCGGGATGTGTCCAGCGCAGCGACAGGCGAGGGCGGTTTCCTGTTGCGCCTTGGCGACGGGGTGATCGAGGAGACGACCCTGATGGCAGAGGTCTACACCTTTCCGACGCAGAACGCGCTGCGCGAGGGCGATATACAGGTGAGCCTGGAGACCGAGGTCAACGCGGCCAATTGCGGCCGGGATATCGAGGCGCAGGCGCTGATCAAGCCCGGGGCCGGGGAAATCTCGGTGCGCGACCTGACGATGGCGATCCCGGATTGCGACGCGGTGGGTGACTTTCTGGTGTTGAAAAACCTGTACGAAGACTTGAAGATCGCGCGCAACTGACGCTGCGATCCGAGGGCATCCATGAAAATGCTACGTGCGGCGGCTTACGCCGCACTTTTCTTTTTTGCGGGCGCGCTCCCGGTCAGCGCGCAGGACGTGACGCTGACGTCGCGTGACGGAAATGTCGAGATTACCGGCAACCTTCTGGGATTTGATGGCGAGTTCTACCGGGTCGATACGGTCTATGGCGAGCTGACTGTTGACGGCTCGGGCGTGGATTGCGCAGGGCCGGGCTGCCCCAATCTGGATACCTACGTGGCGCAGGTGGTGTTTTCCGGGGCGCCGACGATCGGGCGGCTGTTGATGCCGGCGCTGATCGAGGCGTTTGCCATCCGTGAAGGATATGAGATGAGCCGCGAGACCCTGGAGGACGGCAGCTTGCTGTTGTCGATCCACGACCCGGATGAGGCGCGCGTCGTGGGCGAGTTCCAGTTCCGGTTGACCAATTCCGACGAAGGTTTTGCCGACCTGATCGCGGATGTGGCGGACATAGCCATGTCGATGCGCGAGATCCGCCCCCGAGAGGTGCGGCTGGGCAAGGATGCGGCGCTGGGCGACATGTCGGCCAAGGGGCGTGGGCGGGTAATGGCGTTGGAGGCGCTGGTGCCGGTGGTGGCGCCGTCGAACCCGGTGCAGCAGGTGACGTTGACGCAACTGGCCGAGGTTCTGTCGGGCAAGATCGACAACTGGAACGCGCTGGGCGGGCCGGACGCACCGATTGCGGTGCATCTTTTCGATGCGCGGTCCGGTCTGGGACAGGCCAGCGAGGATCTTGTGGTGCGCCCGGCGGGCGTAAGTTTTGCCGAGACCGTCACCCGCCATGCCGATGGCGTGTCTTTGGCAAAGGCGGTGGCGGAGGACCCGTTTGCAATGGGCCTGACGGCGCGGGCCGAGACGGGAAACACGCTGACGCTGGCGCTCAGCGGAGAATGCGGGTTTGCGTTGCGCGCCACGCGGCGGGCGGTCAAGACCGAGGACTATCCGTTGACCGCACCGATGTTCCTGTATCTTCCGGCGCGGCGGCTGCCGAAGCTGGGGCGGGAGTTCCTGGCGTATCTGAAGGATCCGACCGCGCAGCTGGTGATCCGGCGGGCCGGTTTCGTGGATCAGGCGCCGGAGGAGATCGGGATCAACGAACAGGGCGACCGCTTTGCCAATTCGATTGCGCAGGCGGGCGAGGAATTGGGGCTGGAGGAGCTGCAGCGCATGGTGTCGGCCCTGACGCCGCTGAAGCGGCTGACAACCACGTTCCGGTTCGAGGCCGGGTCGGCGCGGTTGGATGCGCAGTCACGCTCGAACGTGGCGCAGCTGGCGCGGGCGATGGAGGTTGGCAAGTACGACGCGCGCCGGCTGGTTTTCGTGGGATTCAGCGACGGGGCGGGCCCGGCGGGAAACAACCGGCGGATCGCGCTGCGCCGGGCCGAGGCTGTGCGCAGTGCTGTTGTCGCGGCGGCGGAGACGGCGAACATGGATCGGATCACGACGGAGCTGGAAGCCTTTGGCGAGGCGATGCCGATGGCCTGTGACGGCACCGGCTGGGGCCGGCGGATCAACCGGCGGGTCGAGGTTTGGGTGAGGTAGGGTCTAAATCAAGCCTTGCGCGCGAAAGCTGGTCTCGCAGGATTTGCCGATGATGATGTGATCGTGCAGCGTGATGCCAAGTGCGCTGGCGGCCGTTTGGATCTGGATGGTCATGTCGATATCGGACTGGGAGGGCGTGGGATCGCCCGAGGGGTGATTGTGCACCAGGCAACTTAAACTAACCATGTTATTGAATTATATGTAGGAACTGTAATTCTGAGGATGCGTTGGGGCCGGTACTCGGGATCGGTATGGAATGCCTCATCGTGAGCATCACGGTTCGTCCTGATTCGCCACTCCTGAGCTTCGAGAGGCACGGCAAGTCACGAGATTCATTCTATCCCATTCCTCGAGCTCTTGAATAGGATAGAGCACTGCCTTGCCGATTTTCACGAACGCTGGGCCAACGCGCATAGCACGCCAATTGCGAAGGGTGCCAACGCTGATTTCCTCGCGGTAGCGCTTTGCGACTTCCTCTGCTGTTAAATACTTCTGCTCTTCCATCGTTATCACTCCCGAGCACTGTATCGCACGGGCGTAGGATGACAGTCCCGGCAGATCATGGAAGACCTTGATCGACGGAGTAGTGCAAAGACAGGCAATCGGCGGTGAAAGGCGATGGAAGCAGGCCGCCATACACACGAATGTTCCGATGTTCTTTTTCTCGATGTAGCTATCCGACGTGATTGATCCAGCGTTGCCCTCCGAAGGCTGATGTCAAGGGGCTGGGCGACAATGAGGAGACGAAAAGAGACAATAAGAACAAGGATTTGCGAGGCCCTCGTTCTGACCTTTCAACTCGCGAGAAGTTCACGTAAGCACTGCGTAAGCAGTTGCGACACGGCAAGTACCCATAGCTCAGCTGGATAGAGCGTCGCCCTCCGAAGGCGAAGGCCCCAGGTTCGAATCCTGGTGGGTGCGCCATTTTCCCAAATGAATCAACACCTTAATGGTGCGCACCTCTAAAGGCTTGGTGCTTACTGGCCAGGGAGTTTATCGGATAACCTGGATCAGAATATCGGCCACGGCACGAACAGCGGGCGAATCTTTTAGGTCGGTGTGAATGACGAGCCATACGGGGCGCGGTTCGGGATGTTCATCGGCGACACGGGAGAGGTTCGGGCACCGCTCCGCCATGACGCAGGGCAACAGCGCGACGCCCAAACCGGTCTCTGCGGCGGCGCGCTGGCTGTGGAAGTCGCCGGTTAGCAAATCGAGCGGCCGGTCTCCGGCAAACTCCTCCAACCAGCGTTGCTGCGGCACATGGGCGAGCGTTTCGTCGAAGGCAATGAAGCGCCACTGGTTCCGCGGAAGTTTTGCGACGTCTGAGGTGGCGTAGAGCCCGAAGGCGACCGAGCCGATTTTGCGGATTATATTCTGCCGCCCTTGCGGCTCGACCATGCGCACGGCCAGATCAGCCTCACCGCTGTCTAGCGAGGCGAGATGCGAGTTCGCGGACAGCACTATCTGAAGGTCAGGATGCGTGGCGCGCAACTCGCGCAATGCGGGAATGATGAGTTCGCTGACCAGCACCGGCGGCGCGGTCAATCTGATCCGACCGGATAGCGTGCCCTGGGCGGCATGGGCGAGGCGCTCCACGCGGTGCGCCTGCTCTTCCATTTGCATGGCGATTTCGGCGATCTTTCGCCCCTTGTCGGTCAAAGGCGTGGAGCGAGCGAGACGCCGCACTAGTTTGTGGCCGAGGCTCTCCTCCAGGGCGGAGATACGGCGTGACACCGTGGCATGGTTTACGCCAAGCGAACGCGCCGCGCCGGCAAGCGACCCTTCGCTTTGCAGTACCGCCAGAACATGCAGATCATCCCAGTTCATCTGAGCGTTATTGCACGGATGGCATGTCCATATAAGGAATTTTCGACAGAAGGCTCACCTGTCAAGCATTTCCACACATGAAAGACAGGAGCAAAGCCATGATCCCAACCCTTCCTCTCAGCGCCGACGGCCCGGAACTTCCCGCGGTCGGCCTAGGCTGCATGGGCATGTCCGAATTCTATGGCGAGACGGATGATGCGCAGTCACTGGCCGTTCTGGCTCGCGCCCATGAACTGGGCGTGCGGATGTTCGACACCGCCGACATGTATGGCAACGGCCACAACGAAGAGCTACTGGCGCGCTTCCTGAAAGAGGGTAGGCGAGATGCTTTCATCGCTACCAAGTTCGGCATTCGCAAGGCGGCCGGCGCATATGCCCGCGGCATCGACAACAGCCCGGATTATATCCGTGAGGCCTGTGACGCATCGCTCAGGCGTCTCGGGATCGAGCGGATCGATCTGTATTATGTCCACCGCGCCGAAGCCGGCCGACCGATCGATGAGACCATGGGCGTACTGGCCGATCTGGTGCGGGCGGGCAAGATCGCGCGCATCGGCCTTAGTGAAGTCTCAGCCGAGACCCTTCGCCGCGCTCATGCCGTCCATCCGGTGGCGGCGGTGCAAAGCGAATACTCGCTGACCACGCGCGACATGGAAGCAGATGTACTGCCCACCTGCCGGGAATTGGGAATCGCCTTCATCGCCTATAGCCCGTTGGGGCGCGGCTTGCTGTCCGGCACGATGAAAAGAGTCGATCTGGCCGAGGACGATTTTCGCCGCAACGCCCCGCGCTTTGTCGGGGACGCGTTGGAGGCGAACCTAGCTCGTCTCGATACGTTGCGCGCGATTGCCGATCAGCGCGAGGCAACGCCCTCGCAAATCGCACTTGCCTGGGTGCTCTACAAAGGCGTGTTCGCAATACCCGGCACCAAGCGAATGAGCTATCTGGAACAGAATATTGCCGCCGCGAGCCTGCGCCTGTCGGCCGATGAAGTCGCCAAGCTGGATGACGCCTATGCACCGGGCAGCTTCACCGGCGAACGCTACACCGCCGAGGGCATGAAAGGGGTGAACGCATGAGCCTCGCGACGGACAACCCTGATCAAGTCGCGTTGATCGGACGCCGTGCGATGCAAGCCATCACGGGCGAGGCGATGAACGATATCCTGGCAACGGTCGGCAGCCATTCGCCGCAACTAGCGGGTAATCTCGTCACACACGCCTTCGCCTCGGTGATCGCGGACCCGGCGCTTGGACACACTACGCGGGAACTGGCAACCATTACCATGCTCGGCGCCATGGGCGGTTGCGAGGGTCAGTTGCGCACCCATCTCGGCTTCGCGCTTGATTGCGGCCTGGCGCCCGAAGAGATTGTCGCCTGTGCCGAGCATGTTTCCGTTTATGCCGGTTATCCGCGCGCGCTGACCATGTTGCGGATCGCGCGCGAGGTCTTGGCAGATCACGGAGAGGAGTTGTGCGTCGCGGGGCCCTTCCACCTACGTGATCATACGACCCGGCTGTTCGACAGCGGCGGCGACAAACCGCCCATGGTGCTGCTCCATGCGCTCGGGCTGGACTGGAGAATGTGGTCTCGCGTGATCCCGCTGCTAGTGCCGCATTATCGGGTGATCGCCTATGATCTGCGCGGATTTGGCGGAGCGTCCTTCGCGCCGCAGGCTCGCGATCTCGCGCATTACGCTGAGGATGTGGCCGACCTGCTTGACCGGCTCGGTCAAACGCGGGCCCATGTCACCGGATTATCTCTTGGTGGATCCATCGCGCTGGAACTTGGTCTCCAGCGGCCGGATTTGGTTGCCAGCCTATCGGTAGTCGCCGCCACGGCGTGGTCTTTCCCTGCATTCGAAGAACGCGCCCGCGCCGCTGAGACAGAGGGAATGGAGGCGCAAGTCATTCCAAGCCTCACGCGTTGGTTCCGCTCTAACGATCTGGCCACGAACGACTGGGCTGTGCGCTACGCCCGCAATTGCGTGCTGCGTGCGTCAGTCGACGACTGGAGCGCCGCGTGGCGCAGCCTTGCCCGCGTTTCTCTCGACGGCAGGCTCCGCGATATTGAAGCACCGACGCGGATCATCGCAGGAGAATGCGATCAATCCACACCGCCTAGCCTGATGGAACGCCTGCTCGTCGCACCGCAGTGCGACTTTACCGTCATTCCTGCTGCCCCACACATGGTGTCGCTTACTCATGCAGAAGAACTCGGCAAGGCGATACTCACGGGAAATTGCGACCGCACTGGCTCGGCTCCCGAATTCTGAGGTAGCCGACTTTGGCCGAAGTAGGGACGAAAGTCGAGCCAACGTTTGCGGTCTTCTTGGGCAGCGAGCAAGCGAAGGGAGAGGCGGCAAAGTGAATGTACCGCGCGCATCGCGGATGAACCGTGCGTTGGTCGAACGGAAGAAGAGCTCACGGAAAGGACTGACACCTAACCGATCTCGGCCAAAAGGCCGTTGTAGAAATTCCGGAGCTTGGCGGACCTTTCATCCGCCATCTTTTGTCCTGTCGGCGTGCAGAAATTGTCGCACAGCTTGAAGAGCTTGGTGCGAAAGTGATCGAGAGCATAAGTACCGTCATCGTGGTCTCTGTTACTCGCGGCGGGATCGGAGATATGATAAAGTGACGCGTTGTGCATCCCCGCTATATACATGCATCGCGCGACTCCGATGAAGCCGATCGCGTCAAGTCGGTCGGCATCCTGAAGAATTCTTGCCTCCAAACTCCCGGGAGAAACTTGCGCAGAAAAACTGTGCGCCTCGATTGCATGGCTCGTTCTCTGGATCTGATCGGTTGCCCACCCAAGATCGGAAAGAACGTTTTCAGCCTTTAGTGCCGCAAGCCGGGACGCCCTGCTGCGTTCAGGCGATTGTTTGTCGACCCAAACGCTGTCGTGTAATAGGCAAGCGGCCAGGAGGATTTCCGTATCTCCGCCTTCGACTGCCAGTATTAGTTCTGCATTGCGCCAAACCCGCAAGAGATGCGCTTGGTCATGTGCGCCATCTCGGTGATCAAAGGCGTGTGGCAGCAGTTCGCGCGCGAGGTCTGGGTGCGGAAATTCGTGGTGCATACAATGCAATTCATACGCTGAGTCTGTCGGGCCGAATACCCAGCATGTGGCCTCCTGGCCGGTCTCTGCAAGTCCAACGCACCGACCAGGCCTTTACCAAGTGGTTTCCCGGAGTCTCGCATTCCAAATGATAGCAAGAAAGAATGTCACAACAGCAAATATGGCGCCAAAGAGGAATGGGGTCGCGCCCGAGGCAGAAACGAGGCCTGAAACGAGCGCGGCAATACACATCTGCAGCGCACCTAGGACACCGCTCGCGGTTCCTGCCGCCGACGCGAATTCCTCAAGCGCGAACGCCTGGGCCGTCCCGTAGCTCCAGGAGAACCCGACCGACCCGGCCGCGACCGGCAACACATAGGCTAATGGCGAATTAATCGAACCGACGCCGTCGATGACCGCAAGCACGCTGCTGCAGAAGAACATCAATAGGAGACCTGCCAGCGTGACTTTCGCCGTTCCAAATCCCTCGGTCATGGGCGCTACCACAAGAGAGGCGAAGATGATCACAACCGCGTTCGCGGTGAAGAACAGCGTGAATGTGCTTTCATGAAGACCGAGGCGATTCATGAGAACCACGGGTGCCACGCCGACATGGCTCATAAGAAACGACAGTCCCACGACGGTGATGACGCCGGGAAGCCAGGCACGCCGGTTTCTGATAACCAACCGGAACGAGATGGCTTGTCTACCCGAGCGCGAATGTCGCAACGTCTCGGTCATCCCCGATCCAGTCACGATCGCTGCTACGCATCCTAGCACAACATATAGCCAGAATACCGAGCGCCATCCGAACAGCAAGATGGGTCCGAGACTTATCAGTGGCGCAAGACTGGTCAATAGATTTAGCGTGGCCGTCAATCCGGCGTATCCCCGGGCCGCGTCACGGCCTTCGTAGAGATCGCGGACGGTCGCGAAGGCACAGACAGTCGTCGCGCTGGCGCCCACGCCCTGCACAACACGTGCGACTAGTAGGACAGGCAAGTTCTGGGACAGGGCGGCAATAATCGAGCCGCTCGTGAAAATAGACAGCCCGCAGAGAGCTACAGTTTTTCGACCCCATCGATCGCTCAGCCGGCCGAAGGGCACCTGTCCAGCCCCCAATGTGATCAGAAAAAAGCTGACTAGCAGACTCGCTCGCTCAGCGCGCACATTGAGATCGGTCGCGACCATATCCACGGCGGGAAGAGCTAGGTCGATACCGAGCGGGCTAAAGGAGACCAGGGTAATCGCAAAGATCATGCCGGTTCGTGATGTCTGGATCATCTTAGCGCCCCCAAGGATCAGGCTGACAGCAACAGCTTCAGCGCGATCGCCCACATGACGAGTCCGACGAGGGCGTCGAGTATTCGCCAAGCATTTGCCCGCGCGAAGACCGGCCGCAGCAGGGACGCTCCATGTCCTAGGCTGAAGAAAAAGAGGAAGGAGGCGGTCGCCGCGCCCATCGCGAAGACCATCTCGCTGCCCGGAAAACGGGTCGAAACGGCGCCCAGCAGGAAGACGGTGTCCAGGTAGACATGCGGGTTGAGCCAGGTCATCGCCAGGCAAACGCCCAGCGTCGCGCCCAGCCCAGCGGTCCCGCCGCCCGAGGGTGCGAGGGTCTCCGTGGATACCATGGCCGAGCGCAGGCTCATCGCTCCGTAGGTCACGAGGAACGCGGTCCCGAAGTAGAGGAGCACGGGCTCCAGCCAAGCCGCCAGCGAGACGATAGCCTGGAAACCGGTGACCCCGAGAGTGATCAAGAGCGCATCCGAGAGCGCGCAGGTAAAGCACACACTGTTCACGTGCTCGCCGCGGATGCCCTGCCGTAGTACGAAGGCATTCTGCGACCCGATCGCCAAGATCAAGCTTGCACCGACACCGAGCCCGGTAAAAAATGCGCCCGTCATCAGGTGCCACCCATCTCCGGGAACTGTTCGGCCCCCGGCACCGTGACCTCGCTCCACTCGGCCTCGGCACCGGCTCGGATCAGCAACTCGGTGAGCTCCGCAAGAGCGCTCCGTGACGCTGTTACTTGCTCGGGTGAGGTGCCTTCGCTCATGATCAGCGCCTTGCTGGTTTCCGGCTCGAGGCAGAAATCGGCGGAGTCGCGGTGATTGAGGCCCCAGCAGAGTAGGTCATGGCCGGCCGCGTAGACCAGCAGGTCTTCGCCGCCCTTCGACATATCGATCCGTCCGCCTACAGGCGTGTAGCGATCCGTCTCGCGCCGTGCGCGACGGAGTGTGACTTCCCGCCCATCGATCTTGTCGAGATCGTAGCCACCCATGGGCACGCCATGGATGATCGACATGGCGTTGTAGAGATCAATGGACGGCTCACCCGTCAACCAGGCATTTTCCCCCTTGCGGGCACGCTTGGTAAGGGCTTCCACCGAGGAGAGGTACTTGCTCGGCTTAAGGCCCATCTTACCGTAGACGGGCCGCCAGGTGCCGACGATTTCGCGATCCTCGGCCGCCGCCGCAGCGACCCGCTTCCGGAGATGATCCATCTGGATCAATCGGGCCGCGAAGCCGTACCCGGAGAACCGGATCCCGTGAATCTCCAGACCCGGGAAGATGTCCCGGGCTTGGCGCGTCAGTCTCAGCATGGGTGATCTTGTATTTCTGGACTACGCAATGGGCGCTCCAATTCTGCCGTTTCCGTCACAACTCTTGCAGCCGTAAGGCGAATACGACATGAATACCAATGATCTTACCTCATTTCGGATGAGGAAAATTCAGGAGGGGATGTGATCGATTACTCGGGCCTCGAAGCTGTCTTCGCCGTAATCGAGGAAGGGTCCTTTGACCGCGCGGCGGGCCGTCTGAACGTGACGCCGTCGGCCATCTCCCATCGCGTGAAGGGACTCGAGGACCGGATGGGTACCGCCCTCATCGTCCGCGGTACACCTTGCCTGCCGACCGAGGCCGGCCGCCGGGTGAGTCGGCACATTGAGCGGGTTCATCTTCTTGAGGCTTCGCTGCAGGAGGACTATCCGGGCCTGGCCGCGCGGCAAGCGCGACCGCGTCCTGCCAAAGCGCGGGTCGTCGTGAACGCTGACAGCCTAAGCACTTGGTGTATGGAAGCCTTTGCAGATTTCACGGACCGGACGGGCTGTATGCTCGACTTGGCGATGGAGGATCAGAACTTTGCGCTGGACTGGTTGACCAAGGGCGAGGCAGACGCGGCCGTCACGGCGACAGAAAGCGCGTTGGCGGGCTGCGATGTCCATCGGCTCGGCACGCTACGCTACCACGCTACGGCCAGCCCAGGTTTCGTGCGTCACTATTTCCCCGATGGCGTTACAGAGGAGGCCTTCGCGGGCGCTCCGAGCCTTACGTTTAACCGCAAGGACGCGCTTCAGCGACGATGGAGCTGCGAAATGTTTGGTCGCCATGTCGAGCATCCCACGCACTGGGTTCCATCCTCCACGGCCTTCGTGGACGCCGCGCTCCGGGGCATGGGGTGGGGGATGAATCCAGAGCATTTGGTTGCCGATCACCTCGCCTCGGGTTGTCTCATTGAACTCGTCCCAGGGCGGGTAATCGACATACCACTCTACTGGCAGATTAACCGGATCTCAGCCGATCTGCTGAAGGAGCTTACGGCAAGTGTCCTGCGTAGCGCCGGACGCCACCTGCGAGGCGGCGCCGCCACGTCGTCTTTCGGCCCGAGGGCTCGAAGCGCAATGTCCGCTCCGAACCCAACTTGACTGATGCTGCGGCCCGCGTAAACGACAGGTCTTCGAATGCCGGTGCATTGTCACGTCAATGCGGTAGAGCCTTTTGCCTGCCAGGCGGCTGACATACCTTACGTCGGTTGTTCCTTAACGCTCCTCGGCAGCCTTCATCAACTTTGAGAGCGCGGCGTCTAATTGAGCGATCTCATCTCCCGACAGGGCAGCCAGAAGCGATTTCTGTGTTTCCACGTGATCGGCAAGCGCGGCTTCGACCAACTCACGGCCCTTGTCGGTCAATTCGACCACGGCGCGGCGGGCATCTCTCGCGTCCGGACGCCGAGTGACGAAGCCCGCCTTGGCGAGCTGATCGACCCGGTTCGTCATAGTTCCAGACGTTATCATCATCGAGGACATCAACTCGCCGGGGGACAGTGCGTGGGGCGGGTCGGATCGGCGCAAGGTGGCAAGAACGTCGAACCCGGCCGCGTTCAATCCGTGCAGGGCAAACGTTTCGCCCATGCGCCGCGTGAAGTGATGGAAGACCCTAGAGAGGCGGCCGACGGGCCCCATCGCGGAAGTGTCAAGGTCAGGCCGCGCGGTGGCCCATTGCTCCAAAATCCGATCAACAGCATCCATGCCATCAAATTTATGGCAGTATTTATCTTGACGTCAAGACAGATAGGAATATCTTGATGTCAAGATAATGCCGTGGAACCGCCCGTGCCCCGAACACTCAACGTTATCCTGACCGCGCTTGCCCCTACGGTATGGGGTAGCACTTACATTGTGACGACCGAGCTTCTACCGGAAGGCTATCCGATCACGGCGGCCATGCTTCGAGCGCTGCCGGCCGGTCTCTTGCTACTTCTGCTCGTGCGCTCGCTTCCTCGGGGGCGGTGGATCGCCCGAGCCTTCGTTTTGGGTGCGTTGAACTTCTCTGTGTTCTGGTGGCTCCTCTTTGTCTCGGCCTACCGCTTGCCCGGCGGTGTCGCGGCGACTATCGGTGCGGTTCAGCCCCTGATCGTCCTCGTGCTGGCGAGGCACTTGATGGGACAGCCGATTACCGGAACCGGATTGATCGCGGGCATCGTGGGTGTCGGGGGCGTCGGCCTACTCGTCCTGACGCCTGAGGCGACACTCGATACCGTGGGCATCATCGCCGCCTTGGGCGGAGCAACCTCCATGGCACTTGGCACGGTGCTCACGAAGACATGGCAGCCTCCGGTATCGCCGCTTACTTTCACTGCGTGGCAACTCACTGCCGGGGGCATCCTCCTATTGCCTGCCGCTCTTCTGTTTGAGCCATCTCTCCCGCCGCTTTCAACGGCTAACGTCCTAGGCTTTGTTTATCTCGGTCTCGTCGGCGGCGCGATTACCTACATCCTCTGGTTTCGGGGGATCGCGTTACTTGGACCTTCGGCCGTTTCCCCACTCGGCCGACTGAGTCCTGTCGCGGCCGTCCTGCTTGGTTGGTTCCTGCTGAACCAAACGCTCACCCCACTCCAAGTCGTCGGCATGCTCCTCGCGCTTGCCAGCGCGTGGTTCGGGCAGAAGTCTCAACAGACGCCGACGATGGTCGCTCAACCACCGCAGCGGGCTTAGATTGCGTCGCGCAAGGGTAAGGAAATCGAATTTGCTTCATGGACTTCCTAGCTCACATCTGAACCTTGATCACCCGTCCGGCATAGGATGCGAAGAAACGCTTGATCTGAATCATGCGGTGGTCGGCGCCCCACCCGGACGGGTCCATGACCGCAAAGTGATTGCCGCGCCAGCCATGGAGTAGCACAAGGTGTCCCCCACAACCTTCAACCGGAAACTTGTAGCCGACGGAACAGATGAACATGGCATCCGACAACGCGGATCTGATCGCCCCAGACGAGAATGGCGCTGCATGTGCGCGAGGGCCGAATTCTGAGATGATCTCGGCAAGACGATGGTGGATCGCTCCCCGTTCGCTGAAGCCCTCTCGCACTCTCATTGTCTCATGAAAACTGTCTACCGTAACCGTTTTCCCCGTGAGCGCATGAATGGCTGCCACAGCGCAACATGAGCCGCATCCGCGCTTTTCCACGTCCGCAAGTAACTCTTCCGAGCGACAATTGGCGGAGCGGTAGAAGCGTGATTTGGGCGGAATGGCGTGTCGCGATTGAGGCACTCGCGAAACCTCTGTAATCACGTTTCCCTCTTGGCGGTAATCGCAGGGTTGGCGTTAGGGGCGAGATCTCGATCGGCGGTGTCGAACCCGTCGAACCGCACCATCGCGCTACCGATCAGGCGGTCGATCAGCTGTGGTAACGACAGACCGCTCGCAGCCATAGCTTTGGGATACATGCTGATGTCGGTGAATCCCGGGACGGTGTTCAACTCGTTTACGATCAGCCGGTCGTCGCCGGTCAGGAATACATCGACCCGTGCCATGGTATCGCAGCCGACGGCCCTGAAGGCCTCGGCGGCAAGCGAGCGTACGCGCTTTTCCAGTTGCGTGTTCAGAGGAGCCGGCACCAGAAGGTCGGCTCCCGCGGCGTCGACGTACTTGGCCTCGTAGGTATAGAACCCATGCTGCGCGCCAGTCGCGATCTCGCCGGGCCGGGACGTGAAGAGGTGCCCGTCGGCATCCTCTAGAATGGCACATTCGATCTCTCGGCCGTCGATGAACTCTTCGGCGATCAGGCAATGGTCGACGTGGAAGCCGAGTGTACGCGCCGTCTCGAACTCGTCTGGCGACGTGATCTTTCCCACGCCGACTGACGAGCCTTGCGTCGCCGGTTTGAGAAAGTAGGGAACCCCCAGAGCCTCCGCGAGGGTCTCGAACGGCACATTCTCGCCCCGGCGCAGAGCGACGGATCGCGCCGTTGGCAGGCCGGCCTCGGAAAGAAGACGTTTTGCCAGCCCCTTGTCCAACGCATTCGCGGAGCCAATTATTCCGCAGCCGATCAACGGGAGACGCGCGACCGATGCCAGTCCCTGGACCGAGCCGTCCTCGCCCCATTGCCCGTGGAGAAGTGGAAAAATTGCGTCGACAGCAGGGAAAGCTTGCGAGCCTCCGGCCTTGTCCACGGCTATCATTCGGCCACGCCTCCCGGGAAGAAGACTGAGAACGGGTTCTTCCTTCCTACGCTGAAGGTCCGGGTCGTTCGGAGAGGCGGGACGCCAGCACCCTTCGGGGTCGACATACACCGGCACGGCCTCATAGGCACATTCTCCCATTGCCGCGACGACCGTTCTCGCGGACAGGATCGAGACATCGTGCTCTGCGGAGCGGCCCCCGAACAGGATCAAAATGCGCGGACGATCTGTTGCTTCAGTCATGGGATGGCCCATTGACCAACGGGGAAGCCAGCTCTTTGTCCTCCACGTCGCGTATCTCCCGCATCGCTGCACGAAGTCCCTGCACCCCCTTCTCTGGCAATGGCAGAACAGGGCGCGGCGGCATGGCTTCGGTCAGGTCGAGCTCATGAGCCATGGCATACGCTACTCTCAAGCTGCCGTAGCTGCGAAACAGGTCCCACAGCGGGGTAAGCCGGGCGTTGATTGACCACGCCGTGTCCGCGTCGCCGTTGCAGGCAGCCCCCAAGATCCGCAAGGCAGTGTTCGGAAGGATCCCCCCGAGCACGCTGAACCAGGCATCGGCCCCCGCCAGTAGCGCCTCGGTGCAGCCCCAATCACCGCTATAACCGATGGCGAAGTCCCGGGGCAGGCGGTCGCGTAGGTCCTCCAACTCGGCTGCGACAGTTTGCCCGGCGGGAAGCGGCATCTTGATGGCCGCAATGTGATCCAGGCGGGAGAGGCGTTCAATCAGAGCAGGGGAGAAGGTAAAATGCGTCGTCGAGGGGTTGTTGTAGAGGCAGAGCGGCAGAGCGCCCGCCTCAGCCACGCTCCGACAGTGCTCAAATACCTCGTCCTCAGTAAGGGGCGTATAGGAGACCGGCGCCAACAGCAGCCCATCCGCGCCCGTCTCTCTTGCGTCCCGCGCCAGCGCCACGGCCTCGTCGGTCCGCAGGGCCCCGACGCCCGACACTAGGGGAATCTTGCCATCCAGACGCCTTACCGCGGCCTCGATGGCGCGGCGCCGTTCGTTCCTAGTGAGATAAGCGTAAATACCCGTGCTGCCCAGCAGGCCGACAGAGTGGACCTGTGCCACTAGCAGTCGATCCAGAAGACGATCAAAGGCGTCGATATCGACCCGTCCTTCGGTATCGGCGGGCGTGATCGGGAAGGCGGACAGGCCGTGGAATATCGTCATTCGGCACTCTCTTCGGTATGAGAAAGTTCTTTGGAGATTGTCTCCAGCGCCATCTTGAGATCGGGGAGCGGTACTCCGCCGAACGCAAGGCGGATCGCTTGTGGCGGCGGATCAGTAACCGCGTAGGGTCTGGCCGGAGACACGGCGACACCCTTCTCGCGCAGCCGTGCCACCAGTGGGTCCACCCGCCGCCGTTTCGAAAGAGGCACCCAAGCGAAACCCGCATTGCGGTGACACACCAGATGTTCGTTTGTAAGTACGCGGCGACACAGGTCCTGCCGCGCAGCACCATCCTGCCGGCGCATCTCCTCGCAAGTCGCCACGGTGCCATCTTCTATCCACGACGCGACGAGCGCGGTCATAATCGCCGGCGTATTCCAGGTTGTCGCGCGGAGTGCGCTCGTCAGGCGGTCGACGCAGCCCTCTGGCGCGATTAGGTAGCCGACCCTCAGACCGGTACCAAGGCTCTTGGAAAAGCTTCCGATGTGGATCGTTCGTTCGGGAGCCAGGGATCGAAAGCTCGGTGGCGGATCGGTTTCCAGGAAAGCATAGGCGCTGTCCTCGATTACGAGGAGGTCATGCTTTCGCGCAACCCTGACGAGTCCTTGGCGAATCTCTTCGCTCATAACCGCCCCAAGCGGGTTCTGGACGGTGGGCATGAGGTAGACCGCTCGCAGCCCCGAACGGAGGCACTCCTGTTCGAGAGCGTCGGGGTCCATTACGCCATCAACTCCGGTGATTGGTACGAGCGGTGTGGTTTGAACGGCGGCAACCGTCTTGATACCGGCATAGGTGATGGGGTCGGTGCCGATCGCATATCCTGGCTTCAGCAGGCCGAGGGCTATAAGCGCCAAGCCGTGCTGGCCACCAGAGGTGACAAGAAGGGTCTCCGGGTCAACCGGCCCGAGCCGATCTTCGGAATGCTGCGCAATAATCCTGCGCTCGTGCAGGCGCCCGGCATGGGGCTGGTAGCGAAGCATGGCATCGAGATCGCCCCCACCCGCCAGCCGCTTCAGGCCCGCCCGCAACATCTCGGCGTCGGAAGAACCGCCGGGCATATTGAACACCAGGTCGATAAGCCCGTCTGAGGCCGCCTGCTCCATACCGAGAGCCTCCGGGACGCCGATGTCCCGGACGAACATCCCGCGACCGCGCTCTCCGACGATTAACCCGCGCCGTTCCAGCTCACGGTACGCCCGGGTGGCGGTCGCGAGAGCAACGCCGTGGCAATCCGCAAAGGTCCGATGAGGTGGCAGCTTGGTCCCCGGCGGCAAGGTGCCGTCGGCGATCTGCGTCGCAACTGTATCGGCAAGATCGATGAACTGTCGTTTGGGCATCGGAACAACTGTATTTAGTACAATAAATATATTGTATCAAAAAGGCCGCCGTGTCAACAAGGAGCGGAACGCAGTAACGCACTGGTAGGAAAAAATGCCCCGTATGTTGGCCGCTACGCTCTTGGCGCTGTCTCTTTTCGCTGTGACATTTGCCGTCAATCTGCAAGCCCCCCTGTACAGTTCCTACGTGGGGGATAGCGGTTTCGGAGCGACCGCAGTTGCGATCGCTTTCTCAGCCTACGTTGTCGGACTAATGCCTACCCTTGTCCTGCTCGGCGGCCTGTCGGACCGTATCGGCCGGCGTTCACCGATTGCTGTCGCCCTGCTGCTTGGGGCGTTTGCGACCGCGTTACTCGTTTTCGATCCCAGCTGGGGCAGCCTGATCGTTGCGAGAATCCTGCTTGGGATAGGAACAGGGTTGGCGACGACGGCAGGAACCGCCTACATGACTGAAATTATCGGGGGGGATCAGACTCGCCGCGCAGCGCTGGCCGTAACCTCTGCGACCTCTCTTGGGTTTGGTGGAGGCGCACTCGGAACAGGAATTAGCCTATCCCTTCAGGGGCCGACCTTTTTTCCATATAGCTTCGCCGGTCTGTTTATTGTGGCACCGCTACTTGCGCTGCTGATGGTCGCATTGCCGCGGGCGGATGATCCAAAGCCTGTTTCACTGTTGCGGTTGCCGGTGTTTCCAGGTGGCACACGATCGTTCGGCGCCGCCCTCGGTCTAGCATGGTCCTCGACCGGGATGACTATTGCGGTGGTTCCATTGGAGTTGGAGAGCCACGGTCTTTCCGAATGGACCGGTCTCGTAATTTTTCTCGCGATTTTCGTTGGCTTCCTTTGTCAGCCGCTGGCGAAAAGAATGTCTAACGAGATCGCTCTAGCTACTGGCCTAATACTGATCCCGCTCGGATTTTCCACTCTTCTTCTCGGAGTCTGGTTGAAGTCAATTGCTCTCGTACTGTTGGGGACAGCGCTATCAAGCGCATCTAGCTATGGTTTCACCTACCTCGCCGGGCTATCCGAGTTCGCGCTCCGGGCGCCAGACAATCGAGCGCGCGCCACTGCAGGCCTATTCGTTTACGCGTATGTAGGGTTTTCAATACCAGTGATCGGCAGTGGTTTTTTGGCCGATGCGATTGGCCTTTTTGAGGCGATGCTGGCGTTCCTCATTGTTCTTCTCACGGTTACGGCCTTTGTTGCCGCGCGTACCAGTGGCACTTGGAAGCCCCAATATGCACGGTCCGACCGATGAACAATTGTACCAGACGGTCACGGCTCAAGGAGTATGCAAAGTGGTGGTTTCGGATACTGGAGGTCCGTAGACAGCGCATGGCGCTTCTCGCCCTAGATGACACCTTACTTTCAGATGTCGGCATAAGCCGAGAAGCGGCGGTAGCAGAGGCTAAACGTCCCGTCTGGGATTTTCCAGAACGGATCGCACAGAACTGCGATCAAGTGAACTATATCAGAAATTCATTTAAGGAATGAACCATGTCTCTTTCCATAAATATTCCAACAGCACTATCAATGCGGACATAGAGGCCAAGGCTGTCGCTTGGAAGTCAAAGCTGTGGGTTAGGGCTTCGACTAGTCGCTGGCGCTGCGGTGAAATATGCTCCGCCGTATAGAGGTCTTTGATTTTGAGGTATTGCTTGCTGTTGCGGAATCCGGAAGTTTTCGGAAGGCTGCAATATACCTTGGCCTACGTCAATCAGGAGTCTCGCGACGCCTGCAGAAGCTTGAGGAGGCGCTAGGCGTTTCGCTGTTCGAGCGGCGCCGAAGCGGCGCACATCTAACTCCGGCGGGATGGTGCTTCGTGAAGTCCGCGCGTGGATTTCTTCGTGATGTCGGCACCGCGATCAAGAGCGCGCAGGCTGCGGGAGTCGCCGAAAGCGGCGTTCTCCACGTCGGTATTATCGCGTCACTCTCCAAAGGCGCACCACGCGAGCTAATTTCTGCATTCGTCGACAAGCACCCAGCCGTTGATATGTGTTTCGCCGAGTCGGATCGTAGTGAACTTCTCACGCTGCTCAGCCATCGTTTACTCGATGTAGTTATCGCGGCGGGCGAACCTGTATTCGAGGGCGTCGACAGCCTACTGCTCACTTGTGAGAACGTTTATCTGGCGGTTTCCTGCGACAGTTCGCTGGCGATGCGGGAACGTCTGCTATGGCACGACGTGAGCGAAGAGACGTTCATTGTCAGCACACGAGAGCCGGGTCCGGAGATTCATGACTACATTGTGCGCTGCGTGAGCGATCTCGGTCGACGCGCTAGCGTAGAGTCGCACCTTCTGGGTCGCGAGGGCATCATGAATCTTGTCGGCCTTGGTCTCGGCGTCAGCCTTGTCGCCGATCATTGGCGTGGCGTCAGCTATCCGAACGTAGCATTCATTCCGATAGGAAAAGTGGACGAGCAGGTTCCTTTCTCGCTGACCTGGCGACCGGAAAACGACAATCCGGCGCTCAGGCGGTTTCTGAGTCTGGCGCGCGAGGTCGCGAAGGCTGGTGCAAGGTTTTCCGCGCCTTCGTGAAGGCCCGGTCCGTTGCCATGAATCGCTGAAGCATGGGCGCGATCAGTTTCGCCGGTTCGGGCGCTGCCTGTCCGGTTTCGCGCGCCATCACGGCTGCATAGTCGAGCAGATCGCGGTGGACATCCGGAGGAAGCTCCACCGTCAGTTTTACCGGTTTGTCGTCGGGGACGGATGAGAGCTTCAGCTTGGTTGTCATGAATCAGTCTCCGTAAGCTTCGAGGACGAGATCTCGTGTGACGATCACACGCACCGGGAACCCCGGCCGGATGGTCAACGTCGGTGCGACCTGCAACTGGCGTTGGACAATCTGCTGGCCGGCGTCGTTGATCGTATCTTGCGCGCCGTTACGGATCGCCTGGATCAGACGGTCGTCGTCATCCATGGTGAGTTCGGCCCCGACCGAAAGCAGGGTCGAGAGGCCGGCCGCCTTGGCCAGGTCCCACCAGTGATAATCGACCCCGTCTTCGAGCCCGGCATAGCCTTGGGTATCGGCGCCGGGCTGGCGTTCGAGAACGATCGAACGGCCGTTGGGGAAGATCAGCCGGTTCCAGACGAGCAGCACACGCCGGTCGCCGAAGGCAACGTCGTTGCTGTACTCGCCGATGATGCGCGTACCCTGCGGGATCAGCACCATGCTGCCGGTGGGACTGTCGTAGATGTGCTGGGTGACCTGTGCCGTTATCTGACCGGGAAGGTCGGAGCGGATGCCGGTAATCAGCGCTGCCGGAATGACGGACCCGGCCTGCAGCACGAAGGGCGATGCCGGTGGCATGACGCGATCGAGCGACACGGTACGCCGGTCCACCGGGGCGTTGAGGAAGGCGAGATCGTTGTTCTGTGTGGCGCCCGGTTGGTTGCCGAGATTGAGCCCTGCGATGTTTGGCGCTGATGTTTCCCTCGCCGCGCCAGGTGCGGTCTGGAAGAACACCCGGCTGGTGCGCGCCGCTTCCTCTTCGGCCAGCCGTCGTTGTTCCTCCGGATCGACGGCCGGCGCGTTGATGGCGGGCGGCGGGACGGGCTGTCCGCGCTCCTGTGCATCGAGGATCGGGCGGCCGAGATCGCCGGGAAGTGGTGGACCGAGCACGGGACCGGTGTAGTCGCTGGGCAACTCGTTCAATCCGTCGGCGGTATTGCGGTTCTCGGTCGAATAAAGTTCGTCGCTGCCAGCGCCATTGTCGGGCGTCTGAAGCGCGTAGATCAGGGCGCCGCCGACCCCGAGCGCTCCGACCACACCGAGGCCGGCGAGAACGCGGCGCGAGAGCCGCGTGACGCGCGGCGGGGTTCCCCGGAGGCGCATCGGTTCGGTCGTATCGTCGGCCGGCGCGTCGAGCGGCACTTCCGCTTCGCTGGTGTTATGGATGTCACTCATGATCCGGGCCTCCCGTCGGTGCGCACGATCCTGACGGTCTGCTGGCGATCGCCGCTGCCAAGCCGTAGCTCGGCCGCCGCGAAGATGCGGTCCACGATCAGGATGTTTCGGTAGATGCGGCTGTTGACGATCTCCGGCTCGCCATCCGAACCGAGGACGAAGAGCGGCGGCATCTCGCCCTGCACGATCCCGGCAGGGAAGACGATGTAGACCCGTCGCCCGTCGTCGAAGACCGAGACCGGCCGCCAGGGCGGACTGTGGCCCTGCAAGCCATAGCGGTAATGGCGTGCCGACGCCGCCGGGATCCTCGGTGTTGTCGGCGTTGCGCGCTGCGTGGCGGGCGGCTGCGGATAGGCCCAGGCGACGGCGGGCATGTAGGGATCGTCGCGCGATCGCAGCTCGATCATGTAGGTGCGCCGGTCTGTGGTGATGACGAGGTTGGTGACGATGTCGGGCCGCGTCGGCTTGACGAGGATATGAACGCGCCGGGATGTCCCCGAACCACTCTCCGTGTCACCGATGATCCAGCGGGCGGTATCGCCGGCGGCGATGGGACCGGCGCCGGTCAGCGCTTCACCCGGTTCGAGCGCGATATTGGTGATCTGGCCGGGGGCGGCATAGACCTGATAGAGCGCGCCCTCGCTCCAGGGATAGATCTGGATGGCGTTGTAATAGCCTTCCTGCCGGGGCTCGACACGTGCGGCCGCATTGGCGTTCTCGACCCGTCCCGTCGGTGTGGAAGATGCCTGTCCACCTCGCGCGACCGTCCATGCCGGCGGCGTGTGGAGCGGCCTCGGCCGTTCATCGACCGCGGGTCGCTCGACCGTGGGCAGCGGCGGCACGCTGTCATCGTAGCTGATCTCCGGCGGGCGATAGGTGGCGCATCCGGCGAGCGCCGATGCGGAAATCAGCACAAGCGGCAATGCGGTTTTACGGAGAACCGGAAGCGCGGGTTTGCGGACAATCGTGCTCATTGACCCATCTCCCGCGACCAGTTGATGGCGTTGACGTAGATACCGAGCGGGTTGGCGCGCAGCCTCTCGGCGTCGCGCGGGGGCTGGATGACGATGGTCAGGATCGCGGTCCATCTCTCCGTCGTGGAGAGTTGGCCGTTCTCGTAGTGTCGCTCCGTCCAGGCGACGCGGAAGGAATTCGGCGAGGCGCGAATGACGCTCGAGACCTCCACGGCGATCTGCTGACGTCCGACCCGTGTGAACGGGTCGTTGGCGCGCGCGTAGTCGTTGAGCGCCAGCGCGCCGCGATCGGTGGTGAACTCATAGGCGCGCAGCCAGTTCTGGCGGACGATGATCGCGTCGGCGGGGATCGCGCGCACCTGCTCGATAAAGTGTGCGAGATGGAAGGCGATCTGCGGATCGCTTGGCTCGAAGCTGGCGTCCGCGGGGCCGACAGTATGGGCTTCGCCGAGATTGTCGACTTCGACGACCCAGGGCACGACGTTGCCGGTCGTGGACTGCCAGACTAGGGCGCTTGCGAAGCCGCCGGAGAGGATCAGGCAGCCGAACGCCATCAGACGCCAGTTGCGGGCCTGCACGCGGGCGGTACCGATGCGTTCGTCCCAGACCTGGGCCGCGCGTTGATATGGCGTCTCCGGTTCGGGGGATTTGCCGTAATGGGTGGTGGATCGTTTGAAGAAACTCATGAGCGGTTCCCCTCGGAAAGATTGACAGAACTGGCGCCGCCATGGCTGTCGCCGGAGCGCACGGCATGCGCGGCGGCCTGGACACCGTGGGAGAGACGCTGCGAACGCTTCATCCGCTTGGCCCAATCCGGCGGACCGCCTGCTGCGGCGGAAGAAGAGACGGGAGCCGAGCTACTGGATGCATCACCCAGGTTCCCGCCGGTCGCCTCGAAGGCCGACCGGGCGCCCGACTGGAAACTCTGCTTCATGCTGCCGGACGCTCTGGCCGCGGCGCTCCGCAACGGGGACGTCGCGGCCTTCGCGCCTGTGCTCGCCACCGCGCCGAGACCGGAAGCAACGCCAGCGGCGCCGGACTGACCGGCCGAACCGAGGCTATAGGCAGTTGCGGCTCCACCTGAGGCCGATGCGCCGCCGCGCGCGGCGGCGGCCGTACCGGAGAGCGCCATGCCGCCGCCTCTCGCTGCGAGACCCGCGGCACCGGCACCCGCCAGGGCGGCTCCGCCTACGGCAAGCCCGGTTCCGACCGCAGCGCCGGCGCCGAGTTGCGGCCCGCCTGAGACGATGCCGTTGGCGATGCCCGGTCCGAAGATGCCGAGGCCGAGCAGCGATAGCGCCGCGAGCACCACGGACATGGCCTCGTCGATCGTCGGCGTGACGCCGCCAAAACCGGCGGTGAATTGCGAGAAGAGGGTCGAGCCAATGCCGATGATGACCGCAAGGACCAGCACCTTGATTCCGGACGAGATGACGTTGCCGAGCACCCGTTCGGCCATGAAGGCGGTCTTGCCGAAGAGGCCGAAGGGGATGAGGACGAAGCCGGCGAGCGTCGTTAGCTTGAACTCGATCAGGGTGATGAAGAGCTGGATCGACAGGATGAAGAAGGCGAGCAGAACCAGCGCCCAGGCAAAGAGCAGGCAGGCGATCTGGATGAAGTTCTCGAAGAAGGCGACCCAGCCCATCAGATCGGAAATGGATTCGAGCAGGGGACGCGCCGCATCGAGCCCGGTCTGGGCGACACGGCCCGGACGCATCAGATCGGCTGCGGTGAAGCCGGTGCCCGAGGCCATCAGGCCGAGGCCGGCGAAGCTCTCGAAGACGATGCGAGCGAGGTTGTTCCAGTTGCCGATGATATAGGCGAAGACGCCGACGAAGAGGGTCTTCTTGACGAGCCGTGCGATGATGTCGTCGTCGGCGCCCCAGGACCAGAAGAGCG
Source organism: Roseovarius sp. THAF9 (assembly GCF_009363715.1). Taxonomy (NCBI): domain Bacteria; kingdom Pseudomonadati; phylum Pseudomonadota; class Alphaproteobacteria; order Rhodobacterales; family Roseobacteraceae; genus Roseovarius; species Roseovarius sp. THAF9. The sequence continues at coordinate 3,939,431 of NZ_CP045404.1, forward strand.
CGGCGAGCGTCACGTCGATGACGATCAACGTGGTGGCGATGAAGGCGACCTCACCGCCGAGCAGACCGAAGCCGCTGTCGATATAGTTGGTGAAGACCCCCAGGAAATTGTCGATGACGCCGGTGCCGCCCATGGATCGCTATTCCTCGTCTCTGGATGCGGCGCCGGACGGTGCGCGGCCGAGGAAACGGTCGCGGGTCTCAGCCCAGACCGCGAGACACTCGGCGTCGCGGACCGCAGCTTCGCCGAGTTGCTGGCAGCGGCGCTGTTCCGCGCGCAACGGATCGACGGCGGGCGCAAGCGCCGGAGCGGGGGCCGGCGGGACAGGCTCCTCTTCGCGCGTCAATTCGATCACCGTCGCCGTGATGGCGAAGGCGACGAAGATGATCGCTCCGATCCGCGCCAGCATCTTCCCCTCCATCGCTTTCTCCTTTCCGGCCATCGGCCGCGTCAGTTGTTGCCGGTGTTGAACATCTGTGCGTTGCCGGGCTGATAACCGCTGCCGGGCGTCAGGAAGCGCTCGCGTTGGACGCGCCCCTGTTCGGCTGCGGCCGCGCGCTCGGCGTCGGTCAGCGCCTGGGCGCGGCCGTTGGCGGCAATGACGGCCGTGAGGTCGGAGAGCTGCTGCGCCTGCAATGCGAGGAGCTGATTGCCGGCCTGGGTCGCCTGCAGCGCGCCAGTCGCGCCCTGGCTCTGGTCAACCAGCGCTTCCATCTGGGCGCGGTTGGTCGCGATATTGCCGATAACGCCAGCCTGGACGCGCATCGCGTCCTGCAGACCGCCAACGGTGTTTTCCCAGCGCGAGCGGGCATCGGCGACGAGCTGCTGCTCGGAAGTGCTCAGGTCGATATTGGCGTATTTCTGCTGGAAGGCCTGGTCGATCTGCTGGACGTCGAAGGCGATGTTCTGCGCCTGCTGAAGCAGGGATTGCGTGCGCCCGACCGCCTGCTGCAATTGCTGCAAGGAGGAGTAAGGTAGGCTTGTCAGGTTGCGCGCCTGGTTGATGAGCATCTGCGCTTCGTTCTGCAGCGATGTGATCTGATTGTTGATCTGGTCGAGGGCGCGTGCCGCCTGCAGCACGTTCTGCGCATAGTTGGTGGGATCGTAGACGATCCATGCCGCCGAAGCCGGTGGCGGCAGTACCATCGGCAGCACCGCGACCGGCGCGGCGATGAGCGCGGCGGCAAAGCGGGCCGCGCGCGAACGGGATTTACGTGTCTTCATGGTCAGTCTCCTTCTGGTGCTGGGGGGTGAGATTGCTGAGATCGGGAATGAGATCGGCCGCCCAGTCGGCGCCGCGCTCGCGCAGCCAGGCGGCGAGGAAATCCGAGCGGCCATGTTCGGCAAGGATGCGGGCGATCGCGGTCTGATCGGACTTGGCGGAGGTGGCGCAGAGCGCCAGCGCCACTTCGCTCAGCCCCAGCTCGAAGAGCCGGTTTCCGCGCCGCGACTGGCAGTAATAGTCGCGCTTGGGCGTGGCGCGCGCGAGGATCTCGATCTGGCGATCGTTGAGGCCGAAGCGCCGGTAGATGGCGGTGATCTGCGGTTCGATCGCGCGCTCGTTCGGGAGGAGCAATCGTGTCTGGCAGCTCTCGATGATGGCGGGCGCGATCGCCGAACCGTCGATGTCGCTGAGGCTTTGCGTGGCGAATACGACGGAGGCGTTCTTCTTCCTGAGCGTCTTCAGCCACTCGCGCAGTTGACCGGCAAAGCCCTCGTCGTCGAGGGCCAGCCAGCCCTCGTCGATAATGATGAGCGTCGGCGAACCGTCGAGCCGGTCCTCGATGCGGTGGAAGAGATAGCCCAGGGCCGCGGGCGCCGCGCCCGTGCCGATCAGACCCTCGGTCTCGAAGGCCTGGACGGTCGCCTTGCCGAGGTGCTCAGACTCGGCATCGAGCAGCCGTCCATAGGCGCCGCCGACGCAATAGGGCCTGAGCGCCTGCTTCAGGTCATTGGATTGGAGCAACACGGCAAGGCCGGTGATCGTGCGTTCCCCGACCGGCGCCGAGGCAAGTGAGGTGAGCGCTGTCCACAGATGCTCCTTCACCTCCGGGGTGATCTTGACGCCTTCGCGCATCAGGATCGCCACCACCCAGTCGGCCGCCCAAGCCCGTTCAGCCGTCTCTTCGAGACGCGAAAGCGGTTGCAGCGAGACGCTCTGCTCGTCGCCTTCGGTCAGGCCACCACCGAGATCGTGCCAGTCGCCGCCCATGGCGAGCACTGCGGCGCGGATGGAGCCGCCGAAGTCGAAGGCGAAGACCTGGGAACCGGCGTAGCGGCGGAACTGCAGCGCCATCAGCGCCAGCAGCACGGACTTGCCCGCGCCGGTCGGGCCGACGACGAGCGTGTGTCCGACATCGCCGACATGAAGGGAAAACCGGAACGGGGTCGAGCCCTCGGTCTTGCCGAACAGCAGTGGGGGCGCTGCAAGGTGCTCGTCCCGTTCCGGCCCCGCCCACACGGCACTCAGGGGGATCATGTGGGCGAGATTGAGCGTGGAGATCGGCGGCTGGCGGACATTGGCGTAGACATGTCCGGGCAGCGATCCAAGCCACGCATCGACGGCGTTGATGGTCTCGGGCATCGCGGTAAAGTCACGGCCCTGGATAACCTTCTCGACCAGACGGAGCTTCTCGTCGGCGACGCGCGGATCGGCGTCCGACACCGTCACCGTGGCGGTGACATAGGCGATCCCGGCATAATCCGCGCCGAGCTCCTGTAGGGCGACGTCCGCATCGGCGGCCTTGTTCGACGCGTCGGTGTCGACCAGCACCGAGGCCTCGTTGGTCATCACCTCCTTGAGGATTGCCGCGATCGACTTGCGCTTGGCAAACCACTGGCGCCGGATGCGGGTCAGCAGCTTAGTCGCATCGGTCTTGTCCATGAGAATGGCGCGAGTCGACCAGCGATAGGGAAAGGCGAGCCGGTTGAGCTCGTCGAGCAGACCGGGCGTGGTCGCCGTCGGGAATCCGGTGATCGTCAGCACGCGCAGATGCTCGTCGCCGAGCCGTGGCTCCAGTCCGCCGGCGAGCGGCTGGTCCGCGAGCAGCGCGTCCAGGTACATCGGCGTCTCGGGGACGCGGACACGATGGCGTTTGGTCGAGACGCAGCCGTGCAGATAGGTCAGCGCCTCGGCGTCATCGAGCCAGCGGCATTCGGGCATGAAGGCTTCGACCAGGCGGAGCACGCGGTCGGTGCGGTCGGCGAAGCCGGTCAGGATCTCATGCGGATCGACACCCTTGGTCTCGCGGCCTTCATAAAGCCAGCTCTCGGCGCGGGCGGCGTCCTCGGCCGGCGGCAGATAGGTGAAGGTCAGAAAATAGCTCGACTCGAAATGCGTCCCCGCTTCCTCGAAGCTTGCCTTGCGCTCGGCGTCGACCAGCGCGGAGGCCGCATCGGGAAAGCGGCTGTCGGGATAGAGGTTCGAAGGATGGCGTTGCGCTTCGACGAAGATCGCCCAACCCGAGCCGAGACGACGGAAGGCGTTGTTCAACCTGCCGGCAACCGCGATCAGTTCGGCCGGGACCGCGGAATCGAGATCCGGCCCCCGGAAGCGCGCCGTGCGCTGGAAGCTGCCGTCCTTGTTGAGGACGGTGCCCTGGCCGACCAGCGCCACCCACGGCAGATAGTCGGCGAGCCGGGTATTGCGGTTTCGGTATTCGGCGAGGTTCATCATCGGCGCGCTCCCTTCACACGGTCAGATGCGCGGGAATGCGCAGATGGCGGCGGCCGACCTCGACGAAGAGCGGATCGCGCTTGGCGGCCCAGACCGCCGCGAAGTGACCGATCGCCCAGATCGCGATGCCAACCAGCCAGAGACGCAGGCCGAGACCGACCGCGCCGGCGAGCGTGCCGTTCATGATGGCGATGGCGCGCGGCGCGCCGCCCAGCAGGATCGGCTCTGTCAGCGCCCGGTGGACCGGCACCGAAAAGCCGAGCAGTTCCCCGTCTTGGTCGGAAGCACCCGCCATCAGACCAGCGCCCCGCCGCCGAAGGAGAAGAAGGACAGGAAGAAGGAACTCGCCGCGAAGGCGATCGACAGCCCGAAGACGATCTGGATCAGGCGCCGGAATCCGCCCGAGGTGTCGCCGAATGCCAGGGAAAGACCGGTGATGATAATGACGATGACGGCAATGATCTTGGCGACCGGTCCCTCGATGGATTCAAGGATGGACTGAAGGGGCGCCTCCCAGGGCATGGAGGAGCCCGAGGCATGGGCGGCGGGCGCCGTCATCACGGCGATGACCGCCACCGACACGGCGGTCGCCAGTCTCTGACGGGTGTTATGCAGAATCTGGTTCATGGGAGCTTTCCTTTGCGGTTGCAGTGGGAAGGGGTGCGTCGGAGGTCTCGATTGCTGCGACGACGCGATAGTCGCCATCGGGCGCGAGCCCCTCGACACGGGCGAGTTCTGCGAGACGGCGCGCGGAGCCGCGTCCGGACAGCACGGCCACGAGATCGATGGTCTCCCCGATCAGGGCGCGCGGGACGGTGACGACAGCCTCCTGAATGAGCTGCTCGAGACGGCGGAGCGCACCAAGCGCCGTGCCCGCATGGATCGTGCCGATACCGCCCGGATGCCCGGTACCCCAGGCTTTGAGGAGATCGAGCGCCTCGCTGCCGCGAACCTCGCCGATGGGGATGCGGTCGGGCCGCAGGCGCAGGGACGAGCGGACGAGGTCGGAGAGCGAGGCGACGCCGTCCTTCGTCCGCATGGCGACGAGGTTCGGCGCGGCGCATTGCAACTCGCGCGTATCCTCGATGATGACGACGCGGTCGGCGGTCTTCGCGACCTCGGCCAGCAGCGCATTGGTGAGTGTGGTCTTCCCCGTCGATGTGCCACCGGCGACGAGGATGTTGGCGCGCGCGGCAACGCCGTCGCTCAGGGCCGATGCCTGCTCGACCGTCATGATGTCGGCGGCGACATAGTCGTCCAGCGTGAACACCGCGACGGCCGGCTTGCGGATCGCGAAAGCCGGCGCTGCCACGACCGGCGGCAGAAGCCCCTCGAACCGCTCTCCCGTTCCGGGCAGCTCCGCCGAGACGCGCGGGCTTGCCGTGTGGACCTCAGCACCGACATGGTGGGCGACAAGACGGATGATGCGTTCGCCATCCTCCGATGACAGATGCTCGCCCGTATCGGACAGACCTTCGGAGAGGCGATCTATCCAGAGCCGCCCGTCCGGGTTCAGCATCACCTCGACGACGCCCGGGTCTTCCAAGAAAGTCGCGATGGCCGGACCGAGCGCGGTGCGCAGCATCCGCGCGCCACGTGCGATCCCTTCGGAAGTGTGATGTGAGGCTGCCATTCGATCCCCGATTCCAGCGGGGACAAACAGGCGATCCCCATGCGGGGATGATTAAAAGAGCCTGATTTAGGGCCGATTCAACAAGGAATTAGCGTCGTAGTAGCGTAGCGTACAAAGACAGGAGAACGGCGGTGGTTCTGAGTTTCCTAGTATGGCGCAGGCAGACATGGAAGGTGACATGCCCACTCGGACACAGTCACCCACGGTGGCTTCTCCTGCTCGATTAGCCGAGCAATCATCTTGATGTCGAAACGGTTGAGACGCTGGAATCCGCGCTGAAAGCCTATGATGGCGCGACCCAGGTGGTCAGCCATGATCAGGCATTTCTGGATCGAATCGGCGTGGAGCGCCGGATCGTTCTCTGACGCACGGACGCCTGTGGCGAAAAGTTCGCACTCGTAACATCCATTATGCGGACATTCCGGCCACTCGCGTGGCGATGAAATTGACTTTTCTAACCTGACGGTCGATTCCGTTCGCATGGTTGAGAAGGACATCCATATAGTCGCCCGGTCAGCCGGTGTCCCCTTGGCGGGATGCCGGGATGACGATCACGCGACCTGACCACGCCGATTGCCAGCCTCGGCCTCGCCCTTTCGGACGAGGTGTTTTGGCGTGGAAAACGTGCCTCGTCCTCCCCTTTTTCTCTGAAGATGAACATGGCACAGAATATCTACGACAATCCCGATTTCTTCGCTGGCTACAGCCAGCTTCCCCGTCAGGTGCAAGGGCTGGATGGTGCGCCGGAATGGCCCGCCATCCGCGCATTGTTGCCGGAAGTCGCAGGCAAGCGCGTGGCCGATTTGGGCTGCGGCTTCGGTTGGGCATCTCGCTGGTTCCGCGAACAGGGAGCGGAAACGGTTCTGGGCATCGACCTGTCGCGGAAAATGATCGACCGGGCACTGGCCGACACGGACGATCCCGCTATCAACTATCGCATTGCCGATCTCGACACGCTCGAACTGTCAGATGCAGCCTTCGATTTGATCTATAGCGCACTTACCTTCCACTACGTACGCGATTTCGGGCTGCTGATGCGCACGCTCCATCGCGCGCTTACGCGCGGCGGCGATCTAGTCTTCACGATTGAGCACCCGATCTTCATGGCCGCAATCCATCCGGATTGGATTGAGGACGAGAACGGACGCAAGACATGGCCGGTCAACGGCTATTCGACAGAGGGCGAGCGCAGCACCAACTGGTTTCGCCGAGGGGGTGCTGAAGCAGCATCGGACACTGGCGACTACGATAAACACCTTGATCGGCGCGGGCTTCGCTCTGCGACGGATCGAGGAATTTGCACCGACATCGGACCAGATCGCGGCGATGCCAAAGCTGGCCGAAGAGATGGAGCGGCCAATGATGTTGATGGTTTCGGCATACAAGAGCTGATCTCGTTTCCGCCCGGGCCTACCGGCCGGGCGGCATGTTACCGAATGCCGTGAATGGCTCGAAGCAGACCTTCAGAAATCTGTTTCAGCTACGTCTTCAGGAATTTCCTGCCGGAGTTTCGGCCCCTTGGCGAGACGCCGGCCAAGCGTGGTGATGAATGTCTCGTATCGTTCCGCGGCCTTGGCGCGCGCTGCCTGGGCGGCCGGTTCTGGCAATGCCGGCGTGGTGTTGAGCCAGAATCGAACAAACACGGCCAGTGTTTCAACAGAGATACCGAGATCTCGCTCAAGACGGGTCATGCGGCGATCGATCTGATCCAGCCGCTTGGCAATGACGGCCTCGCGCCGTTCGGCATCGTCGGGCGACAGGAAGGAAGCGATCGCCGCCTCCGCGATCATCGACTGCGATTGCTCGCGGCGCGCTGCGTAATCTGCCAGCGTCGCCATAACGTCCGGATCGAGATAGACGGAGATCTGCGTCTTCTTCTTCCGAGTGGGCATCGGCTAGAGTTCCATTCCGTCCTTGGGGTCGAGCGAGACCTGCCGCGCCACTCGTTGCATCGTGCGGGTCATTCGGCTGTTGCGGGCGGCTTCTTCCTGATCGTCATCGAGGGGGGCTATCTCAAACTCGTTTTCGATTGGCTCCTTCTTCTCGACGGGCTGGACACGGTTGAGCTCCGGCTGGCGCCGTCGCTCGGACTCTGTGGTGTCCTCTTCGTCGCCAGCGCTGCCAGAATTGTCGGCGTGAAGCGTCGGCTTCGGCGGCAATGGTAGCGAGCTCCATTCATCATCTCCAGACTCGACAGGTTCTGCTTTGGACGGCGGCGGCAGAATGCGGTCCCGGAACCGCTGGTCCTCGTAGTAGCGAACCTTCTTCGCACGGATCGGCGATATGCCGGCGACCATGACGATTTCATCCGCTGGCGGAAGCTGCATGACCTCACCGGGCGTCAGTAGCGGCCGAGCCGTTTCCTGCCGCGACACCATCAGATGGCCGAGCCAGGGCGAGAGCCGATGCCCGGCATAGTTTTTCATCGCCCGCATCTCGGTCGCCGTGCCGAGGGCATCGGAGACGCGCTTAGCGGTGCGTTCGTCATTGGTCGCGAAGCTCACCCGGACGTGGCAATTGTCGAGGATCGAGTTGTTCGGCCCGTAGGCCTTCTCGATCTGGTTCAGCGACTGCGCTATCAGGAAACTCTTGAGTCCGTAGCCTGCCATGAAGGCGAGCGCGCTTTCGAAGAAGTCGAGGCGGCCGAGCGCGGGGAACTCGTCCAGCATCAGAAGCAATTTGTGCCGCGCGGTTCTGGATTGCAGGTCTTCGGTCAGCCGCCGGCCGATCTGGTTGAGGATGAGGCGGATCAGCGGCTTGGTCCGATTGATGTCGGACGGCGGCACAACGAGATAGAGCGTTGCCGGACGTTTGCCTCCGACCATGTCGGTGATCCGCCAGTCGCAGCGTCGGGTCACCTTGGCGACGACGGGATCGCGGTAGAGGCCGAGGAAGGACATGGCGGTGGAGAGAACACCGGAGCGCTCGTTGTCGGACTTGTTAAGGAGTTCGCGTGCCGCGCTGGCGATAACCGGATGCGGTCCGGCTTCGCCAAGATGCGCGGTCTTCATCATGGCGGCGAGCGTGGATTCGATCGGGCGTTTCGGATCGGACAGGAAGGCGGCAACGCCGGCGAGCGTCTTGTCCTTCTCGGCATAGAGGACATGGAGGATGGCACCGACCAGGAGAGCGTGGCTGGTCTTCTCCCAGTGATTGCGCTTTTCCAGAGAGCCCTCGGGATCGACGAGAATATCGGCGATGTTCTGGACGTCGCGCACCTCCCACTCGCCGCGACGAACCTCGAGCAAAGGATTGTAGGCAGAGGACTCGGGGTTGGTCGGGTCGAACAGCAGCACGCGGCCATGGCGGCGGCGAAAACCTGCCGTGAGCTGCCAGTTCTCTCCCTTGATGTCGTGGACGATGGCCGAGCCCGACCAGGTCAGCAGCGACGGGATGACCAGACCGACGCCCTTGCCCGACCGGGTCGGCGCGAAACAAAGCACATGCTCAGGTCCCTCATGGCGCAGATAGTCATCCTTGAGCTTGCCGAGGACGACCCCGTCGGGGCCGAGCAGACCGGCGGATTTCACTTCACCCGGCTTTGCCCAGCGGGCCGATCCATAGGTATCGACACTCTGAGCTTCGCGGGCGCGCCAGACCGACATGAGGATTGCAACCGCGATTGCGATGAAGCCGCCGGACGCGGCGATGATGGCGCCCTCGATAAAGATCGGCGGCGCATAGGCGTCATAGAAATACCACCACCAGAAGAAGGCCGGTGGATAGTAGATTGGCCAACCCCGGATCTCGAACCAGGGCGCGCCGAGTTGGGCTTGAAATCCAAGACGCCACGCGGTCCACTCCGTCGCCGCCCAGGTGGTGGTGAGGACGATCGTGAAGACGATGAGGATTTGCCCCCAGAGAATTTTCGTACCCAACATGGCTCAAGATCCATGCAAATACGGGTAGGCTGAGGGGCGCGAATGGAATCGACAAGCCGTTACCGTCTAAGGTCGCAGGAATGGCGGCCAATGGATAGACAACGGCGTGTTGAAGGTGGGAAGAAGCTCGTGAAGATGCGTCTTCTACGCGAGACGAAGCGGGCATTCGCTGCAGTCTTTCCAATGACTGCTTTTTCACCTAGTTTCTTGAAATCCGAGCGGTTACGTAGGCACCATCACCACACAATTTATTTAGATTTCGAGAGGTGTCGAGCATGCCCACTTGCTTAATCATCGGCGTGGGCACGGGCCTTTCGCGATCAACTGCGAGCCGCTTCGCATCCGAAGGATACGACGTAGGATTGATAGCTCGGAGAGCCGACGTCATCGCGCCGTTGTGCGCAGAGTTGAACGAAATGGGCATCCGAGCGGCCTGGAGTTGCGCCGATGCAGGCGACAGTGCAGAGCTCCTTGAAGCGATTGCATTTGTCGAAGGCTGCATCGGCGCGACTGACGTGCTGATCTATAACGCCTCCGTAATGCGCTCCGCACTACCGTTCGACCTGACGAGCGATGAGTTGCGTAGCGAGTTTGAGGTCAACGTTGTGGGTGCTTTCGTCGCAGCCCGTGCCGTCGCCCCGGCAATGACGAGGAAGGGTGTCGGGGCAATTCTCTTCACGGGTGGGGGGCTTGCGTTGGAACCATATCCTGAGTGGACTTCACTCGCAGTGGGCAAGGCAGCGCTTCGCAGTCTCGCCTTCTCGTTGTTCAAGGAACTATCGCCTCAAGGTGTGCATGTGTCGGTCGTCGCGGTGTGCGGGATTGTCGAACCAGGCGGGCCCTTCGATCCCGATCAGATCGCTGCAGAATACTGGCGACTGGCAACTGCATCAAAGGGAGTGGAGGACCGCGAGCTCATCTATCAACCCGATGGAACCGACCCGAACTATAACGACCCCGAACGCACCCACATGGCCACAACGATCACCCCGGCACATATCAAGGGGTAGCTCCCCGCGGCTCATCAAGCCAGCCGCTCGCTCAAGCCGCAGCATTCGCCAATTGAGCCCGAAGCTGCCGTCTGATCGTTTGCTGGCATAGCTCGCTTTGCTGGTTTAACGCCCCAGTCCCCGCTTGCGACCGAAGCTCCAATCGATGCCGCCATCGCCGCGCGCGACACCGGAGATGTGGCGGCCGAGATGCTTCTCCATCGAAGGCGTCCAGGGCACGAGCTGGAAGCCGAGCCCGTCGTCAATCATCGCGAAGCGCCCGGTGGCGAGCGTCAGGCGCTGGCGATAGGCCCCGGCGACGTGCTCACCGCTTCCCGCGCGCTGGAACGGTTGCCCTGTCTTCGCTGCCAGCTTCTCGCCGACTTCGTCCACCTCGCGCCGGCGGAGCGTGTCGATGAGATTGCGGCTGAAGACGATCCGTCGGCCCTGCCGCTCGGCGAACCCTTCCCCGATCAGATGGTCGGCCCGCCTCTCGAGGGCATTGCGCACCTCCGCTCCGAAGCCGCCTTGGGAGAGCGCGGCAGGCTCGCGCGCAATATTCTGCCGGTCGAGCCAGGTCGCGCCGGACGCGGTGACCTGCCGTTCGATGTCGAGATCGGAGCGGACCGCGAGCGCGACGCGGCGTTGGCCGCGGGAATCGTCATAGGCGCGCAGTTCAACGATCGAGCCTGGCGCGCTGTCGCCGGCGGCATTGAGATCGGCGAGCTTGACGTGATGGCTCCGCCCATCAATGCCGTCGACCACGGCATAGGCCGTGCCCTTGAGCTCGTCATCGAGCCCGCGCTCGACCAGGCGGCCGAGGATGGGGACGTCGAAGCTCTCGGCAGCCAGCACATAGTCCGCCGATCCGCGCTCGATGCCGCGCTCGGTCAGGGCGCGATGCATGCGCTTGATGATGTCGCCGCGCTCGCCGAGCTCGCGCAGTGTCGCCTCGGCCCTGTCGCCGATCATCCATTGACCGGGGCCGACCTGCTCGGCGAGGCCCAGTGTTTCCAGCTTGCGCAGCCGTCCAATCTTCAGCGCATGGAATTCGTCGGGTTGCTCACCCGGATTGGGTGCGAGATCGATGATTCCGGTGCGCCGACCGTCGCGCACGAGCTGACGGTCGAGTTGGGTCCAGCGCTCGGTCTCGATCTGGCTTTCGAGGGTGCGGCGAATATCGAGGTCGGTGCGCGGCCCTAGCTCCTGGGTGATGAGATCGCGTGCCCGGTCACGCATGCCTTCCTTGATGTAGTCGCGCGAGATGACGAGGTCTTCGCCATCGTCGCGTACGCCGCGCACGATCAGATGGACATGCGGGTGCTCGGTGTTCCAGTGATCGACGGCCACCCAGTCGAACTCGGTGCCGAGATCCTTCTCCATCTGCCCGACGAGATCGCTGGTGAAGGATCGCAGGTCGGACATCTCCAGCGCATCGTCGGGCGAGACGATGAAGCGGAAATGATGCCGGTCGTCCTCGCAGCGCTCGGTGAAGACACGGCCATCCGCTTCTTCCTCTCCCGGCCCGAACAGACGCGCCTTCTCCCCGTCCCGGGTGACACCATCGCGGCGCAGATAGTCGAGATGTGTGCCGAGCGGCGCGGCGCGCCCCGAATGGCGAACCACGCGCGCCTTGATGACCGCGCCGCGAGAGCGCGCGGTGATGAGACGATTGGCCTGGATACTGGCTCGCTGGCCGTGGCCGAAGCGCGAGCGGTTGCCGGATGTGACGCGCCCGGATCGTGACACGCTGCCGCCCGCCTTCTTCGCTGCTGCTAGCGCCTGGGCGATGAAGGGGCGCGCCGCTTGGGCGCGAGTCGAGCGGATGCGGCCAGGACGGACGCGGAACTCGCGGTCATCGGACATGGCATTGTTCCGCAATGTGCGGAAAAGGCAGGACATTCGGGAAGTTGAGTGCGCGGCGCACATTGCGGCGTAGCTGGACAATGTGCGGAACGCGCCAGAAAATCCAAACAAAACAACCGACCGACCGGCGCGCAATGTGCGCCCTTTTATCCTGCCATCGGTCGGTTGTGGTTCCTGCGGCTGCCCTTCGCACTCTCCATGACACGCCAGAGCCCGAAAGTATGCGATGAGAGCTGAAACGCGTCATCGCTCACCCCCAGTGTCATCCTGCGCCATGAAAATGGATTTGGGATGTGACTGATCCTCGGCACCGGGCTGCACCGGCATGGAAGCGGAGGTGCCGTCCGAGTGCTTCTCCGTGGCACTATCCGCGACTGTCCGGCGGTCAACTGAGCGCGGGACGAACAGCGGCGCTTCGCGCCAGTCGGGTGGCGGTGAGGGTACAGCCGGAGCGCCGGGCGATGGCACCGTTGCGCCCAGCGCCGGTGCAAGCAGAGCGACATAGGCGCGTGTTTCGGCGGGCAGCGGACGACCCGCTGCGAGGTGCTCGTCGTAGCGATCCGGCCCCGCATTGTAGGCCGCCAGCATCGCCGGGATCGTGCCGTAACGGTCGTACATCTCGCGCAGATAGGCCGCACCCGCCAGGATGTTGTCGCGCGGGTCGAAGGGATCGGAACCGAGCCGATGTCGAACCCGCAAATCATCCCAGGTCGCCGGCATGACCTGCATCAATCCCTGTGCTCCTGCGCGTGAGACCGCGCGCGGATTGCCAGCGCTTTCGGCATGCATGACGGCGACGATCCAGCGTTCGGGAATCCCGAACCGCTGCGCCGCCTCGGCGATATGGGCGGCGATGGGATCGCGGACTTCGTGTCGTCCGGTGGGCGTCGGCTGTGCGGCCGCGCCGCCGATTTCGAGCGCATTGATGACGAGGCCGGAAAGGAGAAGGAGGACGATGCGGCCGCAGGGAGCGCACCGCCGCAATGGTGCTGACGGACCGATGAGCGGCATCGATCAGTCCTGTTCGTCGCGCTTCTTCGGGCGCGTCCAGTGCAGGCCCCAGTCGCGTCCGTCCTCATCAGACTGGAACAGCCGGGCGCGCACCGGAATGGGAAAGGCGGGATCGTCGAGGACGACGGAGATGAACGTGCCGGCGCGGTCGCCGGTATGTTTCCAGCCGGCGCCGACTTCGGGGCCGGTCTCGTCGCCGAGATGGACGCGGTAGGCCGGCGCGTTCTCGCTGTCGGCATTCTCGGCCGTGACGAATGTAAGCTCGCAGTCGAAGGACAGCGAGCGCATGCGACCGCTATAGCCGTTTTCCGTGCGCGTGAATTGTCCGATCTGGGGCATGGTGAACTCCTTGGTTGGATGCGGTGGGATTGCTGGAAGGCGTGCGCCGTCACCGCGTCGGCGCGCGCCAGGCGAAGCGACCATCGCCGTCTTCGTCGGTGTAGAGAGGGATGGCCCGGCCGATGACGGTCGTCGCCGGAAGCGGTCCGAAATACCGCCCGTCGAGACTGTCGGGGACTTGCCAGTTCATGAGGAAGAGCTCGTCCTCGGCGACGATGCGACAGCCGCTCCAGACCGGCAGCGGCCGGTCGAGGCGATCACGGTCGCGCGCTTCACCCATCGCGATTCCGTCGACCGTGATGGTGCGGCCGATCCGGCATATGCGCTGTCCCGGCAGCCCGAGGACGCGCTTCAGGATCGGCGCGTCGCGGCCGATATAACCGCGCTCGACCATGAAGTCCTCGAGCGGCTCGGGCGGCATGACCGCGACGAGATCGGGGACGTCGAGATGCGCGGCAGGTTCGATGCGGTAGAGCCCGATCGGTGCGCTGGCCGACACGTTCCAGACGAGCTTCAGCGATGTCGGAACGATGGCGGCCGCGGCGACGCTCGTGGCGGTGAAGTAGGTCAGCATGACATAGCCGAAGCGGGTCATCGTTCGATCTCCCGCCGCTTGAGCCAGGCCTGGTGGCGCTCCTTCGTGTAGGGACGCGGTTCCTGGCCCGCGCTCATTCGGTGCGCCACATGGCGCCAGTGATCGGGCGCGGCGTCGCAGGGATCGACGTCCGCGGCTTCCACCGCGTCGATGTGCTGGAGCACCCTCTCGACCTTCGGCCAGCCTTCGATCTTGAGCAGGATTTCCCCGCCGGGACGCACGAAGGGTAGCGTTTGGTATGCGGCGCCGGGCTCGACGGCGCGCAGGATGTCGATGCGCGAGATGACCGTGCCGTAGTCGTTGGCCGCCCATCGCACGAAGGCGAAGACGGCGCCGGGACGGAAAGATACGACGCGCCGTCGGCGGTCGATGATCCGCTCGCCGGCCTCGCGGCCGAAGCGGATCCAGTATTCGATCCTGCCCTCGATCCAGGTCAGTTCGACATGCGTGAGTGCGTCGGAAGTATGGGCGGACGGCATCGGGCCGGTGCCGACACCGGGGGCTGTGGCGCCGGTCATGATGAATCTCCTTCGTCGTTCGGGAATTCGCGGGCGAGCAGGTCGCGCAACATGTCGGCGACGGTCACTCCTCGCTGGAAGGCGGCGATCTTGATGCGCCCGCGCAACTCGGGCGTGATGTCGATCGTCAGGCGCGCGGTGAACCTGGACGACATGCCTTCACGGGGAGCCGCATCGGCCGACCTGATCCACTGCTCGGGATCGCCCGGTCTCGCGGCGAAGGCGCGGCGGTTTGGGCGGTCGCTCATGGTGCGAGCCTTCCGATCTCGGCCGCGAGCGCCGCCACTTCCCGCGCGGCGATGCTGTCCGCGTCGCATTCGCAAACGAGGCGGCCGGACTGCGCGGCCGACGCAAAGATGACGCGCTGGCCGATGGTCGCGCGGAGCGCGGGCGGGTCCTGGTCGGCGAGCGCATCACCGGTCTCGCGCGCGATGATGGTTCGGGTCGGACCGCGGTTGAGGACGAAGCGCACGACCAGTTGCGGACGGAATATCCGTGCCTCCTCGATCAGGCGCAGGATCTCCGCCGAGGCCCAGCCATCGAAGGGTGACGGCTGAACGGGAATGAGGATGATGTCGGCGGCAAGTAGCGCCGAGCGCATCAGCCCCGCAACGCGCGGCGGACCGTCGATGACGACATGATCGGCAGTGCGGGCGAGTTCCGGCGCCTCGTGATGGAGCGTGTCTCGTGCGAGGCCGATGACGCCGAAGCCCCGCGGCAGGCCCTGATGGCTGCGCCGTTCCGACCAGTCGAGCGCCGATCCCTGTGGGTCGGCATCGATCAGGGTGACGGTGCTTCCGCCTCGCGCCCATTCACCGGCGAGATGCAGAGCGAGCGTTGTCTTGCCGACACCGCCTTTCTGATTGAGGAGCGCCGCGATCATGACGCGCCTCCCGAACCGTTTCGGGCAGGTGGATCGCTCGCGGCCCCAGCGTCGTCATCGCGTTCGGAGAACGCCGTATGCCGCCTCCGCTCATCCTCTTTTCGGCCCGTCGGAGAGCGGTTTTCCCCAGAAGGCGCGCTCCTACAAAAGTTAGATTCTTTGTTAGACTCTAAGTTAAGGCGTCGATTTTCGCTTTGTGCGGAAGAGGTTAGATGCGGTTTGGGTTCCTGATAGCACGATGGGTCGGTTCCCGATGGCACGATAGTCCGGGTTCCCGATAGCACGACGGCTTCCACAGCCTGTCCACAGGGCGCCGGCTCGAAGGCGAGCAGCGTGCGCCCGCCCGCTTCGATTTCGAGAAACAGCGTGTAGCCCGGCAGCGGTTGTCGCTGAATGATCGCGCGGAGCTCGAAGGCGAAGCGCTTGAATGGCGAGAGGCTCCCGGATTTGACGTAGAGGTGCCGGAGGTCGAACCGCCAGCCGCGCTTTTGTCGGCCGCCATGCTTGCGCACGATCCGGTAGAGCCAGCGTTCGATCCCGCCGGTCAGACTGAAATAGGCGCGGTCGATGGTGAGGACGAGTGCCTCGTCCAGCACCGCCTTGTAGAACCAGTCCGGCACGATGAGCTCGATTCCGTCCGGATTGCCGAACGCGTCGGCGCGCTCCGTCCATTCGTTGATCCAGGAGAAGCGATGCATGCGCCGACCGGTCGCTGGCGCATCGGATGTGCGTTCAATGCGGCTTCGAGGATTGGCCGGCGGCTGTCGCAAAGTGGTCGCGACCGTCGTCGATTGTAGCCGGTCGAGTGCGGCTCTCAGCCGGCGATAGTCGCGCGCGCCGGTGCCACGTCCGACGAAGGTCAGGATTTCGTATGGGGTGGTTGCGATCAGGCGCGACGTGCGAAAGCCGTTGTCGCGCGCCTCGACGATCTGGCTGGCCGCCCAGATCAGGATATCGGCATCCCAGATTGTGGCCATGCCGTGTTCCGGCACGGCTTCCACGCGGATGGCGATTTCGCCGGAACGGTATTCGATCGGCTCGACGCGGTGGGATTTGGATAGAGAGAAAAACGGATAGGCCATGAGGTCCTGCGCATCGCGCGGCGCGAGATCGCTCGGCAGAGCGCGGAACAGCTCAAGCTGCTCCCGTTCCGATCTGCGGGGCCGCGCCGTCATGGGAGTATTCAGCGGCTCTCGGCAGACGACGGATCGTCATGACGTTTGGCCGGAAGGACCGTGCCGACGCCGGGGTCGGAGGTGGATCGCTTGGCGCCACGCTCCGCCCAAGCCTGCAGGTCGTCGACGGAATAGACGACACGGCCACCGAGTTTGCGGTAGGCAGGACCGGTCCCGTAGGTGCGGTGCTTTTCGAGGGTTCGGGCGGAAAGGCTGAGAAAGCGCGCCGCCTCGGGCGTTCTCAGATAGCGCGGCGGGATGCCGGCGGTGGCTGCGGACATGATCGTGCCTCCGTGATCCTTGTTGGCGCCGCCGGATATCGGCGGAGCGTCAGGGTCACGGTGGCGGAGAAGAAAGGGCGTGGGGGAGTGCGAAGATTCGAAAGTACATTCGCACCCCGATGACCACTAGTTTCGGTCGGGACGGTGTCCGAGAAGAAGTCTGCGATAACCGCCCGCCACGAGGTCGAGGCCCGATCTCGTGCGACGCATCACGGTGTCGCGCAGTGGAGCGGATTTCCAGGTGATGGCGTTGACTGGCGCGGCGCCAAAGACAGCCTCGGCGATTTCCCGGTAGGTGGCTCCTGCACGTCGACCGTCGATTGCGCGGAGGCTCTCAATGAGGCGTTGTCTGCGTTGGGGCGTCAATCTCGTGTCGGGCGATATCCGGTGATGGAGGGCAGCATCGCGGAACCGAACAATCGCATCGACCCGATCCTGCATGAGCTGGTCGATGAGTGTAATAGCGGCCACCGATCCGTTGGGAGCTTTGCCGTCGAGGCAGATTGCTGAGAAGTGCTCGGTGCCGATCGCAAAGCGAATATAGAGACCTTCATCCGATGTTCGGGCATCGGCCGGATGGACTTTGAAAATCACCGTGGGCATGTTCGGGCCCGGTTGAGGGGCGAAGATCAGGACGCTCGGATCGACGGCAGGGCTCCAGAAGATGTCGGCATTGGGCGCGGACAAGTTCGGCGCTATCGGGAAAGCGCAACCCCCAGTGCGCCGTCAGCGCGGTCGCGGCGTGATCGTCCGCGGGATCGGAAGCCGAGACTTCCTTTTCGTATTCGGGATTGCGCCTGAGAAACTCCCAGGCGAGTTCGGAAGGATTCAGACCGTTCAGATATCGATAGTTCGTCGGCTCGCGCCAGTTCGTTTTCGCCACCATGCCGATTTCCTCCCCGACTCCACGCGGTGGTTCGCAGGTCGTTGGAAGATCGCGTCAAAATTGAAACTTGGATAGCCGGGCAACCGGCATATAGAGATGCGTTTTGCGCATCACCAGTCAGTGATAGGCGGATCGAAGAAGATCGCGGTAGCCGTTCTCGGTCATCCAGTGTGCGCGGGCGAGATGTGTCTGGTGAACGTGTTGAGCACGATCGGGCTGTTCTTCGGGGTCGAGTCCAAAGATGATGCGGACTGCTTCAGCCCAATGCGCGGCGTCGGCCTCCGCATCAAGCAAGCGAAGATATGTCGCAAAATGCGCACGATCGTATTCGGTCAGGTGTTCGCTGTGCGGCGGCTCGTCCAGAAAGTCAGCTTGCCCCATCTGTCCCCCAGTCCATTGGCGCGAGGCCTCGGTACATATGGTTAACGTAAATTGACAAAATTTGTAGTGGCGCGCCGAAAAACCGCTCCGCAAGATGTGGCGCATTGCGCCTGACACTTCCGTCGTCAGGCCAGCGCTTCCGACTTGTCAGGTTTCGTGGCATCGACAATCATCACTCCTTCTCCTCGGTCAGAGGACAGGAAGACGATGCCTGCTGCTTCGAGCGCCCGGCGAATCTGGTCGCACGTGCTCTCATGCACCTTGAGTCCATTGACGGATTCGAGGCGCTTGAGTGCGGTCAGCGAAACCAGGGCCTTCTCAGCGAGCATCTCTTGCGTCCAACCGAGCAATGCGCGCGCGGCCCGTGCCTGTCGGGCGGTGATCATGCATGATCACCTCCTACAGACCCCGGCATTCACGCCACTAAAACGACTATAATAGTCGCCTTGGGCTGATTTGAAAGCAAAAAAACTGTTTTGAATCGGGCAATCGGCGGTTGACGGCACATCTGATTCGGTCGGCACAAGAAAAGGTCCCGCCCGGACCTGCCGGGCGGGAATCTGTCCGGCTTCACTCGCCGTTGCGGCGGGTGGGACGGGACCAGATGAGGCTGTAACCTCCGTCCTCGTCGTCGAAGAGGTTGGCGTAGATCGGAGCGGTGAAGCTCGGATCGTCGAGCTTGAGGCCGAGATAGTCGCGGCCCTCGTTCGACTGCTTGGACCAGGCGGCTCCAATTTCGGCGCGGCCGACCAGGACGCGGTGGCTGGGAGCGTTCTCGCTGGTCTGGTTGGTTTCGGGAACGATGCGGACGTTCTTGGCCTGCACGTTGAGGGTGACAATCTCGCCGGTGAATTCGTTGCCGGACTTCTTGAAGGTGCCGATGGTCGCCATGGTAGTTCTCCTTGATCACTGGTTTCGAGCCCGCACCATGCGGCCTCGATGGCGATCGGAAGGGCCGGAGGCGATCGACGGCGCATCGCTTGCGACCGCAGCGTCAGCGGAGGATGGCGATCCGGCGGGTTTCTTGCCTCGCGAGGAATGGCGGCGTAGCCGGCAGGGGAAGAAATTTGACGGGCGCCATTGAGCCATAGGCGATCGAGGCGCAGCCGGTCTTCGGCCAGATCAGCCCATTGGAGAGGCCGTTTGGAGCGGTCGGCTCACAGGGATCGTTCAAGGAGAGAATGGCAGCTCTGAGTGCCCCGCTTTATGTCCGGCGAAGGCACGGAAATCGTCTTCGGCCCAGCAAGCCATTCCGCTCCGTATCCAGCCACACCGCCGGACACGAACCTACAGCCCACCCCCATGCATGTCTGGCTAAGCGAATCGGGACTGCACGCGCCATGCCGTCCGCGGAGGTGACCCACCATCGAAAACATCGATGCGTTCGGCACCGCGTCTACGCCTCGCTCAGCCTTCGATACGGACGCGGCACAAGACCTCAGCCCCTGTCCCGGCTTCGCCTGCAATGGCATTCAGATGCTGGCAGGCGTCTGTCCGGCAGGCCCGGGCGGGGTCATTGAGGTCACGCGCACGAACGCCGTGATGCCGACCGCCACCGCGCCGATCACGGAGAAGACGGTCTGCCAGGTCTCCGACGGCATGAGATGCTTGACGATGCCGTGGGTGGCGTGGAAGCCCGCAACGGCGGCAGGTGCGACGAAAGCGAGCGCTACGGAGAGTTTTACCCACATGGGCCGGGCGAACAGGATGAGGAACTGCGCAATGCCGAACACAAGGCCCGCGCCGACAAGTCCGACAAGGACGCTGCCCGGCAGGCCCGCGCCGGTCTGATAGGCCCACATTCCTGCCGCCACGCCGCCGAGCGCCGGCAACGCATAGATGGCGAGCGTGAACAGCAACCAGCAGAGGACTGCAATTGCAGTGATGGATCCGAGAATTGCAATAATCATGGTGGCATCTCCGTAAGATGAGGTTCGAACGGTTGCGCCTCCACCACCACCACGGCGCACAAGAACTATATCACAATTGTTGCTGAGCTGTGAGCCAGAAGGTCCGCTCCGAACCCTTTCAAGACATTCGGTGACATGCCGCCCGGCCGGTAGGACCGGGCGGCAACCAGATCAACTCTTGTATGCCGAAACCATCAACATCATTGGCCGCTCCATCTCTTCGGCCAGCTCTGGCATCGCCGCGATCTGGTCCGATGTCGGTGAAAACTCCTCGATCCGTCGCAGAGCGAAGCCCGCGCCGATCAGGGTGTTTATCGTAGTCGCCAGTGTCCGATGCTGCTTCAGCACCCCCTCGGCGAAACCAGTTGGTGCTGCGCTCGCCCTCTGTCGAATAGCCGTTGACCGGCCATGTCTTGCGTCCGTTCTCGTCCTCAATCCAATCCGGATGGATTGCGGCCATGAAGATCGGGTGCTCAATCGTGAAGACTAGATCGCCGCCGCGCGTAAGCGCGCGATGGAGCGTGCGCATCAGCAGCCCGAAATCGCGTACGTAGTGGAAGGTAAGTGCGCTATAGATCAAATCGAAGGCTGCATCTGACAGTTCGAGCGCGTCAAGATCGGCAATGCGATAGGTGATGGCGGCATCGTCAGTGTCGGCCCGGGCTCGGTCGATCATGTTTCGGGACAGGTCAAGACCCAGGACCGTTTCCGCCCCCTGTTCGCGGAACCAGCGGGATGCCCAACCGAAGCCGCAGCCCAGATCGGCCACGCTCTTGCCTGCCACGTCTGGCAGCAACGCGCGGATGGCGGGCCATTCCGGCGCACCATCCAGCCCTTGCACCTGACGGGGAAGCTGGCTGTAGCCAGCGAAGAAATCGGGATTGTCGTAGATATTCTGTGCCATGTTCATCTCCAGAGAAAAAGGGGAGGACGAGGCACGTTTTCCACGCCAAAACACCTCGTCCGAAAGGGCGAGGCCGAGGCTGGCAATCGGCGTGGTCAGGTCGCGTGATCGTCATCCCGGCATCCCGCCAAGGGGACACCGGCTGACCGGGCGACTATATGGATGTCCTTCTCAACCATGCGAACGGTATCGACCGTGAGGTTAGAAAAGTCAATTTCATCGCCATGCGAGTGGCCGGAATGTCCCGCTAAGCCGCCATATGCAGCGGTTCATTCGAACCGCCAGACCGGGATGCCGAGTTTCCTGGCCTTGTCGGCGAGGTTCTCCTGGATGCCGGTGCCGGGGAAGACCATGACCCCGATCGGCAGGACATCGAGCATCTGATCGTTGCGCTTGAAGGGCGCGGCGCGGCCGTGGTTCGTCCAGTCCGGCGCAAAGCCGATTTGAGTGACGTTGCGGTGATCGGCCCAGCGGGCGGCGATCTTCTCGGCGCCTTTCGGCGACTTGCCGTGCATCAGCACCATGTCCGGGTGCTTGGCATGCACCTGGTCGAGCTTGTCCCAGATCAGCTTGTGATCGTTGTAGTCGGCTCCGCCGGAGACGGCGACCTTCGGACCTTCGGGTAACAGCACCTCCCGGTTGGCGCGTTTGCGCTCCGCGATGAAGTCCCGGCTGTCGATCATCGCCGATGTCAGGGCGCGATGGTTGACGTGCGAGCCGGTGCGCGGTGACCACGGCGATCCTGTGGTGCGCAGATAGTGCTCGGCGGCGCTGTCGCGGAAGACTTCCAGACTGTCGCGCCGTTCGATGAGACCTTGGCCGGTCTCAATGAGGCGTTCGAGCTCGACCGCCTTGATTTCGGAACCGTCCTGTTCACGCTGTCCGCGCTTCTGGGCCTGCTCGTTGTCGTCGAGCTTGCGCTCGAGCCGGTCGGCCGCACGGTGGAACATGTTGACCGTCGACCAGAGCAGATCGTCGAGTTCGCCATCTAGGGCGGTATCCGCCATGGTGGCGATCAGGGCGTCGAAGATGTCGGAGACTGCGCCCGCGATGACATTGTCCTCCGGGACGAGGCGGGGGTCCGGACCGTGCCCGTCGTGGCAGTAGCCATGAAGTTCCAGTTCGTTCAGTGCGTGCTCGGTTGGCGAGGATTCGTGATGGGGTTCGAAGGTGTCGTCGTCGAGTGTCATCGGGTGGCTCCCTTTGTCGGTTGGCCGCGCCCGCCGCGGCCTTCATGGCGCCGAAAGACGGCGGGCGGGCCGGGCCTGCATCCTGGAGCGGCTGCGGAAGGACCGGAGCGTCAGCGGAGGATGGCGGAGGCCGGCGATTTTGCTTCGCGATGGAAAGCGGCCGTCAGGCCGCGCCGGAAAATCGTCGGCCGCAGCCATTGCCGGACCGGGCCGCCTGCTGTCCGGTCGCCCTCTGAAGAAGGCCGGGGCGCGGCCCTCTCCGGCATGCTCGGGGAGCCGTTGACGAAGGCTGCGACGTCACCGCCATAGCCCGCAGCGCTGCCCCGTTCAGGCGGACAGAACGGACTCCATGAACCTGGCGACATCCTGCGGCGCGAGTTGGACCCGGATCGACGCCCGGAAGGCGTCGAGACCACGCAGGCGCAGATCCTCGTTGAGATCGCCGAGCATCGGCGAAAGCGGCAGTGCCTCTATGCCGAGCGCATCGGCCCGTTCGACGAGTGTGTCCCGCGCGCCGTCGCCCGCCGGGTCGTCATCGCGGACGATATAGAGCCGGCGCAGCGTGTCGGGGAACAGGATGGCGGCAAGATGAGCTGCGGAGAGCGCAGACGCCATCGGCATCTCGGGCAAGACACAGCGCAGTGACAGCATGGTCTCGATGCCTTCGCCCGCCGCCATGACCTCGCCCGCCACGCCGAAACGCACCGCGTGGCCGAGCAGATCGCCCATTGCCCGTCGCGGTGTCTCGATCGGCGCCTTGCCGAACGTCGCTTCGCTGAACCCGTTCGGATCGAGCCAGGTGCGATGCGCGCCAGTCTGGTGACCATTCAGATCAGTGACCGACGCGATCAGTGCGGGCCACGTCTCTGTCGGGCTGTTCTCGTCAGGCCGGTAGTAGCAGCGCGGATGAAACCGCAGCGATCCGGTTCCGTGCAAAGCCGTAATGCCGCGGTTGCGGAAATACGATTCCGCGAGTGTGCCCATAATCGGCCGCGCCATCGAGAACAGGCGTTTCGCCGCCAGCGGCGAACCCGTTGGTGCGGGCGACGTCCGTCCCGGCGATGAAGCCGGCTCAGGCTCGGGATGCGGTAGGCTGAGAAACCGCCGCGCTTCGTCGGCCACGTCCCTGAACTCGGTCAAACCGCAGCTTTCGCGGATCACATCGAGGAGATCGCCGTGTTCACCCGTTGCGGCGTCTGTCCATTTGCCCGCCGCGCCCTTGCCGGATTCGGGGCCGGTCAGACGCACGAACATCGAACGCCCCTTGGTGTTGCGCACGTCGCCCACCATCCAGTAGCGGCCCTCGCGCCGTCCGTTCGAGAGATATTCGCGGCACACGGCCTCGGCCTGCCTGCCGAGACGATGTGCGAGGTCGGAAGCGTCGCGGGTCATCAGGCTGCCTCCCGCTCGGCGATGCGCTCGACCGGGAACCGCTCCAGCAGTCTCGCGAGGACGGCGGAGCCGGACGCATCGGTTGGGACGAACAGCCGGAACTTCCACGAGATGATCTCGCCGAAGAGGCCATAGGCCTTGAGGCGGTCGCGCATCGTGTCGGTGAAGCCGGTGAGCTCGATGCGGTTCGCGCCCATGACGCGGGCGCGACGAAGCTGAAGGCCCTCGGCGAGATCGAGGATCGTGCGACCCTCGGTCAGCGCGGCGAAGGCATCGTCCCCCGAGAGGCTGGCGGCGCCCGTCGTCGCCGCGTTCGCGGCCCAGGCCGGTGAGACCTTGCGGCCAATGATCCGCTCGCCATCATCGGTCTGCAGCCGGTAGACCCGCGTCGATTCATTGGGCAGGCGCTTCCAGATCGGCAGCAACAGCCCGGAAACGATGTGAACGGTGCTGTCGGTATATTCCGGGACTGCCGCAACTTCGGTGTCCCAGATGTGCGCAAACGTCTCGCGGTCGGTTTCGACCCAGTGCGTCTCGCTCATCATTGCGAGGGGCACCTTGGTGGATTCAATCGGTCGGATCAGGCGCACCCGGCGTTCGACGACACCGTCGTCGTCGATCACGCTGGTGGTCGGAACGCGCACGGCGGCCCGGCCTGATCGCTCGTTAACCAGCAGGGCGGCACGCGGATCGGCGAGATGGTCGAGCGCCTCGTCCAGCGCGACGGGATGGTTGCGTTCCCGCTGCGCGATGGTGAGCAGCGTGGTCTCCGCGCCGGTCGCCGGATGTGTATGGATCACCTGCCGGTCGGTGACGGTGAACTGCTCACCTCTCAGCGTTTCCAGCCCGACATCATAGGTGCCGCTGGCAATGGCGCCCTCGATCCGGGCGGTGAGGATCTGCTCGAAATGCGCGAACAGGATGTTTTGTAGATCGATGGTGAGCGCCAAAAGCCGGTTGAGGAAGGTGGTGATCGGCGGCAGTTCGTCCTTGATGCCGGTATCATCCATCAGCTTCAGACCAGTCGAGGTCTCGAAGGTCTGCAGCGAGCAGCCGTCGACCTTGCCGCCGACGATCATGAGATAGAGCCGGCGCAGCGCGTCGCGCGCATAGGCGCTTTCGAGATTGTCCTCGGCGCGGAACAGGCCCTGGCCGCCGGTCTGGCGCTGGCCGCGCGTGATCGCCCCGAGCGTGTCGAGGCGGCGGGCGATGGTGGAGAGGAAGCGTTTCTCCGCCTTCACATCCGTGGCGACCGGCCGGAAGAGCGGCGGCTGTGCCTGATTGGTGCGGTTGGTGCGCCCCAGGCCCTGGATCGCGGCATCGGCCTTCCAGCCCGGCTCCAGCAGATAGTGGACGCGCAGGCGCTGGTTCTTCGCCGTTAGGTCGGCATGATAGGAGCGCCCGGTGCCCCCGGCGTCCGAGAAGATGAGGATGCGCTTGAGGTCATCCATGAAGGCTTGGGTTTCGGCGAGGTTTGCCGATATCGCGCGGCCTTCGACGGCGAGGCGATCAGCGGTGGCGCCGACACCGGGCTTGCGGACGATGCGGCGTGAGCGGCCCGTGACCTCGGCGACCATGTCGGTGCCGAAGCGATGGATGATCTGGTCGAGCGCACCGGGGACCGGCGGCAGTGAGGCGAGCTTCTCGATGAGCTTGTCGCGCCTTGCGACGGCCTCGCGGCTTTCGACGGGCTGGCCATCACGGGTTACCGGGCGGGAACACAGATTGCCCTCGGAGTCGGTGAAGGGCTCGTAAAGCTGCACAGGGAAGGAATGGGCCAGATAGTCGAGCACATATTCGCGCGGTGTGATGTCGACCTGGACGTCATTCCAGTCTTCGGTCGGGATGTCTGCGAGCCGCCGCTCCATCAGGGCTTCCCCGGTCGAGACGATCTGGATGACGGCGGCATGGCCGGCTTCGAGATCGGCATCGATGGCGCGGATCAGCGACGGCGTCTTCATCGCCGTGATGAGGTGGTTGAAGAAGCGCTGCTTGGCGCTCTCGAACGCCGAGCGGGCCGCGGACTTGGCCTGCCGGTTCAGCGTAGCTCCACCGCTATCTGGGCTGCCGGTGACATTGGTTGCCTGCATGGCGGCATCGAGATTGTTGTGAATGATCGCGAAGGCGCCGGCATAGGCGTCGTAGATGCGCCGCTGCTCTTCGGTGAGCTGGTGCTCGACCAGCTCGTATTCGACGCCTTCATAGGACAACGAGCGGGCCTGGTAGAGGCCGAGCGCCTTAAGTTCGCGTGCCAGCACCTCCATGGCGGCGACCCCGCCATCCTCGATTGCCTCGACGAATTCAGCGCGTGTGGCGAAGGGGAAATCCTCGCCGCCCCACAAGCCGAGCCGCTGGGCATAGGCGAGATTGTGGACCGTGGTGGCGCCGGTTGCCGAGACATAGACGACGCGCGCATCGGGGAGCGCGTGTTGCAGGCGCAGCCCGGCGCGGCCCTGCTGCGAGGCGGCCTGGTCGCCGCGGTCGCCCTTCGATCCGGCGGCGTTCTGCATGGCGTGGCTTTCGTCGAAAATGATCACTCCATCGAAATCCTTTCCCAACCAATCGACGATCTGCCGGACACGCGAAACCTTCGATCCGCGCTCGTCGGAGCGCAGCGTGGCATAGGTGGTGAATAGGATGCCCTGCGGCAGACGGATGGGCGTACCCTGGCGAAAACGCGAGAGCGGTGTGACCAGGAGTCGTTCCTGGCCGAGCGCCGACCAGTCGCGCTGCGCATCCTCGAGCAGCTTGTCCGATTTGGACACCCAGACGGCGCGGCGACGGCCCTTGAGCCAGTTGTCGAGCAGGATGCCGGCGACCTGGCGGCCCTTGCCCGCGCCGGTGCCGTCGCCGAGGAACCAGCCACGCCGGAAACGGACCGCGTCGGCGGCGTCCTCCGCCGCAGCGGTGACGACATCGCAGGTGTCATCGACGGTCCAGACGCCGGCGAGATGCTGGGCATGGGCTTCACCGGCATAGATCACGCTTTCGAGCTGGGCGTCGGAGAGAGTGCCGTCGGCTACGAGCGTCGCTGGCAGATGCGGGCAATAGTCCGGTTTTGGCGGCGCAACAGAGGCCATGGCGGCGGACTGGACGAGCTTGGTGGGATGCGCCTGAGAGCCGGGAATACGGATCGACTGAAGCGCGTATTCTTCATAGATCGCATCGGTGAGGCGCCCGCCCTGCGGCGGGGTCCAGTCGAGTGTCTCATAGGTGAGCTCTTCGCCGCTCGGGTCGACAATCGAAAATGCGGATTTCAAACCGCTCGAACTGCCGGGCGCGGCGGAAGTCGAGCGCGGCGGGGTGACCCGTTGTCCGGAGATCGCCGGTAAGGAGACCGGCGCGCGGGGCGGTATGTCCGCCTCGATCCAGCCAAGCAGCGTCGCGACATCGGGGGCGATACCCCGCGATACCGGAAGGGCGGTGGGATCGTCGTCGGCGATTTTGTCGATCACCGTCAGCCGCGTATCGATGGTGGTGCCATGGCGCGCATAGACCGCGCCGTTGATCGCAGCGGTGAAGACCACGCGCCCGTGCTCCTGCAGGCGCGTGAAGGCGTCCCGCCATTTCGGCGTGTCGGGTGCGAAACTGGCGCCGGTGATGGCAACGAGGCGTCCGCCCGGCGCCAGGCGCGCCAGGGCGGAGGCAACATGACGATAGGCGGCATCGGCCATGCGCCCGGAGACATTGGCCATCGCCGAAAATGGCGGGTTCATCAGTACGACGCTGGGAACGGCACTGGCGTCCAGATAGTCGTCGATCTGGGCAGCATCGAAGCGTGTGACCGAAAGAGCCGGAAAGAGGGAAGAGAGAAACGCGCCGCGCGTCTCGGCCAACTCGTTGAGATGGAGCCGGCCCCCGGCGATTTCGGCGAGAATGGCGAGCGGGCCGGTGCCGGCCGAGGGTTCCAGCACGATGTCATCCGC
Source organism: Roseovarius sp. THAF9 (assembly GCF_009363715.1). Classification (NCBI taxonomy): domain Bacteria; kingdom Pseudomonadati; phylum Pseudomonadota; class Alphaproteobacteria; order Rhodobacterales; family Roseobacteraceae; genus Roseovarius; species Roseovarius sp. THAF9. The sequence continues at coordinate 3,966,867 of NZ_CP045404.1, forward strand.
GGTGATCGCGGCGGTGGTGGCCGCGGCGAAGCCCAGGGGGATCGGTGTCGAGAATTGCTGGAAGGCTTCGCTCTCTTCTGAGCGGCGGGTCTGCGAGGGCTGAAGGCCGGCGATCCTGGTGAGCAAAGGCAACGCGGCCGCCGGAGACCCGGCTTTGCGCAGTAGCGCCTTTCCGTATTTGCGCAGAAACAGGACGGCCGCACCTTCGCAGACGTCATAGGCGGTTTTCCAGTCCCAGGCGCCATCGGTATCGGAGCCGCCGAAGGCGGCGTCCATTGCAATGCGGAGCGCGGGCGCGTCGATGCGGCGGCCTTGTTCGAGAAGCGGAAGGAGTTGACGGGCGGCGCGGGCGAGCGCCGCCGCGGGAACGATCTCTGTCATGGGGAGAACCTCGGGAGAGCGGGAACGGGGCAAGCCGGGCAGCGCTCTCTCTGGACCGCACCGGCTCAAACCCGTCCCGGCAACCCTCTCCCTCTCAAGGCTCGGGCGGCCGATAGGCCTCGTAGGGATTGCCGTCGGCGGCCGCGCGCAACAGCGTCTGGAAATTGGCGCGGGCATGGTCGGGAATGCTCATGACTGGCCTCCCGCAAGAGTGTCGGCGAGCCATTCGCCGGTATAGGTCCACGCCACGGTCGCACCGGTTGCGAGGTCGAGGACATGGGCTCCGCCGCCGAACGCATCGATGCGCGGCCGCGAACAGGTATTGGCGTATTGGAAGCCCCATCGTCCGGTCAGTGAGAACGCGACCGCGCAGCGCTTGACGAACTGGATGACATGTTCCGGATCGCCGGTGACATCGTCGCGTATCCACAGGCGGGTGCCGCCATGCTCGGGCACGATCGAGAGATCGAAGCCTTCGGACGGCGGGTCTTCCGATGCGTTTTCTTCGGACAGACGGTTGTAGAGATCGAGCGCGCGCGCCGCGTTCTCGGGTGTTCTGACGTCAAGGACGCAGGAGAAGTGGGTGAAGTAGTCGGCCATGACAGGCTCCTGAAACGAAAAAGCCCGGTGCGGTGACCGGGCTCGAATTGCGGATTTGGGGGTGAGCGGCTAGTAGCCGAATCGCCACGACGGCCAGGCTTGGCCGTCGTCGGCGTGCTTAATGGCCTCGTTGAGATAGGCCGGATCGCCATCGACAAGGGTGGGATCGCGTACGGGGGTTTCGTCGATCACCGTGACGGCGCTGACGACGCCGTCCTCGACCTCGACATGGACGGGCACGAGGAACTGGAAAACGACGCGGCGTGTGGGATGAGCGTGTTCGCTATTCATGAAAGCGCCTCCTGAAACAAAAAGGCCCGGTGCGGTGACCGGGCCGGGTTGGGAATGATGGTGTGAGATGCGGGGCGGCCCTGGCCACCCCGCAGGAGCGGCTATTCGGCAGCCACGGTTTGCGGCGTGTCGACAGGCTCTTCCTCGCCGTCGTCCTCGTCGGAGAGGAAGGCCGGCAGAGCTTCGGCGTCGTCGCCCTCGGCATCCGAGGTGGTGCCATCGTCGATGGCGGGCAGACGCAGCGGTTCGGGCAACCAGCCACTGTCGGCGAGTAGCCGTTCGGCCTCCTTGGCCATGTCCGGCTTCTTCAGATGGTCGATGAGCTGTGCGGTTTCTTCGCCCTTGGCCTCGCGTACCGCTTCGAGGATGCGGGGCTTGGTCACCCGGCCGAAATAGTTGTCGACCGTCGGCCGCCATCCCGTCTCGACCATGTCGAGCCCGATGGCACGGGCGAGCCGGTCCGCCTCGTGAATACGCTGCTGAACGCCGCGCGCCGTCGGCCCTGCGCCATAGGGATTGGCCTTCTCGTAGAGCGCGTTGACGCCGAAGGAGACGCAATGGGCGAGGAGCGCCATGCGGCTCGCATCGTCGAGACCGTCGATCTTGGCCCAGAGCGCCTCGTCGTCTTCAAGGGGCAGGTCGGCCTTCCAGGCCTCGTGCCGGTCGTCGACGGTCTTGGCGGCGGCACTGTCTTTCAGGTCATCACCCTGGACGGGGAAATAGACCTGCCGGACGGAAGCCTCGAGGCATCCCGGTGACGAGACGTGCTGGAAGGCGTCGCGCACCAGCTTGTGGATCAGCGCGGTCATGGCGACTGAGGGGTTGTTGGCCAGCGCATCACGCAGCGCGAGTGAGCGATGCGCGGTCAGTTCGATCACCAGCCGCTCGGGCAGCGGCTTGATCGCATCGTCCTCCTCGTCCTGCGGCTCGGGTTCGCCGCCCACGGAAATGACGGTGCGCTGCACGGCGCCGGGATCGGATGCCGCATCGCCATCGCTTCCCGCGTCATCGTCGCCCTCGGACGCCTCGTCCTCGGGACGGACATAGCCACGCTCGACGGAAAGCTGTCCATCGTGGCGGATGCTGACAAAGGCGCCAGCGCGGCCGATCTCGGCAGGATCGTACTGCTTCGGCCGATCCTCGAAGGCGTCGAGCGCCACCTCGATATCGCCGAACCGTTCATCCACCTCGTCGGGCAATTCGTCGGCCTCGGCATATTCGGCCTCCAGACGGTCGAACTCCTCACGCAGGGCTTCGCGTGTGGCCCGTTCCTCGTCGGTGAGATCGACTGGCGTGCCGGTGAGCGCCCGCAAGCCGTTGGTATGGCCATAGGGGAAATCGGCTGCGACCGAGATCCATTTCCAGCCCTCCTCGGCGATGGCCTCCGCCTCGGCGGTGAGCTTCTCGCCGACCAGCCGTTCGAGCAGAGTGACATCCTCGATCCAGCCGCCATCATCCTCCTGGAAGAGATCGCGCAGGACAGTGCCGCCGGCCTCTTCATAGGCTTCGATGGTGACGAAGCGCACGCGCCGGTCCGAGGCCCGCACGGTGTTCTCGGTGAGCATGCGGCGGATCTGATAGGGTTCCTTCGACCAGCTATGCTCGATGGCCTCCCAGACCTGTTCCTGGCGGGCATGGTCGGTGGAAACCGTGAAGGCCATCAACTGATCGAGCGTCATGGCGTCCTCGGCGTAGAGGTCGAGGAGCTTTTCCGACACCGAAGCGAGCTTGAGGCGCTGCTTGACGGTGTTGACCGAGACGAAGAACCGCGCGGCGATGTCTTCCTCGCTCATGCCCTGGTCCCGGAAGGTCTGGAACGCGCGGAACTGGTCGAGGGGATGCAGCGCTGCGCGTTGGACGTTTTCGGCGAGCGAATCTTCCTCGGCCGAAATCTCGCTGTCCGCCTCGCGCACGTTGCAGGGAACCGGCGCGGTGCGGGCCAACCGCTTCTTCTTCGCCAGAAGTTCGAGCGCCCGGAATCGGCGGCCGCCGGCCGGAACCTCGAACATGCCGGTCTCCTTGCCGTCGGCGTCCGCCACCGGGCGGACGTTGAGATTCTGCAGAAGGCCGCGGCGGGCAATGTCCTCGGCCAGGTCCTCGATCGAGACGCCGGCCTTGATGCGCCGGACGTTGGACTGGCTGAGCACCAGCTTGTTGAAGGGGATGTCGCGCGAGGCGCTGAGGGTGATCTTCTTGGCTGCTGTCGCCATGGTGAGTTACTCCGCGACAGGCGCCGAGAGCCTCTCTCTCGGCTTGAAACCCGTCACGGAAAAAGGGCGCCGCCCTCTCACTCTCCCGCGCCTGGCCGGAGCCTTGCACGAAGGTGACAGCAAGACCGCCACGTCACCGCCGCGACCGATGTGCGGCCGCAGCTTGTTCCAGCAGATCTCCGCGTTCGACAATGTGGCCGGCCCGGCGCGCTGCCTCGGCATAGACCGATATCGGGAACATGGCCTGAAACAGGATGTCGCGTTCGATCCCGAGACCGAAAGGCAGGCGGACAGAGCTGAGTTCGGCAATGCTGCAGGAGCCCAGCTCCGGACATCCGAAACCGAGATCGGCAAGGCCGAACAGCGTGTCGCCGTCCGCCTCCATCTCGGTGATGAGCCAGGTGCCCGCGCCGACTGGATTGAAGAATTTCACCACGGGCACATGGTCGATATCCCTCTGCCTTCCATTAGTCAGCAGTTGGTCGCGAATGTCGTTGGTCAACAGGATCATGCCACCCTCCTGTCGCGAGGGGTCTCTACCGGGTTGGACTCCACCGCGTCGGGTGCGAACGCCAGAAGCCAGTCGGCGGCCTTGCCCGCCTGGCTGGCGGCGCGGACGATGGCGCGATTGTCCTCGCGCAGCACCTCGAGCCAGGAGGCGATGTAATCGGCGTGCCGGACGGTCGGCGTGATGCCGAGCGAGGCGCAGCAGAAGGCGGCATTGATTTCGGCGATCAACTCCTCGAAGGCGTATTTCTTCGTGCCGAAGGAGCCCGAGAAATCACGCCCCAGACGCGAGACATGGCCTGTCGCGTGACCGAGCTCGTGCAGCGCCGTGCGATGCCAAGTGATGGGTTCGAAATAGGCCTGTGGCGGCGGCACCTGCACATAGTCGTGGGCCGGCACGTAGAAGGCCCGGTTGCCGCCGATGCGGAAATCGATGCCCGTCGCGGCGATCAGCGCCTCGACGCGCGGTTCGATCAGACCCGTCGGCACGGGCGGCGCGGCGGTCGCCACATCCTCTGGCAGGTTCTCGCATTGATCGGTATTGAAGACTGTGAAGCGCTTCAGGAACGGGATTGCCTGGGCGTCCTCGCCGGTCTCGCGCGCCCGGCGTTTCTCGTCCTCCGGCACGAAGCGGTCGGCATAGACGACGGTGGTGCCGCGCTCGCCCTTGCGGACATTGCCGCCGAGCGACAGCGCCTGGCGGAAGGTCAGCCAACTCTGTCCGGAAAAGCCACGCTCGATGACCGCGCCCCAGAGCAGAAGGACATTGATACCCGAATACTGACGATCGGTGGAGGCATTCTTCGGTAGGCCAAGCGGTGCCTTCGCGGCGGCCGTTCCCCACGGCTGAACCCAAGGCAAGCGGCCGGCCTCCAGCTCGGCGATGATCTTGTCGGTGATTTCGGAATAGAGATTGGTCCGGTCGCGCCGGGCGCCGGATTTGCGGTTCGGTCTGGACATCGCGGGTCTCCGCGACGGGCGCCGGAGGCCTCTCCTCCGGTCCTTATCCCGTCACGGCAAACCCGTCCGCACTCTCACTCTCAAAGGGGGCGTTGCGGGGTCTCCCCGCAGAAGGGGGTGCGCCGGCAACGCAGTGCCGGCCAGGGGGAAGGCTTTCCCCTCCCAAGATTTCCGTCTGAAGAACAAATACGCCAGATGCTGCAGCGCCCCTTGCCGGACGGTTCATTGCAGATCGTCGCGCATGGCGAGAAAGAGGACCTCGCTTAGGGTGTCTGTTCCAGCCATCGGTTGACGGGGTTACTTAGACCCTTATCCAATTGTATTTGTCTTTCGCCTTGTATCCGCATTTCAGGCAGGTGGCATAGAGGTCCGGATTCTCGTTGGGGCCGTGGCCTGACCAATTGTCTTGCGACACTTCGGCGTACCGGGTGCCGCCGCAGGCGCCACGACAGATAATTTGCACGAGCCGGTTCCGCGGTGTTCGCTGTGCGTATTTCGGGATCGGCATTTTCGTAGTCCTGGCTCAATCGATGATCAATACTTATCTGGAAACAGAGCAGAAAGACACAGGCAAGATGATCGGCGCGACTTATTGGACGGCGGCGCTCGAAGGAGGTTAGAGAGACCGAATGTATGTCCAGGTCGCACAAGAGCTGGTGGAACCGGATAGCGCGCGGCGTTTCCTCGGCGAACGAACATGCTGCCGGTACTGCGGCGCGATCGGGCCGGGCATCTTCGGTAAGCAAACGAACGCCCATGCGCTTCCGGCCGCGCTCGGCAACCGGACATTGTTCTCACTCGATGAATGCAAAGCCTGTAACGATAAGTTCTCGGTCTACGAGGACGCCTTGTGCAAGGCCGTTGGCCCGTTCCTGACCCTTGGCGGTGTGCGGGGCCGGTCCGGTGTCCGCAAGACCGGACAGTCCCGATCGAATTCGAGGATGCGCCACACCACGCTTGACGGGAAACGGCAGCTCAACATCGCGTCCGAAGGCGATGCCGATAAGCTGGTGAGCGTAGATCAGGCGACGGGCCTGCTCAGCCTGACAGTGCCGGTCGAGGGCGACGTGTTCGTTCCCCGCTATGCCTACAAGGCCTTGGCCAAGATTGGCCTGTCGATGCTGCCTGCCGAAGAATTGCAAAGGTTCCGAAAGGCGATTGCCAGCTTGCAGAATCTGGACGCCGAGCCGAATGGCGGGCCTCTGAAGGTCGGATTTTCTTACGCCTATGTGGGCAATGCGCCGCCGGCGCTTGCCGGAACCTTGTTGCGGCGACGGGAGTATCACGCGCCCGTACCTTACATGCTCTTCTTGCTGATGGCGGGATCCGTCTGTTTCCAGATCTGGCTGCGGTCTGACGATCTGGATGCGCATGTGCCCGAGACCGGCCGGCTCGGCATCCGCTTCACAGCGCAGCTTCCAAAGCCGGAAGGGGACTACTTCCCAATTTCCTATAGCGATCCCCTGCAGTTCGACTGGTCAGAGCTGACCCCGAGATTGCAGCCTTTCGAGGCTTTCGAACTGACATTCAATCCTCAGACGACCGAGGGGAACCTCAGGCCGATACCAAGGGCGTAACCCTGGCGGGGGCCAAGTTGAGTGAAAACATGCCTCCGCTGGGTACAGGCCGGAAAAACGGACTGTCTTTGGGCCATCTCCCCGTGCGTCCGATATGCGGATGAAGCTGACCCGGACGAATGCCGTCTGAATATCCGAACCCCAGCGCTCCTAGCTTCTCAGATTGATCTTGGCGCAAGAACTGCGATCGGTCACGCACTACTTTCATTCTGTGAAGCGGCTAGTTCAGGAAATATCTCTTCAAGCCGCTCAAGGGCGGCGGATGCGATTTCGGGAGCATGGATGTGAACACCGATCTCTCCCCACGGGAAATCAGCATCCGTTGAGGCCGATGCCCAGTTCATACTCGTAACAATGAAGTCATCGGTGTCCCAAGCAAGGAACTTGCCGTGTAATGGAATCTTTTTGGTCTTCGCCAGCGCCAGTCCATTTGTCCGAGCATCTTGAGCCAGTGCTCGGGCGTGACGGTTTTTCAGGGGACCGCTGGGCTGCGTATAGAGTACGACGGCGTCGACGCCATCACGGCTGCTGGCGACCTCCCCCTGCATGAGAGCACCGGGGCGTGCGGTTGAACCGAGCCGATTGCTCCCGATTATGAACTTCTGCTTGGCGGAACTGCTGGCAGTTCGAATAAGTTGATCGTGCGCCTCGCCGGTGATGATCGAAAGACGGGCGTCTCCATCTTGACCAGGCATGCGCCTCAAGTCACGAGCCGTGAGCGCCATCTCCGTGGCTATTTCGTCCGCAAGGCCCCGCCGTCCCGTCAAACGCTGGAGCGCCGTTGCCACGTCTGCGACGGCGTGTTGATTGCGAACGATGACGCTGAGCTCGACGGCTTGGAATGGCGACGATAGCCAATTGCATGAGCCGACGACGGCAAGCCAGCCCTCTTCAGCAGTGTCAAGCAGCATCAGTTTGGCGTGCGAACCGGTAGTGCGCATGTGGACACGGAACCGCCCACGCATGTGAGGATTTTCACTGATTGTCTTAGCGATCTGTATGGCGGCGGTGGCGTTTCTGCGTTCGGTGTCGTCGTCCTTCTCTGCGCCCCACAACAGGTCGAAGGTCACGCCACGCGAACAAGCTGCCTGAATGAGGTCGACCAGTTCTCCAAAGCGTACAGCGTCAAGAAAGGTCGAGTGAATGATGACACGGCGATGCGCTTTGGCGACCAAGTTCTCCAAACAGGTTCGTTGCGCTGAACCGCCGATCACCAAATCATTCGGATCGAAAGCGCCAGTATGAGCGCGTGGCTCGTGGTCAGTATCTTCACGCGGCCCCGCATAGGTCACGGGCACGCGGGTCGTGCCAGGCGGCAAAGCTGCAGTTTCTTGAATGACTTGGCGAAGTTTGGGGCCAGCCGTTTCCGGCAATCCCTGTGGAACGCCATCGGTAACTCGAAACACCATGAATTCGTTGTCGCGCATTGTGGCGGTGCGTCCGTCGATGAGCGCGATCTGCTCATCCAGGCCACGGGTCGCGATGTCGGCGAGCCGGTTGAGGTTCGCCTCGTGCGAGACTGATGGACCACCTTCGTCAACCGTGATTGTTCGGACTTCGGCGCCGTCATTACGAGCAGCGTCGATCTTGTGTTGATTCATCAGTCGAATCTGCCGGGTAGGGAAGAAATCGCCGGTCGCCCACTCGATAACGAAACTGACCCGCCGGGAAATGCGTTTCGGAAAGAAGGGAAGGGGGTCGCCGCTGCTGACCGATTTGAAGCCATAGTCGCTTGCTCTGAAGGCGACTCCTCCGCCTGTGAAGGCGACTTCAACGAGCCGAAAACGCATCAGACGTGCAATGGAAGCGACAATTATCTGGTGCGGTAGGTTGGCTTCTTCCGCAAGCGCTCCGACTGATTTGGATTGCCGAGTGATCGACCAGAGCACGAGTTCATCGATTACGCTCCACGCGCGACCGCGATCGATCCCGACCTTGCAGCCAATGCGGAAGACAGGAATTGCAATTAGAACGGTCATGAGCGCGCACGCAAAACAGGCGGCTCGATAATCGATGCCATGGATATGCCATTGCGCTTTCGGGTGCTTAGATCCGTGATCGCAGCCAAGGTGTCATCGAGAAATGAAAGGCTATGAGTTTCGGCTTCGGGATTGACACCCCTGACGGCCTCTCGCAGGAACGAGAGGCTCCCAACCAGGAAGAGTTGCCACTTGGCACGACTAAGGGCGACGTTCATGCGTCGCCGGTCTCGGAGAAAGCCGAGTGCCCGTCCTCCCGTCATGGCGTTGTTTCGAACGAGCGACAGAATGACGACGTCGGCCTCGCTGCCCTGAAAGGAGTCCACTGTGCCGACAAACGCTCCGTTGCTTTGGGCTGACGCAAACTGCTTCAGATGCGCGAGGTCGCCAGCGAGTCCCGCACTGACGCGCTGGTGAAGCTTGTCGACCTGGGCCTTGTAGGGCGAGAGGATCGCGAGAGAAGGCGGGGTGTCGCTGTCATTCGCTCTCAGCAAACGGAGAACATCAATGACAGCGTCAACTTCGCTCGGATTGTGCCAGCGGGGCCGTGCGTGCTCGAAGGTTTCGGCGCGTCCGGTTGAACTGACATGCGGGAAGTCGACCACGACAACTGGTGAACGCGGCAGCGAGCCTATCTGGAGGATGGGCGGTGCTTCCTGTTCGGCGGACAAAGCACGATTTGCCTCTGTGACGAGCTTCCCACCGTAGAAGGCCTTCGAGACGATTTCGGCGATCGCTGGGTCCATTCTGCGTTGTTCGGTCAAGGTTGCAGCGATGGGGCGATGATCGGGATTGGCGTGCCCGCGCCGGACGTCCTCGTCAACGAATGTGCGGAAGGGTTCGAGAAGACGGAGCGCGATATCTGAAAGGGCCTTCAGACCCTCCGAGTCGGCCAAGATTGCCTCCAGCTCATCCAATTCGCCATCGCGAAGCAGTGGACCAATCATTTGCTCGGCGATGCCAAGTGTCTCGCTCACGAGACTGTGGTCGCTTAGGATCTTGATGAGGCGGTCAGCGTCGAATGGGGGCAATTGGTGATGATCGCCGATCAGCAGCCTACGACCGGAAAGCATCAGCGGGCCGACGAGCTCTGGCCCGATGGCCTTTGCGGCTTCTTCCACGATAACCCAATCAAACTGCTCCCGTGTTTCGACGAGCCGTTCTATGTCTGGTGAGTTAGCCGTCGAGACGACAATGTTAGCGCCATCAAGGACCAGGCTCGAGATAGCGCCTAAGCCCGATCTGTGATCGCGGTCGATGGAAGCCTTTGCCGTTTCGAATTTTGCGGCGGCGTCCCGGAGGGTCGAAACGCGGTCTCGAAAGGCCTGCGGCGCGTCGCGTACCATTGCGCTGGTGGAGAGGCGTTCGAGATATTCCAAGCTGGCGAGATGAATCTCCTCGTCGCTTGTCGGGCGTTGATCTGAAGTCGTGGACCGAACGACGAGAACATCGTTCATGTCTCCAGCGTTCAGAGTTTCTTTTATTTTTCCCAACAGGCCGTCGAGCGAATCATGCCCTTGAGCCGAGACGAGCATGCGACTCGAGCGATCCGCAGCGAAACGTCGGCGCACCACCTCTGTGGCCAGTTTCGTTTTTCCGACGCCGGGAGGCCCGACTACAAAGTAGGATGGCAGGGTCGCCCAAATGCCCGACAGGGCATCCTGCTTGGGTCGATCCAAATCGAGAAAGGTCGGGTCCTCGCGGTCTTCTTCAGTCAGTTCTTCGCGACTGGAGCGCCGGACCCGCCACGGGTCGGTTAGCATCTGGGAAAGGTCGATGCGCGTGTCCAGCGCCTTGATGTTCCGCAGGCGTCGCGCGATCACTTGTTCGGTGCCGGTGTCTCGTTCGGTACGCAGAAAATAAGGCCCGTCGTCTGGTAGTTCCTCGTCGATCTCGAAACGATAGGCGCGGCGCCCGCGATGATCGGTCGCCTCCAAGAAGCTAGCGACCACGTCACCAGCGCGCGTCGCTCCAAGACTCGCGGCCTGACTGATGCGCCATTTGGCGTCTGCGTCCGGATGCTCATCCTCGAACAGCCGTCTTAGGATCGTGGCGCTCTCGGACATCCCGATGCGTTTCGCGGTTCGATCGCGATCATTACCCGGCTCTGCTCGAAGAATGATGTATCGACGCCCGTCTTGCCGGCCTTTGTCGAGGATTTCGATCGGATAGACGTCGAGTGCCTTGACGACCGCTTCAACAATTTGAACCAAAAGCAAGCCGCGCCGGATCGCAGCGCTTTCATCTTGATCGCCGACTTCGTTTCCAGCTTCGGCAAAGGCGCTCCAATCGAGCGCCTGGGGTCCCAAGCGGCCGCGCGTCTCTTTGGCTTCGCGCGCGTTTGCAGCGACAATGACAGATTGGGCTATGTCATGCTCTTCTGTGTCGCCCAGACTGAAGATTTCGTCTCTGAGCGTGATCGCCTGGCACACGCCGATATCCCAGACGGCGGCGCCCTCGTCGCGGAATGCCCGCACGCGGTAGATCATGTTGTTGGTCACCAGCTTTAGCCATGTGTTCGCTGGATCAAACTGCCGCGGGAGGAGGAGGGTGGCACCGCCATCTATGTCGGCCTGCACCCAATCCAGTTGACGTCGATATTCGTCGATAGCAATTTCGCCGCCGGTCGCGTCGTAGACGGTTTCACCGAGACGCGACTGGTGATCAAATGTCAGAATGAAGGCGCCTGCATGGGCCGACGTTGCTCGACTGACGCCCGGAACTAGGTCATCGATGGCGCGTCCGATCGAGGCGGCGTCGAGTTGGTCCATCCGTGCGGGCGAGATGAGGCGCTTTAGCAGTACACGTTCTGCAACGTGCAGTTCGATTGGCGCATCGAGATCTGCACGCATCTGGATCTCGCCGGAGGAGCGAACCTCTGCCTCCAAGCATTCTGCAACGAGGAGACCCAACTGCCGCCAATCCTCGGCGAAGGAGTAGCATTCGGTGCGGTGGAGTGCTGCGGCAGCGCCGACCCTGGCGTGAGAGCGATCATCCGTATCGGCGGTTAACCAGAGGCTCCACTCGAAGCCGGTTAGTTGAAAGTCCGGTTCGTCTGCCCCCTCTGTCATGATCGAGGCTGCGGACAGTCGCCCATGCACTAGACCCTGGGCGTGGATGATGCCGAGAGCAGTGACGATGCGCTTCAGGTTGCGCCAAAAGAGCGCGCGTGGTCGCGGAGCGCCGAGACTTCGCAACCAGTGTTGTCGTGGCACGCGGCGTCGGCGCTCGCTCAACGGTTGGCCGACACGGTTAAGAACCACGCCGAAATCCTCTTCGTCCTCAACAAACTCAAGGACGTCGACGATTACATCTCGCGCTCCAGCGTAGGACATAACGCGCTGAACCTGGCGCGTCTCATGCAGCCAGAGTTGGCGCAGATCGTCATCGACGGCTTCGCCGGTCTTTTTCCAGAGCTTCAGTGTGCGAGCCGCGCCCGACGCACGATCCTCGACCTCGAAGAGGGTAGGAATAAGTGCGTTCCTGTCGCCCGCAGCAACACCGTCGCCGACAAAGTCGAACCTGTCATCCAGGGATGCTTTTTTCTTTCTCGTTTTTCTTACGCCCATCGTCCCGCCGCTCCACTATTCGGAATTTTCAGCTTCGGCTGTGATGAATGTACGGCTGCACGAAACCGAACCAAGAACGAATGGGTCGCGAAGCGGTATCTGAAGTTCTCAAAACCCAATTCTCAGTTTCCTACGACCTGAAGACCTCCATCGCGCCGCAAGACCCCGACAGGCATAGGGGCGATCTCAGTATCGTTGACGAGAACATTCGAACCTTTCGGCCCGAGATCAATATCGATACGCCGGCCGCTCTGCGATGGGGTGCTATGCAAACGGCGGCATAAGAGGTCGGCGAGGGCAGGGTCCTCGACCGCGCAAATAATCTGACGTCCGTCGACGCGCAAAGCGGCGAGGACCTCCACGAGCTGCAGTGCTCTGAAATCGTCGATATGCTGGACTGGGTCGTCGAGAAGCAGCGATCTCAAAGGTGTCCAGCCGCGAGAAAGATGAACGGACAACAGGAACGCCAAGCCGGCGGCTCGGCGCTGGCCGCTGCTGAAGACAAATTGCGGATTGAGCCCGTCGCCGACCTTGAGGCTAAGGAATCGGCGTACATCGCCCCGGATGCTATAATCGATGGTGCGCCAATCGGCGTGAGGACGCAGACGCTGGTACAGCTCGTTAAGCAACGGACTGATTTGAGCGAGACGTTCGTCGATTATCTCTGCGCTCACGCGTTTTACGCTTCGTTCGATTTCACGGGCTGCCGTTGCAGCGCTCTGCGATTGGCTGACGGCGTCGGCAAGGCTGTCGATTTCGGAGCGCAGCCCGGCGATGTCTGATTCGATCGATGAAATGCGGGATACGGATTGAGACGCATCCAGGACGTGCAGGGCACGTTCCAGATCGATCAACAGATCCCGTTCACGACCGATTTCCCTTTCGAGACCATCGACGTCACTGATAAACTGATGGTCCAAGTCATTCAGATCGAAGAACTCGACATGTGCTTCTTCCTGCGCCCTAAGTCTTTGCTCCGCCTCGGTGTGGGAGCGGACCATTTCCTCGGCGGCATCGAGATCGAGTGACGGTTGTCGCGCGGCTTCCCTAGCTGCGGCGAGAGCGTCTCGGGCCGCTTGGACGCCGGATGAAAGAGTTGCGATGCGCCGGCGTGCGGCTTCTAAACCGGCCGAAAACTCCTCGGAAGTTCTGTGTGCCGCACACAATGGGCAGTGGTCTTCATGTAGACCCAGGCGCTCGCCATGCTCTACTAGAAGTGTGAGGGATGCCGCGACAGCGTCGGCGTCTTCTTCCTGTGTGAGCCGACGTTCGGCTTCGGTAACGGCAGCGTCAGCATCATCTTTGGCCTTTTGTGCGGAATCTCGACCGGTGAGCGCCGCTCGTCGTTCGTCGACCGCTTCCTGGCTATTGAACGTCTTTTGTTCAATCTCAAGCTCGCGTGCCAATTGCAGCGCTTCGCTCATATGCGCGAGCCGGGTCCGTCGGTCGGCGAGGGCGGTTCGCCCACTCTCGAGCTGGGACGTGACGTCCGACGATACGTTCGATATCGCGGTGGAAACTGTTTGCAGTGCGGCCGCTAGATCGCCCGATCGGCTCAGGGCAGCTTCGGCCTCTGACTGTTGCGCGATGCGATCTGACAGCCTTGATCGTGCAGCCTCGTATATCTCTTCATTGCGCGCATGCGCTTTGTCCGCAGCGGCTACGACTTCCTTGGCTTTGGCTGCCGATTCCGTGTCCTCGACCGCTCCCAGCGCTGAGCGGACCAGATCAAACCGCTCGGTTTCGGTCAGGTCTAGACTGAGAGCGGCAATCCATTCGTCTCGAATGATGGATGTTCGCGTAAGTTGCCTGAGCGCGTCATCCGGCGCTGCGCCGGCGCATAAGGCGGCGTGGATTTCCTCGACCGAACGATCGGCACCGCTTTCTCTGGAACGCGTGATCGTAAACGGCTTGTCCTCATCGGAAAGGAACGAGACGGTGACATAATGTGCGTCAGGTTTTCCGGCCCCTCTCCACCACAGATAATCGCTGAGGCTTTCTTTCGCCGCTTTTTCGACCGTGTATTTTTCGATCGATCCCGTAATCGCGAACTCGACGGCGTCGCAAAGCGTGCTTTTGCCGACACCGTTGCGTCCGGTAATGATCGTGAAACCGCTACCGAACTCGACGCGCACCTTGTCGCGAAAACCTCGAAAGCCGCAGAGTTCCAGAAAGTCGATCCTCACGAGTCTTCTCCGAGAATTCGCGCGACCTCGATGCTTGAAGTATCGCCCAAGAATGCTGTTACAGCTTCTGGCGGCAAGTCCTTCAGTCTGGCGCGAAGTCGGTCGTTGAAATTTGACGCGCCCAAGGACGGTTTGGAACGAACGGAAATCAGCGGCAGCAACGCCCGCTCGACATCGTCGACGGTGCGGACAGACTCGCGCGCGATCTTGCGCGTGAGCTCAAAGTCTTCCTCTATCGTCTCGATGGCGCGCGTTTGGTCGGGAGCCGACTCAGCGGTGAGAAACAGGGAATAAACGTTCCAGGCTTTTGCTCCGGCCGCGCGCAAGGCAGCCGAATGCCGCGCGAGAACATGTTTTTGTCTCGTCTCCCATTCGTCAAGCAAAGCGCGGGCAGAGTCGAAAACATGCACAAAGCCCATGAGGGCGGCGCTCTCAAAGCATGTGACCGGCGACGACGTGCCGGTTGAGACCCAAGTATCATATTGGGCATCCCTCAGGACGATTTCGACTTGCGTTGGAATATCCATCAGATGTTCAGCTCCGCCCGCGCGCTTGGTAGGTCCACCCATGTCCCGGCAGCTCCAGGCCGCACAACGTCGCCAGCGCGTCCGCCACGCACGACGTTGCTGGGAACACCGAGATCGGTAGCGCCCACGGCGACCACAATGTCCGCTGTGATCGCCGTCGGGGGCTCTATGAAGCGGGCGCGAAGCGAGCCCAGGATGCGATCGGCGCCGTTGATGACGCGTATCATGCGTCCGTTCAAATCGTACCCGCCCGCCCGCTCGACAGCGCCCGCTCGCCGGAGCAGAAGATGGAAAAATCCGAGTGTTTCGCCGTTGCCGGGACGGATCCGAGTGGCGGGTTCGGCGCTTGAAACGCCCTCGGCGTCTCTTCGCCATGCATAGAGAGTCTCGCTGTCAAATTCCTCCATGATGAGCCAGTCGGGATTGCAGGGAGCGCCGGTGGCTTCCTCGATAGCGTCTTTTCCGGCGGCGAGAACTTGCCGCAGATAACTCGTGGAATATGCGCGTCTTAGATCATCAAGGACGTCGGCGCCGGATTCCTGCACATGCTCGAAGACCACATTCTCGGCATGAGCGATATTCCAAAGATCGGGAGCTTTATCTTTCAGGGCGTCGGTGGGAGAGAGATCGACGACCGTGACGGATAGCGGTTGCACGTCGACGAGTGCTGTGCCGAGCACCGCATTTAGATAGTCCCAGTCCGACCAGAAGCCGACGACCAGGAGGTCTTTTTGCCTCAGGTTTGCCGCCATCCAGGTTTTGCTCTTGTCTATGCGCGCGGCAATCGTCTGGTCGGCAAGCTGCGATGGCGCCCAGACGGTAGAATTTCGGTCCCGATTCTCGCAACCGTGGAACTTGAGCAGCGGGCCTCGATGAGTGGCGTCGACCATGGCCTCGTCGCCATCCAAAGATCCCCGAAATTCGGAACCATAATCCCAGGCCCGCCTCTCAATAAGCGTGTCATAGTTGCTGGAAATACCGGCAACGGCGGCTCGTGTGATCAGGAAGTCCGCGATGGCGGCGTGGCCGGCATTTGACGGCCGTACGAAATCCGGCCACGGGACCAGATGCTCGATGAATACGGATTTCAATGTGTTCAGGCCGGCGAAATGCTCCGCGAGGGCCTCCAGATCTTGACGCAGTGCGAGGTCGCAGTTCGGATCGGACTCAAGGCGATATTTGTCAAAGCATTTTTCTGCAACCGCTCGCGCGGAGGGCAGGTTGCTTGGCGTTGCCATCGATAGACCGGCTCCACAAACCACGAGCAGGCGCCCGGCGTTCATTGATGCGAGTAGTCTTGTTGTTGTCTCCGGACTCAAATCTGCTCCCCCCGGACAGCATGAAATCTATTTGGTGCCTCCACGGCGAGCGGCCTTTTCCGTCGAACTCCGAGCAATATCACCCAGGTGTTGTATGATTATTGGCGGCCGAGATGGAAGTCTCACGGTCAGTTCTAGCTTGCCGCCGATTGCTTCGACATAGCTGCGCAACGTCGAGAGGTACATATCAGCTTGTTTTTCGATCTTGGAGACCGATGGTTGTTTTATCTTGAGAACATCGGCAACTTCATCCTGCGCCTTTCCGGCAAGTTTGCGCAGTTCTTGAAGGCCTTCGATTTCCTGCTTGAGTTCGTCGGCGCGGGCCGCCACTTCCTGCTGATGATCTTCAGGAAGGGTCGCGATAATCTTATGTATGTCTCTGCCCATCATGATCGGTCCTTTTTCGCAGACGCCAGCCTATCCAAGTGTGCGGAAAACCGCTTGTCTGACGAGGATAATCGCCCTTCCTTTCGAGTCGAAAGCCCCTCGCCACTGGCCATCATGCAGGTTGACCTGCTTTGGCATATAGCCTCCAAGCTATATTTTGTCAAGAGCTGTGGGCAGTCGGTCAGTTGCCGCCCTCCGCGCAAGGCGCGTTGTCAGGTTCATGGCGACGTATGGGGTAGGCGCCGACAAGCCTTCTCTATGGCAGGAACGGCACCAGCGACATGTAGCGCCAGGTTGCCTTGCAGGTTCACTGCATGGTCTTCCCTCTAAAGGCTCTCCCAACGAGCGGAGCGGTAAGTTCCAATTAGCGGGACATTGACTTCCAATCAGCCGACACGGATAGTTCCAATTGCCGGAGACTCGGAGATTGGATGTTCAAGCGGTTTGTAGAGCGTCGGGCAGAGGAAGCCCTTTCGGATACGCCCGTGGTTCTCATTGTGGGGCCACGCCGGGCGGGCAAGACGACGCTGGTCAAGAAGATGGGGGAAGCTGGCCGCAGCTACATCACGCTGGACGACCAGACCGTGTTGGACGCTGCCCAGTCCGATCCGACCGGGTTTATCCGCGGACTGGACATTGCCATCATCGACGAGATCCAACGCGCCCCGAACCTGTTGCTCGCGATCAAAAAGACAGTCGACGAGGATTACCGTCCCGGCCGTTTTCTTCTCACGGGCTCGGCCAATGTCCTGACCCTGCCGCGGATCGCCGACAGCCTCGCCGGCCGGATGGAAACGCTCCAGATGCTGCCGCTGGCGAGGGCCGAGATCGAGGGCAAGAAACCGACCTTCCTGGAACGCCTGTACGAAGGAAAGCTGCAAAACCAGCGCAACGCAATCATTGGTGACGATCTCGTCAGCGCCGTCTTGCTCGGCGGATTTCCCGAGGCGATTGCACGACAAACCGAGCGGCGAAGGCAGGACTGGGCACGGTCCTACCTCACCTCGATCCTCACCCGCGATCTCAGGGACATCGCGGATGTAGAGAAACTGACTGAGCTTCCGAAATTCGTGCGCCTGCTGGCAGAACACTCGAGCCAGTTGGTCAATTATTCGCAATTCGGGGCCGGCATCAATGTCAGCCACAAGACCGGGCAGCGCTATGTCGGATTGCTCGAACAGGTTTTTCTGATCGCGACGCTGCAACCCTGGTTCACCAATGCGCTGAAGCGCATCGTCAAGACACCGAAGCTGCATTTCCTCGATTCCGGCCTGCTGGCGAGTGCGCGCGGCCTGACCTTCGACAGGGTGAAGGCGGATCGCGGGACGTTCGGCGCCCTGCTGGAAAGCTTCGTGTTCTCGGAAGTGCTCAAGCTGATGACGGCCTCGGACCAGCGGCTGACGCCGCATCACTTTCGGGACCGGGATATGCGCGAGGTCGACATCGTGCTGGAGCGTGACGACGGGATGATCGCCGGCATCGAGGTGAAGGCAAGCGCTACGGTTAAATCCGGCGACTTCGCCGGATTGCGTGCACTGGCGGAGGCTTGCGGAGACCGTTTCGCTTTCGGCACCGTGCTCTACGACAGCGCGGATGTCGTGCCGTTCGGTGACAAACTGGCAGCAGCGCCACTGTCATCGCTGTGGGGTTGAGGTCTATTCGTATGAGAAAGACGAAGGAGAGAACTGGGCAATTTTCACGACATTTCATGTCTAGGCCGTCGGCAACACTGAGGGTTGGGATTTGAGGGCGCCGGATGCAACGTCATCATCGGGCGGGGCCGACGCAGCGCTAGACGGCTTCGAATACCAGATCGGCGTGTCGGTGCTGACGGCCCTCAGATTGATGCTGATCACGAAGTCGGCCGCCCAGATTACGCTCGAACCTGCAATCGAAGAAGATCTGGAGTCCGACCTCGAACCGGCAACGCCGGGCCGTGTCCAGCCGAGCGCCAATATGTCCGACGGCTACAAGCTCGTCGTTCAGATCAAACTCCGTAATACGGGTCCTTGGTCGATCGCCAGTTTCAAGGCACTGCTCAGGCATGGAAAGAAGCGCCGACCGGCAAGGCACCATCTTGATGACTCCGGCACGCGCTACTTGTTGGTTACCAACGCCGACACCACCGGCGTGACGCGCGATCTGATGGTCGGTGGGTTAGAAGAATGGCCAGAGGAGCACACCTTTCCGGCCAGCCTCTCGTCGACTTTACCCCATTCACCAGCGGGTCGAATTGCCATTTGGGGTGTTCTCAGCGAACGCCTTCTTGATCTCGAGATAAACGATATCCTCGGTTCGTTGCTGCGCGTGCCCAAGAGCCGGCAAACTGAATGCCGTGCGCGGCTTAGGGATGAGGCGCTTCGGCGCATGCGCGGGACGAGCCCAGGCGTATGGACGCGAGAGGATCTTCTGAGCGTCATACGCGGTTGCGGTGGGTATCTGGCCAGCGCTCCGCAGCTCGAGTCATTCGTGCCGCCGACCAATTTTGGCGACTTGGAAAATCTGCTTGAGCAGCGGAATGCCATCGTGATTTCAGGACCTTCTGGTACGGGCAAGACCTGGACAGCGTTGGCGCTGATTGACCGGGCGCGGCAGCGGCCGTCTGCGCCTGAAATCATACAAGTCAATGTGAACAATGGCCCTTCGAGCACAAGGACCCTTACGGACACTGGACCAAAGCTCTTTTACGTCGAGGATCCATGGGGGCAATATAGCCTCCGGGGCGGTGCCGACGAATGGACGGAACAGCTTCCCAGGCTGTTGCGGGAAGCACATGGCGGGCATCAGTACGTCGTCACCTCGCGATCTGACATGCTCGGTCAGGCAAGAGCTGACCAAGGCCTCAAACGCTGGTCAGTAGTTCTGGATGCGGATCAATATCGCGATGGGGAACTCGCAAGGATTTACGATAAACGCCTTGAGCAACTGGCGAGCGAGCGTCAGGCCAAGGCGATGGAGTTCCGAAAGGATGCGTTAGACGCGCTCGAAACGCCATTTGAGGTCGATCTGTTTTTTACGCATCTGGCTGACGGCCCGGAGGCAGATGAGGTGGATCAGGCGTTCTACCGCCGGATTTTAGGGCTGGCACATCGCGATGCAGTCGAAGACGTTGTCGTTGCTTATTTAAAAGCCAGTGATCAAACTGGGACGGCGGCGGTCGTTTGGGCGTTGCTTGCGGCGCGATCACAATTCGATCGCAGTCAGCTTATTGGCCTTAGTCGGAAACTGCGGCTCATCGAGCCCGCTTTCATCGACGGGCTGGAGAAGCTGGTAGATCGGCTGGTCGCCACGCGGCATCTGCGTCAACCGGGCCAGACCGTTAGCTTCTCGCATCCGAGCGTACGCGCAGGTTTCGAAATATTCATACTGGAGACCTGGGGGCGCAGCGAAGCTGCCTTCATGGCGATGATTTCGGCCCTGACCCAAATGACCGGTTCGCATCGGGGCTGGGCACTTGAAACTGCAGCCCGTGCGTTCAAAGCAATCATCGATCTCATTGCCGGCGCTGAAAAAATCGACGCGGAGTTCGAGGCCGACCCTGCCAGCCGCGCGGCGATCGATGGATGGCTCGAGGAGAGCCTCGTCGATCCTCAAAGTGAATTTCGCTCTGTGCTGCAACTGAGCTCCGATGTGGGTCGGCAAACGTCGGCTCCTTCGGAACTTGCACGTTGGTTCATCAAGGGCATTCGACGCGGCGGACAGTTCTTCCTCGACACGTGGAAACCTCCGACTTTCGATGATGAATGGTACGAGCGGGTCTCGGCTGACCCACGGACGTTCACAATCGCTGACCGCTTTGTTCGTGAGCAACTTCCACAGGACCGGGACGGCTTCGGCAATGACTTCGCAAGCAAACTTGATCGACTTGCGAGCGATCTGACACCCGCATTCGTTGCGGCGTCACACAAGCTGGTCACCTCCGGCTTCGACAGAAACGTCAGCGCTGTGGCGGTTGGCGCGGTGCGGGACTTGGATAGTTACGAGAGTGTGCTCAATGCCGCGCTTGACGAATTTGCGAGTCTTAAACGGTATTATGAGCGGGAGGGCAACGAACAATGGCGCGCGATCAGAGACGGCGAATGTGATGAGGCTCACGAGGAAGGCTACCAGTCACATCACGAAGATGACGGGTATGCCGCCGGAATTTTCGTAGAGACTTATGTGCGGCAAATTCGATTCCTTGGCCGCTGGCAAACCTTGGCAGATCATCGTCGCGTATCTGAAATGGGCCGCGCATGGGCCGACGATGTCAGAAAAGCGGGCGGGCCGGTCTCGTTGGAAGAGATTCGGGCCGTCATCGCTACTACGCAGACCAGCGATGACGAGGAATATGCCTGGGAAGCAGCGTGCGAACACTGGAAACCTTCGCTGGCGCCGGACCTTGAACAACGTATCCTGTCTAGTCCTGATGACGAGGATGTACGCGCCGCGCTTGTTTATTGCGCTTTGATAAAGGCGCCTGCCACGCTGACGTTCTGCTTTGAACAATTGTCGACAGCGCCCGCGTTGTTCGTCCAGATCTTGGTGGACATGCATGGGACGAGCCGTCGGATTTCTGGAAAGAGCCGCGCGCTTCGCCTGAAGCCTGTTCTGATATCGCTTCCAAACGCTGGCACTGAAATATTCGAGGCGCTTCCCGTCAAGGACAAGCCTCCGGGTGCTGTTGGCGAAACAGCCCTGGCGTTACTGAGCGCAGCTGCCACAACGGCGCCGCCCTTTGTCCTCGCCAAGATCGTACCGGTAATGATTGCCAGTGGCGCCACTTCTTCGGCTGCTATTCGCCGTTGGCTTCTCGAAACAGAGGACTTTCAGCTCTCCAAGGCAGCCGCGGAGGCCGCAATTGCCATCAACGACGATGCCTTGGCTTGGCTTGCGCTCGGACATGCACGGGCGGATGCTCGCGAGGCGGTCATCGAGTATCTTTCGTCTACGCTACCAGATCCTCTGCCGAAGCGAATACTGGACCTTTCGCTAGATCCTGGTAGTCGTGTCCGTCGGACCCTGGTTCGCGTTCTTGCAGATCGGCCACATCCAGCGCATCAACGTGTGCTGGTCCGACTGATGAACGATGACTGGTCCGACGCTGCAGCATTCTACAACGAACCGCCATCCTATCCTATTGCCCGCGAGGCGATAGGCGGGCTCGCTGCCTATGGCAGCCTGACGGATGAGATTGGGGAAGCGCTATTGAATCTGGCCGAGCGCACAGATGATCGCTCGCTTGGCATGAAGGCGCTGAACACATCCGCGCAATGTTGCGGTCCAGCGATCCGAAAAAAGATTTGGGACCTGGCCCTCATCAACCAGGCCCGCTGGGTACGTGTCGACGCAATTGACGCCTTGACCGTTGCGGACGTTGTCGAAACCGAAATCCTCGATGCAATAGATGCCAAGCTCATATTAAGACTGCCACCGCCGTTGGCCGCGTCTGCCTGCGTATTGCTTGCGGTGCATGGACAGGTCGATGCTGTCGTCGGCACGATGGAGCGGATTGCGCACTCAACAAAGCGCCGCGCGCTGTTGTTGCTAGGTGCTTTCGGACTTGCCGACCGTGACCGTGAAGCGGCTACCGGGCTACTTGCGTTGCTTGAAAAAGGCCATGCTGCGAGTCGGCTTCTCGATCTAGCCGATGGAGAACAGCTGCCGGCATCTGCACTCAGCGACTTGGGGCATATCCGCATCAGAAAGGTGGTCCAGGAATGGCTCAATGAAAAAATCGCCAAGGAGTGAGCCTATCGCCGACGCCATAGGAAAATCGGAGATATCGCGTGACGCCGCCACCTAAGAATGAGAGACCGGCGATGAAGGCCTTCGATCTGTTAGCCTTGGTGGCCAAATATGCTCAGCAGAACAATTTAGCGCTCAACGACCCGGCTTTGGTCGACAAATTCTTTGCTGACGCGGCTCCCAGTCTGAAGACGGCTTTGGCTGATCTTACCCTTATTCATGGCGCACGAACGGAACGCATGTTCGAGGCGATGGTGCTCAGCCTCGGAAAATTCCGACTATTGAAAACAGAGGATATTGGACGAGTCCACGCCGCGACGAGTTTTCGAGCGCCCGATTTTCGGGTTGTGCTCGACGATGGCGAACAATGGCTCATTGAGGTGAAAAACGTCCGATGCGAAGACCCGAAGAGGCAGCGGACGTCGATGTCCGCAACGTACCTCACCTCCTTGCAAGCCTACGCTGATGCAGTGTGCGTGCCATTGCGCCTCGCTATCTACTGGTCTCGCTGGAACCTCTGGACGGTGATTGCGCCTAAACCGTTTCTGCGGTCCGACGGTGGCCTTCGGATTACTATGACGGAGGCGATCATGGCCAACGAGTTCGGCCGTCTCGGCGATGTGTCGATCTGCACCAGGCCACCGCTGCGGCTCGTTCTCGGCGCCGCTACAGATAAGCCCCGCACCCTAAGCGCCGAGGGGCTGGCCGAATTCATCATCGGATCCGCTAAGGTCTATAGCGGCGATGTGGAACTGGCTGATCCTCGGGATCGCCGCCTGGCTGAGATACTCTTCCTGTACGGCGAGTGGCCGGTGGACGGTCCATTCGCCATCATGGGAGATGACGGCTTCGCGGGAGTCGAGTTTGTAGCCAACCCCGAGGAGCCCTCCGATCAAGGTTTTGATGGGATTGGATGGGCGAGCCGGATCTTTACGCGGTATTTCGCGACCAGAACGGTGGACGGAGACCAGGTCATCCAGCTCAACGGCAGGGCGGTGCCCGAGTGGTTCGCACCGCTCGCCGCTTGGGATTTCAAGAGTAGCCGGCTTCCGCTTTGGCTTTTCCAGCAACAGCCTTCAACTGAAGCGTTGATCGGGAGCTGAACGGGAAGGAGGGCAGTTGCCCGAAGCGCCACCTGAATTTGCAGAAGAATAGAAGGAGCGCCGATTGCAAAAAGACAATTCGGTTCTGACGACAGCCCAAAGGCAGAAGCTGAACGCGAAATAGCTTTGCGCAGTCGGTCAATCGCCGCCCTCCGCGATTCCTTCGGCGCGAAGGAGATCACCCACGTTCCTGTGGCCTATCCGGCAACGAGCAATCACGCGATCGAAGGAGACCACGCGCCCGTTGCGGCCCGCTTCGGTGATGCAGACGGCGGCGTGATGGAGGGCGACGCGAACGAGGGCGGCTTTCGCTGCGCCTCCACCAGGCCCGTAGAGTTCCGGTGCATTGAAGTCTGACAGGCGGATTTCGATCCATTCGTCTGGATCGGCAGTCTTGCCCACACAGAGGCTGTCGCCGTCTCCGACATAGCGGACTATGCCGGAAATTTCTGCGCCGGCCTGTGTCGGTAGACGGCCTTCGCAGGGGTCAGCCAGTGCCGGTGTCGATAGGCAGGCAGCAATCGATGCCGCGAAGATGAGATGCCCGGACGTCACGCCGCTCGCCTCTTAGGCCGGCTGGCCTTCTTTTCTGCGAGCAGGGCACGGACAAACTTGTCCCATTTCGCCATGCCTGCGCGCTTCTCGGGCATGTAGTTCCACCGATCATAGTTCTTTGAACTGACGTCTTGGAGGGCGTGATTCTGAAGGCGGTCTCGTATCTCTTTCGGGACGCCCGCCTTGCCGGCGAGCGTCTTGAAGGTCCGACGCAAGTCGCGGTTCGTGACGTAAGGGATGACGCCGCGGTCACGCTGGCGCCAGACAAAGCTATAGAGTGTGCCATGGCTCACAGGCTTGGAGGCGTCCTTTGCGGACGGGAAAAACCATCCATGCTCATTCGGCTTGATGGACTCGATGAGTTCCGCCGCCAGCGAAGGAACGGGCACCGCATGCGGTTGGAGGTTCTTTGTTGTCGACCAATCTATGATCCGTTCTTCTGCGTCCCACTGGTCGACGTGCAACCTGGCAATTTCTTCAACGCGCTGCCCCGTGAGCATGAGGACTTGCATCGCGCGTAGATAGGAAGGTGTCACCGGCGTATCGGGGCATTCGAGCCAGCGATAGAGTTGCACGAACTCCTCTTCGGTCAGCCAGCGTGTCCCCTGAACCTTTGGTTCGGTAGGGATGCCGGAAGCGGGATTGAACGGAATTCGGAAGCGGCGAGGGGAGGTGTTGCGGTAGTCGTTGTCCGACTTCATTCCCCAACTGTAAGCCGCATGAATATAGCATCGGACGTGGTCGGCCATCGAACGGGCGCCGCGTTCGTAAATCGGGCGAATAAGCTCAACGATTTCCTCGGGCTCAATTTCTCGTGCAAGCCGGTTGCGACCGAGTGTGTCGGCGATCTTGTTGAGCCCTTTTTCTGTCTCCTTCCAGGATGGTTTTCCCGCATCCCGAAGATTGGCGACATATCCTTGGAACAAGTCGGCGACCGTTCCGGGGCGGGTATCAGTCGCGATTTTGATGCTGCGGCCCTTCTGAATGACGTTGGCGAAATCGCGGGAAAATATCTTGCGTGCTTCCCGCAGCGACATCGAGGGATAGGCGCCGATCTTCTTCTTTGTTCGTTTTCCGTCACGCCACTGCTGAGCCATCCAGTCGGCGGTGACGCGGGTCGGCATGGGCTTCAGTACGAGTACGAGCCGACCTGTTCCGCGTCCTTCGCCGTCCGCCAGGTTCTCTTGTTTTTGACGCTGCTCGACGCGTTTCAATGCATGTTGGATTGAGCGATCAGTCAGGGCGGGCACAGCAATTTCTCCTACTTCCATACTGGGATCGGTGAGGAGAAACCGGGATCGGTTGCTGGGATCGGGAAGCCGTTTTCTACCCCTATTACCACCCCCAATTTGCCATTACCGCCCCCAGTGCGCAAGAGGAATAATCGCCACAAATCATAGTGTTTATGCGGTATTGTATGTGATCGAGTGTGATCCAAATGGCCGAGTGGGGTGGTTGTGCACGAGGATCAGCGCGCTGGCGTTGAGATGCAGCGCGCGCTTGACGACTTCGCGCGGATAGACCGGCACGTGATCGACGGTGCCGCGCGCCTGTTCCTCGTCGGCGATAAGCGTGTTGCGGCGATCCAGGTAGAAGACGCGGAACTGTTCGATATCCCGGTGCGCCATGGCCGTATGGCAGTATTCCAGCAGCGCATCCCAGCTGGAGACGATGGGGCGCCGGGCGACGCGCGACCGCGCGAGCCGGTGGGCGGCGGCCTCGACCACTTTGAGTTCGCAGATCACGGCCTCGCCGACACCCGGAACGGTGCAAAGCTGGTCGGAAGGGGCGGAGATGACCGCGTTAAAGCTGCCGAACTGTTCAAGCAGGGCATGGGCCAGCGGTTTGACGTCACGCCGGGGGATGGCGCGAAAGAGCACGAGTTCAAGCATCTCGTAATCCGGCAGCGCGTCGGCGCCGCCGGAGATGAAGCGGTCGCGAAGGCGCTTGCGGTGGTCGCGAATGTAGGAGGGTTGTTTGCCGGACGCGTTCGCGGAGACGGGCACCTCGTCGCTGTCGAAGAGCGGCAGGGACATTTCCTTGAAGGCGCGCGAGTCGTCGGACATGGGCCCGAAGGTGACGCGGGAAGGTTAGTGAATGGTTAATGCCGGAAGAGAGGCCCCGGGTCAGGCCCGGGGCGGGGCTTTGCGCTGGCGCAACGCCATCCCGGATCTGATCAGGGATCTCATGCCGTCAGAGTTCCGAAGGTCAGACCCGTGGATGAGGTTTGCGCTTTAGCTTTTCATCGAGTCCCAGAAACCCTTCACCGATTTGAAGAAGCTCTTGGTTTCGGGATTGTTGTCCTCTGACAGCGTGTCGAATTCCTTGAGGATTTCCTTTTGCCGCGAGGTCAGGTTGACGGGTGTTTCCACCGCCAGTTCGATGAACATGTCGCCGTGACCGCCGCCGCGCAGGGCGGGCATACCTTTGCCGCGCAGGCGCATTTGCCGGCCCGATTGCGAGCCCTCGGGGATCTTGACCCGGCTGCGGCCGCCGTCGATCGTGGGGACCTCGATATCGCCGCCGAGCGCGGCCTTGGCGACCGAGACGGGCACGCGGCAGAAAAGGTTGGTGTCCTCACGCTCGAAGATCTTGTGGGGCGCAACTTCGATGAAAATGTAAAGATCGCCTGCGGGGCCGCCGCGCATTCCGGCCTCGCCCTCGCCGGCGAGGCGGATGCGGGTGCCGGTTTCGACGCCTGCGGGGATGTTCACCGAAAGCGAACGGTCCTGTTGCGTGCGGCCTTGGCCGCCGCAGGTGTTGCAGGGGTTCTTGATGATCTGGCCGAGGCCCGAACATGTGGGGCAGGTGCGTTCGACCGTGAAGAAGCCCTGTTGCGCACGGACCTTGCCCATGCCCGAACAGGTCGGACATGTCGTCGGTTCGACGCCGCCTTCGGCCCCGGACCCGTCACAGGAATCGCATTTGACCGAGGTGGGCACGTTGATGGTCTTTTGCAGGCCGCGGTACGCTTCGTCCAGATCGACGCGCAGATTGTAGCGCAGGTCAGCGCCACGCGCCGCGCGCTGACGTCCGCCGGGACCGCCACGGGCACCGCCGCCCATGAAGTCGCCGAACAGGTCGTCGAACACGTCGGAAAACGCGCTGGCGAAATCGCCCTGACCGGGGCCGCCTGCCCCGCCGAACCCGCCACCGGGCCGCGCGCCGGCACCTGTACCGCCTTCGAAGGCCGCGTGGCCGAAACGGTCATAGGCCGCCTTCTTTTCGGCGTCCTTCAGGATGTCATAGGCTTCGCCCGCTTCCTTGAATTGCTTCTCGGCGTCGGGGTTGTCCTTATTGCGGTCGGGGTGAAGCTCTTTGGCCTTGGTGCGGTAGGCTTTCTTGATCTCGTCGGCATTGGCGCCCTTGGACACGCCAAGAACCTCGTAATAATCGCGTTTGGCCATCGGATGTCTCCTTTATATCGGAGAGCAGGGGGCACGGATGCGCCCCCTGCCTGTCCGTTTGACGCTTAAGCGCGTTTATCGTTGTCGAGGTCCTCGAAATCGGCGTCGACGATGTCTTCGTCGTCTTTGCCCATTTCGTCGGCGCCCGCAGGCTCGTCATCGCCGTCTTCCTGGCTGGCCTTGTAGATCGCCTCGCCCAGTTTCATGGCGGCCTCGGTCACGTTCTGGATGCCGGCCTTGATCTTGTCGGCTGTGGCATCCTCTTTCTCGAGGTCGTCCTTGAGGGCCGAGATGGCCAGTTCGATGGCCTCGATGGTGGACGGATCGACCTTGTCCGAATGCTCTTCCATCGACTTTTCGGTCGAGTGGATAAGGCTTTCGGCCTGGTTGCGGGCCTCGACCAAGGCGCGGCGTTCCTTGTCCGCGTCGGCGTTGGCCTCGGCGTCCTTGACCATCTTGTCGATGTCTTCCTCGGACAGACCGCCCGATGCCTGGATCGTGATTTTCTGCTCCTTGTTAGTGCCTTTATCCTTGGCCGAAACAGAGACGATGCCGTTGGCGTCGATGTCGAAGGTCACCTCGATCTGGGGCATACCGCGCGGTGCCGGCGGAATGTCCTCGAGGTTGAACTGACCCAGAATCTTGTTGTCCGCCGCCATCTCACGCTCGCCCTGGAAGACGCGGATCGTCACGGCCGACTGGTTGTCTTCGGCGGTAGAGAAGATCTGCGACTTGTTGGTCGGGATCGTGGTGTTGCGGTCGATCAGGCGTGTGAAGACGCCACCGAGGGTCTCGATGCCGAGCGAGAGCGGGGTCACGTCGAGCAGGACGACATCCTTGACGTCACCTTGCAGAACGCCGGCCTGAATGGCGGCGCCCATCGCGACCACCTCGTCCGGGTTCACGCCCTTGTGCGGCTCCTTGCCGAAGAACTTGGTCACTTCCTCGACGACCTTGGGCATACGGGTCATGCCGCCGACGAGAACGATCTCGTCGATGTCGCCAGCCGAGATGCCCGCATCCTTGAGCGCGGCCTTGCAGGGCTTGAGCGAGTTGGTGACGAGGTCATTCACCAGGCTTTCCAGCTTGGCGCGGGTCAGTTTCATGACCATGTGCAGCGGTGAGCCATCGGAGCCCATCGAGATGAACGGCTGGTTGATCTCGGTTTGCGACGAGCTGGAAAGCTCGATCTTGGCTTTCTCGGCCGCCTCTTTCAGACGTTGCAGCGCCATCTTGTCCTTAGTCAGGTCGACGCCGTGTTCCTTTTTGAACTCGTCGGCAAGGTAGTTGACGATGCGCATGTCGAAGTCTTCACCGCCGAGGAACGTGTCGCCGTTGGTGGACTTCACTTCGAACAGGCCCTCGTCGATTTCGAGGATGGTCACGTCGAAGGTACCGCCGCCAAGGTCATAGACCGCGATGGTGTGCGTGTCTTCCTTGTCGAGGCCATAGGCCAGTGCGGCCGCGGTCGGCTCGTTGATGATGCGCAGCACTTCGAGGCCGGCGATCTTGCCGGCGTCTTTCGTGGCCTGACGCTGGGCGTCGTTGAAGTAGGCGGGCACGGTGATGACAGCTTGCGTCACTTCCTCGCCGAGATAGCTTTCGGCGGTTTCTTTCATCTTGCCGAGGATGAAGGCCGAGATCTGGCTGGGCGAATACTTGTCGCCCTTGGCGCGCACCCAGGCGTCGCCATTGCCACCGTCGATCACTTCGAACGGCATGTTCTTCTTGTCCTTGGCCAGATCGCTGTCGTCCTGGCGGCGACCAATCAGGCGCTTGACGCCGAAGATGGTGTTTTCGGGGTTGGTGACCGCCTGGCGTTTCGCCGGCTGGCCGACAAGGCGCTCGTCGTCGGTGAAGGCGACGATCGAGGGCGTGGTCCGCGCACCTTCGGAGTTTTCGATGACACGCGCTTGGCTACCATCCATGATGGCGACGCAGCTGTTGGTGGTTCCGAGGTCAATACCAATGACTTTGGACATGTTTTTCGATCCCTTCTGTTCTTAAGGCGATTGAGGGGCGACCGGACCCGTCAAAGGCATCTGGCCACCATGTGAGTTGCAGATCCCGAAAGCGGTCTCTGCGCTTCGGACGGTATATAGGCAGGGGACTATGACCCTGCAAGCGGTTGAAAAGCGGTGAATCGCAGGATTCGGGTTTTAATTTGGCGGATTCGATGGAATTCGGGGAAACATGACAGACGAGACGCTTCAGATACGCGGATTCCGCATTTTCAAGGAATATCTGGATGCGGCACGTCAGGTGGCGCTGGTGGAGGCGCTGCGGGACGTGGTGCAGGCGGCGCCACTGTTTTCGCCGATGACGCCCTATGGCAAGCCGATGCGGGTGAAGATGACGTCGGCCGGGCGTTATGGCTGGGTGTCGGACCGGCGGGGATACCGTTACGAGGAGCGGCACCCCGAAGGCATGGCTTGGCCGCCGATCCCCGAGGAGGTGCTGGAGATCTGGCGCGATCTGGTGAGTGAAGAGCGCGTGCCAGATTGCTGCCTGGTAAATTTCTACGATGCCGATGCGCGAATGGGGATGCACCAGGATCGGGACGAGGCCGATTTCAGCTGGCCGGTGCTGTCGGTGTCGCTGGGCGACGAGGGGCTGTTTCGGATCGGGAACGCGACGCGGGGCGGCAAGACGGAGTCGCACTGGCTGCAATCAGGGGACGTGGTGGTGATGGGCGGTGACGCGCGGCTGACCTATCACGGGATCGACCGGATCAAGCCGGGCACCTCGATGCTGCTGGAAAAGCCGGGGCGGATCAA
The DNA here is from genome assembly GCF_009363715.1 of Roseovarius sp. THAF9. Classification (NCBI taxonomy): domain Bacteria; kingdom Pseudomonadati; phylum Pseudomonadota; class Alphaproteobacteria; order Rhodobacterales; family Roseobacteraceae; genus Roseovarius; species Roseovarius sp. THAF9. The sequence continues at coordinate 3,996,929 of NZ_CP045404.1, forward strand.
CCTGACCTGCCGGGTCGTGGATTGACGCCGGCGATTGGTCAGCGTGCAAGGTTGCAGCAGCCGGTCAGGTAGGTGACGCCCGAATCTTCGGTGACGAAAAGGTCGACGCTCATGCCATAGGCGCGGTCGGACATGCCGTCGGTGCAGGCGTCGCGCTGGAACATGAAGGTAAAGACCTGGGTCTGCGATTGTCCGAAAATCGCGTAGTGGTCGGTGCGGTTCTCGGAGGTGACGGGATCTAGGGTTGCCACGGAAATCGGGTCGTCGTCCATCCGATCGAGCGTGGCGCTGGCGGTGCTGCCGACATCGAGCGACCAGAACGGCTCGGTTCCGGCGCAGGTCAGCGGGCGGGGCAGTTGATCGTCCGGCTGATCCGGGCGCCGGTCGAGGAAGCGCAGGGCGACCCAGCCCGACGCCTCGTCGACATTGACGCGCGCCCATTCGCGGCTTTCGTCGAATGCGACGACTTCGATGAAGCGAGCATCGGCGGTCAGCTTGGCGACGATGGAGTTTCCCACGCCGGGTGCCGCACGGACATTCAGGACGTCGTCAGCGGCGACGCCCGAGACATCGTAGAAGGCAGGTAGCGCCTGAGCATGGGCGAAAGTGGCGCACAGAAGCAGCGCACATGCCGAGAGGAGTGTTCTCATCGGCGGGCATACCAGCTGCTGGAGGCGAATTGACGGGTGTAGAATTCCGCCAGAAGGCCAAGGATAAGAAGAACGCAGCCCACGATGAGCGCGTATTCGACACTGGTGTTGCGCGGAAAGTAGTTGGCGAAGACGTACCCGCGGCACTGGTCGATGGCGTGAAACAGCGGGTTCCAATCGAACATGGCCAGCATGTAGCCGGGCAGCGTGTTGGCGACGAAAAGCTTGCCCGACGCGATCATGTTGGCACGGGTATAGACGATCTGGATCAGGTTTACCGCCGTGGGAAACCACGGTTTCGCCGCCATGATCAGAAGGCCGACCCCGCAGCCGGTGAACCAGGCCAGCAACAGCATTCCGAAGGCGCCGATCGGATCGGCGATTTCGATCCGTTGAAAGGCGGTGTGATAGATGAACAGGATCACCAGCGCCGACAGGACCTGAATGTAAAGGGCACCCAGCGCCGCGGAGGTGATGGAAATGATCGTGTTCATCGGTGCATGCTGCATCATGGGCGACGACGGACCCGCAGCACCCGCGACCGCGCCCAGCGCCTTGATGTGGGTGAGGTAGAGAAACACCCCGGACATCATGTAGAGCAGGAAATCGCCGCGCAGCTTGGCCCCGCGCAGGCCCAGGACCGTGAACATCAGATAAAAGGCAAGAACGAAGATGATCGCGGTGCTGATGTTGACGAACAGCGCCATGAACGCGTTGCCATGCGTGCTGCGCACGTCGCGGACCGTGGTGTGATAGATCAGCTCGCAGATCGTCACGATGGACGATAGAACCGATTTCTTGCGCGTGTTCTGAAACATGTCCTGTCTGGAGCAACCGCCTTGTTGTGAAATTCTCGCACGGAATTCTTGCCGTCCCGTTAGTGACGTACCATAAGGGGCACGCAGCGGTCCCGCAACAAACGCCTTTGTGGGTTGGACAAAAGAATGGGAGCAGGCATTGGATTACGACAAACTTGTCACGGTCATGCGGCGGTTGGCGCTGGAAGCCGGCGACCGGATCATGGAGATCTACGACGCGGACGATTTCGACGTGAAGGTGAAATCGGATGACAGCCCGGTGACCGCGGCGGACGAGGCGGCGGACAAGATTGTCTCGGACGGGCTGCGGGCGGCGTTTCCCGATGTGGCCCTGATCACCGAGGAACAGGCCGCGACCCATGGCGAGCAGGCCGACACCTTCCTGATCGTCGATCCCTTGGACGGGACCAAGGAGTTCATACACCGGCGCGGCGACTTCACCGTCAACATCGCCTATGTCGAGAATGGTGTTCCGACGCGGGGCGTGGTCTACGCGCCGGCCAAAGGACGGATGTTCTTTACTCGCCCCGACGGGGTTTCGGTGGAGGAAACCGGACCCTTCGCACGGCACAGGTCCGGCGCGCTGACCAAGATTGACGTGTCCGATCCGGACAACGGCGCGCTGATGGTGGTGGCCAGCAAGTCGCACCGGGATCAGGCGACGGACGATTACATCAACAAGTATGCCGTCAAGGATATGACAAGCGCGGGGTCGTCGCTGAAATTCTGCCTGATCGCGACGGGCGAGGCGGATATCTATCCGCGCCTCGGTCGGACGATGGAATGGGATACCGCCGCCGGGCACGCGGTACTTTTGGGAGCCGGCGGCCAAGTGGTACGTTTCGATGACCAGACGCCTTTGAAATATGGCAAGGAAGCCTATGCCAACCCGTTTTTCATCGCCTATGCGCCTAAGGTTGAGCTGAAGCCCGCCTAATGAGCGTCTTGGTGGTCATCCCGGCACGCTATGCCTCGAGCCGCTATCCGGGCAAGCCGCTGGCCATGCTGCGTGGCGCGGATGGCACGGAAAAGAGCCTGATCGAGCGCAGCTGGCTGTCGGCCAAAAGCGTTTCGGGTGTCGACCGGGTGGTCGTGGCCACGGATGACACGCGGATCGAAGAGGCGGCGCGCGGTTTTGGTGCCGAGGTGGTGATGACCTCGCCAGACTGCGCCAACGGGACAGAACGCTGTGCCGACGCGCTGCGAAATCTCGGTGGCGATTACCAGATCGTGGTGAACCTGCAGGGCGACGCGCCGCTGACCCCGTACTGGTTTGTCGAGGACCTGATCGCGGGGATGCGCGAGACCCCGGAAACAGATGTGGCCACGCCGGTACTGCGCTGCGACGGGCGGGCGCTGAACGGGTTCCTTGAAGATCGCGCCAATGGCCGGGTTGGCGGCACGACGGCAGTTTTCGGCCAATCGCGCCACGCGCTCTATTTCTCGAAGGAAGTGGTGCCCTATACGTCGCGCGTGTACGGCGACGGGGAAGAGACACCGGTGTTTCACCATGTGGGGGTCTATGCCTACAGGCCGGAAGCATTGTATGCTTACGGAACCTGGTCGGCGGGCCGGTTGGAAACGCTGGAAGGGCTTGAACAACTACGGTTCCTAGAGAACCGGCGTTCGATCTTGTGTGTCGAAGTGGAGGCGAGGGGACGGCAATTCTGGGAACTGAACAACCCGGAAGATATTGAGAGGATAGAAGGCATGATGCGGGATATGCACATGTCGTAGGCACGGTGAAGAAACGCGACCTGATTTCATAGGTTTGCCACATTGAGCCGGTTGTATTCCGGATCGTGACGTGGGTCTTCTTCGTACGAGTTGCCGATAACGGCTGAGGAGCTTTAGATGCGCAAAAAACTTACAAAGGCGATTTTTCCCGTGGCTGGGCTGGGAACGCGATTTCTGCCGGCGACCAAATCGGTTCCCAAGGAAATCATGACGCTGGTCGACCGCCCGCTGGTGCAATACGCCATCGACGAGGCGCGCGAAGCCGGGATCAAGGAATTCATCTTTGTGACCTCGCGCGGCAAGGGCGCGCTGGAGGACTATTTCGACAACGCGCCTCAGCTTGAGCAAGAGTTGCGCAAGAAGGGCAAGGATGAGCTGCTGGAGATCCTGAAATCGACCAACATGGACAGCGGCGAGATCGCCTATACCCGGCAGAACAAGGCGCTGGGTCTGGGCCACGCTGTGTGGTGCGCGCGGCGTCTTATTGGTAATGAGCCTTTCGCGGTAATCCTGCCCGACGACGTGATCGCGGCGGAAAAGTCCTGTCTGGCGCAGATGGCCGATGCGTTCAAGGAAACCGATGGCGAGAACAACATGGTCGCCGCCATGGAAGTGCCCGAGGACAAGGCTTCAGCTTATGGTGTGCTGGACGTGAAGGAGGATATGGGCCGGATTGTTTCGACCAAGGGCATGGTGGAGAAACCCGCCCCCGGCGAGCAGCCATCGAACCTGGCAGTGATCGGGCGCTATATCCTGACGCCGACGGTATTGCAGAAACTGAACAAGAAACAGACCGGCGCCGGCGGCGAGATCCAGCTGACCGATGCCATAGACGCGGCCCGGGGCGAAGGCGAAGAAGTTCTGGGTTTCCGGTTCGAGGGGCAACGGTTCGACTGTGGCTCGAAGTCCGGGTTCCTTCAGGCGACGGTGGCCTTCGCGTTGAACCGGCCCGAGCTGCGCGACGACCTGCTGAGTTATATTACGGATGTGGTGCAGCCCGCCAAGGCCGCGCAATAACGAAGGAATGGGTCGCCCCTTGCCGAATGTTCTTGTGACCGGCGGCGCGGGCTATATCGGTTCGCATGCCTGCAAAGCGCTGGCGGGTGCCGGCTATACCCCTGTTACCTATGACAACCTGAGCACAGGTTGGGCGGACGCCGTAAAGTTCGGTCCGTTCGAGCAGGGCGACCTGCGCGACCGGGCGCGGCTGGGCGCGGTGTTTGCGGCCTACCAGCCCATCGCGGTGCTGCACTTCGGCGCGCTGAGCCAGGTGGGCGAGAGCATGCGTGAGCCGGGCCGCTATTGGGATAACAACGTCACCGGCTCGTTGGTTCTGCTGGAGGCGGCGGTGGCGGCGGGGTGCGGCAAGTTCGTATTTTCCTCGACCTGTGCCACCTATGGCGACCAGGACAACGTTGTGCTGAACGAGGACAGCCCGCAGGCCCCGATCAACGCCTATGGCGGGTCGAAGCGGGCAATCGAAAACATGCTGCGTGATTTCGAGGCGGCGCACGGCTTGCGGCACGTGATCTTTCGGTATTTCAACGTGGCGGGCGCCGACCCCGAGGCCGAGGTGGGCGAGTTCCACCAGCCGGAAACGCACCTTGTGCCGCTGATCCTGGACGCGATCGACGGTAAGCGCGACGCGCTGACGATATTCGGCACGGATTACGACACGCCCGACGGTACGTGCATTCGCGACTACGTGCATGTCTGCGACCTGGTGGATGCGCACGTGCTGGGATTGAAATGGCTGGAGGACGACAAGGGCAGCCGGGTGTTCAACCTTGGCACCGGAAGCGGTTTCTCGGTGCGCGACGTGGTGGAGCATGCGCGCCGCATCACAAACAAGGAGGTGCCCGTTGTCGAAGGTCTGCGCCGGCCGGGGGACTGCACCAAGCTGGTGTCTGGCTCGGAGCGGGCGGTGTCGGAGCTGGGCTGGAAACCGGGCCGCTCGACGCTGGACGAGATGATCCGGGATGCGTGGCAGTGGCATCAAACTGGACATTACGAAAAATAACGCCGACCCTGCGGTCGAAAGAAGGGTCAGGCAGGACGGATGAGCGTGCTTTCGCAAGCATGGGAGGCGTACAGGCTTCGGTGGAAGCGCCGGCGCCTGTTGTTGCGCGCGCTGCGCAAGCGGCGGCAGTTGCGACCGGTGGTGGACCGCACCGACCGGATCGCGCCGGGGGATATCCTGTGCTTTTCCACCGTGAGGAACGAGGCGGTGCGCCTGCCGTTCTTCCTGCAACATCACCGCGCGCTGGGCGTGCGGCATTTTCTGTTTGTCGACAACGACAGCGACGACGGCACGCGCGACTACCTGGAGACGCAGGAGGATGTTTCCCTGTGGCGGACGCAGGCCAGCTACAAGCTGTCGCGCTTCGGGGTCGATTGGCTGACATGGTTGCAGATCAAGCACGGGCACGGGCATTGGTGCCTGACGCTGGATGCCGACGAGATCCTGATCTATCCGTATCATGAGACTCGCCCCCTGCCCGCGCTGGTCGAAAAGCTGGAACAATCGGGTCGAGACTCGTTCGGGGTGCTGATGCTGGACATGTACCCCAAGGGGCCGCTGGCGCAGCACGGCTATGCCCCCGGAGCAAATCCGTTCGAGCGGTTGTGTTGGTTCGACGGCGGCAATTACATGATTCAGAAAAAGCCGGATCTGCATAACCTTTGGATCCAGGGCGGCGTGCGGGCGCGCAGGTTCTTTGCCGACCGGCCGGAGCGGGCGCCGACGATGGGTAAGATGCCCCTGGTGAAATGGAACCGGCGCTATGCCTATGTCAGCAGTGCGCACTCGCTGTTGCCCCGCCGGCTGAACCGGGTTTACGACGAGGACGGTGGCGAGCGTCTGTCGGGCGTGTTGCTGCACACGAAGTTCCTGAACACGGTGGTCGACCGGTCCGCCGAGGAAAAGCAGCGGCAGGAGCATTTTGCCAATAGCGACCTCTACGACAGCTACTATGACGCGCTGGCCGAGAACCCCGATCTTTGGTGTCCGGCCTCGACGCGGCTGATCGGATGGCGGCAATTGGAGGCGATGGGCCTGATGTCAAAGGGCAACTGGATCTGAGGGTCGTAATTGTTTGCGTTCTGGAAACAATCTCTTATACCGATTGAAGGGGAACGGAGCCGGCCATTGCGGCGGTGTACCATATTGGAAAAGAATGTTTTAACGCGATGCGTGTATGGTGGCGGTCGGTCAATCCGGCGGCCTAGAGGGTGTGAGTAGTGAGTTTGTTGCAGTCATATGCCATGCGGCTGCGCCGGAAGCGGCACAGGGTGCGCGCCTTTCGCAAGCATTTCTCGCTCAAGCCCGTGGTGGATCGCACACGAAAGATCCGACCTGGCGACATCCTGTTGTTCAGCACCATGCGCGACGAGTTCGTGCGCCTGCCGTTCTTTTTGCAGTACTACCGCAACCTTGGGGTTTCGCATTTCTTGATCGTGGATAACGACAGCACCGATGGCGGGCGCGAGTTCATGGCCGACCAGGAGGATGTGTCGATCTGGACCACCAAGGCCAGCTACAAGGGGTCGAAATTCGGGGTCGATTGGCTGAACTGGTTGCAGCGCAAATATGGCCACGGGCACTGGACGCTGGTGGTCGACCCCGACGAGCTGTTTATCTATCCGTTCTGCGACACGCGCCCCATCCGGGCGCTGACCGACTGGTTGGATACCAGTCAGGTCAAATCGTTTGGCGCGATGCTGTTGGACATGTATCCCAAGGGCCGCATCGACGACGTGCGATATTTGCCCGGCCAGGACCCGCTGGAGATCGCGGGATGGTTCGACCCCGGCAATTACGTGATCGAGAAGAACCGGCAATACGGTAACCTATGGATACAGGGCGGGCCGCGCAGCAGGGTGTTCTTTGCCGACCGGCCCAAGAAGGCCCCGGCGCTGAACAAGACGCCGCTGGTGCGGTGGGACAAGCGGTACACTTATATCAGCTCGACCCACACGCTTTTACCGCGGGGGCTGAACCTGACCTATGATGAATGGGGCGGGGAAAAGGCCAGCGGGATCCTGCTGCACGCGAAGTTCCTGAATACCTTCACCGCCAAGGCAGAAGAAGAGTTACAGCGCGGCCAGCACTATGCCGGGAGTGTCGAATACAAATCATACGCCGAGAAATTTCAGGACAGTCCCGACCTTTGGTGCAAATGGTCCGAAAAATATATAAACTGGCGGCAATTAGAAATTCTTGGGCTGATGTCCAAGGGAAACTGGGCATGAGGATGGGCAGAGGGTGAGCGTCGGCATCATAATGCTGGTCCACACGGCCTTTGACCGGGCCGAGCAGGTGGCGCGCCATTGGGCCGCCTCGGGCTGTCCCCTGGTCATTCACGCCGACCGGAACGTGCCCAACGCGACCTACCGCAAGTTCATCGACGCGCTGTCGGACCTGGACAGGGTCAAGTTCGCCAGGCGCCATCGCTGCGAGTGGGGGACATGGGGCTTGGTGGCGGCGACTCAGGAAGCGTCGGAGATCATGCTGCAGAGTTTTCCGGACGTGCGGCACGTCTATCTTGCCTCCGGCTCCTGCCTGCCGCTGCGCCCGGTGCAGGAGCTGATCGACTATCTGGAAGAGCGGCCGCAGACCGATTTTATCGAAAGCGCCACGACGGCGGATGTGCCTTGGACGATCGGGGGGCTAGACCACGAGAGGTTCACCCTGCGCTTTCCGTTTTCCTGGCGGCGAAATCGCAAGCTGTTTGACCGCTATGTCGCCCTGCAACGCAAGATCGGCTACAAGCGGCGCATTCCGAACGGGATCGTGCCGCATATGGGCAGCCAGTGGTGGTGCCTCACACGGCAAACCCTGTCGGCGATCCTGACGGACCCCGAGAGGGCGACCTATGATCGCTATTTCAAGCGCGTGTGGATCCCGGACGAGAGTTATTTCCAGACGCTTGCAAGGCTCTATTCCCGCCAGATCGAAAGCCGGTCACTGACGCTTTCGAAGTTCGACTATCAGGGCAAGCCGCATATCTTCTACGACGATCACCTGCAATTGCTACGTCGCTCGGACTGTTTCGTGGCGCGCAAAATCTGGCCGTTTGCCAATCGGCTTTACAATGCGTTCCTGACCGATGCGGCGGGCGCGATGAAGCGCACAGAGCCCAACCCCGGCAAGATCGACCGGATCTTTGCCAAGGCGGTGGAGCGGCGCACGCGCGGGCGGCCCGGCCTGCTGATGCAGAGCCGGTTCCCGGTGGAGGGGCGCGAGAACGGGCTGACTTGTGCGCAGTATTCCGTGTTTGAGGGGTTCAGCGACCTGTTCGAGAATTTCGAGCCCTGGCTGGCCAAGATGACGGGCACGCGGGTGCACGGGCATCTTTTCGCACCGGAGCGGGCAGAGTTTTCCGACGGCCAGACCGTGATGAACGGTGCGCTGAGCGACAGTGCGAAGCTGCGGGATTACAACCCGCAAGCGTTCCTCGCGAGCCTGATTTGGAACACGCGCGGCGAGCGGCAGTGTTTCCAGGTCGGACCGCGCGACCACATCAAGAAGATCGAGTGGTCGCTGGCCAAGGACCAGAACGCGCAGATCTCGGTGATTTCGGGCGCGTGGGCGGTGCCGCTGTTCAAGTCGAACATGAACTTCGCCGATATCCGACAAGAGGCCGCGCTGTTGCAACAGGTCGAGAGCAAGCACCTGGAGGTACTGCGCTCGCAGTGGGGCAAGGCACGGGTGCGGATCTGGACCATGGCGGAATTCATTGAGGCCCCAATGGAGCCTCTTCAGACGATCATCGACGAGATCGGCAAGCAAAGCGTGCATGGCCTGGCCGAAGTCCCCAAAATGGCCGATCTGACCGGGTTCGGGCAGTTCTTGCAGAACCTCAAGAACCAGGGGATGCATCCCTACCTGATGGGCGATTTCCCGGTGGAGCATCGCCTGCACGAGCCGCAGGGGCAGACGCGCAAACCCTACCTGGTGCGGTAAATGGCAAATAATTTCGACTATTTCGTGGTGTTCGCAGAGATGCGTACCGGCTCGAACTTTCTAGAGGCGAACCTGAACGCGTTCCAGAGTTTCGAGTGCTTCGGCGAGGCGTTCAACCCGCATTTCATCGGCTATCCCAACTGCGACGAGATCGCGGGCGTGGCGCAGCATACGCGCGATGCCGACCCGATGCAGCTGATCAAGGCGGTGCGGGACGTGCCGGACAAGATGGGCGGGTTTCGGTATTTCCATGACCACGATCCGCGCATCCTCGACGTGATGCTGGACGATCCGCGCTGCGCCAAGATCATCCTGACGCGTAACCCGGTGGACAGTTATGTCAGCTGGAAGATCGCGCAGGCGACGGGTCAGTGGAAGCTGACCAACGTCAAGCGGCGCAAGGATAGCCAGGTGCGGTTCGACAAGGCGGAGTTCGAGACGCACGTGACCAAGTTGCAGGAGTTCCAGGTCTTCCTGCTGAACCGGCTGCAAGCGTCGGGGCAGGCGGCGTTCTACATCGCCTACGATGACCTACAGAACCTTGACGTTCTGAACGGGCTGGCGAAATTCCTGGGCAGCGACGAACGGCTGGAGGCGCTGGATGCGTCTCTGAAAAAGCAGAATCCCAGCGGGCTGGAAGACAAGGTGTCCAACTTCAAGGATATGGAGCACGCCTTTGCCGGGCTTGATCCGTTCAACCTGACCCGGACGCCGAATTTCGAGCCGCGCCGGGGGCCGGCGGTGCCCGCTTTCGTGACCGGGGCTCATGCCGCGCTGCTTTACATGCCGATCCGGTCGGGGCCGGAGGCGGCGGTGTGCGATTGGCTGGCCGGGTTGGATGGCGTGGCGGTGGACGACCTGCCCACCAAGCTGAATCAGAAGGAGTTGCGCCAATGGAAACGGCGCAAACCGGGGCATCGCGGGTTTACCGTGCTGCGGCATCCGGTGGCACGGGCGCATGCGGCATTCTGCAACAAGATCCTTCAGACCGGGCCGGGGTGCTTCTCGGACATTCGCAAGACGCTCAGAAACTTTCACAAGCTGCCGCTGCCGGGGAAGATGCCGGACGAAGGCTATGACCGCGAGGCGCACAAGCTGGCCTTTGCCGCGTTCCTTGCGTTTCTGAAGGCGAACCTCGCCGGCCAGACCAATATCCGGGTGGATGCGCATTGGGCCACACAGTCGTCCATCATGCAGGGTATGGCACAGTTCAGCCTGCCGGACATCGTGCTGCGCGAGGACGAACTGGCCGAGGCGCTGCCGCGCCTTGCGGCGTCGGTGGGATATGACGCGGCTCCAGCGCCTGCTAGACCAGCGCCAGATCAGCCATTCTCGATTGACGAAATCTATGATGACGAGATCGAGTCGCTGGTCAGCGACATCTACCAGCGGGACTACATGATGTTCGGATTCCGGGCTTACGCCGCCTGAACCGACTGCGATTCCGTAATGATCGTGTGCAGGGTCGCCGGGTCGTCATTTGCGCGCAGCTTGGCGCAGATCGAAGGATCGCGCAGCGTCCGCGAAACAAGCGCCAATGCCTTGAGATGTTCCACGCCGGCATTCTCGGGTGCGAAGAGGGCGAAGGCAAGGTCGACCGGCTGGCGGTCGACCGAGTTGAAATCGATGGGCGTGTCCAGCAGTACGAGCGCACCGACGACAGAGTCGATGCCCTCCAGCCGCGCGTGCGGCAGGGCGACGCCATGCCCCACGCCGGTTGGACCGAGGTTCTCCCGTTCGATCAGGGCGTCCACGACCCTTTGCTGATCGAGACCGTAGACGGACTCAGCGATGCTGCCCAGTTCGTGCAACAGGCGCTTCTTGCTGGACACGGAGGAGTAGACCCGGACCGCGTCAGGCCGCAAAATCTGAGTGAACTGCATTCAGCTATGCTCCATCGGCGGCTTGCGCCGCCTTGCTTGCTCGATCGTCAAGGGTCAATCCATCCGATATTGCCGTCATCGCGGCGATACACGACGTTCAACCCCTCTTTACCTTCATTTCGGAACACGAGCACCGGTGCGCCGGCGAGCTCCATCTGCATGACTGCTTCGCCGACCGACAAAGAGGGAATATGATGTTCCATCTCTGCAACGATAACGGGCTGGAGGCTTTCTGGTTCCGATTCTTCCCCTTCGCTTTCGGAGGCGAGGATATAGGCGGATGCCTGAGAAAGTTCAATAGGTTCCGCCCGCTCTCGGTGATGGTCCTTCAATCGGCGCTTGTACCGGCGCAACTGCTTTTCCAGTTTCTCGCTGCAATCGTCGAAGGCGGCGTAGATTTCATGCGCGTGGGCCTTGGCCGTGGCCGTCATACCCGTGGACAGGTGAATCGTCGCTTCGCAGACGAATTCGCTCGCGCTTTTTGAAAAGAAGACATGCGCGTCCGTGGGTCGTTCGGCATATTTTTCCACAATGGAGGTCAATTCGTTCTCGACATGAGTCTGCAAAGCCTGGCCGACATCGATTTGTTTTCCACTGATTTGATAGCGCATTCAGAACCTCCAAGATGCGGACAGAAATGACCTTACGGGCGATGTTTCGCCCTGACGTGGGTCAAATCTGTGAGGGATAAAATGACGTTTTGTGTGTGCTCGGCCTCGGCCCAAGTGATGGGTCGCACGGTTCGAACAGTGCAAAAACCGAAAGCGTCATACCTCATTTGATCCGCGATATGGGCGTCTTGTCAATGGAGATTGCGTTAACGTCTGGCGTAAGATCACTTAGGATATACGAAAATTTTCGCCGAGGTAGACGCGGCGGACGTTTTCGTTCGACACAACCTCGTCGGGCGTGCCGGACATCAGGACCTGGCCATCATGCAGGATATAGGCGCGGTCCACGATCTCGAGCGTTTCGCGCACGTTGTGATCCGTGATCAGCACGCCGATGCCGCGTTTCTTGAGATCCGCGACCAGGTGGCGGATGTCGCCGACCGAGATCGGGTCAACCCCGGCAAAGGGCTCGTCCAGAAGCAGGTACTTTGGTTGGGCGGCAAGGCAGCGGGCAATTTCTACCCGGCGGCGTTCCCCGCCCGAAAGCGCCAGCGCGGGAGCGCGGCGCAGGTGTTCAATGGAAAATTCGGACAACAGCTCTTCGAGCCGTTTGCGGCGCTTATGGCGGCTATCCGTGGAGATATCGAGGATCGCCATGATGTTGTCCTCGACCGACATGCCGCGGAAGATCGACATTTCCTGCGGCAAGTAGCCTACGCCCAGCTTGGCGCGGCGATACATCGGAAGGCCGGTGACGTCACGGCCATCTATCCGGACATGGCCGCCCTCGGGATAGATCAGGCCGGCAATGGCGTAGAAGGTCGTTGTCTTGCCCGAGCCGTTGGGGCCGAGAAGCGCCACGACCTCGCCCTGGCGCAAGGACAGGCTGACGTCGCGGATGACGACGCGCTTCTTGTAGCTTTTGCGCAGGTTCTCGACGGCGAGGCCGGTGCTTTCGTGGGCGATATGTAGGTCGGGACGGGCCATTTACCGATCGCCGCCCTCTGGTTGCAGGATGGTCTTGACCCGGCCGGTGACGCGAGCAGTGCCGGCGCGCGTGTCGACGAACATCTTGTCGCCAGTCAGTGCGTTGGGACCCTGAATCAGCAGAACGTCGCCCTCCATCTCGATAAGGCCGGTGTCGACGTTGTAATCGGCCTGCGACGCCTCTGCGGCATCCTCGCCACTCACAAGTGTGACGCCGCCCGTGGCCTGAAGCTGTTCAATCCCGCTTTGATCACCCTTGTAGACGACAAGAACGCGCGGCGCCGACAGACGCATTTCACCTTGGCCGATCAGCACGTTACCGGTGAAGACGGCCGTGCCGTCCTGCTGATTCACGTCCAAATTGTCGGCCGTCACCTCGACAGGCAGCGTGCTGTCCTGCGCGGTGTTGCCGAAAGCGATCTGCGCGCCCTGGGCCAGCGCGGGTAGCGGAAGAGATAAAAGGACGAGCGCGATAAATGTGCGAAACGAATGGGTCACTGATCGATATCCTCGGGCGGCTGCGGGGTATATACCAGTTTCACCCCGTCCGTGAAAACCAAATGTGCCTGCCCGGTTTCCTCGTCCCCGGTCAGAACCATCCGCCCCGCTTTAAGGTCGCCTGGAGGGCCGACACCCGAAATCGGGCCGGGAGTTTCGGCATGAAGCACGTCGAGCCTGGCATCGAGACGTTCGGTCGTCACCTTGTAGCCCGTGGTGGTTTCTATGTTCACGTTACCGATCAGCGAGGCGTCGAGATCGGACTGGTCCATGTTGCCGCGATCGGAAGTGACGGTCACGACCGTGCCCGAGACAAGCTGCATCGTCGCGGTGACATCCTCGGCATTGATCAGGCGCGGATTTTCGGGCGACGGACGGGCGGTGTCGGCTGTGACCATGACCTCGTCGCCGCCGCGGGTGACACCGGCGAAGGCGGCGTTGGTCGCGCCCTGGTCCTGGGCGCGCTGTTCAAGGTCAATCTCGGCAATGGGAATGGATTTGGTCGGGTCGATATGGCGCGATATCAGGAACAGGGTCGACAACAGGCCAAGCGCGGTCAACGGCAGGATGATCTTCATCCACGCCACGAGCCGAGAATAGAAATTGTCCGTCGTTGCCATGATCAATGCGCGAAGATATCCGTTTCGGGCCAGCCGGCAAGGTCCAGCCTGGCGCGTGTCGGCAGAAAGTCAAAGCAGCTTTGGGCGAGCTCCGTGCGGCCTTCGCGGGCAAGGCGGGCGTCCAGTTCGGCCCGCAGCTGATGCAGGTAGAGAACGTCGGACGCGGCGTATTCCAGTTGGGCCTCGGTCAGCTTGGGCGCCCCCCAATCCGATGATTGCTGCTGTTTCGAAATGTCGATGCCAAGAAGTTCCTGAAGCAGGTATTTCAGCCCGTGCCGGTCGGTATAGGTGCGGATCAGCTTGCTGGCGATCTTGGTGCAGTACACGGGTGCGGCCAGGGCGCCGAAGGCGTTGAACATCGCGGCGATATCGAAGCGGCCGAAATGGAAGAGTTTCAGGACGTTTTCATCGGTCAGAAGGCGTTCGAGATTGGGCGCGCTGGTCTGGCCCTGTTTGACCTGAAGGATATGCGCATTGCCGTCGCCGCCGGAAAGCTGCACCACGCACAGCCTGTCGCGGTGCGGATTGAGACCCATGGTCTCGCAGTCGATTGCGACGCTTGGCCCGAGGTCGAGGTCGTCAGGAAGATCGGAGTCGTAAAGGTGGTTGGCCATGGTTCGCCCCGTTTGGTTGGAGTGTATATAGGGCGCTGCTGCGCAATGTGAGCCTGCTTAAGCGAAAAGATGCGGACGCTCAACGAAAAGCAGGACCCGAGGTTTGGCCAACTGCCGGTTTCGTGGACATCGAGATAAGGTGTTTTATGAAATTGGATAATTTACATGACGAGAAGGATGTTGAGCCGCGAGTTCAAACAGGAAGCGGTGGAATTGGCAACGAAGCGTGGTGTCAGTGCGGCACAGGCTTCGAGGGATCTTGGAATACATGCTACGGTGCTTCGGAGATGGCTGCGTGCTGCAGAGGCTGGTTGGGGCCAAGCGGGCTAGTCTTTTTGGTTGGCCGAACCAGTGCCGGTGGTTTCACCCAAGCACAAGGACCGCTGCGCCCTTGAGTTCATTCATGATGAAAGGAGCAGCATCATGAAGTACCTCACAATCCAAGGCCTGCAAGCCAAACTAGGCAACAGAAGCCGTTCCAGCCTGTATAGAGACATAGAGGCTGGCCGCCTTCCGAAACCCATCAAATTCAGCGCGCGCGTTTATTGGGCCAAAGCCGATATCGACGCCGCAATTGCGGCACATGCGAAATAAGACCGGTCCAAACCGACGAGAACGCGCTGGGCTGTGGGCTGGACTATATCTTGGCGGATAGGCCCTTCACACATGCCCAGCGCCTTCTTGGATCAAGCATGGAGGCCAACATGACTAGAAAGACCGATTGGGGGGCGCATATTTGAGTGTCGGAAATGTTATGCCCTCGCCTATGCGTGACAACGGGTACTGCGAGAGCTTCAACGCCAGGTTCCGAGACGAATTGCTCAACGGCGAGGTCTTCTACAGCATGCGAGAAGCACAAATCCTGATCGAACAATGGAGGGCACACTACAACACGAAACGCCCGCACAGTGCTCTAGGCTATCGCCCCCCGGCGCCAGAAACCATCGTCCAGATGGACGAGACGCCGGTCATGCACTAACAATCAAACCGGACCACTCAGGTGGGGCTGATCAGCGGGCGCTCAAACCTAACGCTCAAGCTTTGTATCCTTGGATCAAACTTGAATGGAAAGGTGCGAATTACAACAATAATGGGAAGATCCGACTTAGTGTCAGGCAAGCGGCACAGCGCATGGGGGTCAAAAACAACAACACCTCCGCGCGCGCCTTCCAAGAGCTTCAGGCAAAAGGCTTCATCGTGGTCATGGAGCCAGCCTCGCTTGGTGTAGAGGGAAAGGCGAAATCGCCTTGTTTCGAAATTACCGAACTTCCTCTCCCGCACACAGACAAGGCCAAGAGGCAGAAGGCTTTTCGAGCAGTGGACGGAAGGCAATGACTTTCCCGTGCAAAAGGCAGCAACGCACAATCCGAAGGGCCGGAACGGAAAATAACCTGTCCCAAAAAGTGGAACGAACCTGTATCGAAAATCGCTACGTTTGAGCGCAGCCTGTATCGAAAATCGAGACATGCCTAACTATTTCGTAGCGATTTTGCGAACGAAAACGAAGAAATCGTCCTTCGTTCGTAGCACTTTCTGGGACATCCTTAGCTACCATACCAAGCTCAGGAAACGGGACTTCAGAGGTGTATGCGGTAGGCTCATGCTCAGGTGGTTTACCCCAGTGCATCTTCAGCCGATTGCTCTTTCGCAAATCTGGCAACGCGAAATGGAAGGGAGGGGAGCGGAAGTGCGCTGCGGACTTGTCGAATGACCACTTTTTGCTCTGAGCGGTAATTCGGGCCACGAGCAAGGTTGGCTGACCAAGCATTCTAACGCTTGCGTTTCTCAAAATGATATAAGATAACATTGTGATGTTATATGGTATCATTTTGGATGTTGCTCAAGAAACGAGTTGGACGATTGGCGCAACCGGGTTGTCGCGGGCAGGGCTTTTGCCGCCGAGGCTTGTCCGGATGCCGGCACAGAATTCCCTAACCGACTACTACGTGCAGACTAAACCGGAGACCACATGAACGCAGATCCGCAAGCCCGCCTTCCCGTCACCGTGCTGTCAGGGTTTCTCGGCGCCGGGAAGACGACGCTCCTGAACCGTGTCCTCAATAATCGCGACGGGCGGCGCGTCGCCGTCATCGTCAATGACATGTCCGAGGTGAACATCGATGCCGACCTCGTGCGGGCCGACAGCGAGCTGTCGCGTACCGACGAGACCCTGGTCGAGATGTCCAACGGCTGTATCTGCTGCACCCTGCGCGACGACCTGTTGCAGGAGGTGCGCAAGCTGGCCTCCGAACAGCGCTTTGACTATCTGCTGATCGAATCGACCGGCATTTCCGAGCCTCTGCCTGTCGCCGCCACCTTCGAGTTTCGCGATGAGGCGGGCGAGAGCCTGTCGGACGTGTCGCGCCTCGATACCATGGTCACGGTGGTCGACGCGGTGAACCTGCTCAAGGACTATTCCAGCCACGACTTCCTGAGCGACCGTGGCGAGACCATGGGCGAGGAGGACGAGCGCACGCTGGTTCACCTGCTGACCGACCAGATCGAGTTTGCCGATGTGATGATCCTGAACAAGGTCAGTGATGCAGGGCCAGAGCGCACAGATGCCGCGCGCAAGATCATACGGAGCCTGAACGCCGACGCCCGGATCATCGAGGCCGATCATTCGGACGTCTCCGCGGACGCCATCCTCGACACCGGGCTTTTCGATTTCGAGAAGGCGCATGAGCATCCGATGTGGGCCAGGGAGCTTTACGGCTTTGCCGACCACGTCCCCGAGACCGAGGAATACGGCGTTGCGTCCTTCGTCTATCGCGCTCGGCAGCCGTTCGAGCCGGAAAAGATCATGGCGGTGCTGAACGGCGACCTGCCGGGAGTCATCCGGGCCAAGGGGCATTTCTGGATCGCCACGCGGCCCGACTGGGTGGCGGAGTACTCGCTCGCCGGGGCGCTGTCCTCGGTCACGCCGCTGGGCCAATGGTGGGCCACGGTGCCCAAGGAGCGGCATCCTGACCACGTCGGCGCGCAGGAATACCTGAGGGCGCACTGGCAAGAGCCATGGGGCGACCGCCGGCAGGAGATCGTGTTCATCGGGGCAGGCATTGACTGGCCGGCGCTGAAAGCGCGGCTGGACGCGGCGCTGGTGCCCGAAAGCGCGGCACCGGGACCGGACAGCCTGCCGAATCTGCCCGATTCGTTCCCCGCGTGGCGGCGGGCATCATGACCCTGCATCCGATTGTTCCCAAAGGCGCCGGGTCTGGCGTTCTGAGCGTCAATGGGCCTGAGGACATGGGCGCGATCAGGCTGCCGGGTGTAGGCGGCGTGATCTGCCAGCGCCAGCTTGCCGAACCCGTGCTGCACTGGCTAAAGACTTTACCGCCCGACGTGCTGCCCGCGGCCCGCGTCATCGTGCGACCGGGCGAGATTGCCTCGGCCGTCACCCTGGCCTGCGAAGAGGCTGGATTGCCCGACGCGCCCGAGCGCCGGATCCTCATCGACGATATCGCGGTGTTGGCGACCACCCTTGGCAAGATCACGCGTGCCAAGTGGCTGAGGCTGCGGTTGGACGTGGTGACGACCAATGCCTGCCGCCGGTTCCACATCGACAGGGTCACGGCCCGGCTCGTGTGCACCTATCGTGGTACTGGCACGCAATACGGCGTGGCGCGCGACGATGCACCGAAAGTCGTTCACACGGTGCCGACCGGATCGCCCTTCGTCATGCGCGGCACGCTCTGGCCGGCGCAACCCGATCCGCACCTGCTGCACCGCTCTCCGCCGATAGAGGGCACGGGCGAAACGCGCCTGATGCTGGCGCTCGATCCGGTCACGGACCCGGACGCCGAGACATGAGTCGCAACATCGCCACCAGCCTGCGCCGCCGCCGGCGCAACGACCCGATGCGCGATTTCGACGCTCTGCCACAACTCTTGCGCAACTGGATGCACCACGCGGCGCTGGCGTGGTCGCCTGCCTCGTGCCGCCGCATCTGGCAAAAGGCCCGCGCCGAAGGGGAGGCAACCGACGCCATCCTGGCCCGGCTTGATCGGGCCGAGCGGATCACGCTGGCCCGCGACAGGCTGACCTGTCCGGCCAACACCATAGAGACATGAAAAGACGAAAGGACCGAAGACCATGAAACGCACCCTGTCCCTGATCGCCGCGGCACTGCTTGCGGCGATGGCGCCCGCGCTGGCGGATGACACGCTCGATGTTGTGGCCCAGTTCGAGATCCAGTCACCGGAACCCTCGACCTCAGGCTATATCTTCACCCGCATGGGCGTGGCCGAGACGCTGACAAATGCCGACCCCGAGGGCCAGTTGACGCCCGGACTGGCGACCGACTGGAGCACGTCGGACAACGGGCTGACCTGGACCTTCAAGTTGCGCGAAGGCGTGATGTTCCACGATGGCACGGATCTGGCACCGGAAGCCGTGGTCAATGCCCTGACAATCGCACAGGGCAAGCCCGGACCGCTCTCCTCCACGCCGGTCGAGGCAATCGAGGCGGATGACGGTGCCGTGATCCTCACGCTGTCAGAGCCCTTCGCCGCGCTTCCGGCGTATCTCGCGCATTACAGCGCGCAGATCCTGGCGCCGGATGCCTACGGCCCGGATGGCGCAGGTGTCGAGATCATCGGCACCGGCCCCTACAAGGTGACCGAGCTTGCCCCGCCGCTCAGCCTGAAGGCCGAAAGCTTTGCCGACTACTGGGGCCTTGCGCCCAATGTGCCCAATGTCAGCTATGCCGCTGTCAGCCGGGTCGAGACCCGCGCGCTGATGGCCGAATCCGGCAAGGCAGATTTCGTCTTCGGGCTGGACCCGGCCTCGGTCGCGCGGCTGGATGCGACCGATGCTGCGACCGTCTATTCTGTCGCCATCCCGCGCACCTTGCTGATGAAGGTCAATGCCGGGCATCCTTTTCTGACGGAGCCCGAAGCCCGGCAGGCCCTGTCGCTGGCCATCGACCGCGAGGGCATCGCCAAGGCCGTTCTGCGTTATCCCGAAGGCGCCACGCAGCTGTTCCCGCCGGCGGTGGGAGAATGGCATGACGAAACGCTCGACCCGCTGGCCTACGATCCCGAGACGGCCAAGGCATTGCTGGCCGATCTCGGCTGGGACGCGGGCGATGACGGCATACTGACCCGCGAAGGTGAGCGGTTTGCCCTGACGCTCACCACCTATCCCGACCGGCCCGAATTGCCGCTGGTCGCCTCGGTGCTGGAACAGCAATTCCGGGCCATCGGGGTGGAGTTGAGCATCAACACGACCAACTCCAGCGAGATCAGTTCTGGACACGCAGACGGCTCGCTCGATCTTGGCTTGATTGCGAGGAACTTCGGCCTGATCCCCAACCCGGTGGGGACCGTGCTGTCGGATTACGCGCCGACCGGCGACTGGGGGGCGATGGGCTGGCAGAACGGCGAGATCGTGGAACTGGCACGTAGTGTCGGTCGCGGTGACGGCGACGAGGATGCGCGGGCACGGATCGCCGAGATCCTGCAAACCGAGCTGCCGATTATCCCGATCGCCTGGTACCGCCAGACGCTGGCCGTCGCCGCCGGTGTCGAAGGCACGGTCATCGATCCGTGGGAGCGGACATTCGGATTGCAGGACCTGAAGCTGGCACAATGAAGACACTGATCACACGCGGTATACAGGCGGTGATGGTGGCGGTCCTGATCGGGGCCGCCACATTCGCCATGATGCGCAGCCTGCCGGGAGATGCGGCCTATCGCATTGCCGCTGGGCGCTATGGCTACGACAACGTCAACACCGCCGCCGCCGATGCGGTGCGCGAAGAACTGGGTCTGGGTGGCCCTGCGATGCCCGCCTTCCTCAATTGGCTGGGCGACCTCGCGCGGCTGGATTTCGGCACCTCGCTGGTCACCGGCAATCCCGTCATTGCCGAGATTGGCCACCAGTTGGGGGCCAGCCTGGCGTTGGCGGCGGTAGCGGTGCTGCTGTCGCTGCTGATCGGCCCTCCGCTGGGCATACTGGCGGGCTTGCGCCCGGGCGGCGTGCTGGACCGCGCCCTGCTGATCGTTTCGACAGGACTGAAAGCGGTGCCGCAATTCCTGATGGCGCTGATCCTCATCCTGATCCTGTCGGTTCAGCTGAAACTGTTGCCCGCGGCAGGCCACGGCGAGGCGCGCCACTTCATCCTGCCCGCGCTGGCCCTGGCGCTGGGCCTTGCGGCCGTGAACGCGCGCATTGCGCGGGACGCGATGGCTCGGGTGGGTACCATGCCTTATTACGCCTTCGCGCAATGGAAAGGCCTAACCCGTCGACAAACCCTGATGCGCCACGGGTTGCGCAATGTGTCGGTCCCTTTGCTGACCTATCTCGGACTGCAATTTGTGACGCTGGTTGAGGGTGTCGTGGTGGTCGAGGCAGTGTTCGGCTGGCCCGGGATCGGCCATGCGCTAGTGCACGCGATCTTTTCCCGGGACGTGCCGATGGTGCAGGGCACGGCGTTGGTGCTGGGTCTCAGTTTCGTCGTCATCAATGCGGTCATCGACCTTGTCACGCAACGGATCGATCCGCGGAGGGCGGCATGACCGATGCTGTTATGATCCCGCGCCCCGCGGGACAAGCCGTGCGCTGGGCCGGCGCGACGCTGGTTGCGGCGGTGCTTGCCTTTGCCCTGATTGGCCCGATGATCGTGCCCGGCGACCCTTACGCGCAGTCGCTGATGCAAGCGTTGGGCGCGCCCGACGCCACCGCACCGCTGGGCTATGACCATCTTGGCCGGTCGATCTTTCACCGGCTGGCCCACGCCCTGCGCCTGTCGCCCGTCATCGCCGTTGCCGCGGTGCTGACCGCAGGTGCTGCCGGGCTGGTTCTGGGCACATTGGCGGCGGCGCGGGGTGGCTGGGTCGACCGGATCCTGACAATCCTGGCCGACGCGCTGTTGGCGTTGCCGGGGCTGCTGTTGGTGCTGATCGTACTGGCCATCGTGCCGGGCACCGCGCTGGGGTTCTGGGCCGGGTTGTCGCTGGTCCTGTGGGTCGAGTTCTTCCGCCTGACGCGGGCGGCCACGCGCGACACGCTGGCGTCGCCCGCCGTCGAGGCGTCGCGCTTGCTGGGCTTCGGCACGATCTATGTCTTCCGCACGCATATCTGGCCCGAGATCGCACCAATGATGCTGACCGCCGCCGCCTTCGGCACGGCCACGGCGATCATGGCCATCGCGGCGCTGGGCTTCGTGCATGTGGGGATGCGCGCCCCGACACCGGAATTGGGCCTGATGATGGTCGAGTTTTTGCCCTATTGGCGCGAGGCGCCGCTGGCGCTTCTGTCGCCGGTGGTGGCGACCTTCGTGCTGTTGCTTGGACTGACACTACTGGCCGGGAGCCGCGAGACATGACCCTGTTGCGTGCCGAAAACATCACCGTATCCGATGCCGACACTCCGATCCTGCATCCGGTGTCCCTGCACCTTAGCCCCGGTGAGCCGCTGGTCGTGCTGGGCGAGACGGGATCGGGCAAGAGCCTGCTGGCACAGGCCATCATGGGCACCTTGCCCAAGGACCTTTCGCCGAAAGGGCGCGTGGTTCTGGGCGACCGGTTGCTTGATGCCGCGCGGCCTGTGGGATTCCGCCCGCTCTGGGGACGCGAGATCGCGGTCCTGCCACAGGAGCCATGGCTGTCGCTTGACCCGCTGATGCGGGCGGGCGCGCAGGTAAGCGAGGCGCACCGGCTGGTGCGCGGGCTGGGCGCTGCCGAGGCGCGCGCGCAGGCGCAAGAGGATCTTGCGCGGCTTAGCCTGGATGGCGCCGAGGACCGTTATCCGCACGAACTGTCGGGCGGCATGGCGCAGCGCGTCGCCATCGCTGCGGCGCGGGCGGGCGGTGCGCGCATCGTCATCGCCGACGAGCCGACCAAGGGGCTGGACGCCGCGCGCCGCGACGAGGTGGCAGACCTGCTTCTGGCGGAACTGGCGCAGGGCGGCGGGCTGTTGGTCATCACTCACGATCTGGCACTTGCGCGGCGGATCGGCGGGCGGATCATCATTCTGCGCGAGGGGAAGGTGGTGGAGGCCGGCGTAACGCGGTCCGTGATGGCCGCCCCTGTCAAGGAGTACACCCGCGAATTGATCGCCGCCGATCCCGAGACCTGGGCCGCCCGGCGCAAGCCGCCCGCCGGTGCCGCCATGCTGAGCGCGACCGGTCTTGCGGCAGAGCGCGGCGGCCACCGGCTGTTCTCGGACATTTCCTTCGATCTCTGCGAGGGGCGGATCCTTGGCGTCACCGGGCCGTCGGGCTGTGGCAAGTCCACGCTGGGCGATGTTATTCTGGGTCTCGTGCGGCCCGCCGCCGGGCGGGTGGAACGGGAACCAGGCCTGCCGCCAACCGCCTTTCAGAAGCTCTATCAGGATCCGGTCGCGGCCTTTCCGCGGCACCGGACGCTGGGGCGCACTTTATTCGATGTCGCCTGCCGTCATGGTCAGACTCAAGGCCGGATCGACGCGCTGATGCCGCGCCTCGGCCTCGCGCCCGCGCTGCTGAACCGTAAGCCGGGCGCCGTCTCTGGTGGCGAGCTTCAGCGTCTCGCGCTTCTGCGCCTGCTGCTGGTCCGTCCCAGGTTCATCTTCGCCGACGAGCCCACGTCGCGCCTCGACCCGATCACCCAGAAACAGGTGATCGGCCTTCTGACCGAAACCGCCGAGCGCGAGGGATGCGGGATCATGCTGGTGAGCCACGACGCGGCTCTGGTCGGCGCGACGGCCGATCATGTTCTGTCGCTGGCCGCGCCGCAAAAGCACACGGAATTGAACGCCCCGATCGTTGCAGGGGCGTTGCAATGACCCTCGTCTGACTTCATCAATGAAACCTGAAAGGACCTGTCATGAAACCGATCCACCTGGCCCTGGCCACCACCACCCTCGCCGCGCCCGCAATCGCGCAAGACACGCGCGAACTTGACGCGCATGTGCACGGCGTCTCGACCGTCGAAATCGCGGTCGAACACGGAACGATCGAGATCAACATCCTGTCGCCTGGCATGGACATCGTCGGCTTTGAGCACGAGGCGAGTTCTGCCGAGGACAAGGAGGCGGTAGCAACTGCGATCCGGCAATTCCTGACGCCAGAGGAGATCGTGACGCTGCCCGAAGGCGCGGGGTGTCGGCTGACCGAGGTTCTGGCCCATCTGCACACCGGCGATCATGACGACGAGCACATGCACGAGGGTGATGACCACACGCACGACGACGACCACGCCGAAGGCGAAGAGCACGATCACGACCACGAAGACCACGCGGACGAGGCGCGGCACAGTGAGTTTCACGTGACCTACGGCTTTGCCTGCGATGACGAGGACGCGCTGACCGGCGTGGGCTTCCCGTTCTTCGAACGGTTCCCCAATGCCGAAGAAATCGAAGTGCAATACGTGACGGAGACCGGCGCGGGCACGGCGGAGCTGACGCCCGGTTCCGCCGAGGTCTCTTTCGAGTAGCGATGGCAGACCCGGCCCTGACCCTGCAAGACGTCCGTTTCCGCTGGCCGGGGCGGGCATCTTTCGGAATGTCGGTGCCGGAGTTCCGGCTGGACCAGGGCGAAAGCGTTCTGCTTTTGGGCGAAAGCGGGTCGGGGAAGTCCACGCTTCTGTCGCTGGTCTGCGGGATCGTCACTGCCGATGCCGGCCGGGTGGATCTGGCCGGCACGAACCTTGCCACCCTGCGGGCCGGCGCGCGCGACAGGTTCCGGGCCGAGCGGATCGGCGTCATCTTCCAGCAGTTCAACCTGCTGCCCTATGCCAGTGTCTCCGACAACATCATGCTGCCTTTGAAGTTCGCGCTCGAGCGGAGAAAGCGCGCCGCAGCGGACGATGCGGTAAAGCTCTGCGCGGCACTTGGTCTGCCCTCGGATATTGTCGAGGCCAAGGCGGGGCGCCTTTCCGTCGGTCAGCAACAGCGGGTCGCCGTGGCCCGCGCCCTGATCGGCCAGCCGCCCCTGATCGTCGCGGACGAGCCGACCTCGGCACTGGATGCGGCGACGCAGGATGCGTTTCTTGGCCTTTTGTTCGATCAGATCGCGGCAGCCGGATCGTCGCTGTTGATGGTCAGCCATGACGAAAGGCTGAGCGCGCGATTCGACCGCGTGGTGCGCCTCGCTGACATCGCCTCTGTCGAAAGGCAGGCCGCATGATCCTGCGCCTTGCCTTCGGCTCCCTCATGGCTCGCGCCTTGACCGTCGGCATGACGGTGCTGGCCATCGCCCTGTCGGTCGCGCTGTTTCTTGGCGTCGAGAAGGTGCGCACGGGTGCCAAGGCCAGTTTTGCCGACACGATTTCGGGCACCGACCTGATCGTCGGGGCGCGGTCCGGCTCGGTTCAGCTGTTGCTGTATTCCGTGTTCCGGATCGGCAACGCCACCAACAACGTGACCTGGGAAAGCTACCAGGATATCGCCAACCGGCCCGAGGTGGACTGGATCGTGCCGATATCGCTTGGCGACAGCCACCGCCAGTTCCGGGTCATGGGCACCACGCAGGCGTTTTTCGAGCACTACAAGTATCGCGGCGGCCGGTCCTTGGAGATCGGCGATGGCCACGGGCTGGATGATCTTTACGACGCGGTCATCGGCGCCGAGGTCGCGGCCACGCTGGGCTATGCGGTGGGCGACCCGATCGTCGTCTCGCACGGCCTTGCGTCCTTCACCCACCACGACGATCAACCCTTTCGCGTGGCGGGCATCATCGACCGCACCGGCACCCCGGTGGACCGGACAGTCATCGTCAGCCTGGAGGCCATCGAGGCGATCCATGTCGATTGGCAATCCGGTGCACAGATCCCCGGCCAAAGCACGCCGGTCGAGCAGATACGGCAGATGGACCTGTCGCCGTCGGCAGTGACGGCCGCGCTGGTCGGGGTCAAGTCGCGCCTCCAGATCTTTGGCCTGCAACGCTGGATCAACACCTACCCCGAAGAGCCGTTGCTGGCGGTCCTGCCCGGCGTCGCCTTGCAAGAGCTGTGGCAGATCGTCGGTGTGGCCGAGACCGCGCTGATCGGCGTGTCGGCGATGGTGGTGGTGACGGCGCTCCTGGGGATGATGGCGATGATCTTTTCCTCGCTCAACGAACGCCGGCGGGAAATGGCGATCTGGCGAGCCATGGGCGCGCGCCCTGCCACCATCCTGGGCCTGCTGGTGTTGGAAGCGGCGCTGATGGCCGCCCTGGGCGCACTGCTGGGCCTCGCGCTGCTCTACGGCGGGCTGGTCGTGGCGCAGCCGGTGGTGGACAACGCCTTCGGCCTCTGGCTGCCGATCGCGCCGCCGACCGGGCGGGAACTGGCCGCTCTCGCAGGTGTGATCATCGCGGCGGCGCTTGTCAGCCTGTTTCCGGCACTCAGGGCCTACCGCCTGTCGCTGTCTGATGGCATGATGGTGAGGATATGAAGCGCGCGCACCCCTCTCGCCGGGCCGTCCTGGCCATGCTCTCGGCAACCCTGCTTCCAGGCCGGGCCATGGCCAACCCGTTCCGGGAAATCATATGGGAAGACCTGATTCCCAAGGGCGTGCCCTATGGTGAAATCATCGGCCCCGGCAAGATCGACGAGGCCAATGACACCTGGGTGCCTGAATACGACCGCAACGCGTGGCGGATGAACACCCGTCTCAACGGCAAGGCGGTCAAGCTGCCCGGCTACATCATCCCGTTCGACGTCACTTCGCAAGGTGTGACCAGCTTTATGCTGGTGCCTTACGTGGGCGCCTGCATCCACACGCCGCCGCCGCCGCCGAACCAACTTGTCTTCGTCACAACCAAGACCCCCTGGCCCAGCGACTCGCTGTGGGACCCGGTGTGGGTCTCTGGTCGGCTCTCGGCCAAGTCCATGAAGACGCAGATCGCGGATGTCGGATACCGGATGACCGCCGAGCGGATCGAGGTGTACGAATGGCAGTGAAAGGCCTGACTCGCAGGGCGCTGCTTCTGTCCTTCGCCGCATCGGGGTTTGCAGGACAGGCGCTGGCCGACACGGTGATCGCGTTGGAATGGCGCGACCTTCTGCCCGAGGACGACACGTCTCTGCCCGGCAACCTGCAAGGCATCCTGCCGCACGACGAAAGCAGCATGGCCGCGCGTCAGCCGCCATCGACAGGCATTCGCACCGACTGGACCGGCAAGATCGTGCAACTTTCGGGCTTTATCGTGCCGCTCGACCACGAAGGCACTGGCGTCACCGCGTTCATCCTCGTGCCCTATGTCGGCGCCTGCGTCCACGTGCCCCCGCCGCCGGCCAACCAGCTTGTCTTCGTGACCACCAGCACGCCCTTCGAAAGCTCCGGCATGTTCGAGCCCGTAACGGTCACCGGCATGTTCGGCACGGCGTCGAGATCAACCCAACTGGCCGAGATCGGCTATGCACTTTCCGCGGAAAAGATCCGGAGCTTGAGGCGTTAAGTGAGATTGTAGAACAATCAAGCGGCACGAGTTATTCTTCAACGCCCATAGATCGAAGTCCGTCGCATCAAAACTCAGGAATCACACTTCAGGACCGGTCTCGTCATTCCGACCAAAGCAGACATTCGCTCTGAATGACACGTAGATTGGCTATGGACCGAGACCGCAGTCACTCTGGCGTTAATGCTTGCCGCGTTTAGCTACACAATATAGGCACCTAGAGATGATTAGAGTATGATCGGTTTTGGGTCTTAGTCGAATGTTGATAAATGATGACGTCATAATGGATGATGAAGCTTAAATTTCGCGGTACGAAAGGCTTGTAGCCGAGCTTCGCAAACGTACTCCGGGAATACGCGCGGCACGTCTTTGCCCAGCTACGGCTCATTCTTCAAAACATCGCAGACTAGCTTGCTTGCAATGTAAAAAGTCTGGGTGTTTGCGTTTTCGCGAGTTAGGGCTGGACGATAATGGCGCCCCCCTTGCCGAGGACTTGCGTCCCGCATGTGGCGCAAAATCCAAGACAGGTGAACTATGTGAAGAGCCGGTAGTTGCAGGAAAGCGACGCTGCCGAATTCATGGTGGCCTGAGCACGGGGCCAAAAACGAAAGAAGGGCGCGAACGCGTCCGCGCAGTTCAGCATGAGCGTTGGAGCCAATCGAGATGATAGAAGCTATCCTGCGAAAAGCCGAGTGCGGAGAGGGTCTGGCAGATCGTTAACTCCTAAGAAAGTATGAATACAACAGCTCCGGCGGTGAACCCTTCACAGATCAATGCCATATGCGTTCTCTTTCGCGACACGATACGTGGTAATTGGAGCTGCACTATCCCGCGACGGGTCCAAGAGCGGTCCACAGAAGTTCGCAAAGGTCCATTCCCGCAATCGCCAGCTACGCTGTCCCAAACACCCTCGACATTTTTGCGTGAATGGCACGACCGATGACCTCTTCAGCACCTGCACGGGATTTAAAGCAGCCGCCGAGCAGCTTCCAACGGTTTAACCTATCGCCTTACTTTTGGAAGAGACTACGGTCCAAGCCGCCGAAGCTGAACTCGTCAACGATACTATCCAATTCTTGCGCCTTCCAGGACGTGTCCTTTCCCAGCAGATAAACACCGCTCTCAGCCACGTGTTACCACTTGAGACGAATTTTCGTCGGACAGCGCGCTTAACAGGTCGCGCCAGCGACAATGAAAGGGTGGATATTTAAGGGAATAAAGTCAAACATCCAGCAGAGAAATCGAACCTTCTCAGTGGTCTACTGGACGATTGTGGTGCCGCTGAAGGGACTCGAACCCCCGACCCCATCATTACGAATGACGTGCTCTACCAGCTGAGCTACAGCGGCCCCGTGGAGCGCGGCTATAGCACTCCAATTCGTATCCGAAAAGAGCTATTTTTCCGACTCTGCCGGCTTTGGTTCGTCGACAATTTCGGCATCATCAATGTCCGCCGTGGACTTATCATCCTCGTCAATGGTTTCGTTAGACGTGGTGTGATCCTCGACAGAGCCTATGATCAGGGGCAGCATTTCGATCCCCGTGGCAGACGACACCGAGGACGCCGGAGGCGCCTGCCAACTGAGCGTGTCGAAGGCATGGCAGTTATCGCAGGACGGCGCCCACTCCGCGTGGATGTGGTGGCAGTTGTTGCAGACCCACTGCGGACCGCGCGGCGCTGACAAGGCGCGTGCAAGCCAGCCCTTGACCACGCTGTCCGACGCCCCTTCGCCCCGTTCGATGGCGGCCATTATCGTCAGCGCACGCGCATCGGGGTCGACCTCGGCCAGATCGCCCAGCGCGCGGCGAGCGGCGGGGAAATCCTCGGCGGCGAGATGTAGCTCGGCGTCGATCAGGCGGGTTTCGCGATGATCGGGATGGATCTTGAGCAGCTTCGAAAAGCGCTTGATCCGGGCCTGCGGCGTCTCTTCGGGTTCGATCTCGGCGAAGGCGGCGGCCAGGTCTGGATGGGGTTGGGCATCCCATGCCTTCTTGATCACGCGGGTGGCGTTGCGCTTGTTGCCCTGTTCGATGTAGCCGCGCGCGGTCAGAACGGCGGCCGGGACCAGATCGGGCGACAGGCGGTTCGCCTGAATGGCGGCCTCGCGCGCCTCGATGCTCTTGCCGTCGTCAAGGATGTCACGCGCCTCAGACAGGGCCAGTACCGCATCGCGGCGGCGATGGACGTCACGCGGGAGGTTACCGGATTTCAGCTTGGCGCTGAGCGTTTCGCGCGCGCCTTTCCAGTCGCCGGTCTGGGCCTGAAGTTTCAGCAGCGTGTCCTGTACTTCCTCGTGCTTGGGCTTGAGCGTAAACGCAGTCTTGGCCAGCTTCAGTGCAGTCTCGGTTTCGCCATCGGCGAGTTTCTGACGCAGGATGCCACGAACGCCGACGAAACGGGTCTTTTCGTTTGTCAGCAGACGCTTGTAGGTTTCCTCAGCCTTGCGGCGATTGCCGGACATCTCGGCGGCTTGCGCGGTGATCAGGTTGGTGAGCGCGGGCTTTTTGAGATAACGTTCGGCCTTGCCAGCCTTGGCCATGGCAATGTCGCCTTCGCCCGACGCCAGCGCCATGAGACCTTCGGACAGCGCCTGATAGCCCTTTTCCTGGCGGTTGCGCTGGAAATAGCGGGACAGCGCCGTGTCATCGCCGTTGATAAAGCGCAGCACCGCGACCAGCAGCGACGCGATCTTGAGGATAAGCCAGACGGCAACCACCAGAAGGACAAGCGCGATCACCGCCATGAGCGGGGTCAGGTTGAATTCCTGTCCGGCCATCACGATCCGCACGCCGCCGTCGAGTTCCAGCAGGTAGATCGCCCCCCAGCTGGCCGCGGCGACGAGGCCGATGAAGAGGACAATCTTGATTATGGACCACAACATTCTTTGACTTCCCCCGGCGTTAATTCAATGTCTCGCTTAGCGATTGGGCCGCGCCCAATGCCTCGCGCCGTTCAGTCGCCCGCCCGACCCAGTCGGACAACTCGGCACGGCCTTCTTCTGGCAACGCCGCTAATTCAGCCAGTGCGTCCTGTAGCCGACCATCGCGGATCGCGGCTTCGGCACGGGATAGCACGGCGTCGGGGTCGTCGCCTTCGCGCGGTTCAAGGGAACGCGCGCCCAACTGATCCCGCAGAAAGCCCGACAGACCCGTGCCTTCGCCGGTCACATCACGTGATGCGTCGAGCGCGGCGCGAGCCGACTCGGGAAAGCTTTCCTGAAGGCTCGACAGTGTGGCGACACCGGAGTCCGCTGTCGATACGAGGATTTCGGGCACATCGACATCTGTGTCCTGCAGCTCGGTCACGGCACCCGTGAAACCCGCGCCATTGTCGAGTGCGGCGAGGATCCGGCTGATCGCGGCACGTTGCATCGCGGCGACCGCGGCTTCGTCTGCGGCGGTCTCGGTGTTCATCGCCTGCTCGATCAGGGCTTGCAGATCCTCGCGCTGGGCCGCCAGCTCTTGGCGGGCGGCGTCAAGTTCAGCCTCGTAGGCGGCGATGGCCGCGGGATCGGCGCTTTCGGTGACCGGGCGCTGTTCGACGTCGCGAAGCCGCGCATCAATCGCGTCCAGCGTGTCCTCGGCCTGGGCGACGCGTTCGGACAGGGTGCCAAGCGCCTCGATCTGGGCCTCAAGCGCGGAGTCGTCGGTGTTGGTGATTCCGCCGACTTTCTCGGAAAGCGACTCGATGGTGCCGGCCTGGTCGTCGACACGCTGGCCAAGATCGCTGACTTCGCTGGCAAGCACCTCGTCCCGCACGGGCTCGGTCTGCGCCAGGCCAAAATAGGCCGCGGCGAAGCCGATCGCGCCGGCAACGACGCCGCCCAATATGAGTGCAGCGGCGCCCGGTCCCTTGGCCGGTTGCTGGGTCGTGGCGGGCAGAGCTGTGGCCGTGTAGGTGTCGGTTGCGTGATCCGCCGTGTCGCTCTGCTGGGGCGTATCTTCTGGTTTGGCCTCGTCGGCGGTCTCTTCCGGCGTTTCGTCCGGACCGGCAGGATCTTCCTGCGCGATCGGCTCGTTTGCGTCGTCGTCGTCGCCGCCGGCTTGTTCGTCAGAAGGCGTGACCTCAGGCGCATCCGAAACGTCCGAAGCGGTGTCGGTTTTGCCGTTCTCCTGCGACGTCTCTTCGGAGTTTTCAGTGGCCTCGTTTTTTGCTTCGGAAGTCTCGTCCGCTTGCGACGTATCCTTGTCGAAGGCGTTCTTCCCCTTGGACGATGGTTTCTTTGCCACTTGAAAACCTCTTTCGAATCTTGCCGCTAGTGCCCGGTGAACCGAGCTTACTGTGGGCTGCTCCTGCCCTCAAGCCGGTTGGCACGAGACCATAGTGTTGCTGTACAGGCCAGCATGGACTGCCTGTCGGGTGACTGGGCGACTTCGATCCGGACCGCATCATCCGGGGCGAAGACCCCGGCTGCGGCGTCGCTGATTGCCGCGACGTGCAAGTTAGCGCCTTTTGGAAGCGCATCTAGCAAAAGCTGGGCACTGCGCGGGGAAAAAACAGGGGCGATGACCGCATCCGCCTGCATGATCCGGGTGAGGGCCGCGTCCGGCAAGGGTACGGAAAGCTGGCGATAGACCGTCGCTTCATCAGTGTCTATTCCAGCAGAATTGAGGTACTTTGCGATGTCAAAAGCCACGTGATCACCGCGCAGGTGCAGACAGGGCGTCGCGGGCGCGTCGCGCACTATCCGTTTCGCAAGGTCCAGGCCGGTTCCGGGCCCGACGATGGGAGACAGGCCGCAGTCCATCGCCTTTTCGGCGGTGGCCCTGCCCACGGTGTAACAGGTGAAACCACGCGCTGATGTGGCCCTGGCAAAGCTGGCGACCGCATGGGCGGAAGTGAAGATCAGCGTGGGAAAAGGCGCAAGATCTGGCAGATCGGGCAAAAGCTGAATTTCTAAAATGGGTGCGATGCAGATATCAGCCCCCGATCCCAACTCGGCCTGCACTGTCGCGGCAAACGCCTTGGCCGCGTCGACAGGTCTCGTGATCAGGATCAGCGCCGGCATGTACGCTCCGGAGTTGTTTGTGCGTCCTTGCGGTGTTACCTGCCAAGAAGGCTTGGCGCAACGGGCGTAAGATGACCGATACCCTGGTGATCCTTGGATTGGAAAGCAGCTGTGACGACACGGCAGCCGCGGTCGTGTCCATGTCCGCGGAGCATTCCGAGATCTTGTCCTCGGTCGTACTGGGGCAGGACGCGCTGCACGATGCGTTCGGCGGAATCGTCCCCGAGATTGCCGCCCGCGCCCATGCCGAAAAACTGGATGCCGCGGTCAAACAGGCTCTGTTTCAGGCCAATAGGACCCTCGGCGAAGTGACTTTGGTGGCGGCAACGGCGGGGCCAGGCCTAATCGGTGGAGTGCTGTGCGGCGTCACGACGGCGAAGGCAATTGCCGCCGCGCGGTGTATTCCGTTGGTCGGTGTCAACCATCTTGCGGGTCATGCGCTGACACCGCGGCTGACCGACGGCCTGCCCTTTCCTTACGTCATGCTCCTGGTGTCGGGCGGGCATTGTCAGTTTCTCTTGGTCGAGGGCTGTGATGATTTCACGCGACTGGGTGGTACAATCGACGATGCACCGGGCGAGGCATTCGACAAGTCCGCCCGTCTTCTTGGCCTTGGCCAGCCCGGCGGGCCGGCGATCGAGCGTGAGGCGCTGGATGGCGATGCCGCGAGGTTCCGGTTTCCGCGCCCCCTGCTGGACCGGCCAGGGTGCGATATGTCGTTCTCGGGTCTGAAAACCGCGTTGTTGCGTGCGAGGGACTCGGTGATCGCGGAAAAAGGCGGGCTGACCCGGCAGGACCGCGCCGATCTATGCGCCGGATTCCAACGAGCGGTAGCCGATGTGTTGCAAGAGAAGACACGCCGCGCCCTGACAGAGGCGCGCGGGGCCCTGCCGGAGGCCCCCTCGCTGGCGGTGGCCGGTGGTGTGGCGGCAAACTCCGAGATCAGGGCAGGATTAGAGACTGTTGCCGCCGAATTCGGCGTTTCTTTTGTCGCTCCGCCGCTGTCCCTTTGTACCGACAACGCCGCGATGATCGCCTATGCAGGCGGGGAACTCTTCTCGGCCGGGCGCATTGACGATATGACGTTGGCGGCGCGCCCGCGCTGGCCTTTGGATCAACACAGTCCGTCCCTGCTAGGCGGCGGAAAGAAAGGGGCAAAGGCATGATCGCGGTGATCGGCGCCGGTGCATTCGGTACGGCCCTTGCGGTATCGCTGGCACGCAACGGGCCGGTTGTGTTGTGGGCTCGGGACAAAGATCATGTGAAAGAAATGCAGGCGACGCGGCAAAACGCGCGTCGCCTGCCAGAGATCACCCTGCCGCAAGCCGTCACGGTATCCACGGATCTTGCATGCCTTGCAGACGCCGATATTGTTCTTGTCTCTGTTCCGGCCCAAAAGCTGCGTGCATTCCTGAAATCGCATGGTTCGAAACTTGCGGGCAAACCCGTGGTGGCCTGTTGCAAGGGCATGGAGCGGGGCACTGGCCTGAGACCGACGCAGGTCATTGCCGAGCATGTAGGTGATGCCGTTCCGGCCATTCTGACCGGACCGTCTTTTGCGCAGGATATTGCAAAGGGTTTGCCAACCGCGCTGACGCTCGCCTGCGCGGATGAGCCCATGGGCGAACACCTGCAAGCGCGGCTATCAACGCCGAACATCAGGCTCTATCGCACCACGGACGTGACGGGCGCCGAACTTGGTGGCGCGCTGAAGAACGTGATCGCGATTGCCTGCGGCGTCGCGATCGGCGCCGGGTTGGGGGAGAGCGCGCGTGCAGCGTTGATGACGCGCGGGTTCGCAGAACTTGTCAAAGTCGCGGAGACATATGGTGCCAACGCCGACACCCTGGCAGGGCTTTCAGGCTTTGGCGACCTGGTGCTGACCTGCACGTCGGAACAATCGCGCAATTACCGGTTCGGCCAAAGTATCGGCGCGGGCGAGACCTTTGACACCGGCCTGACGGTCGAAGGCGCGGCGACTGCGCAGGCGCTTGAAGAGATCGCACGAGATGCCGGGCTGGACCTGCCCATCACACATGTCGTGACCGGGCTGGTGCGCGGCGAATTGAACGTGCGCGACGCAATGGATAAGCTTCTGCAAAGACCATTGAAGGAAGAATGAATGCTGATCGCCCTGATTGCCCGGGACAAGCCCGGCGCCCTGCAAACGCGTCTTGATAATCGCGACAGTCACGTGGCCTATCTGAAGGAAAGCGGCGTCGTGAGCCAAGCCGGTCCACTGCTGAATGCCGATGGCGGCATGATCGGGTCGCTGGTGGTGTTGGAGGTGGAAAATATGGCACAGGCCGAGGAATGGGCCGCGAAAGACCCGTACAAGGCTGCGGATCTGTTCGAAAGTGTCGAGCTGATTCCGTGGAACAAGGTGATCTGACCCATGCGCTATTGGCTGTTCAAATCCGAGCCGTCCACATGGAGCTGGGACCAGCAGGTCGCCAAGGCGGAGGCAGGCGAGGAGTGGGACGGCGTGCGGAATTACCAGGCACGGAATTTCATGCGCGAGATGGCGGTCGGCGACCGGGGTTTTTTCTACCATAGCCAGACGGAAAAGGCGGTGGTCGGTACCGTCGAGGTGATTGCCGAGGCGCATCCCGACAGCACGACCGACGACGACCGCTGGGAGTGTGTGGATATCAAGGCTCTGGAAGCAGCAAAAACGCCGGTGACGCTCGATATGATCAAGCAGGATCCCCGTCTGTCGGAGATGGTACTGGTGCGAAACTCACGTTTGTCGGTGCAGCCTGTAACCGCTGACGAATGGAAGATCGTCTGTGAAATTGCGGGTCTGACCGCGTAGCCGTTTGGCACTTCGGCGGAGATAACTGCGTGAGTTCGTACGGAGGGTATCGCGCGTATCGACCGATACCCTCCGTTGCCCCACGTGCTCCCTACGCACCACACGTGTCTCTGGAAATGGTTTCGGCCATACTGGCGCGATCCTGAGACGGATATCACTTTCTGACCCGATTCACAAAAACCGAATGCAAGGCATTTCACTAAAATGCCGTGGTTGCCCGGCAGCGATGCGCGACCCGATAAAGCGGACAAATTGATCTGTTAACAGCCGAGTAAGACCTGGTCTGCTAACGATTGTTTCGGGTGAGTAAATAGGTGGTGAGATGAGTGCGTCTGGTGACAATGCCGCGCCAGTCATCATCAAACGGAAAAAGGTCACGGGTGGTGACGGGCATCATGGCGGTGCCTGGAAGGTCGCGTATGCGGACTTCGTCACGGCGATGATGGCGTTTTTCCTTTTGATGTGGCTGTTGAATGCGACGACGGAACAACAACGAAAAGGTATTGCGGATTACTTCAGCCCGACGATTCCGATCAATCGCGTATCGGGCGGTGGAGACGGAAGTTTCGGCGGAGAAAGCGTATTTTCCGAAGAGACACTGCCACAGAACGGGACGGGTGCCACAAACCAGCGCCCGACCGAGGCCCGCCAGGCCCGCGGTGAAATCGGTGTCAGCGAAGACGGCCGTGCAGAAAGCACCGACCTTGAGGCAGAGGCACAGGATACCGCCAGTTTCAGCAAGATCGAGGAAATGTTGATGGGGCGGGGCGGGGAAAGCACCGTCTCGAAGGAAACCAGGCGGCATATCGTGACCCAGGTCACGGATGAGGGCTTGGTCATTGAAATTTTCGATTTGGAGAATGCGGAACTCTTTAAGCCGGACAGCGACGAGCCGACGCCTCTTCTGCGCGAAATCGCCAAGATGGTCGGGTCTGTTGCAAGGCTGGTCGAGAACCGAGTTGCGATTGAAGGGCATACCAGCGCCGTGCCTGTCGTGCGCGCCGAAAATCCCGTATGGTCCCTGTCGATGGCGCGTGCCGACCAAATGCGTGAATTGCTGGAGTCCGAGCAGGTATTGGCACCGCGAATGAACCGCGTTACCGGACACGCGGACCGCGAGCCGGCCCATGAGAACGCGCTTTCGATCCGGAACAACCGGCTTGAAGTGATCCTTTTGAGATCTGATCAATAGGAAGTAGGCAGAATTTTATCTGTTAGCGGCCTGTTAAATCGCAGCGTCTAGTTCTGGGCATTGAAGACATTCGATGCAGCAGAAAGGCGTGTCCATGACAATATCATCCTCGTTGAATGCCGGTGTGGCGGGTCTCAGTTCCAATGCGACCCGCCTGGCGGCGATTTCCGACAATATCGCGAACTCGGCCACCTACGGGTACAAGCGGGTCGAGGCGGACTTCCAGTCCATGGTGATTTCCTCCAACGGGGGCAGCTATTCGGCCGGTGGCGTGCGGTCCTCGACTCAGCGGCTGATCGACGAGCGCGGATCGCTGGTGTCCACTTCCAACCCGACCGACCTTGCGGTTCGCGGACGCGGCATGTTGCCTGTGGCGCTGGCCAGCCAAGTGGATGTCGGCAACGGGTCGAGCCAGATGCTCTTGACCACGACCGGGTCTTTCCGGACCGATGCCGAAGGGCGCTTGGTCACGGAATCGGGTCTGGTCCTGCTGGGCTGGCCGGCCAATGCCGATGGCACGGTTCCGGAGTTTCCGCGCGATACCAGCGACGGACTTGAGCCGGTCCAGATCAACGTCAATCAGCTGACGGGCGAGCCGACGACCAGCATCGATCTTGGCGTGAACCTGCCCGCGACGGACACCGAAGCGGGTGCCCCGGGCGACCCGCAACAATTGTCGATTGAATACTTCGACAATCTGGGCAAATCCGAAAACATCCTGATCGAATTCACGCCAACCGTCCCGGCCACGGCGTCGTCCAACGAATGGACGATGGTCCTTACCGACTCGGCGCAAGGAGGCGCGGTGATCGGCGAATACACCCTGAGCTTCGATGACGCGCGCGCCTCAGGCGGCACGCTGCTTGGCGTGACCGACACTTCGGGCGGCGCGTACGATCCCGGCACGGGTTCGATCATTGTCAACGTGGCCGGCGGCCCGATGGAGATCAATATCGGGCAGTTGGGGGCCAATGACGGTCTGACGCAACTGTCCGACAGTTTCGCACCGCTTTCGATCAACAAGGATGGCTCGCCGGTGGGCAACATGATCTCGGCCGAGGTGGATGAAAATGGCTTTGTGCATGCCTCATTCGACACGGGTATCACGCGGGTTATCTACCAGGTGCCGTTGGTCGACCTGCCCAACCCCAACGGCATGGTCGCCATGGACCAACAGACCTATCTTCCCTCGCCCGAAAGCGGCTCGTTCTTCCTGTGGAACGCTGGGGATGGCCCGACAGGTGACGTCGTCGCCTTTGCCCGCGAGGAATCCGCGACTGACGTTGCAGGTGAGCTGACGGACATGATCCAGACGCAGCGGGCTTATTCCTCCAACGCCAAGGTCATTCAGACCGTTGACGAGATGTTGCAGGAAACAACCAATATCAAGCGCTGATCCGGCGCTTGAAATCTTACCCTAGCACCGAGGTGCCGCGATGAGTATTTCCACGGCTTTGTCCAACGCCCTGACGGGACTGACCGCAAGTTCCCGCGCGGCCGGGGTGGTCTCGACCAACCTGGCAAACATCCTGACCGATG
Organism: Roseovarius sp. THAF9; assembly: GCF_009363715.1. Classification (NCBI taxonomy): domain Bacteria; kingdom Pseudomonadati; phylum Pseudomonadota; class Alphaproteobacteria; order Rhodobacterales; family Roseobacteraceae; genus Roseovarius; species Roseovarius sp. THAF9. Next base: position 4,034,228 of record NZ_CP045404.1, read on the forward strand.
GCTACGCGCCGCGCAGCATTGAGTTGACGGCACAGGGCGATGGTCGCGGCGGCGGTGTGTCGGTTGTCGCTGTCACGCGGAATGTCGATGCGGGCCTTCTGAGTGAACGGCGGCTTGCCGACAGCGCCTTGGGCTACAACGACGCGATGGCCGGGTTTCTCGCGCGGTTCGAAAGCGAGGTGGGCTTGCCAGACGAGCCATCGTCTCTGACCGCGCGGATTGCCGCCTTCGCGGCCAGCCTGGCAAGCGCTGCGTCCAAGCCGGAAGAAGAGGCGCGTCTCAGCGAAGTCGCGTTGCGCGGCGCCGAACTGGCCGGAAAACTGAACGCGATTTCGGGCCGTATCGAGGCCGAGCGCACCGCCGCCGACGGTCAGATCAATCAGGCGGTGGACCGGGTGAACACGCTCTTGTCGCAGGTTCAGACCCTGAATGCGCATATCGTGAACGCCAAAAACTTCGGTCACCCGTCTGCGTCTTTCGAAGATCAGCGGCAGCAGGTTATCGATGAATTGTCGGACTACGTGCCGGTCCGGTCCGCCGATCGCGGCAATGGTGGCTTGGCACTTTACACGCCCGGCGGTGCTGTCCTGATCGACGGTCGGCCTGCCGAGCTTTCCTTCTCGCCCTCGAATGTGGTTGCGGCGCATATGACCGAGGCTAACGGTCTTTTGTCCGGGCTTCAGATCAATGGCGTACAGATCGCGTCCTCCGGCGAGAACAGTCCGATCAAGGGCGGGCGCCTCGCCGGATTGTTCGAGATACGCGACAGCCTCGCCGTGGACGCGCAGACGCAGGTGGATGCCACGGCGCGCAACCTGATCGAGCGCTTTCAGGACGCTGGCCTTGATGCGACTCGGGCGCCAGGTGACCCCGGCCTTTTCACGGATAACGGCAACAGTTTCGCCGCAGCTGGCGAGATCGGCATTGCCGGCAGGATCGTGCTGAACTCCGCGGTCGATATTCGCCAGGGCGGCGCGGCATGGCGATTGCGCGATGGTCTCGGGGCAACCGCTCCCGGTGCCCCCGGCAATGCGGGCCTGCTCATCGATCTCTCTGCGGCGATCAGCGCGACGAATGCGATGGCGTCGGGCGATCTTGGGGCGACGGCGCGCTCATTCTCGGGGCACGCAACCAGCTTCGTGTCCCGCTTGGGACAGCAGGCCATCACCGTAGATCAGTCGATGAGTTTCGCGGCATCTCGCCGGGCGGGCCTGAAGGATATCGAACTCCAGAACGGCGTGGACTCGGATGAACAAATGCAACGGCTCTTGCTAATTGAGCAGGCCTACAGTGCAAATGCCCGCATGATCCAGACTGCCGACGACATGATACAAACCCTGCTGAGGATCTGACCATGAATGCGCTTTCCCTGGGCGATCTGGCCCACACGTTTCTGTTGCGGCGTCAAAGCGCCCAGATCAAGCAGGACTTGACACGCCTGTCCGAAGAACTTGCCAGTGGGCGAACGACGGACACGCGCCGGCATCTCAACGGGCATTTCACTGCGCTTGCCGACTTCGAGCGTGAACTGCGTCTGCTTGACCGGTATGACAACACCGCCGCAGAGGTGGGCGCGCAATCGGCCGCTATGCAAGCTGCGATGAACACGGTCCAGGACCGTGCGGGCGCGCTTGCCGAGACCATGGCGCTGGCCTCGGCCGCAGCCTCGCCTGGCGACACGCGCACGGTTGCGACCCAGGCGCAAAGCGAGCTTGAAACCATCGTCGCCGCGCTCAACACGCGCGTGGCGGGGCGTGCAGTGTTTTCAGGGGTCGCGGTTGCGACCGCACCGCTTGTCGATGCCGATACGCTTCTGGCAGACCTGAGAAGCGCCGTGTCGGGGGCGACGACAGCCGCGGATGTGATGGCGGCGGCCGACACCTTCTTCGATGCGCCGGGCGGCGTGTTTGAGACCTCTATCTACCAAGGAGGCACAATCGATCTGAGCCCGTTCAACCTCGGATCAGGGGAAAGTGTGACGCTGTCGTTGCGCGCAGATGATGCCGCGGTGCGGACCGTGCTGAAAAATGTCGCCGTGGCCGCGCTTTCAGACGATCCAAGCATCACGCTGAATGCCGGCGAAGCGAAAGAGCTCTTGCAGACGCTGAGTGTCGGTGCGCTTTCGGGGCAGGACAGCGTAACGCGTCTGCGCGCAAACCTTGGTTTCGCCGAGGAGCGGATTGAGATGGCATCGGTCCGCATCACTTCCGAATTGACCAGCCTGGAGGTCGCTCGAAATGCATTGCTGGAGGTCGATCCCTACCAGACAGCGACTCAGCTCGAAGCTGTTCAGACACAACTTGAAACGCTCTACACGATAACCGCGCGGTCTTCGCGCCTCAGCCTGGTGAATTTCCTTTCATGACATTTCTTCCGCGCGCGTTCCTGTCTGCGATCCTCTCGATGATTCTCGCAACATTGCCGGTTTCGGCCAGCCCGATCCGTATCAAGGACCTCGTGGAATTCGATGGCGTCCGCGGCAACGACCTGGTGGGCTATGGCCTCGTGGTTGGTCTGAACGGCACCGGGGATGGTCTGCGCAATGCGCCATTCACCGAAGAGATCATGTCCAACATCCTGGAGCGCCTGGGGGTCAACGTCACCGGCGAACAGTTTCGACCCAAGAACGTGGCCGCGGTTTTCGTGACGGCCACCATACCGCCCTTCGCGCGCGCCGGCGGCCAGATAGATGTCACGGTTTCTGCGATCGGTGATGCCGGCAGCTTGCTTGGCGGCACGCTGGTCATGACGCCGCTTAACGCCGCAGATGGCCAGATCTATGCGGTGGCCCAAGGGACCATCATCGCCGGAGGAGCCGCGGCCCAGGGCGAGGCCGGCGGCGTGGTTCAGGGGGTGCCGACGGCCGGGGTCATACCGGCCGGGGCCCGGGTGGAACGAGAGATCGATTTCGACCTTTCGTCGCTGGACAGTATGCGCCTTGCGCTGCGCGAGCCCGACTTTACGACGGCGAACCGTATCGAACGTGCGATTAATGCCAGTTTTGGCCGCGCTGTCGCTGTGATGATGGACTCGGGCACAGTGCGCCTCGATATTGGCCGGACCGGCACGCCAAGCCCGGCTCATGCGCTGAGCCAGATCGAAAACATCCTTGTACAGCCCGAACGCAAAGCGCGGGTCGTCGTGGATCAGAGGTCCGGCACGATCGTGATGGGCGAAGACGTTCGTATCTCGCGCGTGGCGGTGTCGCAGGGCAACCTGACACTCAGGGTCGAGGAGACACCGCTTGCCGTTCAGCCGAATCCGTTCGCGGAAGGCGAGACGGTGATCGTTCCCCGAACGAACGCCGAGATCGAGGAAGAGCCCGGTATCGGCCTTGCCGAAGTGCCGGACGGTACATCTCTGTCGGAAGTCATCGCCGGGTTGAACGCCCTAGGGGTTGCGCCGCGGGACATGATCGACATCCTCAAGAGCATCAAGGCTGCGGGTGCGCTTCATGCGGAATTCGTTGTTCGGTGAAATAGCGCGCAGCGGTTGCGCAGGCCGCTGACCGTTCCCCTGACCACGTCTCGGTCGCCCTATTTCAAACGCTGGAAGTATTGTCTGAACAGGTCCCGGAAAAGGCCAGCGTTCGTGCCCGGAGCCTCGTTGTACTGACCAAGGCAACCGGATCTTCGGGTCCTGGCACCGACAGGCAGGTCGGGTTGGCGGACAGGCACGCCGGCCCTAAGGCGTTTCGCGATGAACCTGGATCATAGCCTGCCCGTGAAACGCGCTGCAACATCCTGGCGCAGCAGGTGTTTTGCGCTGAGCTCTTGGCTCAGATTAAAGGCACAACACTATGTTTCATGGACTTCGATGTCGCCGGGTCGCATTTTTCCCAGCGGTCAGAAGTAACCGCGTACCAGCCCGTCTGCCACCAGTGTCCATCCATCGGCAATCACGAAGAAAGCCAGTTTGAAAGGAAGGGATACAATGGCCGGCGGGACCATCATCATGCCCATCGACATCAGGACGGCGGCGACAACCAAGTCAATTATCAGGAATGGCAGGAAGAGCAGGAACCCGATCTGGAACGCTCGGGCGATCTCGGAGAGCATGAAGCTTGGCACAAGGATTGACAGCGGCGCACCGGGCGCTGGTGCCGTTCCGGCCGCGTCAGGCCGAAGTGCAGCCATCGCGCTAAACGTGTCACCGTCGACACGGCCTGCCATGAAATTGCGGAACGGCTCCAACACGCGCGCGACAGCTTCCTCGATCTCGATGCGCTCGCCGAGAAGCGGTTCGATTCCCGCAGTCCAAGCCTCGGTAAATACCGGTTCCATGACGAAATAGGTAAGGAACAAAGCAAGGCTGACGATCAGCATGTTGGGGGGCGATTGTTGCAGGCCGATCCCCTGCCTCAGGATCGAAAGCACCGTTACGATGAAAGGGAAACAGGTGATCATGATCGCGAGACCCGGCGCAAGGCTGAGGACCGTGATCAACAGGATCAGTTGGATCGTGCGCGCCGAGAGCGACCCGTCATCGCCCAGCGAGATCGAGATTTCCTGCGCTGCAGCGGGACCGGCGAGCATCAAAAGGCCGCCGATGAGGCAACCCAAAAGGCCTGCGTGTACCGTCATCCCAGCCCGTCTTGCAGATCGGCTACCTCGGTCAGCCGGACGGCCAATTGGCCTTGTTGCTCACCTTCCAGCTCTTCCAGTTCGCCTCTGGCGATAAGCCGCTCCCCGACATAGAGTTCAACCGCGTCGTCGACGCGCTTGTCCAGCGGCAGCACCGCGTTTCTGCCCATCTTCAGCAGATCGCGGATCAGCGGGCGTGCCTTGCCGACGGAGATTGTGATCTCGATCGGAACAGAAGAAAACGGGCTGCGCAGTTCGCCGGGAGTGGTCTCCTGCGGGTCGGGTTGATCGGTCATCAAGCGGATTTCCTTTGTTCTTCGGCAAGGGCGGTGGTGAAATAGGCGTCAATCGCGGTGGCTATCCTGGCGATGGTGTCATGCAGATCGATTTCCTGCTCGGCGCCGTCTTCGAAGCGGACCTGCACCTGGTCCGGCGAGAGTGTTGCGTCTTCCTCGACGGATACCGAGACTTGGCCTTCGCCCAGATCGGCAACATCGAGCGCGGCGCTCTGACCCGGAGCGACGCATACAAGAACGGTGCGTCTTCCGTGGACCGCGACCTGTTGCATGATGATCTCGCTGAGGCGTGGCGAGAGGGTTTCGCGCGCCACCGCCGGCAGTACGGTCTCCACGATCTGCATGATCAAGGGACGCACGCCTTCCAGAATGGTGCGAAACGCCTCCTTCTGCGTGAAATCAATGTCTTCAACGGCGCGGGCGAATTCTGCAGATACGTGGCCAGCCTGTCCTTCTTGGGCTTTGACCGAGTCGTCCCACCCGGCTTGGTATCCTTTCTCGAACGCCTCGAGACGCTCTTCCTCGAGCAGGACATCCGTCATTTCGATCGTGTCGCCGCTGCTCAATGTTCCGAAATCTTCCAGAAGGTGGGAAACGGACATCAGGCGCGCTCCTCCTCGCCCTCGAGCCAGCTGCGCAGGATCTCGACTGTTTCGTCTTGCCGCTCACTGATCATGGCGCGTAGCCTTTCGACAGGGTCCTGATCATCGGAATCGAGGGATGGGAGCCCCATGCCACCACCGCCCGACAGCATCGGCAATTCGCCTGGTCGGTCTGCATCGTCCTGTATCTCGCCGGTCAGAGCGGCTTGGGAGGTTTCAAAATCGCCGATGTTATCCGAATAACCGGAATTCTCGGAACCGGCCGGAGCGGCAAGCTGCGCGGCACCATCGGGCTGACGCGCCAGAACGGGGCGCACGACGAATAGACCAAGAATAAGCGCGACAATGGCTAGAACCGCTGCCTTGATGAGGGACATAGCATCGAAAGCGAAGTTCGAAAGAAATGAGCTTTGCGGTCCTGTTCCCAGTGGTTCGGGCAGCTCGAATTGCATCGTCTTGAGAGTGATTTCATCTCCACGCGCTTCGTCAAAGCCGACGGCGGAAGCGACGAGTTCACGAAGATCGGCAAGCTCTTCCTCCGAGCGCGGTTCAAACACTTCTTCCCCGTTGGCATCCGTCGTCGTGGTGCCATTGACCAGCACCGCGACGGTCAGACGCTTGACTGCGCCCGGCACCATCGTGATTTGCCGTTCGGTTTCGGAAACTTCGTAATTGATTCTTTCGCGTGTCTCGCTCACCTGGCTGGACGAGGAATCGCCGGCCGCACCGTCACCATCGGGCAGGTTTGATGCCACCGTGACGTCACCGCCGCCCTGATCGGTTGACTGATTCGCGACCTCCTCGGTATCGGTGCTGATCGCGACGCGGCTGCCCGGGTCGATCACACGCTCACGGACAGACTCGGTCTGCGTCACGGTATCGACGCTGACCTCGACCACCGCATTGCCCGGACCGACACGTGCTTCCAGAAGTCGCGTCACCCGTTGCCGGATCGCATCGGTGCGGTCGTCTGCAGCGTTGGTCGGCGTTTCTTCGGCCATGCCTAGAAGACCGCCTTCGCTGTCGATGATCGAGACATCCTCGGGCGTCAGGCCCGGCACGGCGGAAGCGACAAGAAACTTCAAGCCCTTGGCGTGCTTGGCTGAAAGGCCACCCGATGCAGTGCTGATCGAGACGGATGCGGAGGGTTGAACGTCGCGCTGAAACGGGTTGTTCCCGGTCTTGGCGATATGCACCCGGGCCGAGCTTATGGACGGGTGGGTCAGGATCGTACGGGCAAGCTCGCCCTCTTTGGCGCGCCAGTATGCGGCATCGAACATCTGCGATGTCGTACCAAAGCCTGACAGACCATCGAGCAGTTCATATCCTCGAGACGAGTTCGCCGGAAGTCCCTCGCTGGCCAAGGTCATGCGCAGTTCATCACGCCGCGCGGAATCTACAAATATCGACCCGCCGCGCACGTCATACGCGACGCCGCGCTGTTCGAGAGCACGCACGACCTCTCCGGCCGGGCCGCTTTCGAGACCGGCGTAGATCAGCGAAAGACTGGGTGCCGAGGCCATACGGGCAAGTGACAGAACGGCGGCAAACATCGCGACCGTTGCAAGTGTCACGATCACGCGTCGCCGAGCATTCATACCCGACCAGATATCGATGAGCTGCTGCAAGTTCTTCGCCTCCAGGATTGCGGCGTTCTGCCGTTCGCTGCGGTCCTGTTTCGCTCATCAGGCTTAACAATCGGTTAGTTCCTCTCGGGCTATGGTGCAGAAAATCGAAATCGAGGGATCAATTGATGAACGATACCGAAGATCAGGTCGACGAGCCTCCTAAGAAGAAGTCGAAACTACCTTTGATTCTTGGGCTTGTCCTGGCTCTCGCCGGCGGTGGCGGTGGATTTTACGCCGTCTCGTCCGGTCTGATTCTCGGCGGAGGATCAACCGAAGATCACACGCATGAACAAGAGGACCTTGAGGTTAAGGACATGCCCGATGTGGCTTTCGTTCCGATCGAGCCGCTGGTCATTTCGATCGGCGGGACCGATGTCAGCCATCTGCGCTTTCGAGCGCAGCTGGAAGTCCGGTCGACCTATCGCGAGGAAGTCGAGAAGCTGATGCCGCGCGTGGTGGATGTGCTCAATTCCTACTTGCGGGCCGTCGCCGTTGAAGATCTGAGCAACAACTCGGCCTTGGTGCGGCTGCGCGCTCAGATGCTGAGACGCGTGCAGGTGGTCACCGGCGGTGACCGGGTAAATGACCTGCTGATCATGGAATTCGTACTGAACTGAGGGATCAAATGATCGAGATGATTGCAGATGTGCTGTTGGTCGCCGGCGCGATCGGTGCCGGATTTTATTGTTATGTTCTGGCGCGCCGGCTTAGCCGGTTCAACGATCTTGAGAACGGGATTGGCGGTGCGGTAGCAGTGTTGTCCGCACAGGTTGACGACCTGACCAAGACGCTGGAGGCCGCACAGCAGACTGCCTCGGCGTCGACCATGTCGCTGGATGGTCTGACTGACCGCGCCGAAACAGTGGCCAAGCGGCTCGAACTTCTGGTCGCGTCCATGCACGACGTGTCTGATACGCCGCCGCCCCAATCTGGCGAGGCCGAGAAAGGGGATGCGCCCGCGTCTCCCCTTGGCCCGATGTTCAAACGACACGGAAATGGATGAATGGGAAAGTCGGCTATGAAAAAGCAGGCAAGACAGAAACGCCGTTCCGCTCAGAAGGGCAGCCTGGTGGTCATCGCCGCGCTGCTGATCTCGTCTGCGATGCTGAGAATCGGCGAAGGTGCGGGGCAGGCGCTTGCACGCGATCCCGATAACGACGCGATCGCAAATGCGGGTGGCGAGGGTATGGGAAAGACCTGCCAGACGGCCGAAGACATGCAAGCGATGCTGGAGGCGTTCCAATCGCGCGAAGCCAGGATCGAGGAAAAGGAAGCCGCGATACGTGACCGTATGCACGCGTTGCGCATCGCCGATGAGCAAGTGACGAAAAAACTTGCGCAATTGACCGAGGCGGAAACACAGCTGCGCGAGACCATCGCGCTCGCAGAGACCGCAGCCGAAGACGACCTGGACCGGCTGACGCGGGTTTACGAAACGATGAAGCCGAAACAGGCAGCAGCCCTGTTCGAAGAGATGGACCCGAATTTTGCCGCCGGTTTCCTGGGCCGGATGCGGCCCGAGGCGGCTGCGGCCATCATGGCCGGCCTCAGCCCCGAGGCCGCGCATCTTTACAGCGTGGTTCTGGCCGGCCGAAACGCGGGTGTTCCAAAGGAATAATCCGCCGCGATCAGCAAAAAATTAACCGGTCGATGGTTATCTGGCGCGGACATTCCGGTGGAGCACAGAGCGCGACATGATTGGCATAATCGGTATTCTCGTCATTTTCGTGATGGTCTTCGGCGGATATCTCGCGGCCGGCGGCAAGCTGGGGATCATTCTCAAGGCCCTGCCGTTCGAATTGATGATGATCGGCGGCGCCGCTATCGGCGCTTTCCTGATCAGCAACGACATGGCTGCGGTCAAGCATACGGCGAAGGATATTGGCAAGGTCTTCAAGGGGCCCAAGTGGAAACCCGAAGATTATCGCGATCTTCTGTGCATGCTGTTCGAGTTGATCCGGCTGGCACGGTCAAATCCGGTGGCGATCGAGGAACATGTCGAGGCGCCGGACGACTCCTCGATCTTCGGGCGCTATCCCAAGATCCAGTCCGACAAGGAGGCGGTGGCGCTGATCTGTGACACGATGCGATCCGCGTCAATGAACTACGACGATCCTCACCAGGTCGAGGAGGTGCTCGAAAAGCGGATGGAGTCGACGATGCATCACGCTTTGCATTCCAGCCACGCGCTTCAGACCATGGCCGACGGTTTGCCGGCATTGGGCATCGTGGCGGCTGTCCTGGGGGTGATCAAAACCATGGCTTCAATCGACCAACCGCCGGAAGTGCTCGGCAAGATGATCGGTGGCGCACTGGTCGGTACATTCCTGGGCGTGTTCCTCGCCTACGGGCTGGTTGGCCCGTTCGCCGGCAAGGTCAAGGCCGTGGTTGAAGAAGACGCGCAATTCTACCAACTGATCCGGGAGGTCCTGGTTGCAAATCTTTACAATCACGCCACCAACATCTGCATAGAGGTCGGTCGCCAGAACACACCATCACATTGCCGCCCCAGCTTTACCGACCTCGAGGAGGCGCTCAAGGCCGTCAAGCAGGAGGCGGCCTGATGGGTCGGTGGCTCGCCATCCTGCTTTCAGCGATCTGGCCGCTGGCGGCGCAAGCTCAAGACGTTTCAGTGCGTTCGGGAGATCATGAGGACTTCACGAGACTGGTCTTCAACCTGCCATCACGGATCGATTGGACGATCGAAAACACCGAGAACGAGGCAGTGCTGCGCTTTGCCCGGCGGGGCCTTTCCTTTGACATCAGCCAAGTGTTCGATCGAATTCAGAAGGATCGAGTGGCGCAGATCGACATTGACCGTGATGCGCAAGCCGTAACACTTCGGTTTGGCTGCGACTGCGAGGCGACAGGTTTCTGGTTTCGCAAGTCCATGCTGGTCGTCGATGTTGCCGCCAAAGAGGTCGGGTCGACCGGACAGGTGGGGGAGACATCAAGCGACCACCGCAGCTTTGCGCTTCAGCTTCCGACGCGCGGTACGTCGGCCGCAACGTCCTTGGTGCATCGAGCGATCGGTTTCGAGCCACCTGAAACTAAGCAAAAGCCCGCAATGGAAAGCCCGCTTTTGCGCGAGACTGGTCTTGAAGAAAGCCGCGACCGCCTGTTGCGCCAATTCAGTCGCGCGGCAAGCCAGGGTCTGTTGGCACCGAAGAGAACGTTGCCGCAACCGGTTGAAAACGTCACTGAACCATCTCAGCCCGCGCCACCGGAGCCGGCTTTGCAAGACCCAGAGGAAAGTGACGCCACACTGCCCTTCAACCTTAACATCAATGTTCAAACGGCTGTGGACCGCGACTTCCTGTCCGCGCTTGAAGCAGGTGACCAAACAGGGCTTGCCGGCAGATGTCTTGATGCAGAGTTGATCGACGTGGCGAACTGGGGGTCGGGCGCGCCGTTCTGGGATCAAATCGGTCCACTCAGAGGTCGCATGACAAGCGAATTCGATCGTATTGACGAACAGTCGGTCGGCAAGCTGGCCCAACTCTACCTGTACTTCGGCTTCGGCGTCGAGGCTGGCAACATCGCGTCGTTATTGCCGGACGGTTCGGAGCGGAAGAAAATCTACACGGCGCTGGCGCAGATCATGGATAAGGGCAGTGCAGACGGGACGGTTCTTGCCGACCAGCTCGACTGCGACGCGCCAGGTGCGATGTGGTCGGCGCTTTCTCACGAACATTTGCCAACGGATGTCCAGGTGAACAATAACGCGATCGTCCGGGCGTTTTCTGGCTTGCCTCCGCACCTCAGAAAACATCTCGGGCCAATTCTGTCCGCCAGACTTCTGAGCGCCGGACATGCCCGCCAAAGTTCTGCAATTCTTCGAATCCTAGACCGCGTCGACGAGACCATGACGCCCGCGGCCAAGATGGTCGTCGCCGATCTGCAAACTCAGAACGGAGAGCTGGAAGCAGCGGAGGAAAGCCTGAAAATTGTGGTCGAGGCGAACAGTGAGATGTCGCCGGAGGCTGTTGTCCGACAGATTGATAGCCAGATGGAACGCGGGGGCCAAGTTCCGGCGAAACTGGCGCAATTGGCTTCGGCTTATGCATACGAATATGCAGGGAGCCCCTTGGGGCAAAAGCTGGCGCGGTCGCATGTTCTTGCATTGGGTGCCACCGGTGCGTTCGACGACGCATTTTCCGAGCTGGACAGATTTGAGTCGGATGCAGAAGAACCGTTGAACCAGATTCGGGCCGACCTTACGAACCGGCTGGCAACCCATGGCGCGCCATTCGAAATCCTGCGGTATGTGCTGTCGGACGAGACCGCCCGGCCTGATCTTCTTTCGCAGGAAAGCGCACTTGCGATGGCAGAGCATCTTCTGGATGCAGGGTTCTACCAACAGAGCCGGGACATGCTGGAGCAAACTTTCCATGGCCGTAACATGCGGAAGGCACGTCTTATCCGGGCAAGGACGGCGCTGAAGCTCGACCAGCCGCGGCTCGCCGAAGTCGAGTTGCTTGGTCTTGAAGGCAAGGATGTCAACATCCTGCGCGCGCAGGCCCGCAGTATGGTCGGAGAACACCGGCAGGCCTATGAGTTGTTCAAATCCGCCGGGCTTGACACCGAGGCGAACCGAGAGGCGTGGTTGGCCGAAAGCGGCGTGGAAGTCACTGGGCCCTCCGCTTCGAATGAACCGACGGAAGTTGCCGATGAGGAACCCGGAGTCGGCGTGCTTGCACAGAACAAGCTCCTCTTGGAAGACGTGGGTGCCACGCGCGGCACCCTTCAGGCCTTGCTGGCCGAAACCCCGGATCCGTCGCCGGAGAATTAGGCCCGATTACCAATTGTAAAGGTTAACGCTCTAGACTTGGAGCATAGGCAGAATGCCTTTTGCAGTGCGGAGAAACCGGTGGAATATTTGCTCGCTCCAGTCCTCTTGAAATACGCCAATTTACCTCTGCGCACGGGGTTCGGGAGGCTTTTGCAATGAAGCCCCTGACACTCGAGAACTTGTTTCAGCCGACAGTTATGCTGGCTTTGGCTCTGATGGCCATCATCGTCATGATGGTTCTGCCCATGCCGTCCTGGGTGCTGGACGTGGGTCTTGCGGCTTCTTTCGCGCTGGCCATTTTGATCTTCACCGTCACGCTATTCATCGAGCGACCGCTCGATTTCTCGTCGTTCCCCACGATTTTACTCGCGTCTCTGATGCTGAGATTGTCGCTGAATGTTTCTTCGACCAAGCTCATCATCGGCGAAGGGCACACCGGCACTGACGCCGCAGGAGACGTCATTCAAGGCTTCGCCAACTTCGTGATGGGCGGCAGCATCTTTTTGGGTCTTGTCGTGTTCTCGGTTCTTTTGATCGTTAATTTCATGGTGATCACGAAAGGGGCAGCGCGGATGGCCGAAGTGGGTGCGCGTTTTGCCCTCGATGGTATGCCTGGCAAGCAATTGGCGATCGACAGCGATATGTCCGCTGGCGCCATAGATCACACCGAAGCAAAGGAGCGGCGTGAACGCGAGCAACAGGAAACGACCTTTTTCGGCTCGCTCGACGGCGCGTCGAAATTCGTGAAGGGCGATGCCGTTGCAGGTTTGCTGATCACCCTGCTCAACCTCGTGATGGGTCTGATCATGGGCGTCGTAGTGCACGGTATGCCGATAGGGACCGCGTTCGAGACCTATGCCATCCTGACGGTCGGCGACGGACTTGTGACCCAGATTCCGGCAGTGGTGATTTCCATTGCGTCAGCCCTTCTGTTGGCCCGCGGAGGCAGCCAAGGCGCGACGGACATCGCTCTGACGGCACAGCTTGGCCGGCACCCGTCCGCCATGGCGACGGTTGCCGTTCTGATGATCCTGTTCGCGCTTGTGCCGGGTTTGCCTTTCATTCCCTTTATAATCGGCGGTCTGGCCCTTGGCGGAACCGCGCTGTGGCTGTTGCGCACGCGCGGCTTGCCGAAGGAGGCCCCGGTAGAGGTCGATCCGGAGGTAAGCCCTGCCAGCAAATCGCTGGGCGATATCCTTGACCTTGACGATATCCATGTCGAATTCGCGCCCGACCTCGTTAATATGGTCCTTGATCCGGGAACCGGCCTCGATGCACGGATCGACAACATGCGTCGCCATGTGGCCAGCTATTTTGGCCTCATCCTGCCAGAAATCCGGCTGACCGATGAACCTGCCTTGCCGCAGGGCACATATGTCCTGCGGATTCAGGGGGTCGAGCAAGCCCGTGCCGTTCTGCGCCTTGATCACGTTCTGGCGCTTGATCCCGAATCCGCGCCTGGTCTGCCTTCGGGCGAAAACGTCCGCGAGCCTGTCTACGATGCACCGGCGCGTTGGATTCCCGAGGTTGACCAGACCGATGCGGCCTTGTCCGGTGTCACCCTCGTCAATCCCGCAGAGGTGCTTGCAACGCATCTTCTGGAAGTCATCAAGCGCAATCTCGGCCGGTTGCTGACGATGAAGGCAATGCGGCGGTTGCTGGATGAAATGGTCAATCTCAGCAATCCGGCACGGGCAGAAGCCAACCGAAAGCTGCTTGATGAAATGATTCCCGACCGCGTGCCAACTGATCTATTGCACCAGGTGTTGCGCCTGCTGCTGGCAGAGCAGGTATCTATTCGCAACCTACCGCTGATCCTGGAGGCGGTGGCCGAGGGCCGCCAGGTACACGCGCATCCCGAGATGATCTGCGAACATGTGCGGCAAAGGCTGGGCTTCCAGCTTGTCGCCAACCTGCAGCGCGAGGATGGAAGTTTGCCGCTGTTGCAGCTTGCACCGGAATGGGAAGACACCTTTTCGACCTATCAGGTGGAAAGCGATCGTGGCCGCCCGGACGTGGCTCTGCCGCCGGAGCTTTTCAACGTTCTCACATCTTCGGTGGCCGATGCCGTGTCGGACGCGGGCGAACGCGGTGTCTTTCCGGCGATTGTCACTTCGACGCCGCGCCGAAGGTTCCTGCGCACGGTGCTGACGGCGAAAAGCATCTCGAACCCCGTCTTGTCCTTTGAAGAGATCGGGGCCGATGCCCGGCCGGCCCTGGTTGGCGTGGTTCCGGCATGAGTCCGGCGGCAGAGCTTTTGTCACTGGTCGAAGACGTGCTTTGGTTTCATTTCATCGTGTTCCTGCGCGCCGGCCCGGTAATGGCACTCTTTCCCGGGTTCGGGGAACGCACGGTGCCGACGCGTTTCAAGCTGGTACTAGCGATCATGTTCACCATCGTGATCGTCCCGGCCTTGGTGCCTGCATTGGACCCGGTGATGGCGGCCCCTCCACCGCTGGGATGGCTTATCCTCTCGGAAACGGCTGTCGGCCTCGTCATCGGGATTGGGCTTCGGATGTTCCTCCTGGCGCTGCAGACGGCCGGTGCGATTGCGGCCCAATCGACCTCGCTTTCGCAGATCTTGGGGGATGCCGGGGTGACGCCACTGCCGGCGATCGGGCATTTGCTGGTCGTCGGCGGGCTTGCCCTGGCAATGATCCTCGACATGCACGTCCACGTGGCCGAAATGATGATCCTGACATATACCCTTTTCCCGGTGGCACAGCTGCCTGATCCGGGGGCTGTCTCGATGTGGGGCATACGTCAGGTTTCCGGCGCCTTTGCCCTGGCGTTTACCCTGGCAGCGCCCTTCGTGATCGTGTCGGTGCTCTACAACATCACGCTTGGCGTGATCAATCGCGCGATGCCGCAAATGATGGTCGTTTTCGTCGGCGCTCCGGTGATCACCGGGGCCGGAATAGCGCTGTTGTTCCTGTTGGCGCCAACGATGCTGACTCTGTGGATCGAGGCGCTTCAGGCCTTCGTCGTCAATCCGTTCGGAACGCGGTGATGTCCGGCTCGCAGGAAGACGATACAGAAAAGTCGCACGAGCCGACACAACACAAGCTGGACGAGGCGCGCAAGAAAGGCGAGTTGGCCCGATCGGCCGACTTGAACACGGCAGCCGCCTATGGGGGCTTTCTTTTGGCCGCACTTGCAATCGGAGCCAGCTCTGTCGGCTCGGTCAGCACGGCAATGATGGTGTTGCTCGGACAGGCGGGCGACTTCGCGGATCTCGTGTTCGAAGGTCCGGCGGCCGGTCCGGTCGGCGGATTGCTGGGGACCATAGCCTTAGGCCTTTTGGCATGGTTTCTGATACCGGCTGTTTCAGCGATGCTCAGTGTCTTTGCACAACGCGCCTTCGTTTTCGCGCCAACCAAGCTGCAGCCCAAGTTGTCCCGGATCAGTCCGGTCTCTAACGCGAAAAACAAGTACGGCCTCTCAGGTCTGTTCGAGTTCGCCAAGAGTTTTGCCAAGCTGTTCTTCTACTCGGTCCTGCTGGCCGCATACCTGTCCCTCAGATTGCCGGAAATGGCAGGCAGCCTGCACGCCGAACCTCAGGTGATCGGGGCGCTGATGGCAAAAATGCTGATCGAGTTTCTGTTCGTGGTCTTCGTGATCGCGGCGTCGATTGGGGTGGTGGATTTTATCTGGCAGCACTTCGATCACCAACGCAAGAACCGGATGTCGCATCGCGAGGTCAAGGAAGAGCACAAGCAGAACGAGGGCGATCCGCATATGAAACAAGAGCGTCGACAACGCGCGACGCAGATCGCCAGCCAGCAGATGATTGTCGAAGTTCCGGGGGCGGACGTGGTTATCGTAAACCCGACACATTATGCCGTGGCCCTGAAATGGAGCCGCCTGCCCGGGGCGGCTCCGATCTGTGTGGCGAAAGGCGTCGATCATGTCGCGCTTGCGATCCGCGATGCGGCGATGGCGCATGGCGTACCGGTGAGGTCCGATCCGCCAACGGCCCGGGCGGTTTACGCGATGACCCAAATCGGCGACGAGATCGATCCGCAGCACTATCGTGCGGTGGCTGCCGCCATCCGGTTTGCCGAGGCGATGCGTCAACGTGCGAGGGCCTGGTCATGAAAGACGATTTCAACGAGCTTGTGGCGATCACCGATGCGCGGTTCCGAGCGGAACAGGCGAAGCTGAGGGATATTCTGCAAGCAGAGAAACGCCTGCGCGACAAGGCGGCAGAGCTGGAGGCGGCGCAGTATGCCGCGCGACAGCAATACGCGTCCGAGTGCGCCGGCCAGCGCGTCTATGGCGGTGACGTACTTTGGCACGGCTGGATCGGTCGCGCACGCCGCCAACTGCAAATTGAACTGGCGCGCGTGCTGGTCGAAAAAGGAAACAGGATGAGCGCTCTGGGTCAGGCCCACGGGCGCAAGATCGCGTCCGAGTCGCTGGAGACAGATGCGAGGCGCAAGAAACGCGCCGAGTCCCAAAAGCAGACTATCGAACGGGAACAGGCTCTGTTCCTGCTCGATCACTGGTTTCGCTGACTGCCCGGCGCGCGACGCCTAGACGTCCTGGCGGGCGATATCGGTGATCAGAATGTTATGCACCACATCCCCGATGAGTCCCTGCGCCGTCTCGCGCAGCGACGCGCGCAGAATGTCCATGTTGTTTGCGTTGGTGAACTCGCCCTCGAAGCCGCCGACATTGGCGTGATCGAAAAGCACTTGCAGGAATGCGTCGCGCAGCTTTGGTTCTCGGGCATAGATCACCTCGGATTGACCTTCAGCCACTTCGACGCTCAGCGACATCACCACCAGGGAATTCACGAGGTCATTGGTGACCACCGGCACCACGAACTGATTGTTGAGCTTGACGTACTCGTTTGTCGTTTCTTCTTCGGCCGCGTCGGCGTCGTGATCCTTTGCGGATGTGTCATGCGCGCCCTGGGATTGGTCGGTGTCGCCGCAGGGATGCATTTCCACCACCTCCGCAGGATCGGGACGAAGCGCGATCCCTGCGCCCACACCAGCGCCTATTCCGATAAGTGCCATCAGTATTGGAATGAGTTTGCCCATGTCGTGACTTTCTAGAACGGAAGGATCATGTCGAGCGCCTGTTGCCCATAGCGCGGTTGCTGGACGTCGGTGATCTGTCCCCGTCCACCGTAGGAGATCCGGGCGGACGCGATCTTGTCATAGGTTATCTCATTCTGGCGCGAGATATCCTCGGGCCGCACGAACCCCTGCACGAGCAGTTCGCGCAGTTCGAAATTCACCCGCACCTCTTGCGAACCCTGGATCGCAAGCACGCCATTTGGAAGAACCTGGGTGACCGAGGCGGCGATGCGCAAGGTCAGTTCCTCGCGTCGGCTTACGGAACCGTCGCCGCCGGAGCTGCTCGACTGATTGATGCCCACCGCGTTTTCCATACTGGCGCCTTCTGGCAAATCTCCGTCGATCCGCTGCGGGATGCCGAACAGGTCGGGAATGGCGAGATCTTCCGATCCGTTCCGGGAACGCGAGGTGGAGTTGGAGATCTGAGCTTCGTCGTCGATCTCGATCACGACGGTCAGGATATCACCACGCTTCATGGCCCGCCGATCCCCCAGAAGCGACCGTTGCCCACCGCTCCAGAGCGAGGCGCGATCGACAGGCCGATCAGGCTGAACAACAAGGGGCAGGCCCGGATCGTACATTGCACGATTTTCGTCAGTGTCTTCGGTTGGAGTAAAGCTGGGCGGCTTGCCGAAATGATCCATGCGCCCGCAGGCTGCAACAGTACAAATTAAGGCGAAACAGAGACTGTATTTAAGTGACATTCACACTATCCTAATGAGCGACCAGAACCTGGCCAGAGCGACTGACCCGTCCCGAGACGGTATTGCGCGACGACATGTTCATGACCCGGACGTACTCTCCGACGCCAGCACGATCGAGCGACCGCCCCTCGGTTGTAATGCGCAGGCCGTTCGCTTCGAAGATCAGGGGCACGATCTGATTGCGTTCCACGATGGCCGGCGGCCCCACATCGCCGTGTCGGATGGGGCGGCCGGCATAGAGCGCTGTGCGCGTCTCCATTCCCACCAGCAAATCGGGATCTTCGATGCCGCCGGGGACCTCGCCGCGTTTCATCGCTAGGTGTTCGACCGTGAGGACCGTTTGCGCACGGATCGTCTGGGCCGCGACGACAGTGTCGGCCCTCGCGCCGCCGCCAGCGAGGCCAATGCAGATCAGCGAAAGACAGAGCCGCATCAGCGGACCTGCGTCGTGGCGCTGAGCATCTGGTCGGCGGCTGTAATGACCTTTGCGTTCAAC
Source organism: Roseovarius sp. THAF9 (assembly GCF_009363715.1). NCBI lineage: Bacteria > Pseudomonadati > Pseudomonadota > Alphaproteobacteria > Rhodobacterales > Roseobacteraceae > Roseovarius > Roseovarius sp. THAF9. The sequence goes on from NZ_CP045404.1 coordinate 4,052,416, forward strand.
TCGTAACCGCGCTGAGCCTCGATAAGTTCAGTAATCTCGCGCACAGGGTCGACAGAGCTGTCCTCCAGGTATCCTTGCCGCACTGTGCCCAGGCCGTCCTGGCCCGGTGTGCTGGCAAGAGCAGCGCCGGATGCTTCGGTTTCAAGGAAGAGATTGGCGCCGATCGCTTCCAGCCCCTTGGCGTTGGTAAAGCCGGCCAGGTTGAGTTGCCCCAAAAGCTGCGCCTCGGTTGCTTCGGCAAAATAAGCGTAGACCTCGCCTGCGCCGTTGATCGAGATGCTACGCGCATCGTCGGGAATCGTGATTTCAGGCGCGACGGGATAGCCGTCGGACGTGACGATCAACCCGTCTGCCGATCGCTTCAGCGCACCGTCACGCGTATAGGCCGCCTGTCCGGATGGTAGCGCCACTTCGAAGTACCCGTTACCCTCGATTGCGATGTCGAGATCGCCACCGGTTGCCGAAAGCGAGCCTTGCGCAAGGTTGACGGATATGGCTGCGGGCCTGACGCCGAGGCCCAGTTGCACGCCGGTGGGCAGAAGGGTGCCGTCGGCGGCGTTGACCGTGCCGGGGCGTGCCAGTTGTTGATAATGCAGGTCCGCGAACTCGGCTCGGCGGGTGTTATAGCCGGTCGTGGACATGTTTGCGAGGTTGTTCGAAATGGTTTCGACCCGCATCTGCTGGGCCGCCATACCGGTTGCGGCGATTTTCAGGGCACGCATGGCAATCTCCTTTGGCTACTTGGCGACGAACGTCTGAAGTGCGGTGCGAATGCGTTCGTGTTCCGCTTCGATAAAGCTCTGTCCCATCTCGTAGGCACGCTGCACTTCGATCATTCGCGCGATTTGGCCGAGAGGCTCGACATTGGAGCTTTCGAGAAATCCCTGCCGTATCAGTGGATCGAGAACAGGCTCGACGCCGGCGTCGGAGCGGAACATCACGCCGCCCTCCCGGACCATCGCTGTCATGTCTGTGGGCATCACCAGCCCGACCTGGCCGATCAGCCGCCCATCCGAGCTTATGGTGCCGTCGCCGGATATCCCCAGCGTGCCGCCGTCCGGCGGGATGAAGACCGGCGCACCGCCAGCATCCAGCACACTGTACCCGTCATTGGTCACAAGATCACCTTCGGCAGAGACCGCGAAACTTCCGTTGCGGGTCAGGCGCTCGCCAGCGGGGGTTTCGACAAGGAAAAAGCCGTCCCCTTCGACCGCCAGGTCAAGCGCGCTGCCAGTCTGCGTGAGGGTGCCTTGGGCGTAGGACGTGTTGCGCACGTTTGCTGTGGCCATTGACAGGGACGGGCCATTGTCGACGCCCACGATATGCTCGGCAAAAATCAAGCCCTCCTGCCGGTAGCCTGTGGTCGAACTGTTCGCGATATTGTTCGCGATGGTTCGCATTTCCCGCATCAGGCCCGATTGACGGGTGAGGGTCGTGTAGAACGCGCTTTCCAAATCAGCCTCCGATTATCAGGGGGACCACGCGGTCCTGGAAAAAGCTGACCAGCGTTTGTGTCATGAAGCCCATCGTCAGCCAAAATACCGCGACGATTGCCGCCAGTTTCGGAACGAAGGTCAACGTCAGCTCTTGGATCGAGGTCAGTGCCTGGAACAATCCGACGAAGAGACCCGCCACCAGCGCCACCGAAAGGATCGGAAGCGAGGTTATAACCGCCACCCAAAGCCCCTGGCGCAAGGTGTCGAAAAAAATGACCTCTTCCGACATCGAATTACACCGGCATTCGCAGGATTTCCTGGTAGGCCTCGACAACCTTGTCGCGGACTGTCACAGCGGTTTCCACGGCAAGCTCGGTTTGCGCCAGGGCCTGGACCAGGGCGTGGGGGTCGGCCTCTCCGCTCATCGCGGCCTTGGCCGTGAACTCGGCATCCTGAAGTGTTGCGGCGAAATCACGGGCGAGGCCTTTGCCGGCCTCGCCCACGTCCCCCTGACCGGCATTCGGCTCGGTCGCCGGGCGCGCTGCTGCATAGTTTTGGGCAGCATTGATAGGTTTGATATCCATTCTGGAACTCCTCTATCGACGTAGCAGGTCAAGCAGGCTGGACGACATCTGCCGGGCCTGCTCGAACATTTTCAGGTTCGCTTCGTAGCTGCGCTGGGCCTCGCGGGCGTCGGCAAGCTCGATCACGAGGTTGACGTTGGACCCGTCGAAATGGCCGGTCTCGTCGGCCATCGGGTGCGAAGGGTCAAAGATCTCTTCAAGGTCTCTGCGGCTGAGATGCACGCGACCGGTTTCAACGCCGCCAGCCTCGCGCCCGCGGGCAATCTCTTCGAAAGAGATCAGTTTGCGGCGATAGCCGGGCGTGTCGACATTCGCGATGTTTTCCGACACATGCCGCAGCCGCTGGCTTTGTGCCTTCAGGGCCGTTGCAGAGACGGAGAGGGATTGTCCGAGATCGCTCATCTATGCCTCGTATTATCGGCGCACCGCGGTGCGCAGGATTGTCATTGCGGATTTATAGATCGTGACCGCGCGGTCATGCTGGCGCTTGGTGTCCACCGCGTGCAGCATCTCGCTTTCGACCGACACGGCGTTGCCGTTCGGGTCGCTTATCGCATCGCGGCGTTCGAGCACTTCATATCCGCCGGTTTGGGCGGCGCCGTTCAGATGGCGCGCGCGGGTGGCGGCCTGTGCAAAGGTCGGAGTTTTGGTCTCTAACTCCGCCTGGAAAGGCGCGATATCGCGCGCGACGTAACCCGGCGTATCGGCATTGGCCATGTTCCTGGCAATCACGTTCTGACGTGCGCCGGCGTGCTTGGCCATCGCGTGCGCCATGCGAAAGACTTCGAGATTTTCAAACATCGGGGCTTCTCCCTCGATTGGCTTCAATCAAGGCTTAACCGTGATTCCTTTAGAAATGGTTCGCATGAGCCCAGAGGAGCCGAAAATGAATTTGCCCGACCTGATCGCCCTGCGATCCGAAATTGCCGATCTGCAACCGGTGCGCAGTGTCGGACGCGTGCGCAGTATCGAGGGAAACGTGATCGGCGTGGGCGGGCTCTCGAACGTGGCCAAGATGGGCGACAGGGTCAACGTGCATGGGCGCGACGGCCTTTCGGTGCGCGGAGAGATCCTGCGCATGTCGGCTGACCTCGTAACTGTTCTGCCGGACGCATCGCCGGAAGGCATTTCGCTAGGCGACAGGGTATCGCTTGGCCAGCCGCCGCTTCTGTGGCCGAGCGAGGACTGGATTGGGCGAATCATCGATCCGTTCGGCGCTCCGCTCGACGGTGCGCCGCTCGGGCGCGGAAATCGAAACTATCCGTTGCGCCGCGACCCGCCCCCGGCCGCCCAACGGCGTGGCCTGGGCGAAAGGCTGGAAAGCGGGATGGCTGTCTTCAACACGTTCCTTCCTATTGTTCGCGGGCAGCGGATTGGCCTGTTTGCCGGTTCGGGCGTAGGTAAATCAAGCCTGCTTGGCCATCTTGGGCGTAACATGCAGGCAGATATCGTTGTCTTTGCCCTGATCGGCGAACGGGGACGCGAATTGCGCGAGTTCGTGGAAAATGTTCTGGGGCCGGAGGGTATGGCGCGGTCTGTCATCGTGGCAGCAACATCCGATCAATCGCCTATCGTGCGACGCCGCTGCGCCTGGGCGGCAATGTGTGTGGCCGAGTATTTTCGGGACACTGGGCGTCAGGTTCTCTTCTTGGCAGATTCGATCACTCGCTTTGCCGAAGCGCACAGGGAGGTGGCGACCGCCGCGGGCGAGATGCCGGCGCTTCGCGGTTTCCCGGCCTCGACAGCGCACATGATCATGTCGCTTTGCGAGCGCGCCGGCACCGGGTCGGGTCATTCGGGCGACATAACGGCGCTTTTCAGCGTATTGGTCGCCGGGTCGGACATGGACGAGCCGGTGGCGGACATCTTGCGGGGTGTCCTTGACGGCCATGTGGTCATGGATCGCGCGATAGCAGAACGCGGACGATACCCGGCGATCGATTTGCTGCGGTCGGTGTCCCGCAGCCTGCCTCGGGCCGCCAGCGATGACGAGAATGCCCTGATCGCTCAGGCACGTGGTCTCTTGGGGGCCTACGCCAAGTCGGAAACTATGATCCGGGCCGGTCTTTATGCCGAAGGATCCGATGCGACACTGGATCAGGCAATCCGTGTCTGGCCCGAACTGGATGCATTTTTGGCGGAACCAGAGCCTGTCTCCGCGCAGAACAGTTTCAATCGTCTGGCGTTGCTTCTGCGCCGCGCCGGGCATGAGCGTACACGCTCGAAGCAGATGCAAAAGGGGACGCAGGGCTCGGACGGTCAGAATTCCGGCGCACGAGTTTCCGCTGGCCAAAACAAAGCTGTCCAGAAGGCCGGTCAGTCCCTGACCCGCGAAGGTGGCGCCGCTAGAAATATCGCGCTGCGGTAGGTGAAAATGCGGTTCCCAGGCGGCAGAAGTCGCACATCCACAGTGCGGCTGGGGTGACGGTTCTGATGAACTCAGATCAGCGGGCCTGCAACAGCGTCAAGGCAATGGACGTGGAGGATTGGAACGAGATCGCCTTGAGCTGATCGCGAACCAGGAACGCCCGGACCAAGTCTTCACGCGCGCCGTCTTCGGCCAGATCGTTGATATTCTCTAGCCCAAAAGTGCTGCGTGACTTGTCCTTGAAAATTTCAAGCTGCCGATCAATGTCCAACTGACCGAAGCCGTCCGGTAGCCCGAGTGCGGTTTCAAAGACAGAGCGCAGAGGCGGGGTCCCGAGAATCCGAAACCATTTGGTGTCTTCGGAGCCGTCCGACTGGGCCAGGTCCGCAAGCTCGCGATCCGCGTTCAGGCTCAGCCGCATGGACTCGTTCTGCTCGCCGACGGCCACTTCGAAAGAACGCGCCCGGAACCTGGCAGTGATATCTGCGGCAAAGAGCGGGTCTTGCGTACGGGCGCCGCCGCTGTTGCCGAACCCGAATGCCTCTGCAAAACGTTGGTACCGGTCATCAGAAAGCCTGTTTGCCAGTGCGTCGTTCGACTCGGTGCCTTGCTCCAGAACCGTGCGGATCAGGTATCGGTTGTTGAGATCGTCCTGTAGCCCGAATGCTCCGAGCGCGACGCGCAGAAGACGCCGGTCCTCGACCAGCTCCTCAGCGCTTGTAACCTGGCCGATCGTCACTTCGAAATATTCGGTGTCGCGAACGATGCGTGGAGAGTTGTTGAACGCCTCTGACTGGCTGTCGGCGGTACGTTGCAGAAACATCCATCCGGCCAGACCGGACATTGGAATGACCGGCTGGAACATCAGATAGTCCCCTGGACCTTGCTATGCGCGAGCACCCTGTCCTCTCGTGGTATCAAGCTTCGCAGCGATTTGAGGCACTGATAATGCTGGCCTTCGATGACAGCCTCTGTCGCCTTGGTCAGGTTGGCCCTGCTATCCGGGTCGGTAAAGACCTGGCTCAGTTCCTCGATCCGCTTGAGCAGCTGCATCCGGGAGTCCTCCGCACTATGATCGCCGGACAGAACAAGCTGCGCGGCATAGCAGGCGCGACGTACCGGCGTGGTGGCCTCTTCCGGGTGAATGGCATCGCGCAGACGTAGAATGTTGGCGTTTGGTGTCATGATTGACAGGCGCGAGCGACGTTCGCCGTTCTCGATGACCGCACCATTGACCAGGACACGTTCCCTCGGGCTGAGTTTCAGGACAAGTCCGCTCATGTCACAGACACTCCTGGGCGGGCCGTGCAGAGGTCCGGCCGGTGTTGACGGCGTTAGGGCGGCGCAGACCCTTCATTACGGCGGTGTTGATTTCGACAAGGGGGGCGACCGAGGCCGTACGGCTGAGCACCTTGGCGCTGTGGATGCGCGTGAACTCAGAAAGATAAAGGATACGGGCCTGAATTTCCGGAGGCAGGGCATTGGACTTGCTTACGACATCGCTCGCAAGCACGGTCCAAAGCCGCCGATTGTCGTAAATTGCGGCGGCCAGTGCCTTGAAGCCGCTGGGGCCTCGATCCGCGGCGGCTTTCAGCCGGCTGGTGATGCGCGCGAAGGCATCATATTCGTTGTCGCGATCCGTACGTATCGGCTGGGCCTCGTCGCGATAGGCGTTTTGCGCTTTCAGCGTGGCGTTCACGGCTTTCTCCTTCGGGAGGTTTATGCATCAGACCTGTTCAGAAGATTGGAAGCGCCCCCTGTGCGAGAGGGCGCTCCCTGCTGTGTTAACCCCGGAAGAGGCTAAGCAGCTGTTGCGGTGCGCTGTTGGCGATGGACAGAGCCTGAACGCCCAGCTGCTGCTGCACCTGAAGGGCCTGCAGACGCGCCGACGCTTCTTCCATGTCGGCGTCGACCAGCGACCCGATCCCGGATTTGAGCGAGTCCGTCAGGTTCAGGACGAACTCCGCCTGGGTTTCGATCCGGCCGCGCACCGAGCCGAAATCAGCTGCCGAGTCGATTGCTGTCTGGATCAGGCCTTCGATGTCTTCCAGTGCCGCATCAGCGCCTTCATCCGTCGTCACGTCGATATCAGCCAGGTCTTCCAGGCCGCCGCCCTGGCTCACACCCACCGTCTCAATGGCCTGCAGCGCAAAGTTGTTGCCGCCGGTCGAGGAGCCGGTGAAGGTGATGGTGGCCACGCCGTCCGCTGCAACGGTCACCGCGGCACCGATGGTGCTCCCGGATGGAATGTTGCCTGCGTCAATTGCACTTGCGACCCGTTCATTGAATGCGTCGGCCAACGCATTGGCCATATCGGCTTGGGTGTCACCGTCGCGTGCAACGAAAGAGATCGCACGCGCCGAGTCGTCGAACGAAGAATCGATCGCGCCTGCCGAGCCCGTGATGTTGATCTGCACCGCAGTGCCTGCCTCGACAGTGTCGACGACCAGATCTGTCGTCGGCGGGGTACCGGCAGCGGTCAGCGTGACGGCTGTGCCATTGTCGATTCCACCGCTCACAGTGGTAGCGGAGCCTGCAGCTGTCGCGGTACCGACGGAGTAGTCGGTGACTTCAGTGCCAAGATCGTTCTTGCCGACATCGATGTAGCTGACGCCAACCGTGCCGTTCGAGGCGCGGTCCAGCGAGCTCAGGATTTCGACGGTGCCGGTGCCAGCTTCGTTTTCACGGTTCGAGAGCAGGTTCAAACCATTGAACTGGGCAGCACCCGAGACGGCCGAAATCTGATCGCGCAGAACGTCGATGTCCGCCTGGATCTTGTCGCGGTCGACGTTCGCCTCTTGGGCATTTACGATCTTGCCTTTGATATCCGTCAGAAGGTCCGAGATGGTTTCGGCCGCGTTCTGGGCCACCGCAACGGTGGATTCGCCCAGTGCGAGGCTGTCCGAAATCGACTGAAAGCCTTTGACGTCCGCTTCCATCACCTTCGAGATGGCCCAGACGGCCGAGTTGTCCTTGGCGCTTGCGACCGTTTTGCCGGTCGAGATTTCCGCCTGGGTCGATGCCAGGTTGGAGTTGATCGAACGCAACGTTTGCAGGGCAACCATTGCGCTGTTGTTCGTCAGAATGCTTGACATAGCATAGTCCTTTTGCTGCGACGCTTTTACGCCGATACACTTTCACCGCCCGGAGCGGTGGTTCTGAAAGTCGTTCTGACGTTTGCGATGCGCGTCGTCGGCATCGCGCCATCCGCCCTGGGATGCAGCCCGAGGAATGCCGTCAAAGTGCTAAGAGAGTCCTAAAGTCGATCGGGCGTGTGACTGGCATTTAAGACAAATACGCGGCAAACTTGGTGCAACGCTCACGCGCGTTTTTCCAGCTGGCGCGCGACTTGCGCGTCGATGGTTTTTTTCTGCCCGTCCTCGCCGTAGGTTTCCAGTGAGCGGCGGACCTTTCGCACCGCCGCAAGCCGTGCCGAGGCCCGACGGATGCCTTGCAAGGCGCCGTCAAGCAGCAACTGATTACGAGAAAGCTTGTCCTGAATGTCCGATATTACGGCCGAATCCTCGGCATCGAGCTGACCCAGCAGGTCGATCAGCGCTTCTTTGCGCTCCAGCAGGCGCGCCATCTCGTCCAGATTTCCGCTCAGAACCGCTTGCCGCTCGGCATCCAGAAGCACGTCCAGTTCATCGACCAGCGCTTGCGCAGAGGAGTCGTCACTCATTTCTTGTCTCCATCATTGACCTCAGGAAGTGTTCGGACAGGCCAATTCCTCCGGCCTTGGCGATCTTGTCCGCAATGGCCTGGCGGTGAAACGAGGCAAACTGGTCTTCTCCCTCGCCGCCGGAAAAGGAATTTACCTGCTCGCCGAAACCGGCGGCCTTGAGCATCTCGGCAAGAAACGTTGCCTCGAGCTTCTCGGCAGCCGTGCGCGCCGCGTCCAAAGACGAAGATGAAACATCACGTTTCGCGGGTGGTGTGCCCGGCGTGGGTTTGATGGGTAAATGATCGGTCACCAGAATCCCTCGAATGCTGCGAAGTTTCCTGCATTTGACACCAAAGCGGTAAAGAACTGGTAATCAACCTCTGCGAAGTTCGATGGACGAGGAAGAAATCCCGGAGCTCACGAATGTTGCACATACACTCAACCGAGACTGCCACCACTCCGCGAAAAGGCGGCACCTTGGTGATACCCGACATGGTGCCGGAAGGTGACAGGCCCGACGGCAAATCCGGGCCGGCCAGCTTCGCTTCGATTTTCGCCGAGGGCCGGTCACGCCCTTCTCCGGAAGTTGTTCCCGAAAGTTTACGGCCAGAAGCGGATATTGCCGAAAATGCGCCTGACGAGCTGGGTGATTCGGCTAATGATGTCGCCGTAGACGACGGTGACGAAGCTGATACCGATGCCCTTGTCGCGCGCGACAGCGGTCGGGGCCCCGAAACTCGGTCTATTCTTGCTCAGTCGGAAGAGGGTGAGATTGCAAAGCAGGATACGCCACATCGCGATGGCGGACCGCCCACGTCGGTCGCGCCGTCGATTATTGCGGCACCCGGCGACATGGGTCGCGACCCTTCAGGTCAGCCCGACTCCGCACTTCAAGAAACCGAAGCGGGGCATACGACAGAGAACCGCGACGTGTTGCAAAATTCCGTGCCGGGCCGTGAAAGCACGCTCCAAAGAAATGTGTCCGAGCCTCCGGCATTGCTTTGGCCTGAGGAACCGGGCCGTGACGGGATCGCAGACCGTGCCGGCGTACCCAGCGCGATGGGCGCCGAGGCGTCAATTCTGCTGGCGTCGCAGGCTACAAAACTCGCTGAAAGCGATCGCCACGTTTCTGCAGCAAGCACGGCACCGGTCTCCGGTGCGATATCGCACCCCGCGGCGTCCCATTATGCATCTCGGACCAGTGCCTCAGTTGCCGAAGATGTCCATTCGTGCGCCGAAATCGGTGCCACACAGCAACGTGACATGGATGGCGCGCGCCGCATCTCGGCTGAAGGGCAAAATGTCATCGCCAAGTCGGATACGGCGCAGGTGGCGACGCCAGCCAGGGATGCCGCAACCGCCGAGAGCATCGGCACCACTCAGCCCGCCGCGCGTGCCAAGAGTGACGCGGTGATCCAGGGGCACTCCTTTTTAAGACCGGAGGCTACCGCGCCAACAGATTTGCAGAAGCAGCCGAGCGAAAACAGTCTTACTTTGCCCAAGCCGTCGGCGCCGGAAGCAGACATGGCCAAGCTGCTGCGGCCCGCCCGCCTAGACAACGGGCCGACGACTGTAACCAAGTTCGCTTCACCATCGTCAGAGGGTTCCGCTACGATCGTCGCGGTGGCCCAGCTTGCTGCCGAGCGTACCGCGCTTTCCGTGGCCGGAACCGCGCGCGCGGGGTCCGATGCGTCTATCGTGCGCGACGCGCCTACGGCCCGAACACAGAACGGTCAGGGCATCGTCCAGTCAGGCGCCTCACCATCAGTTCGACAAGATATGCCGCAGTCGGAAACCAGGGTTCGGCCTGCTGCAGAGCCGGAGGTGACGTCTTCTTCAGGCAAGGGGCCGGCGGGGCAATCCGACGGGCCCAAGACGCCGGCAGCGCCCATGACCACCACGCCAGCCATGGTTTCTCAAATACCCGGCGCAAATCGTCTGGGTGAGGAGTGGTCGCGCGGGCTTGAGGTCGACGCCAGCCGAACGAGTGCATCCGGCGCCTTGACCAGCCAGGTCGAGACCAGTGCGCCGCTGCGTCCCAATGCCCCCATGTCAGCGCTCTCACCAGAACTGCCGCGCCATGTCGCGGAGCAACTTGCAAGCGGGTTTCGCAGCGGCGCCGACAAAAGTGTCGAGATCCGGTTGAACCCGGTCGAGCTTGGGCGTGTCCGGATCAACTTGCAGACCGGCGACACCGGCGTGATCGTCACCGTGCTGGCCGACAGGCCCGAAACCTTGGACCTGCTGCGCAGGCATACTGATATTCTCGCGCAAGAGTTTCAGGAGATCGGCTATGGGGCGGCCGAATTCTCGTTTGACCAAGGCAGTGACGCACGGTCGGATCAAGGCAGCGACGAAGATCGCGGATCCTACCACCGCGAAGGGGCCACGCTCGAAGTCGATTCGACAGGGTCCGCCGCACCAACCAACGCGTCGACGCGGATCGCGCTTGACCGTGTCGACATTCGTCTTTGATCAACCTGGAAGGACATTCTCATGGATATTTCCACACTTTCGGCGAGCGCCGGTGGGACCGCCTCGCGCGCTGCCGCATCTTCCGCAGGCGGATCATCCGTACTGAGTTCGGACTTTGAAACCTTCATCCGAATGCTGACCGTTCAAATGGAAAACCAGGATCCGCTCAATCCGATGGAGTCCACGGAATTCGCGACGCAACTGGCCACGTTCTCCAGCGTGGAACAGCAGGTTCAGACAAACGATCTTTTGTCGGCCCTTGGCGCGCAGATGGGGTTGATGGGCGTGTCGCAGCTGTCGGGCTGGATCGGCATGGAAGGTCGCGCGATCGCGCCCGTTGTTTTTGATGGCGCCCCGGTGCCCCTGACCGTCTCTGGTGATACCCTTGCCGACCGGCACGAACTGGTTGTACGCGATAGCGCAGGCACCGAGGTACAGCGCCTTGGAGTTTCCGGCGATCGCGAGGAAATCGCGTGGCTGGGCAGCGATCGAAATGGGACGCTGCTGCCCTCGGGAACGTACGATATCAGTGTCGAATCCTTCTCCGGCGACGAAATTGTCGGCTCGACGCCGGCACAGGTCCATGGCCGCATCATTGAAGCCAGGACGGAGGCAGGCCAAACCGTTCTGGTCATGGAAAGCGGCCAGGAAGTGCCGGCATCGGCTCTTCTTGGCCTGCGATTGCCGCGGTAAGATGAAAAATTTGGCGGATCGGCAACAGCTGGGCTCGAAAGGCCAGATTCTTCCGGAACTTGTAGGAATGGGTTTTATTTCGCCCGGCTTTATGGGATAAGCGAAGTGAAAAGGTGCTTCGGCATCGTGCAACCAAATGACATGGAGCCTGTCATGAAGAAACTTACGACACTTATCGCAGCCAGCGCTGTCGTTGCAGCTTCGGTTGCGCCGGCCGTTGCAGAAGAAACCGCCACGACCAACGATCCCTTCGTGTCGACCCAGTCGCTCGAAACGATGCAAATCGGCGGCGTGACTTACGTTGTCGTCGGTGTTGTCGCCGCCGGTCTTATCGTGGCACTGGCCGACGGCTCTTCCACGACGACGAGCTTGGTGACGAACTAATTCGTCCAACCGTTTGGTTATTTTCAAACGGGCCTTTCGAGGCCCGTTTTTCTTTTTCCCGGTCTGAAGCTCGATAACATGAAGCGGTCACGCATACAGCGCCCTGGCCAACTGCTGCCATGTTCAAGATGCGGGCGCGCCTAAGCGTTCAGGAACACCGCGCTCAGCGCAGATGGCTCAGCGTGAAATATCCCAGGCCTTCGCCAAGCCAGGTGCGCGCCTCTACGATTCTGCCTGAATCGCTGACCAAGTAGTAATTGTTGAACGTGTCCGTGTCCGTCTTGCAAAAAACGTCGACACGCGTCACCGCAAGCCTCAGCGCGCCACCCTCGTAAGTCTGGCGTCCATCGGGGGTGAAGGCGCAATAGGCTTCGGTTTCCGCGATCTGGTTCTCGCCGTCCAGATGCCGCAGAACCTGCCGTTCAATCCCGTCCTGGCGACGCGAGAGCATCCCAAGCAAGCCGTTGACGCTTGACGACATGAGGTCTGTGCCCAGCCCGCGCGTCGAGGTGATCACACCGCCGCGCGTCGAGACGCTGCGCCGCTCGGACGTCCCCCAGGCCGACCAGGTCCTGTAGGGGCCGTTCGTTTCAATGACACGCAACACGGCGACGCTGCCGGTTCCTTCGATCTGCATAAGCGCGAAAGGACCATCGCTCGAACTCAATGCGCGACGTATCTCGCGTTGGACAACGCTGTCGGGAATTTCCTTTTTCGTCTGTCCCTTGGCGCGGCGCGAGTCGATCACGGTCTTGCCGACGGACAGAACCGAAACGCCCTGCCGGGTGTTGGTGCAGCCCGCCATAGACAGCGCAGCTACTACCCCGACTGCGAAAAGTAGCGTCTTGCTCGGCGTCATCTCCAGTATTTCCCCCAGCTTTTGGCAACTTCCGGCCGGTGCGACTCGCGGATGGTCTCGTAAAGGCGCCCGTCGACCTCCAGCCGCTGGCCGCCGTCACGGGTGAGGGGGCGCAGGACGCCGCTTGCCTTCTGCTTTGTCGGCGTACCCACCAGCCACGACAGTGGCACGGTGAACCGGATGCCCTTGTCGAAGGACCCCTCGCCGAACTGGCTGGCCGAAACATCGGTGAAGGTGGCGAATGCGCCGATTTTCCATCCGTTGGCGAATTCCCGGTCCAGCGCAATCGTGCCGCCCCAATCGCCCGCCAGGTAACGGCCCGCATCGACCTGGCCGTGAAAGCCGTTGCCGAAGTCGTAATAGGCCGATACGTGGCCGTTGAACTCGGGGATCGTGCCGCCGGGCGTCACGCGAGAGCGCAGACCGAATTGTTGGTCGAAGTCGCGCGGATGCGTGTAGTTGATCTCGGCGCCCAACGCGAGACGGCTGTCCACCGGCTTCCACAGGACTTCGCCCGAGATACCGGCATACATACGCTCCAGATAGCCAGCAGTAACTCGGCTGTAGAAATCCGGCCAAAGGCGCCCGTATTTTGCCACCGTAAGGTTTTCGATAAACGGCTCGTCCGTGCGGTTGTAGCGGTCCACGTCCGACCGAACCTGAGGCAGCTGAGAGTTGTTTGGCCGCACCGCGCCGTCAAGATTGCCGATCACCTTCTGCCCAACAGATCCCGATACGATCCAGCCCGATCCAAGGTGATACTTGGCCTTGGCGCGGATGCCGATATCGGCCCGAAGTGGATTGCCGGGGTCGAACAGCGACGTGCGCAGGTACGGTCCGATCGACCATTCGAACCGCGGATATGTCGTGGGAAACGGGTCGGGGTAATCGCCAAACCGCAGCGTGTCGGTAAAGCGTGCGGCGGCGAGCGCCTCGCGTGCTGGCCGGTGCTCCAGACGCTCCAGGTCGGTCCGGCTGAAGGACATCGTACTGGCCGGGATGCCGTTCTCGATCAGCGTGACATGCAGCATCTCAACCGACGGGGGCAGTTCGCGGCTCATGCTGCGCAGGGTCCGTCCCAATGCCTGGGAGGTCGCGTCGTATTTGTCGTTTCGGATTCGTACATGTGCGGATCGCCCGCTCAGGGTCATGCCCTCGAGGTCCAGATCGGATTGCTGAAGGCTGCGATCAAGCGATGCGGTGATCGCCTGTTCGCGGCCTGGTTGCGTGGTCCAGCCCAGGTCCTCGGCGCTGCGCGGACCGCGCACGGCAACGGGCAGCGGCGCCAGTTCCGTGCCGCCCTTCACCGCCGGGTTCTTGGGATTGAGGTTGAATGTCAACGATGCGCCGAACTCCTCGCCATGCAGAGCAAAGGCCCGCAGCGACGTGTTTGGGCTTATCTGGTACGTCGCGGCAAAGTTCCACGGGATCGACCGTTTCAGGATGCCGGCAGCCTGCGCGGTGTCGTAATTGTCCGAGGAATACTCGGCACTCAGCAAAAGCTTGTCGGTCGCCTGATAGCTGGCCCCGCCGAAGAACGCGTAGTCGCCCTGGAACCAGTCGTCGACATTGAACTGTCCGCCCGTGCCACCCTGGTTAAAGCTGAAGGGCGTGCGCGTCCCGACGCTGCCGTCACTTGCATAGCTGCCGAACCGCCCGAAGCCGAGGCCGCCGGTCACGCGCAGGCGGTCGCCGATCGACTTGGTGGCGACGATATACTCGCCTGACAGCAGGCCCGTGCCGACGAAATCCTGAAGGCCGACCGACACCGCAGGGGTGAAATCGGTCTCGTTGAACAGACGGAACCGCAGATCGAAACTGCGGTCGTAATAGGTCGAGAATTGCGGGGTGATATCTTCGGTTCCGGCATAGCGAAAGCTGCCGGACAGCCGATCCGTGATCTGGAAACTCAGCGTCGTCCGGAAAAACCCGTCGAAATAGGTGACGTTGGTGGTCAGCTCGCCGTCGGGCGCGGTTTCGGCCGTGGGCATGTCGATCAGGCCGCCGGGCGTACCATAGTTGTTGGTCGTCCGCGTTATCAGATCGTCGGCGATTGACACGGCCGGAAGACCGAGCATCCCAAGCGCGACCAAAACGCGTGTCGGTATGCGGATCACTGCGCGTTTCCCTCCATTGACGTCCCGTCAACGTTAGCCAAGCACGTGTGATTCCGACACCGCCCGACGCGTGGCGTCTTTCGATAGATAGCAGGAGTCACATCAATGCCACGTCTTCAGAAAAATATCGTTGCCAGCAAGGTTGCCATGGCACCAAGCGTGATGCCCAGACCCAGCCATAGCACGGATTTCCAGCGCAAGCCGCGTGTTGGTTCCGGTTCGGGCGACGATTGGCGGATCAACGCGCTTTCCACGATCTTCGGCAGGCGCGGTCCATAGCGCGACAACACCATCAGCGTGCGGCGCAGATCGCGCACCGCGGCGCCGGGGCCGATATTCTTGCGGATGTAATCCTCGACCACGGGCTTGGCGACCTGCCAGATGTTGGTCTGCGGGTTGAGACTGCGCGCGACACCCTCGACAACGACCATCGTGCGTTGCAGAAGGATAAGCTCGGTGCGGGTTTCCATCCCGAATCTCTCCGTGACTTCAAAGAGATAGCTTAAAAGTCCGCCCATCGAGATTTTCGAGGCGTCCATGCCGAAAATCGGCTCTCCAACGGCCCTCAGGGCACGGGCAAACTCGTCCACGTCGCGGTCGGGCGGCACATAGCCGGCTTCGAAATGCACTTCGGCGACACGCTGGTAATCGCGCTTGATAAAGCCATAGAGGATCTCGGCATAGACCCGGCGAGTGTATTCGTCGATATGCCCCATGATGCCGAAATCATAGGCGATGATATCACCATTCGGGGCGACCTTCAGGTTGCCTTGGTGCATGTCGGCGTGGAAGAAACCATCGCGCAGC
Organism: Roseovarius sp. THAF9; assembly: GCF_009363715.1. Lineage (NCBI taxonomy): Bacteria > Pseudomonadati > Pseudomonadota > Alphaproteobacteria > Rhodobacterales > Roseobacteraceae > Roseovarius > Roseovarius sp. THAF9. The sequence continues at coordinate 4,067,803 of NZ_CP045404.1, forward strand.
GCGTGTTTCAGAAACAGCTGCAACACCCGTTCGCCAAGCTCTGCGCGGTCATGGCCCGCGGCGTCAATGGCGGCGTTGTCGCCCATCGGCGCCCCGTCGGCCCATTCCATCACCATCACGCGCCGCCCGGACATATCCCAGTTGACGGCCGGCAGGCTGAAGCCTTCGTCCTCGGCGGTGTTGGCGGTGAATTCGCTGGCCGAGGCCGCTTCGAGCCGAAGGTCGAGTTCTCCGTTAACCACGCCCTCGAAATGGGCGATCACGTCGCGCGGTTTCAGGCGGCGCGCGGACGGGGACAGCACCTCGATCATCCGCGCCGCGAAATAGAACGCGTCGATGTCTCTTCGAAAGGCCCGCTCGATTCCCGGGCGCAGTACCTTTACCGCCACGTCCTGTCCGGTGTCTCGCAGCCGCGCCTTATGCACCTGCGCAATCGATGCGGCGGCAATCGGATCGCTGAACTCCGAGAAAACGGCGTCGACCGGCTGGCCCATCGAACTGGCAACACTGGCCTTGGCCACCTCCGCATCGAAGGGGGGGAGCTTGTCCTGCAACACCCGCAACTCCTGCGCCAGCGCATCGCCCACGATGTCTGGCCGGGTCGAGAAGACCTGCCCGAACTTGATATAGGCCGGTCCCAAGGCGGTCAGCGCGCGCAGCGCGGGCGGCATATTGGTGTCGCCCTTGTAGCCCAGCCATTGAAACGGCCAGGCCAGAAACCGCATGGTGCCGCGCACCAGGGGCGGCGCGTCCATTGCATCCATGATCAGGCGCATGGCGCCGGTGCGTTCCAGCGTGGCGCCCGTGCGGATCAGGCGCAGGATATTATGCGGCCCGCGCATGGCTCAGATCTTCCAGCCGGAATGCAGGCAGGCGATTCCCATGCTGAGGTTGCGGTACTTGGCCTGCTCGAACCCGGCCTCGCGCACCATGTTCAGAAAGGTTTCCTGGTCCGGGAACTTGCGGATCGACTCCACAAGGTACTGATAGCTGTCGCGATCGCCGGCGATGGCCCGCCCCATCTGCGGAATGATGTTGAAGGAATAAAGGTCATAGACCTTCTGCATCAGGTCGTTCGGGATCTGGCTGAACTCCAGCACCATCAGCCGCCCGCCGGGTTTCAGCACGCGAAAGGCCTCATTCAGGGCCTCCTGCGGGCGGGTGACGTTCCGGATCCCGAAGCTGATCGTGTAGACGTCGAAACTGTTGTCGGAAAAGGGCAGCGCCATCGCGTCGCCCACCACCCAGTCCAGGCTGCCGGCCATCTGTTCCGCCTCGGCCCGCTTGCGCCCCTCGACCAGCATCGGCTCAGTGAGGTCAAGCACGGTGGCGTGGCCGGACCCGGCGCGTTTGAGGAACCGAAAGGCGATGTCGCCGGTGCCGCCCGCCACGTCCAGCAGGCGCTGGCCCGGGCGCGGCGCCAGCCAGTCCATCATCGCGTCCTTCCAGACGCGGTGGATGCCGAAGGACATGGCATCGTTCATCACGTCGTATTTCGACGCGACCGAGCCGAACACGCCGCGCACGCGGCCTGCCTTCTCCTCCTCGGGGATGTCCTCGTATCCGAAATGCGTTGTTTTCCCGGTCATTTATCCCCGCGGCCTTGCCGTTTGATCCTCAAGTCCTTCTTATAGGTCGCCGGGGGCGGGTTACAATGCGCCCGTTTGGTCGCAGAGGGAGCGGAATGCCGGAATTGCCAGAGGTCGAGACAGTGCGCCGCGGGCTGGAGCCTGCGATGACCGGTGCTGTGATCGCGTCGGCACAGGTCAATCGCCCCGACCTGCGCTGGCCCTTTCCGCCGGGTATGGCCACGCGGCTGACCGGGCAGCGTGTCCTGACCCTGCGGCGACGGTCGAAATACATCCTTGCCGACCTGTCGTCGGGTGAGACGCTGTTGATCCATCTCGGCATGTCCGGCCGGATCCTGATCTCGGGCGATCCGCTGGGGCAGTTCGTGCACGATCATCCCGCGACGGAGAAACACGACCACGTGGTGCTCGACATGGCCAACGGAGCCCGCATCACCTTCAACGACCCGCGCCGCTTTGGCGCGATGGACCTGATGGCCACCGACAACGCCGAGGCCCATCCTCTGCTGGCCAAACTGGGTCCCGAGCCCTTGGGCAACCAGTTCGACGAGCCTTATCTGGTCTCCGCGCTGAAGGATAAGAACACGCCGATCAAATCCGCCCTGCTGGATCAGCGAATCGTGGCAGGCCTTGGCAATATCTACGTCTGCGAGGCGCTCTTCCGGGCCGGGATCTCGCCTCTGCGCCGCGCCAGACGTATCTCGGCCAAGCGGGTCGCGGCACTGGTTCCGATCATCCGCGCCGTGCTGAACGACGCGATCCTTGCAGGAGGATCCTCGTTGCGCGATTTCCGCCAAGCCGATGGCGAGCTTGGATATTTTCAGCACAGCTTCGACGTCTACGACCGCGAAGGTGCCCCCTGCCGCCGCGCTGGATGCCCGGGAAATGTGCGCCGCGTCGTGCAATCGGGCCGGTCGAGCTTCTATTGTGCGACCTGCCAAAGATAACCTTGATCCGACTGACCCAAATGGTAATGACTCAAGTCTGACAGAAACAAGCGAAAGCAGATTTCATGGCCTATGAGACGATCATCGTCGAAGTAGAAGACCACGTCGCCAAGATTACCCTGAACCGCCCCGATGCCCTGAATGCCCTAAACGACCAGTTGCTGGGCGAGCTTGTGGATGCGTTGCAGGATGCCGAAGGCAACGACAAGGTGCGGTGCATTGTGATCACCGGCTCGGAAAAGGCTTTTGCGGCCGGCGCGGATATCAAGATGATGTCGGAAAAGTCCTTTGTGGACGTGTTCGCTGGCAACCTTTTCGGCCCCGAGGCGGACGCCATAGTGCGCATCCGCAAGCCGATCATCGCCGCCGTGTCGGGTTATGCACTGGGCGGCGGGTGCGAGCTTGCCATGATGTGCGACTTCATCATCGCCGCGGACAATGCCAAGTTCGGCCAGCCCGAGATCAACCTTGGTGTTATGGCCGGGATGGGCGGCAGTCAGCGCCTGACACGCTTCATCGGTAAGTCCAAATCCATGGACATGAACCTGACGGGTCGCTTCATGGATGCCGAAGAAGCCGACCGTTCGGGCCTCGTCAGCCGCGTCGTTCCGGCCAAAAAGCTGATGGAAGAGACGATGGCCGCCGCCGGCAAGATCGCCGAAAAATCCATGATCGCCGTCATGGCCGTCAAGGAAGTGGTCAACCGCTCCTACGAGGTGCCTCTGGCCGAAGGCCTGCTGTTCGAGCGCCGCGTGTTCCACTCGCTCTTCGCGACCGAGGACCAGAAGGAAGGCATGGCCGCCTTCGCCGAAAAACGCGAAGCGCAGTTCCGCGACAAGTGATAAGGTGGGGCCGTGCAATGCACGCCCCCAACAACCTCAGATCACAAAGTGCAATTCGTCGAACCCCGCGCGCATTTCTCTCGTGCGCGGAGCGACGGCTTCGGGATCGCCGCTCAGCCCTTCGGCAATCAGCTTGGCCAGTACGGGCGCGTCATCCGGGGTAACGCCCCAGCGCACCAGTTCGGGTGTGCCGATGCGCAAACCGCTCATGTCGCCCGGCACCTCCGCTATGGGCAGGCCGATCCCGCAGGCCAGGAAACCGGCTTTGCGCAAGGTCTTTGACGCGGCTTGACCACCGCCGAACCTTGCCGCCTCGACCGCGAACTGGTGCGAACTGGTGTATCCGTTCGGCGTGTTGAAAACCGGAATGCCATTGGCGGCCAATGCCTCCGCCAGCGCATTGGACAGGTCGATCATCGCCTGCGCATAGGCCGGCCCGTGCTCGCGCCAGTCCAGCATCGACACCGCCAGCGCCGCCGACTTGGCTGCATCGAAGTTCGCGGTCATGCCCGGAAAGGCGATGGCGTCCAGCCGCTCGGCCAACTCTGTCTCGTTGGTGACGATCACGCCACCTGCGGGGCCGCCAAGGCTCTTGTAGGTGCTCATCGTCATCAGGTGCGCGCCTTCGTCCAGCGGGTTCTTCCATGCACGCCCGGCGATGATCCCGCATTGGTGGGCCGCGTCGAACATGACCTTCGCGCCCACGCTGTCGGCAATGGTGCGCACCTCTGCGACGGGATGTTCGAACAGGTTCAGCGAGCCGCCCACGGTGATCAGCGCGGGTTTTTCCTCCCCTGCCATCGTGCGCAGCGCGTCTATGTCCAGCGAGTAGCCATCGGGGTTGACCGGCGCCGGCACGGTGCGCAACCCAAACAGCCCGGCACAGCCGTCAAGGTGATGGGTCACATGCCCGCCGATCGTGGCCGGCGGCGCGATGATCGTGTCGCCCGGTTTGCAGGTCGCCATGAAGGCGTAGAGATTCGCCATCGCGCCCGAGGCCACGCGGATCTCGGAAAACCGCGCCTGAAAGATTTCGGCAACTAGTTCGGCTGCGATAACCTCGATCTCTTCGATCGCCTCCAGCCCCATCTCGTACTTGTCGCCGGGATAGCCCAGCGACGGGCGCGAGCCGATACCGGACGATAACAGGGCTTCGGCCCGCGGGTTCATCACGTTCGTCGCCGGGTTCAGGTTGAAACAGTCGCGTTCGTGGATCTTGCGATTTTCCTCGGCCAGGGTCGTGATCCGCGCCGCGATGGTTTCGCTGTCCTGCGACGCCGTGCGCGTAGCGATGGTCTGAACAAGCGTTTCGCTAGGGGCGGGCACCCAGTCGCGATGGGCAAGGGTCATGGTCGGTACTCCGGTTGGTTTGACCGGATCATGCCGAGGCTCGACGCGCGGCGCAAAGCAGAATAAGAATTTACCAGATTAGAAAAACTAAGGCTAATTTAAATGCCTGTATCGCCTGCCCGTCCCAAGGGTCCGCCGCTCAATGCGCTGCGCGCGTTCGAGGCCGCCGCCCGGCTGGGCGGCTTCGCTCTGGCGGCCGAGGAACTGTGCGTGACGCCGGGCGCGGTGTCGCAGCACATCAAGACGCTGGAAGACTGGGCCGGAACACCGCTTTTCGAGCGCCGTTCTCACGGTGTGCGCCTGACCAAGGCCGGGGCCAGCCTGTTGCCGGAGTTCACGGCTGCTTTCGACCAGCTTGGTCGCGCCACGCGGGCCTTGCGCGGTGTCGCGCCGGCCAAGACGGTTCAGATCGCGGCGCTGCCCTCGGTCGCCCAGCTTTGGCTGGCGCCACGGTTGCCGGCGCTGCGCGCGGTTCGGCCAAAGGCACGTATGTCCGTGACGGCACTTGAAACTCCGCCCAACCTGTCGCGGGACATGTTCGATCTCAGCCTGTTCATCGCAGTGCCAAGCAAAACTGAGGCGCAGCACGTGCTCGCCCGCGACGAAATTTTCCCGGTCTGCGCCCCGGAACTGGCGCGCAGCATCCTAACGCCGGGTGACCTTGCTGCGCAGACCCTGCTTGTCGACGCGGCCTGGCCCGACGATTGGTCGCTCTGGGCCGCGCAGGCGGGGGTGACGCTTCCCGGCCATTCCGGCAGCGCGTCCTTCTCTCTTTACGCAATGGCATTGGAAGAGGCGCGTGCGGGTGCAGGCATATTGATGGCGCACCGGGTGCTGGTAAAAACCGCGCTGGACGCAGGCCAACTTGTCTGTCCGTTCGACATCGCGGTTCCCACGGGCAAGGCCCTGATCCTGACCGCCGCACCGGGGGCCGAAGATCTGGCAACTGCGCTGCTGAAGGCCGGCTGAACGCGCTTTGCGGGCACAGGGCCGGATATCTGGAACTTTGCTGTTTGCTTTCGCTGCGTTTGCCGCTATACGCCTGCGCCATACATGCGCGTGCGGCCCGCTCTGGCCAGAATCATTCCGGCCACTTGGCCTGCCGGAACGGGTTGTCGTCGTGCACATCTGAAACGAAATGACAGACCCGAAAAGGTTCACACCATGGCCAATACTCTCCAGTCCAAGAAGCGCGCGCGCCAGAACGCCCGCCGCCTCAGTGTCAACAAAGCGCGCCGCTCGCGGATTCGCACCTTCCTGCGCAAAGTCGAGGAAGCCATCGCGTCCGGCGACAAGGAAGCTGCACAAAATGCGCTCCGTACTGCTCAACCCGAACTGATGCGCGGCGTCTCGAAGGGAGTGTTTCATAAAAACACCGCTTCGCGGAAAATGGCGCGCCTGTCTTCGCGGGTGAAATCGCTCGGCTGACACACGGCCCTAAGCTATTGAAGGAAAAGGTGCCGAATCGCGCGGCACCTTTTTTTTATGGCTATGAACGACTCGGGTTCTAGCAACTTTTTCGCGGTAAAGATCGAGTCAAGCGCTAAGAACAGTTGCCGTCTTGCTGACTCAATTGCTAATTTGCCAGAGCGATTCACGCTTGGGGGGACAGGCGCTCGCACCGGACACGGATCAACTGCTCTGATCATGCCGGTGTATCCGACCGATGTCGGGAGCCATATTGTCCAACGGAATTGGCGCGATTCATGCGGGTTGGTCCACGCTTGTGGGGACGAGACAAGGCCAGCGCTGGGTAGCGTTCAGATACAGGCCAAACGGCTTTTCGCCCGGGACTCCGTTTCGGGTGAGGGGTTGTCGTTTGCCTTTTGCCGACCGAACCGCGAACGCAATTGTAAGGG